>JAFIGT010000020.1 GCA_017849585.1 Verrucomicrobium sp.
CACAATCAACCGATCCATCGCTGACTCCGCTCGGGCTTCGCCCTCCCTGCGTCACCGATGGACAAATCACCCACAACCAACTATAACCCAAATCATCCAGATACTAACTCTTCCTCTGGCTCTAATAGGCTCACCCGGTCAATTGCTCCGGGGTATAACCCAAGCGATAAGCAATCACCTGCGCTTGCGAGAAGTAAGCGACCACGAGCAATAAAAGAAGAAGTATCGCCAGTCTAAGCTGACCCAAAGTAGTGAATGGTAAAATGCGGGCAAACATTCACTGCTCCTTGATTAACGATTCTTCAGCTCTTGATCAACTCGATTGAGAAAAGTCAAAACACCTGAAAGAAAAACAGGAACTCTAATATATCCGTAACTATTTGTTTCTATGATATGCCACTGCATGGATTGAGAAAAACGCCGCTTATAAATTGCGCTCCAAGGTATCTGGCGGTTTGAGCGCCACGGGCTGAAGCAGTAAATAAACTGATCATCAAATGCAATACGAACAAAAAAGGACTCTAAAGCAAGGGGTATCGTAATCACCGCGAATAACACAACGGCTAAAGCTGCTGCCAGATGGTCCTTGGGTGAAGCCTGTGACGCTCCAACGAGTATGCCCAAGAATATCAGAATAAAAATAATAGATACGCCCTTCATCGGTAAACCATAGTCAAGAATCCATTTTCCTGAGTCTTGCGCAGGATCTTGTTTCGCACTTTTCATCAGCCAATTCGCAATCAGAGCCGTCAGTGCAACAGTCAATCCAGCGACGAGTCCACTACTAAGCTCAGAATCCCATTTCATATCATTTGAGCGCTACACCGCCGCGCAATCTTCCAAGGGCGGAAGCGTCTTCAGCGCTTCGAGCGCGGACTGGGGACGGTGCAGCGGATTCTTCTCGAGGAAGGTCATCACCCACGTTTCCAGTTGGGGACTGATCTCGGGCCGGAGTTGGTGCAGCGGCGCGGGATGATCGTAGAGGTGAGAGTGGATGATTTGCGAAACGGCGTCGCCGTAGAAGACATTGTATCCGGTCAGGATTTCGTAGACCACGCAGCCGAAAGCGTAGAGATCGGTGCGGTGATCGACCGGCTTGCGACTGAACTGTTCCGGAGCCATGTAATAGATGGAACCCATGATGGAATTCATCTGATCGGTCGATTGCGGTCGCGGTGCGTTGACGTACTTTGCGAGGCCGAAGTCGAGAATCTTGACGGTGAATCCCAAAGGCGAGCCGAGGTGCTCGAGCATGAAGTTGCCCGGTTTGATGTCGCGGTGGACGATACCGTGCTCGTGTGCCACTTCGAGCGCGCGCAACGTCTCATCGGTAAAATGGAGGAAGTCGATCAGTTGCAGTGGGCCACGTTCGAGTACTTGCTCCAGGCTCTCGCCTTCGATGAGCTCCATGACGATGTAGGCGCCGGTGGCATCGAAGCCGAGGTCGTAGACGCGGACGATATTGGGATGCTTGAGATTCGCGGCAGCGATGGATTCACGCCACGCCTGCTCGATGAGATTGCGCTCGTTCTGATCGTCCGCGCGGTTCATGCGCTTGAGCGCGACCGTGCGGTTCAGTTGACGATCGAATGCCTCGTAGACGGTGCTGAGGCCCCCAGTGCCAATAACCTTCTGGAGTTCGTAGCGTCCCGCTACGTCCGGCAACTTCTGAGTGTCCCGCCCCCCCAGTGACATAATGGAATCAGTTCCCTCCCGGCGAGTTGGCGGCGGGGGTATTTTGATAGGGATCGAAACGAAAAATGACTTCGCCGGGACGACCGAGATTGAGGCGGTCGCGGGCGTTGCGCTCAATGTAGAGTGGATTGTTTTTGAGTTGCTCGACTTCGAGCTGGAGACGGCGATTGGTCTCCATGGCCTGGGCGATTTCCCGGGCGATCTTCGCCTTTTCCGCTTGGAGCTTCTGGCTGGTCTGAATGACCGGCAGGAAGCAAAGCACCATGGCGGCAAAGACGGCAAGAATGAGCAACATCTGGGTGACCTGTACGAGCGTCGCCCAGATGTTGCCATCCATCCGCTGCTTAAGCGGAACTTTGGACGGATCTAAAAATTTAGATCGACCCTCCATAAACAGCAGCCGCGCCCAGTTCTTCTTCGATGCGAATCAGCTGGTTGTATTTTGCAAGGCGGTCGCTGCGCGAGAACGAACCGGTCTTGATTTGGCCGCAGTTGCAGGCAACAGCGAGGTCGGCAATGGTGCTGTCCTCGGACTCGCCCGAGCGGTGGCTCATGACGCTGGTATAACCGGCGCGGTGAGCCATCTCGACGGCGTCGAGGGTTTCGGTGAGGGAACCGATCTGGTTCACCTTGACGAGGATCGAGTTCGCCACGCCGAGGTCGATGCCCTTCTTGAGGAATTCGACGTTGGTGACGAAGAGATCGTCGCCGACGAGCTGCGTGTTCGAGCCCATCTGGGTGGTGATTTCTTTCCAGCCGGCCCAGTCGCCTTCGGCGCAACCGTCTTCGATCGAGATGATCGGGTACGTCTTCTGAAGTTCCTGGTAGTAGGCGACGAGTTCAGCGGCGGTGCGCTTGCTGCCGTCCGACTTCTTGAAGACGTACTTCTTGGAGGTCTTGTCGAAGAACTCGCTGGAAGCGACGTCGAGGGCGAGGAAGATGTCCTTGCCGAGCTTGTAACCGGCCTTCTTGACCGCGAGGGCGATGCATTCGAGAGCGTCGTCTGCGGACTTGAGGTTCGGAGCGAAGCCGCCTTCGTCACCAACACCGGTGCTGAGACCGCGATCGTGCAGCACGCTCTTGAGGGCGTGGAAGACTTCGGTGCCGTAACGGATACCTTCGCTGAAGGTCGGGGCGCCTTTGGGGACGATCATGAATTCCTGGAAGTCGATCGGGGCGTCCGAGTGCGCGCCGGCGTTCAACACGTTCGCGAGCGGAACGGGGAGAACCTTGGCGTTCGTGCCACCAACGTACTTGTAGAGGGGCTGGCCGAGGGCGTCCGCCGCGGCGATGGCCGTGGCGAGGGAGACGCCGAGGATGGCGTTCGCGCCGAGCTTCTTCTTGGTCTTCGTGCCGTCGAGGGCGAGCATGAGGCGATCCACGCCGGTCTGGTCGAGCGCGTCGTGGCCGATCAGTTCAGCGGCGATGAGCTTGTTGACATTCGCCACGGCCTTGGTGACACCTTTGCCGAGGTACTGGGTCTTGATGCCGTCGCGCAGTTCGAGGGCTTCGTTTTCGCCCGTGCTGGCGCCGGAGGGAACGATGGCGCGGCCGCGGGCACCACATTCGAGTTGAACTTCGGCTTCGAGCGTGGGATTGCCACGGGAGTCGAGCACTTGACGACCAATGATTTTAACGATGGATGTGTCTGACATGACTTTCTAGGTTAAGGTTTAAGGGTTGTTTTGACGTAATGGCTGTCAAAGGGGTTATTTTTTGTAGGCTTCGATCTTTTGGATCGTGACCTTGCGTTCGCCGGCGGTTTCCGTCGGCAGGGTGATGACTTCTCCCACTTCGCGCTTGAAGAGGGCCTTGGCCACCGGCGTCAGATAGGAAATGATTCCCTGCTGCACGTCGCTGTCCCAGGCGCCGAGAATGGTGTAGGTGGAGACGGCCTTGCTTTCGTTGTCGACGAAGGTGACCTTGGTGCCGATGTTGACTTCCTTGGTGTCCACATTGGCAAAGTCGGTACCCTGCGCGCGGGTCAGCATCTGCTCCAGCTCGGCCTTGCGGCGCATGAGCACGGTTTGCATTTCCTTGGCGGCCTTGAACTCGTGGTTTTCCCGCAAGTCGCCATAGGAACGGGCGATGCCGATTTCCTTGGAGTTTTCGGGAATCTTCTTGTTGACGATTTCCTCGAGCTCGGCCTTGCGGCGGGTGAGGCTCTCCCACGAGACGATGAGGGCGGCGTCTTCGGTCGTCTTTTCACCGCCGATGATCATGCTCTGCACTTCGGGGAAGAGTTTTACAATCGTTGCCAGGAGCGAACGCTTGTCGAGTTCCTCGAACACGGGGCTGAGGAGGATCGCGCGGGTGACGTCGCGGACGTCTTCAAACGGCGCGGCCTTCAGGATCGCGGAGATCAGCTCCTTGTCGCTGAGGATGAGTTCATACAGCTTGGTGCCCTTCTTGTAATCGGAGAACTGATCGGCTTCGAGCACCGACAGAATCGCCATGATCAGGTGCGGTTCGAACAGATCCTTGAAAATATCCAGTCGCGACTTACAGAACCAGAACATGAAGTCGCAGGTGATGCTGCGTTCGCGCAGAAGGCGGTTGACAGCGGCGAAAATTTCGTCGGCGCGACCGTCTTCCACAAACGCTTCCACGATGGCTTCCGTCACGCGGCCATTGGCGCGGGAGAGAATGCCGACGTACAGCTCGGACCAGTATTCGCCGAGATCCGCCTTCAAGCTCTTCATGAGCTTGACCTGCTTCAGGCCGGGCAGCTCTTCGAGAATTTCGCTGAACTCATCGGCCGTTTTCGGCGTCAAGGTTACCACCGACAGCGGTCCCTGTTCCTTCGGGCGTCCGGCTTCGGTGAGAAATTCATCGCGGGCAATGGCCAGTTCGATGGCCGAGGCAAGTTGCGTCCGGGGAATCTTGGCAATGGTCTGGTTGATCGCGGCCAAAACTTCGTCGGCCAGCGCATCATTCTTCAACTCGCTCCAGTACTTGCGCAGCGTATCGAGTGACGCGAGAATCGCTTTCGGACCCACCGCGCTGCGGAAGGCTTCGAGCGCCTGTTCGCCCAGCGCCGCAGGGGCGTCGAGCACACGGAGGGCTTCTGTCTTGCGAGAGGGGATGTAGAAATGGCCATCCTTCTTGAGTGCGCGCTTGCAGGAATCCCACCATTTTTTGTAAGCACTGGCGGGAATGACGGAGGGCGAAAGCTCTTCCGCAATTGCCTGCGCGGTCGCCTTGTCACCAAGACTGAGGATACATTGACGTGCGACCGCCACGGGGTCCGAGGCAATCCGTTTCTTGAGGTTTTCCAAATCGGTCGCCTTCTGCACATAGATATGATCCGGTGCGAGTGCGGTGAGGGATTCGGCGGCGTACTGCGCCTGCATGGCGTGACCAGACTTGCTGGAGAAATCGATGATCAGGCGACCATCATCCGTGACTTCCTTGATCAGGCCGTAACCCCAACTACGGTGAAAGCAAAAGGTTCCAGTGGTGAGAAGAGACAATTTCTGAGCGAGAGCGGGCGAAAGGCTATCCGTAGCCGAGCCCGATGAAAGATCGGTATCCATAGACGTCTGTTCATCGTTGCGGAAAAGCGCCGCAATTGCAACGAGTTTTCAGCACAATTCCCCGACTTCCTACAGAATAACTTTATTAAATAGGCTTATACTGCGTTGAGACTAATCGAATTAAGTTTCATGTCCGTCCAAAAAAATACTCAATCTTCCACACCATTTCGTCCCTCCTTTATTCAGATTATTAAAGTTTGAGGCCCCTCGACCTTTGAAGAAGCAACCTTTACCTTCTTCGATCTTTCAATTCCGCTTTGATCGACTCAATCTGATCTGGAGTCAGTTTTCCAGTATGCGCGTCAATCCAAGCCTGAATCACTGCCCAATCCGCATCAATGTCTTTGCGAGACCGACATCCTAGAGCAACTGAAAATCCTTGGGACGCGCTAGGAACGTCCTCTATCTCCAGTAGGAATAAAATGTCCTTGGGCTCCGGGACTATGTGTCCTAAAGAATTCAGGAAAGCTTCCTTTGCCTCGTCATCACTCTGGGTATAAAGCTCCGCAAATTGTGCTCCGGAAGCCCTCGCTAGCGGCCCCACCGCTTGCAATGTGCGAAATCCATATTCTCCATGCGTCAGGGATGGCTTCAACCACTGAATCATCTGATCGGCGCGAGTCTGGGCATACTCGCGCAACACGTCTCGTCTCCGCTCTGAATCTTTGGGATCTGTACCCATTAAATACTCGCAAACCTGTCCGCGTATTTCGTTCGCATTGCTATTGCGACTGTCTCGCTGCAAAGAATCGACCGTCTTTAAAAGGGACGCGATTACACTTAAATCCACAAATTCCTCATAGCTAGTGGACGTCTTGCAACTCTGGTACCTCTCCAGAAACGCTTCCATATTTCGAGTAACGCCCAAGGTCAAATCGCGAATCTCTCCATCCGGCCACTGTTTTTTCCACAGAGCGGCCAATCCTTTGTCACCAAACTGCCCAGGCCGTTGCACTACTAAAGGGATCGTCCAGACATCGCGGTTCGATACAAAAGCGCGCACTCTCTGCTGCTCGGTGGCATCCTCTTGTCCATTGGGCATAAGCGGCCAGGAAACACATATTTCTCTTTTTGGAGAGTCTTCGCCTTGCGTCATATTCAAGTAAACAATCGAACCATTATATAGAAGAAAGGCGGTGAAGCCGCGATAATCGTTGGTGAGATAGCGATGCTTCGTCGGATAAAACACCGCTTCACCATCGGAATTGGTTATCGCGGACGAAAAATTCGAAATGATTAACTTACTTGAATGCTCCGCAAGAACCGCCACATTCCGAACCGGCTCACCATTTGGGTACGTCACGCAGACACGAACCGTTTCCGTGGTGAATATGAAAAGAAGCGCCCAAGCTCCCAGAAAAAATGCTACCCCAGCCGTTGAGAGCCACAGGCTCCAGACGCGCGGGCGTTTCCAAAGCAACATCCCAAAAAGAACCAAAATCGGTGAGATCTGCACCAGAAATATAAAAAATATCCTAGAGTAGTGTTCCCGCGCGACCCATAAAGAGGCCGCAACCAACCAACCGAAGGCGCCAAGAGATCCAACCGCTGGAATCCACAAGATGGGATACCACTTTTTATCTCGAGCAAAAAAGCCCGTTATCGTTACCAGCAATAACGCAGAAATCCACCCCAGAATCCATATACCCATGAACTGCTTTATGGCGCAGTGGCCATCAACCGTCAACGTCAACCGATGGCTTGCTTTCCGCTTTGCCTTTTCGATTTTGAAATTACGATAATAGGTTGAAATGGTTCTTCTGCATCCCGAACAAATTCAGTTCCCTGACACGAACCGTTGCAATCGCGACGGTTTGCTGGCCATTGGGGGGGATTTGTCCGTGCCGCGACTTCTGCTGGCCTATCGCTCGGGTATTTTTCCGTGGACGGACGAACCGATCACGTGGTGGTCGCCGCATCCCCGCGCGATTTTTGATCTGCAGACCTACCAGCCTCCGCGTCGCCTCGCGGATAAAATGAAGAAGCGGCCGTTCGAGCTGACCTTCGACCGCGATTTCGCGAGTGTGATCCAGAATTGCTCGAAGCCTGCGCCCGGTCGCGAAACGACCTGGATCAGCCCGGCCTTCATAGCCGCCTACACGGCGCTTCATCGCGCAGGCCATGCGCACAGCGTGGAGGCGTGGAAGGAAGGCAAACTTGTCGGCGGCGTATACGGAGTGTGCATCGGCGGATTCTTTGCTGGGGAATCGATGTTTCACCGCGAGACGGATGCCTCGAAAATCGCGCTCACGCATCTGCTCTTCCGCTTGCGCGATGCGGGCTTTCAGCTCTTTGACACGCAGGTGCTTTCTCCGCTGACCGAACGACTCGGTGCGTTCGAAATTCCGCGAGCGGATTACCTGCAGCGACTCGCTGCAGCCACGGCGCTACGGGTTGAATTTCCGCGCGAATAAGAGGGAAGTCCGTAGATTTCGCCGATGGAAGCAGCTTTTTTAAAGGCTTTTTCGGAAATTCAAGTAAGTGATTTTGGTGGTCCTTCTTTCTGATAACGCTTTTTGTCTTTTTAATCTGTGTGAATCGGCGAAATCTGCGGACTTCCTATTCCCTTAATTTCACCCAGACCCGAGTGGTCAGCACCACCGCGGCGAAGGCGAGTCCGGTAGCCAGGCCTATCCAGAAACCCACGGCTCCCCATTTCACGCCGAAGCACAGCCATGCGCCGAGGGGCATGGCGATGCCCCAGTACGAAACTCCTGCCAGAACGGCTGGGGCGCGCACATCCTTCAGTCCGCGCAGCGCGCCGATGCTCACTACCTGGGCTCCATCGAAGAGTTGAAAAATGGCTGCCAGCACGAGCAACGATGACGCCATTGCCACGACGGGCGCATCACTGGTGAAGGCCCGCGCGATTGGTTCGCGAAAAATGCAGAAGACTGCCGCCGTCACGCCCATGATCACCAGGCTCAATGTGTGCGCGCCGAGAATGATCGCCCCAGCACGGTCCCGTTCCCCGGAGCCTACAGCTTGTCCGACGCGAATCGTCAAAGCCAGCGACAATCCTAGCGGCAGCATGAAAGTTGTCGCCGCGCAGGTGATGGCTACTTGATGCGCCGCCAGTGGCACCGCGCCGAGCCAGCCGAGCATCACCGCCGTGAGCGCAAAGACACTCATCTCCAGCAGCATTTGCCCCATGATCGGCACCATGATCACGCCCAGCCGCCACATCTCGGCGTGATCCAGCTTCGCCAGCCATCGCTCCGGCCGGTTCTCCTCGAAATGCTCCTCTGCATGCAAATACCACCAGAGCACTGCGAGCGCAATGGATCGCGCCAGAAATGTCGCCAATCCGGTCCCGGTGAGCCCAAGCGGGGGCACGCCGAGACCGCCGAAAATCAGCCACCAGTTGAGAATAATATTCAACAACACGCTACCGGCCAAAATCCAGAACACAGGCCACACCTTGTTCTGCCCCTCGCTGTAACTCTTCAGCGACATTGTCAACATCATCGGCATCATCGAGGCGGCCATCCAAAACAGAAACGGCGGCGACTTGGCCACGACTTCCTCCGGTTGCCCAAACCAGCCCAATACTGGAATCAAACTCCATAAAAAAGCCGTGACCACCACGGCCAATGCCGCGGCCCACGCCACACCATGGCGCACAGCCTCCCCTATGCCACGATGATCACTGGCGCCGTAAGCATGGGATACCTGGACCGAGACTGCGGAAGACAGTCCCGCGCCGACCACGATTGGCACTGTCATCAATACATTGACGAATGCCGAGGCGGCCAGTTCGACTGTTCCCACGTGACCGATCATCAGCGTATCTGCCATGCCCTGCAGCATGAAGGTGAGCTGCCCGGCCATCATCGGAAAGGCCAGTACCAGCGTGGGCTTGCTCTCGCTCCAAATTTTTCGCATCGATTTCCTTGTATTTCGAAACTCCAGTGAGCCGAACGTTTCGACCGAGGGCGGAAATAAAAAACCGCCGAAGGGAAACTTTCGGCGGTGACTGGAGGACTCGTTATCTGTGATTTATTTTTTAAGAGTTTCCATGACCCGCCAGGCGACGAAACATCATCGCCCCGGCTTTTGAAGGCGAAGCTGGACGGACGATTCGTTTATGGAATGCAGACGATATCATGGAAATCGTAGAGATCTTACCCCAACTCCATTGGCTTGGCAAGTCAGCCTCATCACCCGGAATTTTGCGGCTGGGCGGTGGTGCAGGCTTTGTTACGGTGCCTTCCGGCCCCAGTGCCGCCCCGAAAAGATTGTAAACGGGCTCTTAAGCCAGCGGATGTTTCTTAAGGTGTCGAATCAACTTCTGAAAGTGGGGCAGAGCTGCATCGCTAAGGTGATGCTCCAGTCCCTCGATATCATTCTGGAATTGATCCGGATCGAGCCCGATCTGGACAAACAATTCCGTCAGCAATGCATGCCGGTGTTGAATCGCCTCGGCAATTGTCTGACCCTTGGGCGTCAGCACAAATCCCCGGTACGGCTCACGCTTGAGATAGCCGCCATCCGCCAGCCGCTTGATCATCAGGGAAACGCTGGGGCGAATTAGGTCTAAGGTGTCCGCCACATCCGATACTGAGGCAAAACCGTTGCGCTGGATCAAATTGGAAATGCACTCCAGATAGTCCTCTGCGCTTTCCGTCAGGCCGGAACGATGATGGGCGCTCAGCTTGGTCCGGCGTGGGGCTAATGCGGAAGTTCGCCGGGAGGAGGGACTCGAATCAGATCGTGCCATGTGTGATTGATATAAACAAAACGACTGTCCCCTCGCAATAGGGAAGTCGCCCGAATGACCGGGGCTTCCGTCGCACGCTGGGGATGGATGCCTGCGTCTCATTTCAATTTCGCAAGCGCAATCAAAAAACTCTCCGTCTTTTATTGCGACAGCTCTAACTATTTCCGGGCAATGTGCCGTTGTAGGTAAGAGTTGCCTGATGGTATGCGGCGACGCCACCATGACTGCAGACTTTGAGACGTTTATCACACGGACGGATGCCGACTGGAAAGCGGCGTTGGTGGGCATTGCCTCGAGTCGCAAGGATGTTTTATTGGTGTCGGGCGACGTGGCTGATCCGACTGAGGCGGGGTATCGCCTGCAAGCGCACATGTTGGTGAATCCGACTCTGGGTATTGTGGGCGCGACGACTTTAAAGCCGTTCACATGGTTTGAGGAACGTGCGGTGCGGGTCTTTTCAGCGGGGCGTCGTATTCTGACTCCGCTTGGTTTGGCGGCGGAGCGGATCAATCGTTTTTGGGGGGAGATGCCCGGGGTGGCGACGGCTTCGCCGACGGTGACCGCGGTGGAATCGGTTTGGGGTTCCGTCGTGCTGGTGAGGCGTGCCTTGCTGGACAAGGTGGCGGGTTTCGATTCGGACTTTGTGGTGAAGGGAAAGGGCTGGGTGCCGAACTTGTTGATCGATGACCTGTGTTTGCAGGCGCGGTTGGCGGGATTTGAAGTGGGCTGTGCCTCGGATGTATCGGCGGTTGTGAATGAGGCCGCAGTGGAGTATCCCAAGGAGGAGTGCCCGGCCTATTCACATTGGCAGTCGAAGTGGGGATGGGACCCGCGGGTGCCGAATATTTATCATTTGCGCCAGAGATGGAACGGGACGCCGATTGGTCGACCGATGATCGAGGATCTACTCGATGTGTGGGACGCGGAGGAGCCGAGCGTGGAGGTGATCATGCTGACGGGTAATTCGCTGCCGAAATTGCAAGTGTGCCTGTCGAAGCTGTCGCAGGTGAATTATCCGCGATTGCGCGTGCATCTTTTATTGAACGGCAGTGGCGAGCCGGTGACAAGGTATCTCTCCAAGCTGATGGGAGCGGGCTATCCATTCTTCATTGATCTGGTGCGCAGCCCGGTGAATATAGGCGTGCCTGCTGGTTTGAACTGGCTGTTAACGCGATGCACAGCTCCGATCGTGATGCGGATGGATGATGATGTGGAGTTGCCGCCAGAGGGATTGCGCCATTTGGTGGGGACATTGCGGCGATTCCCGTTGGCGGGGGCCGTGCTGCCCGCGATGTTGGTGCCGCGGGTGGATGGGCAGACGAATTATGTGGCACCGTTGCGCTTGTATCCGAAGATGGCTTCCAATCAGCCGGAGGAGAAAATGGCACCGTGGAGGTCGCTGTATTTGACGAATTTCATGAGCGGGGCTCTGGTGGTGTACCGGCGCAAGGCGATTGAGCGGGCGGGGATGTTCGACTTGCATTATTCACCGACGCAGAATGAGGATATCGATCACGGCATGGCGGTGCGGGCCGAGGGTTATGATTTGATTGTTGATGGTCGCATGACGGTGGTGCATCACACGGAAGGCATTACCAGCGGCGGGCAGCACTACGCGGAATCGTGCCGGGCGCAGAGACAGTTTTTCGCGCGCAAATGGGGTGTCGCTCCCTCGGTGCTGGAATCGGCATTGGATCGGGATGGAAGGATTATCGAGGTCTGAGGGTTGTGAGATTCTAAAAGGAGGATGGAAGATGAATGCGGATCTGGATGTGAATGCATTGGAACAATTGCGCTCCCTCGACGCGCCGGGCTCGAACGAGATGTTCAAGCGATTGGTGGAGAGTTTCGTGAATGACACGCCGAAGTTGCTGGTAAAGCTTGCCGACGCGATCGCGGCGCAGGATTGGAAGATGGCGTCAAAGCATGCGCACGCGGTGAAGGGGAGTGCGGGAAATTTCGGGGCGCGTCGATTGGTGGCGTTATGCCTGGAGATCGAACAAGCTGGCCATGTTGACGATGCGGCGACAATTTTGCGGGCGGGTAGTCACGTGGAGCAGGAGTATGAATCGGCCCGCGATGCGCTACTAATTCTAAGTCAGCAGTAGGCTCTGACACCATTCCCTATTTTAGGGATAATCTCTTATTACCCATGGCAGGCTTGACATCGGGTGGCTCTCTATTATACAAAAGTATTAATCATGAAAACCGCCGAACGCCGCTCCGGGGATTCACGCCAGATGGTACTGGATTTTATCGAAGCCTACGCCGACGAGAATCATCGCCCCCCAACGGTGCGTGAGATTCAGGAGCATTGCGGTTTCAAGAGCCCACGGGCGGTGTCGTACATTCTGGAAAAGCTGGAGGCGACAAAGTTGATCATCCGGCAGGCGCATTCGCGGGGGATCCAACTGGTGAATCCGAAGAACGAGGCGGAGGATGACGAGACGGTGCAGTTGCCGCTGTTCGATTCCATCCCGGCGGGACTGCCGGATCGTTTCGACGGCAGCGAAGCGCCGCAGACGATGCGGTTTCTGCCAGCGACACTGGGCATTGGCGATCCGCAACGGGCCTTCGCGGTGCGGGTGCGGGGCGATAGCATGCGCGACGCGGGCATTCTCTCCGGCGATACGGTAGTACTGGAGAAGAAGGAAGCGCGGGCAGGGGATATTGTGGCAGCGTTGCTAGACGGGGAGAGCACGTTGAAGCGCCTGGTGAAAGCCAATGGCGGTTACTTTTTGAAGGCGGAAAATCCGGATTACCCCAACTTGGAGCCGATCGAGGAATTGGCCATCCAGGGGGTAGTTGTCAGCGTGCTGCGCCGCATGGCGCAGGGCTGAGCTCCCGCTCTTCGTGTCTTAGGCGGCAGCCTCCCTTCTCTTTACGCCACCACTAATTCCTTGTCGTCTTTTTCCGTCGCTCGGGCGGAATAGTTTGAGGATTGCATTTCGCCGCGGACGCATTGCCGCGCGTAGGTGATGAGGTGGTGCGCGACCATGGCGATCTGAAAGACGTTTTCCACGTTGCCCTGACGTATCTGCGTCCAGGCCATTTTCCAGAATTCGGCGCGATAGGGCGAGCGGAGGCCGATACGCCAGAGGATGCGGCCAAGAATGGCGATGCCGCGCCGGATATTGGGCCACGTGGCCTGCGCCATCGGATTTTTCGGTTTAACGCGATTGGGATAGGTGTGGACGGAGTTGTAGTGGTAGCGGGCGTAGAGATTTTTGGCGTCGAAGACGTAACCGATCACTTTTTTCCAGCGGGCTTCGACTTCTTCATACGGGATGAGAAATTCAATATTGGAGTCGCGACTGTCGGCGTTGGGGAGAAGGCGTCCGGCTTTTTCAAGTCGGTCATAAAGCGCCGTGTTGGGCAGGGCGTAGAGGATGTTCACCGTCATGATCGGGATATTGGAGTGATCGGCGAAATCCATGATCGCTTGCGGAGTGAGATCCGTGTCGGTATCGAGTCCCATGATGATGCCGGAGGCGACCTCCATGCCGTAGCGGTTGAGTGTGTCGACCGATTCCAGAATGGGGGCGCGCAGGTTTTGCCCCTTCTTCATGAACTTGAGTGCGCCGTGTTCAGGCGTCTCGATGCCGCAGAAGACATTCGTGAAAAAAGCTTCGCGCATGAGCTCGAGGATTTTGATATGCGAGGCGATGTTGAGCGTGGCTTCGCAGGAGAGGCGCACTTGATAGTCGCGCTTTTTTTGCCACGCGATGAGGTGGGGGAGAAGTTCCTGCGCGGCTTTCGGGTTGCCGATGAAATTGTCGTCGACGAAGTAAACGGAGACCGCGCCGCCGTCGGCGAGTTGGTCGAGTTCGTGGATGATCTGCTCGGGGGACTTGAGGCGTGGATTGCGACCGTAGAGGCCGGGGATGTCGCAGAATTCGCAGGTGTAGGGACAGCCGCTGGAAAATTGCACGCTGCCGAGCAGGTATTGCATCACGTCGATGAGATGATAAGCGGGCGAGGGGAATTGCGTGAGCGGAAGCCGTTCGACGGTGCGGAGAATGAGTTGTTCGCTGGGCCGCTCGATGGTGCGGTCGATGTATTCCCAGAGTCGCGTGGTGCTGTCTCCGGCTTCGCCGCAATGGAGGATGTCGGCTTCGGGATAGAAATCGGGCGCGGAGGAGACGGAGGGACCACCGAGAGCGATCAGTTTTCCGGCGGCGTGGGCACGACGACAGAGGTCGTTGATCTGGCTGCGCTGGATGTGCATGCCGGAAGTGAGGACGACGTCGGCCCAAGCGAAATCTTCGGATGTGACGGGACGGATATTTTCGTCGATGAAGCGGACTTCCCATTCCTTGGGGACGAGCGCGGCGATGAGCAGGATGCCTTGCGGCGGCATGAAGCCTTTCACATTGCCCATGAGCGGAAAGGCGTGGTTGAACGTGCCGAAGGATTGGCTGTAGCGCGGAAACGCGCACAGGATACGTCGCCGCTGGCGCGGTTGGTACGGCTGCCACGCGGTGGAATCGGAAGCCTCCGGGGTCATAAGCTCAAAATTAGCATTGATGTTCATGAGGTCTAGTACTCATTGTAGGGAAAATGAAATCCAGTGGCAAAATGCACGGTGCGGAAACAGTAGCGGGCAAGACGTTGATTTCGCAACGCGCCATTGCACGGCGGGTGCGGGAGTTGGGCGGGGCCATCGAGAGTCACTACGCGAAGCGGAAGCCGGTCGTATTGGGCTTGATGGACGGTGCGATCTTTTTTCTGGCGGATCTGCTGCGCGAGTTGCCGCCGACGTATGAGGTGCGGTGCGTGCCGGTGAAGAGCTATCATGGCACCGCGTCGACGGGCAAGATCCGCGGGCTCGATGGCATCGAGAGGTCGTTCAAGGGGCGGGAGGTATTGATCGTCGATGACGTGCTCGATACCGGACTGACCCTCGCGTCGGTGCGGGAACGGTTGCTCAAGCTCGGCGCAAAGCGGGTGGAGATCTGCGTGCTCGTCAGCAAACGCAAGGTGCGCGACAAGGCGGTGCGGGCGCGCTGGGTCGGATTTGAAATCGACGATCATTTTATTATTGGCTACGGTCTGGATTACGACGGCCTGTATCGCGGCTTGCCGGATGTGCAAATTTTGACTGAAAAACCTTAACCCCTCTTTCTGATTTTTTATGAACAAAACGCTCGTTGTCTCCTACTCTGAACACGGCAAAGCGCATGAAGTTGCTCGCGTCGAAGAACAAAATTTACCGCCGGTGGGCCCGACGCAGGTACTCATCGAAGTGAAACTCGCGATGATCAATCCAAGCGACGTGAACACGCTGGAGGGTACGTACGCCACGTTGCCGCCGTTGCCCGCCGTGGGCGGTCGCGAGTCGGTCGGCGTGGTGGCCGAGGTCGGTTCCGCTGTGAAGGATCTCAAGGTGGGGCAATGGGTGCAGCCGCCGCAATCGCTCGGCGCGTGGCGTCAGGCCGTGGTCGCGGAAGCCGCCGAGGTGGTGCCGTTCCCGGAAGGACTGTCGCTCGAACAGGCGGCGATGCTGAGTGTGAATCCGGCCACGGCGTACTTGATGCTGTCGGAGTTCGTGAAGCTGAACGCGGGCGATTTCTTTATCCAGAATGCAGCGAATTCCGGCGTGGGCCGGTGCGCGATTGAGATCGCGAAAGCGCGGGGCTTGAAGTCGATCAATCTGGTGCGTCGCGAGGAACTGATTCCCGAACTGAAGGCGCTCGGAGCGGATTACGTGGTGCTGGATGATGATAACCTCCGTCACAAGCTGAAAGAGATCACGGCGGGCGCGCCGATCAAACTGGCGCTCAACACGGTGGGCGGCGACAGTTCGTTCCGCATGAGCTTCGCGCTCGCGCCGGGTGGTGCGATGGTGACGTACGGGGGCATGAGCAAGCAGCCGGTTCGCGTGGGGACGGGGCTTCTGATTTTCAAGGATATCCAGCTGCGCGGCTTCTGGGTGTCGCGCTGGTACAAGAAGGCGTCGCGCGAACAGGTGACGCAACTCTGGGAAGAGTTGGCGGTGCTGGCTCGCCAGGGCGCGTTCCGGGTGCCGATCGAAAAACGTTACCCGCTTTCGGAAGCCAAGGCGGCGCTCGAACACGCCCAGCAAAGTTCGCGTGGCGGCAAGATCGCTTTCCAGCTATGATTGAAGGACTCCGCCCTCCAAACCTCCAAGGGTATCATACCCTTGGAGGGGGTATGGGGGCAGAGCCCCCAAGAAAGGTTTGTCATGAATAATGAGCCTCGTATCCGGTTGTATCAGTACGCGCACAGTCCGTATTGCATTCCGATTGAATGGATGTTGCGTCATTCGGGGGTGCCGTACGAGGTGGTGAATCTCAATATTTGTGAACCGTCGCCGGTGGTGATGCTGACGAAGGGGCAATATTATCAGGTGCCCGTGATCGAGGATTTGCTCTCGCGCGAGACCATCTGGGAGCAGGCGGAGGGCGGTCAGGATGTGGCGCGGCACATTGACATGATCGCCCAGTTGAAATTATTCCCGCAGAATCAGGCGGGGCTGCAGCAGGTGATCACGCATTACATCGAGAACGATTGCGAGGGCGCGGGATTCAGGATCGGCGATGCTTATTGGGAAAGCTGGATCAAGACGGACTTGGAGCGCGGCCTTTTTCGCCGTCACAAGGAACGTAAATTTGGAGCCGGTTGTCTGGAATTATGGAAACGGGACGTTCTGGAGCTGACGGCGGAATTTATCCGCAAGATCAAACCGTTCGAGCAGCGGCTGACTCAGACGCCGTTTCTGCTGGGAGATCGGCAGACGTATGCGGACTATGCGCTTGCGGGCGTGATCGGAAACTATTTGTACTGTGGCGTCACATCGTTGCCGTCGGATTTTGTCATGCTGAACGCGTGGTATGAAAAGGTGAAGAAGGGCGAATTCCCCAAGACGCTCGACGAGATTCAATCTGCCTCGGCGGAACAATTCGGCAAGCAGAGCGAACGTTACGGCAAGGACCACATTCTCGCCAACGTGGCGGATGTGGAAGCGGCGATCAAGCCGCTCAACATCAAGCCCGGTCGCAAAGCGCTCGACGTCGCGACGGGGGGCGGTCACACGGCGGTGTACCTGGCCTCGCAGGGACTGGATGTGACGGCGAGTGATATCACGCCCGCGATGCTGCAGCGCACGGGCGAACTGGCCGCGGAGCGCGGAGTGACGGTGACGTTGAAGGAGCATCCGGCGGAAGCGTTGCCGTACGAGGATGCGACGTTCGATATCGTGACGTGCCGCGTGGCACCGCATCATTTCAGCGATCCTCAGAAGTTCGTGGCGGAGTCATCGCGGGTGTTGAAGATGTACGGTCATTTCGTGGTGATCGATGGGGTGGTGCTGGATGATCACCCGGAGGCGGGCGATTGGCTCAATGAGCTGGAGAAGCTGCGTGATCCGAGCCACGTGAAATTGCGTCGTCCCCGGGACTGGAAACAGTGGTGTCAACTGGCCGGTCTGACGGTGGCGAAGTGCGAGCTGCAGTCGTTGAAGATGCCGGATATCAATTGGTATCTCGAGGTGGCCAATACGACGGAAGAGAATCGCAAGAAGGTTCTGGAGATGGTCGCCCGCGTGCCGAGCTTCATTCGCGAGGTGTACCGGATCGGTCAGGAAGATGGCAAGATCGTCTGGTACTGGCCCCGCATGACGTTGGTTGCCGGAAAAGTATGAATGAACTGGAGCGCGGTTTCAAACCACCGCGCCCGAGTGGATCGAGCCCTATTTGGCTAGATTGGGCTCGAGCTGGACGGCGCGTTTCATGGCGGCGTCGGCTTCGATGTTTTCCCCGAGGGCTTTGCGTACGAGGCTGAGGCTGTACCAAGCGCGGGAATAAGTCGGCTCGATTTTCACCGCACTGAGGAAGCATTCGCGTGCGTCCGGATATTTGCCTTGGGATGCGTAGCAATTGCCGAGGCTATACCATGCTCCGGCGAATCGCGGATTGATCGTGATGGCCCGTTTGTAGGCTTCCACGGCATCGTTGTAGCGTTTCATGGCGCGGCAGGTGTTGCCGAGATTCAACCAGGCACCTGCATACTTGTCGTTTACTGTCACCGCTTTGCGGTAGCAATCGAACGCTTCGGGGTAGTGATGTGATTTAAAGTGGAGCAGTCCGAGATTGTTCCAAGCCTTGGCCGACATGGCGTTGATGCCCACCACGCGTTCGAGCGCGGCTTTTTCGACATCTGTTTGACCGGCTCGCTTGGCTGCTATGGCGAGATCGTACCACGCGCGCGCGTCGCCATTGTGGGCATTCGCGTAGTCGACGTAACGTTTCAGCTCCTTGGCGGTGATGGTGGTGGTCGATGCGGCGGTCAGGGGACTGAGCGTTGCGAGCAGCGCGAGGATGGAAATGAGGAGGGGGAGGGGACGGTTCATGGCTGTGAGGTGGGTGGGCCGAAGTCGACTTCTTCGTAGTTGTAGATGCCGCCGTAGGGATCGAATCCGGTGCCGACTTCCTCGCTTTTCACAACATCCGCCCCTTGGATGCCATACGGACCGGAAGGATCTCCATAGATATTGCCGCCGTATTCGCCTGAAGGAGCGTAGCAGCCCGTGAGGCCGAGCATGGCGGAACCGAGAAGGAGTAATCGAGCGCGAGTCACACGCAAAGGGTGCGGACAGATTGCGTTGTGGTCAAGCGCGAGCTTGCTAGAAACGGATTCTGTCGTACTGTCTGGCCGGGGAAGTGTGAAACGGCGCTCCCCTATGCATTTATGAGTGATACCACTTTGAACAACCTGTCTCCCGAGCGGGTCCTGATTCTATATCGTCCCTGCTCCAATCAACGTTTCGTGAAGGAGCTGCTGAAGCGGGGGACGGGTATTTTTTGTCCACCGAAAGATCGAGACAAGGTGGCGACGCATCAAAAGATGTTCACGTGGAAAGAGTGGTTGCGGTTACGTCGGGAGCTGGCCGAGGGCCGGTATGACGCGGTCGTGTGCTTCGGTTTGGCGGAAGGACTGTGGCGTCCGGGCCGTTTCTGGCTTTCGAACGTGCTGAAGCTCATTAAACGTTTTTTTACCTCGTTTGCGAGCTTTGGCCCGCACTTGCTTTTACCGACGATCACCAAGTATCGAGTACCATTGATCGTGTACGAATGGGAGGATAGCCAGGCTATCGCGCGCAAAAACTGGCCGCTGCTGGAAGCCTGTACGCTCTATTATAAAACACAATGCCCGGTGAATCTTTTCAAGGCGTTTCTCTGGCAGGACAAGCGCAACGAATGCGTGTTCAATGTCAGCCGTTCGCCCCGCTATCAGAAATGGGCGCAAAAGATTCGCCCTCTTTCCTACGGCGTGACGGAGGTCGACTATCTCGCGGACTGCATCGCCCCGGAAAAGACAGTGGATGTCTTTTTTGCAGGCGGGGTGAGTTATTCATGGATTCGTCCCGACGGCTTGCGGCAATTGCGGGAATTGGCGCAGGAAGAGGGCGTGATCATCGATATTCCCGACAAGGCCATACCGCATCGGGAGTATCTGCAGCGCATGTCGCGTGCCTGGCTGGTTTTTTCGCCGGAAGGGGCGGAGTGGGATTGCACTCGACACCATGAATCCCTGCTGGTCGGTACGGTGCCGGTGATCAATCAGCCGAATATCCGTCGCTATAAACCATACCTCGATGGGGAGCATGCACTTTACTATAACGTGGAAGAAGACGGTCTCAAAAAGGTTATTCGCGCCGCCTTGGCGGACAAGGAACGACTCCGGGCTATTGGTCGCTGCGGCGCAGAGCACACCCGCCGCTACCACTTGCATACGCGCCTGGCCGATGCCATGTTGAGTGCCGTTCAACCCACCGTCCTATGAGTCGATCTCTTTCCTCCGGATTAAAGAAGGCTGGTATTGCCGGCGCCAAGAAGCATCTGTTTTTATGCCTCGGGCCGGACTGCTGTTCGCCCCGGGAAGGGGAGAAGGTGTGGGATTATCTGAAATCGGAATCGAAGGATCTCCACCTGGAAGTGATGAGGACGAAGGTCGGCTGCTTCCGGATTTGCACGCGGGGACCGTGGCTGGTGGTGTACCCGGAAGGGATTTGGTATGCGCAGGTAACGGTCGAACGTTGCCGACGGATTTTGATGGAGCACATTCTCGATGGAAAGCCGGTCACCGAGTGGATTGTGGCCGAAAATGATCTGGGTAGAGCTACCAAAATGTAGGCTTGAAAGGTCATTCAGTATAACCCCGGCTTTTTGATTAATAAGATTTATCGTTGACGTGACGAACACACATCCTTACGTTGATTGCCCTTTTTATGGCCGAAGAACTCAGTTACGTTATTATTAACCCGTACACCGTCTCGAAATCACGCACCGGGGGTATCATCGCCCGGTTGCTGACCCGCACGGCGTTGGATTTGGTTAGCGCGCAGATGTTTGCCCCCAGCGCCCAACTGGTGGAAGAATATAACAAGCACGTGGTGACAGACAAAGACCCTCAGGATCGCTTCATCCAGGAGCTGATTCGCGATTACATCAAGGAGAATTTCTCTCCTGATCCGATCTCCGGCCAGCGCAAGCGTCTGATGATGCTTTTGTTCCGCGGCGATGATGCCGTGCGCAAGGTGCGTGAAGCGGTGGGCAACATCAAGAAGAACTCTCCGCGTGGCGAAACCATCCGTGAGACTTACGGCGACTTTATTCTTAACCGGGATGGCACGGTCCGTTACTTTGAACCCGCGGTGCTCGCTTCTCCCAATGTGGAGGAAGCCCGCACCAAGTTGAAGATCTGGGCCAAGTATTCCGAAGGCGACGGCGGTCTGCTCGATAGCAAGCTCATCACCTTGCCGACAGCGACGGACCCGCAGCACGAGCGGACGTTGGTCATTATCAAGCCCGACAATTTCCGTTACCCGAGCGGTCGCCCGGGCAACATCATCGACATTTTCTCACGCACTGGACTGGCCATCACCAGCATCAAGCTGCACCGCATGTCAGTGGCGGAAGCGGAGGAGTTCTATGGTCCCGTTCGCCAGGTATTGCGCGAAAAACTGGGCAGTTCGATTGCCGACCGCGCTGGTGAGTTGCTCGAGACGGCGATGGATTTGAAGATCGACAAGGATACCCGCGCCAATCTCGCGAAGTTGCTCGGACCGCTCGCAGGAGATCAGCAGTTCAACAACATCGTCAAGTTCATGACGGGCCGTTGTCCCAGTGAATGTCCTCCCGAAGAGCGCACGATGCTTGGTTTGGAAAAATGCATCGTCCTCACCTACGAAGGCGTTGACGCGGTGCGCAAGATCCGCGAGGTCCTCGGGCCAACCGACCCCTCCAAGGCACCTCCCGGCTCGATCCGCCGCGAATTCGGCCAGACCATCATGGTCAACGCCGCGCACGCCTCCGACTCGGCGGAGAACGCCCAGCGTGAGCAGGGGATCGTCAAGGTCCGCCAGAATAATTTCAAGTCCGTGGTTGAGTCTTTCTACGGGGATTGAGACCAGTCGGGCCTTTTTTGAAGGCAAAGAGCGCGATACGTGGTTGCTTTTTTTCGTATTGCGCTCTTAACTGACCACTTCACAACACATCACAATATAGATTGGAAAAATGATTATGGAACCTTCTCGTCGCGTTCAGGAACTGACGCCCTCGCTGACCCTCGCCATTGATAGCAAAGCCAAAGCCATGAAGGCTGAAGGCATTGATGTCATCGGTTTTGGTGCGGGCGAACCCGACTTTGACACGCCCGAACACATTAAAGCCGCGGCGATGGGCTCCCTTGACGCCGGCTTCACCAAATACACGCCGTCTTCGGGTATTCCGGAATTGCGCACCGCGATCAGCGAGAAGCTCAAGAAGGACAACCGTCTCGATTACAAACCGTCGCAGATCATTGTCAACTGCGGCGCGAAGCATTCCTGTTTCAACGCACTGCTGGCCACCCTCGATGAAGGCGACGAAGTCATCATTCCGGCCCCGTATTGGCTGAGCTATCCTGAAATGGTCAAGCTCGTTGGCGGCGTGCCCGTGATTGTCCCCACGACGGCGGAGAGCGGTTACAAAATCACTCCCGACCAGTTCCGCGACGCGATGACGCCCCGCACGAAGATGATCATCATCAACACCCCGGGCAACCCCACGGGCGCGGTCTACACCGAAAACGAACTCGCTGGTCTGGCCGACGTGGCGCTCGATGAAGACATCCTGATTCTCTCGGACGAAATTTACGAGAAGTTCGTCTACGATGACGCCAAGCACATCAGCATCGCCACGCTGAGCAATGACGTCTACAATCTCACGCTCACCGTCAACGGCTTCAGCAAGCCCTATGCGATGACCGGATGGCGACTCGGTTACGTCGCTGCCCCTGAGGGCGTTGCGAAGGTAATCGACTCGCTTCAGAGCCACAGCACTTCCAACCCCACTTCCTTCGCGCAAAAGGGAGCCCTCGCGGCTTACAAGGGACCGCAGGATTGTGTCATGGAAATGCACAAGGAATATGATCGCCGCCGCAAGCGCGTGATGGAACTGGTTGACGGCATTGGCCGCATCAGTTACGTCCGCCCGCAGGGAGCGTTCTATATTCTGCTCAACATCGCGCAGACTGGTCTGAACTCCACACAGTTCGCCGAACAGCTCCTCGCCAAGGAAAAGGTCGCGGTTGTTCCCGGCCTCGCCTTTGGTGACGACTCCACGGTTCGCTTGTCCTATGCCACCAGCATGGAGAACATCGAACAGGGTCTCGCCCGCATCGGCGAATTCGTCGGCAAGCTGTCGTAAAAAAACAGCGAGATCGAGTCCCCCGGCTGAATGAACGGATGGAACGAAAGAGTTGAGAAAGCGTAAAAGCCTCTTAAACTCTTTTCGTCCCATCCGTTAATTTTATCAACCTAATCCCCTAATCGGCCCCCACATCATGAGCAAAATCAGCATCACCAATGGCAAACTGAACGTTCCGGAAAATCCCACCATTCCCTTCATCGAAGGCGACGGTACTGGTCCGGACATTTGGCGCGCGTCGGTGCGCGTTTTCGACGCGGCCGTGCAAAAAGCTTACGGCGGCAAGCGCAAGGTGGAGTGGAGGGAAGTTTACGCAGGTGAAACCGCATTTAAGAAGTTCAATAACTGGCTGCCTGATGAAACCGTCGCGGCGTTTCAGGAATACCTCGTCGGTATCAAGGGCCCGCTGACCACTCCCGTGGGTGGTGGCATTCGCTCGCTCAATGTGGCGTTGCGACAGATGCTGGACCTCTACGTCTGCCTGCGTCCCGTGCAGTACTTCACGGGCGTTCCGTCGCCGGTCAAGCGCCCGGAGAAGGTGGACATGGTGATCTTCCGCGAGAACACCGAGGACATCTACGCCGGTATCGAATACAAGGGCGGCACGCCCGAAGCGCAGAAGGCGCTCGATTTTCTCTCGTCCACGTTCCCGAAGGACTTCGGCAAGGTGCGTTTCGGCACCGCAGCCAAAGGTCAGGAATTTTTGAAACAGGCCGGACTCGACGCCAAGGTCGATGAGTCGGTCGAAGTGGGTATCGGCTTCAAGGCGGTTTCCCGTATCGGCACGGATCGCTTGATGCGCTCCGCGATCCAATATGCGATCGACAACAAGCGCAAGTCGGTGACGATTGTCCACAAGGGCAACATCATGAAGTTCACGGAAGGTTCCTTCCGCGACTGGAGCTACGCCGTGGCGAAGAATGAATTCGGTGCCGTGGAAATCGACGGCGGTCCGTGGTGCAAGATTCCCGCGGGCAAGCCCGGTGCTGGCATCGTGATCAAGGACGCGATTGCGGACATTACGTTGCAGCAGGTGTTAACCCGGCCGGAAGATTTCGACGTGATCGCCACGTTGAACCTGAACGGTGACTACCTCTCGGACGCCCTCGCGGCGCAGGTGGGCGGCATCGGTATCGCTCCTGGCGGTAACATCAATTACGTGACCGGCCACGCTATTTTCGAAGCCACGCACGGCACGGCTCCGAAGTACGCGAATCTCGACAAGGTGAACCCCGGCTCGGTGGTTCTCTCGGGCGAAATGATGTTCCGTTATCTCGGCTGGACCGAAGTGGCGGACCTCATCCTCAAGGGGCTCAATGGCGCGATCGGCTCGAAGAAAGTCACGTATGATTTCGCCCGCCAGATGGAAGGCGCGACGGAAATCAAGTGCTCCGAATTTGGTGACAATATCATCGCTCACTTCTAACCAGTGATGCGACTGCCCCGGTACAGTTTGGGGGCCATGAAAAAGGCGGTGCACCTCGGGTGTGCCGCCTTTTTGTTTCGTGATGATGGAGCCAATTTCAGGTTTATTATTACATTGGTAAGCATCCCAACCGATTTTTCGACAAGTTCAGGATGACCAGCGCGACGCTGGCCCAGTATTGGCGTCCCGCGTCAGCGGTACTGAATGTAACGTGAGATGGCTTTGGGCGTGGAGACGTTACCGCAGATACCAGAAGGAGCCTCGTAACGTGTCAAAATGGGGTCCGGTGTCACGCTGGCTTGCCTGATTTAGAGCTGTTTATGGATGCGAGCCGCCGACCTTTAGGGGTAATCGCAAGAGGAAGAAAAATTCATATTTCCACTGTTGCGACAGCGGGCATCACGGGAGTAGAAACGATCCCATCGTGCAAGATTCTCCCTCTCCTTCGCGGCATCACAACGACGCACTATCGAATCGGCAACTTCGGGCCCTGGGCGAGATCGCCAGCGGGGTAGCGCATGAGTTTAACAACCTCCTTGCTCCGATGATGCTGCAGACGCTTTCCATCGAGCAGACTTGGGGCAAGGACCGGGAACTCGTGGAAGAGTTGCAGCCGCTCAAGCAGGCTATCCAACAGGCCACGGAGCTCTGCCAGCGCATTCTCTTGCTCGGTCGGCGCTCGGCGGACACGCGCGAACGGGTTTACCTGAACGACCTCGTCTCAAACACGCTCAAGCTTATCGGCAGCACGGTCGATCGTCGCATTCAGATTCAGTCGGTATTTGACGAGACCTTGCCCCGACTCTACACGTCCAGCGCGCTTGTCAGTGAGATGATCATCAATCTTTTCTTCAATGCCCGCGATACGTTGCTGGACGGTCTGCAGCAGCGGTCACCGGACAGCGATTGGACGCCTCGCATTCGGGTGGAGACGAGCGGGTATTGGGTGCAGGGGGAGACGTCCCAGTTTTTTCAACGCATTACGATTTCCGATAACGGCATGGGCATGACCGAAGCCGTGCGTCAGCAGATCTTTCAACCGTTCTTCACGACGAAAAAGACGGGGAAGGGCACCGGGCTCGGTCTCGCGGTGGTCTGGAGCTGTATCCATGCGCTCGACGGTAAGATTCAAGTCGAGAGTGAGCCGGGCAAGGGCTCCACGTTCATCCTCGAAATACCGGCCGAGGCGCGCGCCGCAAAGAAGGTCAAACAGGTCGTGCCGGATGCCGCCCTGCTGCCCGCCTCGGGGAGTCACCGGTCGCGGATTTTGCTCGTGGACGACAACGAGCTTGTGGTGCGCAGCTTCTCGCGCTACCTCACTCGCTCGGGGCATCATGTCACGACCATCAGCGATGGCCAGGACGCCCTGCATTTGCTCCAGCGTGAGCATGAAAACTTCGATTTCATCCTGACCGACCTGAACATGCCCGGTCTTTCCGGGTCGGATCTGATCGACGCGGTGCGTCTACTGCCATTCCGGGGTCGAATCATCGTCATGAGCGGCTTTGTCACGCCTGAGCAAAAGGAATCGCTGCTGCTCAAGGGCGCGGCGGTGGTCCTGAGCAAGCCAATCACCCCGGACCGCTTACTCAAGGAGTTGTCGGTCGATCCGATCTTCTGGCAACAGACGAACCTGGCGATGAATGCGCATCATGCCCATGCGCACGACCACGATCAGGAACCGCACGAGTTGCCGATTCCGGCGTAGGGCAGGGCATTGATCAATTCCAATTGACAAATGCCAATTGGAGAAGAGGAGTGTTCGCAGATTTCGCCGATTCACGCAGTTTTAACGGCAGATTTTTAATCAGATCATCAAGCAATGGATTTTGCCTTTAAATCGGCTTCCATCTGTGAAGTCTACGGACTTCTTTTTTCTTTCTCCTAATTGGTATTTGGCGATTGAAAATTGGCAATTTCCCCTCTTTGCCCGTGACAACGGCACGACGGTGCAATTCAGGGCTTGCGCGTTGGGCGACCTGCTTTATAACCGAAGGCCACTATCTACGCTGACTTTTTATGCCCAAACGTACCGATCTTCACTCCATTCTCCTCATCGGCAGCGGCCCGATTATCATCGGCCAAGCCTGCGAATTCGATTATTCTGGCGTTCAAGCCTGTAAGGCGTTGAAAGAGGAGGGTTTCCGCGTTATTTTGATCAATAGTAATCCGGCCACGATCATGACCGATCCGGAGTTCGCGGATCGCACGTATATCGAGCCGATTACGCCCGAAGTGGTGGAGAAGATCATCGAGCGGGAAAAGCCCGATGCGTTGCTGCCCACATTGGGCGGTCAGACGGCCCTCAATACCGCCATGTCGCTCTTTGAATCGGGCGTGCTGGCCAAGCACAATGTTCAGATGATCGGTGCGAACGCCGAGGCGATCAAGAAGGGCGAAGACCGCCTCTTGTTCAAGGAAGCGATGTTGAAGATTGGGCTCGATGTGCCGATCTCCGGCGTGGCGCATACCATTGAAGAAGCGCGCGCCATTGCGCTGCGCATCGGCCGCTATCCGCTCATCATTCGTCCCGCGTTCACCATGGGTGGCACGGGCGGCGGCATCGGTTACAACCGCGAGGAATTCGAAGAGATCGTCCAGCGCGGACTCGATTTGTCTCCTGTCACCGAAGTGCTCATTGAGGAATCGCTCCTCGGCTGGAAAGAGTACGAGATGGAGGTCATGCGCGACCGCAAGGACAACTGCGTCATTATTTGTTCTATCGAGAATTTCGATCCGATGGGCGTGCATACCGGCGATTCGATTACAGTTGCTCCCGCGCAGACGCTCACGGACAAGGAATATCAGCTCATGCGTGACGCCTCGTTCGCGGTCATCCGCGAGATTGGCGTTGAAACCGGCGGCTCGAACATTCAGTTCGGTGTTTGCCCTGAGACGGGGCGCATGGTCGTGATCGAGATGAACCCGCGAGTGTCGCGTTCCTCGGCGCTGGCGTCGAAGGCGACCGGCTTTCCGATTGCGAAGATCGCGGCGAAGCTCGCGGTTGGTTACACGCTCGATGAAATCCGCAACGACATCACGCGCGAGACCCCGGCCAGCTTTGAGCCGACCATCGATTACGTCGTAACGAAGATCCCGCGGTTCGCGTTCGAAAAATTCCCGCAAGCTGATGCGACTCTCACCACGCAGATGAAGAGCGTGGGCGAGGCGATGGCCATTGGTCGCACGTTCAAGGAATCTCTACAAAAGGCGCTCCGTTCTCTCGAGGTCGGCGCATGGGGCTTCAGCGGCGGCAAACTCGGTGGTCGCACCTTGCCCGCGATGGATGTCATTCAGCAGAAGTTGACCACGCCCAATGGCGAACGCATTTTCTACATCCGGCAGGCATTCCGCGCCGGGCTCTCGGTCGAGCAGATTTTTGAACTGACGAAGATCGACCGCTGGTTCCTCGATAACCTCAAGCAGATTGTCGACGAGGAAGAAATTCTCTTCGTGAAGCCGAATCCCGATAATCTCGCGAAGATCAAGTCACTCGGTTTTTCCGACCGCCAGATCGCGGCGGCGTGGAACAAGACGGAGAGTGAAATTCGTGTGCTTCGCAAGCAAAAGGGCGTCGTTCCGAGCTACCGTTTGGTTGACACCTGCGCGGCGGAATTCGAAGCGTACACACCCTACTTTTATTCTACCTACGACACTGACGACGACGAAGTGCGCGAGACAGAAAAGAAGAAAATCATGATCCTGGGCGGTGGTCCGAATCGTATCGGACAGGGGATCGAATTCGATTACTGTTGCGTGCATGCCGCGTTCGCGTTGAAGGAAATTGGTTTTGAAACGTTGATGGTCAATTCCAATCCGGAAACCGTCTCGACCGATTACGATACCTCTGACAAGCTGTTCTTTGAACCGCTTACGCTGGAAGATGTCCTGAATATCTACGAGCGCGAAAAAGTGTGGGGCGTCATCGTTCAGTTCGGTGGACAGACTCCGCTCAATCTCGCGGCTGGTCTGAAAGCCAATGGCGTGAACATCATCGGTACTTCTGTCGAATCGATCGACCGCGCCGAAGATCGCAAGCTGTTCCAGGAAATGCTGCATCACCTCAAGATTCGCCAGCCGACAAACGGTACCGCGACGAATGAGGAGGAAGCTATTGCGGCCGCGAAGAAGATCGGTTACCCCGTGCTCGTGCGTCCCTCGTTCGTGCTCGGTGGTCGCGCCATGCAGATCGTCTACAGCGACGAAGAGCTGAGCTATTACATGCGCAACGCCGTAGCGGCTTCGCCCGAGCGTCCGGTGCTGATCGACGATTTCCTTGAGGATGCGGTTGAAGTGGATGTGGATTGTATCGCCGACGGCGAAACCGCCGTCATCGGGGCGATCATGCAGCACATTGAACAAGCGGGCGTGCACTCTGGCGACAGCGCCTGCGCGATCCCGGCCCCAAGCCTTTCCGATACGGTCAAGAGCGAGATTCGCCGCGCCACCCTGGCGATGGCGAAAGAGCTCAACGTCAAGGGACTGATGAACGTCCAGTTTGCCGTGAAGGACGACATTGTGTACGTGCTCGAAGTCAATCCCCGTGCGTCGCGGACCGTGCCGTTTGTCAGCAAGTCCATTGGCGTGCCGCTGGCGAAACTCGCCGCGCAGATCATGGCGGGCAAGACGCTGAAGGAACTCGGCTTCACGCAGGAAGTGACGCCGAAACATTACTCGGTTAAGGAAGCGGTGTTCCCGTTTGCGAAGTTCCGCGGCGTGGATATTTTGCTTGGACCGGAAATGAAGTCGACCGGCGAAGTCATGGGCATCGACGACGATTTCGGCACCGCCTACGCGAAAGCGCAGATGGCCGCCGCTCCGGCGCTCCCGCTCAAGGGCAACGTGTTCATCAGCGTGCGCGATTCGGACAAGCCTGCCGCCGTGGAATTGGCCAAGCAATTGGTCGAGCTCGGCTTGAAGATTTATAGCAGCGCGGGAACCACGAAAGCGTTGCGCGAAGCGCAGGTGCCGTGCTTGCCGCTGTTCAAGATCACCGAGGGTCGCCCCAACATCCTCGACATGCTCAAGAACAACGAGATGGCGCTCATCATCAACACGCCGCACGGGCCAGTCGCCCGCGCCGACGAGGTGAAGATCCGCACCACCGCGCTCTACCAGAAGGTCCCTGTCATGACCACGATGGCCGCCGCCGCCGCAACGGTGGAAGGTATCCGCTCCATGCAGAAGGAACCGCTCCAGGTGAAGTCGCTGCAGGAATATCACGCGGCTGCGAAAGCCTAGTAGGTTCGCTGAGGGAAAAGGCGTCTCGACTTCGAGACGCCTTTTCTTTTTGACTCTGTGAAAATCGGCGTAAGCTGGGTGGTGTTATGACCACTCCCGCCATTGAGCACGTCATTGCCAACGACTCCATCCGTCACGATTGGTTTCCGGTCACGCGCAATCGCATCTTTCTCGGTCATGCCGGAGTGTCGCCGATTCCGCGCGTCGCGGTGGAATGCCTGCAACGCGGCGCGCAAGCCGCAGCGGAGGATCAACAGGAAGCGGGCGATTTTATTGGCCGCGTCGAAGCGGTGCGCGAAGCGGGTGCGAGCCTGATCGGGGCGCACAAGTCCGAGATTGCGTTGCTCGGGCCGACGTCGCTCGGCTTGAATCTCGTGGCGCTGGGCCTTGACTGGCAGGCGGGCGATGAAGTGATTTTCTATCCTGACGATTACCCCGCCAATGTCTACCCGTGGCAGCATCTCGCCGAGCGCGGGGTGAAGATCGTTCCGCTACAACCTGCGCGCGTGGGGGAGATCACGCCGGAGTTGGTTCGTGCAGCGATCACATCGAAGACAAAGCTGGTCGCGCTTGCCTCGTGCCATTTTTTGACGGGCTATCGACTCGACTATCGCGCGATTGGTGAGGAGTTGAAGAAGCGCGGGATTCTCTTTTGCCTGGATGGGATTCAATCCTTGGGCGCAACGACGATTGACGCGCAATACATCGATTTTCTCAGCGCGGACTCGCACAAGTGGATGCTCGGGCCCTCGGGTGCCGGGGTTTTCTATGTGAAGAAGGAGCATTTCGACCGACTCAAGCCGGTGCTGGTCGGTTCCTGGAATGTCCGCTCGCCGAACTTTATCGCACAACCGGAGATCAAGTTTGAAGCCAGCGCACGCCGTTACGAACCGGGCAGTCTCTACCTGCTCGGCCTCGAAGGCATGAAAGCGAGCATCGATCTGCTAGTCGGCGTCGGCATCGAAGCCATTGAAAAGCGGCTCCAGTATTTGCGTCGATTCGTGGTGGAGGCGGCGGCGCAGCGCGGGCTCTCCGTGCTCTATGCGGAGCGTCCCGTCGAGCAGATGAGCGGAATTTCCACCATCTCGCTCGCGGGCAAGGATGCCGTCGCCATCGGCAAACGATTCAGCGAAGCGAAGGTGTCCGTCTCGATCCGGCACGATCGCGCGGGTGTGCCGCACCTGCGACTCTCGCCGCACTTCTACAATACTGAAGCGGAGCTGAAGACCGCATTGGAATTGGTGTAGGGGAAACGGAAAACTGCGGGCTACCTTTTCTGATCCTGCTGAGCCGCGGCGAGTTGCATCGGGAACGTGCTATTCCGCAAGCAGGATTGGGTATGTGAGGCGCCAAAGGAGAAAAAACTGCTTCCTTGGCGATAAAAACCTCTTGTCATCACCGCAGTTACTGGTAGTTTCTACCCTTCCCAGAACAAGAGTTATTTTATGAAGAGAACCTATCAGCCGTCGAAGAAGCGCCGTGTGCGTCAGTTTGGATTTTTGAGCCGTACCCGCACCAAGAACGGTCGCGCCATTTTGAGCCGCCGTCGCGCCAAGGGCCGCGTCCGTTTGGCCGGCAAGCGCACCTCGGTCAAGTTTACGCCCCACACCAAGGGTTAATTTGGTGGAGCTACCGGCCAGCGGCGTATCGAATCCGCGGCGACGGGAGAAATTACCGCGCCGCCAGATCATTCGCCGCCGCGTCGTCATCCAAGGGCTTCGGACCCAGGGTAAACGGCAGTCTAATCGCTGGTTCGTACTGCTCGTGCAGGAGGCTCCGGCAGGAGAAGAACCCCAATCCGCCTTTTTTACCCCGAAACGCATCGGGGCGGCTCATGTCCGCAACCGCCTTCGCCGGCGGATGCGGGAAGTATACCGGCGGTTCATCGCCCCGGAAGTGACAGGTGGGAAGCTGCTCTGGCTTTGGTCGGCGCGGCCGGAAGCGGCCACAATGACCTTCGTAGAGTTGAAGGATGCGATGGTGCAATTGAGCGGCCGGCAAAAAATCAGTCGACGCAGCTCATAAAGTTGCTTTGATCGCTGCCATGAAACAGGTCGCCATATGGCTGATTGAAGGGTACCGCTGGATTGTGGCGCCGTTCAAGGCGACGTTCGGCTTGTCTGGATGTTGTCGGTTTCACCCGACCTGCTCGCACTATGCGCAGCAGGCGATTCGGACGCACGGGTTGGTCATGGGAGCGTGGCTGACAATCAAACGCCTCGGACGGTGTCACCCTTGGGGTGGCAGCGGGTTTGACCCGGTGCCGGAGGGGCCGATCAGCGCAGCGCTGCATCGCTCGAAAATTTAACGAAAGAAACGGATTTTTCATGGATCGCAAGAGTTGGTTTGGAGTTGTCGTTTGCATGCTGCTGCTGGTCGGCTGGAATTTCTACGCCGAGCATCGTTGGCCAAGCCGTTCGGCCAAAAAAAATGCACCAACCACGGCTACGGCGTCCGCTCCAGTTACGGCGACGTCAGCTGTCCCCGCCACGGCTAGCAAGCCCGCCAATGGCGATGTGCCTTCGCTCGGCAATACGACGGCTTCTGCTAAACTACCCGAGCCGAAAATTCCCGCCAACGCAGGCGTCGAACAATTTGCCACGCTGGAAAACGATCTTTTCATTGTTCACTTCACCAGCTTGGGTGGCGCGATCAAGACGGTGGAACTGAAGAAGCATGTCGATGAGGGCGAGCGGAAGGTCACGCTCAATCGCTACGGTCATGAAGCCATTTTTAATCTCGTGGGCTGGGATGGCGATTACACACAGATGCCGTACACGATGGAAAAGACGGACGATACCGTGATTTTCTCGCGTGTACTGTCTTCTGGTGCGGTGCTCAAGCGCACGTACCGGTTGGCCCCTAATTATCAAATCCAGCTCGATCAGCAGGTGAGCAATCCGACTACGAAGGATGTGGTGTTGCCGGAGTATCACCTGAACGTCGGCACGGCCGCGCCGAGTCACGTCCTAGATAATGCGATTTATCTTTTCGGTAGCTATTGTTTGGAACAGGGTACCTCGTTCCATAAGGTAAATGTAACCGATTTTCAGGCCAGCAGTACTTTTGGTTTTTTTGCCCATGAAGCGCGCAATCGCATTTCCAGTGAGGGGACGCCCTTATTGTGGTCGGCGGTGAATAATCAGTTTTTTACTTTGATTCTTTCTCCGCGAGACAAGCTCATGCTCAAGGGCGCGGCGTTTGAGCCAATCAAACTTGTCGATTTTGGTCCGAAGACATCCACAGTTCCGGAAGGAATTCGTGGTCAGGCCGTAGTAGCTGGTTATTCCGTTCCGGCTGGGCAGAGTGTGATGCAGCCGTTTTCGTTGTACGCGGGGCCCAAGACCTACGCGCACTTGGATCTTTTGCCGCGCCGGGAAAATCTGGCGATGGATCATTGGGATGTCACCGCTTTCATTGTGCGTCCCCTCGTGGCACTCATGAGTATGGTGCACAAGTTCATCCCGAGTTGGGGTTGGACGATCGTTGTCATGACGATTCTCATCAAGCTCGTTCTTTGGCCGCTGCAATCCATCGCCAACAAGAGCATGAAGCAGATGCAGGCGCTGCAACCGAAGATGGAGCAGATCCGCCAGAAGTATAAGGATGACCCGCAAAAGATGAACATTGAGGTCATGCAGCTTTACAAGGACTACGGCGTCAATCCCGTCGGCGGATGCCTCCCGATGCTGGTTCAGATGCCGATCTTCATCGGCTTCTACGTCATGCTCCAGAGTGCGGTCGAATTGCGCGGCCATTCCTTCTGGTGGATACACGATCTCGTGCAGCCGGACACCGTGGCCAGCTTCATGTTGCTTGGCTACAATATCGCCATTAATCCGTTGCCATTGCTCATGACGGCCACGCAGGTGTTGCTGATGCGCATGACACCCACCACAGGGGATAATCAGCAGGCCAAGATGATGCAGTGGATGCCCGTGGTGCTGCTTTTTGTGCTCTATAACTTCGCGGCGGCGCTGGCCCTTTACTGGACCGTGAGCAACTTGATCTCGATGATTCAAACTTACGTCAACCTGCGCAAGCCGGTGCCGATCATGAAGCGCGTGCCGAAGACTAAGGCACTGAAATAGTCGCACTTCACATTATAGAAGTGGGAGACAGTGTGGGACGGTCTTTGCAGACCGTCTCTTTGTGGGCAAGAATCGTTAAAAAAAGCTTTAAGTCATTTTCATAGAGATTAAAGTTTCACCATGGTGCAAAGCTCTGCCAAAGAAACCCTCGAGTTGATGCTCGGCCATCTCGGATTTGTTTTCTCGATTGAGGAACAGACGCGTGGCGAACGGCAGGTCTTGAACGTTCTGACTCGCGATCCCGGTCGGCTCATCGGCCGCGACGGCCACACGCTCGAGGAGCTGCAATACTTGCTCAACCGCGTGACCCATGGTGCGGAGGATTCTCCCGCGCGAGTGGTCGTGGATGTGGAAAATTACCGCATGAAGGAGGAACAGGATTTCCTCGTCCGTGTGCGGGAAATTGCCGAACGAGTCCGGCGGACTGGACATTCGGAAAAACTTCCGGCGATGAATTCGTTTGATCGCCGCGCAGTGCACCAAGCCTTCGCCGACGATCCTGACATTCGCACCGTGAGCGACAGCAGCGATGCACGACTCAAGCAGATCACGGTGGAATTGCGCCAGCCCCGCTCTAAATAAGCGAAGGGCGTTTGTTTTCGGGTTACTTTTTTATGCCTAAAGCTCTCATTACCGGAATTACCGGCCAGGACGGTTCCTACCTCGCTGAACTGTTACTGAACAAGGGTTATGAGGTTCATGGCATCATTCGCCGGGCCAGTACGTTCAATACCGAGCGGATCGATCACCTCTACAAGGATTTGCATGTGCACGGCGTAAAGCTCTTCCTGCACTATGGCGATCTGAGTGATTCCGCGTCGTTGATGAAGTTGCTCTATGATCTGCATCCGGACGAGGTGTATCATCTCGGCGCGCAGAGCCACGTGCGCGTCAGCTTCGATATTCCCGAATATACGGGGGATGTGACGGCGATTGGCACGACGCGTCTTCTCGAAGCGTTACGCGAAGCAAACCTGACCAAGACCCGTTTCTATCAGGCATCGAGTAGTGAGATGTTCGGCCTCGTGCAGGAAGTGCCGCAAAAGGAAACGACGCCCTTTTATCCCCGCAGCCCGTACGGCGCGGCCAAGGTTTACTCCTACTGGATGACCGTGAATTACCGCGAGAGCTACAAGATGCATGCCAGCAACGGCATTCTCTTCAATCACGAATCGCCCCGCCGCGGGGAGACCTTCGTCACGCGCAAGATCACTCGTGCTGTGGCTCGCATTAAGGCCGGGCTGCAGAGAGAGCTTTTCCTTGGTAACCTCGAAGCGAAGCGCGACTGGGGTTACGCCCCGGAATATGTTGAGGCGATGTGGCTGATGTTGCAGCAGGACCAGCCGGACGATTATGTGATCGCCACGGGCGAAACCCACTCGGTGCGAGAGTTTCTCGAAGTCGCTTTTTCGCATGCCAATCTTGACTGGCAGAAATACGTCAAAATCGACGAGCGCTATTTCCGTCCTGCGGAGGTGGAACTCCTCATTGGTGATGCGTCCAAGGCGCGCAAGGCACTGAATTGGCAGCCGAAGACGACTTTCAAGCAACTGACGGAAATCATGGTCGATGCCGACATTGCCCATTTGCAACGTCAACTGGACGGCAAGGACATCCGCTCCTGATCGCTGGGAGAACTTTCTCGTGGATCACTCAACCCGCATCTACATCGCCGGCCATCGGGGCATGGTGGGCTCGGCCTGCCTGCGGTTGCTGCAAAAGCGCGGGTTCACGAATTTGCTGACCGCGACGCGGCAGGAGCTTGACCTGACCCAGTCGGCTGCCGTGGAGGCGTTCTACGCGAAGCATCGACCCGAGATGGTCATCGTTGCGGCTGCGAAAGTTGGGGGCATTCTGGCGAACTCGCAGCAGCCCGTGGAATTTCTAACTGAAAATCTGACGATTCAGAATAACCTCATCACCGCTGCTCATCGTCACGGCGTAAAGAAGCTACTTTTCCTGGGCAGTTCCTGCATTTATCCCAAGCTGGCACCGCAGCCGATTTCAGAAACGGCACTGCTAACGGGGCCGCTCGAACCAACCAACGACGCTTACGCGTTGGCCAAGATCTGCGGCATTCGGCTTTGTCAGGCATACCGTCAGGAATACGGTGATCATTACATCTCCGTTATGCCGACCAATCTTTACGGGCCAGGGGATAATTACGACCTACAGACCTCGCACGTTATGGCGGCCTTGCTGCGCCGTTTTCACGAGGCGAAGGAACAGAATCAAGCGACGATCACCCTATGGGGAAGTGGCACGCCACGCCGGGAATTTCTACACGTCGACGATCTCGCAGATGCGTGTCTCTTTCTTCTGGAAAGCTATGACAGCGGAGAGATTGTTAATATCGGCTGTGGCGAGGACATTACGATTGCCGAGCTGGCGCAGAAAATCAGTACTCTTGCTGGCTACAATGGGGGGATTCTGTGGGATCGTTCCAAGCCGGATGGCACGCCGCGCAAGCTATTGGATATCTCGCGGTTGAAAAATCTCGGATGGACCCCGCGCATTTCCCTCGATACGGGGTTGAAGTTGGCATATCAATCCTTTCTGCAAAGCTTGGAGCAGGCCGCGTTATGATGCTGCGCCGTCATCAGGAATTGTATTTTCAGCTCTTTCAGGTGCTAGACGCTTTTCTGCTGTGCTTCGCCTTATGGCTTTCGCACACGATCCGTTACACTCTGGTTCCGGAATTGTCCTTTCTCGATATTTCCGCCATCGCTCCGTTTTCCGGCTACATTTGGATGTTGGTGCTGATCATTCCCCTCGGACCATTCATCCTCGAGCGACAGGGATTTTATCGTCTTAATTTTTCCGGATCGATCATGCAGAGCTTTTTCACGGCGCTGCGCAGCGTGGCGATTCTCGTGTTCGTACTGGCGGTTTTTATCGTCGTTTTTCGCGTGCCGCAACAAACGATGAGCCGCGCGGCGATGATTCTCTTTGTGCCCGTGGCTACGGCGACGCTTTGCCTGCGCGAGATGCTTTCCTGGTCGTTGGTGAATCGCCGCCGCCGCTCGGAAATCAACCGGCAGCATATCCTACTCTGTGGGGCGAATGTCGATCTTGAGGGTTGGCACACCGATCTCAAGAATGTGCCCGGCGGCTTGTACAAGGTTTGCGGCAGGGTGGATTTGAACACGGAGCCGCTCCCGCAATTCATCAAGCGTTTGCACGACGATATGATCGATGTGGTGATTTTTTCAATTGAGCATGCTAATTTCCCGACGATCCGCGAAGCATTGCACATTTGCGAGTCCGAAGGCATTGAGGCATGGATTGGCGCTGACTTTTTCCGTACTTCATTGGCCAAGCCGCAATTCGACCAATTCTCGGGCCGCCCTCTGCTGGTCTTCCGTTCCACTCCAGACGCCTCCTGGGAGTTGATCACCAAGCGCGCGATGGATTGGTTCCTCTCTGCGCTGCTGCTTGCGATCCTTGGGTTGCCGATGGTGATTCTGGCTTTTCTGGTTTGGTGTACATCGGGCCGTCCGGTGATCTTTGCTCAACGGCGCAGTGGGATTTATGGCCGGCCATTCACGATGTATAAGTTTCGCACAATGGCGACCAATGCAGAACAGACACGTGAGGAGCTCCAGGCATTCAACGTGATGAGCGGCCCCGTATTCAAGGTGGATAAAGATCCGCGCGTGACGCCCATTGGGAAATGGCTGCGCAAGACAAGTCTCGATGAATTGCCCCAGCTCTGGAACGTGCTAAAGGGCGAGATGAGTCTGGTGGGCCCCCGCCCGTTACCGCTCTACGAAACGGAGAATTTCAGCGACATCACGCAACGCCGCCGGATGAGTGTGCGACCAGGCCTGACCTGTCTGTGGCAGATCAGTGGTCGTAACAAAATCACGAATTTCGCTGAATGGGTGCGGCTCGATCTCGAGTACATCGATAATTGGTCGCTTTGGTTGGATATCAAAATTCTACTGATGACGATTCCGGTCGTGATCTTCCGTCACGGCGCAAAGTAAAGTAATAGGGCGGTACGATCCCGCCCTATTACCGGAAGCGACTTTTCCCTTACTTCACTTCTTTCAGCTCCAGGCCGTCGAACCACGCTTTGTCCGTTCCGGCATAGACCACGATGGAGATCACGTTATCCGGATTGTTCGCTGGAGCGGTGAAGCGGGCCGTGAAGCGTCGGAATTCGCCGCTATTGGCATTCGACTCAGATAGCACTGCCAGCTCCTTGCTCAGCGAGCGCGACCAGACTGAGACGGCCGCCTTGGGCTTGGTGGAGGGTGTAGCGTTCGCGGTTTCAGTACGTATCCAGCCAGAGATCTCGTAGGCGTTACCACTGATGAGTGTGATGTCCTGTACGACGGTTTCCTTGTCTTCCTTGGGGCTTTCCAGACGGAGGGACGCTTTGCCTTCCTTGTAGATTTTCGTATCGGCGGCGTAACGTCCCTTGTCGTGATAGGGGGAGGGGGGCCAGGACTTTGGAATCAATGCGCCGATGCCGGCGTCTCCGTCGAGATCTTCGAAGTTGCCGTTGATCAACGGTTGGAATGAAATTTCCGGCTGCTTTAGCTGTGCCAGCTTGAACGGTAAATCCGGCGCAGCTGTGACATAGCGGACTTCGGGAGAGCCCTTGAGTGTGAGGACTCCATTGGGGGTATCGACGAGATTGCTTTCGCCGAACAGGTCGGTGACCTTCACTTTGTCGACTCCGACCTGGATTTTGAGATCGGTCTTGCCCCATGAGATCAGGAGCGGACCCTCCTTGCCGTCGAAGTAATGCACATTGAAACCAGCGAGGCGACCCGCATAGGTGCGTTCTCCTATCATGCGATAGAAGAAGGGGACTACGAAGGATTCAATCTGCGGCACGCCGCGCTTGAAGTAATCGAAATGCGGATGGGCGATGTAGACGGGGACATCCATCGCCATGGTTTCCACGATATCGGGAATCTGCAACAGGTACATATCCTGATAGCCGGTGCCGTCCATGTTGTTGCGGCTGGTGAGTTTTTCTGTTTGCCAGATTTCGCCTTTGTAGCCGGCGTCGCGGAACAGCTTGATTTGCGTGCCGAAGAAAGGATTTCCGCCGTAGCTATGCATGCCGACGATGTCGCAATACTGCATGCCACCGAGCTTGATCACGTCGCGGACAAAGTTTGCATCGGCCATCGGCGTGCAGGCGATACCGGGGAAGAGAATCTTCGCGGTCGGGTCGAGTTTGCGGATGACCTCTGCATTGATCTTCATCTGCTCGACAAATTGTGGCGTGGTGCCGCCGTAGGCGAAGCCCACGGTCTGCGGTAAGTGCCAGTCGGGCTCGTTATAGTGCTCCCAGTAGATGCCCTTGCCCTTGTAGCGGTCGACCAGCTTGGTGACGTAATTGCGGTATTCCTCCGGATTACCTGGACGCCAATTGTATTTCCACGAATTGACCTTCCACTCGTTGGGACCGCCCTTGAATTCGTCGTAATTATCCGGGCGCACAGCGGCCCACTCCGGAGCCAGACCCAGCACGGCCATGATCTTGACTCCATTCGCTGCGGCAGCGGCGACGTCCGCATCGGTGCGGGTGAAGTCAAACTCGCCTTTACGGGGTTCCATTAGGTGCCAGTTCCAGTGATTATTGTGCGGGCGAATCCATGTCATACCCAGCTTCTTCATGGAAGACCATGGAACATAGGTGGAGCCATAGTAATCGAGGCCGAATTCGTAACGCGACTTGGCCGGAGGGGGGATGACGAGACATGGCGTGTCGAAGCTGGAGAGCACCTTGTCGCCGGTGGAGATTTCCACGTTGACTGAATACCATCCGATCTTGTTCTTGAGTGGAAGAGGAACCGTCAGGCTTTGCCAGCCCGCCTTATCTTGGGGTGTCACCTGAATTTTGGCCTTGGCGGCTTCCGCGCCTCGGAAGGTCTTTGCCGTGGCGGTAAGGGTGAGCGGGATGGTGTTTCCAGAGCGGGAATTGAAGAGCATAACGTCGACGGCGACATCCTCTCCTGGCGCGTAGATGTTATTATTGGCAGAGTCGATGTTGAAGTCTCGCGGATTGATCGCAAGGATCGAGGACTGGCTGGCGCGCCATTCGGTGATCTCGCCCTCGAAGGTCAGCGAACCGTCAAAATGCATAAGGACGAGGGTATTGGCATCGAGCTGCGGAGCCTGACCGGGCTTCGCTTGTGCGGTCATATAAGCTGCATCGCGCTGGATATCGGAGATTTTGAGTTCGTCGAGAATCAGATTGGCGGGCATGCCGCCGGTGGCATGGCGTCCCACGCTGATGGCGGAGGGAGCATCGGATTGAAAGCCGCCCGTGTACGGATTTTCACCGGCGAGTTGGCCATCCAGATAGAGCCGCATGCCTGTCGGGCCCCATGTTGCAGCGATGGTGTGTGTGGAGCCAGCTTTCCAATCGAGTCCTTTCGCATTAATCAGGTAGGACTGGGTTCCGTTCTTGATAGTGAAGACCAGACCGCCCTCGGAGAAACCGAGTTTTGACTCCTCGGGGGTGAAAATAATCGAGAGCTGATTATTGAACTTTTGTCCTGGAGCGGGCGGCAAGGAAATGAGTGTGCGGTAATCGCTATAGGGCCGGAGATCGTGGGGGAGTTTGACTTTGAGCTCGATCGTACCCGCATCTTTGCGAATGAAGCCTGCTCCCGGTAGTAGTGCGTAGGCGGCGTAGCCGCAGTTGAGTCCCTGGTTATTTTCCGTTGCAGCGTAGGAGGCTTTCAGATTTGCTGGGCCAAACGCATCGAAGCGAATAGTAGCAGGACCTGCATGGATTCGCGCTGTGACGGCAATAAGACAAATCACCACTGGAAAAAGTAATCTCCTCATGGCGTGATTATTTCAATTGTTTTACAAAAGCACAAATGACAAAAGTATCACGATTCCCTCATTCGCTTTTATTATTTGATCATAGATCGAATCAAACGAGTGCAAAGCAACTGAATGATAGGGAGATTGAAAAGGCTGAAGAAGGAAACGGCGAAAAAATGGTGCGCGGTAACAGGTTTGAACTGTTGACCCCTACAGTGTCAATGTAGTGCTCTACCACTGAGCTAACCGCGCAAAGTTGTAACGGGGAGTTGTGAATCTATGAGTTTCGGTGAATTCTGGCAATAACTTTTGGTCGAAATTTATTGGATTTGATTCCAATTCCATTCAACCCGCGAGCGAACACCGGATAAAGTGGATGATCGGATCGGGGAACATACCGCCGATGAGGACAAGCAGCGCCAGAAGGCCGAGACAGATCCATTCGGCGTTCGTGACGCGGATCGGTGCGGGTGTGTCAACCGGATCGTTGACAAAGCTAACCTTGAGCACGCGTAGGTAGTAGTAGAGCGAGACAGCGCTCATGATCAAAGCCAGACCGACGAGCCAATACGCGCCTTCATACCACTTCGCGATGGTGGGCTGCGCTTCGATGGCGGAGAAGAAGAGATAGAATTTGCCAATGAATCCCGCCAGCGGCGGGATGCCAGCGAGGGAGAGGAAGAAGACGGCGGTGAGCAGCGCGAGGAGCGGACTGCGTTTCCAGCAGCCGGCGATGTCCTGAATGTCCGCGGTGAGTCCATTGCGATCACTGACGAGATTGATCACACCGAACGCGCCAAGGTTGGCGAGGGCGTAGATGCTCACGTAGAAGAGGACGGCGGCCATGCCTTCCACCGTGCCGCTGAGCACGCCGATGAGCATGTATCCAGCGTGACCGACCGCGCTGTAGGCGAGGAGTCGTTTGAGATTGGATTGGCGCAACGCCCCGAGATTGCCGATGAGGAGGCTCAACGCGGCACCGAGGGCGACTCCACCCATCCAGATGGCCTTGGTTGAGGACGTGATGGCGACGGGTTGGAGAATCTTGATGAGGACGAAGAATCCAGCCACTTTGGAACCGCTGGCGATCCATGCAGCAACCGGGGTGGGCGCGCTTTGGTAAACATCCGGCACCCAGAAATGGAAGGGGGCCATGGCGACTTTGAAACCGAGACCGACGAGAATCAACAGGATAGCCACTCGCAACAGCGGCGGAATGGCTTCCAGCGAGGTGATCGCGAGTGTGGCATCGTGCAGGTTGAGGGTTTGGACGACGCCATAGAAATAGCTGAGTCCGAACAGCAGGAATGCGGAGGAGACGGCACCGAAGGTGAAATATTTCAAACCCGCTTCCGCCGAGGCGCGCGAGGATTTGTTGAAGGCGGTGAGCGCATAGAGGCTCAGGCTGACCAGTTCCAACGCGACGAAGATGAGCAGGAGGTTCTCCGTGCAGACGAGGAATCCGGCACCGAGCGTGCTAAGCAGAATGAGCGCGTAGTATTCGCTGACGTGCGTGTTCGGTGCCTGATCGGCCGACAGGATGCAAACGATCGTGGCGAGACCGAAGAGCAACGCCTTGGCGCCGAGAGTCAACGACGTGAGGACAATCTGATCCTGACCCAGCGAGCGGGGCGCGAACCACAACATTTGTCCGATGATGACGGCGATGCCGACGACCAGCCCGATGCAGGCGATGCTTGCAGCAATGCGGCTGCGGGTGGGCAGGGGATGATGGCGCAGCAGTCCGTAGTCTACGCCGAGGGCGGCAAAGAGCGACAGGACGACGAAGAGTTCCGGCAGAAGCGCCGTCAGGAGAATCGAATAATTCATGGGGTCACCGCTCCGGTTGCGAGGGCGGCCACGAGCGGAGCCAGGCCGGAGTTAATGAGTTCAATCAAGGGTTTCGGATAGAGACCAACACCCAGCGCGGCCGCAATGAGCACGACGAGGGCGACTGTTTCGGGGCAGGTCAACGGCGGATACTTTTCGGGGAGCGGATGGGCTGGATCATTCGCGGTGGCCGAGCGGCGGAAGAACGCTTCGTGAATCTTGATCAGCGTATAGGCGAAGGTGACGATGATGCCGAGACCCGCCACAACGAGAATCCAGACGGAGAAGAGTGGCTGCTGCCACGCGCCGATGAGGACGTGCAGTTCCGCGACGAAGCCGCTGAAACCGGGCATGCCCATGGAGGCGAGACCCGCGACGATGAAGAGCCACGCGATGGTCGGCATCCGGTCGATCAGGCGGTCAAAGTCGGCGAGTTGACGCGTATGCGTGCGGCGGTAAATCGAACCTCCGACCAGCGCGAAGAGCAGGGCGCCGATCACGCCGTGGGAGAACATTTGCAGCACCGCGCCGTTCAGGCCGGTGGTGTTCAGCGTGGCGAGACCAAGCAGGACAAAGCCCATGTGGCTGACGCTTGAGTAACCAATAACGAACTTGAAGTCTGACTGGACGAGGGCGATCAAGGCTCCATAAAGGATGTTGATCACTGCGATGACCGCGATCCATTGCGCCCAATGTTGCGCGCCGAGCGGGAGGAGTCCAATGGCGACGCGCAGGCAGCCGTACGCGCCGAGTTTCATCACCACGCCCGCGAGGAGCATTGAGGCGGCGGTTGGCGCGGCCACGTGACCGGTGGGCGCCCACGTATGGAAGGGCCACATACCGGCTAGCACCGCGAAGCCGATGAAGACAATCGGGAAGACGACGATCTGGAAGGTCTGCGAATAGTGTGCCTCGGTGGTGAGGCGGGTGAGGTCAAAGGTATTCAATCCCGCGCCGAAGTAGAGGGCGAGCAAGCTGAAGAAAATGAGCGAGCTGCTGGTGAAGGAGTAGATCACGAGCTTCATCGCGGCGTATTCGCGGCGCGTGCTGCCCCAGATGGCGATGAGGAAATACTTCGGAACAATCGCAATCTCGTAGAAGACGAAGAGCATCACCAAGTCGAGCGAAAGGAAAACACCATACACGCCGCCGATCAGGGCGAGGAAGAAGGCGAAGAATTCATTCGCGCGATGTTCGATGTCCCATGAGAACAGGACGCCGCAAAAAGCGATGAGGCCGGTCAACAGGAGGAGCGAGAGGCTGATACCGTCGACGCCGGACTTGAACTGAATGCCGAGCGAGGTGACCCACGGGAGGCTGACGACCGATTGATAACCGCCGTCGGCAATGTGGTATTGCAGCGTGGCGAACGCCGCGGTGATCAGTCCGAGCAAGGCGGTGATGAGAGCGGTCCAGCGGATCGTGCGGAGACGTTCGGGAGGCGTCAGGCCGACGGCCAGCGCGCCCACGAAGCTGAGGATGACGGTGAAAAGGGGCAGCATAAAGTTAGCGGTAGTTTTTCAGGATATAATCGACGACCTCGGAGCTGGCGCGCAGCCAGTAGCCGGGAGTGACGCCGACCCAGACGATGAGCACGATGAGCGGTCCGGCAGTGATCCATTCCACCAGCGACAGATCGGGAATCGATTTCCACTTTTCCACGAGCGGTCCGGTGAAGACGCGCTGCAGCATGGTGAGGAGGAAAATCGCCGTCGTGAGGAGGGCCGGAATCGCCGCGAGCGTGAAGACGGGGGCGAGGCCGTAACTGCCGTAGAAGATGGGGAATTCACTCGCGAACCCGGCCAGGAACGGCAGGCCGATCGAGGAGAAGGTGAGGATCGTGAAGAGTGTCGCGAAGCGCGGCGTCACAGCGCGGAGGCCGCCGAAGTCGGTCAGATAGCGCGACCCAGTGCGGGCTTCGAGGCGACCGACGAGGTAAAACAATCCTGCAACGGTCAACCCGTGGCTGAACATTTGCAGGATCGCACCTTGCAGTGCGGGCGTCTGTGCATCGACGTTCAATCCCGTGCGGGTCGCGCCCACCGCGCAGATGCCGAGCAGGCAGTAGCCGACGTGGTTCAGCGAGGAATAGGTCAGCAACTTCTTCAGATCGTTCTGGCGCATCGCGGCGAACGCTCCGAGCAGGATCGTCGCCGCCGTGATCGTGAGCAGGAAAACCGAGTGGGCCTTGAACGCCTCGGGGAAGATCGGGAGGATCAGCCGGAGGAATCCGTACACGCCGAGCTTCGAGAGCAAAGCGGAAAGGAGAATGCTCACCGCCGTGGGGGCTTGCGTGTACGCTTCGGGCTGCCAGATATGGAACGGAACGAGCGGAGTTTTAACCCACAGGCCAAGCAACACCGCGAGGAAGATCCAGCCGTAAAGCGGGCCAACCATCGCGGGGAGATTGCCGGTCGAGGCGAGTCCGGCCAGCGCGAGGAAATCAAACGTGCCGGTCTTGAGATAGAGCAACTGGAAGCCGAGGAGCATCGCCACGCTGCCGAGCACGGTGAAGAGGAAGAACTTCATGGCCGCTTCGTCGCGCCGTTCGCCGCCGAAGAATTTGATCAGGAAGAACACCGGCACGAGGCTCAGTTCGAAGTAGAGGAACCAGTGGTAGAAATTCAACGCGGTGAACGCGCCGAACAATCCCGTGAACTCCAGCGACAGGAGCGGGAAGTAGATCGATTTCTTGTCTTGCACATCCCACGAGGCGAGCACCGAGACGGGCGCGATGATGGCCGCGAGGAGGAGGAGGAGGAAATTGAGTCCGTCGACACCGACGAAATATTGAATGCCGAGTGAGGGAATCCATTCGTGGCGTTCGACGAATTGCACGCCGCCGCCGACGGTGATGAAGCTCCACGCGAGTTTCAGCGTCAGCGCGAGCGAAGCCAGAGAACCGCCGAGCGCCCAGGCGCGGGCGAGGCGTCCGTCGCGGCCCGGTTGCAGGAACGCGCCGAGAGCGGCAATGAGGGGAATTAAAGTGATTGCGGTGATCATAGTTGCAAGCCGTTAAAATGCGGACCACCAGAAGAGCACGCCGAGCAGCACCGCACCGAGGGCGATGAAGCGCAGGTAATTGGTGAGGTAACCGTTTTGCGCGCGGGTGGTGACGAACGAGGCGTTGCGCAGTGTCTGGCAGAAGCCGTCGAAGCTCCATTGGTCGATAAGCAGGCGGTCGCCGCGGAACGCGAAAAGATTGCTGAGCTGGCGCACGCCGAGGACGATCAGTTCGCTGAAGACCAGCAGGAACGCGTCGATCATTTCGGCAGCGAAGGCGAGCCATTTCCAGAGCGCGCCGACCGTGGCGGCATACAGCTCGTCGAGATAACCGCGATTTTCGAGGAAGCGATAGCCGGGGCTGGAAACTTTTTCAATCGCGTCCGGCTCCGTGGCGCTCAGCGTGCGGCGGAAGCCATAGACCCAGAAACCGACGAGCAAACCGCCGAGCGCGACGGCCAGGCTGACCACCGTGACGGTGAGGGAGTGGTGCGGCGCGGTGAATTCAGCGTCGAGATACGTGGCGATTTCAAAGTGTTTGGCGATGCCGCCGAAGGCGAGGGCGAAGATCGCGAGGATCGCGAGCGGCGCGGTGATGGGCCACGGGCTTTCGTGCGGATGACCGTGCGAGCGGGTCTTGCCGAAGAAGACGTAGCAGATCTGGCGCATCATATAGAATGACGTGCAGAACGCCGCGGCCGCGCCGACGAAGAAGAGCGGTCGATTGCTGGTCCACGCACAGAGCAAAATTTCGTCCTTGCTGAAGAAGCCGGATGTCAGCGGGAAGGCACACAAGGCCGCCGCGCCGCAGAGATAGCAGGCGGTCGTGATCGGCATGCTCTTGAGCACGCCGCCGAGCTTGCGGATGTCCTGTTCGCCGTGGCAACCGTGAATGATCGATCCGGCACCGAGGAAGAGCAACGCCTTGAAGAACGCGTGGCTGAGGAGATGGAACATGCCGGGCGCGGTGCCACCGACGCCAAGGCCGAGCATCATCATGCCGAGCTGGCTGACGGTCGAATAGGCGAGGATGCGTTTGAGATCATTCTGGCCAATTGCGATGAGTCCCGCGAACAGGGCAGTGATGCCGCCGACCCACGCTACGATGGTGAGCGAGACGGTATCGGCTTGGAACAAAACAATCGTGCGGGCGACGAGGAACACACCCGCCGCAACCATCGTGGCCGCGTGGATGAGTGCGGAGACCGGGGTCGGACCTTCCATCGCGTCGGGGAGCCAGATGTGGAGCGGGAATTGACCCGATTTGCCGACCGCGCCGATGAAAATGAGGGTGCTGATGCCGGCGGCCGCGCTGATGCCGAAGAGCGGTTCGCCCGCCGTGGCAATCGTGGTCACGCCACTTTCGAGGAGGCCGGTGCCGTTATTGTAGAAGAGCAACGTGCCGGTTTCCTTGAACGCCCAGAGCAGACCGATGAAGAGACCCAGATCGCCGATGCGCGTGGTGATGAACGCTTTCTTCGCCGCAGCGGCCGCGGACGGCTTCCTGTACCAGAATCCAATCAGCAGGTACGACGCGAGGCCGACGATTTCCCAGCACATGAACAGCAGCAGAAGGCTGTTGGCAATGATCAGCCCGAGCATGCCCGCCGCGAAGAGCGACAGGTAGTAGAAGAACCGCGTTTGATCCGGGTCCTCGGCCATGTAGTTGCCGGAGTAGAAGAAAATCAGGAAACCGATGAAGGTGACCATGGCCACCATCGAGGCCGAGAGCGGATCGAGCACCACGCCGAAATCGACACTGGCGCCGCCGAGTTGCATCCACTGGAAATTGTAGAAGCGCGTGGCGGGATTCTCGATGTTGAGCTTCAGCGCGTAAAGCGACAGCACGAGCGAGATGCCGAGGCCGAGCAGACCCGCGCCGACGGCGGCACGTTTCCACGACGGTTTGATCAGCGCGATCACAGCTGCCGCGATCAGCGGGCAGAGCGGGATGGCGGCGATCCAGAGGATGCAGGAATTGTCAGGCATGGGCGATTACTCGTGAAGGGACGTCATTTTTTCGAGGTCCGGCGTCTTGTAGAAACGATAGACGGCGATGACCAGGGCCAGGCCGACGGCGGCTTCCGCTCCGGCGATGGCGATGGAAAACAGGGTGAAAAGCTGGCCGAGGAGCAGGTCCGGATTCGGGCCGAAACGCCAGAAGGCGATGAAGTTCAGATTGGCCGCGTTGAGCATGATCTCCACGCCGATGAGGACGATGATCGCGTGACGGCGCGTGAGCACGCCGAGCAATCCCACAAAAAAGAGAATGGCGGAGACAACCAGATAATAGTGGAGCGGGACCATAATCAGGACTTCTTTTCTTCCTCGGATTTTTCCGGGCTGATGGCAATCACCACCGCGCCGAGCAGGGCAGCCGTTAACAGCAATGCGATCACTTGCAGGGCGATGGCATACGGCGACATCAGATTCAAGCCGAGTGCGCGCACGGACGGATCAATCGTTTCCACCACCGGTTGCAACGGCAGGGCGGTTTTCAAAATGGCGGGCAACAGCAGCGTCAGCAAAACGGCGGTGGCTCCCGCCAGACCCCACAACGCGCCGTGCGCCTCGATATGTTCCTTCACATTGCCGGTCACCTGTTGAGTGAGCATGATCGCGAACAGGATCAGGATTCCGACCGCGCCGACGTAGACGAGGATTTGCACGGCGGCGAGAAACTCGGCCATCAGCAGGATGAAAAGTCCGGCCAGTGCGACGAAGAACGCCATCAGAGTGAGCGTGGCATGAACGAGGTTGCGCAGGCGCACGGCGAGCAGCGCGCTGATCACGGCAATGACGGAGAGGATGGAAAAGGCGATGATCATGAGGCGTAGTGGTAAACGCGTTGAGCGGTCTTCGGTCCGCGATTGAGGCGGCCGATGCATTCATAGCTGAGGTACATCACGAGGAAACCGATGGGCCAGCCGACGACCGGGATGCCGTGCCAGCGGGGAGCGTAGTAATAGAACCCGCCGACGAAGATATTCATGATGGCGAGCGGCAGGAGGAATTTCCACGCGAAGCCCATCAGGTGATCCACCCGGAGGCGGGGCAGCGTGCCGCGAATCCAGATCATGACCAGCATCAGCGCGAACATCTTGGCGAAGAACCAGACAAAGCCGGGGATCAGAAGCGCATTGGGATCATCCGACCACGGAGGGCGGATATTCGGACCGCTCCAGCCGCCGAGGAACAGCGTGGTGGAGAGACCGTTGATCGCGAAGGCGCTCACATACTCGCTCATGAAGAAGAGTGCGTACTTGAAACCGCTGTATTCAGTCAGGTGACCCGCCACGATTTCGGAATCGGCTTCCGGCAGATCGAATGGGCAACGATTGATTTCCGCCAGCGAAGCGACAAAGAAGATGAGAAAGCCCGCGAAGCCCCAAGGTGTGAACACATTCCAGCCGATGATCTGGCCGAGGCATTGCAATCCCGCGTTGCTGCTTTGAATCCATTCGGAAAGCTGCTGTTGCGCGACGATCTTGGTCGTATCGAGCGACCCGGTCATCATGATCACCGTCACACCCGAAAGGACGAGGGGCAATTCGTAGCTCACCATCTGCGCGATGGCACGCATGCCGCCGAGCAGGGAATACTTATTGCGGGATGACCAGCCGGCCATGAACACCGCCAGTGTGCTCACCGAGCCGAGCGCGAAAAAGAGAATCACGCCGGTATCGACGGCGGCCGGGATCATGTTGCGGTTGAACGGCAACACGGAAAGAATCGTGAAAGCCGGAACCATCAACACGACCGGAGCGAGGAAATGAGCGAGGCGGTCGCTGGTCTTCGGCACGATGTCTTCCTTGAGCAACATCTTGATGCCGTCGGCAATCGGTTGAAGCATGCCTAGAAAACCAGTTCGATTTGGACCGATGCGGTTCTGAATTCGCGCGAGGCCCTTGCGCTCCAGCCACGTTGTAATGGCGAAGCATATTGGAAATACGGCGACGAGAGGCACGGTGGAAAGCAGGATTGCCACCAGAACGGCTACGAGCGGATAGCTGTCCAGAAAGGACAACGCCCACTGCGTGAGTTGAACAATAAGTTGGTCGGGATTGATCGGCGTCATGCGGCAGGGGTGGAAGGAGTGGGAGCAGGTTTCTTCTGTTTCGCCGCGAGACGGTCGTCGACTTCCTGCGCTTCGTCGGGGTGGATCTTGTGGAAATACGTGTTCGATTTCAGCAAGTGTTCCCGTTTCAGCAGCAGGCCCTCAAAGCGGTCGGGCGTGGAAAGTTCAAAGGTGCTGTCCATCTTGATCGATTCGAACGGGCACACCTCGACGCAAATCTGGCAGCCCATGCAGACGGAGATATCGATGTCGAATACCTTGGGACGCTTGGCCGGTTTGCCGTTGGCGTCTTTTTCCATGACGATGTAGATGCACTGCGGCGGGCATTCCTTCTCGCAAATCTTGCACGCCACGCAACGCATCGTGCCGAGCGGATCTTCGTCGTTGTCGTACACGAGGAACGGAATATTGCGGCTGAACAACGTCACTGAATTGCCCGCTTCCGGGTACTGGAGCGTGGGCAATAGCCGCTTGTTGACGAAGCTTCCGAAGAAGTTCTTCGCCGTGATGGCCATGCCTTTGAGGATTCCGATGCCGAGCATATTAGCGGTCCACCTCTCCGAGGACGATGTCGATACTGCCGAGGATGATCACCGCGTCGGCGATCTTCTGGCCGAGGCACATGTCTTCGAGGACAGTCAGGTTGATGAAGGACGGCGGACGCACATGATACCGGTGCGGCTTGGGCGTGCCGTCGCTGACGAGATAGAAACCGAGTTCGCCCTTCGGACCTTCGATGCGGCCGTAGGCTTCAGCCGGCTTGGGGCGGAAATTGCGCGCCTTGCTGTCGTTCACGGGACCTTCCGGAATCGTGGCCAGCGCCTGCTTGAGAATCTTGACGCTCTCGCGCATTTCCAATAGGCGGATCATGAAGCGATCATAGCAATCGCCCACCGAACCAAGCGGTACTTTGAAATCGAAACGGTCGTAGACGCCGTACTTGTCGACCTTGCGGATGTCGTAATCGACGCCGCTGGCGCGCAGGCAGGGACCGGTGATGCTCGCGTTGATCGCCAGATCGCGCGGCAGCACGCCCACGTTTTGGCAACGACTCAGGATGATTTCGTTGCCGGTCAGCAACGTTTCGAATTCGTCCATGAAGGCGGGGAAATCGTCGACCACCTTCTTGCACTGCGCGAGCCAGCCGGAGGGCAGGTCGTTGCGCACGCCGCCGAAGCGCATGTAATTGCACATCATGCGCGCGCCGCTGGCCCATTCGAAGAGATCCAGAATGTGTTCCCGTTCGCGGATGGCGTAGAGCAGGGGAGTGCCGCTCGCGCCGAGATCGTTCGTGAGGAAGCCGACCAGCGAGGCGTGATTCTGCAGGCGGGTCAACTCGGCCATGATGACGCGGATGTACTCCGCGCGTTCCGGTACGGCCAGACCGGCCATCTTTTCCACTGCGAGGGCGTAGGCCCAGTTGTTCGTCATCGAACAAAAATAATCGAGCCGGTCCGTGTACGGCATCGAGCCGAGGTACGAGGTCGTCTCCGCGATCTTCTCGTGATTGCGGTGCAAATAGCCGAAGACCGGCTTCAGTTTCACCACGGTTTCGCCATCGAGCGACACATCCATGCGGAACACGCCGTGCGTGCTCGGATGTTGCGGTCCCATTGAAATTTCTAGCACGTTTGTGCGGAGGTCGTCGCCGGAATAAATCTGATACTCGCGCGGGGCGATGGTCTCGGTATTCATGAAGCGGCCTCCGTCGACGTCGAAGCTTTGGGGTAGTGCGCCTTCGCCTTGGCTAGAACGGCGTCATGCGGGGTTGGCTCGTATTCGTAATCGTCGGGCTCGACGTAATCCTTGCGCATCGGGAAATCCTTGAACTCGTCCCACATCAGGATGCGGCGCAGATCGGGGTGACCCTCGAACTGGATGCCGAAGAGATCAAACGCCTCGCGTTCCTGAAACTCCGCGCCGCGATAGATCGGGGTGAGGGAGGTGACCGCCGGATTTTCGCGGGTGGTGACTTGCTTGATCGTGATCGGCCCGTGCTTCAGGGCCATCGAGTAGAGGTGATAAACCACTTCCATCGAACCGGGCTTCTTTGTGACCACTTCCCTTTCAGTGCCGTCGGGCTGCTTGACCTTGGTCTTCTTCTCGACCGGGAGCGTGTCGACGCCCGCGACGTTGCTGGCGTAATCCATCCGGTAGGCGGGATCATCGCGCAGCCACTTGGCCACTTCGAGCGCCAGGGCTTGAGGCACGATCAGCGCGTTGGCCGCAGCGTCGTGCTTCACCGTGGGAAACTTGGCGAGAATGGGGGCGAGGTCGATCATGGGTCGTAAATGGGGGCTGAAAGCTAAGTGGGCCTACGCTTCGCGGACAATCGTATGGGGTTTCCAGACTTCCGGGTTGTACGGAGGAACGAGATCGTGCTCGCCGAATTCCGGGATCGGGCATTCGCGATTTTCGCCGCGGTAAGCAGGATTAGTCCGGCGCGCATCGGAGCCGAGGGTACGTTGATTCTCGATCTTGCGTTGCAGCGTCATCAGCGCGTGCAAGAGTGCTTCCGGTCGCGGCGGGCAGCCGGGGATGTGGACGTCGACGGGAATGAACCGGTCCACGCCCTTGAGGACGTTATAGCCTTGCTTGAACGGACCGCCCGAAATGGCGCACGCGCCCATCGCGATGACGTACTTCGGTTCCGGCATCTGGTTGTACAAGCGGATCACTTGCGGCGCCATCTTCTTGGTCACCGTGCCGGCCACGATCATCAGATCGGCCTGCCGGGGAGAGGGGCGGAACACTTCCGCGCCGAACCGGGAGAGGTCGAAGCGCGAGGCGGCGGTACAAATCATTTCAATGGCGCAGCAGGCGATGCCGAACCCGAGCGGCCAGATCGAGCTCTTGCGGCCCCAGTTATAAACCCATTCCAGCGAGACGACAAAGACGCCCGCTTTCTGGAGTTCGCTCCGCAAGCCTTCATCGGCGGCGAAACTGGTATTCGTGGGAAGAAGCGTCATAGGTTTATTTCCACTCCAGCAGGCCCTTGCCCCAAAGGTAGATGAGACTTTCGACCAGGATCAGGATAAAGACTGACATCGCGATGAAGCCGCCGAGGCCGACCCCGGTAAAGGCTACCGCCCACGGATAAAGGAACACCGCTTCGATGTCGAAAATCACGAACGCCAGCGCATACAGGTAGTACTGCACCTTGAACTGCATCCACGGATCGCCCTTCGATTCGATACCGCACTCGTACGATTCGTTTTTCGTCTTGCCTGGCTTTTTCGGTGCCAACACCCAGGCGATGGCCAAGGGGGTGCAAGCGAAGATCACGGCAATTACGCCAAGAATGGCAATCAAGAGATAATGGTAGAAGTAAGTGGCCACAAAAATGTAGGTTTCTATCATATAGCCTAATGACTGCACTCCGAAAGTGTCAAGTATTAGGAAATATAATTTTTTTCAAATTGGAAAATCAGGCGTTTTTCGCCATTTCTTCCATATTCTTTATTGTTAAAGTTTCCAATAGGAGGCTAACTTTTTCGTGAATTTCAGGTAGAGCCAACGCTGGTTCCGCAAAATCAATATCATGGACGTGCCAGTATACAATTTTGTCGGACCAGGCCGGGAATTGCGTTTCCATCATGGGCCGATGCTCTTTTTCCTTCAGCGCAATCACGAGATCGGCACTGTTCAGATCCTCCTCGGACAACTGGACCGGGCGTTCGCCGGTATGGGTGAGCGGGATTTGCATCTTCGCCAGCGCTTCGACCGTATTGGCGGAAATCAGTGCCTCGCCATAGACCAACCACGTGGCGAGACCGCGGGAGAAGGCCCGGATATTGAGATTACGTGCCGTGGCGGCGTGGTTGAAGACCGCCTCCGCGAAGCGACTGCGGTAATAATTGCCGGTGCAGATGAACAAGACACGTCGCATACGGGAAGTGTAGGCGTTCCCCGATCCGCTGGCAAGTCGGGGCGTGTTAAGTTTCGCTCATACCGGACCGGCGTGATCGGCATTGGCGTACCGCATCGATCGCGGCAAAGGGCAGGTAATAGATGACGAAAAACGCGAGGGCCAGCAGCGTCGTTACCGGTATATACCACGGCCACGGGCCAAAGTAATCGAGCAGCGAAGCGCCGGCCGGTTTGGCTCGGAGATAGCCGTAGTTCACGCTCAGCAACCAATCCACCATTCCGGCGCAGGCGGCATAGACGAGCAACCAGCCATAAGCCCGCGGAATGGACGCCCATGTCGGCCGCAGCGGAAAGGCAAAGGTCAGGTAAAGGATGGTGGCGACCAAGCCACTATGGGACAGGAAAAAAATGAAAAACGATGGCTCGGGAAAACCATAGCGCAGATCCGGCGTGATCACCGCTTGCAGCGTTCCTGCCAATCCCCAGAAGTAGCTCAGCTCATAGGACCAACGTTGACGCCAGAGGCAGGTGATCGCCGTGGTGAAGGTCGCCCAGTCGCACAAATGCATGGGCAGGCCATTGTGCCAGCCGATGATGCCGAGGTGCCATTTCCAGAAGAATGAAAACCCCTCATTCAGCAGCAGAATCGTACCGAGCGTGAGAGCAATCCGCGAATCGAGCGTTGCGGACCTGCTATATTTTACCCACGCCGTCAAAACGACCGGAATCGCCACGGTCAAGATCAAGACCGTGACATGTGCTGGCCCGAACAGGACGAAGGTCGATTCCATGACGCGCCACACCGTGCCCGGTTTTAAAACCGGGTCAAGTCAAATGGAGCGAGAGCGTTTACGCCTCGTACCCGAGATTCGGGCCGAGCCAACGCTCGACGTCGGCGACGGTCATCGATTTGCGCTGGGCGTAGTCCTCGACCTGGTCTTTGGCGATCGGACCGACACCGAAGTATTTCGCTTCGGGGTGGCTGAAGTAGAGGCCGCTGACGGAGCTGGCCGGGTACATGGCGAAACTCTCGGTGAGCGTCACGCGGGTGTTCTTCTCGGCCTGCAGGAGGTCGAAGAGAATCCGCTTCTCGGTATGGTCCGGGCAGGCGGGGTAACCGGGAGCGGGCCGGATGCCACGATATTTCTCGTGGATAAGGTCTTCGTTGGAGAGGTTCTCGTTCTGGCCGAAACCCCACGCGATGCGGGCCTCGCGATGCAGCCATTCGGCGGTTGCTTCAGCGAGACGATCGGCCAGCGCCTTGGTCATGATAGAGTTGTAATCGTCGTGATCCTTCTCGAAGGCGGCGACGAGCGGTTCGATGTTCAGTCCCGCTGTGACGGCAAATGCGCCGAGGTAGTCGGCCACGCCGCTCTCGACCGGCGCGATGTAATCGGCCAGCGCGAGATTGAATTGATCCGCCGGCTTGTCCATCTGCTGTCGCAGAGTATGGAACGTCGTGAGGACGGTCTTTCGCGAATCATCCGTGTAGAGCAGGATGTCGTCACCCTGCGAATTCGCCGGGTAGAAACCATAGGCGGCTTTACCGTTGAGGAGTTTTTCGTCGATGATGCGGCGGAGCAATTTCTGTGCGTCAGCGAGCAATTCCTTCGCCCGTTCGCCCACTTCGGGGTCCTTCAAAATATTCGGATAGCGACCGCGCAATTCCCACGTATGGAAAAACGGCGACCAGTCGATGAGCTTCTCGATTTCCGCGAGGGGTGTGTCCTCAATGACCCGCAGCCCGATGAACGACGGTTTCGCGGGTGCGTACTGCTTCCAATCGGTCGGGAAGGCGCGTTGTCTGGCCGTAGCGAGGGGCAACAACGGCTTCGAGGGTTGCTTCTTCGCATGCGCCTCGCGGGCGCGTTGCAACGCGGCGTTGTTCTCGGCGATGAACGCGTCGCGGTTTTCTGCGCTCAGCAAGCCGCTGACCACGCCGACTGCGCGCGAGGCGTCGAGGACGTGGACTGTGGGCGCGCTGTAATGCGGCGAGATTTTTACGGCGGTGTGCGGACGGCTCGTCGTGGCGCCACCGATCATCAAGGGCAGTTTGAAGCCCTGGCGTTCCATTTCCTTCGCGACGTGGACCATCTCGTCGAGCGACGGCGTGATCAAGCCGCTGAGGCCGATGACGTCGACGTTCTTTTCCTTGGCGACTTGCAAAATCTGTTCGCACGGCACCATCACGCCGATGTCGATGACCTCGTAATTATTGCAGCCGAGCACCACGCCGACGATGTTCTTGCCGATGTCGTGGACGTCGCCCTTGACCGTGGCCATGAGGACCTTGCCCTGCGGCTGCGTGTTGCCGCTCTTGAGCTTCTCCGCCTCCATGAAGGGCATGAGATAAGCGACCGCCTTTTTCATCACGCGGGCGCTCTTCACCACCTGCGGCAGAAACATCTTCCCGGAACCGAACAGGTCGCCGACGATCTGTATGCCGCTCATCAGCGGACCTTCGATCACCTGCAGCGAGGACGGATACTTCTGGCGCGCTTCCTCGGTGTCGGTGTCGATGAATTCCACGATGCCCTTGACCAACGCATGGGCGAGCCGCTCTTCGACCGTGCCGTTGCGCCACGCTTCATCCTTCACCTCCGCCTTGGCGGCCTGCTTGTAGGTTTCCGCAAAGGTGACGAGTCGTTCCGTCGAATCGGGGCGGCGGTTGAGGAGGACATCCTCCACGCGCTCGCGCAATTCGGGATTCAGGTCGGCGTAGACACCGAGCATGCCCGCATTGACGATCCCCATGTCGAGCCCCGCCTTGATGGCGTGATAAAGGAATGCCGCGTGCATCGCTTCGCGCACGGGATTGTTGCCCCGGAAGGAAAACGAGATGTTGCTCACGCCGCCGCTGACGCGCGCGCCAGGCAGGTTCGCCTTGATCCACTCCACCGTCTTGATGAAATCGACGGCGTAATTGTTGTGCTCCTCGATGCCGGTTGCGACAGTGAGGATGTTCGGATCAAAAATGATATCCTCGGCGGGGAAGCCCACATCCTGCGTCAGGATCTTGTACGCCCGCGCGCAAATCTCGATACGGCGTTCGAACGAATCGGCCTGGCCTTTTTCGTCGAAAGCCATCACCACGGCGGCGGCTCCGTAACGGCGCACCAGTTTCGCGCGGCGGACGAATTCCGCTTCGCCGTCCTTGAGGCTGATCGAATTCACGATCGATTTGCCCTGCACACATTTCAAGCCCGCTTCGATCACGGTCCACTTGGAACTGTCGATCATCACCGGCACTTTGGAAATGTCCGGCTCGGCGGCCACGAGATTCAGAAAGCGCGTCATCGCGGCCACGCCGTCGAGCATGCCTTCGTCCATGTTCACGTCGATCACGTTCGCGCCGTTCACCACCTGCTGACGCGCAACCGCAATCGCCTCGTCGTAATTTCCCGCGAGAATCAGCTTCGCGAACTTTGGCGAGCCGGTCACGTTCGTGCGTTCGCCGACCATCAGGAAATTGCTCTCGGGGCGAATCGTCAGCGCTTCGAGACCGCTATAGGTCGACTGCTTCGGCAAATTCGGAAGGGCGCGAGGCGCGATGTCGCGCACCGCGTCGGCGATGGCCTTGATATGATCCGGCGTTGTGCCGCAACAACCGCCCACTATATTCAACCAGCCGTTCGCGGCAAAGTCGTGCATCATCGGCGCCATGTCTTCCGGCGTGTAGGGGAAACCGGTCGGCGAGAGCGGATCGGGCAGGCCCGCGTTCGGATAGCAACTGATGCGGAAGGGATTGATCCGGTTCAGTTCTTCGACGAAGGGGCGCATCAGATCCGGTCCGAGCGCGCAGTTGAAACCGACGCTGAGCGGATTCGAGTGCTCGATGGAGCGCAGGAACGCCTCCACCGTCTGGCCGGACAACGTGCGACCGCCGCCCTGTTGGAAGACCGTGACGGAAATCATCACCGGCAGACGTCGGCCTGCGTGGTCGAACTCTTCTTCCACCGCGAAGATTGCGGCCTTGGCGTTCAGCGTGTCGAAGATTGTCTCGATGAGCAACAGATCCACCCCGCCGTCCATCAACGCGCGCACCTGTTCGCGGTAGGCCGCGACGAGTTCATCAAAGGTGACCGCACGCGCGCCGGGATCGTTCACATCGCGGGACATGGAGGCCGAGCGATTGGTTGGGCCCACTGAACCCGCGATGTAGCACGGGTGCGGATTTTCTGTGCGGGCGATGTATTTATTGATGGCGGAACGCGCGACCTTCGTCGCCGCGAGATTCATCTCGTAGCAAATGTCTTCGAGTTTGTAATCTGCCTGCGAAATCCGTTGCGCGTTGAACGTGTTCGTCTCGATGATATCCGCGCCCGCGTCGAGGAACTTGCCATGGATCTCTTCGATCACTTCCGGCTTGGTCATGACGAGCAAATCGTTGTTGCCCTTCAGGTCGAGCGAATGATTCTTGAACGGCTCGCCGCGGAAATCGGCTTCCTCCAGCTTGTAGCGCTGGATCATCGTGCCCATCGCGCCATCGATGATGGCGATGCGCTGCTGGAGAAGATCGGTGAGTGCGGGAGTATTCATGATAGGTAAATGAACATATCAAGGAATCTTGATGCGTCAATATATTCGTTTTATTGCAAAGTGCGGTGCTTGGCTGGGCAATCTTTGCCGCTTTGCGCATTTAGTTAATCCCAGGAAAAACTTCACCGATAAGTTCTCTCGTGAGCCGCGCAAATGGACTAATGCGCGGGGTGGATTCGCGGTTGATGCCGGGTTCCTACATTTGAGTCCGGCATTTAGCAACGGAGTTGAAAGAAAGTATGAGCGCGTTATCCCTGAAGGCGAAGTTGATTCTTGGGTTCCTGATCATGGCAGTCCTGCCGCTCGGCATCGGTATTTTTACGAATGTGCACGTGCACGAGTTGTCCGATGATTCGCTTATTCGTGAGGATATCAACCAGATCTACATCGAGATGCTCAACGCTCGTCGCCGCGAAAAGGATTTCTTCCTGCGCAAGGACGAGCAGTACATCGCCAAGAACAAGGAGCATGTCGCCAACATGCTGAAACTCGCCGAGACCCGGGCGGCCGACACGGATCTCTCGGAAAAGGACCGGGTGGCGATGCGGGACGTGTGCGAGGCGATTAAAAGCTATGGAGCCATTTTCCTGAGGCAAGTCGCCTTGGAAAAGGAGGCCAATCCCGAGAACGCGGCCTCCATCAAGGAACAGGAAAAACAGGTGGTGGACGCCGCGCACCGGATCGAAAAAGGCGTCAAGAGCGTGAACGCCGATTTGCAGGCGAAGATGAAGGACGCCTTCCGGAGCATCATCTGGTTGAATAATGTGATCACCGGCTTCTCGCTGCTGATCGGTGTCGTGCTCGGAGTCGGCCTGTCCCTTTCTCTCTCCCGGCAGATCATGAAAGTGGCTGCTGCCTTGGGGCTCGCCTCGGGTCAAACCACCGAGGCCTCCAGTCAAGTGTCCAGCTCCAGCCAGCAACTTGCCCAAGGCGCGAGTGAACAGGCTTCCTCCCTGGAAGAAACCTCCGCCTCGATGGAGGAGATTGCCAGCATTATTAATTCCAATGCGGAGCATGCCAATTCGGTGAAAGGGCTCACCACGGAAACACGCACCATCACGGAAAAGAACGCCCGCGAAATGGAAGTCTTGCAGGAACAGTTGACGGAGCTGGGAAGATCCTCCGGGCAGATGACTCAGGCCATTGGCGAGATTCAGACCTCCAGCGATTCGATTTCCAAGATTATCAAGACCATCGACGAGATTGCCTTCCAGACGAACATTCTCGCGCTCAATGCGGCCGTCGAAGCGGCTCGTGCGGGCGAGGCGGGCATGGGCTTCGCCGTCGTCGCCGATGAAGTTCGCTCCCTCGCCAAGCGCAGTGCCGACGCGGCCAAGGAAACTTCCGCGTTGATCGAAAACGCCATTGCGAAAAGTCACGCCGGTGTCCGCGTCAACGAATCCATCACCAAGTCCCTCACAGAAGTGAGTGCCAAGGCCCGTGCGGTGCAGAGTGGGTTGCAACTGATCACTGGCAAGGTGGAGAACGTCGACAACTCCATGAGCGAGATTGTCAGCGCATCGAAGGAACAGAGCCGCGGAGTCGAACAGATCAACGGCGCCTTGACCCAACTCGACAAGGTTACCCAAAGTAACGCTGCCTGCGCCGAACAAGTGGCCAGTGCCTCGGAAGAATTGAACGCCCAGGCGATGGAACTCAAGGTCATGGCCGAAAAGCTCGATCTCATCGTGCGCGGCGGTGAGGGGAATGCCTCCACTTCCTCGCACTCGTCTCCGCAGGCGTATGCCAGCTCCACACCTTCCGCGGCCCAGCGGCCCTCGTCGCCCGCCCGGCGCGGCGACTCCAAGCCCGTCTCGTCCGAGTGGAATTAGGGTGATCGATTGATGGCACTTTAGGGTGTTTCTGCTGATTCCCCTGTAGGGCGTCTCGATGAGACGCCATGGCGCTTCACCAAAGCGCTACAGCAGCATGTGCGGGCCGGAGACAGAGTGAGTTCGCACGCCCACGATTTTTTCTCCCCACCTCCGTCATTTCGACCTTGTCGAGAAATCAGCTTGGAAGCTCATCGATTCCTTTCTGGTTTGGGTCCGACTCTTGGACCTGGTTTCGAGTGTCCCTAAAAAACGAAAGGAGACCGGATGGGATTTCCGATCTCCTGTGAGATTGTTAAGAGCGCGCTGCTTCGCGCGGTTCAGCGTTTCGGCGTGGGGGTGTACTGATATTGCGGCGGTTTCGGCTGCTGCACGATGATGCGCTGGGTCGAGTTGGTCCCGGAGTTCGCATCCTTGTTTTCGCTCGAGAGCGTATGGATGAAGTTATCAAAGAGCGTCACCGCTTGCGGGCGTTGCATCCGGTCGTTCACATTCTTGAGCGTGATGCGTTCCACGTTGTTGCGGAATTCCACGCGGATCTTGCCCTGCGTGAGCAGGCTCACCACGATCGACAGGAGCTGGGAATTCGAGAAGCCCAGTCGCAACAAATATTCGCGCAACTTCACATCGAGCGTCACCGTGGCAGTGCTTTGTTCCGGGGTTTCACCCCAATCCAGGGTCAATGGCAGGGTTGTCACGACCACGAGAATTTCCTGCGGGGTTTTGGTAGCGGGGGTGTTCATGCGTCTGTCCTTATGGTTTCTAGCTTACGACGAAATTCCTGGTGCCACGCCGCATACATCCATAGGGCGTAGAACGGCGAGGGCGGACAGAGGCCGTCGAGGAACGCTTTCCATGCCACGCGCAGGCGCACGGGATCGAGCAAGCCGGGCAGGACGGAAGTGGTATCAAAAAGGGCGGCCTCCAATTGTGGGCGTAACGGGCCGCGCAGCCAAGGAGCCAGAGGGATCGGAAATCCCTTCTTCTCACGGCGCAATAGATCCGGGAAACGCCTTTCCAGGCATTTGAACAGAACCCACTTGCCCGCTCCTCCGGGTGGCAGCTTTAGACCCATGTCCATTCTATCGGCAAGTTTTTCTATTTCACTATCAAGAAATGGTGCTCGGAGCTCAATTGACGCCGCCATGCTCATCCGATCGGCCTTGACCAGCAGGCTTTCTGGCAATTGCCACCGTCGATCCAGATGCAAAAGGGTTTCCAAGGGGGATGTGTATTCTTTGTAAGTAGTTGCGGCGTAATGGAGGGCACGTTTATCGAGACGCTGGAGCTGTTCCGGACTCAGGAGGAGGGGCGAACGCACGTCGCCGGGGAAACCTTCCACCCGTAACAGAATTGTTTCCTGCGCCGGGCTCAAATGCGTGCGATGTAGCGCGCGGAAGAACGCGGAATTGTTTTCCAATCCATTTTTCGCCGGCAGCCAGCCCATCCACTGGCGCAATTTCCGGGAGCGCTCCAGCGTGGCGAGCATTCCATGATAACGGCCAGTATAGCCCGCAAAAAGCTCATCCGAGCCTTCGCCGCCGAGCAGCACCTTCACATGCTGGCGCGCATATTGGCAGACTTTATAAATTGCGAAGGCCGCCGGATCGGCGATCGGTTCGTCGAGAAACCACGCGATGGCGGGGAGATTATCGGCCAGATCCTGCGCGCTGAGGGGAATGTTGTGGTGACTGGACCCGATGAGCTTCGCGGTGGTTTCTGCGCCGTGCTGTTCGGAATCCCCTTCGTGAAAGACGGCGGTAAAGGTGGAAAGTTGTCCGGGGCGTTGATCGTGGACATAGGAGGCCACCGTCTGGCTGTCGATGCCGCTGCTCAGGAGCACGCCAACCGGCACGTCGGCGCGGAGGTGAATCTCGGTCGATTCCCGCAGCGCCGCGTCGAGCGCAGTAACGGCGCTATCGAGATCGGTGAGAGGAATGTCCTTACGGATTTCCGCGAAGGCTTTCACTTCCCCCGCCATCGGATTGGCCAGATTCAACCACAAGCTTGAGCGCGGGGGGAGTTTGTGGATGTGGCGAAAATGGGTTTCTGGGGCGGGCAGGCAATGCCATGAAATGTAATCCCAAAATGCATCGGGATTGGCTTCGTCTGGGACAAAGGGAAGAGCGAGGAGCGCCTTGATCTCCGAACCAAAGGCAAAGCGGTGGGCATCGCGGTAATAAAAGAGCGGTTTTTGTCCGCTGGGATCACGAGCCAGCAGTAAGCGACGATTCCGGAGATCATACAGCGCTATGGCGAACATCCCGCGCAATGAGTCGAGCATCGCCTCTCCATCTCGTTCGAATAGATGGACCAGTACCTCCGTATCGCTCTGTGTGCGGAAACGGTGCCCCGCCGCTTCGAGCTCACGCCGCAATTCGAGGTAATTATAAATCTCGCCATTAAAAAAAACGGCGAGGGTCATATCTTCATTCCAGATGGGTTGCTGGCCTCCGGACAGGTCAATAATGCTCAGCCGCCGCATTCCCAAGTGCAGGCCTTGGGAGGCATCGCTCCATGTTCCTTGCCCGTCCGGGCCGCGATGTGCGATGGCCTGTAACATCCGGGACAGATTTTTTTTGGCGACTCCTTCCGGTAATGAGGAGTTAAAGAATCCGGCAATTCCACACATATAGACAGACAGCAGCTTTGGAAAAAGCTAAAGCGGGTTATCTAATATGCAAATATAAATTATTAACCAAAGAGTACTTTGTGGTACTGTTCGGTACATTGTCGGGCGATGGTGGTCCAAGAAATTTGCTCCCGCCACGCTTGCGCGGCGGCATAATCGGGCTGAAGCGCTAAGGCCTGATTTAATTGATCGGCAAAATTTTCCTTCATTTCTTCAAAACGTAGCACAAAAGAAGAGGGTTCGCTGAGATCAATGGTGGTAAGTCTTCTGGGCAGGAGGATTGGCACTCCCCAAGAACGGGCCAGCGAGGCAGCTCCAGAAGTGAAAATCCGGCGGTAATTGAACACGCAGACGCTGGCGGCGGAAAGCCAGAGGCCGAGTTCCTGTTCGGTTACGCGTTGTGGATGCCAATGGATTGCGGCACTTTCACCGATCTGGTGCGCGAGCAAGCTGCCATACTCTTCGCAGTAGGGTTCCCCCACAATGGCGAGCTGGGTGTCGGGACGATGTTCCTTCCACCAAGTCACCACTTCCTCAATGCCCTTATAGGGCTCCAGCCGGCCAAACATGAGGGCAATCGGACGGCAGGAATCGAGTTTCAGAACGGAGCGGGCCTCTGCTTGGGGTGTTGGCAAGCCGAGGTCGATGGACAGATCGCCATGGGGAATCACCGCACAACGGGATGGATCAATCTCGAACATCCGGCTCAATTCCTCGAGTGCGCCTTGGGAATGGACGAAAATCTGATCGACCATCCGCAGCGTTGCCTGCACGGCAGTGCGAATGGGAGGCGTGGGCTGGACATTGTGCGGCCAGAGATTGTGCGCGGTGTAAACGATGGGTTGATGCAAGCGCGCCAATTGCAGGTCGACGGGATGACGCAACGGGCGGAACGGATCGAGCCGTCCCCCGCGCTCCGACCAATACGCCTCGGGCCAATGCAGATGCAGGATATCACAGTGCTGATCGCGCACCATCCGGTAGAGCGGCAACACCCGCCGGGTGCCGTGGGGAAACTCGACGTGAACGTCGCAATGCGCCAACGCTTCGGACAGCAGTCGCTGATAGGGAACACCCTGTCGCCAATCGGGTGCAAAGAGAACGTTCACGCGACGGCCTCCGGCAGTAGGAGCGATTTCAACCGGGGCAAGCCTTCCGCGTAAAACTCGTTGCGCACGGCCCCGACATAATGTCTCGCAGTAGCCGTGGCTGCGCCGCGTCGGGCAAGGGTGACCTCATAGGCGCGGGGCAGAAGGCCGCCCGGCCCATAGCGACTCGCGCTCAGAGCGAAAAGCGTTTGCTCCACGCGCCAGATATGTCCTTTCAGAATGGAGGTATGCTCTAGTGCTTTTTCACAAAAGGGTGCCGACACGGCGGCGCTGGGGAGCAGGCAGAGGCCGGAATTCACTCGCGGCCAAAGTTCCACTCCGAGCTGGGCCAGCGCCTGCTCGGCGGTGACGTTGCTGGCCTCGGCTACATCCTGGATGAAACGACATTCGTTTCGTTTTGCCTCCACCCAGTCGAGAATTTCATCCGGTCGCGCAAAGAAAAGTACATCGCTATCGAGGATGAGTAAGCGCTCCGCACGGGTCAGGGCAGCCATGTCGAAAATTTTCAATCCAAGTGGATGCGATTGGCGATACGCCCAGCAATGGGGAAACGGGGCCAATAACCGCTGCATTCGCACATCGGCTTCGGCCCGGGGAATCACCCGCAGATCGGGAAACGCCTCGCGCAAGGCCGTGACGGCTTCCGGTGGCAGCGTGCCGTCGTCATGCACGATCACGTTCCAGCGCCGTTGCGTGAAGTGATGAAAGCTCGCCAGCATCCAGAGGGCGAGGAGCCAGTCGTTTTTCCCGGTCAGGAGATGAATCGGAATCTCGCTGCGCCGGCCTGCGAAATCCGGGCAACGGTAACGCTGGATTTGCGGAGCGGTCTGGTAATCATGCCATGAGGCCCGCCATCCGCGGTCGAGGTCGCGGCGCAGCAGATAAAGAAGTCGTCCGGGCGTGGGCATGGGAGGGATGATGAAATTCTAAGCGGGTCGCGACCACCGCTGGCGTATCGACGTCAGCAGCCGTTGCTGCACTTGGGGGACTGTGATCCATCCGGGATTGGTGAGCAACTTTTTCCAGAAAGGCCGCCGCCAGCCGTCCGGATCGTTGTCTTGTCCGCTTTGATATCGATCATAATCCAGCTGCTGCCGCAGCCGCCACCGAAACTGTGAGTCCACCGGCAGGCTCGGATCTTCCAGAGAGCGTCGCACGATATCCCGTAGCTCATTGGCGGCCGCAGATGCGGCGGTCGATTTCTGTCCGGCATGCAGGCGGAATTCTGCGAACGGTTGGCGGATGTGCCGCACCCGTGCTCCGGCGCGAAAGCAGCGCACCCAAAAATCGTAATCGAAGGCGAGATGATAGCGTGTATCGAAAGTGCCGACTTTATCCCAGAGCGAGCGTCGCCAGAAGACTTCCGGTTGCACGAACTGTCGCTCCTTCCACCAGACGGTGTAGAGATCGAGGATCTCCTCGAGAGAGTGAATCTGGCCGTAATGAAGCTGCTGCGGTTCTCCAAAAGCATCGATGTACTGCACGCCGCCGACAATCATGTCGATCTCCGGATGCTGTTCAAATTCATCGAGCACGCGGCGCACGGTTCCGGGCAACAGGCCGTCATCAGAATTGAGGAAGCCCACGATGTCGCCACCCATTTTCGCAAACGCCTTGTTCAACGCATCGGCTTGTCCCTTGTCGGTCTCGCATCGGATCGTATCGCCCGGTCGGACCAACGCGCGGGCCAGTTCAAGCGATTCGTCGGAGGACTGGGCATCCTCCAGCCACCAGCGCACCGGGGCATCCTGTTGGTTGAGCGAGCGTAGCGTATGTGCGATGAATCGCGCGCCGTTACGGTTCGGAATGGCGATGGAAAGGGTTAATGGGTTCATGATGAGGAGGCCGGAATGATCCGGCGGTAAAGACTGCGGGCGAGCTGATAGAGAAGGCCATCGAGGCCGAGCCCCTTCGCGAAACGCCACTGGCGAAATTCCCGCAGTAGCGGACGCGTTTCGGGACGCTTGTTCGCCCACGGGTAATAGTGACGGCGGTAGACGGTGTAGCTTTCGTAGAAATGCTGCAGGTTTTCGCGGCTCGGATCGTAGGCTGAAGGCAAATCCGTATCGCATGCGGCGAATTGCAGCGGTTCCTGATGCACCAGTTCACGCGTGAGCTGGGCGTGCGCCTTGGAAATTAATGTCACCGGATCGATTTGGGGATGGGCTGTTTGCAGTGCCCGCATGTAGAGGTCGAATGGGACGCGCACCAGGAAGGGATAATGTGCCGAGCGCCATGCGGCATGGCCGTCGCTGCCGGAATAGGTGAGCGCACGAATCATGCTACCAAAGTCAAAAACGCGAACGCCTTTTTCCTGTGATAGATCATGGGCCAGAATCTTGGAGGCGCCCGCCAGGGCGAGAAACACGGTGTCGATTTGGAACCGGTCGATGTCCGCGGCGATGTCTGCCTTGATCAGGTCGAGATCGTCCGAGAGATGTTTGCCGTCGCGCCGCGTTTGCTGGAAGAAAACTGGAGCTGACTCCGGCCAGAACCGTTTTGCAATCTGACGATACTCCGGCATTTCGTACAGCGCCTTCAACAGTGCTGCTTCGGAGCCGCAAAAAAGCGAGCGATGACGTGTCAGATAACCGCCCATTTCGTGCCACGTCCAGTCGATGAAAATCTTGGAGGTATCCGGCGTGGGATTGGTCGTGCCGCCCGGCGCGCGTTCGAGTTTCAATTCGGACAGATGCTCGCGGTTATAGGGAAAGCTGTCGTAAAGATCCAGCCACGTGGCCTGTTCGTAGGCTTGGAGCAGTCGAGGCATGTCGGATTCCCGCAAACCCGGATTGCTGACGGAAATATTCACCGAGGGCCGCTGTTGCAGCTTGAACTCGCGATCGGTCCATGTCCGGCTTTGATGCGCCAGCAACATGCGCAATTCGCCATCGCCGAGCCGCAGATAGGCGAAGCCCGGCGTCGCTTCCATCTGTTGCGTAAGCTGTGCCGCCACCTTGCGACGTTCCTCCATCAGGGAGTTCGTGGCGAGGCGTGTTTGGCGTGTGGGGGAGATGGAAGAATCGGCGTTCCGGTTTTCGCCTGTCCAGCGCAATGGAGTCTGCTCGAAGGCGCGGAAATTCTTCACCGGCTGCGCGGGATTCGCCGTCAACGCCGCGATCAACTCGGTCGCGCGAACATGTCCGTCATGTTGCGCGACGATGAAAGGCCGCTCGCGCGGGGCGATATGTCGCAGCCGGTTCCAGCGCTGCCACCAGGTCCATTCTTTTTCCGCGGTTGTTGGCAATTGATGCAAATGGAGGAGAATCTGATACGAGTACGTTGTCGAGCGCACGAGGTTAACCAAGTATTCAGGTTGTACTCGCTGGGCCGGGATCAGGTGCTGCAATTTCAATTCGCGAAAAAGCCCGCGGCCCAAACCCATTTTGCATGCCGTGAAAACCATGTCATTGTCGCCGCCGCCGCCAAGGCTGTTTCCCGTGCGGTCGAGTTGACGGCGTAGCGGATTTTCGTCGACCGATTTCTGATAGAAATCCGCGACGTTGCGACGCACACACATGCCAGCGCCGAATGGTACCGCGCGCGTTTCGTGCAGCGTGTTGCTCCATTCGTCGCGGTCCAATTCCCGCACCGCGATCCAACACCACGGCTCCAGCCACTCCGCCGGTTTTTCTTCGTAACGGCCAATGGTCTGCCCCCCCCAGACGCCAAGGTCCGGCCACTTGGTGGAGAGAGCGAGCGCCCGCTCCAGATAATCTGGGTCGAGTACGTTGTCGTCATCGACAAAGACAATCAGGGGAGACTCTGTTTCAGCGATGCCTCGAAGACGCGCGGGGGTAAGCCCCGGTGTCTCTTCCCGTACGAGGCGGCTTTCTGGATGAGCTGGTTTCGCGCGGTCGGCGGAGAGGGGTAGCGTGCTCGCGTTGTCGACGATCAGCAGTTCCCATTGCTCGCGAGGAAGTGTCTGGGCGGCAAGACCGCGCAAGGTCGCCTCCAGATGATCGGGGCGCGGATTATGGGTACACAGGATAACGCTCAGCTCAGGCATGCTCGATAGGCTTTTATTGAGCATGCCGGATGGCAAACGTCAACTCAACCTCAAGTTCCGGGGCGAAAAACTATCAGAAATAAGTATCCCGCCAGCACCAGAATCGGCAGCAGGATCGGCACGCTGAATTTGTAAATGTACTCGAGAAAATGCGGCGATTTGCATTTCGCGTGATCCACCACCGATTTCACCATCAGGTTCGGGCCGTTGCCGATGTACGTCATCGCACCGAAGAACACCGCGCCGAGCGAAATTGCCACCAGTTCCTGCACACCCACCTGCAGGAAGATCGCCATGTCACTCGCCACATCCAGATTCAGCGGTTGCAGGGTGAGGGGATTCGTATGCTGGCTGATCGCCGCGGCGAGGAACGTCAGATATGTCGGCGCATTATCCAGCACCGATGACAGGGCGCCGCTGATGAAATAATATTGGATCGGCTGGTTGATTCCCAGTTCGCCCGCGTGTCGTGTCAGGTAATCCAGGGCCGGCAGCATCGTCAAAAAGATGCCGAAGAACAACCAGCCTACTTCCTGGATCGGATGGAACGTGAAGTGATTCGCCTCGTGCGTGTTTTTCGACGTGGTGAAATACGACAGCAACGCGCCCGCGATCATCGTCACCTCACGCCAGCCTGGTGGCAGGAATACGCCGAAGAGAATCACGCCCAGAAAAATCAGGTTATGCAGACCATCGAATTTCCACGTCTCATGAGCGGTCTCGCGGCTCGCCACATCGGCAGGCACCCGCTTGAAATCAATCGTGTCGAACACGAAGAACACCGCCAGCAGCGCAAGAACCACGAACAACCACGGTGCCCACAACCGTTCCAGCTCCCAGAAGAACGGTACCTTCTTCAAATAACCGAGGAACAAGGGCGGATCACCGATCGGTGTCAGACAGCCCGCGCAATTGCTCACGATGAAAATGAAAAACGCTGTGTGAAAATAGGTGTAGCGAAATTTGTTCATCCGGATCCACGGACGAATCAGCAGCATCGACGCGCCCGTCGTGCCCACCAGATTCGCCAGTACCGCGCCGATCGAAAGAAACACCACGTTCATCCACGGCTTCGCTTCACCCTTCACGGTGATATGGACTCCGCCCGCGACGACGAAGAGCGAGCCAATCAATGCCATGAAGCTCACATAATCCAGCAACGTATGCACCACGCGCGCCGGGCTCTGCAATCCGAATAGATAATACGCGACAACAATCAGTCCCAATGAAACCGCCACTTTGCCATAATGATTCCCCCACCACTCGCCATTGACGAATGGCGCGATCGCGATGCTCAATAACAACAGCGCAAAAGGGACGATGAACCACACATTCGGATCCGGCACGGAGTGAGCCGCCGAAGCGAGCACCGTTGGTACAATAGAAGCGTAATTAATAGACATGACTTTGAAGGCGTACTGTAAGCACAGCAAATGCCAACGTGCTCCCCGTATTTTGTGAAGGCAACTCAATTACTTCTGAAAAAATAAGGAAGATACAAGTATCGAAGAGATTGCCAAATGACTAGTTAGGCGCTTAAATAGTGAAGTATTTGATTGACTAATTTACGCTTAAAAGCATAAAAACTTAATATGGCCGAAGGTTCGTCGCAAACGCCTCATCAAAGCGCGCCCCGTCCCGCTCCCACACCGGCACCCGGTACGGGGGCGGGAGGCTCTACGCCTAAAAGAGAGACGATCCGGCTGAACGTGTCCCGGCCCTCCAAATCCACCCGGATTGTTCCCTTCAAACCGCCGGTAACTGCCGCCACCACGCTGCCCATTATTCGCAAACCGCAGACCGGCGAACTGCCCCATCCCACGGTCAAGGCGCGCACCGACTTGCCTCGTGTCGGAGCCGAAGGCGATACCCCCTCGCAACTCAACATCACTTTCCCCGAACGCTCGTCCTTCCTGACTGTGGAAGAAGCCGCTGGCGAATCGATCACGCCGCTTCCATACAATGTCATTTCTCCCGGCTATGCACCGATCGGAGAATCGGATGCCGCTCCGGTGATCAATCTTGGCGGCAAAATGGGCTCACCACTCTTGAACCTCGACCAGCCTGCTCAACCGGCTGCTCCCGAAGCCAAGGCTCCGGCGCCGATGACGCCCGTTCCGCCTGTCGCCGAGCCGCCGTCGCTTGCGCCGAAACTCAAGGACTCCCTGCCGTTGCCTCCACCGCCGAACGGCCTGCGTCGTCCGCCCTCTACGACCTTACCCAAGGTCGATCCTGCCGCATTGACCGCGCCGATCGAACCCAAAGCCCCGAAACCGCCGACCACCGCATTGCCTCCCACCAATGCCCGCCCCGCTTCCACGCATTTACCCAAGGTTGACCCCGCGGCACTGACCGCGCCGATTCAACCCAAGCCCCCGACTACGGCCATCCCCGCGGCCCCGAGCGCCCGGCCCGCATCCACGGCTTTGCCGAAAGTCGATCCGTCTGCGTTGACCGCACCGATCGAACCCAAAGCTCCGAAGCCGCCGACCACAACGCTTCCCGCCGCTCCGACTGCGAAAACCGCTTCTGTGCCGCTGCCGCCGACTCCGAAGACAGCGGCCGTTCCGTTGCCTCCCACACCTGCGGTACCCCCGCCGATTCCTGCCTCCACTCCGACCGCCAAGACTGCCGTTGTGCCGCTGCCACCGACACCCGCTGCCCGCACGACACCTCCCCCTCCGCCCGCTCCCATGGCGCGACCGGCTTCCACGGCACTACCTAAGACACCCGTATCTCCCGCTCCTGCTGAGACTAAGGTGGAACCGCCCGTTCCCGTGGCACCCGCTGGCCAAAATCGTCCTGTTGTCGCCCCGCCGTCCGTCACCACGCGGATGAAGATGCCCATGCCCGCGCGTCCCGGCATGCCTGCGGCTCCAGCCGCCGCCGCGCCCAAGCCCCCGGTGGCCAAGCCCGCTTCCGCCGCGCTTCCGCAGGTCAAAGCTCCGGCTTCACCCGCGCCCCCCGCTTTGCCCAAGGCTGTCTCTTCGGCTCCTTTGCCTCCGACCCCGCCAGCGGCTCCCGTTGCCGTCGTCAAAGCAACGCCCGTAGCGCCCACGGCCCCGGTACCGCTGCCGAAGCATTGACCGATGCGGACGAAAGAGCCGCAGCTTTGCAGGCCGCAGAAAACGCCTACATGCGCGCCCTGGTGGCGTACCGCCAAGTATTGGACGGCATCGTCGTCAACGACCAGATCAAGGCCGC
>JAFIGT010000021.1 GCA_017849585.1 Verrucomicrobium sp.
ATATTAAGATGCTGCTGACTTAACATTGTTCCAAAATCTATTCACCTCTCCTCAATCGCTCGCCTGCAGGCTGCGGACCGTCGGCGCATCGGCCCAGACGCCCTCGACGAGCACGCGGAGCGGCGCCTCGGGCAGACCGCGTTCGCCACGCTGAAGCATCCCGGCGAGCAGATTGACCGCGGCAATGCCGATCTGTGCGGACTGCTCGTTGATGCCGGCGACGTTGAGCGAGGTTTGCTCGGTGTTGAGAAACGCGATGCTGACCTCCTGCGGGATGCGGCATTTGGCATCACGCAGCCATTTTAGCGGACCGGAGCCTTGATAGGTGGTGATGATGGCGGTGGGACGATAGCGGCGATACCACTGGAGAAGAGGGGGAGCGGCGTAGACTTTCGGCATGAGCAGAGGGATTTCCCGGCTCTCGGGCAGCAGCTCGCGTTCGGACAGAAAAGCGGAACTCCACAGCCGGTCATTACGCTCGTCCTTGCTGTGTTCGCAGTAGAAACCGATCTTGCGGTGACCCAGCGCGCGCAATTGGCGGAAGCAGGTGACGACGGCGCGAAAGTGGGCGGGAGCGACGAGATGCACTTTCGGCCGCACCATGGAGTAGCCGAAACTGACGACGGAGAAGTCTTCCCAGTGCAGGCTCAAATGACCGCGATTGTGAGGCTGGGGAGCGAGGAGGAGGCCGCGAATCCCGCGACTGAACAGAATCTGGCTGGCACGCTTCGCAGTCATTTTGGGTTCATGCAGCCAGAACTCTTCGAGTTGATAACCGAGCTCCGCTGCCTGCTGTACCGCGCCGTCGTAGTAGCGATCCGAGGCGAGATTGTGCCAGTCGTTGCGTTTTGGGAAGTTCGTGACCCAGGCGATCGTGCCGCGGAATTTCGGGATCTGATCTTTTTGCCGGTACGCGGCAAAAGCGGACATCATGGGGTCCGGCATGTAGCCGAGTTGGCGTGCGGCTTCCTTCACCCGCGTGCAGGTTTCCGCGCTGATGCGGGGGTCGTTTTTCAACGCGCGCGCAGCGGTGGTGAAATGAACACGGGCGGCAGCGGCGACATCGCGGACGGTGATGCGTGGGCTCATAAGATACAGTGCTACTTGTAGCATCTAGCAGCCCTTTTATTGCCCCGCAATCGAAATAGAGTGATCGCAACCAAAGATCACCCATGAATACCATGACCGATATCCCCTGTTTCCACCGCCGCATCCGTCAGTTGTTTTCGGTTGCCTTGACCGGAGTGGGTTTGTTCGTCCTCTCCATGGCAGCCAGTTGCGCGCAGACTGTCATCAATCTTGATTTCAACAGCGGCGACCTGAGCAGTTTCACCCAGTCCTCGGGAGTCTCGCCTGTGGTGCAAGGGACCTCCCTGGCGCAGACGGCCGGAGTGGGCGCGGGCGGTAGCGGCGGCGTGGCGTTTATCGCTTCGCCAGCGGCCACCGATGTGACTGCGATCTACTCGGCGGCGAGTTTCAATCTGACTTCGGGAACGAATTACGCCTTTTCGACGGACTACCACAAAAAAGGAACCACGGGCGTTTTCTCGCAGTTTCAGGTGGCATTCTTTGCTGACAATAATGTGACCACGAGCAGTTCGAACCGGTACATCGGATTTCGCGTGGTGGGGCAGGGCGTGACCGGCGCAGCAAACACCTATCAACTGCAGTTGAACAACCGCGACAATAGCACGACCGATGTCAATCTGGGTTCGACCTTCTCGATTCCCGACGTGAACACCGACTGGTACCGGCTCAGCGGCACGCTGGCTTTGACCGATGCGGCGTCGAAGACGTTCAGCTACACCATTTCGTTGTGGGATCTCGGTAGTGACGGAACCTCTACTCCCACGCTGATCCAAACGGTGAGCGGTACATTCGTCAACAGTCAGCTCGCGAGTGATTCCACCCTCTGGTACGGCTTCCGCGACCAGACGGGGACGATCAGCGCGGTGGATAATCTGTCGGTGGTGCCGGAGCCGAAAGCGGTAGTGCTTCTGACCCTCTCGGGGTTTGTGCTGATTGTGGGACTGCGCCTGCGCTCGATGTGGTTGAATTAAGTGTGCGGTGACCTAAGTGGAAATGACTTTGTTGTGATCGGCAAAACACTTTGGTTGTCGGGACTGTTGGCGTCATGGATTGCCAGCCGGGCGGTGGGGGCCGCTCCCTTGGACTCCACGTCAGCGGTACCGGCCAGCGCTTGGGGAATTCGGGTCGAGGAAGAGACGGTGATCAAGCCGTTTTCGCCCCGGATGTTCGGGTTGAATTTTGACTGGACCGTGACGCAGCGGGTGGTGCTGAACGACGCGGGCGAGTATCGCGAGGACATCAGCGAGTTGTGCAAAGGGTTTCCGCTGCCGTTGAACCGGATGGCGGGGACGGACTCGCAGGAGTTTCGCTGGAAATGGGCGATTGGCCCCATGGCAGACCGGTTGCCGCAACAGCTCTACAAATTCTTTCCCGAACGACCGGTGCGGCTTGGTCCGGTGGAGTGGGTGCGCTGGGTGCGGCAGGAAGATCCGAAGGCGCAATTTGTTTTTGTGGTGAACTTGTTGAAGGATACGCCGCAGGATATCGCGGACCTCGTCTATTTCCTGACCGGCCGGGTGAATTCCCCGCGTCCCGAGGAAGCCGCGTGGGCGAAACGTCGCGTGCAGTTGGGCTTGCCTGAACCCGTGCCCGTCGCGGTGTGGGAACTCGGTAACGAGATGGAGTTGAAGATTCCCGAGAAGAGTTACGTCTGGACGGCGGAGCGATATATCGACGTCTCGCGCGCGGCGATCACGGCGATTCGCACAGCGGACCCGAAGGCCAAGATTGCGTTGCATGGATCGTCCTCCTACGACCCGGGCTGGAATCAGGCGGTGTTGCGGGCCTTGGGTGCGCAGGTAGATTATTTTTCGCTGCACTTTTATTATCAGGGCGTGGCGTTTGGTTCCACCCAGGGTTTGCAGGGCGAGGGGGGATTCCAAGGGCACACCGTGGAGTTGGTAGAACGCTGGATTGATCAGGCGCGAGACGAGTGCGCGCGCTTGGTGCCGGAGCGGCTGCTGAAGCTTTTCATTTCCGAGCACGCGCGCTGGCCGGTCACGCCCAAGGTGCGGGATGAATCGTGGCAGAAGTCGTGGTATCAGACGCACTCGCTGGAGGGATGTTTGTCCACAGCGGATTTTCTGGGGCGCTGGATGAACCGGCCCGAAGTCGAGATGGCGACGTATCATTGTTTCAGCAGCGGACCGTGGGGACTTTTTTATCGGGATGTGAGCACCGGAAAATTATCCAGCACGGGAATGGCCGAGTTGTTCCGGATGCTGGGTTCGATCGAGGGAAAGTCCGTCGTGCGGTCGGAGATCGTGGTGCCGAAGACGCCTTCGGAAACGACGGAGATAGAGAGGGCATTGCACACGGTTTTTGCCGTGCGCGACGAGAAGCAACTGACGCTGGTGATTGTGAATCGCGGCAAAGCGTTTTCGTTGGATTCCGGAATTTCCGTAAAGTACACGTTGCGCTTCGGGAGTCTGCTGACCAGTGTGTCGCTGGACGATCATAACACGGTGGACACGCGGCCCCTGCAGGTGGTGACGCGACCGGCGGAATCGTTACGCGGTCCGGGTGGCACGGTGGAGGTACCGGGGCGTGCGGTGTTGCTATTGAACTTTGGAGTACGGTGAAATCGGGCCGGGGACGCGCCGCCACGATTCGGGTGAACAGCCGAACTTGTCCTTGAAGGCGCGGGAGAAGGCGCTAGCACTGCCGAAGCCGCATTGCTCGCTGATGGTCTCGAGTTTCATCCCGGCGTCAGACATGAGCTGCATGGCTCGCTGAAAACGCATTTGGTCGAGAATGTGTTTGGGTGAGGTATCGAGCACTTCGTGGAAAAGCCGTCGCAAATGCGCGGGAGAACTGCCCGTGGCGCGGGCGATCTCGGGCAGTCCGGGATTTTCTGCCATGCGTGTGGAGAACCATTGTAGCGCGGCATCGACCCGTTTCTGTGCGGAATTCTCCTGTGCTTGTCGAGTGCGGTGGCTGTTGTCCTCGCAGACGAGCAGGCTAAGTTCCATGAGGATGTGTTCGTAGCAAATCATCATGCCGGGTGCCGGCCGATTCCAGTAGAGTTCGGCGTGGGAGGAGAGACGACGCAGTCGCGCGGCTGTGGTGCGGCTCAAACTGATTTCAAGATGACCTTTCGGCGCGACAATTCGTTGCACGAGTTCCGGCACGGAAAGAAAATGAAAGACAGCCACTTGCGCCCGTTGGCGTTTGACTCCGGCCCAACCATGTTGATGGTCCGGGGGGAAGATCCAAAGACGATACGATTCGGGCGGAAGAGTCTGATCGGGCAGGCAAAGACTGATGCTGCCCTGGAGCACGGCTTGAAATTCCCAGCCGCGGCGGCGGTGCAGCGGAACCGGCTTTTCTCCGTAGCGACGTTCACCGGTGCCGAGATAGATCAACATGACTTCACTCTTTCCTGGAGAGCGAAAATGTCAAGCGAGGGACAGACTAACGAGGATGCAAAGAGCCTCTTTTGAGTTCGATTTTATAAGAGCGTATTGGAATTCTGTTTATGATATGCGAATAGGACTTCGAGGTTGACTTCTCTCATTTGTAGGTCATATATTGTGATGTTTCGGCCTTCCTCATGAAAATTGTAAGACCGCTTTAACGAATATGATTAATATGAATAAACGCATATTTTGGCTCCTTTTCGGGAGTTTTATTTCGCTTTCCCTCGTCCAAGCCGAAACGGTGATCAAGGATTCCTTTGGTGGTACGGGACAGCGTGCCTCGGGCGAAAAGCTGAACAAGACGGCCACGGAATCGCGCAATGCGATTTGGGATAGTACCCCCACGGTTATTCTGGGAGAGGACGGCGGTAAGGGTTGTGTGGTGGTGTCAGACAATACGGGTTTCTTAGCCAAGTTGAAAATTCCGGCCAACAACAAGGTCATCCGCATTGAAGCTGATGCGCATCCGATGCCGTCCGGAGATGCGGATAGGATAGGTTTTGTCATGATCGGCATGGGCAAACCGGTAGGCTTCAATATTAACTGGTTGTCGGGAATTTATCTCTCGCTGGATGTTAAGGGGCGCGCGGCTGTTTATTACCATCCGGAGCTGAATGATGGCGTGGATCCGAACAAGGGGCTAGGGGTGAAAGGGATAAAGAGCGCCATGATCAAATCGTTCAAAGCGGACGGGATGAACAAGATGGCGCTCGAATACGATGTCAGCAGCGGTACGGTGAGCGCCTGGGTGAACGATGAGGAAGTGGTCAATCGTTTCGCGCTTGAAAAAACGGGCTTTACCCCGGTGCTGGAATCGTTGGGTTTCTCCGGATGGGCCCTACAATCCAATACTCCATTATTAACGGATTTTACGGTCACGCTGAAGTAATCCACGAGCCTCCGCCATGTCGCACTCTCCACTGTCGACGATGGGACGGTTGCTTATTCTGATCGCCTTCTGTTTGGGGGCGGTATTATCGGATTCGACGCTGGCAGTGGAGGGGGACGTCACCTTGTTGCCGGATCGCTATGCCGCGTGGTGGAGTCTCGGCGAGACGGTTTCCTTCAAACCAATTCTGGTGGAAGTTCCCGCGTCGATGACTGTTTTCACCGCGACGGTGTTCGATTCCAGCGGCAAGGAAGTGCGCCGTGACAAGCTGGCGCGGCAACCGTTTCTGGATGAAGGCTGGTCTTGGAAACCAGAGCAACCGGGTTTCTACGAAGTGGAATTCGCCGGAGCGGCGACGGAAGCGGAGTCGGCCACGGTGCTGCCGAGTCATTTCACGGTTAAGCTGAAGGATGGCAAGATCGGGGAGTTCGCGCACGACCGGTACCAGTTTGTCATCGCGGCGCGTCAGCCGAAGCCAGACTTTGCGCGGGCGCAATTTGGTTTTTCGTGCGGGCTGAGTCCGAAGGTGCTCAAGCTGGTGAAATTGATCGGCTTTGATTTCGCGTTCATTCAGGCGATCCCGTGGGGCGCGCAATTCACGAATGAGAAAATGGCGGTGGAGCCGAAGAAGGGGGAGTTTCACTGGGAACATTTCGATCCGATTGTCGAGGCCTTGAGGAAAGACGGGTTCTCCATGGCGGCGCAATTTCTTTCCACGCCATTGTGGGCATCGCCCTGCCCCGAGAAGTTTGACAAGATCAACATCGGCACTCGCGAGGCGCTGATGTACGCGCCGAAGGACATGGACGACTTCTCGAATTTCGTGCGCGAAGCGGTAAAGCGGTACAAGGATCGCATCAAGGTCTGGGAGATCTGGAACGAGCCGAATATTCCAGGACAGAGCATCTTTTGGTATGACACCGCGGAGAATTATACGCGGCTGCTGAAAGCGGGTTACAAGGCGGTGAAGGAAGTGCAGCCCGAGGCCGAGGTGTGGCTTGGGGGATTGGGACCGCGCACGTCGTATTTTGAATTCTATAACCAGATACAGAAGCTCGGCGCATCGGATTCGTTCGATATTCTTTCGCTACATGGCACGTGGAATTCTCCGGAATATTTCTATGCGATCGATGATGTCTACAAAGCGCCTCACCGGCCCGCGATCATGTCCGAGTGGCACGCGATTTTGCACAACATCAGTGAGACCGGGCCGCATCCCTCCGAGCGCGAGTTATCCAAACGGATGATGCTCGACCAGCTTTACCAGTTTAAGCGCGGCGTGGTGCGTTCCATTTTCTTTACGCTCACCAACGGCAACGCTGAGGTTGAGACGACAGACTTCTTCAAGAAGGCTCATCAGTTCAGCCAGACCTACGGCATTTTCCGCTCGAAACCGCGCATTGAGCCGCGATTGGCCGCCGCGATCTATCAATTCTTCCTCGCTCAGGTGGGCAATCGCGTGACCGGTTACATCAATGAGTACGATCTTGGCTCCGGAGCGGCGGGGGTGCTCATTGACACCGCCATCGGCAAGCAACTGGTGATCTGGTTGGAGAAACCGACCACGGTGAAGGCCTTGTTTCCGAAAGGTCTGGGTTCCTCCGCGCAGCTTCATGATTGGGAGGGAAGAACGGTTCCGACGACGGGCGAGACGCCACTGAGTCCGGATCACTTCTACTATCTGAGTGGAGCCCCGGACGCGCTCTGGCCGTCGTTGACGAAAGCGGAAGTGCTGACCTCGCCGCGCAATAACCGGGCGAACATGGCGGCGAATCTCATCGCGGGCGTGGTGAATCTCGGCACGGTTTTTGACTCCGCTGCGGGCAGTGACATTCGTCAGAAGCTGGTTTGGAACGATGCCAATTGGAACGTGCAGACTTTAGCGCCGGGCGCGGTCAAAGCGCCTGATTTCAATTCCACTTTCGTGATCGGTTCCACCGAGCAGGGGATCGATTTGGTGGTCGATGTGACCGATGCCAAGCATGTGCAGAACGAAACGTCTCCCGCCTTCGGCAAGGGCGACAGTATCCAGTTCTCCTTCGATTGCGACGGTTCGGGCCGGACCGTGGGCAGTACTGACTTCATTGCGGCACTCACGCCCAGCGGACCGGTTTTGTGGAAGTCGGCAGCGGCTCAGGTTGGGGGCGATTTGCCTGCCAAGTGGACACCCGCCGACGCGCCGGTAGCGAATGGGGAGTTTGCGATACGCCGCGAGAACGGTCACACGATTTATCGTATTCGCCTGCCGTGGAGCGAGCTTTATCCCCTGATCTACAAACCCGAGAGGCAATTGCGGTTTGCGCTCGTGGTGAATAACAATAATGGCACCGAGCGGGAAAGCTGCCGGGAATGGGCTGGAGGAATCGAAGGGCAACGGAATCCCGCGTTCTACGGAGTGCTGCGAGCGTCGAGTCGCTAATCCCGTCCGCTGGCGCGATAGTGCTGGTTTCTGGCGCAAATTTAAAGGTATTCTTCCGACGTATTCTCCATGCTTGAGAGATACGATTTTTTGGGGCCATGATTGGAAAATTTATGATTTACCGTTTGCTCGGTGTACTTTGTCTCGGTGGGTTCGTGGGGCTGTCATCGATTTCGGCGCAGGACAAGCTTGTCACGGAATTTGCCGCGCCACCGGATGCGTCACGGCCGCATACGTGGTGGCATTGGATGAATGGCAACATCTCGAAGGAGGGCATTACTGCCGATCTCGAGGCGATGAAGCGGGTGGGAATTCGGGGTGTGACGCTCTTCAATGTAGACCAGCAATGTCCTGCGGGTTCGGTGACTTTTCTGAGCGAGCCGTGGTGGAACATGACGCTTTTTGCGGTGCAGGAAGCAAACCGGCTCGGGTTGACGATGGGCACGGCGAATTGCCCCGGTTGGTCGAGCAGTGGCGGACCGTGGATCACTCCCGAGCACGGGATGAAGATTGTCGTGACGAGCGAAGTGGTGGCTCGCGGGGGTGGTTTGATTTCCCTCACGCTGCCGCAACCGCCAACCACGTTGAATTTCTATCGCGACATCGCCGTGGTGGCATTTCCCACGCCTTCGGCCGAGACGGTGAAGATGAGCGAGGCCGCGCCCAAGATCAGCGCGAGCATTCCCGACTTCAAGTGGGAGGCTCTTTCCGACGGCGACTATAAAACCCGCAGCACGCTACCGATCCCGGCGAAGGATAAGCCGCAATACATTCAGTGGGAATTCGAGCAACCATACATGGTCCGTTCGCTGACACTGCTTCCGGCGAACGAAACCGACGAGTGTGGCGGTGAGATTCAAAGCTCTGAGGACGGCGTTCGTTTTAACACGGTTGGTACGTTTTCCGTTGGGCGCTATCTTCAACCGGGCGTGCCCGGAATGCTCGCCTGGCATCGGTATGCGGTGAAAGAATCGACGGCGAGATTTTTCCGACTGGTCTTTACCAAGTCGGGGCTACGCTGGCCGACGCTATCTCTGGCGGAAGTGAATCTCTCACCACGACTCATGATCAATGATCTGGCAGGCAAGGCGTTCTTTGAACGGGTGGATCAACTTCAGCCGATGTGGTCCGACATTCCGGCGGACCAGGTGATCGATCCGCAGCAGATCATCGATCTCACCGACCGGATGAATGCACAGGGAAAGTTGAACTGGGAATCGCCCTCCGGGGATTGGACAATTTTGCGTGTCGGCTATACCACGATTGCTCGCAATAATCATCCAGCGCCTGCGGGTGGCTCCGGTCTGGAGATCGATAAGCTCAGTCGCGAGGCAGCGAAAGTCCATTGGGCGGCGTTCATGGAAAAGATGGCGCAGAAGCTCGGTCCGCTCTGGGGGCAGACGGTCAATGAGGTGCTCATCGACAGCTATGAAGTCGGTTCGCAAAACTGGACGCCGAAAATGCGGGCGGAATTCAGCAAGCGGCGCGGTTATGATCTGGTGACGTGGCTGCCGACCTTGACCGGACGCGTGGTGGCGGGAGCGGATCAGACGGATCGCTTTCTCTGGGACTTCCGTCGGACCGTGGCTGATTTGATGGCGGAAAATTACTACGATTATTTCGGCGAGATGGCGCGGAAATCGGGAGTCAAGCTAGCGAGTGAACCGTACGGCAACGGCCCCTTTGAGGATCTACGGGCCGGGCGCGGCGCGGATATCATCATGGGTGAATTCTGGGCACCCGATATGTCGGCAATCAAACCGAACCTGCGCATGATCGCGTCGGTGGCGCACACGTACGGGAAGCAAATCGCGGGGGCCGAGGCGTTGACCTCGCGTTCCAAGTGGACGGATCATCCTCGGTATTTGAAGCCGTGCGCCGATACTGCCTTTGCCAATGGAATCAATTATTTCGAGTTGCACCGGTTCGTGCATCAGCCGTTGAATCGCCTACCGGGATTGTCGCTTGGGCCATTCGGTTCACACATGGAGCGGACGAACACGTGGTGGGAGCAGAGCGGCGGCTGGATTGATTATCTCGCGCGATGCCAACACATGCTGCGGCAGGGATTATTCGTGGCCGATATTCTGTATTTCGCGGGCGAGGGGACGTCGCCGAATGCGCCCAAGTACATGTGGAATCTGCCGCTGTCAGACGGGTACAACTTCGACTTCGTGAATGCGGATGTGGTGTTGAATCGCCTGAAGGTCAAGGACGGTCGCCTCGTGCTGCCGGATGGCATGAGCTATCGCGTCTTGGTGTTGCCGCCGGGCAAGACGATGACTCCGGTCTTGCTGCGCAAGCTGGATGAGTTGGCCACAGCGGGCGCGATCATTGTGGGCCCAAAACCGGAACAGTCTCCGAGCTTGGTTGGTTATCCGGGAAGCGATGAAGTGGTGAACCAATTGGCTGGAGCATTGTGGGGTGCGGGCAAGATTCGTGAGGTAAAATCGTTGCAGGAAGTGTTTTTGAGCCTGCAATTGCCGCCGGATTTCGAGGTGAAAGAGAAGGGAGCTCGACTGACGTGGACGCATCGAGCGGTGGGCGGGCGCGATATTTATTTTCTGGCAAACGGCAAGGATGAAACGCTCCAGACCGAGGTGACGTTCCGCGTGTTCGGAAAAGTGCCGGAACTCTGGGATGCCGAGACTGGAAAGATAATTCCGGTCGCCGCCTATGAGGAAATCGCCGGGCGAATTCGCGTGCCGTTGCGGTTCGATCCATTCGGTTCGCTCTTTGTGGTTTTTCGTCCAGCTCCGGCGACGGAACATCCGGCGGCGCTCAGTCGCGTCGAGGGTGTTTCTAATCCGGCCTCCAGTTTTCCCGACGCGCAATTGGGCATGACCGATGGCAAGGTGCATCTTGAGGCATGGGTGCCGGGACGTTACGAGGTTCGATTCACGGAGGGCAGGACTGCCAAGACCGAAGTGTCGGCGATGCCAGCACCGCTGGATTTGACCGGACCGTGGGAGTTGACTTTCCCGCCGAAACTGGGTGCGTCGGAAAAAGTGACTCTGGAGAAGCTGATCTCATGGAGTGATCATCCGGATTCCGGAGTGAAATATTTTTCCGGCACCGCGACGTATCATAAGACGTTCGACGTGCCGCCAGCGATGTTGGGTGCGGGGAAGAAAGTGTACCTGGATCTGGGGCGCGTGGAAGTGCTGGCCGGGGTCAAAGTGAATGGAAAAGATCTGGGCGTGTTGTGGAAGCGGCCGTATACGGTTGAGATTAGTAGCGCAGTGAAACCCGGGAAAAACGATTTGGAAATCACCGCGACGAATCTTTGGCCCAACCGAATGATCGGTGACGAACAGTTGCCGGACGATTCGCCGCGCGAGAAGGAATGGTTGAAGCAATGGCCCGCATGGGTGACGGATGGGAAGCCGAGTCCAACCGGACGTTTTACATTTACCTCATGGCGATTTTACAAGAAGGACGACGCCCTGCTGCCTTCCGGAGTGCTTGGGCCGGTGATGATCCGCACATCAGTCCTGCGCCCGGTTTCACCAGCTCCATAATTTTCTAGGATATCCTGCTAGAAAAAATCCCCTCTCATCGCAATCGTGGAAGAGAGGGGGATTTGATTGGGCGATATTAGGATAATGGCATTCCTAGGGCGGGCAGAGGAAAGTCACCGTTTGCGCCGGGAACGTGAGAGGCACTCCCGAGTTGAGGGTTGCAGTATAGGTTTCGAGGGGTGTGGGCAGACTGTTGGCATCCACCGTGCGATCGTTTTGTCCGTAGAGGTAACGCGCGGCACTGAAGTTGGTGGCGTTGGGCACTTGCAGCGCAAAGGTCGCAGGGGTGCTGCCGGTGTTAATGACCATGAAGGACCATTTTGTGACACCTCCCGAGGGGTAGCTTGCGGCAAGGATCTTCACGGTGGAGACAGGGGCGTCGATCTGGGTGAAGGTGGCCCCGGCCGGGAATGAGCGGCTGAGCAGCGCCCAGGTGTAGAACCATGGGCGAGTGACGAAACCCGTCGCTTTCGAACTCCACATGCCGAAGGTGGATGTGGCATATTCGTTATCGTCGAGCGCCCAAGCCAGAACGGAGTGCGATCCGGCGTTGATGGACTGGTAGGCGTAGTAGGCCATGTTGTAGCCGAATTCCCAGTCATTGACGAATGGGTTGTTGAGCGAACCGGTGGTTTGGCCGTTGTTTGGATTGGTGCCCCAGAAACCCGCTTCGGCCACCATCAAGGGCTTGGTGGTCGTGGGATCGGATTGGCGTACCTGGTTCCATGCGGTCTTGAAGTAGGTTCTAATGTCCGGGGAGGTGAGCAGGGCACTGACGCTGGTTGAGGGATTGAGCGGCGCGTAGTAGTGCAGGTCGTATCCGCCAAACAACGTGGAGTTCGATAGACACAACGGGAGATTGGTGATGGAGCCGGACTGATCGGGGCCGCTCATGGAGACGGCGTTGAGCAGGCCGCGACTTTCGAGTTCAGCGTAGACGTTGGCATAGCCTTGCAGCCATGTGACTAGGTTGGGCGTGTAGGTGGGGATGTAATTCTCCGGTTCGTTTTGGAAGATGAAATACTTGATGCAGCTGTAGCCTTTCGTGTTGATCAAGTAGTCCATGTATGTGCCGATGATCGTGGCGTAGATTGCGTCGTCGCAACGGTTCACATCCGGCGTGGTGATCCACGAGCATTTGGCGGCCCATTCTGTCAGAACGACGGTGATGTTGTTGGCCTGGCAATAGTCGAGCACGCCGTAGAGAGAGGACATGCTGGCGGTGCTCCAGTTGTAGGAACCGCTGCCGAGGTAGCAATAGGCGGCCTGCATACTGATGCGAACGATGGGCATTTTCATCCAGTTGACACGGCTTTGCATCAGCGCCAGATCGGTGGCATTGATGCCGATGTTGGGATAGCTATAGGTGTCCCACTCGGCCCCGAAGCCAAGGAAGCGGTTATCGAGCAGGGAGGTCGAAGAGGGTTGAACAACGCTAAGCGGTTCGATGGAAACGTTGTCGATGGCGAAGCTGTTGGCGGCGCCACCTCCGTAGTAGTAGAGCAGCGCGAGCGGTTGACCGTTGTTGGCTTCGGCAAAGTAGGAGAGGTTACTCTTGGTGATGAGTTTGGCTCCCACTTTTCCAATGGACAGTGCGTAAGTATTGGAGGCGCTGTTGTAGGCAATGATCAGATTGTAGGGATTGAGCGTGGAGAAGGTATTGGAGGCGCTGACGTACGTGGATGCGTCGACCGCGTCGGTGATGAGTGTTTGCCAGGCGCCGCCGTTCTGTACTTGCAGCGTGAATTTTCCGGAGGTGCTGCCTTGGATGAATCGGGTGGTGATGAAGGAATGTCGTGTACTAAAGTTATTGCCGGGGCCCATTTGGAGAATGGAAAACTGCATGGGGGCGGTGGCGGAGCTGGCGTTGATGGCGATCACCTGACTTACGACATAGCTGCTGGGATTATTGGCGTAGATACCCTGCCAGTAAGGTTGGGCGTTATTGATGATGCCGGAGTAGCTGGAACCGGAGACCAGTCCCGGCGCCTGTATGATGGTATTGGGCGAACCACCCCAACTGGAAGCGGTGCCGGTGGGAGGAGTGCCTGCCACACCGGTCCAGGTTTCAAAGTTTCCGTTTGCGAGAATGGGTGTATCGGCGGTGATCTTGACATTATCCAAGGCGAAATTTCCTCCGGAACTCGCGGTGGACATGCACTGGGCCATGACGCGAATGGCGGTGCCTTGGGTCGGACCGCTGGCGGCGGGATGAATGCCTTCGTTCGCAGTGGTGAGGACTTGACCGATAAAGATGCCGTTGACGTAAGCCCGTATCGTGGGGGTGAGTGTGCTGACGGTGTAATCGATTTGCAGGGTGAAGTTATGCGTGCCAGTCAGATTCGCCTGTGCCGTGGAGAACGAGGTGTTGGTGACCACCGTGGAGGCGCTGTTACTGGTGATGATCGACACGTTGTTGCTCGATAAACCGGGGAAGATGCGCAAAGCGACGTAATTGCAATGAGTGATGTAGGCAGACGTCGTGGAGTCAAACAATCCGATGCGATAATCCGGAGCATTACTCGTCACCGTGATGTCGCAACTGAGTTGCAGGATCTTCGCCCCCGTGGCCTTGAAATTGCAGGCGGGAACACTGTGAAAAACAATCGGTACGGAATAGGTGCCAAAGGGGGCGACGTCCGTAAAGCGCAACGCGGTGCTGTTGGAATTGACCGCGAAAGTGTCTCCCGTTCCCACGGCTTGATTGACCTGATTATTGCCATAGTACCAATTAGTGGGGGAGCCGGATTGCCCTGTAAAATCGTCGCTAAAAAGAGTCGTGAGCGCGTTGACGGTGTGGAGACCGGTCAGAAACAAACTGAGAAACATCAGGATGAAGCAACAGAAACGACGAAGCCGCTGGGTGGTTTTCATAGGTAGGGTTTCCGGATGGGTTGGTTTGGTGCTAAAAAGTGGAATGACCTCAAGGCATTCATCCGGCTAGCGGGTGAATTCAATCGCAGTCATCGAATGCGCGGGGAAGATATGTTGAGCGCTGGTGCCTCCGCTGAGAGGGAGATTGGCGTTGCTGACGACTTCGCTGACGCCGGTGGTGCTGGCCAGGTTCGGTCCATTCACTTCCCAGCGGCGGGCGGAGATTCCGGTGAAACCATTGAAGTTGACGGTCATCGGAATATGGAGATTGCTCTTGTTAAAAACGATCATGTAGACGGTATGTCCATCGGTGGAGACGCTCGCTGCAGAGGTAATTAAATTGTACGCTGGAAAAATAGGCTGCTTGTAGATGTCGAGCTTCGCGTTGCGGATTTCGAGCTGACCGGAGATGGTCTTGGATCCTGCCGGCATGGAGAGCAGGGTGGCGATGCCCGTTGTATCAGGCAGCCCATTCATTTCGCCCTGATACGTGGTCCAAGTCGGTGTGCTGACCGAGCCCACGACCGCACTGACCATGCTACTGGTCCAGTCGCGGGAATCTTCCAGGAGCAGATCAAGCAAAAGGGAATCACTGGAGGTCTGGGTGAAGCGGCCTTCGTAGGAGAGCGCATACGTGCAGGGGGCGCCGTTGGCCGAGGTGGGAGCATTGACTGTCGCGAGGCAGGGATAATTGTTGCCGGTAAAATTGGTGAGGTTGACCTGGAGAATGCTGCCCGCCGAGGAGCCCGTGGTCATGCTGGCGGTAACGGTGGGAATGGTGCTCTTGTTGAGATTGGGCAGGTTGTTATTGATCAGCGGCGTGAGGTCGGTGGTGGTGAGAAAAGTTTCGGGCTGATAGGTATCGCCTTGGGCGGGATAGGTGCGGCGTTCGCCGCCGAAATCGGATCGAGGGCCGGAGACACTGACGTTCATTAAATTCGCGCCAAAATGTTGACCCCAGAGTTTGAAGAGCGGGTAGATGGCTTTTTCGGTGATCGGCTCAACGGCGGGACGCGCACTCACTTGCATGGAACCCCAGTAGCCGTTGATCAACTGCCAGTAGTTCGCCGTGATGATGCCGTTTTCCGGATTGAGAAAGATCCGCATCATGTCGGCGCATTCCAGCGCGGTGCCGAAACTGAATCGATAAGGAGGCACTCCGGCGTCACTGTTGGCAAAGCTCGCATTGTACTCCGTGACGGCGAGAGGCAGGTCACGGCCAGTCGTTTCCGTGATCATGTCATGGTACTCCTGCAGGTGAGCGGCGATCTGTTCGCCGACGGCCATGCAGGCCTGCATGAGATTGCTTTCAGAAAAAGGAGCCTTGTCGCCTGAGGCGTAGCGGGGAGCGTAAATGTGGAGCACGGCGAAGTCGGCGGCGGAACCGGCGAGTTGCAGAACGGTGGTGTTCCATTGGCAATAGACGTCCTGCGCACCGCCCGGCCACATGACGAGCCCAGCCTGAATGGTGGGATCGACCGCGCGCATGGCCCAGATGCTTTTCGTGGCATAGTCGGCGTATTGCGCGGCGGTATAAACCCGCTGGGCGCTGCCAGTGAGGTGGTTGCCGTGCATCGATTCATTCCCGAGTTCGAAATATTTCACGCCATAGGGCGCGGGGTGGCCATTGGCGGAACGTTGCAGCGCCCACGGATGGGCGGCGGTCGCGGGAGCATTCAGGTATTCGACGAGGTCAGCGAGATTCTGCGGCATCTGATCCGCCGGCAGGGCGAAGTCGCTCAAGGTGATGATCGGCTCCGCCCCAAGCTGTGCACAGAGCTTGAGGAATTCGTCGAGCCCGAAGGCCCAATTCGTGCTGCCACGGGAGGCGATTGGCCCGACGGATTGTTTCCAATTGTACGTATGAGCTTCGCAGCCGCCGGGGTATCGGAGCGATTTGACGCCGTAATCATTGATGAGCCGCGACAAAATCGCCGGAGACGTCGTGGCCGTGGTGGGATCCCAGACGCCGCCGCCGGTCTTGATGCCGTCGGGGGAGGCGTCTGGCGAGGTGCCGTTGTAGGCGGCTTCCAGATTATGGCCGAAGATGAGGCGATTCACCGAGGTGCTCCCTTGCAATTGCCCGAGGAGAATCGTACCAGGCGAGAAGGAGGTTACCGTGACATTATCGATGGTGAAATTGCCGCCGGACGATCCACCGGAATTGCACTGAGCCATGACGCGGATGGCCGTTGCTTGGGTGGAGCCAGTCGGGTTTGGGTGAATGCCTTCATTCGCGGTGATGGTCACCTGTCCCAAAAACGTCCCATTCGAATAGGCTCGAATCGTCGGTGTGAGCGTGCTGGCCGAGTAATCGATCTGCAACGCGAAAGTATGAGTGCCGGTGAGGTTGGCTTGCGCAGTCGAGAACGATGTATTGGTGATCACCGTCGACACGCTGTTGCTCGTAATAATCGCCACGTTGTTGGAGGTCTGGCCGGGGAAGATTCGTAGCGCCACGTAATTCGTGTGGGTGTAATAAGTCGCATTGGAATTGTCGCAGAGCCCGATCCGGTAATCCGGCGTGTTGTTGTTAATCGTGATGTCGGCGTTGAGCTGAATGATCTTATCGCCTGTGGCACGAAAATTCAGCGGCGGTGTGGTGTGGAAGATAATTGGTGCGGCATACGTCCCGAAGGGGGACACATCGACTAGGGTGAGGGCCGAACTGCTCGTATTCACCGCGAAGGTGTCGCCTGTACCGACAGGCTGCGAAACGGAATTACTCCCGTAGATCCAATTGACCGGCGTACTGGAAGTGCCGGTGAAGCTATCGGTAAACAACGTTGTGAGGGCATGAACCGATGGAGTCAATGCAGCGATGCACGCAACGGTGATGAAGAAGCGCAAAGGCTTCCGCAAACAGTGGAGGATTTGCATGATTTTTAGGTGGATGAGGGTTGACCGAGGTTTCTGTCTGACAGAACAAAGAGGTTGGGGAGGGGGATCTATTATGTTTATTATAATAGAACGGTTATTTTTACTTTTAACCTTCCGAAAGTATTTATTTAGGTTAACGCCAAAAAATTGTCAAAGATAATTTCGTTACATAAGATCTAAGTTGCTCAGAATTAATAGAAAAAGAATAAGGGAGTGTGGCAATTCAGGGAGCAAATGTGATAAGTAGGCTCAGGATGATCGAGGCAATATCGTTCTCTATAATTAAACTCTAATTTAAAATACCATGTTTAAAGTGTGTCGTTATTTAAGTAATCAACTGTTTTGATTGGGGTCCTCGTTTGTGTCGTATAGGGTGTTTCGAGCCCAGGTCTGGCGGGCTTCGAATATCGTAGGGGATTGTCAATGGTACCGCCTGCTGCGTTCTTCTCTCGTTAAGGCATTAATGATTGCATTGGGAATTTTACCGAAATGGCGCTGCCGGCGTCAAAATGCGCTTGTTTCAGTGGGATAGTGTTAACTATGGATAAACGATAATTTAGAATCGATGGCGTAAAATACAGCCTTAATGCGTTATTTTGACTGCAATTTCGTTGACATTTTGAGTAATGTGAGCGATACTTTCAATTGTTCTCTATTATTAAACGATAGATAGCCACCGGCGAAAACCAATCATTACCTAAAAATTATGGCAACGACATCGAAAACTTACCTCGCACTTGCTCTTATTGGCGTCTTGGCCTTAGGAGCGGATGCTCAAGCGCAAACTGTTAACGGCGGTTTTGAAAATTGGGGCGCCTTAACTGGTACGGGGGTGCCGCCGGCAGGCACGCCGACGGGTTGGTCGGTGACCACGGCGTCCGTTGGTGTGACGCAAATTGCGGGCTTGACGGCTGGATCTACTTACGCCGCCTTGGTGGTGCCGGGAACGTCGGCTACGAGCAGCGGTAGCTTGACTCAGGTCTATTCAACGACGGCGACCCAGCTCACGTCCTACAAGCTTTCCTTTGATTTGGAGGTATCGAGCGCAGCTGCAACTAACCGACTTGCTCAACTTTACTTGAGTCAGGCTTCGAACGTTGGAAATCCCTTGATCAATATGGCGATCATTTCCACGGGGGCCAACACGGCGAGCGTTAATTTTTATAACGGATCGGCGTGGGTGTCCGTTGGCACGGGTATTACGACGGCGGGAGGTTTCAATACGAGCACAAATGCTTTTTCCAATCCGAGTGTCTATTCCTTTTCGCTGACGGTAAATAACTTTACGAGTTCGGGAGTCAGCTATGATCTCTCTTATGGTGTTGCGGGCGGCACCATGACGACCTATGCGAACTTATCTTATACGTGGGGTACTCCTAATGCCACGGGCGGCCTTTCCTCAGCTTCCTTCATTGGGCCGTGGGGTGGATCCACGCCTCTCACTCCTTACGCGGTGGATAATTATGTCTACGAGGCGATTCCCGAGCCGACAGCGATGGCACTGATGGCGGGCGGATTGCTCCTGCTGTGCGGTCGTCAGATGCGTCGCAAATATTGATTTTTCTTTCCCGCGCCCTTGTCTGAGAGGGGGCGGGAGTGACTTCGCAATTGGAATTTCGGAGCGAGATAACGCGCATGATGAATCTTTCCAAGGCGTTCCTGTACTTGCGGTGTCACGCAGCTTCACGCTGTTTCACCTTGATCGAAATGCTGGTGGTGGTGGCCATCATCGCGGTGCTGGCCGCGCTGGGGCTGCCTCAGATGAATCAGGCATTCAAGAAATCGCAGCAGGCCAAGAGTGTCAATAATCTGCGGGCGCTCGGCGTGGGGCTGGCGAGTTATCTGGCGGAGAATGACAATCAGCTTCCGCATCAGTCCTCCGGCGACTTCAAGAGCAATTACTGGTCGCAGACAATATTGCCTTACCTGCCCAAGGCGCATTATGGAGGGTGGAAGGATGTGCGTGGAAACGCGATCTATCAAAGCGATGTCCTGATGGATCCGCTTTTGAAGGATTGGCATCATCAGTCGCTGGGGGATTACGCCTGTAACAATGCGCTTTTCATTAATCCCGGCACTGATCCAGCTAATCCCAAGGGGAGAAAGTCGATGAATGCCGTGGGTCGGCCAACGTCGATTGTGACCATTTTAGCGGCGGGAATGATCTTTAACGGCAAGGAAGCGGGTTCGTGGTATCTCGATTCGAACTTCTACGTCTACGGCAGCGCTTCGCAATTCCCCAGTGACCGGGGAATGAACGGAGTGATCTGCCTATTCGCGGATGGTCACACGGAGTCGATTCCGCGTAAGGAATTTGACAAGAATAAGGCGCAGCTTCTTTTGCCGGATTAATTCGAATGCTGGCGCGAGCTTACGTTTGTTCCGGTGAGACGCTGCCCTCGTTTGACGCGGTGGAAGGGGCAAGAGTAGTTCTCTCTGTCGCGGAGGAATCCTCTGGAGTTTCGAGGACTGCCTTTCGGGGACGGGATACTTTGCGTGGAGTGCGTTCCTGATGGGAAGCTTTCCACTGTTCTTCGATTTGAGTGGCAGCGCGGCGCAATTCATCCAACGTGATCGCAAAGTCTTCATGGTCCATGCGCACAGTCGGCGCACTGGCACCGATGCCCGCCACGATGGTGCCCCATGGATCGTAGATTGGTACGGCGACGGCGCTGATGCCTTCGCAGAATTCATCACGCGTTTGCGCGTAACCCTTTTCACGCACGGTCTGTACTTCCTGCCGCAGCCGTTCTGCCGTTGTGATGGTATGCGGCGTGAAGCTTTGAAAATGAACTTCGTGCAGGTAGATGGAAAACTCTGTCTCAGTCATCGAGGTCAGCAAAATCTTGCCTACAGCGGTACAGTAAGCGTGCTGGCTCATGTCTTCGGATTCCTGAACACGCAACGCCTGACGACTGGGCACATACTTCAAATTGAGAACACGGCCATGATCCATCGAGGCGAGCATGACGCTTTCGTTCAGTTTGCGGGCGACGTCATCCACGATGGCGGAGGCCGACAGGGAGAGCGAGCGAATGTAGGAGGGGTGCCGCCCGAGCAGGAGCAGGCGAATGCCGGGGTAAAAGACCTTGCTGTCCGGGTCTTGTCGCAGATAACCGCGTTTGCAAAAAGTCTGGGCGATGTTGTGGACGCTTGCCACATTCAATTTCAATTGGGCTGCCAGCGCGCGCGTGCCAATGCCGTCGCGGTGTTGGAAGATGGCTTCCAGCACGGTCAGGCTCTTATCCAAACTCAGAACTTTAGGCATGGTAATAGTGATAGCAAATTTGTTCGTATTTAATAAACGAATATTTGCCTAGTGATATAAATATATGATTAATAAAGAATTGCAACTGTTATTGCGGAGTGTTTTCCGTGGCGTAATCGGAGCGCTCGTTCTATTCAGTCTTGGGCAGGCTCAAGACGCTTCCAAGCGGGTGGCTGCCGATGATCCGCAAATCGGTTACTCCGATTATGTGCGGATGGAGCTGGTGCCATCACCGGCGGATGCTGCGGTGAAGATGGCGCGCTTCGATCGCATTCTTGAAATGGGCGGCAAGGGGTATCGTTGGGATAATCCCGGAGCGCGGATTCGTTTCCGTACCGATGCGACCAGCGTGAAGGCGTTGCTTTATTATAACGAGTTTCATATCTCCGCCAGCGCGCGCAACAGCATCGGTGTGTATCGCATTGATGGTGCGGACAAGCCAGAATGGACTTTTCGCACGAAGGCCACGGCAATAAAGCGCGAACCCGAGATGGTGACGGTGACGCTCGCCTCCGGTGCAACGGGTTTCCACGATTACGAATTAATTCTGCCGTATGGCGATTCGGTGGATTTTCAGGGGGTAGAGGTCAATCCCGAGGCGAAATTCGAGGCGGCGCCGATGCGAACTTCCAAGCGCTACTTGGCTTACGGCGATTCCATCACGCACGGTTTTACTGCGAGCGCCGTGGATAAGAGCTATGCTTTTCTCGTGGCGCAAAAGAACGGTTGGCAGATCGTTAATCTCGGACTCGGCGGTCGATCCTCGACGCCCTCGGATGCCAAGGTCGTGGCTTCGCTCAAGGCGGATGTGATCTCAGTTTTCATGGGGGCCAATGATTGGCAGGGCGGCGTTCCGCTGGAGCGTTACCGTTCGAACATGATGGCCTTTTTCGATGGCATCCGCGCCGAGCAACCGACGGTGCCGATTTATTACATCACCTCATTATGGGTGGCACCTTCTTGGAATCCGAAGGCGCAGATCGCAGAGCTTGAAGCTTACCGGCAAGTGGCCCGGGAGATTGTCGCGGCGCGCAAAGATCCGAATCTTTTCATCGTCGAAGGACCGGAAATGATCGACCATGACATCGCTCTTTTCGATTCCACACCGGTGCATCCCAATGACAAAGGCTTTGCCCAAATGGGCGAGCGGCTCGCAGCGAAAATGGCCGCAGCGAAGGGATCCCGTTAGGGCTTGTCCAGACGCATCGCCACGATGGCTTCTGTAAGGGCTGCTTGTGCGGGTGGGGTCAAGACACGGTCCGGCGCATTATTGTCGATCCAGAGGCCATGTACGGTGTCGGGACCATCAAAGTCGTGGCATCTGACAGGCCGTTGGTGTTCTTGATAAACCCGACTCAATGCTTCGGAATGGCGGGGCGGTACGAGAAGATCGTTGCGGCTATGTACGAGCCAGAGTGGTGGGCTCTTCGCGTCGACGAGGGAAAGCGGCGAGGCGGCGTACAGGGTTTGCGCATCCGGTGGCGTGGTCGTGCCAAAAAACGTGGCGAAGAACGGCGGGGTAAAAAGATAGCTGTCGCAGCACGGCGTATTGACCTCAAGCCATGTTGGCGGAGCGACAGCGAGAATGCCTGCCACCTGGCCAGGAGGGCGGGAAAGTGCCGTCATCAGGGCCAAGTGTCCACCGGCGGAGGCGCCGACGACAAATAGGGATTGAGCGCGCAATCCGTACCTGGCGAGAAAGTCCGGGTTGCGGAGAAAATCAAAAGCGCTCACGCAATCTTCCAAGCAGGCGGGCCACGGCGCTTCAACGATGCGGCGGTAATTGACGGTGAAGGCCGCGATGTCATGCTGCGTCAGCAGGCGACAGATCGGCGCGAGTGTCGATTTGTCGGAGGTCATCCACCCGCCACCGTGGATGACAAGCGCCACGGGAGCGCCATCACGCTTGGGAGGAAGGTAAAGGTCTCCTACAAGGCGCTCGTGACGGGCCGTTGCGAATGGAATATCGGAGTGAACTTCGAGAGTAGTCATTTGGCGCGAACGGGGGAGGCGTTTTTTGTTTTGGGGGGAGTCTTTTTGCGGGGCAGCTGGTTTTCTTGCCATTGCTGTTCGATGTCGGCGGCGGCCTTCTGGAGCGGGCGCAGGATGTCCTCGATTTGCGAGGCGCGCTGCAAGCGCACCGTGGGAGCGCTTGCGCCAATGGCGGCAACGACCGTTTTCCAAGGATCGCGCACGGGAATGGCGACCGCGCTCAGCCCCTCGCTGAATTCGTCGCGGGTCTGGGCGTAACCCTGAAGTTGTACTTTTTTCAATTCATCTTTGAGCCGCTGCGGATCGCAGAAGGTGCGTGGCGTGAAACGCTGCAGCGGCGTTTTCAAGAGATAGGCGTCGAGCTCGTGCTCGTTCATGGACGCGAGCAAAACCTTGCCGACGGCGGTTGCGTAGGAATGGTCGCTCATATCTTCGGATTCATGTACGCGCAAGGCTTGGCGGCTCGGCGTGTATTTGAGATTGATCACACGACCATGATCCATCGAGGCAAGTAGCACGCTTTCATTCAACGTTCGGGCCACGTCATCAATGATGGCAGCGGCGGACAGGGTGAGGGACCGGATGTAGGACGGGTGCCGCCCCAGCAACATGAGGCGAATACCGGGGTGGAATGCTTTGGTCTGCGGATCTTGCCGCAAATAGCCACGGACGCAAAAGGTGCGGGCGATGTTATGGGCGGTGGCCACATTCAAATCCAACTGAAGCGCCAGCGCCCGGGTACCGATGCCATCTTTGCAGGCAAAGACAGACTCCAAGACCGAAAGGCTTTTATCGAGGGTGAGTACACGCGGCATAAAATCCGTCAATTCTGTTTGTTTATTATGAACGAAATTATTGCCACAACGATGTCCAATACGCAAAAAAAATCTTTGACAATTAATTTCCTCACTTCTAAAGAGAGAAATCTTGATTTCATTTGTGCAGCGAAAGATCAAATAATGTTTGATTATAATAAACGAAGTGTTAAAGTGCGAATGATGTAATTGATTTTTTGAGAGCGCATCACGCAATCAAAGTAACAACCCCTAAGCATTTGGAGGAAAATGAAAACACAATGTGAAAAAATGACGCGAGTCCTGCTCGTGCTTCTCGCCGGAATGGCAATGGCGGGTGCGACTCAAGCGGAAACGGTAATCAAGGACCAATTTGGATTGAAGGAACGTGTGGCGGGGTTGCCGCTGAACAAAACCGCGACGGAGTCGGGCGATGCGACTTGGCAGGCTACGGCGAACGTGCTTCTAGCGGGTGAGGGAGATGCGGGTTATGTGGCGATTTCGGATGGGATGCCATTTATGGCGCGTGTTGCCGTTCCTTCCACGGCGAAGATCATCACGGTTGAAGTCAAGTTGCGCGCCGTTCCGAGCAAGGTCACTGGCAACTGGATGGCAATCGGGATTGGTAATCCCAAGCTGGGTTCGCCGCCTTGGGGTAATGGCGTATTTGTGACGGTCGATACAGCGGGTAATTATGGTTGCATGGGCGATCCTGATCCGAACGACTTTGTTTCGAAGTCGGTGGTGAGCATCAAGCGCGGCAAGATGCCGGAATTCAATCCGGATGGACTGAACCGGGTCAAGCTGGAATTCGACAAGGCGGATAATTCCGTGAGCGTATGGATCAACGGATCGCCGGTCATGGAAAAGGTTAGTATCGGGGGCAAAAACTTTACCGTGGAACCGGCTTTTGCGGGCTTCAGCGGTTTCGGCCAGGAGCCGAAGGCGAAGACGGTGACCGATTTCACTGTGACCTATTCGCAGTGAGCTGATCGGGACGCGAGAATCTCGCGTGCGGTCATTTTGATGAGGCGTCGCGCCGGGTTTTCACTTGGTGCGGCGCGTGATGGACGGGTGGTTTTCATTCTTCTTCCAACTGGATCAACGATCAGTAGTGGTTTCGACCGGTATACCTATGAAAAAATGGATCAGTTTTGGTATTTGGGCAGGGCTGTTAATTCTGGCAGGGCAAGCCGCCGAGACGGGAACAATCGGTTATGTTGAGCCGGCGAAGACGGTAGGTTGGTGGAAGGTGGGAGACACCGTGAAGTTCAAATTGGGCGGAGGAAAGTTGCCAGAGGGTACTACTCAGGTCGAAGGTATCCTGACGAATGTAGAAGGGGATGAGATCACCCGGGTGAAGTCGGCCCGTGAGGAATTTGAAAATAACGGTTGGCAGTGGAAACCGACAACACCCGGTTATTATGAAGTTGAATTTGCCGCTCTGGCTGGTGAGAAGGGGGGCAAGACAACGTTGGTTCATCCCTATAACGTGCGCCGCCGCGATAGCGCGGGCAACGTGGTGACCAAGACGTTTACGCGCGAACGGCAGGGTTTTGTCGTCATGCCAACTCCTCTCGAAGCCAAGCCACCGACGGGCCAATACGGTTTCGATTATGAAAATAATCCTGAGGCGGTGCTGCTTTCCAAATTGATGGGTTTTGATTTCGCGCGGGTGTTGGTGAACTGGGGTGATGCTGATCCGAAGCGGGCTCTCGAACCAGCCAAGGGCCAGTACAATTGGGATCGTCTGGACCCGCATGTGGATCTCCTCTCGAAAGCGGGCTTGCAAATCATGGGGCAGATTTCCTTCACTCCAATCTGGGCGTCTCCATTCCCCGAAAAACGCAACGTGAATATTTGCGTGGTTGAAGCCACCGCCTATGCGCCGGTTAATATCGATGACTACGCACAGTTCGCCGAGGTGGTGGTGAATCGGTACAAGGACCGCATCAGTCATTGGGAAATCTGGAACGAGCCGAGCATTCCCGGCGGCAGTTGCTACTGGTCGGATACGACGGAGAATTACGCCAAGATTCTCGAAGCCGGTTACAAGGCGATCAAGCGCGCACAACCCGATGCGGTCGTTTCGCTCGGCGGTCTGGGCCCGCGCAAGCCGTATCATTCCTTTTACAATCGTCTACTGAAGATGGGCATGGACAAGTACTGGGATGTGCTTTCTCTGCACGGAGCATGGAATTCGCCGGAAGATTACCGTGAGATTGATGCTCGTTACAAGCTGGCGCCCAAGCCGGCCATGTCGACGGAATGGCATGCGATTTTGCAGGGGAATATGCAGTCCGATCCGATTCTGGCGGAGACGGCACTTTCCTTCAAAATGATGAAGGATCTGTTTTACCAACATAAGGTGGGTGTGACGCGTGTGCTTGCTTTTGAGATGATCAATCTCACCGAAAAGGAAGCGCTGCCTTATGCGATCGAGAACAAATGGTTCACACATGCGTCGGGATTTTTTCGGCATCATCCCCAGATTGAACCCCGGCAACCGGCGATGGTTTTGGCCCATTACATTGAAGTGGTTGGACGCAAGGCGACCTATGTGAAAGAGTTCAAACTCTCCGACGAAACAACGGCGCTGCAATTCGATACGGCGCGCGGTCCGCTCATTATTTTCTGGGCTGAAACTGGCACCATTCCGGCCAAGTCCATCAAGCCATTTCTACAGGCTGATTCACAGGTGCGTGACTGGGAAGGGCGGACAATGAAGGCTGGCGCTGAACTGGAAGCCAGGAAGATCTATTACGTGCTGTCACCCAGTGCGGAGGCGCTGAGCAAGGCGGCTGTGGCGGATAAGCTCGTCTACATTCGCAAGGCGAACCGGTCGGCTCAGTCGCTGGTAAAGGCGTCGTATGTGAACGGCAAACTGTTTGCTGCGCCGGGTGGAGCTTTGACCGTTCCGGAAAACGCGTGGATTACGACGGACTGGAAGCTTGGAAAAATTCAGCAAGGTGCTCATGAAGAATCGTTCTCGGTGCGTGCCGCGGTGGGAGCCACCGAAGACGGTCTCGATGTCGTCGTGGAAGTGAAGGACAAAGCTCACGTTCAGAAAGAACCGCAACCGGCTTGGTGGGGCGGCGACAGCCTGCAGCTCGCCTTTGATTGCGAGGGTTCGGGTTTTGCTGGTGGCAATACGGAGTTTGTCTGTGCGCTGACTGACAGTGGTTCGGTAGTGTGGAAACTGACGGCGGCTGATCCTCGTGGCGATATTCCTGGCAAGTGGTCGCCGGCGAATGGACCGGCGAAGTTTGCCGAGGCGAAAATCACGCATGAGGGAGACGTCACGTTGTATCAGCTGCGCTTCCCATGGGCAGAGTTGTATCCGATGGCGTATGATGCGACCAAACCCATTCGGGTGTCTTTCGCGGTGAATAACAACAACGGAGCGGGTCGCGCGGAATACCTGGAATGGGGTAATGGTATCGTGAAGGACAAGGATCCTGCCACGTACGGTCAATTGAACTTCATCGGAAAATAGCCTCTATTTCTACCTCATATGATGAAAAAGACTCTTCTCATGGGCGGTCTGATCCTTTGTCTGCTTCAGAATGGAGCCGGAGCGGCAGAGCCCGCCGCCCCGGCTGCGGTGAAGCCTTATTATCTGCAGGCGGACACGCTCGGTTCTTGGTGGAAGTTGGGACAAACGGTAACTTATCGTAGCGGCGGCGGACCGATACCGGAAGATCTCGTGTCGGTTGTGGGAGCGATCACCAATGCGAACGACGATGCCGTGGCGCAGGTGATTGTGAAGCGCGAAGAGATGGAGACCAAAGGCTGGACGTGGTCTCCTAAGGAACCGGGCTTTTACGAGGTGGAATTTAGCTATCGCAATACCGCGGGTGAGAAGAAGGAACTGCCTCGCTATTTCGAAGTGAAGGCTCCGGGCGCGACGGAAAAGAAAATCTTCAAGCGTGAGCGTCAGGGTTTCGCGGTGCTGCCCGTCGGGTCGACGCCTCCGGCGAAAGCGGTGGGACAATTCGGTTTGGCCAACGATCATCCGACGCCGGAAGACATGCAGCTTGCGAAGTTCGTGGGCTTTGATCTGGTGCGCCTGACTGTGCCGTGGGGAGCGATGTTTACCAACTTAAAAGCGGCCATCGAGCCCGTGAAGGGCGAGTATCATTGGGAGCATCTCGACAAATGTGTCGATCTCTACACGCAGGCTGGTTTTGTCATCAATGCGCAGTTTCTTTATACGCCAGTCTGGGCGTCGCCGTTCCCGGAGAAAGTGGACAAGATCAATATCTGCGTGCGCGAGGCCAATGCCTATGCGCCCAAAGACATGAATGACTTCACGAACTTTGTCGCACTGACGGTGAATCGCTATAAAGATCGCATTCGTCTGTGGGAGATCTGGAACGAGCCGAGCATTCCCGGCGGCAGTGTCTTCTGGTCGGATACGACGGAGAATTTCGTCGCGATGCTGAAGGCTGGTTCCCTGACGGTGAAAAAGAATCAACCCGAAGCGCAAGTGTGGATTGGAGGACTTGGGCCGCGTGCTCCCTATCATGCTTTCTACAACAAGGTGCTGCAGCAGGGCGGCGGCGACTACTTCGATGTGCTCTCACTGCACGGCAGCTATAACGTGCCGGCGGAGAAATTCCGCGCCATCGAGAAGTCGAATGGCGTCGCGCCGAAGCCTGCGATTCAGGGTGAATGGCATGCGATTCTGCAGGGGAATAATCAAAGCTCGCCGGTGCTTTCGGAGCAGGCGCTCTCGATGAAGATGATGAAGGATCTGCTCTTCCAACTGAAGCATGGCGTGGGTCGCATCATCATGTTCGAACTGAAAAATCTCGTGGAAAAAGAAGTGCTCGGCTATGCGAGCCAGAACAAATGGTTCGTTCACAGCTCCGGACTATTCCGACGTCAACCCTACGTCGAACCACGCCAACCGGCCGTTGTGCTGGCGAATTTCCTCGATACGGTGAATCGCAAGGCCACGTTTACTAAGGAACTAAAACTTGCGGACAACATCATTGCTCTGGCCCTGCAGACCAACAATGGTCCAGTGGTGGCTTTTTGGGGAGAGAAGGTTGCACCCTCAGTCAGCCTCGTGAAGCCTCTGGCAACGCCCGCGTCTGTCCTCAAGGATTGGGAAGGCAAGCCGATTGCCATGGATGGGAAGACACGCTTGGTTGAGAATCGCGTGTACTACCTCACGGCGGTCAATGCCGATGTGATCGCGAGAACGCCCGAGCAGGATCTGCTCATCTCGCCACGCGCGCAATCGCGCTCGGCCGCGAATGTGCCGAAGGGTACTTATGCGCGCGGTCCTCTCTTTACCTCGGTCGAGACTCCTGCCACGTTGCCGGAGTCGGGCTGGTTGAAGAATGACTGGGCGTTGACCAAGCTGAACGCAGTGGCCCACGATGAGTCATTCTCGGTGCGTGCGGCCGTCGGCGCGAGCGATGCTGGATTGGATCTTGTTGTCGAAGTCAAAGACAAGACGCACGTGCAGAAGGAACCGCAACCGGCCTGGTGGAATGGTGACAGTTTACAACTGGCCATCGATTGTGAGGGTAGCGGCTTCTTTGGCGGTAACACCGAGTTCGTCTCTGCGTTGACAGAAAGCGGGCCGCAAATCTGGAAGCTGGTGGCTGCGGATCCGCGCGGTGATATTCCGCAAAAATGGTCGGCAGCGAATGGTCCGGCGAAATTTGTGGAGCAAAAGATTACGCGCGAGGGAGAAACGACGCGTTATCAAATTCGCATTCCTTGGTCGGAACTCTATCCGTTGGCCAACGATCCCACGAAGCCGCTACGAATCTCCTTCGCTGTGAATAATAACAACGGCTCGGGACGGGCAGAATATCTCGATTGGGGCGGAGGCATCACGAAGGACAAAGATCCCGCCTTGTACGGTATCCTGCAGGCCTTTCCCGCGAAATAAATCAGGAGAGTCACTTCGCCGTCTCATCGAACCATCGATGAGACGGCGGACGTGTTTACCAGAAGATCTGGACGGACCCGGAAAGGTCGCGGAGTTCGAGGACAGTACCTGCGAAGTCGGTGCGCACGGTGGGCGACAAGACGGCGGAATCGCTTTCGCGCAGGAATGTAGTGGTGCGTTCGAATCCGGTTTCGGGCCGGAACCGCAACGTGGCATGGTCCAATCCGGTCACTTGCACTTTGCGTTTGAGCAGGGGCGCGCGCGGTTCGCGATCCTGGCACGTTAGCAGACCTTTTTCCTGCTCCACGAATACGCGACATTCCAGATTGGCCGCCTTGCCGAGGTGATAGGAGGTGATGCCCTTTTCGATCATGGTTTCCGTGGGCATGAAGACCGGAGCGCCTTCCGGCATGCGTAGCTTCACACCCACGGTCATGTCGGGACTGTAAGCGGAGAGATAAAGCGCATTGGCATGACGACGGAAATTGAGCCGCGGATTGAGCTGCTGCGGCGAGGGCTTCGCGAAATCAATGGTGTAGCCGAATTTCTGGAGCACCTCGCGCATGAGATTCTCAGGATAATAGAATTCCTTAGCATCGAGCATGAAGACATCAAAGCCGCTCGGGGCAACCACAAAGGAGTTCGTGCCTCGCAGCCAAATGATTTGACCGCCCTTCCATTCCGGGCGCGCGACGCAGACGGCGGCGGTGCGTTGTTCGGCACCTTGCACATAGGTGGCCAACGTAGAAACTGAATCCGCCTCGATGGTTTGTAGGTCGAGCGCCCCGCCGGAGAGAAGGGCATTGTGCCGGACCTTGGAGCGTTGTCCGTTGATCTCGATTTCCAAATCACCTTCCATTGCGGGAGCGGATTTTTGCGAGAGAAGTTTACGCAAGGCCGGATCGGTGACCGGTCCATAGAGCAGCACTTGACCACCTGCCGCTACCAGCGTCTCGAGTTCTCGAAGGACTTTCGGATTGGCGGCCGCAGCAGTTGGAACAACGATAACGCTTTTCGTATAGTTGGCGCCTTGTTGGCGCGAACTCAGGAAGTTGCCCGTACTGACGACGGTGTTGAGGGGGAAACCCAGATTGATGGCGTCGCGCATGAACAAGTCACCGAAAAAGACTTCCTCATAGCGTTGTTGGTTGAAGGCCAGATCATGATACTCGTCGAACGGATAGAGCCACACGAGCGGTCCGGCTTCATCCGGAGTCGTGGCATAGCAGGAGAGCAATTCCGGGATGACTTCGCCTGGAACTTGGGGCGGCATTTCGCCATAGGAATTATCGACGGTGAGAATGGAGAGATTCTCCGGACTGCACGCCTTGCCATGCGCGTTGAGTCGCGTCATCGCGAGAGGTAGGTAGAGATCGTGCGCCTTGCGTTGATATTGATGATACCACGGACTGAAGGCCCACCAAGGATCATGGATATAGTAGCGGAAAAGATAGCTTTTGCCGGAGGGAACTTCCGCCACGCGGGACATCCAGCCGGCCATCTCCAGGCCGAAGTCACCGGTGATGGCGGCCCAGGGGGAGTTTGGAGGAATTTCGAGGTCGGAGATCTGCGAGTAAATGTCGCGGAGCGGCACGGCATCGGTGGCGATGTCAATGCCCGTGGTGGAGTTCGAACCGCGCGTGCGCAACGGAATATCCGAGCATTCGCTACGGAACTCCCGCCAGAATTCCATGATGCCCTGTCGCACCTCGTTGCCGCGATCGGCGGAGAATTTTTTTTTGTCGAAGGTGGAGCCGATAATGCCCCACGTGTCCTTGCCGAAACCCAATCCATTCGAAAGCCAGAGAAAGTCGAACCCCAGATCCTGGAAGTAGCAGGTCACTTGCCGACCGAGGAACGCACCGAAGGGCGTACCCTCGGGAATGCCGGACGGATATCCAGCATAGCTGCGCGTATCTTGATGGAGGTGTTCGGCGCAGTAGATGAAGGTTTTGCCGCAACCGGCGCCAGCGCTGGGATTGCCCGTGCAAATTTCCGGGTGACGTTCGTATTTAAACGTGGACTTGGCGAATTCCGGACCCGGATCGAAAATGGCACCCACGCGGAGGGGCTTGCTGTAGATTTCACGCGCGGAAGTTTTCAGTGTATCGATCAAGCGTTTCAAATCGCGGTAGCGATACTCAGGCGGATTTTCGCGATAGAAGAAGGGCTTGCTGGCGATCGAGTCATCCTTCGCGTCGGAGTGGGGATTGGCCGAACCGATGAAGCGGGACCATTCGAATGTGGCCTCCATGTCCCGGTTGTAATCCAGAATTTCGGAACCGTCCGAGACCCACAACAGCACATCGACGGTTTCCCCATGGACGATCAACGGCAGCCATTGCCGGAAGAGCGTGTCGCAGACGGCTTTCAGACCTTCTGGAGTCTGGTCATGAAAGGGTTTGAGGGTGACTTCGAGACAGATATTGCGAAGAGTGTTCATGGGTATGGGCATGATCGTATACCGGGTGGGCTGCCATGTCTTGGCTCCTGCGTCTCTGTTTGTTTTACCGCCTAATGAAGATCAATGAAGTCCAAACTTTTCCCGGAAATCACCCGGGTTAAATCGAGTGGCTTTCTTAAATGCGCGGTAGAAATAAGAGAGGTCGTTGAAACCGCATGCAAAGCAGATTTCGGAGATAGTGCGGGTCGGTTCCGAGAGCAATTTGTCGCGGGCCACCTGCAGGCGGCGGGTGAGCAAATGTTGTCGGATGCTCTGGCCGCGCGTGCGCTGATAGAGGCGGCAGAGATGACTTTGGGTGACGCCGATCTCGCGCGCGAGGGCTGAGTAGTCTAATTCCCGGCCATAGTTTTCCTCGATGAGCGTATCGATGTAGGTGACGATGCCGGCGTTACGGTTGGCCTTGAGCTTGCGGGCGCCGAGACGGATGATCAGCGCGAGAAGCTTGAGAAGCTCCATCTTGATCACCATCTGGTAATTGAAGCGGGCTTGTTTGAATTCCGATTCCAGGTGAGGAAAGATGGCGGCGATCTCACGATTGGAATCCAGAATGTAGAGCTGCTCCCGCTGGCGGCGCAACGTGTCATTCAAATGCGGCGCGAAAATCGAGAAGAAGGAGAAGTCGTTGTTCATCTCCCGCAGGCCGAAATCGAGCATCCTAGGCAGGAACAGGACATTGTAGACGGTGACTGACTGCCCCGGTTTCAGGATGTAGGTCGTCTCATCCTCGGGATGAACCAGATAGAGCGTTCCCGGTGACACCGGATAGAGCGCGCCATTGATGAGCATCTGGCATTTGCCTGAAACAATGTAGGTGATCTTCCAGAATTCCCGGCGGTGGGTGCGCTTGGAAATGCGCGATGTGTGTCGCACACGAAAGATATTGAATGGAAAATCCGAGCTGAAACTGCGTGGTCGGCGAATCAACATTCGAAGGGCATAGTAACAGCTGGAGGGCAGTGATCCAGTCCAGAACAAGGGACCCGAAGGTCCCTGTTAGCTACGGCGCGAACTGCGTATCCGACACCACCCGCCATTTGTAAAGCGTCTCCAACGTGGTGGTAGTTGCGGGTAGGGCGTAGTCCGGAATCGGCACGGCCGCGTTGTTCGGATCGATATAGCGCTCGAGCGTGGTGGCGCCGCGATATTCACCGCTGATCGTGCCGCGATCTTCATTCCACTGGGTCGGATCGCTATTGGAATTCTTGATCGATTGCGCGGTGAAATAGACCGTGTAGACGTTCGACTTCGTGGTCACGCGGGGATAGATGTTGGCATAGGGCCGCTCCCGCGTGTTGTCTCCCACCATGGCAAAGTCGGCTCCATACCAATCGGTCCGGGCCGCGCTATCAGAGGTCCAGTTTTTATTGCTAGGGACGAGGTAGATGTCGCAGATTTCCGAGGCTGATTTGAAAATGTCGTAGCCGTCAAATTTGGCTTTAAATTGGCGCAACGTACCATTGGCCTCATCGAGATTGAGCGGAAGACGAGCATTAGTATTTTGCACTACGGTTTTGTATCCAGCCGCAGCGCTTAGAGGAACGGCCGCGACTTTTTCACTCGCCAGTACCGAGCGCAAAGCAGTGCTGCGGGTGATGTAGGTGAAGGGCAGAATCTGGTAATTCAGATTGACCTTGCCTGCGGTGGAAAAGGGTTCGCTGATGGCGTACGGCTCGGCCACGGGCATCCAGAACAGATCGAGCATGAGATGATCCGGCGGATTTACCGCACCGGGGTGACCACTCGGGCCGGGGCGGAAGAGCAGGGTCTGCCATGGCTTGGTCCGCTTGACGCCAGTAGGGATCGAGCCGAGTATCCCCGCCGAGGGTACTTGCCGATTGGCAGAGAAGAAAGTTAAGTTTGCCATTCGTGTTTCAAACTGGCCGCTGTCGAAATAAGGGATGCCACCTGCGGGTCGGTAAAAATTTCCTTCATCGGCTTTATTGACGTACGGGCCATCCGGTTGATGGCCTACCCCGTTGTCCCAATCGCCGACAGGACCTCCGGGAATCATGACGCCATTGGTAACGGTGGGAGAAACGAGTTGTGGCTTGGCCGGACTACTGGTCGCGAAGTTAGTGATCGAATCGGCGGAATTAGCGACCAACTTTCCATAGGGGGTGGCGAAGGTCATGGGGGTTCCAGATCCGATACGCAGACTGTAGGCCGCGCGGGTGACCCCTGTTGCCAAGTCGCTGTTTTTTGGATGAGGCGCAAAAGCGATTGAAGGTATATCCGAAACGGCGAGAAGGCGCGGATCTGCAAAGGCTCCGTTTAGTACCTGACTGATCAGCGTGTCATTGGTGGCATTAATGGAGTTTGAGTTCCACGTATTATTGAAGGAACAGCTTCCACGATCTACGGGAATTGAATCGGCCCACGAGCCTTTGAGAGGAATAAGCGCAGAAGTTCCAAATCGTCGTAAAACGGGATCAGTTGCGACCAACGGCACCTGCATCTTTTGTTTGGGAAAAGGTATATGATAAGTTTGAATCAGATTTCCCGCAGCAGCGGCATTTCCGTTGTATAGCTCAATTGTCAAACTGGGTATACCTTGCAATTCAAGCTCCATGGTGCCGCCTGTGGGGAATTCGAGGATCTTGCTATAGAAGGGGAAATTCGTAACCGGATCTGGATTTACATTTTGCAAGGTGCGGTTCGACATCATGATCCGGAAGTCAATAATGCCACCTCCAGGTCCAACGGAGGCATAACTGGAATAGGCACCTTTGGCTGCGGAAACAAAGATGGTTGCCGACGAGGTCATTTCCATTGGAATGGAATTCAAAGTGAATTTGTCCAAGCCGCTTACCTTGATAGTGAAACCAGGATCCATGGCGGTATAGCCCATGGAGGGGGTGAAAAAGCTTAAGAGAAAGAAGCCTTGTACCGCCGTCGTATTGTCAGGCGGCATCTGTCCTCCGCTGGGTGCGCTGGAAGTATAGGTAGGCAGTTGAATGGATTCGACCGCAATACCGGATGTGGAGGTGGTGCTTGGAGGGACGGCCGGGACGGCGCCCTTACCCATGCCAATAAAAAGCATGGTGGCTTCCGTGATTCGAGGGAAGCGGCCTTGCCCTTGGGTGCCCCAGTCTGAGCGGATCGAGGGTGAGACTTGCCCACGTCCCGCAAAAGCTCCGGAGTTGGTACTGGCAAATGTCTTGATCGCGTAAGGCGCTGTAACCGTTGCATCGCGCAGATTGATCGTGCGGATGTAGTCAAAGATATCGGTAAGGATCTGGCGTTGATCAGCACCATACTTGGTGCTGAAGTTGCTGGTAAAGCCGGGAACATTGGTCGTGGTGAGCGTATCGAGGTAGTCGAGAAGTTGCCGATTGCGACCAATATTGATATCCGTCGTAGAGCTCGTGTTATCGCTGCGCGTGAAATAGTATCTGTTGCCGCCTGCGGTGGAACAGAACGCAATCAGCTTGTCGACAAGGCTCCGATGGCTCGCATCGTTGATATCATGGATCGGCCAGATCGCGACGCGTGGTTTACCGTAGAGATTGACTTCCGGGGCGCGACTGTGGGTGGTGAGGAAAAAGCGGGCGCTCTCCAGTTGCTGACGGGTGAGGCTGCTCGTATTACGAGTACTGTCAAATGCCAACTCGCCAACGGAGGTGTAGAGTCTTTCGGTTTTCTTCTGGATATAATTGGCGTTGGGATTGACTCCAGCTGCGGGGCTGACAGGCACGGGAACGGTTGCTTCGTCGGAACCTCCCTTGTCATAGCGGGGAGTCAACTTGAAGAGATTTGCGGAACTGAGGGTAGGAAAAACTTTTTTGAGCGTGGTCATGGCCGGATGCCCCGGATAACGCTGATATTCTCCTGCGGTCGGTTGATAGAGGGCTAAACCTGATCCGGCTTGGTCACGTTCATCGGCGTAATTAAATCGTGGTGTGTCCCAGAAGGTGCCGTGGGAAGCAGTGTTGATGTTGACTTTGCAGGTTTCGTCATCTGTCCAGAAGGCGATGCGTCCGACAATCGGATTGGTCTGGCTGGCACCGGTCACGGTAACGACCTTGCCGCTGCCGCTGGGCGTGACGATTTCCCCGTTTTGCAAGACGTAGAGCCAGCGCACTGGCATGGGGGCGGGCTGGTATTTGGGAAGAGCGATGTTGCTTTGAGCGCCGGGAGGGGCCGTCAGGGAGAAGCCTTCGATGGTGGAGATGAGATTGGGATTTGTGGGGTCGCGAGGATCAAGGATCGGGAAAGAGAAGACAGCCGCGCCGGAGGAATTGGTCGTGGTGACAGGATAATTTAAATCGCACCAAATGGCGGGGGAACTACTCCACGTGGCTGGGGGGACGTCACCGGCCAAGTCAGTCGCCTTGGTCGTGGTCATCGATGCGGCGGAATAGAGGCGATAGGCGAGTTCCAGCGCGCCTCCATTACCGAAGCGGCGAATGACTCCCGGTTGCGAGGCCCAAGCATGGGTGGAGCCTTGAGTCGTGGCGTGATTGATCTGGGCCTGAACGAGGTTGACGGCGGTGTCGGCTAATTGCCGGGTCGAGGCGACGGTACGATAGTTGGAGGAAGTAATGCGTTCGCTGCCGGCCCTCATGACGAATCCCACCACCAGGGTGGTCACCAGTACAATGATGCCGAGAACAATCACGAGCGCCATGCCGCGTTGTTCGTGATGCCGCTTCAAAAATGGAGATGTCATGGCCGGTAAATCTGGGCGCTGCCTGTATCGGGGTTCAGCTGAACGGTGGCGTAGTTATTGGGCAATGTCGTGGCGGTGGCGGAACGGTAATTGAGCACTGTAAAGAAAAGATTGGCGCGTTCGGTAGTGTTGCTGGCGACCGGTTGGACGACTCCGTTCGGGCGAATGCGAAGGGTGGCGTAGGAGGCGTTGGCCAGCAGGGAGCCTGCTGTGGCGCTCATGGTCGCGGTGGGTAATTTGGAGAGAAAGGGTGAGTAGGCGTTATTTTCCGAAAGGGTGATATTTTTGGGAAAGGTCACGAGTCGATTGATCGGAGCCAGTGTTCCCGTGGTGGTGTCTGGAGCCCAGAGTTGCACCGCGCTATAGCGTTGAGTGGATTGGACTGGTAGTTTGATCAGGCGAATTTCCACAGTGCGATTGCGCACGGAGGCCGCCTGTCGTGCCATGGCAAATTGATCCGCCAATAATTGGCCGGTCTGTGTAATGTTGTTATTTTCCAGTAATGAATTGGTGCCAGGAACAGCCGCCGCCATCAGGATGGTCATGAGGGCGATGACCACAAGCAATTCGGTGAGAGAGAATCCCCGTGTTCGGGGCAAAGGCATAGGAGAATGCGAGTTCATGGTGTGCTACTCCATTTGGATTCACGCAGTGTCACCGGGCAGGTCATAATGCGACAGGTGATCTTGGCCGCGGTCAGCGTATTTTGCAGAGCCGTCAGATCGCTCTGAAATTTACTGACGTCGATGAACTTGCCCGCGAGGGCGTTTTCAATGACGCTGGGAGGTTGGGAACCATTGGCCAGCCGGATGGCAGAACTTTCATCAATCACCACGAGGGTGATCTGCACCATCGGCGGAAGTTGGGCGTATTGAATGCCTCCGCCTGTGCGGGAGTCGTAGCGATAGTTGGCGGTGAGTTGATTTCCTAAGCCGCTGGGATCGTCCTGATAAAAAGTGCGGGGCCATGCGATGAGTGCGATGACATTTTCGGCGATCGGCCATGCTAGGCTGTCGAGGCTTTGGGTCCAAGTGGCGTTGTTGTTTGTAAAGACCGTCAGATCTTCCGTCGGTTGCAGCGCCTGCATCAGGCGGTAACGCCAGCGATCTTGAGTGATGTGTGCGGGTCGATAATCCTTGTCGTTATCGAATTTCACGTAGTAGCCGCAGGCGTTGAGCAATCCGCGCGTTTGTTGATAAGTGGTGCTGCTGGAAAAAGCTTCGGGTGCCTGAAAATAGATGGAGTGACTTCCACCCGGTGCGTTCACGAGGAAGTGCAAATCCGACTTGCGGGTGTATCGGGTTGGCGCGTTATCGTCATCATAACCCCAGTAGGTATTGAGCGTTGCCTGGGCCAGTGTTTGGGTGATGATGTCGAATCCGCTGCGTCCTGCTTGGAAGGCGTCAATTTGGGCCGAGCCTCGCGTGACGGTCTTGGTTGCTTGCCCGGTGATACTTGCCACGATGGCCAGCATTAAGGCCAGCACTGCCATGCTGACCATCATTTCCACCAGAGTGAAGGCGCGGGTGGAGGGACCAGCTAAACTACCCTTGGCATGAACGGTGGTCATAGCAACGGTTATTGTCCTGCGGTTAAAAGAGTGAAGACCTTGCTTTTCTGGGCGGCGGTTGGGGCAGTTGCGGGATACTTCAGGGTGACCTTGACCAGTTTGGCGCTGGTATTAAAGGAAGTAGCGGCACCAGCGATGCTTGGATCCGTGACGGAGAAGGTCGCGATAAAGTACGCATCGGTAGAGGAGGCTGAGGCCACACGGATCCCTTGCGGGGTATAGTACTTGGGTTGACTTGCGAAAGTGGGGAGAGATGTCAGAGAGATTTGTTGCAGATCCGAGCGAATCTGGCGGGCAATACCAGCTTCGCCTGTTTGTACCATGGCCTGTTGGACGGTGCTAAGGCCGACTGGAAGCAATCCGAGTACACCCAACATGGCGAATGAAATTAATCCAAGGGCCATGGTTACTTCTACCATGCTGAAGCCACGATTCTGGCAGCAAGTGAGGGGCTTTTTCATCGTATTTCAACGTTTTGAATTCGGAGCAAGGAGTAGGACAAAGTTGCCTGCTAAATACGGATTGCTTTATTTGATCTTCAAGCTTTCGGCTTATTACAAAGTAAATACTGATTGCAGAATCAATATCGCCTTAAGATGCGACAATTGCAAGAAAATAATAAGTGGTGTTTGTGATAAATGAACGATCGGATTTGATTTTAAAGGTTATTTTCCCTTAAGCATCTGCTTTTAATTCGAAATAATTCATTTTTACTAAAATCGTTTACTATAAATAAATATAATGAGAGGGCTCCTTCACCAGTTAAAGGATCGAGATTGGTGCGGAGTTTAGGGTGATCGTTCGATTCCATTTTATAAAATGGCAATAGGATGCCTATGGCTCTATCGCTCTCAAATGGAAAGGGCGTTTTGGGTGATATCGGCGGCGAAAGGGGGAAGTTGAGCATCTGCCGGATTGAGGTGTGGCTTCCGATGAATTGGAAGCGGGGGCAACGAGTAGACTGCGTTGGCTGACGACGCATCCCGGCATCGTGTTGGGGGATGAGTCTCTCGAACTCTTACTCTGCTAGGCGTGACGACGCTTGAAGATGCGGTGGCGCAAGCGCCAGAGGATCCAGAGGGTGATAAGGAGTCCGCCGATGATTGTGGAGGGTTCGGGCACAATCGGTACAACGCGACCATCGGCCAGAATCATGGCGTAGTAGAGGCCGGGTGAGTATCCGACGGGGTTGAGGAATCGAATTTGGCCAACTTCGCCGGGGGTGAGGCCGCTCGAGTTGGTGCCAAAGTAGAGGTAATCGTTGTCGGCACCGGGGTCATAGTTGGTGATCGTGAGTATGTTCGATCCCCAATTGATGGCGGAGCTGTCGGCGAAGTAAATGGCGCTGCCCAACGCTGCGGCCATGTCGATGGTGGAATTTCCGTTGAGCGTGAGGGTGCCGACGGTGTCGCTGTGTCCGTTGATGGCAAAGGTGGTGCCAGTGGACATGGAGACGTTGGTCGTGTTGCTCAGGACGTTGCTGGCGCCGAGCATCAGGGTGCCCTGGGTGATGTTGGTGTCGCCGGTATAGGTGTTGGTGCCGCTGAGGACCATGGTGCCGGTGCCGGTCTTGGTGACGCCGCCGGTACCGGAAATGGATCCGGCGTAAGTGGTGGAGGTGTTGTTGCCGCCAGTGGTGAGGATGGTGGAGCCGTTGAGGACGACGTTGCCACCCGCAGCGCCGCCTCCGCTGAGTGAGCCGATGGTTTCGCTGGAGCTGAGAACCAGACGGGCTCCGCTGACATTGGCGAGGATGACGTCGCTGCTGTTGCCGATGGCGTTTCCGTTGCTGGCGATGAGGGTGCCGCCATTGATGGTGGTGGTGCCGGAGTAGGTATTGTTTCCGGTGAGAATGACGGTGCCGGTACCTTCCTTGGTGAAGTCGCCGCTGCCGATCATGTTGCCGGTTAAGGTGACGGTGTTGCTTCCGGCGGTATTAATCGCGCCACCGCCCGAATCGAGAGTGACTGTGCCGGAGAGGGAGAAGGTTCCATTGGCAACCAGTGTGCCGCTGCTGAAGGTGAGGGCGTTACCGGTGGCTCCGAGATTGCGGCTGCCGCTGACGGCGACATCGCCGCCATTGATGTAGGTGCCGCCCGCATACGAATTCGTGGCGGAGAGGGTGAGGGTACCAGTGCCGGTCTTGACGAGGGTGGTGCCAGCGCCGTCGATGGTGCCACTGATGCGGGTATTGCCGGTGCCGTCGACGTAGAGGTCGTTGCTGTTGGTGGTGAAATTACCGGTGAGGTGAAGGGTGCCGGCTCCATTCTGTGTGATCGCCAGCGAGTTGGAGAGAACGATGGCGGAGGCAATCGTATTGCTGGAGGTGGAGGACATGGCAATGGTGGCGCTACCAGTGCCGGAGACGTCGAAGCGAAGGGTATTTGCTGTGATCGTATAGTTTTCACCGCTGTAGGTGCTGTTGAAAATGATGTGACCGACGGTACGGTTATTGGAAAGGGTAACGGTCTTGGAAGAGGAGGTAGTGGCGGGTGTTCCGGCCGCATCTCGGGCACCAAAGACGACCACTTGATCGGCTCCATTGGGATAGACGGTGGCGTCGCTGCCATCGGCATTGTTCCAGCGGTTGCCTTGAGTATTCCAGGTATTGGTGCCGGAATCCCAGTATTTGGCGGAAGCGATGATGCCGGGAACGATCTCACCCGTGGCGGCGATTTGGTAGGCACCGGTGCCGTAACCGTCGAAGTTGATGGTGGCGAGAATGGCGCTGCTGACGGTCGTTGAACTGACTAGTTGTGAGCCGGAGCCTCCAGTGAGGCTGCCGGTCCAGTTGGCGATGGTGAGGACATTGCTCGTCGTGCTGGTGGACGTCATGCTGGCGAAGGTGAAGACGGAGTCGGCATCAAGTCCGCCCATGTCGATCGTGGAACTGGAGGCGAGGGTGAAGGCTCCGGCGGTGCCATTGTGTCCATTTGTGGCGAGGGTACCGCCATTGAGGATAACGGAGGTGCTGCTGGAGATGACGTTGTCGGAGTCGAGAGCGAGGGTCCCCGCGCCGCTCTTGGTAATACTGGAGGAGCCGGTGATACTGCCGCCGTAGGTAGTGGTTGTACCGGTGGCAGTGTTAATGCTGCCGCCGGTGCCGCTGACGACAATGCCACGGTTGGAGTCGAGGGTGGTCGTGCCAGAGATGGCGAGCGTGCCGCCGTCGTTGAGGGTGATGTTATTGGAAGTGGGAGAGCCGGGCGCGGCACCGAGGTTTTGATCGCCAGTAATGGCGAGGGTGGCACCGTTGACCGTGGTGTTGCCGGTATAAGTGTTGTTACCGCTGAGAGTCATGCGACCGGAGCCGCTGACGGTCAGGTTGCCGGTGCCGGCTACGATACCGCCATAAGTGATGGCCGCGGAAGTGGTGGTCAGGGTGACGGTGCCGCCGCCGGAATTGAGGGTGATGCCGCGGTCGGAGTCGAGGGTAAAGGCGTTGGCGGTTTGGAGAGTGCCACCGTCGAAGGTGAGTTTGTCGGTGATGGGGGAGGAGGGGGCCGCGCCGAGGCTGGTATCGGAGGAGACCACGAGTGTGCCGCCGTTGATGTGGGTGGCGCCAGTATAGGTATTGCTGTTGGAGAGGACGAGCGTTCCGGCGCCGACCTTGGTCAGATTGGCGGTGCCGTTGACCACGCCGGTTGCGGAGAGGGTGGTGCCGGTGGCTGCGCCGATGGTCGAATTGGTGGCCATGGTGATGATGCCACTGATCGTGTTATTGCCGCCGGTGTTGTTGATGACACCGTTGCCGCCTGCGCCGGAGCCATTGATGGTGAAGGATTCGCCGACGGTCAGTGCGCTGGATGCGGTACCGATCTGGACCGTGGCACCGTCATTGACGGTTGTGCGCACTGAGGTGCTGGCGGTGCCGAGGGCGTTGTTGTTTTGCACCGCGAGGATGCCGGAGTTGACAGAGACCGCGCCGTTGAAGCTATTGCTGCCGGAAAGGACGAGGGTGCCGGGACCATCCTTGCTCATGCCGCTGGTGCCGGAGAGAACCCCGCTCATGGTGAGGGTGCCGCTGGTGACGTTGATGCCGGGTTCAAGCGACATGGAGACGGCGCCCGTGATGATGTTGCTGCCGCTGCTCTGGATGACACCGCTGTTGGTGGATCCGTAGTTGACGCCCACGCCTGCAATGGTGAGGGCTTCGTTGGTGACGGTGATGTTGTTGGAGAGGGCCAGTGAGGCTCCATTGGCCACTGTGGTGCCGCTGGTGACCGAGCCGAGGGCGGTATTGCTCGTGATGGCGAGGACTCCACCGCTGACGGTCGTGGCACCGCCATAGGTATTCGCACCGGAGAGGGTGGTGGTGCCAGTGCCGGTCTTGACGAGCCCGGAGGTGGTGCCGGAAACGATACCAGAGATGATGGTGTTGCCGACGCCGCTAATCGTGAGTGTATTGTTATTGCCGTTGATGTTTCCGCTGAGCGTGAGGTTGGTGGCATTGCCGATGGTGGCGCCGCCGGCGAGAGTGATGTTGCCGAGCCAAGTGTTGTTGCCAGCTTCGTTATTGAGCGCTCCAGCGCCACCGATGCCCGAGCCGCTGAGGGTCAGTGTCTTGGTATTGGCGGCAGTGATGCTTGTAGCGTTGCTGAGGGTGAGCATGGCACCGTTGGCGACGTTGACGGTTCCGGTGCCGAGAGCATTCGAAGCCGCCATGATCAGTTCACCGGCGCTAACGGTGGTGGTGCCGCCGTAGTTGCTGCTGTTGTTGGTCAACACCATGGTGCCGGTGCCGGTCTTGATCAGTCCGCCAGTGGAACCGGTAATAAGGCCGTCAAAACTGGTAGAGGCATTGGTGCCGCCGGTGGTGAGAACGAAGGAGTTGAGGTTGACGGTTCCTCCGGTAGTTCCGCCACCGGTGAGGGAACCGATGGTTTCGCTGCTGCTGAGGGCGAGAGTGGCTCCGGAGACATTGGCGATGGTGACGGCGCTGGTATCGCCAATGGCGTTGGTACTGCTGGCGACGAGCTTGCCGGCATTGATGTTGGTGGCGCCGGAGTAGGTGTTGTTTCCGCCGAGAATCAAGGTGCCGGCGCCAGTCTTGGAAAGAGTTCCGGTGCCAATATAATTACCGCTGGAAGTGAGCGTTGTCCCGGTGGCGGTGTTAATGGTGCCGCCACCTGCGTTGAGGACGATGTTGCCGGAGAGAGAGAAACTGGCGTTAGTGGCAAGGGTACCGTTACTGAAACTGATGGTGTGGCCGGTGGCACCAAGATTTCTATCCGCCGTGACGGCGACCGTGCCGCCGTTGATGTTGTTGCCGCCAGAATAGGAACTGGTGCCGGAAAGGGTAAGCGTGCCAGTGCCAGTCTTGGTGAGGGAGGACGTGCTGGTGCTGATGTTGCCGCTGATGACGGTGTTTCCAGATCCGTCGACGGTGATGTTCTTGTTATTGGTGGTGATGGGGCCGGAGAGGGTGAGAAGGCCGGTGCCGTTCTGGCTGACGACGAGGGAGGAGGAAAGTGCGAGCGGTACGGCAATGAGATTGCTCGCTGTGGAGGTCATATTGATGTAAGCGCTGTTGGTGCTGGAGGCGCTGAAGATCAGTGTGCCGCTGCCGGTGAGGGTGTAATTTTCGGTGGCCTGCGTGCTGTTGAACACCGCGTAGCCGAGTGTTTGGTTGGCGCTCAGGGTGACGGTCTTGGGTGTCGTCGTGGCGCTATTGGTGCCCGCGGAACTGATCTTGCCGAAGACGGCCAGAGCGTCGGTGGCGTTGGGCGTGCCGGTCACGGAAGTTCCGGCTCCATTGTTCCAGGCATTGGCGGTGGCCCAGTTGGTTTGACTGTTATTCCAGTAGTAACCATTGGCCACGACGGAGGGGACGACTTCGCCAGTAGCCAAGCGGGTGGCACCCACCGCGTACCCTTCGAACTGAATTTGGCTGAGGAGGGCGCTGTTGGTGTTGGTGAGGAAGAGCTGGCTACCGCTGCCGCCCGCGAGACTGCCAGTCCAGTTGTCGATGAAGAGGATCGAGCTGGTGCTGGTGGGCGTGTTGGCGCTGGTAAGGGTGAACTGGCTGGTGAGCCCACCGAAATCGATCGTGGAACTGCTCGAGAGAGTGAAGGTGCCGACGGTGTCGGTGAAGCCATTCACGGCGAGCGTGCCACCGTTCAGAATGAGGGAAGAGCTATTGGCGAGGACGTTATTGTTGCCGAGGGCGATGGTGCCGTTATTAATGGTGGTGGCGCCCGTATAGGTATTGTTGCCGGAAAGGACTAGAGTGCCGGTGCCGGTCTTGGTCACGCCCCCGGTGCCAGAGATGACGCCGCCGAAAGTAGTGGAGGTATTGGTGCCGCCGGTGGTGAGGGTGTTGCCGTTGAGATTCACCGCGCCGCCCGTCGTGCCGCCACCGGAGAGGGCGCCGATGGTTTCACTGGCGCTGAGGACTAGGGTGGCGCCTGCGACGTTGGCGATGTTGACGCTGCCGGTGTTGCTGATGCTGGCCCCGGTATTGATAATGAGTGTACCCGCGTTGATATTCGTGTCGCCGGTATAGCTGTTCGTGCTGGTGAGCAGCAGGGTGCCGTCGCCTGTTTTCGTCAGGTTGCCGGTCCCGGCCACTGCGCCGTTGTAGGTGGTGGTGGTTCCGGAGCTGATCTGAATCGTGCCACTCATCGTATCGAGCAGGATGCCGCGATTGGAGTTGAGCACGGTGTTGGCCGTGACGGCGAGCGTGCCGCCGTTGAAGGTGAGATATCCGGGAGTCGCCGCGCCTGGGGCGGTGCCGAGGCCGGAGTCGGCGCTGATTTGCAGGATGCCACCGGAAATGGTGGTGGCCCCTGCGTAGGTGTTTACTCCGGAGAAGATGATCGTTCCGTCACCGGTCTTGTCGATTCCGCTCAGGGTGTTGCCGGAAATCACTCCGGTGATGTTGAGCGTGGACCCCGCATCGGCGGCCATGCGAACGGGAGCCGCCACGGTGCTGGAGTTGGTCAGGGCGACGGTACCGGCAAAGGTATTGGTTCCAGCGATGTTATGCAGTTGACCCTGGCCGCCATCACCGATGCCGGTGGAGACGGTGAGCGCTTCGTTGGCAATGGTGCCGGAATTGCTAAAGCCGAGCGTGCCGCCAGATTTGACAACGGTGCCGCTGCTGGTGCTGCCGAGGGCCTGCGAATTGGCTGCTATCAACGCACCGGCAGAGACAGTAGTGAGTCCGGTGTAGGTATTGCTGCCCGCGAGGATCAGCTTGCCGCCCGCGCCGTTTTCGAAGACGCCGCCAGTGCCGCTCATGGTGCTGGTGACAACGGTTGTGCCGTTACCCTGGTTGTAAAAATTGTGCGACCCCATGGCGATGGTGGTCGTGGTGGTGCCGATGGCTCCGCCCAACGTCAAGGTTTGCCCGGCGTAATTGTAAACCGTGAGGTCAGTATTCATCACGATCGGTACATTGATTTGGTGACTGGTATTGCCTGTCGGGCTGTTGAGCAAAGCGATGGTCGCCGATTGCGTGCTCGTACCCGTGTCGAATATCAGGGTGGCTCCGGAGCCGGAGTTCAAGGCGTAGCTGTAAGTGCCGCCAAAATAGGCACCGCTGATGGTGCGGGTGCCGATGAGGGAGATGTTCTGGTTGCTGGTGACGTAGCTGTCGTTGAAGATGACGTTGGCGCGGTCGCTGGGGGTGTAGTCAACGTACCAGTTGGTGGGGGTGCTATTGTTCCAAATCGAATTGCCGCTCGAATTGTCCCAGATGTTGGAGTCGGCGGAGGCTGTGACGGAGACCGTCAGATTGTTCACCTCATAAATTTCATGCGCATCACCAGTGGCACCGCTGAAGCCCATGCGCAATTCCTCGGGCCGAGTGCCATTGATGTTGGTAGAAACCATGGTCTGCCAGAGACCGTTTTCACCGAATTGCATTTCAATGATGACTTGTGTGCCGGTGACGACTCCATTGCCGTCGAGAATCGGATTCAGGGTGATGCGGACATTGCGATACTGCGTGCTTTGGTCGGGACGCGTGGTCAGGCTCGCAAAGTCGAGATCGTAGGGCGTCGTGGTGCCCGCGAGGTAATCGTAGTTGTTGTAACCGCTCGACGGACCGCCACGGATGGCTACCGCTTCAGGTGTGGCACCCGGACCGCCCGTGCGTCCCTCGGTCGGGTTGGAGTAGTTGCCGTACACGTCGAAGCCGACGCCGATGTAACCGTCTGACAAACCGGCAATGTTGGTCTTGGGCGCATAGGCGAGAGAGCCACCATAGGCACCGGCATTAAAGGTACTGCTGGCATCCCAGAGGAAGAAGCCGATGCCGTCACCCGCGCCAGCGCCGGTCTGGTTGTACATCGCCATGCTGAACGAAATCTGGATGCCGCTCGCACCAGCTGCGGGAATGGGACTATCGAACCAGACAGCGTTGGCCTGATTTTGGGTCGAACTCGATAAGCGCAACCAGCCTTGTCCGACGCTATCGATTCCCTGTGCGGCAGTGAGAAAGGCGGGGTCGCCCTGACCGCTGGAGCCCTGCACAAAGTTCCAGCCTTGCGCCGATGTGCCGGTGAAATCTTCGGTATAGGTGAATTGCGCCTGGACTGGGGCAGGTGCGAAGCATTGGATGGCTAGCAAGCCGGCGCTCGCCATCGAAAGCAGACGACGACTCGCGGCCGCAGCAAAAGTGGTGCGCTGGCGAATTCCAAAGGTCTGTAAACGATCGTGCATGAGGCGAGTCGAAATCTTCAGTTTTTTGGGGAACGGGCTCGATTATTTAGCCTCTCGGCATCTTTAACCCCAATCAACTACCTAAAAACTGCTCTTTTCCCTCTGCAGAGTCAAGCTATAGGCGAGGGTAAAAGATCATTTTAAGTAAGTATTAATTTGTCTATTATTAGGAAGGTAGTTTTATGAATTTTTATTTTGATTATGCTAGGCGGCTGGATTACTCAGTCTTTATTTTGAATAAATAAGCAGCATAAGTGCCATATTTTAAATGGACTACATAAAACACGGCTTTCTGTACTTTAACTCATTGAAATTGCGCGGTGTCTGTAATAATTAATTTTTTTAATAATACTTGTATTAATTAGTTGGGCTTCTTAAATGGCGAAAAATCGAAGTCAGGCAAATTTGGGGGATTTTTGCTGCATCTCATTTTCGGCAAAAAAGTTAAGCATCTCTTTTGAAAGGAAGCGTTCCTGTTGCTTTTTTTTCAGGCAATCGGTAGCGTGCGCGGCATGTCAACGCATTCGGGCTCTCCATGGAAACGGCTGGCGGCGAATTCGAACGTAGCTCTGGCCATTCTCACGGGCCTGAATTTGTTGCATTATCTTGATCGCTCGGTGTTGTCGTCGGTGGTAGTGCCGATGAAGGCGGAGTTGGGATTGAGCGATGGTGAATTGGGGCGACTGTGGACGGCCTTCATGCTGGGTTATTTTGTAACCTCGCCGCTCTTCGGCTATTTCGGCGATCGCTATCCGCGTCGGTGGCTGATTTTTGCAGGCATTTTTTTCTGGAGCCTCGGTACGGTGCTCACTGGTGTCGCCTCTCTTTTTGCGTTTATGCTGGCGATGCGGGTGCTGGTCGGGTTGGGTGAAGCGAGCTACGCGACGCTGAGTCCGGGCTGGATCGCGGACCTTTATGAGCCGGCGCGGCGCAATAACGCGCTGACCATTTTCTACACGGCCATTCCAGTGGGCTCGGCACTGGGCTATATTCTCGGCGGTGTGGTATCGGAACACTTTGGCTGGCGTGAGGCGTTCTATTTTGCCGGGGCACCGGGATTGCTGCTCGCCTTCATTCTCCTGTGGATGCACGAACCGGCCCGGGGCGAGGCGGATGCACGGGCAGGGATTGAGGCGGCACAGGAAAAGCCGAAGTTGCGCGATGTGTGGAAGCTTTCGCGGCTTGGACACTACCATCTCGTGGTCTGGGGTTATACGGCCTATACATTCGCGCTTGGCGCGTTTGGATTTTGGGGGCCGGCTTTCTTGAATCGTTTTCATCAGGTGCCGAATGAAAAAGCTTCCCTCTTTTTTGGCGGGGTGTTGGTGGTGACGGGTTTGGTCGGCACGCTTGTGGGTGGGTTTGCGGCAACGGCATGGCAGCGGCGCTCGCCCTCGGGTTACGCGTGGTTGTCGAGTTTGTCCGTGCTGGCGGCGGTGCCGGTTTCGGTGCTGGCGTTTCTTTCGCCGAATACGACGATCTCCATGATCTGTCTGGCGCTCGCTATGTTCCTGGCGTTTCTCTCGACGGGACCGGTGAATACTTTATTACTGGAATCGGTGCCGGTGAATCTACGGGCCAGCGCGGTGGCGGTCTCCATCTTTGCCACACATCTCTTTGGGGATTTCTGGTCGACGGAAATTGTCGGCCTGCTCTCCGATTCGTGGCAAAGCCTGCGCGCAGCGGTGATGATTCTTCCGGGAGCGCTTTTCGTCGCGGCGGTGTTGTGGATGGTATTGGCTAAAGACATGCATCGGCGCGCGTGACGCTGCCGGGACATCAAGCGCGCATCAGCCCGCTGCCATGGCATAATGAAGGCGTGGTGCGGGTTTCATTGAGACAGCGGTCGACGCCGCAGATGTGGCCGACGAGCCATTTGCTGAGAATATTTTTGAGATCCATGACCAGGCTCAGCTTGGCTCCCTCCTTCTCGTATTTGTGGCGCCATTGGACGTAGGTCGCGATGAGGGCCGCGTGCGCCTTTTTATTTTTTTCGAGGGCCGGACACTGACGCTCGGCCATGATGCGTTCTTCCGCGCTGAAATGAATCTGAACATATTCTCCAAGAAAATTGAGCATCCGATCCACCTCATCACGGGCTTTGCCTTCGCGCGCGGCGGTCTCGAGCTGGTTTACCATGTCGATCAGCTGGCGGTGTTGCTGATCCACCGTCTCGACTCCAGTCGCCATGGTGGCAGCTTCGTAGAGGAGGGGGTTTTCGGCAGGATGCCGTGAGGGACCCGCCGTGGTGGTTGCCCCGATATGACGGTGGATCGAATGGATGTCGTGATTGGCCGAAGCGGCGTGGCAGAGTGCTTCGGCGATATCTTGCTGATGAATGATGATGCCTTGGATATTGCTTTCGATGCGGTGGCCGACCGCAATGGCCGATTCGCTGATCTCAATAGAATTTTTGATCACAGCACTCGTCTGCTCCGAGGCTTGGTGACACCGTTCGGCGATGGATTTGATTTCGTTCGCGACGACCATAAAAGTCGCACCGCGTTCTCCCGCATGAGCCGCTTCGACGCCGGCATTGATGGCCAATATTTTAGTACGCAATCCAATTTCGCCGAGTTCGCGGCTGATACCCGAGATCGAGTGGCTCGCTTCGATGAGTTTTCGGATGGCTTCCGCCATGGCTTTTCCGGAGACTTCGATCTCCTCAATCGCCTTGTTCATTTCGTCGTTCGCTTGCAGTCCATCTTGTAAGCTTTTCATCTACATCCTTGGTTTGACTTTTCTTCATTCGGAATTCAGACAAATGAATTTAGGTTTTATTTAAGTTGGTAAGACATTTATTGTCTGAATGGCGTCGGCGAGCTTTGCTTTTCTTTGATATACGAGGAGAAATTAGGCACTCGTTTCGATATCGCTAACTTTAGGCAAGAGAAAACTGGGAGTGATGCGAATAAATGATTAGCTTGGATCGATAAAATGCATTGAAGCTATAAGGATCTTTACTTAAGCTTGTGGAGTCGTAACACGAGTGTTCCGGGTGTGTTTCTAAAATGAAAATCTTGTTGGCTGAAGATGATCGGAAGTTTTCAAAGCACTTAAGCCGTGGTTTGGAGACGGAGGGATTTCTGGTGGATCAAGCCTTTGACGGCGAGGAAGCCCGTGGCTTGGTCGAAAAAAATCAATACGACGTTCTCGCCGTAGACGTGAACCTGCCGTTGCTCAACGGCTTTTCGCTCGTCTCGCAGCTTCGCGAATCAGGCATCAATACGCCCGTGATTTTTGTAACGGGCTCTGGTGATGTCACCGATGTTGTGCATGGCTTGGATGTGGGGGGGGATGATTATATCGTCAAGCCGTTCCGCTTCGAAGAACTCGTGGCTCGTCTGCGCGCCATCATGCGCCGGCAGCGACCGCAGGAGCCGCGGCAATTGCGCGTGGCTGATCTGGAGCTGGATTTGCTGACGCGTCAGGCGCGCCGCGCCGGGCGTCTGATTGAGCTCACGAATCGCGAGTTCGCCATTCTGGAGCATTTGATGTCGGCTTCCCCCAAGCCGGTTGCGAAGGAAATTCTGACGCGCCATGTCTGGAACCAGAGTTTTGCAGCAGAAACCAATGTGCTCAACGTGCACATCAAGAATCTGCGCCGCAAGCTGGAGCCGGATGATTTGCCGCAACTGCTCCACACCGTGCGCAACGTCGGCTTCTGCCTCCACGGCGGAGACGGCCCCAGCGATCCGATCGAGAGTTAAAGCCGTTTAAAGAATTGTGCACACAGCGAGGGTGTGTGTGCAGATACTCTAAATGGAGTCGCTTACTGCCGGCTTGCCACCCGCTTCGCAATATCCAACGCACGCCGTGCACATTCCGAGATGGCAATCGGGTGGTAATCGATCAGTTCGGAATTCAGCGTGTCGTTCAGACGCGCGGTCCAATGCTCCGGGGCTTGTCTCGCTCCAGTAATGGCCCCCACAATGGAGCCGACGGTCGCTCCGTTGCAGTCGGTATCCCATCCGCCCATCACTGCCAGCGTAATGCCCTTGGCGAAATCTCCGCCCGAGAGCAGAAGCGCGGCCACGCACAAGGCGGCATTATTATTGGTGTGCACTGGGTGATAGTGTCCGAGCAAATCGTAGATCGCGGAGATGATGGATTCGAATTGCACGGGGTCGCAGTGATATCGATCGCAGATGGCGATGACCTGACGCATTTCTGCATGTAGTCGTGACGTGGCCGGAATTTCAGCCAGGCCAGCCTCAATGATTTCGCGCACGTTGCTCGTAGCGAACGCAGCCGCGATCATCGCGGCACAAAACATCGCACCGTAAATACCGCTCTTCACATGGGTCATTCTTGCGTCGCGCCAAGCTAGATCCGCGGCGAGTTCCGGATTTCCCGGAGCCGCGTAGCCGTAAGAGTCGACGCGAATTTGTGCGCCGATCCATTCGCGATAGGGATTGAAATGGGTGGCGACCCAGTTCCAGTCCACCTCTTGCTTCAGATTGTCGATGTTGTGAAAACGATAGCGCATGACGAGGTTGCGATACGCCTGGGTTTCGGCGGTGCAGAGCTGCGCATAGCAGAGCTGTCCAATCCATGCCCGGGCCACCTCCCACGTTGAAAACTGGTGCCCATGTTGGAGGAGAATGCGTTGGCCGAGGACGGTATAGCGAATGTCGTCATCGGTTTGCATGTAGGCGATTTCATCGCGTGTCGAGGGGCGGCAGATGCTCGGCCCTGTCTTGTCTTCGGCGGGCGAATGCGCTGGAACATAATCACGGATCGGCCATTCCTCGGGTGAAATTGCGGTGAGGTACGCCTGCGTCATTTGATATGAATGCAGCCCATTGCGGCCATACATGAAATTCTCCAAGGGTTTGCCCAAGGCGCAGCCGACGCAGCGCCCCAGCCAGGCGCCGTACATTTTGTCTCCGAGGGAATGATCCCTCCAATCAACGGTGAATCTTGGACGTTTCCCTTGGCGCAGTTGACGAATGGATTCCAGGTCACTCGGTTCTTGGAACGGAAAATCCGGACGCATGGGAAGGGCTAGGAATTTTTCGTGCAACATTTCGAACTGGTGGAGATCGGGATTGGCGGTTTCGATTTCCTTACGGAGGGTTTCGAGTGCGATCAGGTCTTTGCCCTCTTCACGGGATTGGGCGAGTTCGGCTTCAATTAAGTAGGCAGTCTTTTCGTAACCGGGCATGGGTGTTCTTTCGTGTAATGAGGATGACGCCAGAACACTAATGCCGATATTGCGGTGTTTCTAACGATTTTCGGCTAAAAACCGCGCAAAAACGACCATCACGCAGATCGCTGCTAACGATTAACCGGCTTCAATTTCGTCAGTCGTGGAGCGCGGTTTGACAATTTCAGTATGGGACCGGGGCGGAGTTGGGGTGGAGATGGGATCGTTGATGCCGGGGGTAGAATTACCTGGCTCGTCCTGGGCGACAATGGTTTGACCATTCACGAGCGACAGGAGTTCATTGACGGAAATTTTAAGAGTCTGGGATTGGGCATGTAATTCCACGGTGGCACTGGCGCATTCTTCAGCGCAGGCGGCATTCGATTGGGTCACCTTGTCAATCTGGGTCATGGCAATATTGATTTGATCCACGCCCTGGCTTTGCTCGCGAGAGGCTTGGGCGATTTCGGCAACGAGGGTGTCCACTTGATGGGCTTTCTGGACAATCTCGCGCAAGCTCGCGGCGGCTTCTTTACTGAGGCGGGCGCCTTGTTCGCTGCGGGTGGTGGAGTTCTGAATCATCTCAGAGGTCTCTTTGGCGGCGAGGGCACTGCGTTGGGCGAGGTTGCGCACTTCATCAGCCACGACGGCGAAACCTAATCCGGCTTCTCCTGCGCGTGCGGCTTCGACGGCGGCATTGAGTGCGAGCAGATTGGTTTGAAAAGCGATTTCATCGATTGTCTTGATGATCTTGGAAACATTTTGTCCGGAGGCCTGAATGGCTTCCATGGCTTGGAGCATTTTCTCCATTTGGTTGGAGCCGTTATCGGCGGCCTGACGGGTTTGCGAGGCAATCTCTTTGGCGGTTTGCGCGTTTTCGGCATTGCGTTTGGTCATGCTCGACATTTGTTCCAGCGAGGCGCTGGTCTCTTCGAGAGAGGCGGCCTGTTGACTGGCGCCTTCGGCGAGACGAGTGCTGGAGTTGGCAATATCGGAGGCGGAGAGGGCGGTTTGGTGGCTGGCCTCCCCGATCTGATCAACGGCATGAGTGAGGGGGGCGACAATGGCGTGGCGGTTGAACCAGGTGAAGCCGCCTCCGATGAGAAGAACCAGCGGAATCATCCATGCTACGGTTCGCAGAAAACTGTCGGTGACCACGTCATCGATCGGTTTCAAACTCGATTTTAGGACGAAGGCTCCATGCATTTCTCCGACGCGCCAATCTTCCATCGGGAATCCAACAAAATCCTTGCCGTCGCCTGTGGGACTGTTCTTCGGGTCGCCATGGCAGGCGAGGCAGTCGGCGGTGAGTCGGATGGGGCGTGCGTAGATGATCTGATTTCGGGCCGTGTCGACGAGAAAATATTCATCCGCTTTTGTGTTTTCTAAATACTCCAGGATCTTGGCTTCTTCGGCGGTGGGTTCATTTTTGGCATTACGGGCCTGGCGTTTGGGAACGCGAAAATTGAAGTCCTGTTTCTCGGCCACTGTCTTGATTGAGTTCCATGCCGCCACGACTGGAATCGTGTTATAAAGGGCGGTGGAACGAAGGTCGCGGGCCTGCCTGGCTTCCGCCAACAGCTTGGCATCATTGAAGACCTTTTGCTGGTTGAGCGTACTGATCGACTCGCGAACATTCTCGGCCTGCAACAGGGCGCTGCGCATGGTATTTCGAGTGAGGATGATGCCTTGCTGGCGAATGACATTGCGTTGGATCACAAGTCCTGTGACGGTGGCGAGGCAGACAGCACCGATGGACGCAACAATGATTTTGGTTCCCAGTTTCATAGTGTGTAGAGAGGATCGAGCGTTGGTGTGGGACGGCGCCAGTGGTGCTATCGGTAGGCTTCGCTAAGGAAATGAGGTAAATAACACGAAATAGCTCTAATGTTCCCCATTGGGTTTCTCTCTGTCAAGAGTCTATATGTCTGATGCTGAGGAGTAAGTTTGAGGCGTGTTCCGGCAATTGTTGCCCGGTGAGCTGGGAGGAAATTTCCAGTCGTGCCGAGTTCGAAAGGGAAAGAATTACCGTTTTTATCGGGAAGAAAAAACGCCATGCCAAATACTTTGAAGCTCGATGTCGCTTGCAAACAATAGGTTGTGTGAGTTGAGTGAAAAATGAGTCCGGGCTAGGCACCTGATTTGCGCTAGAGATGGCGATGAGTTCACTATCCTCTGCTGTGGGTTTCGTACCGAAGACTGTAATGCTGGCTGGATTGGCGGGCATTCTGACTGGATTGGTCATCAGCTCCCTAAACCAAGATAGTTTAGGATGGTCGTTGTTACGGACGTCGGCGCTGGGCGTCTTTTTCGCTCTCGCCGCCCGGCATTTACTCTACCAGTCATTGCGTGCCTGGTTGGAGACGAAGATGGAGCTCGTCACCAAGAAAGCGGAAGACGCGGCCAAAGGGCAGGCAGCCAAGGCCGGAGTTCCCGCACAAACTAAGTAACCAGGAGTAGACCATGACACCCCAGATTGAATTGGACTCAAAACGGGAATCGGTAGAGGCGTTGGAAATTCGGAGCCGGGGCGCGGCCTCGGACCGGGAGCAGGCGATCGAATCGATGCTTCCATTGGTGAAGCACATTGTGGCGAGGCTGGCGATTTATCTGCCCCCGCACATTTCACGCGATGATCTCGCCAGTGCTGGTATCGTAGGCTTGATCGATGCGGTGGATCGCTATTCCGATGACAAGGGGTGCAGCCTCAAGACGTACTGCTCGATCCGCATTCGCGGAGCTATTTTGGATGAATTACGTCGCCTCGATTGGGTGCCTCGCTCGGTGCATCGCGATGCGCGGCGGTTGGCCGAGACGCAGGAGCTTCTGGCCCAACAATTGGGTCGTGAACCCGATGATCACGAGATTCGGGAGAAGATGGGGCTTGAAAGCGAGGAATGGGAGGAATTGCTGGAGCGTGTCAAACCGCTCTCGTACTTCTCGCTTCAGGAGGCAGCCAGTCAGGGTGATGATGTGAACCCGCTCCTGCATGAGGAGATTCTCGCCGATCCACGTGCCAGTGATGCAGTGACCTCACTTTTGCAAGAGGAAGACAAGTCGATCCTGCGGGTTCAGTTGCAGGAGCTTCCGCCGCAGCAGTTGCAGGTGTTGACCCTCTACTATATGGAGGATCTGCGGCTGAAGGAAATCGCGGAAATCCTGAATCTGACGGAATCGCGGGTTTCACAGATTCACACTCTCGCCATCAACCGGCTTCGCGCAGCCTTCATGCGCAAACGCCGCCAGTAAAGGTGACCGACTATGTTGGTCATCATTGGCTGGCTCATCGTTACAGGCGCGGTAATCGGCGGCTTCATGTATTCCGGAGGCCGTCCGATGGCCCTGTTTGTCATCGGAGAGTACGCGATCATTTTGGGCGTGGCGCTGGGCTACATGGTGGCCGCAAGTCCGATGCATGTGCTCAAGCTGGCGCTCAGCAAAGTGCTGACCGCGTTCAAGGGCTCTCCTTACAGCAAGGACATGTATCTCGATGTCATCAAGCCGCTCTATGAGCTGTTCATGGTGGCACGTGAACAGGGAGTGGTGGGCATTGAAGAGCATGTGGCGAATCCACACGAGAGCTTGATCTTCAAAAAATATCCCAAGTTCCTCGCGGATCATCATGCCGTGGCTTTTATGCAGGATGCCCTGCGACCGATCATTGATGGTCGCGTGAAGGGCGATCAACTCAAGGCTACGCTTGACGAGGACCTGGATCGGATCTACGCGCACAATGCCCACCCGGTCGCCGTGATGACGAAGATCGGCGACGCCTTGCCAGGCATCGGTATCGTCGCGGCCGTGTTGGGCATCGTGATCACGATGAGCAGCATCGGCGGATCAAAAGAGGAGATCGGCCATCACGTGGCGAGTGCATTGGTGGGCACCTTCCTCGGCATTTTGGTCAGCTACGGGTACATGCAACCGTTGATTACGAATATCGAGTTTATCAATGACGATGAGCTGAATTATTACCAGGTGATGAGCAACGTGATCGTTTCCTACGCTGCCGGAGCTCCGCCCATGATGGCGGCAGAATCCGGACGGCGGGCGATCCCCGGAGACAGGCAACCAACCAGTGAGGAATTGGAGGCTTTGCTGAAGTCAGTAACCCCGCACCGGTAAAACCAAGGAAGAATGGGAAAACGCGGACATGGCGGGCATCATGGCGGAGCGTGGAAAGTGGCATATGCCGACTTTGTCACGTCCATGATGGCGCTTTTTCTCGTGCTGTGGCTGGTCAGCAGCGATCAAGAAACGCGCGAGGCAGTGGAAGCTTATTTCCGTGGGGAAAAAGTTGGCGCAGCCATGAAGCGGCCGGGAGCGATTCACGAGTCAGATAGCAAGGCGTTCAAGCCGAAGCCGGATGACCGCGCGAGCAAAAATCTGGCCGTGCTGGAAAAATTCAACCGATCGATGGAGCGACTGCGCGATCAACTCAATAACAGCAGCGAAGCGGGAGAGGATTTGATCCGCTTTGAATTTCTCGCTGATGGAGTGCGCATTGTGGCCATCGATCGTTCCCGCAAACCGTTTTTTCTCCCCGGCACGCCGGACTTCACCGACTTCGGTCTTTTCGTGATGAACACGATTGCGTGGGAGGTGGAACGACATCCGTACATGGTGGAGGTGGAAGGCCATACTCAAAAAGGGGCGGATGGTGTCGTGAATGAAAATCATAGTGTATCGGATGTGGCGTGGGATTTGTCCACACGCCGCGCCATGGCGGCGCGAAAGGCATTGCAAGGGGGCGGCGTCGATGATACTCAGTTCTGGCGCGTTGCCGGTTATGCGGACCGCCAGCCGATCAACCAGGAAAAACCTGAGGCGGAAGAGAACCGGCGGATTAGCGTGGTTATCCGACCGAAGTTGGATGATCAGATCGATGAATTAAAAGCCACCTTTGCCAATCCATGAAACCGAATCCCGGAGCCCCAGTTCGCATTCAGAAAGCGGGAGTGCCCAATCTCGCTTGCGAGCATGGCGAGGCGTCGATGGAGGCAAAGGGGGCGAGTAAGCCCATATCGGTTGCTTCAGCGGCTAAATCGGTGGCCGAACCCAAAGTGGAAGTTCGTGAAGTTGAGTCCGGGATTTTTGAGATTACCGTTACCTGCCGTTGTGGGGAGCGTGCGGTTGTTCGGTGCGAGAGTCTTGGGGTGGAATCGGGAAAAAAATCCTGATTGCCAAGCCGGTGAAGGAGCCGGTCGATGTCGTGAAGAGTATTTTTTTCCAGTTGGAAAAAATCAAATCGGAAGGAATCTCCATTCAGTCTGTCCCGGAGATCTTGTTTTTCCTTCGACTACCAGAGTAGAACGGATTTTTTGCCGGGTTGCGAAGTGCTGGCATGGGCTTTGCGAAAGAAAGGCTGATGAATGTTGGCCTTTATCAATCGGTAGGTGGGCTCAAGGCATATTGGGAGCAGCAACATACCATTGCGGCCAACCTTTCCCGTGCGACTATTCCGGGGAATCGCCAGAGTGTGACGGCATTCATGGCGGCCGATGCGGCGGGCGGCCCGGCTACGGGGACTCCGGCCAAAGTCGGAGTGGCAGAAAGCAATCGCGTGGTGGTGGCTCCGCCGGTAACCACGCAAACCATGACCGATTTTTCGCAGGGCCAGCTTGAGCCGACGGGCGATCCGCTTCATCTCGCGATTGAGGGTAGCGGTTTATTTACGATCCGCGAAAAGAACGGCACGGTGAGCTACACGCGCAATGGATCGTTCCGTTGGAATACCGATGGACGCATCACGACTGAGGATGGCGCCGAGTTGCTGGGTGAGGGTAAAAAGCCGATTTCTATTTCCACCACAAAGGGACTGCGTATTGACGAGGCCGGTTCGGTTTTTGTCGATGATCTTGCCTCGGGAAAGATTACGCTGACGCGCTTTAAGAATCCCGCGATGGAATTGAGCGAGGCTGGAAACGGGCGATTTACCAAGAACGAAGGTGTGAAGGAGTTGACGGACTCAAGCCCGATTCCAGACACGATCCGTTCAGGTTATTTGGAAAGCAGTAACGGGAATTCGATCACTCACATGGTTAGCATGATTGATGTGATGCGAGCCTACGAGGCGAATCAGAAGATGTTGATGGCTGTGGACGATGCCACCGGCAAGCTCATTAAGGCGACAGGAGTCTAGTTCATATGATACGCGCACTATGGTCATCCGCCAGCGGTATGCAGGCACAGCAGACGAATATCGATGTCATTTCCAATAACCTCGCGAACGTCAACACCACTGGCTACAAACGCTCCTCCGCGCAATTCGAGGATTTGATGTATCAGACGGAAATCGCCCCAGGCAACAAGCTTGGCGACGGTTCCACTGTACCGACCGGCATTCAGATCGGGTACGGTTCGCGCACAGTGGCGACGAGCAAATCGTTCGACCAGGGTGATCTCCAGCAGACAGGCGGCACACTCGATGTGGCAATTCAGGGGCGAGGGTTCTTTCGCATTGAGTTGCCGGATGGAACAATCGCCTACACGCGCGACGGTTCGTTCAAGATGAACCAGAGCGGCCAGATCGTGACGAATCGTGGCTACAAGGTCTCAGGTACGGATACGATCGATCCGCAGGCGACGGACGTTAGCATCGCGCGAGACGGTTCCATGTCGGTCGTGGTCAACGGGGCGACGCAGAATTTGTCGCCGGTGACTTTGACCGATTTTCCGAATCCGGCAGGTCTGCGCAATATCGGCGATAATCTCTATTTGGAAACGGATGCTTCCGGAACACCGCAGAGTGGGTTGACTCCTGGTGTGAATGGAGAGGGGACGCTGGCGCAGGGCTATCTGGAAAGTTCCAACGTCCAGATTGTGACCGAAATGGTGAAGATGATCCAAGCCCAGCGTGCCTACGAAATCAATTCGAAGTCGATTCAGACTTCGGACGAAATGCTCGGCATTGCCAATAACCTCAAGCGGTAACCTTGTTATGTTTATACTCTGGTTTCAGTCGTACCTGCGCAAACGTCCGTATGGCGGCACGTTCTTCATTCAGTTCCTTCCAGCGTTGGCTGTGCTGTGCCTGCTTTCTCCTGTCACGGCGGCAGTCGTTGAGCTCAAGGAGAATGTGGCGATTTCTGGTGGCGCGGTTTTACTTGGAGACATTGCGACGGTGACTGGTGCGGCTCCGGCCGATTTGGCCGCTCTGCCGTTGGGCGCGTCTCCGCTGGCTGGCACGGCTACACGTTGGACCCGCGATGCGGTTGCGCAGGTGATTTTGGCGAAGTACCCGCAGGAAAAGATTACCTGGCAGGGGGGCGTCCTCTGGTGCCGTGTGGAGCGACCGGGACGCTCCTTGCAAGGCGAGGAAGTGCAGGCTCGACTCGAAGAGGAATTGACGAAGATCACTCGTGGCGCAGGCGAAGCGCGGGTAAAGGAAATCAATAGTTGGAGCGACCTGGTTGTTCCGCAAGGACCGTTGGAGTTCAGCTTTGAATTTGCTTCCACCACGTTGAGGAGTGCATGGGCTGGGGCGAACATGAAGATCACCATCAACGGCGAACCGGTGCTTGCGCGGTCGGTGCGTTTCCGCTGGTCGTGGATGCGTCCGGGCTGGCAGGCGAAGACGAATCTTGCAGCGGGGCAACCGCTCGATCTGAAGGATTTTGAAGCGGTGACAGTCGATGTATTGACGCAACCGACTCCCATATATATCGGGGAGGAATTGCCCCAAGATTCCTGTCTGACACGCGGCTGCGTGGCGGGGCGGTTGTTGACTGCTGGAGATATGAAGCCTCAGACGCTCGTGAAGCGTGGCAGCCCGGTGACATTGCGGTACACGAAGGGTGGGCTGACGATCCAGTTGCAGGCACTCGCACTGCAGGATGGGGCGCGTGGGCAGATCATTGCCGTGCAAAACGCGACGACCCGCAAGAAGTTAATGGCCCGTGTGACCGATGAAATGACACTCGATTATGTGCAATAAAATTCTTCTTGTTGTGATTCTCTTGGTACTGCCGCAGATGCCTGTCCAGGCACAGACCGGTTCACTCTGGCCTGCCTCCGGTTCGGCGGGAGCCTCGACGACTTTGTATAGCGATCGCACGGCTGCGAGCGTGGGCGATTTGATCACGATCGTGGTTAACCTCTCCGCGTCGGCGAGCAAGAATCAGTCGACGGATACCTCGAAGACCGCGAGCGTGAACGACACGATCACGGCACTCGGCTATCCTTTCACGGACGGCACACCCGATTGGTATCGCTACCGCAACCAAGCTCCGCAAGTCACATGGAATGCTGCGGAAAGCTGGAAGGGGGGCGGCAAGATGAGCAATACGGAAGGGTACACCACGACGATTCAGGCGCGGATTGTCGACGCGCTGCCCAATGGCGTTCTGAGAGTGGAAGCGCGTCGCCGCTACAACATGGGCAAGGAAAAGAGCGACTTGGTTTTGACAGGATTGGTGCGGCGTGAGGATCTCACTCCAGCGAACTCGGTTTCGTCCTCGCAAGTGGCGGATCTGCAGTTGACGCAGGAGGGCAGGGGACCGCTGACCCGCAATTCGAGCAAAGGTTGGCTGACGACATTTTATGAATTCATCAATCCATTTTAAACTCACGCTGGTGCTGGCACTCCTGCTCCTCGGCGCGATGAGCGGCTGGTCGCAATCGCGGGTGAAGGACGTGGCAAGCGTGCAAGGGGCCCGCGACAATCAACTGGTCGGCTACGGCCTCGTGGTTGGTCTGAATGGGGAGGGCGACTCGGACAGCACGCTGATTCACCAGACGGTGGCCAATCTCGTGAAGAAGTTCGGCATCACAGTCGCGGCGAATTCGCTGAAATCGAAGAACGCGGCGACAGTAATGGTTATCGCGAAGATTCCGCCCTTTGCCCGCAATGGTGACAAGGTCGACGTTACGGTTTCCTCCGTCGCGGATGCCAAATCGATTCAGGGTGGCACGCTTTTGCAAACGCCTCTGGTGGCACCTGACGGCACGGTATACGCCGTGGCGCAGGGCCCGGTGTTTGTTGGAGGCGTCTATGCTGGAGTTGGTGGTCCCGGTGGCGCGACGTTGACCAAGAATATTCCCACTTCCGGGGGCATACCCGGCGGGGCGTTGGTGGAAAAAGAGATCCCGACCAATCTCTTTGCAAATGGTGTCCTGGAGGTGGTGTTGCGCGAACAGGATTTCACCTCTGCGGTGCGCATGGCGAATGCGATCAACGAGCAGATCGGCCCGATGGCCCAGGCCATCAGCGGCAGCACGATTCAGATTTTCGTTCCGAAAGAAGCCCAGATCGAATCCCGTCTGATGGAGTTTATCGCGCGGGTGGAGAATGTGACCTTCCGGCCCGACTCACCGGCGCGCATCGTCATCAATGAGCGTACCGGAACCATCGTGGCTACCTCGCGCATCAAGATAGATCGTGTGGCCGTGGCGCACGGCAACCTCACTGTTTCCATTGTCCGGACTCAGAATGTTTCCCAACCCAATCCGTTTACCGGAAACGTCACGGGTGATCTTGTGGCTGGTTCCGGTGGAGCCGGCGGCTCGGGTGGAACGGCTGCGGCGGGGGTTCCCGGTGCTGCGGATACACCGCTTACGGTAGGCGGCAACGTGGTGTATGAGAACGGACAGGGCGAACAAATTCAGGTTCCGGCGGGAACGACGCCTCCGGCTGGCTACACGGTGAAGATGGTTCCCGGTACAAGCCAGAAGGGTGTGGCTGCGAACGGTGCGGAAGGAGGTCGGGGTGGCAACGTCAATGTCGAAAACGGCGTGCGCACGGTTGTGACGGACCAAGCGACCACGAAGGTGGAAGAGGAAAAAAAGAATCTCGTGGTTTTCGACGATCTGCCGACGGTCGAGGACGTCGCAACCGCGTTGAATTCGCTCGGGGTGACTCCGCGCGATATGATGTCGATTTTCCAAACCATGAAACAGGCCGGAGCACTCCAGGCCGAATTGGTAATGCAATGAATCCGGTCTCTTTTGATACAACGAAAATACCGCCCACTGTAGCGGGAGCTGAACGTCTCAGCGCTGCGGAACGCCAGCGGTTGTGGGGCGCTTCGCGCGAACTGGAAGCACTGTTTAATGGCTACCTATTGGGCGATATCGGTGAGAAACTTCCCGGTACTGAGGAGTCCACAAGCGGAAAGATTTATGCCGGTTTATTCAAGGACGCCCTCTCGCGGAATCTGGCGGATGGCCAGCACAATGGCATTGCCCGGCAACTCTACCAAAGCATGACCAGACAGGCAGTTTCTGCCCAGCCGACGAAACCGCTTAACGATACGACGACTTGATTCACATTTATGAACATTCTTCCCACCAGCCCGCGAGAGCTCATTACCAAGCTTGAAGAGATTGTGGACTCGCTCATTGACGGTGAGCGTGAGAACAAAAAGCCATTTTGGAACGGGAGACAACACACCTGCCCGTGATTTGCGGACGCATCGATCAGCGGACGTTGGAGTTAGGTCGCATTCAACTCGCGCTCTCTCCATTCTGGCCGAAGCCGGACCCCCAGCCGGATCTGGTTGATCCCGGACGACGTACATTCGAAAAGCTAAAGAATTTGCAGCAATTGACGATACAGAATCACTTACTCCTTGAACATCATTTGAATTTTTTACAGGAGATTCACCGAGAGGTTCTGGGAGTCGACCGGAAGCCTTTTCTTTATAACGATAATGGTCTCGTCTCCGGAGAATGGATGGAGTCGGGTTGCCTGCTAAACGCCAAAGTTTAATCGTCTAACTACCAAAAGAGAATGCTATGTCATCCGGAGGATTAGGACTGAACGCGGCGCTGGCCATGGGGGCCAAATCGCTGAGCAATCAACGCATTGGCGTCGAGGTGACGGGCCGTAATATTGCCAACGTCAACACGGCAGGCGCATCGCGCCAACGGGTTGACCTCGATGCCGACATCTCAATTGGTTACACCTATGGACAGCAGGGGACGGGTTCCTACGTCGCGGGCATCCAGGCCTTGCGTAGCAAGGTGATTGACGCCTCTGTCGTGCGCGAAGGTTCGCTTACGGGCTACTACGACACGATGGAGGACCAGACGGCTCTGGCGCAGAGCGCATTGGGGGAAACGTTGTCGGGCACTGCGACTTCAGGGGTGACTTCCACTAGTGGCATTCAACTGGCGATGAATGAATTTTTTGACTCCTGGCAGGCCTTGTCCACTGCGCCGACCAGCCAGGCTAACCGACAGCAGGTACTGGCCAAAGCGCAGACCTTGGCGACGGATTTAAATACAGCCAGCCAGCGGTTACAGGAGCAGCGCGATGATGTCGCCACTGATGCCGAGGCTGTGACCAGTTCGATCAACCAATTGTCTGATACTATTGCCAACCTGAATCTCCAGATCGTGCGTTCGGAAGCGAATGGCGGTACCGCCAATGACCTGCGCGATCAACGCCAGTCGGCTCTGGAGGCACTAGGGCAACTCGTCAATATCAATGTCGACGACACGACCAATGCCAACGGCATGCTCATCGTCACGCTGGCTTCCACATCGTCGCCCACGCTGGTGACGCTCGTCAATGGAGCTGCGTCTGGTTCCACCGCGACGACGCAGAGTCTGGGCACCAATTACGCCTCCACTACGAATCCGCCGTTGACCATTACCTATACGGGGGGAAGCCCGGTAACGACTAGCACCATTGCCAATAGCGTGGCACTGACGTTGACGGGTGAACTCGGTGGCGATATCCAGATTGCCAACGTGGTCATCGGTTCGGAGTCCAACGCCACCGGCGGCGGTGCGGGCATGCTCGGTGAACTGGATGATCTTGCGGCGGACCTCGTTTCTGCGATCAATACCCAGCATGCGCTCGGGTATGACAACGAAACACCTCCACAGACCGGTATCGTTTTCTTTACAGCCGCCAATACCCGTGCGTCCAACATCTCTGTAGCCTCGGGCATTGTCTCGGATATTAACACCATCGCGGCCAGCAATAACACCGGCAAACTTGACGGTAGTAATGCCACCGCCCTGGCGAATTTGCGTAACGATCCGTCTATTTTGCCAGCCTATCAAGCCATTGTGGCCGATATCGGACAGCAGGTGCAGCAGGCGGATCAGCAGGCCGCATCACAAGCAATCGTGACCAAGGCGGTCAAGGCCCAGCAGGACAGCGTCTCCGGCATCTCTCTCGACGAAGAAACCACCAATTTGCAGATGTACCAGAGGGCATACGAAGCTTCGGCCCGGTTCATCTCCGTCATCGACGAGATGCTAAACCGGGTGATAAACGGAATGGGAGCATGAGATGAGAGTCACCAGTAATTCATTTCCGTCCACACTGACGGCACAGTTGCAGGATCTGCAGCAGAAACAAATCAAGTACCAACAGCAATCAGCCACTGGTCTGCGCATTACCCAGTCATCCGACGATCCACTCGATTTCCAACGTGCCCAGGTTCGCCAGACGCAGTTATCGGCCAATCAATCGTACCTCGATACAACGGCGGACGCTCAGACTCTCTGCGAGTACAATCATCAGGCCATGTCCGATCTTCAGACTGCCCTAAGCCGCGCTTCGGAGATTGCCACGAAGGTCAACGCTACCTACGACGCCAATGATTTGTTGGCGATGTCGAAGGACATTGATGGTATTCTGAAGCAGGTCGTGCTCATTGCCAACCGCCAGAAGGACGGCGCCAATCTTTTCGGAGGCACTTCGGGCAATCAACCGATTCAGGCATCGGGCACCACCTACGATTTTAACGGTTCGACCAATAGCTCAGTCACCAGTGCCCAAATTGCCGCTGGTGGAACTGCGTTGAATACCGGTCTCGTGGCCGGGCGTTCCCCGCTAAATAACAGTACTTCGGCGGCAGCGTATGACGGCTTTCTTTATGACAGCGGTACCAGCACGGATACAATCAATAGCCTAATCCAGTTGCGCGACACGCTTGCCGCCGCCAACGCGGGAACACAAACAATCAGTCAGGTGGCGACAGCAGTGCAGAATACTTGGTTGCCAGGGGTCAATAAGGCGGTTGACCTGGCATCCCGCTACGTCGGCGTAACCGCCGCCAGCCTGGAATCACTTTCTTTGAATAAAACGGCGCTCACCAACCAGGTAAAGGTCGATAAAGAGAATATGAGTGCGGTGACCAATGTGAATCTGGCCGAGGCGCTGACCAACCTCCAGCAGACACAAACCAATTATGAGGCGGCGTTGCAGGCTGGCGCCAAAATTTTAACTCTGTCTCTGATGGACTATTTGAAATGAGCGCGTTACAAGAAAACATGCCGTCTACCAGCGAAACGGAACTCGGGGCGGAGGTCTTCGAGAAAATCCTGAATTTTCCCTTTGGAATTCCAGGTTTCCCGAGCGCCCATCGCTTTATCCTCACCCAGACCGAAAAAGAGCGCCCTTTTGCCTGGTTGCGCAGCATCGATCAGGAGTCAACCGCTTTTGCGGTGGTGGAGGCCTATCGGTTGGTACCGGATTATAGTATCGATATTTCCGATGATGAATTGGCTGAAATCGGCTCGCCCACCCCTCAAGAGTGCGCGATTTTGCTGATTTTGCGCATTGAAGTGGGGGAAACGGTCAAAATTTACGCCAATTTGCGTGCCCCCGTCGTCCTGAATATGACCCGGCGGATGGCCCGGCAAATCATACTTTCGGACGCCGACCATTATTCGGAGTCGACGCTGTTCGAATTTGGCGTTAAGAAATAGCCATGCTGGTGCTCTCCCGCAAAGTTGGCGAGTCGGTTCGCGTAGCCGATAACATCGAACTTTTCATCATTGCCATTGATGGACAGCGCGTCCGTATTGGCATCAAGGCTCCCAAGGAGGTTCGAATCGTGCGCTCGGAATTGGCGGAGGAAATCGCCAAGTCGAACCAATCGGCCGCCGTTGAGGTGAAGGCTGAAGCTGGTTCCAGCTTGCTCTCCGAAGCAGCTCGCAGTGTTACCAAGCCAGTGTAATTCTGGATTTTTCGAGCTATGGCAGACTCACGCCATAGTTCGAGAGCGTCTGAATCTCAGACGTGTTTTAGCCGGGGCGGGAGGTTAATTCCTGCAAACGCTTGTGGGCTTCCTGCTCGATGCGTCCGCACATGAGTTCGCACAGGGCGAAGAGATTGCTGTCGGCAATGGCGTAACGGGCGAAGTTACCCTCCTTTTCGCGAGCTACAAATCGCGCCTCCAATAGTACCCCAAGATGCTTGGAGACATTTCCTTGCTTCATGCCAGTGGCTTCGATGAGTTCGGAAACCGTCATGGACCGTTCCATCAGGGAACGCAGCAGGATCAGGCGGGAGGGTTCGGACAGGATGGCGAAGAGCCGGGCCGCTTCCTCCACTTGGGCGTCACTCATTTGTTTTTTCTTTTTCGCTTGCATATTACTATTTAGTAGTATAGTTATACAGTAACACAATATAAAGCCTATGACAAGACCAGAATCCAGTCCCTCTGTTATTTCCCCTGCTGAAGTCCATTCTTCCCAAGTGGAAGTTCTCCTGCTCGATGTGCGGACTCCCGGGGAGTATGCTGCGGCTCATATCGAAGGGGCTGTATTGCATCCGTTGGACCGACTTGATCCTGCGGTGGTGACTCAACTTGCCGTCGGGAAAAGCCGAACAGTGGTGATTTGCCAGTCTGGCAAGCGCGCGATGCAAGCGGCGGAGACGCTGAAGACGGCTGGACACTCGGCTGTCGCGGTATTGGGGGGCGGAGTGAATGCCTGGGATGCGGCGGGACTGCCGTTAATACACGGTCAGGGTGTGATTTCCTTGGAGCGTCAGGTACGGATCGCGGCGGGGATGTTGGTATTGACTGGGGCGCTGCTCGGTTTTTTTGTCAATACAGGGTGGATTGCGCTGTCCGGCTTCGTGGGCGCGGGATTGATCTTTGCCGGGATCACGGACACCTGTGGAATGGGAATGCTTCTGGCTCGCATGCCGTGGAATCAGGGTGGTAGCTGCGGCACGTGCTGTTCCGCTCGAAAATAGGAGGCGATAAATGAGTGATTATCCGAAGAAAGTGGTGATTGTGGGCGGTGTGGCGGGTGGGGCATCGTGCGCGGCCCGGTTGCGGCGGCTGGATGAGCGGGCGGAGATTACTTTGGTGGATCGTGGACCGCATGTCTCTTTTGCCAATTGCGGATTGCCGTATTATGTCGGCGGGGTGATCGAGAAGGAACAGAGCCTGCTGATTGCCGACGCGGCGCTGTTTCATGATCGCTTTCGAATCGCGGTCAAGACTCACACGGAAGTGGTATCAATCGACCGGGAAAAGTGTGAGGTTGAGCTGCGCGATGTGAAGACGGGAGATACGCGCCGTCAATCCTACGATGCCTTGGTTCTCTCGCCGGGAGCATCTCCAGTGCGGCCCCCGTTGGCGGGGATTGATTTGCCGGGGATTTTTACTCTGCGAGGTATTCCGGATAGCCGTGAAATCAAGTCGTGGATTCAGGCTCGGCAGGCAAGGCGGGCGGTAATCGTTGGTGGTGGCTTTATCGGCCTGGAAATGGCGGAAAATCTGACGCATTTGGGCTTGAAGGTAACAGTGGTAGAGATGCTGGATCAGGTGATGCCGCCCTTCGATCCGGAAATGGCGGCGTATGTGGCGGATCATTTGCGGCAGCGCGGAGTTACCCTGGCATTGGGCGATGGCGTGGCGGGTTTCAAAAAGAACGCAGACGGCAGCCTCGTCGTCGAAACAAAGAGCGGTGCGGAGCATGGAGCGGATCTGGTGATTCTTTCCATCGGTGTGCGGCCGGAGACATCGCTGGCCAAGGCGGCAGGGTTGGAACTGGGGCCTCGAGGTGGCATCAAGGTGGACGATCAGATGCGCACGAGCGATCCCCGGATCTGGGCGGTTGGCGATGCGGTCGAAGTGCGTGACTGGATTACTGGTCAGGACGCTTTGATTCCGTTGGCTGGTCCAGCTAATCGTCAGGGAAGGATTGCTGCCGATGTGATATGCGGTCGTGATTCGCGATTCCGTGGCGTGCAGGGCACGGCGATTTGCGGCGTGATGGGATTGATGGCCGCTTCGACGGGTGCGAGTGAAAAATCGTTGAAGCGCGCGGGTTTGACAGATTACGAGAAAATTTATCTGCACCCAGGCAGCCATGCCGCCTACTATCCCGGCGCCAAGCGGATGCATCTTAAGCTCCTTTTCCGTCGTTCGGATGGACGAATTCTTGGAGCCCAGGCCGTGGGCGAAGATGGGGTGGACAAGAGGATCGATGTGATTGCGATGGCGATGCAGATGCAGGGAACGGTTTATGATTTGGAAGAGGCGGAGTTGTGCTATGCGCCGCAGTTTGGTGGGGCGAAAGACCCGGTGAATTTTGCCGGAATGATTGCTGCGGATGTGAGGCGTGATGACATGCCGTTGGTGCATTGGAATGAGCCGGTCACGGAGCACACGGTTTTTCTCGATGTGCGAGATCCGGATGAAGTCGTGGCAGAAAACGTCCAAGGCTCGGTGAATATTCCCCTGAAGGATCTGCGGGATAAGATAGCGACCCTGCCACCGCAAGGTGATATACGGGTCTATTGCGCGGTAGGGCAGCGTGGTTATTTGGCGACCCGGTTGTTGAAACAGAGGGGTATTCGCGCAAGAAATATTTCGGGCGGGATGGCAATGCGCCGCGTCGTTACTTAGCCCGGATCTAGGCTCGCGATCAAACCGAGTTGGAGGGAATGTTTTTGCAAAGCGTCAGGACATTCCATTCATTCTGCCGCTCATAGCTCACCTGATCCATTTTCCGGCGGACGAAGAAAATGCCGAAACCACCCAATCGTTGTTGCTCGATGGGAACGTGAAGGGCAGGTGGGGGCGCTTGGGTGGGATCAAAGGCCACGCCGTTATCGCGCAGTATCGCGGAGAATACGCCTGCCTTATAATCCAGGATCAATTCGATGACGGGGTTGGGCTGGTGAGCCATTCCATAGGAGATGATGTTTGTGATGAGCTCATCCAGACTCAGGAGGATGGAATGATGCGTTTTGCTGTCAAAGTGGTGGTGCGTTGAGAAGGTATGCACCGCGTCGGAGAGTCGGCTCAATTCTGCCAAATCATTTGTGAGCTGGAATTGGAGCATTATAATCCGGGTTGATGAAATTAGAGATGCCCTAGAGCTAACTGCAAGTCTAATGCGCTAATTCTCCTCGGAAATGAGCGGTAAGGCTCCGGGGTGGAAGGAGCATCTTCCGCCCCGGTTGGGAGTCAGCCATTTTCCGCACGTGGGTTGATCAGGCAGGCCGGGCCGTGTGGTGGTGGACATGGTGACGGGAGTCGATGCAGTAAGCATGGCCCATGACACCGATCCAGAACATCACTGGCAAGATGAGTCCAAGCCCCAGAGTGCAGAAGCCGATGAGAATCCCCACAAAAAGCGAGAGCGGGAATCCCACGAGCATGAGTCCGAAGCCGAGTCCATAGTAACCTTTGAAGAGATGGCCAAGACCTGGAATCACGCTGAGGGCGGCGGCGGCCCAATCTTCCGCTTTTCGATCAATGGGGATATCGGGGGAGTGACGAGGGTCGATCATATTTCTCACCTCTTTTCCGTAAGGACCGGGGCCCAAAGGACGGACATTTGCCCCCTCCTGACGGGGTTAATATAGCGCTTTTATCAGGTAAAAGTCAAAACCAACCTGCGCGCAGCGTTACAGGAGCGGCGTCAGGCTTCTTTGAGTGTCGGCAGAGCCTGACAGCCCCGCTAGCGCAGTCCCTGGATGAGCTCGCGTTCCTGAGGCTTGAGTCGATCAAGGGGGATTTTTGCGGCGATCTGTTTGGCTTCGGCGGTGCGGTTATTATGGGCGAGGGTGTTGGCGTAAATCGCCTGCCAGCCGGGGAGTAAATCGGACGGGGAGAAGGTGATTCCCTGAAAAAGTTGCAAGGCTTGCGCGGGTTGATTGGCTTTGAGTTTGGCCAGTGCTAGTGTGACGCGGAAGGCGACAACATTGGGTTGCTGTGTAAAGAGCCGCTCCGCATTCGCTTGGGCGAGTTCGTTTTTTTCCCCGAGGAGGAGTTGGAGATAGGTGATGTCATTGCGCGGGGCGGGATCTTCCGGGTAAGCCTTGGCGGCGCGGGTGATGATTTCCAGCAGTCGGGCGGTCTCGCCTTCCTGCTCGGCCATGCGAACGAGGTTTTCGTAAGCCCGGCGTGCCGTTACAGGATTCTGGGAAAGCCGGTCGAAAATTTTCCATGCCTGCGCGCGTTCATTGATGCGGAGAGCGTAATCCGCGAGATACCAGAGGGTATTCGGATTGGAGTCGGTGGCAGCCTCTGTGATGGCGCGATTCCAGCGGGCTTCAGCATCGGCTTTCTGGCCGAGTTCCCGGGCGCAACGAGCCCGATAGAGTTCACGGATGGGGGCTGTCAGGGGAACTCTCGGGTTGGTGAGAAGGGTGTCGATTTCCTGCCATTGCTTGAGAGCGGCCATGGCGTCGACGCGGACGAGGAAAAAATTTTGCGAGAGGTAGAGCGTTTTGTCCGGAATAAGGGCAATGACGCGCTGGTATTCCTTTTGTTGGTTGAGCCAGCGGGCGAGAGTAAGCCGGTCGTCTTCGGTGCTGGAATACTGCTGGATGGCCGCGTCGAGAAGGGCGTTGCGGTCGGCGGGTTTGAGGCGCATGTCGACCTGTAGGGCGAGCAATTTTTGCGGTAATCGGCTCAAGGGATGATGTTGCAGGGCGTCGGCGGCGAGTCGGGCATCTTCCTCGGGAATGTCTGTGAGTTGTGCAAGAATCTGTAGCGAGTCGAGGCCGATCTGGTCCGCGCTCGGGATGGCAAGTTGAAGAAGGATCTTGGTGGCCTCGGCGTGGGTCTTGGAGTTCAGGGCGAGGAGTCGTCCGAGGGTGAATAGAACAGTGCGGTTGTGTGGATCAAGGCTGCGGGCACGATTGGCGTAGGTGGTGGCGGCGTTGAGGTCGCGAGTGGCAAGAGAGAGGTCGGAGGCGAGGAGGAGATTGTTGACGTTGGTGGGGTCGTTCTTAAAAAGCGTGTTGAGGGTGTTTTGTGCGAGTTGCCATTTGCCGAGGGCGATGGCTAAGCGTGTCAGCTCCCGCAGATCATCGGGCTTTGCCGTGGGAAGCTGGGCGAGGGTGAGGTAAAGATCGAGCGCGTCCGGAGGAGACATGCGGGCTTGAAGCCGCGCGAGAATGCGCAAGGTCTTAGCATCAGTGGAGGCCATTTGATAGGCGGCCTGGGCAGTTTGCAGCGCTTCGCGCCACTTTTGTTCTTTGGCGTATTGTTCGGCCTGACGGGCCAGTTGCTGGGCTCGGAATGTTTTCAATGCATGGTAGGACGGTCGGCCGAAGAAGAAGCCAAGAACAAGTAGAACAACGGCGACGGCGAGGATGACTCCGAGGTAGAGTCGCTTCCGGCTCGGGGATTCATCGTAATCGTCGGGGAGATTCACAATGTCTGATCCTGAAACGGGAAGGCGACTGGGGCAATCCCAAAGTCGTGGGTGGTGCCTTGTATGCGCGGCGGTCCATGGTATGGTGGCCGCATGAGCGAACAGATGGGGTGGAGACGAGAGTGGCCGACCTTTGTGGGGTTGACCGTCTTGGGCTCGCTCTGGTTTTTTCTGCTGAACCAACTGCGAGTCGAATGGACGGTGAACGAGCAGTATAATTACGGGTGGTTCGTGCCGGGACTGTCGCTCTATTTATTCTGGGAAGCGTGGCAAACGCGACCAGCGGCAGTCCCACTGGCTTCAAAATACGGAATGGGACTGGTGTTCGGAGCGCTACTGGTTGGGTTGTTGCCTGTGCGGTTGATGCTGGAAGCCAATCCGGATTGGCGGCCGGCGAGTTGGGCGTTGGCAATTCTGGTGGTGGGGATCACTTGGTGCGGACTTTATGCGCGCGGTGGAGCACCGTGGTGGCGACACTTTGCGTTTTCTACCGCTTTCATTTTGGCGGCGGTGCCATGGCCATCCGTGGTCGAGCAACCGTTAGTGCGGGAACTGATGAACTGGGTGGCGACGTTCAGCGTAGAATGGCTCACGTGGCTTGGAATCCCGGCGCAGGCGAGGGGAAATGTGATCGCGTTGCCTGGGCAGCTGGTTGGTGTGGACGAGGCGTGCAGCGGAGTACGCTCGCTGCAGACGGTGATCATGGCAGCGCTTTTTTTGGGAGAGATTTATCGTCTGTCAGTGAAGCGGCGCGGTGCGTTGCTCGCTTTGAGCGTTGTATTGGCCTTTGTGGCGAACGTAGTGCGGGCTTTTGTTCTGGTGTGGATTGTAGCCCATGGCGGAGCTGCAGATTTGCCCAAATGGCACGATCCGATTGGGTACACGGTGTTGATCATTTCATTGGCGGGTGTCGCCTCTTTGGGGCATGTGCTGAGAAACCAGAAGGCGAATGTTCCAGTGACAGGTCAGGGTATGGAAACTGGAGAACGCGTATTCACTCCGGGAATGGCGTCCCTGCAGGTATGGGGTGCGATTTTTCTTTGGCTGGTGGCGGTGGAGGGCGCGACGGAGGCGTGGTATCGCTGGCATGAAGGTCGTGCCGTGCGGGCGACACCGTGGACGGTGCGATTGCCTTCAGGCGCAACGCAATTCCGGCCCGTGAAGTTGAGCGAGGCAGAGTCACGACTTCTGCGTGTGAACCAAGTGGAAGCGGGCGCGTGGCTGGATTCCGGGGTGGAGGTGATGACTTATTTTCTACGCTGGGAACCGGGCCGTACTGCGGCGCAATTGGCGCGGCTGCACCGTCCGGAAATTTGTTTGCCATCAGCAGGGTGTTTTCTCCGCTCGAACGAAGGAACGTGGACCGGCGAGGCAAACGGGGTGACGTTGCCATTCCGGCAACTTGTATTCGATTTCAACCGAACACCGTTATATGTCTTCTATTGCCTGCGCGAAGATCGGGTGACCGAAGGTGCGGACATCAGTGAGGATTGGACGATTCGCAGCCGGTGGCAGGCGATGATCGAAGGTCGTCGCAATCAGGGGCAGCAAGTGCTCGAAGTGATTCTCCGCGGACCGCAAACCTCCCCGCAGGCTGAGGAGGTCATGCGCCGGTTGCTACCGGTTTTGGTACAGGCCGCGCCGGCCAGAGATTAACAGCGGTGAGCCGCTTCCAATGCGGCTTTCCACTACAGTCGATCCCTAACGACGGTGCTTGTGATGACCATGGCCACGGTGGTGGTAGTAATACGGTTGAGGTGCGGGCCGGTAATAGCCTTCACGCCAGTAGTAGCGATTTCCGCTATAATAGCGGTAGCTAGGAACCCAGATCGCGCCGGGGTAAGGTGCCGGATAGGGGCGTCCATAATAGTAGTTCGGGGTGTTGCCAAAGGTGACGCCAACACTGACAGATCCAGCTTTGGCCGGAATCGTTGTCGCGGCAAAGGCGAGCATGCCGGCAGCAATTCCCAAGATCAGGGGCTTGGCCCAGTGAGATGTCATTTTCATAACCGTTATGACGCTACTCTCTGGTAGTGGCTTCAGATAAAAACTCTGAGCGGACCTAACTCGTTGGGATCGTGAGGGTGATAGCTTTTTTAAAAAAATGCATCCCACAGCGCAATCTGCGGGCTCTTCCCTCTCTCATCACTGTTTCAGATGCTGGAGGAGTTGATCGATTTGTTCGGTGGAGTGGGCGGCGCTGATGGTCACGCGCAGGCGAGCTTGCTGGCGGGCGACGGTAGGGTAACGGATGGCGGGGACGAGAAATCCTTTTTCTTCGAGACTGCGCGAGAGGGCGAGGGCTTCGCCTTCGTCGCCGATCATGAGGGGGAAAATCGGGCTCTGCGGTTCGTCGCTGAGTTTCCACCGTGCGGGGAGTCGTTCGGCAAAGTAGTGGACGTTCTTCCAGAGCTTGGCGCATTGCTCTTCGCCTTCGGGGCCACCGACGAGCTCGACAGCGGCGTGGCTGGCAGCGGCAACGGCAGGTGAGGGTGCTGTGGAATAAATGAAGCTGCGGGCTTTATTGATGAGAATATTGATGAGTGCATGGGAGCCGGCGATGTAACCGCCGGAGCTGCCCATGGCTTTGCTAAGCGTGCCCATCTGGACTTCTACTTTGCTGCTGAGTCCGAGTTGCTCCACTAGGCCGCGACGGTTGCGGCCATAGATGCCTGTGGCGTGGGCTTCGTCGACCATGAGCCACGCACCGAAGTTTTCTTTGACCTCGACGATGTCCGCGAGCTGACCGGAATCGCCATCCATCGAGAAGATCGATTCGGTGACGATGAGAATGCGCGAGGCATTCTTTTCCTGGCGTAGCACTTTTTTCAGATAGGCTATATTGTTGTGCGGGAAGGCGCGCAGACGGGCTTCGCTGAGGCGGGCACCGTCGATAAGGCAGGCATGGGCGAGTTTGTCGAGAATGACGGTATCGCCGCGACCCACGATGGCGGGAATGGTGCCGACGGCGGCGGTATAACCGGTGCTGAAACTGAGTGCGGATTCGGTTCCTTTGAAATGGGCGATGGATTGATCGAGGGATGTATGAGGGTCGAGGTTGCCGCAGATCAGGCGGGCCGACCCGGCGCCATTGCCATATTCCTTGAGCGCTTTCTGTGCGGCTTTGACGAGCTTGGGGTGATTGGCCAGACCGAGGTAATCGTTGGAAGAAAAATTGAGATAGCTCTGGGGACCAACGCTTACTTGGGCTCCCTGCGGGGAGGTCAGCGAACGCAGAGAGCGGCGCAGATTTTGTTCAGCCAGGGCGGCGAGCTCGTATTGCAGCGCCTGTTCGAAATTAATTTCCATTCTCATGTCCAGCGATCAATCCTTGAGTCTAAAGTAAAAATTTGTCCGGAAACGTGGTCCAGCGTTGCAACAACTGTAACAAACCGGGCTACATTATCCACAGTATTAAAACGTGCCAGTACATTTTCGTTTTGATGGCGCAAAACAACGTCGGCCGGGAGATGCCGATTCATTTTCGTCGGCAAATAGCCGGGGAAAATGACGTTGGAGCGGATATTGTCGGCTCCGTGTTCGCGTGCGAGTGACTGGCTGAATGCGATCATTCCCGCTTTGGCGGCGGCGTAGTTGCTCTGGCCGCGGGGACCGGATTTGGCCGATCGGGAAGCGATGAAGAGGATGTGTCCTGAACGCTGCCGGACCATGAGCGGCAGAGCCGCCTGCGTGCAGAGAAAGCTGCCGCGCAGGGAGACGTTGACCACGCTGGTCCAATCCTCTTCGCTCATTTGCGCGAGCAGTTTGTCGCGAATGATCCCGGCGTTGTTAATCAGCAGATCGATGCGATCCAATTGGGAGAAGTAGTGTAACACATTCGCGGCGTCCGTGACGTCGAGTTCGTCGCGGCCCGGTGCCAACACGTGCCAACCTTCAGCCTCCAGTTGCGGGCGCAGTGCCTTGGCCAGATCACCCTTGCCTCCCGTAATCACCCCAATTGGTGCTTTGTCAACCATGCTTCGTTCTTAAGTTGACGTAGTTTCAGTCGTTCGGCGAGACGATTTTCCGGCCATTGACCATGAGCAGAAGAGGTTTCGCGTGAGAATGAATGAGCGCTTCGTAGGGGTTGGAGTGGAAATCCATGGGGAATGCGACCAGATCGGCGAGGGCGTGTTCGGTGAGTTCGCCAAGGCGACCTTCCTGATTGAGCGCTTTCGCGGGGTTGAGTGTGGCCATCTCCAGACACTGGCGGTTGGTTAGCGTGGGATGCTTGAATAACGCTTCGCGCATCTCGGCGCGCATGTCGAGAGAGTTGTTGCTGGCGAGGCTGTCCGTGCCGAGGCAGATGTTGACTCCATGTTCGCGAAGCCGCTCGAGTTCAAATTTGCGGTGACCGAAATAGGTGTGGCATTTGGGACAGTAAACGATGTGCACGCCGGCTTCAGCGAGAGCGGGGAAATCGTAGTCCTGAAGGTAATTAACATGTACGGCGAGGCAATTGTGTGTGAGGAGTCCAAGCTCCAGCAGATGCGAGACGGAGGAGCCTTGACCGCAGTCGGTGCAGTCGCGGCCGAGGCTTTTCATCAGATCGTAGAGATCGCCGCGTGCATTGGCGAACATCTCGTGCTCCTGCACGGATTCGGCCACATGGGTGGTGAAGGGCATCTGAAGGCGTTCGCTGCAACTTTTCGCAAGGCGGTAAAGTTCCGGTGAGGCGGTGTAGGGCGCATGAGGCGAGAGACCGAAGCCGCCGAGCCAATTCGGGTGTTGCTCGAAAAAGCTGAGAGCACCGATGAGACCAGTCTCGTCATAGAGCCGGTTGCGCACGTCGATGAGTTCAAGGAACCACCATGTGCGAATGGGCGGTGGCGCAAGATGCGGCAGGATTTCGGGGAACGATTCGATGTTACCAACCGTGGTGGTGCCACCTTCCATGAGCAGGTCGAATCCCTTCATCACGGAATTCAAATAATCGGTGGTAGTGAAGTCGCGTTTGAGCGCATTGATACTCTTGATCCAATCGGTGAAGCCATCAGGCGGTGCGATGCTGCCGCGCAGGATGGTGTAGTCGAGGTGACAATGGGCATTAATCAGGCCTGGGGATAACACCGACTGGCCGAGGTCGATGATCTCCTCGTTGGGGAGGGGGGCGATTTTCGCGCGTGGGCCGACATAAGCAATATGTTCATCATCCACCCGCACAGCCCCGTTAAAGATGGGATCGCCCTTCATGGGCACTACCCATTCCGCCTGAATAATCATAAAAATCGGTACAACTCCCTATACATCAAATTATCCCAAATGCAGCTTTAATACCATCTCCCCAAGCAAGCAATCTTTTGTCAGATAAATTTCTCTTCATGTTCGGAATTCCATCGTGTAGAGGCTCTGTGTAGAGGAGGCGCGGTCGTGGCGCGGATACGAGCTGAAAATTTGATTGGCAGCAGGGGTGGCTTAAACCTAGGGTGATCTTTCCAACAAGCTGTGCGCCTATGATTTCCCCCAATCGCGACGAATTTTTCGCCCTGGCCCAAAAAGGCAATCTCATTCCGGTCAGCCGTGAGATTATGGCTGATTTGGAAACTCCGGTTTCCGCCTATCTCAAGATCGATACGGGGGATCATTCCTTCCTGCTCGAGTCAGTGGAGCGTGGGGGCCGCTTCGCGCGCTACTCGTTCCTCGGGGCGAGTCCGGGGATCATTTTCACGGCACGCGAAGGCCAGGTCACGATCACGGAAAACGGACAGACGCGCACGTTCCAATCCGACACCGATCCGCTCAGCGAATTGCAAAAGCTGATGGGCCGTTTCAAACCGGTGGAGTCGGAGCATCTGCCGCTCTTCTCCGGTGGCGCGGTGGGTTACCTATCGTACGAGGCGGTGACGTATTTCGAAAAGACGGTGCCGCGCGCGAAACTGGATGATCTGCAAATTCCGGACGCCTATTTCGTGATCAGCGACACGCTCCTGATTTTCGATCACCTCGAACACCGGATCAAGATCGTGGCGAACGCGTACGTCGAGGGCGACACGGGCAAGGCCTACGACGAAGCGGTGCGCAAGATCGATGAATTGACGGAGCGCTTGAAGCGGTCGGTCAGTCACAAGGTGCTTTCCGCGCGGGCCAATGTGACCGAGTTGAAGCCATCAGTGAATATCACGCAAGCCGAGTATATTTCGATGACCGAGTCGATGCAGGAGTACATCAAGTCGGGCGATATTTTCCAGGTCGTCCCCTCGCAACGCTTCGAGGTTCCGTTCGAAAGCGATCCGGTCGATCTCTACCGCTCGCTGCGCCTGATCAATCCGTCGCCGTACATGTTCTGCCTGAAGTTTAACGGCATGGCGGTCGTCGGCGCTTCGCCCGAAGTGCACGTGCGTTGCGTGGATGGCAAGGTGGAGATTCGTCCGATCGCAGGCACGCGTCCGCGCCGCGAGAACGAGGCGGAAGATAACGCGATGGCCGAGGAATTGTTAGCCGATCCAAAGGAACGCGCGGAGCATGTGATGCTGGTGGATCTCGCGCGCAATGACGTGGGCCGCGTGTGCGAGTATAACACAGTGAAGGTCACGGACCTGATGATTATCGAGCGGTATTCGCACGTGATGCATATCGTGTCAAATGTGGAGGGTCATCTCAAACCCGAGCAGAACGCGTATGACGTAATGCGGGCCACGTTCCCGGCAGGAACGGTGAGCGGTTCGCCGAAGGTCCGTGCGATGCAGATCATCGCGGAAAAGGAAAAGACTTGCCGCGGGACGTACGCGGGCGCGGTCGGTTATTTTGGTTTCAATGGCAACTTGGATTCGTGCATCGCGATTCGTACGGTTCTCATCAAGGATGGTCGCGCGTACCTGCAGGCGGGTGGCGGTCTCGTGGCGGACTCAACCCCGATGGGTGAGTACAACGAGAGCGTGAATAAAGCCAAGGCGGGCATGAAAGGCCTCGCCATGGCCAAGGGTGTGAAGTAGCAGGGCTGAGCCCTGCATAAAAGTTTTCGTAGGGCATTGAGTCTTGACGTGACTCGCGCGTGAGGCTAGGGGAAAAGGGAATGAAACTTCGCCTACGTCGGTTTAATCCGTGGTCTTTGGCCTTGTTGCTGGCCAAGATGTACTTCTTCATCGGAGCGTTGTTCGCCTTGGTCTTTGTACCGCTGGCGCTCCTAGCGCCTCAAAAGGGTGCTGGCAGCCCGGTGGTCATGGCGATCATCATGGGCTTGTTCATGCTGTTTTTCTACCCGCTGATGGGGTACCTTTCCGGCTTGATTGGTGGCTACCTTTACAATTTTATCAGTGGCCAAAAGGGTGGTATTGAGGTCGAATTTGATGCCATTGATGAGGAATCGAAGAATTCCCAGTAGTCGGAGGCTGGTTTTTCTTGAGTTTACGCCCCCCCAGCCTTTAGCGGGGTAGGAGTGGTGTTTTACTAGCTCTTGAGCGCGGCGGTGTAGACTTTTTCGTACTCGGCGGCGCTGGCATCCCATGAGAACGATTGGGTCATGCCTGAATGACGCAACGTGGCGAGGGCCTTGGGTTGTGCATAGACCTTGAGCGCGCGCTGGATGGCCTGGCGCAGGCCGCCGGCTTCGTACCAACTGAACTTAAAGCCGGTTCCGGTGCCGGTGTCCTCGTTGTAATCTTCCACGGAATCGGCGAGGCCGCCGGTGTTGTGGACGATGGGCGGTGTGCCGTAGCGCAGGCTGTAGAGTTGGTTCAGGCCGCACGGTTCGAATTGCGACGGCATGAGGAAGAAATCGCTGCCCGCCTCGATGAGATGGGCGAGACCTTCGTCGAACCCGATTTTCACACCCACTTGCTTTGGATATTTTTTGGCGAGATTGGTGAAGTAGGCTTCGAAGTAGGGATCACCAGAGCCGAGCAGCACGAACTTTGCGCCGATGTTGAGTAATGAATCCTCAATGGTCTGCTGAATCAGGTCGAAACCCTTTTGCGTGGTCAAGCGCGACACCATGCCGAAGAGTGGGCTGTTGCCAGAGGGGAGATGAAAGCTATTGAGCAATGCCTTTTTGTTTTCGGCTTTGCCCTTGAGCTGTTCGGCGGAGTAGGGAGCGGCGAGGAAATGATCGTGTTGTGGGTCCCACAAATCGCAGTCGACGCCGTTGAGGATGCCGGTGAGCTTGTGATGATTCTGGCGCAGCACACCGTCGAGGGAGCAGCCGTAGGCGGGGGTCTGGATTTCCTGCGCGTAGGAGGGGCTCACCGTGGTGATCTGGTGGGAGAGCAGGAGCGCGGCCTTCATCAAATTCAGGCGACCAAAGAATTCCACGCCGGGCGGGGAGAAGTATTCGCCGGGGAGATTGGTCAGATCAAAATCGAAGGCCCAGAAGCTTCCCTGAAATGCGAGGTTGTGGATGGTGAAGATGGTCTTCAGTGCGTATTGTTTGGAGCGGACGATGGCCGGGACGAGACCGGTCTGCCAGTCGTGCAGGTGGAGAATTTCCGGTGTGGGCTGGATGTAGCGGGCGAGTTCGACGACAGCTTTGTTGAAGAAAATAAAGCGGGCGGCGTTGTCGGCGTAGTCACCAGTCTGGGTGCCGTAGAGATGCGAGCGATCGTAGAATTCGTCGCGCTCGATGAAGAATAGGTGGACGCCTGATTCTGAAACACCTTCCCACACGCGGGCGCTGAGTTGCTCGCGGTTGAGTGTGAGGTTGAGGAAAAGGCTGGAGGGTTTCAGGTTGGGGAGTTTCTCCCGCACGCCGCGATAGAGTGGAAGAACCACGCTGACACTATGACCGCGCGCCCGCAAGGCAGCGGGCAGGGCGGCCAGTACGTCCCCCAATCCGCCGGTTTTGGCGTAGGGCGACATTTCACTGGCGGCGAATAAGATGTTCATTCCGGGGAGATCCTTTACCCTCATCACCATGCCTTTGATTGATTCCCTGTATCAAGCCATTTCCGACGATAATTACCAACCGCTGAACCGGGAGAGTCTGGCCCGCAAGCTCAAGGTTGCGCCGCGCGAGTTGGCGAATTTCACCAAGCTGCTTGAGGAAGAGGTGGCGGAGGGCAAGCTGATCTCGATCCGCAACGGTCTTTATGTGCTCCCGATTCGGGTGGGGCTCGTCGCGGGAAAGCTGCAAATGAACGAGCGCGGTTTCGGTTTTCTAATCGCGGATAATTATGACGGAGCGGACATCTACATCGCGCGCGAAGATACGTCCAACGCGTTTCATGGCGACCGCGTGCTGGTGCGTCTGAACGAAGCGCCGCGGAGCCGCCGCCGTGGTGAGGAAGCGCGTGTCAGCGGGCAGGTGATCAAGGTTCTGCGCCGGGCTCGGACGCAATTGGTCGGCACGCTGCAGCAGACCAAGCTCTTTTATTACGTCGTGCCGGACGATTCACGGATCATTCACGACGTCTATGTTCCCAAGCCGAAGCTGACGGTGCCGCTGGGGCACAAGGTGGTGGTGAAACTTTCCGATTGGCCGTCGCGCAATGTGAATCCCGAAGGCGTGGTGACCGAGGTGCTCGGACCGCCCGACGCCCCCGGCGTGGATATTATTTCGATCATGCGCAAGTACGAGTTGCCGACCGATTTTCCGGAAGAAGTGCTGGCGGCAGCGCGGGCGATTCCGACGGCTATTCCGAAGGAGGAGATCGCCCGGCGCGAGGATTTCCGCAAGCATTTCGTTTTCACGATCGACCCGGACGACGCGAAGGATTTCGACGATGCGCTCTCGTACATCGAGCACCGCAATGGCGATCTGGAAGTCTTCGTGCACATCGCCGATGTGTCGCATTTCGCGCCTCCCGGCTCTGCGCTGGATCGCGAAGCGTCGCGCCGTGGGAACAGTGTTTATCTCGTCGATCGCGTGATTCCGATGTTGCCGGAAAAATTGAGCAACGGCATTTGCTCGCTGCAGCCGAATGTGGATCGTCTCGTCAAAACGGTGGTGGTCCGGCTCAGCCGCGACGGCCGTATTTTGAATTACCGCTTCGCGCAGGGGGTGATTCACAGCCGCCAACGCCTTACCTACGCGCAGGCGTACAAACTCATTCTTAAGCCGACCGACAGCATCATCGGCCGGTACATCCAGAAGCTGCATACCACGGCGCAGGTTCTGCGCAAAAAAAGGTTCGCGAATGGGTCGCTGGAACTTGATTTCCCAGAGGTAAAGGTCCGGCTCGACGGCGAAGGTCGCCCGGTGAAGCTGGAGAAGATCGAGAACGACGAATCGCACCAGTTGATTGAAGAATACATGCTGCTCGCCAACGAGGTCGTCGCGAAGCATTTGAAGGACACGCAACGTCCCTCCATCTATCGCGTGCACGAACAGCCCGAGCAATCGCGGCTCGAGGAGTTGCGGGTGCAGTTGAAGTTCATGGGCATTCAGGTTGGCAACCTCAGCCAGCGCGGCGAGATCCAAAAGATGTTGCGCAAAGTAAAGGGAACGACGAACGAGAGCGTGGTGAAAATCAATCTGCTCAAGTCGCTCATGCGCGCACGGTACGATCATCGCCCGACGGGGCACTTCGGTCTGTCGAAGGTGAATTATACGCACTTTACCTCGCCGATCCGGCGCTATGCGGACTTGATGGTGCATCGCGGGGTCTTCGCGAAAACGCCGAAGGATTACGGGTACGACATTTCGCGATTGGCGCAGATCGCTGTTACGATTTCCCAAACGGAGCGGAACGCGGCGGAAGCCGAGCAGGAATCGGTGAAGCAGAAGAAATTGCAATTTTTCCTGCTCCAAACCAAGGCTTCCAAGGCTCCCGAATTCAAGGCGATGATAGTCGAAGTGAAGAGCATGGGACTGCTTGTCGAACTGCCGGAGTTCCAAGTGCAGGGACTTGTACGCATCAGCGACATTCCGGGCGATGTCTACATCTGGGATGGGAATCGGCAGGAGATCGCGGGACGTAGCAATCACGAGGTATTCCGGGCGGGGCAAGTGATTACCGTTAAAGTAGTAACTGTCGATTTGCTGAAAAGACAAATAAACTTTACGACCCTGCCACGCTATACTAAGATCAAGCATTGAAAATTAACCAGCCTAAACCATGACTCTTGAAGAAGCCTTGCGAGATGTAGAGACAAGAGAGAATCAGCTGCGGCTCCATATCATCCGTTCGGAGGAATATGTGCGCCGGTTTGAGCGTGATTTTAAACGTCAGGTTTTCATGTTGTATTTGGCGATCGTGTTACTGTTGTTATTCCAGAGCCTGTTCGCCATCAGCATTGCAGGCCATTTGAAATTTGGGGAAATGGCGCTGGTTTTGACCACTAGTTTTCTTGCGATCCTGAATTGTGTCCTCCTGATCAACACGAAGAGCTGGCTGAAGCGCATCAATGAATCGTGGATCGAGCCGCAGGAGAAAACGGCGCTCGATATGATCCGCATGCAGCGCCGTGAGATCATGGAAAAGATCGTCACCAGCCCGGTGATTCCACAGGATACATAACCCCTTCCTCCCATGCCTGAAGCGCTCACTTGGTGCCTCAGTCTGGTTCTGATCTTTCTGGGACTACTGGGAATGGTGGTGCCTGTCCTGCCCGGCTTGCCTTTGGTTTATCTGGGCACCGCACTGCACAAGTTTGCTTTTTTTACGGCCCATCCGATTTCGTGGACCACCTTTTGGGTGCTCACGGCGCTCTTTATCGTGGCGCAATTGATTGAACTCTTCGCTGGCTTTTTTGGAGCAGCCTCGGTGGGAATGAACCGATGGGGATTAATAGGCGGGGTGATTGGGCTGTTCGTGGGATTTTTCTTCAGCCTACTAGGGCTGATTTTTGGCCCGCTGATCGGTCTCTTCCTTGGCCAGCTATTTGGCGGTCAACCGCATCAGCAAGCCTTGCGCGCGACGTTCGCTTTTGCGGTCGGTTCGGTCGTGGGTTTCGCGGTGAAGTTCTCCGCCGCGATGGCTATGGTGGCGGTGCTGCTCTTCGCGGTTCTTTTTTAAGAACCCGCTTAGTCGGTTTTGCTGAGACGTTCGACCGGTTTGTCGTAAAGCATCGTGTGGGCTTCCGCGAGCACTTCGAGGATGCGATCCGCGTAGGGGCTTTTCGCGAGGCAGGGACGTAAATCGAATTCGGAGAGCTTGAGTGCGTTTTCGCCGGGGAACCAATGCTCCGCATTGCCGAGGAGATTGTAGCGCATCTTGCCCCACGCGATGAGATCGAGCCCTTTCGCGTAGACCCAGAGCCGGACGATTTCCTGAATATTGATGTGGCCCGGTACGTCGATCCACTCGGGCAGGCCGTCCATCCAGTTGCGATAAAAGTCTTCGCCAATCGTGGCGATGATGGCGGCGTCGAGCCGGTGATGGATGGGACGCATGACGGCCGCCGCGCGCTCGTAGTGCTCGAGACTGTTCACGTGCTCGTCGAAATCCGAGGGGCGCGCCACGCCGAGACTGAGCGTGTGGATGTGCGGGCGGGAGAGGCAGTAGAGATTATTGAACGCCATCGGCGAGAGTGGCTCGCAGAGGTCAGCGAGTTTCGCTGACGGCTCGTAGAGTTTCCCGCCCTTGTCATTGGGGCTGATGATGAATACGCCCATGTCGTGTTTCGTCGCGGCTTCGACGCACGACCAATTCAGATCGTTCACGTAGTACCAATGGAGATTCACGTAGTCGAATGCGTCCGTCTCGATCGTCTTCGTGATCGTGCGGGTGAGTCCGTGCGTGGAGAAGCCGATATGCTTCACGCGACCCTGCTGCTGGAGTTTTTTCGCCGCATCGAGACAGCCACCCGGCGTGATGGCCCAATCGAGAATTTCGTCAGTATTGATACCATGCAGGGAGAAGAGGTCGACATGGTCGAGCTTCAGATAGGCCATCGACTTCTCGAAGTTCTCGAGAAAAACCTTCACGTCCTTGTTGGGCGCGACTTTCGTCTGCACGATGATTTCATCGCGGGGGAACTGCGGCAGAATCTTGCCGAGTTGCATCTCAGAGGAACCGTAACCGCGGGCCGTCTCGATGTGATTGATGCCGAGCTCCACTGAACGACGGATGCACGCTTCGAGATTTTCCTGATTCGCCGCGGGAACGTCCTCGGGCGGCACGTCCTTCCACGCGTGTTGATACCGCATGCCTCCGCAGGAGAAGACGGGGATCTGCAAATTCGTGCGACCAAAGCGGCGGTAATACATCCCGTAATGCGACCGGGTTCGGGAACCCTTGTCAAGCGTTGGCCATTCGTCCCGCGAAGTTTACGACTGGATCAATATTTCTTCCAAAGGGTCTTTTTATAGGGGGCCGGCGTGCGATAAAAGGGATCCATGGTGTCATTCATATAACCGGGCATATGGGGCTGTGACGGGAATCTTCCATAGAGATGTGTGCCGCGAGCATCTTCCTTGCGGGGGAAGATTGGGGAATTCATGCCATTGGCATAGTCTTCTGGAAATGTCTTTTTGATTTCTTCCAACCGGGTGGAGATGAAGTGGATGATTTCCGGCGCGGCTTCCCTGTGTAGTGCGGAGCGATAATAGATGACGGCGACGTTATATTGATTAGCCGCCTCTTTGGCTCTCCCGTACAGACAGAAATCGAGGCATTCGATTTGCTCCCGGTCCCATTCAGTGGGGTCGTGCTTGAGCGTCTGTTCGTAGGTGCGAATTTTCCAGAGCGTTCTCATGTCGCCTTGCTGAAGGGCCAACTCGTTGAGTCTGGATAGAAAGTCCGGTGCTTTCTCATCTTCTTTGGGAGGGAGTTGATATTCTTTTCCGAGATCGAGGGCTGTAGCGACTTTGAATGGCAGGACCAGCATTTTCAAATTGGTAATATAACCGTCCTCATTTGGATCGGGGTTGCAGAGGCTGGTGACTTCATCTTCACGAGGTTGAGAATTTTGGGCCAACTTTTCCAATTGCTGGAGAATCTTCAACTGTTTGTCGAGTGCGTCAGGGTTGTCCAATTGCTGCTGGAATTTGAGTATGGCATCAATGGCCTTTGGGAGATCGCTGTAGTGCTCGTCAGGAATACTAACAAATTCGAGTTGGTAGCATTTTTCGTAACGGGACAAGACTTCGGAACGCGGCATCAGAGTCAGCCACTGCTGGTTTCCCATGAGATTGTGAAGGGTTCGGTAAGCGGCGGTTCTATTGCCTTTGCTCAGGGCGTCCAGATACTCACGCCATTGATTCATGAGGTAGAGCGCATGATGAAACTCCTGAAATTCGTTGAGGGGCAGACCGTGCTTCGTCCATAAAACCGAAGCATCCATCTTGCTCAAGGCGGATACTTTGGCATAGAGGGAGTCAAGGTCAGAGGGGATCTTGGCTGCGAGGCAGCACGGACCGACATCAGCGATGAGTTTGCGGAGATGGACTGGTGAGGCTTCCGATTCCTGGGGTGGTTCGGCGCGGCCGAAGGAAAGCAAAAGGAGGAATGCAAAGATGAATGACGCGGAGCGCACGGCGTTATCGCGGTACGTTGAAGGCTGGATTATTCGTGGTGGGTGGGGGATAGGAGACCGGATAGGTTGGCACGGCTTTATCAGCCGCGGCAAAATCCTCCGGATGTTCCCGCTTGATGGCTTCCATGCGATCAGTGGCTTCCTTCAGAGGCAGATTTTCGCCGGGTTGGGAGATCACGCGCCGATAGGATCGAACGGCGTCGGTATAGAGCCCGGCCTTTTCTTGATTTTGGCCAATAATAAAGTAGGAGCAGCCTTGGATGTCGGCGGTCAGCCAGCCTGGAGTTGTTCCGTTGTAGAAGGCGACACTACGGTAGACTTCCAATGTTTTCCAAGTGAGTCGCCAATCGGCTTTTTCGCGAGATTCCTTGATGACGCGAAGAAGATAATCGGTGGGAGAGTCCTTTGGCGTGGCTGGATAGGATTTGGATATGCCAAGATAGACCGGCAGGACTTTCATCAGTAATTCCTGGCGCAACGGTGAGAGTTGCTCGATGAGCCCGGAGTTGTTGCCGTAGGTTGTGACGCGTGTGCAATAGTTAAATGCGTCGCTGATGAGTCCATTATCCAGCTGATTTTTTGCGCGGATCAGGGCGCCAACAGCTTCATTCAACTGATTGAGTGGATTCGAATTCGGATTCTTGGTGCGCAAGATATCGATCTGATTCTGAATGGAGTCCAAATCTGCAAGAGTCTTGCCGCTCAAAACGGGCATTTTCTCCGGGGTGGAAACAGCTTCCGGAACATCTCGGATACGAGACAGTATTTCCGAGCGTGGAACGAAAGGATAGGAGGACGTATTTTGGGAAATTTCCTTCAACGCTTGCTGTGCCGCAGCCGCGTTTCCGGATTTGGCTTGCATCAGGTAATCCTGCCAGCGGCAGAGAAAGGTAGTGGCGGAACCGCATTTTTCAGACGTCCGCCGCATCAGTTCAGACTGGTTGTATTCGGTAGGCCTCCGGCTTAGTCGACTGAGCTCCAGAATCAACGGATCCAGTTCCTTAGGCTCCTTGGCTGCGAAGGCGGCTTTCACAGCCTTGTCGATTAGCGCATCGGATTTTTCCAGAAACTCCTGCTCGCGATCCGCAGCTTCCTTTTGCACGGTTTCCAAGAGAGTATCACACAATTTACCGATGGCCTCATCGGGAAAGGCCATTTTGATTTGCGCGAGACTTTGCTGTAGCGAATTGATGTCACCGCGAGCGATCGTTTGCCGAATATTCGCCATCAAGTACGTGGAGCTTTCGACGTAACGCATGCCGGAAGGCGTATTGGGGCTGTCTGACTTGGCCTTGGCGGCGGCGGTGAGGGATTGTTGGAGTTTATCCACCAGTTCGGCGGTCGAACTGGGAGTGGTGGCCGCCCATGTGGAGCTGACGAGCAGCCACACTACAACAACGAATACTGACCCCTTGATATCCACAAGGGCAGTTATCTCCAGTAGCGGGAGAAATGCAATAAAATTGCACGACAGAGTTTGGTAGAAATGAACACCCTTGGAGGCAAGGGTGGTCGGGCTGCAGGGATTTGAACCCTGGACCTCTTCGTCCCGAACGAAGCGCGCTACCAAGCTGCGCTACAGCCCGTTTGGGGAGAGGCAGACAATACGCGGAACTGACCCGATACCGCAAGGACAATTCCGCTTTTTCTTTTTGGGATAGAGAGAAGACGGCCTTCACGCCTTGACTGTCGCTCAGGAGCCGTTGAGCATTGTGCTATGTGGAGCACGCTTGTTACGCCGGAAGATGCCGATCATTTGACAGAATTATTTGGCCGCTTTCATGACAGTTGCCTTCGAGAGATTTATATTTGGGCAGAGAGCTCCGTTGGCGATGACTTTACGATGACTTGCAACGCACACCTAGATTCACATGTTAGGATTTATTTCCAACGCCAGTCTGCGGCACCCTCTGCGATTGAATTGCAATTTGATGAGGTGATCGGACTTCAATTGCTGCCGACGTCGGAAAATTGCGATTCGATTATCCTGGGTGCAAAGATATCTTTTGAAAATGGAGTTTTTTACTGGCGTCAAGAGGCGTCAGATCGCGGGAATTGGATTGGTGGAAAAAAGTTGAAATGGCGTGATGTCAGTTTCTGGATGGGCTCTGAAATGAGATACGGCCAAAAAAGTTAATGTCTAGACATGGTATTTTTATCACATGGCGCATTCGTCGCGAATAGCTTCGGAGCTTTTGAAGACGGCGTTGCGTGAGTTGGTCCATGGGGAGAGGAAGACGACCGACCGATCCCTCGTAGAGCGTGATTTCGATAAAGTCGTCGTGTCCTTTAGTGTGAGGTAGCGCGAGGGCATTCTGATTTTAATTTTCGACGTATAAGGCTATTGCTATCGATCTTTTGAGATTCTTCGCTCTTAATTATCTCATTTTAAAGGTATTAGGATAAGTTCGCTCCATTTGTATTTTTTGTAGTACAAAGATTTAATTTGTATGATAAAGTGTTGACTAGATGGGCTAAGTTTGATATTGTATCAAATATGGCGACCACAGTGAGCGCAAAGCTAGAGCAGATTTATAACCCGCTTCGCGAGGGAATACTTTCAGGGCGTTGGAAGGTAGGGGATCGAATCCCGACGGAAAACGAGCTATCGGCTGAGTATCATTGCAGCCGCGGCACCGTGGGGCGCGCGTTGGCGAGATTGGTTCAAGAGGGGTTGGTGGAGCGGCGTACGAGCGATGGCACTCGGGTGCTTCGGAATGCGGTGAATCCCACGGTCACTCCATTGGAGTTGGATGCCTGTGCGTTTGTCTACCCGAGTCAGCGCCACGAAGGAATGTGGCGGACATTGTTGGGCTTTCAGGAAGCGGCGGCTGGAGTGAATCGTCGTGTGGTCAGTCTTTCCACAGGAACGGATTTTCGCAAGGAGGCTGAGATTATCGGTCGATTGGATGATTTTTCTGTATTGGGGGCTGTGTTGTTACCGGTGATCGTTGGGCCGAAGGAAATGGCTTATTACACGCAGACGTTATTGGCCTGCCGTCTGCCCGTCGTGCTGGTGACGATGAATATTCCTTCGATGGAGCGACCGGCGGTGATCTCGGACCGGTTTCATGCCGGATACACCATGACGCAATATTTAATAGGCAAGGGGCAGCGCAAGATTGGTTTTCTCGATAACACGACGTGGACGCGCCGGGAGAATTACCTCGGATATCGGCAGGCGATGGAAGAGGGGGGGATTACCGATTTTCAGAAGTGGGTGCAGTTGGACTCCTCGATGGTTCCGCATTTTGAGGATCCTACGCGCCAGCCCATTGAATTGGCCAAGGCCTATTTGCTCGCGCACCCGGACGTCGAAGCGGTCGTTGGGGCGGACGACTTCATTGCTCGCGGGCTTGTTCTGGCGGCGGAAGAACTCGGTCGCCACGTGCCGACAGACCTGCGAGTCGTGGGTTTGAATCACTATCAAATTGCGAAAGTGGGTGGGATCAGTTTGACCACCTACAGCGTGGACTATGAGAAGATGGGGCGACTTTCGTTCGAGATTCTGAATCGGATGATTACCGAGAAGGTGACGACGGCAGAGGAAGTCCAGATTCGGGGCGAAATCATTCCGGGACAGAGCGCTTAATTATCAACCAACACAATTATCATGAATAAAAATCTCTCCATTCGAATTGTAGCTTGTAAAGCGATGCTGCTGGCTGCGTGTGCGAGCGCGTCCGCTCAAATTGTAGTCTATAACTTCAATCAAACGGGCACGACTGTGTCAAATAGCGGAACGAGTACGGAGGCGCTTGCGCTGGCGAACTCATCGGGTGTGGCGACCGATCTTCACTCGGGTGATGCCTTGGGAGTTTCAGGGAGGCCCGGAGATCGTGCCTTTGATAATTCGGCTTCCACGGCGATGGGGAATATTGGAACTGGAGGATATGGAAAGAGCACGTCGGCGATTAGTGCGGATCTCGGAGCTCTGAAATCGTTCACAATCCAAGGCTGGTACAAGACCGATGGTTCCGTGATCGGTGCGGGTGCGCAATTGGTGAACTATAAAAATGGAAGCTCCGGGTTCTTGGTGAACGCGTCGAACACAGGAAGCTTGTCGCTGGAAGTAAATGGGGTTGGCGCCTACGGTTCGGGATCTGCATATAGCGCCGCATCGGAATGGACCTTTTTTGCGGTTACTTATGATGGCACCAAGACCACGGGTAATGTGAAATTCTATGTAGGAAGCACCGCATCTTCAGTGACGCTGGCGTATACTTTAAATCTGAATGGCGGGACGATGGTTTTGCCGGGCGGGACGACGGCACTTGGAATTGGCAATAATTATGGCTCTCCCAATCGTCCTTTTGATGGGCTGATTGATAACGTGCGGATCTATGGATCCACAACGGATGCGACTGGCGTTTTGAGCCTGACGGAGCTGGAATCGATTCGCTCCCTTGATGTCGTACCCGAGCCATCGAGCGCTGCTCTGATGATCGGCGCTGTCTCACTATTCGCGGCATTTAAGCGCCGCTAAACGGCGCGAGTGTTCCTGTTCCAGGTGATTCGATCGGTTGATTGCGAACCGCAGAATGGAGTTGATGTACCTCCTCAGACCAAGATCAATTCAGCGAGGATTTTCGCTGATCGAGTTGCTGGTCGTCGTGGCGATCATCGGAATCATGATCGCGCTTTTATTGCCGTCAATTACACAATACCGCAAGCTGAGTTCAGCCTCGGTCTGCTCCGGGCAGATGCGTCAGTTGTATACCGTCCTGGTCAGTTATGCGGGGGATAATAACGGTGAATGTTATCCCGCCTTTAACGAATCACTGCCGGGAGATCAAGCGGTGTGGTACTACAAACTCGCACCGTTGAGTGCCTATGCCTCCAGTGGAAAACAACTGCAGAAATTGTCGGTGTGTCCCGAGATTCGCAGTCCCGCTCCGCTGGGCATCGATAACGGCCAGTACGTGAACAACGATTACGGCTATCCGTATGTGGTGAATTATAATGTGATGCGCAATAACGGGACCTTGCGGCGGCCCCGCTTCGGCACCATCAATTCTCCGGCGCAAGTGGTGCTGATGACCGACACGAAGAAGATGTCCGGTTGGGGTTATGGGTTCGGCGATACGAGCCTGACGACGATCAACCGGATCGGGGAGCCGCACGTGGAGAAGGCCAATATTCTCTGGTGCGATGGTCATAGCACCCGCGAGAAGCGGGACGCGATCACAAACACGAATCTCTATCCTTGAGAGAGTCCAAACGCGAAGAACGATTTTATGAAGAAAATTGCCATTTCACTATCTGTAATCCTTTTTACCTGGGCGCTCGGTCAGTCATGGGGAGCCCCGCCTGTTTCTGTTGCCAAAGATGAAAATTCACAGCAAGCGACACCGCCAGCGCGGGCGGTCAAATATCGGGGGCTCACCATTCGCTTGCTGGATGAAAAAACATTGCGCGATGCCAAGGAGAAATGGGGCGCCAATATTGTGCGTATCCAGTTTCCGATGGATCACCTAGTCAAGAATTACAACCTGAGTTGGGATGAGGCGTGGAAGAAGAATCTGGAGGATATCGATCGCGGGCTCGATATCGCCAATCAGCTCGGCATCACTGTCGTGTTGACGATGCCTTTCATGGGAGCTGAGCAGTATGACCGCAATGCCAGTCGTTGGGCTAATCTCGAAAGGCTCTGGGACAATGATGTGAATCTGGACCATATGAAAATGCGGTGGCATCAGATCGCTGCGGTGGCGGCCAAAAAGAACGTCGCGGTGTGGTATGACTTATTGAACGAGCCGCTGGATCGTCGTGATTGGCCGCGCGCTCCGAAGAAGTGGCCGGTATGGGCACAAGCGTTGATTGATGAAATCCGCGCGGTGGACAAAAAGAACTGGATCGTGGTTGAGTCTGGTCCCGGTGGCGAAATGTGGGAGGGGATCAAGTCCTTTCCGCGACTCAAGGACGATAAATTGATTTATTCCATCCACCTGTATGCACCGATGAAATACACCCATCAGGGTGTGCATGACACCCAGTATACGGATCTGACGGCACCGGTCATGGTGGTGAACAAGACATGGCCGGGGGAATATACAGACACGTGGGGTAATGGCTATTGGGACAAGGCGCGGTTGATGCGCTTGCTGCAGCCGGTGATTGAGTTTTCAAAAAAGAACCCCGATATCCCCATCTACATGGGCGAATTCAGCGTGGCGCGTTGGGCACCCAAGGGAGCGGACTATTTGAAGGATTGTCTGGAAATTTTTGAAGAACTGGGATGGGACTGGACCTATCACGCTTTGCGCGAATCGCCGATTTGGAGCCTGGAGCATACGGAGGAGTATAGTTTGGATAAACCGCAGCTTGCCGAAAAGATGACCGAGCGTGGAATCGTGGTGAAATCTTTTCTGGATAAGAACGTACCGAATGGCGGGCGCACTCCCTGAGCGCGACATTATATAGGAATTGTTATTATGCAGGATCAGCCTTTTGAGCAGTTACTTCATAATCCGGATTTCTTTTCGCGATGGGTCGATCCGAAAACGAAGGTGGAGAGTTACATTCTGAATCAACATGTAGCACCGGTTCAGCAATCGTTTTACTATACGAGCCCGAGCCTCACTCGCGACGGGAATTACTATTGGTTTTACTGCAGCTTTCCGCCGAGCGGCGATGCACGGTTGGGGCGAACTCTGGGTGTGCTGGACGTACAAGCGCAAGAGATTCGACATTGTCCCGAGACGCAGTTTTCCGAGGCATCTCCGCTGGTCGATGTGGAGAGCGGGGAGGTTTACTGGTGCAGTGGTGCGGTGATCTGGAAGCGCAAGCCGGAAAAGTCGGCGATGCCCGAAAAAGTGAACGAGTTGCCTGCGGAGATTGTCCAGCATCGGCGGGTGGCACATGTGGCGACGCATCTGACTTTTTCTGCAACCAAAAAACGCCTCAATTTCGATGCGCGAATCGGAGAGGATTGGTACATCGGCAGCGTACCACTGGATGGATCGCCGGGTAACGTGTGGCAGAAGATGGACCGTTGCTATAACCATGCGCAGTTTTCGCCGACGGACGAACATTTGCTACTCTTCGCACAGGATTTTTATGCGAATAGCCTCACTGGGAAAGTAACGCGTTATGAGAACCGGATGTGGTTGATTCGCGAGGGCGAAGCGCCCACGTCGGTATTTTCGGATGAGTGGGCAAGTCATTATCAGGGCTACAAGGGGACGACCTTTAACGCGCATACGCCACAGGCCGGGGCATTGCTAGTTTCAGACCCGCGCGCGATGCATGGTCATGAATGGTGGGCAGCGGACGGGACCGGTATTTATTATGTGCACTATGGACAGGGAGTGGAACGGGTAAGTCTGACGGATCGCAAGCCGGTGATGATCTGGCCGCTGAAGACGATCTCGCATGCGCATGCGACGATGAAGGGTGATTATTTGGTCGGGGACAATCAACCGCAGCAAGATCTGGCGGACAGTCGCGTGGTGTTTTTCAACCCGAAATCCGGACATGAAATCAATATTGTTTCGGATCTGCCTCGGGTACCAGCAGAGTTAAAGCCGTACCATCTGGATCCCCATCCGCAGTTTTGTATGGGGGATCAAATGATCTGCTACACCACGACCATTCTGGGGCGGATGGATGTGGCGTTTACGCCAGTGGATGCTCTGGTCGAGGCGACGCGGTAACGCGCGCTAGACGTAGGGAATGCGGTAGGCATCCATGATGCCCTTCATGTAGCCGATGGCGAAGAGGCGACCGAGCGTGGCGTAACCGTGCTGGGAGTTGTCTTCGCCTTCCATGGTGGGGACGTGATCAACGCGGATGGGGACGTTAAGTCCGGCTTGATGGTAGCAATGGAGAATATGCGCCATGTCGGTCGGGCCGTTATCGTGGAAAGTTTCTTCGAAATTTTCGGCCGTGCCGCGCACATCGCGGAAGTGGACGAACTTGATGCGTGGCGCGAAGAAATTAATGCACGCTTCGAGATCGGCGCCCATGGCGACGAAATTCGCCTGACAAAAAGTGATGCCGTGCGCGGGACTGGTGGAAAGACTCATCGCGCGGGCAAACGCGTCCGGTGAGGTGAGGATGCGGCCCACGCCACGGAGCGGGCTCATGGGCGGATCGTCGGGGTGCAGGCCCATCGAGACACCAGCTTTTTCCGCGACGGGAATCACATTGCGAATAAAGTATTCGTAGTTTTCCCAGAGTTTATCTTCCGTCACACGATCGGCTTCCGGCACGGGCGTAGGATCGAGTTCGGAGAGGACAAAGCGATTGGTGAATGCGCCGCCGCGAGTGGGGACGGCGACCTGTGTGCGGCACCAGCCGATGGTGGCCATGAAATTATAGCAGAGGAGGGGAATACCGAGTTCTCCCATGTTACGGAGCATGGCGACGTACTGGGCGAGATCTTCATCACGGCCATCGAGGCCGAGTTTGATCCGCTGCATGTTGAATTGATCGCCTTCCATCCCGGAGAGTTTGAATCCGGCGTCTTCGAAACGTTTTTGTACGGTTCGCAAGGCGTCGATATCCGAGGGCGGTTTGAGTCCGGTCAATTCGGGCGCGGCCTTGACAATGGCGTGGGTGACGCCGAGTTGGGCGGCGAGTTTCCACGATTTATCAGGAACGGCAGGGAGAAAGTCGGCGATGATCATGGGTGGGAGACTATTTCAAGGGATCGGACGCATGGTCTTTTTTGAGTCGAACGGGTAAGATCGAGGCGAGGTGATCCATCTCCTCGTCGGTGAGGGTGCGGTCGAAAACCGCAATGCCGCCGATGATGCCGGTAAACCAATTGCCGATGGAGCCGAGGCGGTCGACGGCGCCGACGGTGAAATCGCCGCCGACATCGCCCGCGTCGAAGATGCCGAGTTTGTAAGGATATGGATTCAACTTTTCGCGGACGTCGAGAATGCCGTTGTGGTAGGCCTTGGTGAATTCGCCATCGTAGGTGAAGCCGCCGCAGTACCAGTTCTCGAAGTAGGTGACATCGCTGTAAGTAATCGCGGCATCCATGCACCAGCGGTTGCCGGGGGTGGGACCGCCGAGGCCGGAGACGTGACCGGCAATTTGATCTGCGCTATTGTGAATGCGGAGGTCGAGGAAAAGTCCGTACTGGCGTTTCGCGCGCGTTTCGTCCCAGATACCGGCGAGGAATTCGCATTGAATCTCGGGTTTGCGATAGCGCTTAAACCACGCCACAACGCTGACCTGGGCTTGGGGACCGTGGATGTTCAGCGCCGGGCAATCCTTGCGGCTGGCAGAGAGCCACTGCTTGGGTCGCAAGAAAGCGGCGTGCGGTCCGAACAGACCGCCGTCGACGCGTTCGATGGCCCCGGCCATTTCCTGCAGGACGTAGGGATGGGCTCCCTTCGCCACGCGGGGCTTGCCGGTGGGTTCCTGAAAATCCCAGAAGCTGATGAGGTTCGGGAATTGCTGGATTGAATCGGACGTCAAGGCGGTCATGATGCGGCGATTTTGTTGCGCGATGGCTTAGAAGTAACCACCCTTTTCTGTGATCTGGTGGATGCTCTGGCCTTCGGCGACCCAACCGAAAATCTTCTTTTCGTTCGCTTTGATTTCCTCAGCGCGCAGGAGCACGTCGTAGGCAATCTCGCGGGGTACAATGAGCACGCCGTCGATGTCACCGAGAACAACGTCGCCGGGCTTGATCGTGGTGTCACCGATCTTGACGGGGATTTGGTAGTGGGTGATCAGGCAACGGCCGAGGCTGCCATTGGAGATGCGGTATTTGTAGAAGAGCGGGAAATCCTTCTCGAGGATCTGGTGCGTATCGCGGATGCCTCCGTCGATGCAGGCCGCTTTCACTTTCTTGCCGACGGCGGTGGCGGTCATGACGCCGCCCCAGAGGGTGGCTTTCTCATCCTTGCTGGTGTCCCAGACGACGAAGTGATTTTCGCCCATCTCGTCGAGCATCTGCGTGCGGAATTCCATTTCGCCGCGAATTTTGACATTCGGCGCGCTCTTCACGGTGAAGGCGAAACCGGCTACGGTGCGGTATTCGCGCAGGGGTAGGATGTGACCGGGGAGAGCCTGCTCGAGGAGACAGAACTCACGCAGCACATCGTTGACGGCTCCGGTGTAGAGTTGCTCAAAACGGGAGAGTAATTCCTGATCAGAAACGGGGAAGGTCTTTGTCGATACGCCTTCGCGTGTCTCGATGAGCTTTTCCAGTTTCATCATTCCAACTTCTTTTTTGTAGGTGTCGACTGACATGGTGTGGGGGTGGGTTAGGTGTGTAGGGTTGAGGTGAAAAAGTGAGGAGGGATTACAGGCTCATGCCGCCATCGACAAAGAGATTCTGTCCGGTGATGTAGCGGCCCGCTTCGGAAGCGAGCAACAGCGCGGCGCCGGTGCAATCCTGCGGTTCGCCGAGGAAGCCGACTGGAATGGCATTGAGCACTTTTTTCGCATAGGCCGCATCGGCAAGGCGATCGACATTGCGGTCGGTCTGGATCACCCCTGGCGCGATGTTATTGGCGGTAATGCCGAAGGGCGCGAGTTGCTTGGCCAGGCTGACGATCATGGCGGTCTGCGCGCATTTGAGGGAGGAGTAAACGAGCATGTCCGGGTGCGGCACGGTTTCCTGCACACTGCCAATGCTGATCACGCGACCCCAGCGTCGTTCCTGCATGGCGGGAACAGCTTGGTGCAATAGGTCGAGCGTGCGGCGATAGTTGATCACCATCTGCTTGTCGAACGCTTCGGGGGTGATCTCGCGCCAGTTGATGGGGATTTGCACGGAGGCGTTCAGTACGAGGATGTCGAGCTGTCCGAGCGCGGCGACAGTTTCATTGTAGAGATAAGAGGCGGCATCGGCTTCGTAGAGATCCTTGTGCACAACGGTAGTTTTCACTCCGAATGTGGCCGCTTTTTTCGCGACGTCGCGGGCCTGCTCGGCTTTGCCGGTGTAATGAATGGCCACATCGGCGCCCGCTTCGGCTAAAGACAAGGCGATCGCAGCTCCGATGCCACGGCTGGAGCCAGTGACGAGGGCTTTTCGGTTTTTTAGGGAGAAGAGTTCGCTGTTCATAAAGTGGGATTGAGTTCGCGGAAGCGGCGGGTGATGGCATTCGCGCAGAGCACCATTTCCTTTTTCAACTTGGGATGTCGCGAGTTCGGCAAATCGTTGGGGAAACCAATGGCGGTCAGCGAAGCGATGACCTCATTATTCAGTCCGAGCACCGGCACGGAAATGGCGTAATGGCTGGGATTGAAGATACCCGCATCGACGCAGTAGCCGTTTTTCTTCAGGAATTTCAAACGGTCCTGTACGATCTGCTGGGTCTGATGTTTCCAGCAGGTGGTCGGCATGCGTTGCAGAATCGCGGCAATCTCCTTCGGCTCCAGTCGGCTCAGCAGGACGGCCCCGGAGGAACCTTCCGCGAGTGGGAAAGTGGCGCCTTCGCGAGTGGAGACGGAGGTTTCTTTGGGCGATTCGTGACGGCAGAGTGCGACGGCGAGATCGTCGCGACGGATGGAAAGTTTTACCGTGAGTTCTATCTTTTCCGCCAACTTGGCCAGTTCCGGGCGGCTGACGGCGATGAGGCCTTCGAGCGGTTGACCTTGCTGCACCAGTGTAAGCAGACCGAGGGAAAGTTCGTGGCCACCACCGGGAATGGGGCGGATCCAGTCGTGGGCCATTAAGGTGCGCAGAATGCGGTAGCACGTGACGGAAGGAATGCCGGTCTCGGCTGCGAGCGCCTTGGCCGTGAGGTTAGCGCGGCCCTGTGAGCGGGCAATGGTCTGGATGACCTGAAGCGTCCGATGAACTACGGGAACTGTGTGCGGTAATTCCTTTGGAGCGATCATTTCGTTTCCAAACCTATTCCAGTTGATTTTAAAATCGAATAAATTCTGAAAATTAATTTTTCATTAGAGATAATTCAAATGAGAAATTTGGGCCTTCAGCTTTTTAACTCACTATCACCCTGATTATGCGATTTGACGTTTAATGGGACTCTTTTGAAATTCGTTGAAACTCGTTATGTAACACCTGTTTACTATTGTAGAGAGTGCCACTCTTCCCGAGGATCAGCACAATTATGTCGGCATGCATGGGGCATCGCGGGAGACAAGGGGAAGGCAAATGGAGGCGGGCTGGTGGATTCAGTCTCGTCGAGGTGGTGTCGTCTTTAGGGATCATTTCGTTTGGTCTCATTGCGCTCCTGGGATTGCTGCCGGTGGGCTTGCAGGTCTCGCGCGACGCGCGGGAATCGACCGCGGAGGCGCAGATCAACCAATATCTGACCAATCTGGCGCGACAGACAGCGCCCGCACACTGGAAGGATATTGTAGAGCCCCGCGTGTTCACCTTCGACCGGCAGGGACTGAATGTGCCGGAGAATTCCGATGAGGTTTTTTACCTGGCGTCGCTGTCGATGGAAGCGAGCACTGGGACGGTGCTTCCGTCCGACTCGAATTATGTGAGCGCGAGCTTGTCGACGCTGCGAGTGACTTTGAAAAAGAGCAACGGCTCGGGTACGGCACGGATCACGGCCCTGCATCTGGTGACGGCGGGGAATTAAGATGAAGTCGAACGCCGAACGAGGTCGCTACGGCGCTTATACGCTGATCGAGCTTTTGGCCGCGATGGCCACCTTGTGCGTGATTTTACTGATGCTCTTTACGACGACGGGCATGGCGACTTTGGCTTGGAAGGAGAACTCGGCTTCGACGGAGACATTTCAGCAGGCGCGGACGGCGTTCTCCACCGTTACACGGCGGTTGAGCCAGGCCACGCTGAACAGTTACCGGGATTATTACAACACCGCGTCGAGCCAAGGGTTCACGTACCCGGATTTACCGGCAGGAAAGACGGAGTATCGCCAGCGATCGGAACTTCATTTTCTTATCGGTCATGCTGCAGACTTGATGCCAGATGCGGGGGCGACGCGACCCACGCATGCGGTTTTTTTTCAAGCTCCGTTCGGATACCAGAAGAAAGCAGACGGTTTGCGTTCGCTCCTGAATGTCTGCGGTTATTACGTGGAATACGGGGATGATAGTCAAAACCGGCCCAGTTTTTCGGCCCTGTCGAGCGAAGCAAAAAAGCGCAGCCGCTTGTACGAGATCATGCAGCCGAGCGAGGAGTTTGCGCTCTACAAATCCGGCACGGCACGGGGATGGCTGACCGGACTCATCACCTCGTCACTCGCCGCGAACTCGCACGCGTTGGCGGAGAATATCGTCGCATTGATCTTGTTGCCCCAGCGCCGGCCGGATGACATGGAGCTGGCTCCTCGTTACGCATACGATTCGCGTGCCTGGTTGAAAGGGCGGACAACGCTGGGGGATTTGACGCAGAATCAATTACCGCCGCTGGTGCAGGTGACGATGGTGGTGATCGACGAGCCTTCGGCGAAGCGACTACAAGATCAGGATCAATTGAAGGATCTGGTCGACACTTCGTTATTCCAGGACGCCGCGCAGTTCAGTGCGGATTGGCAACGGCTGCAGGACAAGTTGAAGAGCCAGTGCCGTTACCGCTGTTTTCAAACCACGGTGAGCCTAGCGTCCTCCACCTGGAGCGAGAGCGCTCCGTAGGAGGTGGAAGTGGCTATGCTGACAAACCCTACCAGCGCGAGGAGGGCGTCGCGTTCGGGCATGGCATTGATACTCGTGATGTTCTTGCTCGTGCTGCTTTCGTGTTTATTCATGGGCTATTTTTCGTCCATCACAGCGGAGCGGATCAGTGCGAAGAATTTTGCCGTGACGAATGAAACGCGGATGCTGGCCGAATCAGCTGTGAACATCGTGATGTCGCAGATCGTGGAGGCGACGACGCGCGAACCCGATGCGGCGTGGACGTCACAACCGGGTATGATCCGGACTTTTGACGCCGACGGGAAGCCACTTTACTGCTACAAACTGTATTCTTCGAACAAGATGGTGGTGAAGGGGGGATTTAATGCGCGAGCTCTCGCTTCACAGGAAATACCGGACGACTGGTCCAGCCGAAAAGGGGAGTTCATCGATTTGAATGCGCCATCAAAACGGTTGACTGGCTGGCGTTATCCGATAGTGGACCCGGCCGCTGCCAAGCAAGTGGAGGGATTCGCTCTGGATCCGAAGTTCGAAGTGGCGATGCCGGTGCGCTGGATTTACGTGTTGCGGGGCGGCCAGCTGACGGTGGGGGTGCCACTGGGGCGGGGACGTTTGAAGATTGCTGCGGCAACGACGGAGAATCCGGTGGTGGGGCGTATCGCGTTTTGGACTGACGATGAAACCTGCAAGGTGAATATCAATACCGCTTCCGAGGGCGTATTTTGGGAGACGCCGCGCACGCAGTCATTGGCGGACCAGACGATGGCCGGTCGTCAACCCCGGAAGGGCGAATTTTCCCGTTTCGCGGGGCATCCCGCGACGGTTTGCCTGAGCACGGTGCTTCCTAGTCTGGTGGGAAACGGAGTGCCACGTTATGGCAAAATTTACGCAATGACCCCGCGTCTCGGTGCCACAGGTGGTTCGCAGGAAGGGACCATCGAAATCGCCAATCAGAGCAACATCGCGGACAAGCAGGACCGGTTGTACGGAAGTCTGGATGAATTGCTATACACGATGCCGCGGCAAACGAATAGCGGGTTGGTTGCCAGTGAGATCGAGCGGGGGCGATTTTTTCTCACGGTGGCGAGTCGCTCTCCTGAGTTGAATTTATTCAACCGACCGCGCGTGACACTCTGGCCGATCTCTTTCAGTGAGTCGAAGCGGAGCCCCTTGGACAGGCTCATGGTGTTGTGCTCGACAATTCCCGGAGCGGGCAATGCGCGACTGTATTTCACCCGGCAGGATAATCGGAACGCTACGGTTGATTTTGCGGGCGATGCCAAAAATCGAAAGCTTTACGAATATTTGCAGCAGTTGACCTCGCAGCCCGTGCCGGGATTTGGGGGTGGATCGCTAGCATCGAAATACGGTGGCACTGCGGGGCGGGATCAAATTCTGACGGAAATCTTCGACTTCGTCCGCTGCGCGAATTTGTTCGATCCGAACTTACTCAAGAGCAGTGATCTCTTCACCGCAAAGACTCCGGGACAGGTGGTTCCTATCGCGATCGGCACTACACATGGATTGGGTCGCTATCCCACGTTGGCAGAAGCCGCCATTCAATTCTACGCCACGTCGACTGACAGTAGTACCGGGAAGGTGAATGGCATGCGGGCGGCCTTGCTGCTGGCCTTGAATAACCCGGCCCAAGGCTATGGGGCGACTGCTCCAAGCTATACGATTCGTGTGGCAACGAAGGCCCCTTTTTCCACTGACACGACGCCGACTTTTTCATTCACCGGCGACATCGAGCGAAAGGGAGTCATGTCCACCGATTCGTCACGGTTAGGTGGCGAGGAGAGTTTTGCACGGCTCCTCTCCGCTTCCTATCCCTATGTGTTGAAGACGGATATTCCGGTGGTGGACGAGAAATTCAGTTTTGGCGGAGGTGTCATCGAAGTCTCTTTTCTTTCCAACGCCACGTCCACGCAGCCCGTACAAATAGTCCGGGTGAAATTTCCAAAGGTCGAAGGCTCTCTCGCTGCTCCGCTCATGCCACCCGCAACGGAAAGTTACGCGGGCTGGTCCGATTACACGAAGCGCATGGGACATGAGGATGATCCGAATTTCTTTCAGTTCGACGTGGTGCGGAGCGTGACGCCACCCGGTGGTGATAGTCGCCTGACAGCCGGAATGCCGATGGTATTGACTCCGGAAGAGGGTGGTGCCGCGTGTTTTGCTCCACTCTCTGCGAATGACTATCTGGACGTAGCGAAGGCACGGGTCTTTAGCCTGCGCACTCCCGGCGGTGAATACTATACCGATGCGAAGGGCCCCAATCTTGGGGCAGGAGATTGGGATAATGGCGTCGGCAATACCCCGGATGGGGCCTACATCGGGAAGCCGGATGAGGGCTGCGTTACGACTAATAGTGGTGGGGTGCCGTACTTCAATGGCGACGCGACGGTGGTGAGCGAGAAATACTATTTCAATCAACGACAGATCGCGTCGCCTGTCGCTCTGGGTTCTCTGCCCACGGGCATTGTCTCCGGGACACCCTGGCAGACGTTGCTGTTCAATCCGCATCCGTTGTCGAATGTCCATCCTGGAGGAAATGCGCCGCATGATTTTCTGTGGCTTGATCTATTCAGCGTGCCGACGGTCGAGCCGTATGCGCTGAGTAGTCCACTGACAGCCAGTGGACGGGTGAATTTAAATTACGAGATGGTTCCTTTCACGGGAATGATACGGACAACGGCACTGCGGGCGGCGTTGAAGTCGACGAAGATTCTGGCGATCCCGACGGGCGAGACGACCTACAAAAAAGGGAGTCCGGTGGCGAGTTCCTACTATCATCCGATTTCGACCGAAGAGACATTGAAGGGAGTGGATCAGCGTTTTTCCGGTGGCGACGTTTATCGTGCGGCAGCAGAAATTTGCACTCTGGAACTTGTTCCGGACGGTGTGACCTTCGAGGGCGTGAAAGCATGGTGGCAGGGGCAGACTTTGACCGGAGACAATTCGCGGGAGATGCCGTACAACCATTTGTATTCCTTGCTCACGACTCAATCGAATGGCTATCAGGTCCATTGCCGTGCCCAGTCCCTAATCAAGGCGTCAGGTTCCGATCCGCAGATCTGGGAGGAAGGCCGTGATGTGATCAGTGGCGAATACCGCGTGTCTTCCGTGATCGAGCGTTGGATTGATCCGGTTGATTCGCGATTGCAGGCGGTGAATGTGTTTGAGAAGAGTCTTACGCCGTACTATCGCTTTCGCATTGTGAGTACGACGCCGTTCGTGCCATAGGCGAAAGAGACTTTAGACGGATGGAAGCGGTCCCGAAACAATGCGGCGGGCGGCTTCCTGAATGGCTTCGGAAAGGGTGGGGCGGGCGCAGATCGAGCGGGCCAGTTGCTGCACTGTAGCGTCGAGCTTGAGTGCGAGCGTGACTTGGGCAATCAACTCCGACGCATGCGAACCGATGATCAATCCACCCAAGAGACGGCCCGTGTCTTCTTCTGCGACAAGTTTGACAAAGCCATCGAGCTCGCCCATGGCGAGGGCGCGACCCACATTGCGGAAAGGGCAGCGGCCCACACGAATGCGCAGGCCCATTTCCAAAGCCGTGCTCTCGCTGATGCCAACGGATGTGATTTCCGGGTTGGTCAGCACGCAGAAGGGGATGTGTTTGAAATCCATGCTGGAGGTATCGCCCAATGCATGGTTGACGGCGACTTCGGCCTGGGCGGCGGCGGAATGCGAGAGGAGGCTGCGGCCATTGACGTCGCCAATGGCGTAGACATGGCGCAGGTTGGTCTGGAGATGTTCGTTAACATCGATGGCACGACCGTGGGCGATGCTCACGCGGTCGAGACCGAGAGTGTCGATATTGGGGTGGCGGCCAATGCTGATGAGGATTTTTTCTTCCTGCAGGAGCGTGCCGCCTTCGAGATGGGCTACAGCGCGGGAGGAACTGGCATCGTAGGTGATTTTTTCCACTCGGGAATTCAGCAGGACGCGCACCCCGGTCTGTTCGAATTTTCCCTGGAGATATTGTCCCGCCTCGGGTTCGATTTCGGGCAGAAGATGGGTACCCGCTTCGACAATGGTAACTTTGGCCCCAAGCGTGCTGTAGACACCGCAGAGTTCGCAGCCAATGTAGCCGCCGCCGATGATGAGCAGGCGAGGGGGAAGCGTGGTGAGGTGAACGAAATCATTGCTGGTGCCAGTAAGGGGATGGGCGGCTGCCTCAATATTTGGGAAGGGGGCCGCATGCGAACCGGTGGCGAGAATGATTTTTTTACCCTCGATCATTTCCTCGTGACCGTTGTGACGGATCTTGAGGACGTTGGGTGATTCGAAGGAGGCGGTGCCGCGGAGAACCTCCACGCCGTTACGGTGCAGGAGCCGGTCGAGCTCCTCGGCGAGCTTGGCGATGACGAGACGCTGGCGATTGACCCATGTGGCCAGGCTGGCACTGACGTGGGGAATCGCGACGCCATAGTCTTCACCATGACGGGCATGCAGCAACATCTTGGCGCTGGCGACAAGGCTTTTAACCGGGATGCAGCCCCAGTGGAGGTTGACTCCGCCGATTTGGTTGCGTTCGATCAGCGCCACACTGGCTTTGCGCTGTGCGGCGAGAATTGCCGCAGTGCTTCCCCCGGAGCCCGAACCGACGATGACAAAATCGTATTTTTTCATGAGACAGTCCCCAAGCTGTTCCCCATTGTTGCCTGAATCGACTTAAAGTTTCAATGCCGTCCTTTGCTATTGAGGCCTTTTTTTACCGGACTTGAGTTTCTCCAGTGTGGCTGAGTAAAGTAGAGCATGGAAAAGCCGTTGGTGAGCTTCTGCATTCCCGTGCGCAATACCGAACGGTGGTTGCGGCAGGCGGTGGACAGCGCCCTTGGGCAGTCATGGGGGCAGCAGGAGGTCATTGTGGTGGATGATGGCTCCACGGATGGCACCCGTGCGATACTGGAGTCCTACGGATCACGCCTGCGCTGGCAGTCGACGCCGCCTCGCGGAGGGAATGCTGCCCGCAATCTCGCACTTTCGCTTTCCCGCGGGGAATGGATTCAGTTTCTTGACGCGGATGATTATTTGCTGCCGGATAAAGTCGAATCACAGTGGCGCGAGACCAATGGATTTCAGAATGCGGACTTGATTCTCTCTCCGGAATGGCGCGAAATGTGGTTGGACGAAGAAGTGGTGGGGCGGACGCAGCAGCCCGTGCCGGATGGTCATGACTTATTCGAACAATGGCTGCGCTGGGAATGGCCAGGGACGCAGGGCGGTCTCTGGCGTCGGAGTGTGTTGGAAGCACTCGGCGCATGGAATCAAGCGATTCCCTGCTGTCAGGATTACGAATTGTATGCGCGCGCGTTGCGACAGGAAGTAGAAATACGGTGGACTCAGCAGCCCTTGAGCGTGTATCGACTCTGGTCGGAGCAAACGGTATGTCGTCGCGATCCAAAGCAACTCATCGAAATCAAGACAGCCTTGATTGATTCCATGATTGATTTCCTGAAGGAACAGAATCGCTGGAACGATTCACTTGCCGCGGCCGCCGGGCAGACCTGTTTTGAAATGTGCCGCACGCTGGCGCTGACGGACTTGAAACTCGCGACCCAGTATTATAAACAACGCGAGATGCGTGGATTGATTCAACTAACAGGACCAGCGGCAACGGGACGCTATCGCCTGGCACATCGCTGTCTTGGTTTTACTGGAGCCGAACGTTTGGCCCGGATATTGCGATGAGCACGCTTGCTTACACGATCATCATTGCCACCTGCCAGCGCCCCGAGCCTTTACGCCGGGCTTTGGCCAGTATCGTGGGGCAGACATGTCCGCCGGAACGTGTGATTGTGGTGGATGCCCAGGTGGGTTTGAGCTCAGAACCGGTCGTGCGCGAGTTTACCCGGCAACTTCCTGTGCATTATGTGCGCAGCACCGTGGCAAGCGCGGCACAGCAGCGCAATCAGGGGATGGATTTGTGCGACTCGCCTTATGTGGTGTTTCTTGATGACGATGCGGTGCTGTATCCGACTACGTTGGAGCAACTGGGAATGGTATTTCACGAATTGGGAGAGGCCGTGGGCGGCGTCTCTGCACGGATGGAAGGTTTTGAGCTGCCGGTGCCAGGGGGATTGCTCTGGTGGTATTACCGTTTACAGGCAGGGTATGGCCATCCGACGTACGGAGGAAAATTGTTCGGCCCAGCCATCAATACCATTGCCTGTTACGAAGGATCGAGCGAGGCATTGCTTCCGGCGGATTGGCTGTCAACCTGTTGTGTGATGTACCGGACCGATCTTGTGCGCCGGGAGAGATTTCCTGATTTCTCCGGCTACAGTTACATGGAGGATGTTCATCTTTCCGCGCGAATTGCCCGGACGCATGCGCTCTACTGGCATGCCTTGGTGCCATTCAAGCATGAGGACGCTTCGAGCGCATTCAAACGCTCCCGCGTGGCCATGGTGCGTCACCGCTTGCAAAATCAGCGCCGCGTGGCGCATGAAGTGATGGGGCAATCGGGTGTGATCTTTGAATTGAAATTCCTTTTACATCGGATCGTGACGACATTGGCAGTGGTGCGAAGACGCGCGCCGGGATGGATGGACGAGTTGACCGGATTGTGGACATGACGTTGTACTCGGTTCATTACCCGTTGCGTTGCGCGGTGTCCATTGCCACCCACAACCGCCTTTCCGAACTGGAGCGGACGTGCCGGATCGTGGCTTCATTGAATCCGGCCCCGGACGAAGTATGGGTGGTGGCGGACGGCTGCACCGATGGTACGATGACCTTTCTCCGGGAACGATATCCTTTTTTTCGCGCCATTGAGCATTTAGTGTCTCAGGGACATGTGAAGTCGCGCGATGAAATCATGCGGCGCACAGATTGCGATATAGTGCTGGTGCTCGACGATGACAGTCATCCAGTGGAAAAAGATTTCATCACGCGTCTACGTCAGCTTTTTACGTGGAGGCCGAAGCTGGCGGTGGCGTCAATTCCGCAGCAGACGGATGAATTTCCCGATACGTTAACCTGCGCGGATTTTGGTCCGCCGCAGTTTGTCGGAACTTATTCGAATGCAAGTGCGGCGCTGCGACGCAGTGTGTATCTGCAATTAGGTGGGTACGACATGGATTTTTACCACGCCTATGACGAGGTGGATTATGCTCTGCGGGCTGTGGCTGCTGGGTATGAAATTTATCGACCGGCGCATTTAACGATTCGTCACCGCTTTTCTGCGTTGAACCGCAATGAAGTACGGATGCACCATCTCCATAGCCGCTATGAACAAGCCAGTATCTGGCGTCGTTGCCCGTGGCCGCAGGCATGCCTAGTGGCGCTTTTTCGAGCCGCTCGACAGGCTCAATATGCATGGAAACGCGGCTGGTTCACCCGCGAGCCGGAATGGTGGAAGCAGGCCATTGCCGATTTTTCACGCAATCTCCAACGGCGTAAGCCAGTGACATGGTCCGCTTACCGCGGATGGATGCGTTTGATGAGGCGTCCTGCCCGTAGCGAAGCGGAATGGAGCCGGATGCAAACTGCCATGGGGATAATCCAGGAAGTAGAGGACCAATTGGAACGGCCGCGGGTTTCCATCGCCGCGACGAATCCGTGTCACCTCTATTCGTTGGCCCGGGTCTTGGCGCGCGAAAATGCCTTGGGTACTTATTATTCCGGTTATCCGAAATGGAAGTTGCCGGGGAGTGAATCGGTGCCAGTGCAGACGCACAGTCTGCGCACCCTGGCGGTGTATGGATCATTGCGAATTCTGCCGCCGTCTCTGCGCCCACCCTCGGGCTGGATGTTTCGTTGGCAGGATGAAGCCTTTGACCGATGGGTTTCACGCCATTTGAGCTCGGTTGATTTCCTGCACGGGTTGCCTGGGCAATGCCTGCAATCCTTCCGTGCTGCGCGCGAAAGGGGCATTCGCACCGTATTGAATCATGCGACCGGGCCGGTGCCGAGTTTGTTGCGGATATTGAAGCCCGAATATGAGCGGGCCGGGCTCAATGTGAATGAGGTCACTTCATGGGATGAAGACGCTCAGCGATTGCGCCGGGCGGAAATGGCTCTGGCTGACTATCATTGTGTCGCGTCGACGATTGTCCGCGACCAGCTTATTCAAGACGAAGGAGTGGCGGCGGATCGCATTTGGGTGATTCCGTACGGAGCGGATCAGGATATTTTTTATCCGCGCCACACGGATGGTCCGAAGGATTTCCGCATCGTCTATGCAGGGCAATATACCTTGCGCAAGGGGCTCCGCTTCTTGCTGGCCGCTTTGGCGGAAGTCGGCCAGCCGGATTGGCGGCTCGACTGCTATGGTCCGCAAATTGACAGCACACCGCCGAATTTCACGGAACGTCCGCGTTGCCCTGTGCATTACCACGGAGCCGTTTCCGCCCGGCAATTGGCGCGAGTTTTCAGGGAGAGCTCAGTGCTCGTCCTGCCTTCCTTGGAGGAAGGATTTGGGCTCGTTGTGGTTCAGGCGTTAAATTGTGGAGTGCCCTGTATCGTCAGCGATAGTGTTGGCGCCAAGGACTTGATCGAGCCGCGCAAGAATGGATCGATTTTTCCCTCAGGAGATGCTAAAGCCTTGGCCGAGGAGCTCGCCTGGTGGCAGGCGCATCCGCAAGGTGCGGCAAACCGCCTTTATCCATGGGAAGAACCGGCGCGCAAACTCATTGAATTAAGCCAATTGGCCGTCACTGCATGAATCCGGAGCATCCCCGCAAAGCGCCTTCACCCAAGCTGACATTGGGGCGTGTTCCCAAGATAATGGACTCGAATGAGTCCGAAATCCCGAAAGCGAGCGCGCTTTCCACTTTGATCTTGCTGGTCGGATTATTCATCACGATATCAACCGTCCAGGGAACGGTTTCCAGCAAGATTGCTGCCTACATGGCATGGGGTATTGGCTTGAGCTTGATCGCCAGCATCGCGACCGATTTGCATCAAGGTGTTCGCAATTTGGTGCGAACCGATGTCATGGCACTTTGCTCTCTCTACTTCCTCACTTTTTTCGAATTCCTCACGCCGCAAACGCGTTTTGACCAGATTCTCGCTCCACCCTCGGTTTATGCTGGAGGGACGGCCTGTGCGTGGGGCTTTGCGGGGATGGCTATCGGCCGGCACTTGACTGCGACGGGCAAGGGGCATTTCACCTCGCTGTTCGAACGACCAGTGTCCACGCAGTTCATCGTCAAGCTCTATTGGTTTTGCTTGGTGGCGGGCTATTTTTACATTTTTTTCTCCGTCAACTTCAACCCGATAGAAGTAATTTCGCAGAGTATGGATGCGCGATTTTCACAGGCATGGTCTCGGGGACGATTTGGAGACTGGAGGGCCATTCTGGGCGAGCTTGGATTGCTGATTTATGTCATTCCGGCGATTGCCGGAGTCGTTCTGGCCAAGCGTGAAATTTATACGAAATCACAATTGATTCAGGTCATGAGTGGTTTTGCTTTTACGTTGTTCTATGGATTTGCAGGCGGGACTCGTAATGTATTCGCCTCGTATTTGGTGACATTTCTGATTGGCTTCGCTTTTTCCCTGCCCCGGCGCAAAACGATGCAACTGATCGTGGTATCAGCCGTCGCCGCCTGCTTGCTGCTTCTGGCTTCCCGGGTGATGCTAGAGTTTCGCACGATCGGACTGAAGTACTATCTCGCAGGTGGAATAGATAAGGCTCTAGAGTCGGAGGGCGAATTCTTTATCGATTACAATCTTTACGTCATCTGCGAACTGACCGAAGTTTTTCCCAAACGCTATCAGTATATGGGTTGGGAGATTCCCTATTTGGCAATCATTCGCCCCATTCCGCGGGCGATTTGGCCGGGAAAACCGGAGGGTATGAGTCTCAGCATCGAGGAGGTGCTCGGAGCTGAGGGGTTAACGTTGGCGTCGAGCTTTGTCGGTGAGGCCTATGTATCTTTTGGTTTTGGTGGGGTTTTTGCCACAGGTCTATTTTTTGGCGCGATCTTTGGATGGTGGAGTCGATTGGCTTCGCCGCGTAATTCGGATTTTGGCGTTCTGGTTTATGCCTCTGGCTTTTTCGCAGCGGTGATTTCCATGCGCAGCCTCTTTGTATTTACTACCGCGGTATTGCCGACAGTGGGAGCCATCGTGATCGGTCAATTCTTCCTGAATCAAAAGCAGCATCGCGCCTTGACCCTGGGCGGACAGAAGAAGCGGAGATCTGGACCGTGAATAACAAGGCTCGCCGCGTAGGCATCCTCTCCGTCGTGCCATCTCCGTACCAGCGGGATTTGTTTGAGGCTCTGTCCCGGCGGCCTGAAGTGGACTTGTCGGTTTTCTATCAGGAGCGACAGTCGCACGATTCGCCGTGGCCGGAGGCACCCCTTGCCGCATACGAGAAAATTCTACCCGGTTTTTATCTGCGAATCGGTACAGTGCGAAGTCATGTCAATTGGTCCTTACCCTCCATACCGAATTTTGATCTGTGGATCATTAACGCCTCATTGACCTCTGCTACAGCGCAAGGATTGATGCGTGGCGGATTGGCAGGGGAAAAGTGGTTGTTCTGGGGAGAGCGATTGACCCGATCGGATTCGCCTTGGCGAACGTGGATGCAGGATTATCTGGCGTCGGCTTTGGATGGGGCGACAGCCATCCTTTCGATCGGGTCGCTGGCGCGGCGAGATTATGAGCGACGTTTTCCGACGTTACAGCATGCGACAATCCCGTATTGCACGCGATTGGAGGATTTTTCGCGCGCCGCGGAAAAGCGCAGGGAGTCGTCGGATGTGACCTTTTTGTTTTGCGGCCAGATGATTCCCCGCAAAGGAATTGATCTTTTGCTGGCCTCCTTTGCGCGTTTGGTGGAGGAGGGAATACCAGTCAGGCTCCGCCTCGTAGGGCGCGAGGCTGGATTGCCTAAATTACTGAAATCGTACTCGTCTTGTGTGACGCAGCGTATACAGTACGCAGGCTTTTGTGCGCCAGCCGATTTGCCGTCCGAATTTGCGCAGGCGGATGTCTTTGTCATCCCGAGTCGCCACGACGGCTGGGGTGTGGTGGTCAATCAGGCGTTGGCTTCGGGGCTTCCGGTTCTAGCATCGGATCAAGTGGGTGCGGCGCGCGATTATGTGATATCCGGTGAGAATGGATTGCTCTTTCCCGCTGGAAATGAAGAAGCTCTGTATCTGGCCATGAAGCAAATTGCGACTCATCGCGAATGGATTCGCCCGTGGGGAGAGAAATCGGTCCGTCTGGCGAACGAGTTGACTCCTGAGGTCGGTGCGGAAAAAATGGTTCAAGCCATATATCAAGCCCTGTCATGATTCCTCTGCATAAGGTAAAGCGATGAAGATTCTCCTCGTGAGTAGCAGTTCCGGATCGCGGGGCGGTGGAGAGAAGTTTCTCATATCACTGGCGAAATCACTCACCGATATCGGGCATGAAGTATTGCTTTGGACTTCCGAGCATTCGCGAATGGATGAGCTATGCGACGAATTTGAGCCATATGGCAAAGTGCTGAGATCCGCCTATCACAACACGTACGATTATTTAACCCGCCCTTTGGCGACATTGTGGAATGGCGCTGATGTCCGCCGGTTTGCGTCGGAATGGGATGCGCTGGATGTGGATGTCGTCCATGTGAACAAGCAGAATCTGGAGGATGGCCTGGACTTGTTGCGGGCGACCCGACTATGCCGGGCGCCTTCGATTTGCACGGTTCATTTAACCCAAGGTGAAGTCATTTTTGGCGCCAAATTTGGATGGTTCCGCGATTGGATATCAGCACGTGAGCTCAGACGATATGCGGGTCATTATGTAACGGTGCTGGAGAGTCGTAGCGCGGAATTACGCCGTGTAGTAGCCAGCCCGGAGCGAGTGACCACCATCGACAACGGAGTGGCCCCGTTTGATTTTAATCGCAAGGAAGGGTGGCGACTGGACGTGCGGAAGCGTTTTCGGTGGAGCGAGGAGCACTTTGTCATTTGCTGCGTGGCGCGCATGGTCGAGCAGAAGCGACCGCAACTTTTCCTCGATCTGGCCTTGCGTTATCATCAACGAAATCGACAGGCACGATTTCTGTGGGTGGGAGATGGTACACATACTGAGGAGTGGGATGAGCGGGTGCGGGAAGCTGGTGCGGGTGAGTGGATTCATCGATTGCCGTGGCAGCAGGAGGTGGCTCCGTATCTGGCGGCCGCAGATCTTTATTTGCACACGGCGGCTTACGAGGGATGCCCGTTTTCGCTTCTAGAGGCGATGGCGGCGGGGCTGCCGTGTCTTGTCGCGCGCGATCTTTTGGAGACGATGCCTTCTTTCACCGAGGGAGAACTGACCGCCGTCGATTCGGAAAAGGGATTGGAAACGCTGGATCTTTCAGGAGCAGCATTACAGAAAATGCAGGAGCGTACGCAGCAAATTGTGGCCGAGCGTTTCTCGCTGCAGGCGATGGCCCGGCGGTACGAAGCCGTCTACCGTCAGGTCGCTCGGGCCCCGCGATTGTAGTATTCCTTATACTGATAGTAGTAGTACTCGGGCAGATTGGTATCCACGAAATTCATGACCAAACCGAGGATGTTGACTTGACGCTGGTAGAGCAAATCCATTGCGTTGCGCGATAACCGTGCGGATGTGTACGACGTGCGCATGAGAAAAATGGTTCCATCCAGTTTGGGCGCAAGACTGGCGGTATCGTCCGTGGCCAAAATTGGGGCGCTGTCGACGACGACGTAATCATATTCATTGCGCATTTCTTGGAAGATGGAGGGTACGAGCGAGGAGAGAAAGAGTTCGCCGGGATTGGGGGGAGTTGCCCCACGGGGAATGATGTGGAAATGGTAGGCGGCGCTTTCTTGAATTGCATCGCGCCAGTTCATTTGGTTGCTAAGGATGTCGCTTAGACCGTGTTGATTGTTCACGGAAAAGGCATCGTGGATGCGTCCGCGACGCAGATCCGCATCGACAAGGAGGACTCGGGATCCGGCAAACGCCATGGTGATGGCCAGATTGGAGGCGAAGGTTGATTTGCCTTCATTGGGAATGGCGCTGGTGATGAGAAGCGTCTTGGGGCGCGTTCCATCAATGGCCATGAAGAGGAGTGAGGAACGGACATTGCGAAACGATTCGGCGTAGACATGACGCCGATCGTCCTGCACCAGGAGACTCGGGCCGCCTTTTTTACGGGCAAGAGTCGGATCCATCGGAATTTGTCCCAGCACAGGTTCTTCGAAATGATCGCGTAACTCGGTGAATGAATTGATGCGATCGTCGATTCGGTCTAGGAGGAAGAGGATAGCGACGCCGGCCAGCGCTCCGAGGAGGAGTCCCTGAAATAACATGCCGCTCATGCCCACATGAACCGCTTGGGCGAGTCCTGGGCGCTCCATGATGGAGATCATTTCCTGATCGATATTCTGGCTCAAATCGACGCTTTGCACGCTGCTGACAAGTCGCTCATAGAGTCCCTGCAGGCGTTGCTTCTTGGACTTCATCCGCTGGTAATCGGCCATGCGGCGGTTCACATCGAGGGCCTTGACTTCCTCACTCTTAATCAGTTCCTGCAGGTTCTGGATTTGGAGTCTAAGTCCTTCGCGGCGATTGTTGAGTTGCTCAAGACTTTGCTTTTTGAACATATCCAGCAGGGTTTGCTGGCGCTGGATTTCAGCGTTCAGCGCAATGATCCTGGGATGTTTCGGTTTGAGGTATTGGGAGAGTTCGTCGCGTTGGATGAGGAGCAGCTGGATCTGCTGGTTGGAATTACGGTACTCCGATTCGGGGCTGAGGAGGTCGCCGGCCGCCGCTTTGATTTCCTCGGTATCGGGCGTCCGCTTATCGGATGGGACTGCGTTTGAAGAGCTTTTGGCGGGGGATTGGGGTTTGGGGCTGTTGGTGGACCGGCGTTCAATATTCTGGTCCAGTGTGAGCTTGCTTAGGAGCTGAAATTCGGTGTTGAGGTCGTCGAGTTGCTTGTTGAGGTTGATGAGATAGGTGGCGTTTTTGTTGCCTTGCTCCTCCATGAAAATGACATTGTTTTCCTTTTGAAAACTGAGCATTTCCTCATCGACTTGATTAATTTCCTTTTCAATTTTATCCACCTGTTCCTTGATGGCTAGGAGGGCGCTTTGAGATTTTTCCGTGCGGGTTTCCTTGCGGCGGCTGATGTACTCCTCCATGACGGCGTCGAGAAAGGCCTGCGTGTAGTTCGGCTCGGATCCGGATGCCTGAAGGGTGAAGATGGACGTGCGGGGTTGCTGGTAGGCGCTAATGGAGACTGGGATCGGCGCGAGGTCGGGCTTCAATGCTTGAACCCGGGCGCGGGCGCGGGCGCGAACCTCGGCGCTTTGCATGAGCTCGAGCTGGGTGCCGATGAAGTTGACGCTTTCATCGCTGACAACCGCATTCTCGGGTAGGAACATGCGTGGGCTGACGATGAGTTTGCCACTGGAAATGTAGGTGGGTTGAATTTGGGCAAAACGGTACGCTTGGATGCAAAGACCCACAGAAATCGTCAGCAGGGGGACATACCATCGGCGCTTGACCAAGGCGCGATAGCGGTGAAGCTTCGTAAAGAAAGCGGCCGACCAGCTCGAGAGGGTAGGTGGGGCAGTGATGGAGGACATGGATCAGAAATTGATGAGGCGCTGTGGAATGATAATCAGGTCTTCTGGTTTGACGACCGGATCATGGCTGGTGTCGCCTTTATCAAAAACTTCCGTGCAGTCTACAATGGTTGTTTCGGTTTCCTTGGAATCCAGTGCCTTCTTGCGGACGAGTTTCACTTTGCGTTTGTCCGCAAAGTCACCGAATCCCCCGGCACGCAACACTGCCTTGCTGACGGTATAGTTCTCATCCTCGCGAATATCCTGGGCGCCGGGGGAGCGTACTTGGCCGACGACATAAATCTTTCCCATCTTGGCCCGGGAACGGGCCGTAACGTCCATGGAAAGCAGGACGGTGGCTTGGTAATAATAATCCTTTTCGAACAAGGCCTTGAGTTCCTCGGCTAGTTTTTTCAGGGTTTTGCCTGCAGCCGGTATGCGACCCAGAAGAGGTACTTCAATTTCCCCCGAGTCATTCAAGGGCAGGGACCGGGGAGCTTCGTGATCTTCAACAACGCGGAAATTAATGACATCTCCCACGATGAGGGGGCGTTTGTCGTCGATTTTGTCCATGCTGGGGGGCATGACGACATTTTTGGGGCCGCTGCTTGTGGGAGATTGGGTGGGTTGCGAGCTGGTGGACGGCGCTAGGGGGGAATTGGTCGGAGCCGTGGCGGAAGTAGTAGATTCAAGAGCGGGGCGTAAGGCCGGGGGAGGGGGAATGGGCGGCGTGGTGTTTGGCGGATTATATTGCGCAAAGACGGCCCCACTGGGAAGCATCAGGGTGATTGCCAAAACCACGATCACAGCGGACGAGCGCATGATATATAAAGTCGGCCTTTTACCAGCAATCATTTAGAACGCATAATTAGCGCCAAGTGTCAGGACGTTCTGGGTATAGTCGCGGTCCACGGCGTTGGATTCGCGCATGGTCAGGGTATACGTCAGGGACAGGCTCAACTTTTGAGTCAAATTGTAACCGAGATTGACCGAGCCGCCATAGCGCCAGACATTTTCCGCCAGGCTGCCGCCCGAGTCGGACCCGTATTCGATGAATTCGGTCGTTCCGAGAGAGACATCGCGGATGAGCTGCCAGGAGAAGGAGTGTTGAAGGGAAGTGAGTCCGACGAAATTGGAGTTAAGGCCAGTGGGATTGGATTGCGACAGCGATACTGTCTGATTCATGTAATTATTGATGCGATGGGTGACACTGAGCGAGCCGTACCAGGAAATTTCGTTTCCGGTCGTATCGTTGACCTGTCCCCCCGTGGAGGCTCCGAGGAGCTGTACACCAGTCGTGGCGCTGACACTGACATAGGGACTCAATTGGATTGAGGCAAAGGGACCACTCATCAGCGTCCAGCTATTATTGAGGAAATCTTGATCGTAGTTGGTGAAGGCAATCGAATTACTTAATCCCGCGGTCAGAGTAGGGGTAATGGTAAAGGAAGTACGCTGCGTCACCATGTCGGTTGTGCTGTCGAGATACTCAAAGGCGGCGGAAGTGGCCATGAAATTAGTGTGGCTGTAACCGAGGGAAAGAATGACGTCATTGAGATCCCAATCGACGTTGGCGCTGGCGGTATTGGAGATGCGTCCGAACGTGGTGACGTTGGCCAGCCCGATTTCACTCACAGGATCTTGCTGGAAATAAAAGCCATCGGAGAAAGTGAATTTAAAGTCACCCATGTAAGCCACGAAGGTCAGGTTCGACCCCGGCGAGACATTCAAAAAACTGCTATCCGCCGAGGAATTATTGAGATATTTGGAGTAGCCCAGCCCGACGTTGAGATCGACACTGTTGAGGCTCGTCAAAGGCCAGTGATTCGTAATGTCGACCCGAGGTGTGATGATAAAATCGGACTTTTTATCGGTTTGGGAGAGATTGATGTTGTCGTTGTAGCTGAAGCTCACGCCGCCAGTGACGTTCATGAGCACGGGGCCCACCTTCATATTATAGCGCGAATCGAAGGCTTGATTGCGGTTAAGACCTTCACCCCCACCACTGCTTGCCAGAGAAGGGCGAATCGTTTCTTGGGCATGGCTGGTTATCGACATTAAAATCGTAAAAAGAAAAATAACGAGGTGCCCCAGTGCAGTTTGGCACGAAGCAGTTTTTTTCGGATCGGAGCTTTGAGAAATCGTGTTCAAGGAGTTATTTTATTTAAACTCGTACCTTGTTTAGATCGATAGCACAATTATGGCCAAAGTTGGGGTGAATAAGAAATTCTTTCAAGAAGATTAAGTTGTTGTTTACAACTTGCAATTAAATTTAGCTCGGAATACTATTTTTAGTATTAAATTATGTTGAGTGCCTCGATGCTCGTCCTAATGACGTCCTTAATCGGCGCGGTTCCATCACCGAGCCCGGCATCTTCTATTTCATCGCCCCCGTCCGGGAAATCTCAAGTTGAATTACTGCCAGCCTCGACCCCGGAGGATAGTCAGGCGCAGTTGCTGCCGATTAATCTAGCCAGAATCTACTTGGGAACCAAGGTGTCCATGCTGGGGCTTGATCCCAAAGCACAGGCCAACTTAGTGGGGCTTATTTGCGATGATACCACCTATCGCTATAGCCTTCCGGCGGGTAAATCGACATTGATCCTGAGTTTGAGCCAGAATGTGGCGACGAATCGCTTTTGCTTCCTCATCAATGGAACGGAAGGAAGCGTTCAAGTAAGCGCTGCCACAATGGATGTGGCGCCTGCGAGTGCTTGGTGGCAGATTCTGGCGGCGAAGAATAATTTTGTGGCCAATGTGCAAAACACCATCGAATGGGGTTGGTCCGACGTGCGGTATGTTAAGGTGGAGTTAGATCTGAAATCCGTTGGAACGTTGAGTCCTGTGGGATTGTTCGGTACGCCCAGTGTGAAGGATGTCAAAGTAGTCAAGGCCAAGCCCGGAACAACCAAGCCGGGGGCGACTCCGAATAAATCGACGGATCTTGATGCGGCGCGGGTGACGGAACAAATCAATGTGGCCAGTCTCGCTTCACGTGGTCGCGTGGCGTATGTAAGCTCCGGTCTGGAGCGCCCCCAATCGGCCGCGATCATGATCGATAATGACCTGGGCACGGCCTATACTTTTGACGATCAGGATAAGAATCCTACATTCGTGGTGGAAATGTCGGAGGTTCACCCCATTTGCCGTATTTCGACTTATTATGAGGCGCAAAGCCCGGGAGCTTGGGAGGTTTACCCTCTGGCGGGCTTGCCGAAAGAGGATTCTCCGGCAGCACCTGCGTCGCCCAAACCCACGGCGACAGCAACAAATCGCCCTGTGAACGCGAATCTGCGTGTCACTCTCGCTTCCTTATTATGGGGCCAGTCTGCGCTTCGCCCGTTAAAAATGCCGTCTGGTTTTTTTGAGCAGAATAAGCCGATGGAACGGATTTCCAGTAATTCCGGAGATCCCTTTGGCGCGATTGAATTCAAACCTCAACAGTGTCGCTATGTCTTGTTGCGCTGGGTAACGGACCAACCGAATACGCCATCGGGTGTGAAGGTTTACCAAGTCAGTATCTTTACGGATCCACAGGATGAGAGGCTTGACGCTCTTCCGGTCGTCAATTTTGCTTCGATTGGACCGGACCTCAGCGGAGCGCAAGGCCTAGCGGGTGGAAATACGCCGACGGTACCAACCATTCCGACAGACCCGCCCCGGCTTCCTATTCCCAAGCCGCCGGTAGTGAGTCCTTAAAAAGACCGGTAATAGCCTCGCTCTTACGGAGCGGCGGCGGCGCTGGCAACAAACAGGGTGGAAGCGAGCGGACGGCCAAAGGCCACGAAGTGGCCTTTACGGCGGACAAAACCCAACCACGTGCTGTATCCACCGGCGGTTTTCATCGGGTCAAAAAGATAGATGTCGGGACCGCCGCGCGTATTCCCGTATTTACCGACGCTGCTACTTTGAGAACCGGCCATGATCCAGTTACCCTTGGCATCGGTGCCGAGGAAAATAGTGACGTGGGTGATGGGCGGATCGCGTTCGGGTTTATAGGTGTTTTCCCAAAATAACAAATCGCCGACGCGCAGATTGCGTTGGAGGTAGGCCATGTCGGGTTTATCGTTGGCATCAAGGGGAACATCCCAAGCCCGGTCTTGAATTTTCAAATTGTAGTATTGGTCCGAAGCGGTGCGGGGCAATTCAATTCCCGTTGCCTTCTTGTAAAGATAGCGGCTCGTGTTGGAGCAATCCATGTCCCAGGCTTTGCCTTCACCCGGCGGCACCCAGCTTTCGTCGTAACCGAGATCGAGCTTTGCCAGATTTTCCGCTTCGGCTAGCAGCCGGGCCTGCGCTTCATTGGGTGTTAACTTGTGCGGAATACGAATCACGGCATTGGGAGAAACGGGGTTCACGGGGGCAGCCATAGGAGCTGCGGCTACCTTGGCCGGAGTCGGAGGGGCTTCCGTTTTCACCACAGGAACGGGAGTGGGGAGTGGGGTGGGAGTTGTGGCGACCACGGTCGGAACTGGTTGAGGAATCGGCATCGGGGTCGGGGTAGGAAGTGCCTGAGCTTGAGGTTGCGCAGTCGTCGTCGGGGGGCGATAGCTAAAACCGGGTTGGGGCAACATCAGGACTTGGCCCACATAGATGTTATCGTTCTTCATCCGGTTCAGAGCCTTGATCGCTTCGAGCGTCGTACCATTCGCTTTGCCGATGCGGTAGAGGTTGTCGCCGGGTTTGACGGTGTACTTCTTGCCCGAGGCCGGTGGCAGGGTGCTGCTGGAAACGCTGGGCGTGGGGATTGCCGGGCGTGGTGTGGGAGTGGGTGTTGAAATAGTTGGGGCGGGAGCGACGACGGGTTGGACTGTGGCCACGGGGCGTTGCGGTTCCGGGGTGACTTGCAAGCGTGTGGCGGAATCGCTCGTGATGCGAGCGGGTGATGTCACGACGGGCGGTACTCGGGTAGGGGGCGTCGAGGGTTCTGCGCCATAAATGATGGCGGTATCATTCCCCTTCATAACCTGTGGCAAGAGAAGGAGTAGCAAGGGCCAGATGAATACGCTGCCACGGTTCATGACGAGAATTATACGCCAGATTTTACACTTATGAAAGTAAAAACTCATCATGGCCCGATTCCTTTGGTTGTCTTATTAGACGCGACCCGCGGGACAAAAGTAGAATAAAAGATCGATCGGGGCAAAAAATCGGTCAGGCGAGGGGCGGAACGAAAACACGGAGCGGATAGCGCAGCTTGAGTTCATCGTCGAGGTAAACTTCGACGTGATAGATGCCTTCGTCGCCGAATTCGAGCCCGGCAAAAATATTGACGTTGGTGACGTGGGAATCTTGATCGCCCAGGGTGAACTCGGTGGTGGCGTGGACGAGGGTCTTGTCTTCGTCGGGATACACGATCTTGGTGAGCTGGGTGAAACGGCCGGAGCCGGAACACCAGCGGGTCCAGACGCAAAACTTGAGCAGGCGCACGGGTAGCGACGGCGCGCCGATGCCGTTGATGATTCCCACAATGGTGTGCGAGCCGCTGGCTTCGACGCGGACATCTTCGCAAACAAACGAGGCTTGGAGGTCGGGGATCATGGAGGGCATAGGGAAGGTATTAAGTACGAAGTAGTAGGTACTAAGTAGGGAGTTGCAACCTTAATCGCGAGGGGAACTATTTCTTCTGCGATCGGGGGTCCAGCGCATCGCGCAACGTGTCGCCGATGAAGTTGAGTGCAAGGAGGGTGAGCGCCATGAATCCAGCGGGGAAGACGAGGAGCCACCAGTAGATGCGGAGCGGGTTGATGTATTGGGCTGATTCGGAAAGGATCGACCCCCAGCTGGGCGCGGGGGCTTGGACGCCGAGGCCGAGGAAGCTGAGGAACGATTCTTCGAGAATGACGACGGGAATGGTGAGGGTGAGGTAAATGAGAATGATGCCGAGCATATTTGGCAAGAGGTGTTGCCAAAGGATGCGGGCATGAGATTGGCCGAGGGCTTTGGCGGCTTGCACGAAGCTGAGCTCCTTGAGGACGAGTACCTGGCCGCGCACGATGCGGGCCATGGTGAGCCATTCGACGAGACCGAGACCGATGAAGAGCAGGAGCAATCGCGCGTCGGGAATGATGTCGTGCAGTCCGAGTTTGGTGATCCAGATATTACTGGGCTTTTCGAGTGCCGCGACGAGTACGATGACGAACACAATGCGGGGCAGTGAGTAGAGGACATCCAGCGCGCGCATCAGCACATTATCGACCCAGCCGCCGATGTAACCGGAGATGGCCCCGTAAGCAACGCCGATGGTCAAGCTGACGAACGCGCCGACGAAACCGACGAGGAGAGAAATGCGTGCGCCATAGAGCAGGCGGGTGAGCAGATCGTAACCGAGGAAATCGGTGCCGCACCAATGTTTCCAGCTTGGCGGCGAGAATTGCGGTCCCATCTCGTCGTAGCGATAACCGGTGAAGCTCGGTCCGGCAATGGCTGCGATCACCAGCGCGACGACAAACCCCACGCAGGCGAGGAATGACGGATCGCGCCAGCAAGGCAGCTTGAGAAGATGCGGTTGATCGGAGGTCATACGTCAGCTATCGAGTTTGATTCTCCGGTCGAGGACGAAGTAGAGCACATCGACGACAATGTTAAAGAGGATGAGGGCGACGCTGTAAACGAGTACCGTGCCGCCGACCATGAAGAGGTCGCGGTTGAGTACGCTATTGATAAAGAATGGTCCGAGGCCGGGGATTTTGAAAATTTGCTCCACGACAATCGAACCGGTCAGGATGCTCGCGGCGAGAGGTCCGCTATAAGAAACGACCGGAAGAATCGCCACCTTGAGGGCATGGCGGAAGATGACGACGTGTTCAGGAAGTCCCTTCGCTCGAGCGGTGCGGACGAAGTCGAGTCGCAATACTTCGAGCATGCTCGTGCGCATAAGTCGCGCGATGGTCGCAGCGAAGGGCAGGGCGAGACAGATGGCTGGGAGGACGATTTGGTCAAGGTCTCCCCACCCGGCGACCGGAAAAAGAGGGAGGTAAATCGCGAAGAGGAGAATCGCGAGCGGGGCGAGAATAAAGGCGGGCAACGAGATGCCGAGGAGAGCGGTGAACATGGCGGCGCGGTCCTGCCAGCCGTTTTGATGGACAGCCGCATAGGAGCCGAGCACCACGCCGCTACCAAGGGCGATGACAAAAGCGAGACTGCCAAGCGTGGCGGAAACGGGCAGTGTTTGCGCGAGGATTTCGTTCACGCTGCGATTGAGGTATTTCGTCGAGAGCCGCAGATCGCCGCGTGCGAGATCGGAAAGATAACCGGTGTATTGCTGCCACAGCGTCCCGTCGAGTTGATATTTGGCTTCCAGTTTTTTCAACACGGCGGGCGGGATGGCGCGATCGGCGGAAAAGGGATTTCCCGGCGTGAGGCGCATCAGCAAAAACGTGAGGGAGATCACCACAAACAACACCGGGATCGCAAGGAGCAGGCGGCGTAGGATGAAGGTGAACATGGCGGCGGGGGAGTACTAAGTACGAAGTTCTAGGTAGGAAGTAGGAAAGGCAAAAGTCTTTTCTCAGTTTCGGCGATAGAGTTCCCTGAGCGGATGCTCATCCACGACGTTCGGTTCAAAGCCGCCAATCTTGGCGGGGTCGAAGAGAGCGATACCAATGTAGTAGTAGAGAGGCGCAATTGGAGCGTCGCGTTCGATGAGGATAGTTTCAGCTTGTTTCAATTTGTCCATGCGGGCGGCGGGATCGCGCAGGGTGTTCGCTTCGGCCACGAGTCGATCGTACTCGGGATTACTGTAACCGGTGCGGTTGTTGCCGCGACCAGTGATGTAGCAATCGAGAAAGGTGTTGGGATCGTTGTAATCGCCGACCCACGAGGAGCGTGCGACGTCGTAGTCGAGCGAGTCGAGGGTGTTGAGATAGACTTTCCACTCCTGCGTGCGCAGGCCGACTTGCAGGCCGAGTTGATCATGCCACATCGATTGAATTTCCGTGGCGATCTGTTTGTTCAGCTCGGAGTTGTTGTAGAGGATTTCAAATTTGGGGAAGCCTTTGCCGTTTGGGAATCCGGCCTGAGCGAGGAGTTCACGCGCTTTGGCGAGATTGAGTTCGAGGCCGGCCGGTGGCGTGTAACCGGGGATGCCGGGAGGGGTGAAGGACCCGGCGGGTTGTTCGCCGGCTTTGGTGATGCGCGTGACGATCCGATCCTTGTCGATGGCAAGAGCGAGCGCCTGCCGCACGCGTGGATCGTTGAATGGTTTGCGGGTGGTGTTGAATCGATAGAAATAGGTGGCGAGAAAGGGATTGGCCTGGAAGTAAGGTTGTTGGCGGATTTCGCTGAGGAGCAGGGTGGGGATCAGGCTCTTGTCGATGATCATGTCGGCCTTGCCCGCGTAGAAGAGATTGAAAGCGGTGCTGGCGTTGGAAATGGGGAGGGCGTCGATGATTTTGAGGCGGACGGTGTCGGCGCGCCAGTAGTGGGGATTCGCTTTGAGCCGAATGAAATTATCAATGCGCCAATCCTCGAGTTGGTAAGCGCCGTTGGAAACGAGCTTGCCCGGCTTGATCCAGTCATCACCCCACTTGGCAATGCTCGGGAGGTGGACGGGCAGCAGGGTGGTGAAGGAGCAGAGATCGAGGAAGAACGGCGTGGGATTTTTCAGCCGGACTTCCAGCGTGCGATCATCGAGGGCGCGGACACCGACCTGCTTGAAATCGGTGACTTTGCCGAGTTTGTATTCCTCGCCCCGGTCGATGTAGTAAAGCTGCTCGGCGTACTTCGAGACGAAGTTTGGATTGAGCACGCGCTCCCACGATTTCTCGAAGTCGTGCGCGGTGACGGGATCGCCATTACTCCACTTCGTGTCGCGGAGATGGAAGGTGTAGGTCTTGCCGTCCGGTGAAATCTCCCAACGCTCGGCCATGCCGGGTTGAATCGCTCCGGCGGCATTGCGGGAGGTCAGACCTTCAAAGAGAGCGAGACAGATGCGGCCGTCGGGTTGACCAGTGACGATGGCGGGATCGAGACTTTCGGGTTCGACTCCGTTGATGAAAGTGAAGTCGGCCTTTTCGACGAGACGGGTGCAGGCGGAGAAAAGAACGAGCAGGCAAAAAGAAGTCAGAATGAAGAGGCGAGCTCGCATGGCGGGTGATCTTACATATCCCGGCAGGAATCGTCACCCCTCTTCGTGCAAGGAGAGGGGATTAAGCAAACAGAAGGCAGCCGAAGTGCTGCTATTTCTTGGCTGGAGCGGGCGTGGCGGCGGGGGCCGTCAGCGGGGAGGCGGTGCTGTCCGCCGCCGGGGTTGTCGTCGCAGACGGAGTGGCGGGAGCGGTGACCGGGGCCGCCAAGAGCGCCTTTTGCAAGGCATTGTCCGTATTGTTGCGGGTGGCGTACAGCCGGGCGAGAATGATGGTCAATCCAAAGAAGAGGATGGCCAGCCAGACGGTCGCCCGGACGAGCACCTGCGAGGTTTGCGCACCGAACATCGAATCGGTAATGCCACCACCAAAGGCGGCGCCGAGTCCTTCCTGCTTGCTGCGTTGCATGAGGATGATGGTGACCATGAGCAGGCACACCACGATGTGGATGCTCAGGAAAATACCGATAGCGATGTTCGACCAGTTCATAAGAGGAGGGGCACTATGGAGTGGTGGCCTATTTCTCGCAAGAGTTTTTCACAATCGCGGTAAAGGAACGGGCATCCAGGCTGGCTCCGCCGACGAGGGCGCCGTCGATGTCAGGCTGGTTGAGGAGTTCCTTGGCGTTCTCGGGTTTGACGCTGCCGCCGTATTGGATGCGGAGTTTGTCCGAGATGGCTTGGCCGTAGATGTCCTTGAAGATGCCGCGGGCAAAGGCGTGCACTTCCTGGGCTTGTTCGCCCGTGGCGACTTTGCCGGTGCCGATGGCCCAGACGGGTTCATAGGCGACGACGACTTCGGAGATTTCCTTTTCCTCGAGGCCGCTGATGCCGCCGCGGATTTGGGTCTCGATGACTTTCTTCCACTGGTTGGATTCGCGTTCGGCGAGGGTTTCACCAATGCAAACGATGGGCTTGAGGGCGGCGCCGAGGGCGGCTTTGATTTTTTCCGCAACGAGCTTGTCGGTTTCGCCGAAGTACTGACGGCGTTCGGAATGGCCGATGATGACGTAGCGGACGTAGAGGTCGCGCAGCATCGAGGCGGAGATTTCACCGGTGTAAGCGCCGCTGGCGGCTTGGTGAAGGTTCTGCGCACCGAGCTTGATGTTCTGCACATCGAGGAGCATTTCGCTTACGACGGAGAGGGCGGTGAAGGGAGGGGCGAGGACGATGTCGGCGTCGTCGAACTTGCCGATTTCCAGGATGAGGTCGTGCACGAGCACTTTGGCCTCACTGGCGGTCTTGTTCATTTTCCAATTGCCGGCGATGATTTTTTTGCGGTATGCCATTGTCTTAGCAGACGGCAGTAGCTGGCTCGCGATGCTCGCCGCTGGGGTGTCCAGCGGCGCTTTCGGAAATCCGTACTGTCGTCTAATTGAGTTTTTGTTTGGTGATTATTTCTTGTCGGCGATGATGGCCACGCCGGGGAGGATCTTTCCTTCGAGGAATTCGAGGGAAGCGCCGCCGCCGGTGGAAATGAAGGTGACCTTGTCGCTTTGGCCGGAACGTTTCACGGCTTTGACGGAGTCGCCGCCGCCGATGATGCTGACCGCGTCGCGGTTGGCGCCGACGGCTTCAGCAATGGCGAAGGTGCCCTTGGCAAGTTCCTTGACTTCGAACACGCCCATGGGGCCGTTCCAGAGGATGGTCTTGGCCTTGGCGATTTCGGATTGGTAGAGTTCGACGGTCTTCGGGCCGATGTCGGCGCCGAGCCAGCCGTCCGGAACGCCCGCGTTCACTTCGGTAGTCTTGGCGGGGGTGGCGGTGCGGGCCTTGAAGTCGATCGACTCGACGATGACGTCATCGATCGGGAGGAGGAACTTCACGCCCTTCGCCTTGGCCTTTTCGAGCGCGGCTTTGGCCGTGCCGATGGCGTCGGGTTCGGAGAGGGACTTGCCGATCTTCTTGCCGAGGGCGAGGTTGAAAGTGTAGGCCATGGCGCCGCCGATGAGAATGCTGTCGGCTTTCTCGAGGAGGGCGTCGATGACGTTGATTTTGTCGGAGACCTTGGCGCCGCCGATGATGACGACGAAGGGTTTCTTCGGAGCGGAGATTTCTTCACCGAGGAATTTGAGTTCCTTTTCCATCAGGAAGCCGATGGCGGTGGTCTTCACGAGATGCGCGACACCTTCGGTGGAAGCGTGGGCGCGGTGCGCGGTGCCGAAGGCGTCGTTGACGTAGACGTCAGCGAGCTTGGCGAGTTTGGCCGCGAACGCCGGATCATTCTTTTCTTCTTCAGAATAGAAGCGGACGTTTTCGAGGAGGACGACCTGCCCGGGTTGCATATTGGCGACGACTTTTTCGGCCTTTTCGCCGACGCAATCATCCACGAACGCCACGTCCGTGCCGAGGATCTCGGCGAGACGTTCCGCGACGGGGCGAAGGCTTTGCTTCGGGTCGACTTTGCCCTTGGGGCGGCCGAGGTGACTGGTGAGAATCACTTTGGCTCCCTGTTTGATGAGGAAGTCGAGGGTGGGGATGGTTTCACGGATGCGAGTCTCGTCCGTGATGACCATCTTGCCGTCCTTCTCGTCGAGGGGAACGTTGAAGTCCACACGTACCAGCGTGCGCTGGCCGTGCAGGTTGATGTCGCGAATAGTAGTCTTAGCCATATATAACCCGGGTAGGTGCGACGTTCCGGTTATTTCTTGTCGATGATGTACTTCAAGAGATCAACGGTGCGGTTGCTGTAACCCCATTCGTTGTCATACCAGCTCACGAGCTTGAAGAACTTGCTGTTCAGCTCAATGCCCGAGCTCGCGTCAAAGATGGACGAGTTCGTGCAGTGGATGAAATCGCTGGAGACGACTTCGTCGTTGGTCCAGGCGAGGATGCCCTTGAGGTAGGTCTCGCTGGCTTTCTTCATCGCCGCGGAGATTTCCTTGTAGCTGGTTTCCTTGGTGGTCTTCACGGTCAGATCGACGACCGAGACGGTCGGGGTCGGAACGCGGAAGGACATACCAGTGAGCTTGCCCTTGACTTCGGGAATGGCGAGGCCGACGGCCTTGGCGGCACCGGTGGTCGAAGGAATGATGTTGATGGCGGCAGAACGGCCACCTTTCCAGTCCTTCTTGGACGGACCGTCAACGGTCTTCTGCGTGGCGGTGTAGCTGTGGACGGTGGTCATGAGACCTTCCTCGATGCCGAAGCCTTCCTTGAGGAGGACGTGGACAACGGGGGCCAAGCAATTGGTCGTGCAGCTCGCGTTGGAAATGATGTTGTGTTTGGCGGCATCATACTTCTCATGGTTCACGCCCATGACGATGGTGATGTCTTCACCCTTGGCCGGGGCGGAGATGATGACCTTCTTGGCGCCAGCGGTGATGTGACCCTTGGCCTTTTCGGCGTCGGTGAACAAACCGGTCGATTCGATGACGATATCGACACCGAGCTTGCCCCAGGGGAGGGCGGCGGGGCCTTCCTTGACGGCGAGGCACTTGATCTTGTGGCCGTCGACGACGAGGACGTCATCTTCCGCGACGTCCGGGGAGGACTTTTCGCTGGTGACGGTGCCCTTGAAGGAACCCTGTGTGGAGTCGTACTTCAGCAAGTAGGCCAGATTGTCGGCGGGAACGAGGTCATTGACCGCGACGACTTCGACCGTCTTGCCGAGCAAACCCTGCTCTGCGATTGCGCGAAACACCAAACGGCCGATGCGGCCGAATCCGTTGATACCTACTTTTATACTCATAATTCCTTTTCGTTGTGCGTTACGTAAATCAGTTCTGGTTCCCTCTGCAATTTTGCAAAATGAGATGGTCTGAGATTAGTTATTCTGATGATGACGTCAACGGAAAATCGAGAATTTTTCTAGGGCAAAGAGGAATATCGGAGCGGGTGTAAACGGATTTTTGGGTAGGGAGGATGGCGGCGAGAAAAAAGCGGAGAGACGACGCCGAACCGCTCCCAACAGATACAGTTTTCGTAAGTGGTTGATACTCCGCAATGCCGATGCCGAGCCGGTCGGGGAGAATCGCCTGCGTGGACTCGTGGCGGCGGTTGGGGGTGCAGTGTCCGTTCATGCCGCCTATTAAAGCACAACCGGGGCAAAGAGGTTTGTCTTAGATTCGCTACGTTGGCTGCGTGTGCGACATTTCAGCAACCTGCTAGGCCTGCGATTTGACGTAGACGGTTTGCGTGGGGTAGGCGAATTCGATCTTCTCGGCGTCGAACTTTTCCTTGATGGCGAGGTTGAGTTCGCTGATGAGGAGTTTGTATTCGAGCGCGGTTTTGTAGTCGGCCCAGCAGATGGCTTCGAGGTCGAGAGAGCTGGCTCCGAGGTTGGTGAAGGTGGTGGTGACGCGGTTGACCTTGGGATGGCTCTGGACGATTTCGGCCATGAGAGCGAGGGCTCGTTCGATCTGCGGGCGCTGGTTGTCGTAGGTGATGCCAACAGTGAGGATGGTGCGGACGAGTTTGTCCTTGGAGTAATTGCGGATCTGCTGGTCGACGAGGTCCTTGTTCGGGAGGTTGATTTTTTCCCCGGTGAGTGCGGTGAGCTGGATGCAGCGCAGTCCCATGTCGGTGACGAAGCCGTCGTATTCGCCGAACGAAATGCGGTCGCCGACCTTGAATAACTTGCTGAGGGTGATTTCGAGCGAGCCGATGATATTTCCGATAGTCTTTTGCGACGCGAGAGCGATGGCGGCCCCGAGGAAGCTGGCGCTGGCGAGGTAGGGCTTGATGTCGATGAAGAAGGAGAGGACATAGAGTATGCCGATGGCGGCGACGAGGAATTTACCGGCCTTGCCGAGGAGCTGTGCCCAGCGTTCGTCGAGGTTCGAGCTGCCTTGTTCGCTACGGGCGACGAGTAATTGGCTGGCGATGTCGACCAGACGGTAGGCGAGGACGAGGAGGGTGAAATTGATGACGATGGGGAAGAATCCGACGTGGACGCTCTGCCAGAGATTGGAGGGCATCTTCTTGAACGAGTCGAAGGCGAGTCGCGCAAAAATGACGAAGACCACGAGTCGGCCCGGACCGCGCGCCGCGAGGTAAATGCGGTTGCGCAGCTCTTCGCTGAAGTCCTTCATCGAGCGGGCCATGAGGCGGCGCATGACGCGATCGGCCACCAGGATGGCCGCGATGCCGAGGAGGAGATAAACCCCGGCCTGAATCAATTCGGCAGGCGTGGCGCGGGTGATGATCCAGTCGAAGCAATCTTTGGAAAGGGAGATCAATTTGTTCATGGCATTAAGCGGAAATTCGTGAGGGTAGGTGAGGGATGATTAAACCAAAGGAATTTCTGCTGGGAAGGGAAATCGCAAGTAGCGTGAATTCGCCTTCATCCACTCGCGGCGTATTTACTTTTGATCCCCGTTGCGCATCATGAGGACGACTTTTACTTTTCGGCTCACACCATGTTTTCCGCCCAACGACTCGCTGTTGCCCTTTCGCTGCTCACTCTCGGCTATTTGACCCTGCCCGTGCTCGTGTTTCTCGCGGGCTGGCTCTGGTGGCCTTGGGCGCTTTCCAGTACCGCGCTCACGGTGACGGCCTTCGGTCTCCTCGCGAAACGCATTCTCGCCACCCCTAATCTCACTGGCGTCTATGTCGATGCGCTTGTGCCGTGGCATACCCTGTTTCTTTCGCTCTTGCCTCTTTCAGCGCTCACTCTTATTTCCGGAGTGGGTGGATACGGCCCCGGCAACATCGATTGGGTGAAACATCACGCCGTGCTCTACGATCTCGTTTCGCAACCTTGGCCTGTCACCTACTCGCTGCCCGTCGGGCGTGCCGCGTTAGTCTATAACGTCGCCTATTATCTTCCCGCCGCTGTCGTTGGCAAAGTCTGGGGCTGGGCGGCGGCGAACCACGCGCTGTTCGCTACCACTCTGCTTGGTGCTTGGCTCGTCTCGCTCTGGTTGGCTGTTTTCTGTCCACGTCATACCTTGCTTGCCGTGGGGGTGTTCACGTTCTTTTCCGGCATGGACTCGCTCGGCTTCCTGCTCCATTTCCCAGTTCCGCACCGGATTGATTTCCTCCTGCACCAAACCCACATCGATTGGTGGACCGCCGCATGGCAATTGCCCGCGCATCTCACTGGCATCTTCTGGTCACCCCAGCACACATTCGCCGCGTGGCTGGCCACCGCCTTGCTCCTGCATGTTTATTGGCGCGACTGTCATTTCGGCGTTGAATGGTTCCTCGTCGCCCTTCTCCTCTTCTGGTCGCCCTTTGTCGCGGTGGGGGCTTTGCCCTTTGCCTGGCTCGTCCGCCGGATGCGCACCGCGCCCTTGCCCGAAGCTTCCCCCCGGACCCGATGGGATCGCGTGCCAGCCATTGCCGCCATCGTACTTGCGATAGTGGGCCTCCTTTTCTACGCCGCGCATTATCCGGAAATTCCGTCCAATCAGTTCGGCGTGCCGCAACCGGCCACGACACCTGCCAATGGCTTCTTTTTCGCCGCGAAGCCACCCAATCAACCCAGCGAATGGAGCGCCGCCTTGCAGGAATATGTCCTCTGCGCCGCATTGGAATTTGGTTTGCTGGCGCTGGTTCTCACCGCGAACCGCCACGCCCTTGTTCCTCGTGAACGCCGTGTGCTGCTGGTGAGCACCCTTTTTCTTCTTGGCCTGATGTTGTTCCGCTACGGCTTTTACAACGACCTCGTCATGCGTGCCTCGCTTCCTGCTCTCTTTGCCCTGTCGTTGCTGCTCGTTTTGTCTTTGCCTCAAATTCGCACGCCGGCGTCGCGTACCTTCATTGTCCTGATTTTCGCATTCGGCATGTTCACGCCGCTCCTGTCCATTCGCGGTAACCTGGAATCGCTTTCGCGCGCGCCGTCCCTCTGGCGTTGCCCGCAAGGGATGCACCTCACGCTCGCGGCCTCGCAATATCGCCGCGATTACCCTCTCATTCTTTCGCAATATCTTACCCGCACGGAAAACCTCTTTTTCCGTGTCTTCGCCAAGAAAATCACCCCCTGATCACCATGTCCCTCCAGCAACGCATCCAATCCTTCCTCGATGAACGCACCGCCGCCGGCATCGAGTGCGGCGTGCAATTCGTCGCCTATCGCGATGGCCAGTTGATCGTCGACGTCGCCTCCGGCGTCACCGATCCCGTCACCAAACAGCCCGTTACGGGTGACACCCTCTTCCCTGTTTTCTCCGTCAGCAAGGGAATCACCTCCACGTTGGTGCACCAGATTGTCGAACGTGGGGGGCTCACCTACGACACGCCGATTGCCAAGGTCTGGCCCGAGTTCGCCGCCAATGGCAAGGAAGACATCACGCTCCGGCAGGCGCTCACTCATTCCAGCGGGCTGCCCCATATGCCGAGTGGCATCGGTTTCGCGGAACTCTGCGACTGGAATTACATGTGCCGCGCTCTCGCCGCGCAAACGCCCTCGTGGAAACCCGGCACGCGCATCGAATACCACGCGATGACCTTCGGCTGGATCGTCGGCGAAGTCGCGCGCCGCGTCACCAGCCACGCCACGTTCGAGTCTTTGCTGGAAGAAAAAATCAGCCGCCCGCTGGGGCTCACCGGTCTCTACATCGGCCTGCCGGCTGAAGTCAAAACGCCCATCGCGATTCTTGAAGAGCCCAACGCCACGGAACCGGTCGCCCCGCTGAATGGACTCGAGTCCGTCCCCGCCTGGATGGGACCACTCTACGCCATCATGAACCGCGACGACCTGCGCCACGCCTGCCTTCCCGCCAGCAGCGGCATCATGAACGCCCGTTCACTCGCCCGCCACTACGCCGCCGTTTTGCCCGGCGGCATCGACGGCGTGGAACTGCTCCCGCCGTCCCGCGTGAAACTCGCCACGGAACCACAACGACTGGAACATGCCGAAGGCGATTACGAAAAAGATTGGGGTCTCGGTTACAAGCTGAGCGCCAATCCAGCCGATCCTCACAATCGCTTCACCGAGTTCGGCCATGGCGGCTATGGCGGCGCCAAGGGCTTTGCCGATATCGAGTCCCGCCTCGCCATCGGCTTCACAAAAAATCTCTACACCAATCAGGACACACTCGCGCAACTCGTGGCTCTGCTGAAAGAGTAACGGGTTAACTCCACAAAAAAAGGCGGCACCGGAGTGCCGCCTTTTTTTGTGGAAACCTCGACCGGTTTATTTAGCCGGAGCTGCGGGGGCCGAGTTGGAGATCTTGTACTTCGCCACGATCGCCTTCGCATCCGCATTGCCCGTATCGGCCAATGCCAGCAATTCCATCACCACGCGCTGCAGTTCGTTCTGCGTCTGGTTCGCCCGCGTCACGACTTCCGACTGCTGCTGGATCTGCCGTTGCAAACCCATGCGCTGCGTGAAAATCAGTGTGAACTGGTATGCTTCCAGAATCACAAACGCCGCACTCACCAACACCAGCGGCCAAAACGGGCTGATATGAAATTGCCCATTCTCATTCGGTTCTTCGTGAATCATTATCGGTTTCCTCCCTCGGCGGCGGCGCCTTGATTGATTGTGTAGCCGTTGCGGTTCAGCAATTCGCGCATCTTCGCATCACGCAGGGCCGACTGACCCATGTCCGTCAGGAGATTGCGACCGATCTGCTGCGACTGCGCACCCCGGTTGATCGCCGCTTGTTGCTCGTAAACAGTCTTCTCGAGCGAGCGATTCATTTGACCGAAGACAATGATGAGCAAAACCAGGACGAGACTGAGACCGCATGTCGTCATGGCGATATTGAATTGGAATCGTGTCATGTTGGTGGGCTGGTTTCGCAAATTCCATCGGCGATGTCAAGGGGCCTGAACCAAACATCAGACAGCAACCGCGTTAGCGAAAATACGTTGCTTCCAGCAAACGCGCGGCTTCGATGAAACCCTCGTGCAAGACTTGCGCCCGTTGCGACGCCAGCAGCACCGCCTCCACCGCCGAAGTGCGTGTGTCCGCGCCGAGCAAGGCTGCCGCCGCTTTGGGTAATGCATAGTCCTCGCCGCTGCTCGCCTTGATGCGGAAATTCATGCCTTCCTCGGCACCGAGACAGCCCTCCACCAGTTCGAAGTAGGCCGGATCGATCGGCACCCGCGCCATCTCCAGCAAGGCGAACCCGCGAAAGATGCTCGCCACGAAAGCGACACGCGCCGAGCGTTGATGATGATGCAGGCGCGTGATGTACTCCGCCAGCGGCATGCCCCGTTCTTTCGCGGCTTCGATGACTTCCAGCCCCAGCGTGACCGTTCGTTTGGTTTTGTGCGACACGGGCAGAGGGTAAAGTTTTTCCCGTCGCTGGTCAAATTCAGCGAAGACCGAATGCGAATGCGTGAAGACCGCCCCGTCGGTAAGCATGGAGACTCACCGTAAAACGTCGTCCGCCAAAGCGACAGCTTAAAATTTTGCACGTCCGACCACCTCATCCGTTCTCTCCACAAGAGACCGTGCCATCATACCGCTCTTTCAGGAAATTTAATTCTAACTTCTTGATTAATAGAGTCGAAGAGGCATAGTCTTAAGTAAACACGAAAGGAAATTCCAAAATCATGAGCGCTAATACTGTCAGCCGCGATAAGTTGATCACCGATTTCAAGGTAGTTGTCCAGGATGCCGAAGAGCTTCTCAAAGCCACCGCCGCCACCGTGGGAGAAAAATCCACCGTCGTGCGTCAACGCATCGAAGAAAACCTTCGTGAAGCCAAGGCCAAGCTCGCCCAGGCCGAAGCGATCGTCATCGACAAGACTAAGGAAGCCGCCGAAGCGACCGATACCTATGTCCGCGCCAATCCGTGGCAGGCCGTCGGCATTGCCGCTGGCTTGGGATTCCTGGTGGGCGTGCTCGTTAGCCGCCGCTAAATCTCCGGATCAAAGCCATGTCCGAAACACAGGAACCTCGCTCCACCCCGGCTCCCGGTATTGCGGAATCGTTCAAGGCATTGCTGCTGACTTTTGTCAGCAGCCTCTACACCCGCTTTGAAATCGCCACCACCGAAATCGAGGAAGAGCGTGAACGTCTGGAAGAACTCCTTCTTCTTGGCGTCGCCTGTGTATTCTGTCTGTGTGTGGGAGTACTTCTGGTCAGCCTGCTCATTGTGGCGCTGGCTTGGGATACTCCCTACCGGATGGCCGTTTTTGGCGGCGTTACCGCGGCTTATCTCGCCAGCGGCGTCTGCCTCATTTTCGTCCTCCGCAATAAAATCCGCAACAAGCCGCGTCTTTTCGCCACCACTCTTTCCGAACTGGCCAAAGATTGCGACTGCCTGCGCAAAAGCAACCCGTGAGCGCCAAACTCGACGCCCTTGCCCGACACCGCGCCGAACTGGTCGCCAAGTCTGACCGGCAGCGGCAGGAACTGGCCGACCACTTTGCCCAGGTGGAACGCCCGCTTCATCTGGCCGATACCGGCATTCGCCTTGTCCGCACCCTGCGGGCGCATCCCATCCTGATCTCCGCCATTGCCGCCATCGTCGGCAAAATCTTCGCCGGTCGCCTCGGTTTTATCCAACGTCTGGGAGCTTGGCCCGCTCGTATCATGACTGCGTGGCAGCTGTTCACCCGCGTCCGTTCCGCCTTTACCCAACCACGGTAGGGCTGAGCCCTGCACACGGCAACGACGGTGCAGAGTGCCGTACTTATTCCTCAAGGCTTTTGAGTTTTGCCGTGGCGCTTTGACTTTTGACCTTTGAGATTTGACTTACTTGCACGACAGCCGCAAGAATCCCCTTTCACCAAAATACTTCCATGCCGACCAAAACGACGAAAAAATCCCAACGCTGGGTCATCAAACTGGGTACCGGAATCCTCAGCGATTCCAAGGGCCAACTGGACCTCCTCCAATTTCAAAACCTCGTCCGGCAGGTCTCCACGCTCATTAAGCGCGGGCATGAAGTCATCCTTGTCAGTTCCGGCGCGGTCGGCGCGGGTATGGGCATCCTGAAGATGAAGATGCGTCCCACTCGCATGCGCGAACTCCGCGCCTGCGCCGCCATCGGCCAGCCCCAGCTCATGCACATCTACGAGGAACACTTTAACCGCCACAAGCTGCACGTCGCGCAGATGCTCCTCACCTACCTCGACCTCGACAGCCGCTCCCTTTACTCCAACGCGCAAAAAACCCTCGGCTATCTCCTCGCGCTGAAAAACTGCGTTCCCATCATCAACGAAAACGACGTCGTCTCGCATCAGGAACTCAAGTTCGGCGATAACGACCAACTCTCCGCCCATGTCGCCGTCATGGTCGAAGCCGACCGCCTCATCATCCTCTCCAACATCAACGGCCTCGCCGAACATTCCGACGGCACCGGCAAAGTCCTGCCCTTCGTGAAAACCATCGACGCCAAGATCGAAGCCCTTGCCGGGGTCACACTCAGCCAGACCTCCGTCGGCGGCATGATCTCCAAGATCAAGGCCGCGAAACTCACGACCTCACGGGGTATTACGATGCAAATCGCCAATGGCCGCACCCCCAATGTGCTGCTAAAAATTTGCCAAGGTCAACAAATCGGGACTATCTTTCAAGCGTGAGCACTGAAATTCAATCGACCATCCGCGATATCTGCAACAAGGCGAAGGGAGCCAGCCGTCAACTCGCCCGCGCCGCCGCATACGATCTGAACTATGCCCTCGAGCAGATCGCCCTGGCCCTCGAAGCCCACAAAACCGAAATTGTCGCTGCCAATGCGAAGGATCTCGAAGCCGGAAAGTCCAAGGGACTCACTGGCGCGATGCTCCAACGACTCGAACTCAACGACAAGGTCTACCAGCAGATGGTCGACGGCGTGCGCCAGATCATCGCTTTGCCCTGTCCCCTCGGTGAAATCCTCTTTGGCCGCACCCGCCCCAACGGACTCGAGATCCAAAAAATCCGCGTCCCCATCGGCGTCATCGGCATCATTTACGAATCCCGCCCCAACGTCACCGTCGACGCCGCCGCGCTCTGCCTCAAGGCCGGCAACGCCGTCGTGCTCCGGGGCGGCAGCGAAGCGATCCATTCCAATCTCGCTCTTGCCATCGCATTGCAAAAAGGACTCGCCGCCGCCGGACTTCCCGCCGCGAGCGTCCAGCTCATCCCCACCACCGACCGCGACGCGATCACCACGCTCTGCCAACAGAGCGACACCGTCGACCTGCTCATCCCCCGTGGCGGCTACGGTCTGATCAAGACCGTGACCGAAAACGCGCGTATGCCGGTCATCAAACATTTCAATGGCATCTGCCACCTCTACGTTCACCCCAAGGCGAACTTCGACATGGCCGAAAAGATCATCCTTAACGCCAAGTGCCAAAAGCCTGGCGTCTGCAATGCGCTGGAAACCTTGCTCGTCGATACGGCCATTGCGGAGACATTCATCCCCCGCATCGTCGCCGCGCTGCAAAGCAAAGGCGTCGAGGTGCGCGGTGACAGTTACACCCAAAAACTCGGCGGCATAGTCGTCAAGCTCGCCACAGAAGAAGATTGGGGAACTGAGTATCTCGACCTCATTCTGTCCATCAAAACGGTCAACAATCTTTCCGACGCCGTCGCCCACATGGACCAATACGGCTCTCACCACTCCGACGGCATTATCACCGATGACGCTGCTGCTGCGGCCGATTTCTTCCGTATGATGGACTCCGCCGCGCTCTTCTGGAACGCCTCCACCCGCTTCAACGACGGCTTCGAATTTGGGTTCGGCGCGGAAATCGGTATCAGCACCGACAAAATTCATGCGCGTGGCCCCATGGGGCTTGAGGAACTCACCTCCTACAAATACCTCGTCCGCGGCAACGGCCAGGTGCGCACGTAATTCCATCATCCGCTGACACACACACCAGCGCTGCGCGCCGGGGTGTGTGTGCCTTGATGCGCCAGTCAAAATACAGATACTTCAATCATGGAAATTCCCGTCCCTGAATTGACACCCCTCAAATCACCATTAAGTTGATTGCTTTGAATCTGTGAAATCTGCGGACCTTCCTCTTCCCAAACCATGACCACCCCTTCGCGCCTCGAACAAATCCGCAGCCGCATGCCGGAGGGTGGCCTCTTCGCCGAAAAAACCTGGCGCATCGCCGACACCGCTTTTTCCCTCTCGTCGAAGCACGTCGAGCAGATCGAAAAACTCGGCCACCAGCTCCACCGCTTCAACCAAGCCTGCAATCTCCTCTACCGCCAGAGCTGGCAGGGCAAGAAACCGGCGTGGATCGCCGAACTCCTTGACCGCGGCAAGCCACCGGAACTCATCGCCATCGCCCGCGATGAGCGCATCAAAAACCATCTCCCCGCCGTCATCCGGCCCGACCTCATTCTCACTGAGAATGGCTTCGCGATGAGCGAACTCGACAGCGTCCCCGGCGGCATCGGCCTCACCGGTTGGCTGGCGGAAACCTACAGCGCCCTCGGCGACAACATTCTCGGCGGACCGCGTGGCATGCGCGATGGGTTCGAAAAAATATTCCCTGCGGGCGATGTCCTCATTTCCGAGGAAGCCGCCTCGTACCGGCCCGAACTCGAGTGGCTCACTTCGCCCGAGCGCGTGAAAGCCGCCGAGACCTACACCGCCAACGGCGCCTCGATTTATCGCTTCTTCGAAGGGTTCGACTGGAAAAATCTCCACTCACTGCAAGCCTCGTGGCAGCCCGGCCAGCCGATGACACCGCCGCTCAAGCCCTACATCGAGGAAAAACTCTGGCTCGCCTTGTTCTGGATGCGGCCGTTACAGGAGTTTTGGCGGCAGGAACTCAGCGAGAAAGGCCAGCTCCAGCTCCAGCAGATCATTCCTTACTCGTGGGTGCTCGACCCCACGCCATTGCCGAATCATGCCGTCATTCCCGAACTCGGCATTCACGACTGGAAAGAGATGGGCGCGTTCAGCCAGAAACAGCGCGATCTCGTGCTCAAGATCTCCGGCTTCTCCCCGCTCGCGTGGGGTGCCCGCGGCGTCTACATCGGCTCCGACATGCCCGCGCCGGAGTGGCAGCAACTCATCGACCAGAGCCTCGCCGATTTCGAACATCAGCCGCACGTTCTGCAACGCTTCGTTCATGGCGACCTCTTCGCCCAAAATTACTACGACGAAGACGGCCAGCTCCACGAGCTCAAAGGCCGCGCCCGCGTCTGCCCCTACTACTTCGTCCATCAGGACAAGACGAGTCTCGGCGGTGTCCTCGTCACCCTCTGCCCGTCGAACAAGAAGCTCCTCCACGGCATGAAGGACGCCATCATCTCGCCCGCCGCCAATAGGGCTGTATCGTAGTCGAAGTCGTTACCGACCGGGGTGGGGATGGGGCCGCTTTGCCGTCACGCTGTCTTTACATCGACGGGTGGATTTGGTTATGCTGTCCGGCTTATGGATTTTGTGAAGAAGGGCAAGCGGGTGATCGAGATTGAGATCGCCGGCTTGCGCCATGTGCAGAAGCGGCTCGATGGTGATTTTGAGAAGGCCGTGGAGTTGATGTTGGAAGTGCTGGCGGCGGGACGGAAGTTTATCGTCATTGGCGTGGGCAAATCGGGCAATATCGGTCAGAAAATTGCCGCCACGCTCACGAGCACCGGTTCCCCGACGGTCATTCTGGACGCGTCCGATGCGGTTCATGGCGATCTCGGCGTGGTCTCGGAAGGCGATCTCGTAATCGCGCTCAGCAAGAGCGGCGAGACGGAGGAGATTTTGCGCCTGTTACCGCTCCTGAAGCGGGTGAATGTGAAGATGGTCTCGATGACCGGTCATCCCCGTTCGACCTTGGCGAAGCAGTCCGATGTCCATTTGAATATCGATACGCCCATGGAGGCGTGTCCGCTGAATCTCGCGCCGACTTCCAGTACAACCGCCATGCTCGCTGTGGGTGATGCGCTGGCGATGGTAGTCCTTGAAGCGCGGGGGTTTAAGAAGGAAGATTTTGCCCGTTTTCATCCCGGCGGCCAACTAGGCCGTCATTTGCTCACCCGGGTCCAGGATGTCATGCGTCCGCTCGATCAGGTGGCCTTGCTCGGCGAGAAGGCGACCGTGAACGAGGCGTTGATGCAATGGAACGTGAAACGCGCTGGGGCGGCCATTGTGACCGGTCCCAAGGGCAAGATCGTCGGTATTTACACCCATGGCGACTTTGTGCGCGGCTATCAGGCTGATGCGCGGGTGGGGAGCAAGAAGCTTTCGGAAGTGATGACAAAGGGCCCAATCACCGTGCGAGTTGACAAACTTGCCGTGGAAGTGCTCAATGTTTTCCAGAAACACCGCATCGATGACCTCGTTGTGGTGGATGCTCAGCAGCGTCCGGTCGGTTTGGTCGACGCGCAGGACATCGCTAAACTCAAACTGATGTAGAAGAAATAATCCAGGAACAGACAGATAGAATTGTTTTACTTATGCCGAACGCAAACGAAATAGGAAAAGGTCAGGCCATCAAATTCAACGGTGATATTTGTATGGTGCTCGAAACACAGCATCGCACCCCGGGCAACTTGCGTGCCTTCGTTCAGGCCACGCTGCGCAGCTTGCGCACGGGCAAGTCGTTCGTGCAACGCTTCAACTCCAACGAATCGCTGGAAATCGTCCCGATGGCTCGCAAGAAGTACGAGTTCAGCTACAAGGACAACACTGGCTACACCTTCATCGATCCGGCCACCTACGAGTCGCTCACGTTGCAGGAAGATCTGCTCGGCAAGGTGAAGGATTATCTGACCGAGAACATGACGGTCGATGTGATCTTCACGGACGACAAGGTGGCCGAAGTCGAGCCGCCCTCGAGTGTCATTCTCAAAATCGTGGATTCCCCGGAAGGCGTTCGTGGCGATTCCGCCAATAACGTCCAAAAGACGGCCACGCTCGAAACCGGCTTGCAGGTCCAAGTTCCGCTCTTCATCAAAGAAGGCGAAATGGTCAAGATCAGCACCGCCGACGGCAAGTACATGGGCCGCGCGAACGGTTAATCCCGTTGTATTTACATTCGAGTGACACGAGTCGCTCGATGCTCAGTCAATGCCCGCCAGAAGAATCCTTCTGGTGGGCATTACTGTTTCTACTCCTTAGGGCAATCCCTTGAAAAGGGGGCTAATGCATGTACTGTAAGCTACAGAGTGTGGTCTGGGTAAAAATCACCCCGCTGTCACTTGATTTCCTTTTAAGATGTGCGAACGGTTCTCAAGATACCCGAGCAATTCTGAATGCGATCTATTATGGCACCTGTAAAGTCCTCGTTACGTAAAGATCGTCGCACTGTAACTATTAATTATTCGGATTCGGCAGATTGCGCCACGGAGGAAATTCATTGGTGCGAACGGGGAGTGACGCTTCACACGAAATGGTATTTCCGGCAGGGAGCCGAAGTGGAGCTCGGCGTGGAAATGGGACGAAAACGGCACGCGTGCAGCGGCGTAGTGGTCGCGTGCGAAAGTCTCGATGAGCCGGGCCATTACCGGATGACCCTTTATTTTCTCGAACCGCCCTGCGAGGAAATCCAGTACGCGGCGCGGTGCATTTGTGGACAGGACTGAGCGGGCGAGAAATCGGCCTACTTCTTCTTTTTGGACTTATCCTGATCGATGGAGGCGAGGATCATTTTCGCGGTGGTGCGACCGGCACCGAGATTGTCGCGGAAGGTCTGGAGGGCGCGGGCGCTGAGTTCGGTGCGCTGCGCTTCGGAGCCGAGGAGTTCGCGAATCTTTTGGGCGAGTTCGAGTTCGTCATTCACTTGAACGAGTCCGCCACGGCGGACGAACTCGTGGGTTTGTTGCGGGAAATTCTGCATGTTCGGACCGACGAGAATCGGAGCGCCGAGCCGGGCGGCTTCAATGAAGTTCTGGCCGCCGCTGCCGCGCAGGCTTTTGCCGACGAAGACCAGCGTGGCCTTGGGATAGAGGGATTTGAGTTCGCCGGTGCTGTTGACCACGACGGCTTCGGGTGTGCTGCCGTTGGAGAGGGGGACTTCGAGTTCGCCGCGCAGAACGACCTTGAGTCCAAGGTCGAGGCACTTTTCGTAGATCGCCTTACCGCGTTCGGCGTGACGGGGGGCGAGGACGAGGCGCAGGGCGGGGTATTGCTCGCGCAGTTCGAGGTAGATCTTGGCGAGGATTTCCTCTTCGCCGGAATGGGTGCTGCCTCCGAGGAGAATGGGCGCGTTCTTGTCCCAGCCGAGGAGCGACCACCAGGCATCGATTTCCGCAGGTGCGGCACCGGGCATGTCGGCGACGTCGTACTTCATGCTGCCGACATTGAAAATGGCCTCGGAGGAGAATCCAGCGCGGGTGAGGCGGGCGACGTCTTCGTCATTCTGCGCGAAGATGAGATCGACTTCCTCCATGACGGGGCGGGTGATCCAGCGCAGCAGGCGGAAGCGTTCTTCGCTGCGTTTGGAAAGGCGGGCATTGACGAGGTAGATGCGGATGCCGCGACGCTTGGCGCACCAGATGTAGTTGGGCCAGATTTCGGCTTCGACCATGATGAGCCGGCGTGGACGGAAGGTTTCGAACGCATGCCGGACGGACCAGAGGAAGTCGGCGGGATTGAAGACGATGATGGTGCGTTCGTCTTCGAGCTTGCGGGCGACGCGTTGGCCGGTGATGGTGGTGGTGCTGAGGACGATGATGAGGTTGGGGTTTTGCTCGCGGAGGCGCTGGATGAGGACGCTGGCGAGCATGACTTCACCGACGCTGACGGCGTGTATCCAGATGTCGCAGCCGTGGGGGAGGCGCTGCTTGATGCCCTTGTAGATGCCGATGCGCTGTTCGATGTCGCGCCACCAGTGACCGCGCTTCCACAAGCGGTAGCCCCAATAGGGCCACGAGACGAGAACCGCCGCAAAGAACGCGACGTTGTAACCGACTTGCAGGAGAAACCGAATCATGGGTAAGCGCTGATTAAAGCACGTGGAAAGGGGAAGGGAAGTTTTCAGTTCGAGGTTTTCAGTTTTCAGTGGGGAAGGGGGTGAGGGTTCTTGATGAATCGTCATTACCACCGCCCCTTTGCCCGATCCCTCGACTATGCTCGGGATGACGGAGTGTGAAAGTGGAGATCGTAAAGCGATTTGCGCAGCAAATCAGCAACTGGGGCCAGCGTCACGCTGGTTCATCCCGAGCGTAGTCGAGGGATCGGGCAAAGGGGCGGTTTAGAATTCCCCCTCTGAAAACTCATCCCCCACTCAGGCGCGGGGATGCGCCCCCTGATACACCTTCTTGAGACGTTCGACGGAGACGGAGGTATAGATTTGGGTGGTGGTGAGTTGCGAATGGCCGAGCAGTTCCTGCACGCTGCGGAGGTCGGCGCCGTGTTCGAGCAGGTGGGTGGCGAAGGTGTGGCGGAGCTTATGCGGGGTGAGTTTGTAATCCAGCCCGGCGAGTTTCAGGTAGGTCTTGAGGAAGAGCTGGACGGTGCGGCCATTGAGCCGTTTTCCCTGCGCGGAAACAAACAGCCATTTCGTTTCGAATGGGCAGAGGTCGAGGTATTGGCGGAGTGCTTGCAGGGCGGGTTCACCAAGGGGGCAGATCCGTTCCTTGTTCCCTTTGCCGAGGACGCGGACGCAGCCGTTGGACCAGTCGACGGTTTTGCGATCGAGCTGGATGAGCTCGTTGAGACGCATGCCCGAGCTGTAGAAGGTTTCGAGGATGGCCGCGTCGCGCCACATCTGCCATTCGTTCCACGCAAAGTGGGGGCGCTTCTTCTCACCACTGCTGCGGGCGAGCTTGATCAACTCCATGGCCCAGCGGCGGTGCGGGGCGTCGAGCAGGGAGATGACTTGGTGCTCGGTCATGAAGACGGGCAATCGGCGGGCGAGTTTCGGTAGCGGCACGCCTTTGACCGGATTGATTTTGATGCGGCCCATCTTGAGGCTGTACTGGTAAAAGGAGCGGAGCGCGGCGAAGCGGAGTCGAATGGACGACGGGCTGAGCTTTTGTTCGCGGGAGAGTCGGTACAGGTAGTTGCGGAAATCGCGTTGTTCGAGCGACCACCACGGGCGCGGGGCGACGCTGGGATAAAACTCGGCGAGAGCTTGCGCGTAGTTGCGGACGGTGAGGGGCGATTGCCCGCGTTCTTCGCGGCTCCACGCGAGGAATTCCGCGACGACAGGATCAACCGCTTTCGGCGCGGGATCGGGCTGCGCGGTGGGGGGCTGGTTCTTGAGCTTCGCCACGATGCGGGAGTGTGGACGATCCCGGAATTTTTGACAACTCCTGTAAAGCGAGGCTTATACGAGTTTGGGCTGATGGTTCAGAAACAGAACCAGATCATGGACGGTTTTGACAGAGCCAAAATACGGGTTGGATTCCACGTTTTCCATAGAACGCTGGCAGCGTCGGGCTATGTCATAGGCCATCATATCGAGATCCTCTCCATCAAAATGAAGATCTTCTTCAAAGCGATCGGAGGCACGAAAAGGAAAGATCTCCTCGCGACTGATCATCCATGGCTGTAACTCCTCAAACGTCGCGCGCATGGTTTGGGTATCGAGCCTGCGGTAATCGAACTGGCGGGCATACGTGCAGATGGATTCACCGGTGCGTGATGCGACAATGGTGCGCATTTTTCGCCGCTGTCGCTTGCCTTCAAGCCAGCCGAGAAATATTAATCCATGAACAACGAGGGAGATGAGTGAAGTGTGAAAAAAACAGCCCAGTCCATCCGGAACCGCCGACCAAAAACTTAACCACCAGATCGATAGACGCTTTTCAGGAGTGGGCGGTAGGAGACGACGGCGTGAAGCTCGTATCATGAGGTCCGTCCTAACTACCGATGGCGAGGAAAGCCAGAGAAATTTTCCGGCTTTCCTGAGCCCGGCGCGCGTTCGATTTACGCTTCAGTGAAATGCTTTTCCGAGAGGCCGCGCAATTTGTCGGCGGCTTGTTCGGCGGTGAGGTCGCGCTGGCCCTCGGCCATCATTTCGTAGCCGACCATGAATTTCTTCACGGTAGCGGAGCGCAGGAGCGGCGGATAGAAATGGGCGTGGAGTTGCCAGTGGGGGTGATTGCCGCCGTCCGTTGGCGCGCCATGCCAGCCCATGGAGTAGGGGAAGGACACCTGGAACAAGTTGTCGTAGCGGGTGAGGTGGCGCTTCAAAATCTCAGCGAGACTGTGGCGTTCGGCGGGGGTGAGGTCTGGCAGACGCTGCACGTGGCGGCGCGGCAGGAGCAGGGTTTCGTACGGCCACGTGGCCCAATACGGCACGAGCACGACCCAGTCTTCGTTCTCGACGACGATGCGTTCCTTGAGCTTGGTTTCGGTGGCGAGATAATCGAGGAGCAGCGGCTGGCCGTTCTTCGCGAAGTATTCCTGCTGCTTGCGATCTTCCTTGGCCGGTTCGTTCGGGATGGTGTTCGTGGCCCAGACCTGGCCGTGCGGGTGGGGATTGGAACAACCCATGACCTCGCCCTTGTTCTCGAACACTTGGACCCACTTGTGATTTTTGCCGAGGTCGGTGATTTGGTCGGCCCACGTATTGACCACGCCTTCGATCGCGGCGACGGGAAGCTGCGGCAAGCTCAGGTCATGGCGCGGCGAGAAGCAAATCACGCGGCAGACACCGGCCACCGGTTCGCTGTGGAGCAGGGGCGACGCGTCCGGCGGGAGCTGACCCGCTTCCGGGAGGACGGCGCTGAAGTCATTGGTGAAAACGAAAGTGCCCTTGTAGTCGGGATTCAGTTCGCCGTTCATGCGCTTGTTGCCAGCGCAGAGCAGACACTTCGGATCGTGCGCGGGGAGATTGGCGTGGGGCAGGGTCTCCTGCTTGCCGAGCCACGGGCGCTTCGTGCGGTGGGGCGAGACGAGAATCCAGTCGCCCGTGAGGGGGTTGAGGCGGCGATGGGGGAAATCGGTAGCGGACAAATCGGTGCTCATAAAGTCAGTAGTTCCGGTTAAATAAGAGACAAAGTATCGTTAGCGTAGCTAAAGGAACAAGAAGCGGGAAGTAAAGTGGAAAGTGCGGGGGAGGGGAGCTAATGAAGAAGGTAATATTGGGATCGTATTCGGCTTGGAAGTGCTACTTATATTGTTAGGCTAAGGACGTATGGCAGAGGGGAAGGATCCGGCTTAAAGGCTTCCAGAGGTCATAAGGCCAACCGCGCCCAGGGGCTTGGGCACCGTCTGCGAAAATAGGATCAGGCGCAGACATTACCTCTGCCATACCTCTTGCTAGAAGATTTTTGGTGGGCAAAACTCTCAGTGTCCAAAAGCGGACCGCATCGCGTGCCAGCTATTGAGTCCAGCGTCACGCTGGTCAGCCCTGATCGCGGGCGACTTTATTGAGCACGTTGCAGAGGTGCGGCAGGAGCTGTTTTTTGCGACTGACGATGCCTTCAAGGTGGAAGAGATTGGTTTCCTTCCGGGGATAATCGATGGCGCCGATGATGCGCTCGTTTCCGGCGCAGAGCAGGTAGCTGTCGTGCGTGGTGATGTCGGTAATGAGCAGGCAGGCGAAATCAAGCTGGCGCGAGCGTTGCAATTCCGTGAGCGCGGCGGCCAGTTCGTTCTGCTTCGGCCAGAAATGGTCGAAGCCGAGTTCCTCGACCTGCGCGACGGCGATCTTCCAGCCGTTTTCCTCGTACTGCTTGCAGTCCGCGCCGACGACCACTTCGGGCGTGTTGACCTGCAGCGCAGAACCGGTGGCGAAAAATTGATCGGCGAATTGACTGACCGGCACCGGGGTCATCGTGCCGAGCCAGCTCAGGATCTCGCGGTCGATCTCCGTTGTGGTAGGCGAGGTGAGGTGCAACGTGTCAGAAATAATTCCCGCCGCCATGCAGAGCGCGATGCCGGGATCCGGCGCGATCTGGCGCTGGCGGAACATGCGGGCTACGATGGTGCAGGTGGAGCCGAGGGGTTCGTTGATGAAGCGGATCGGTTCGCGCGAGGTGAGGCCGCCGCCGAGCCGGTGGTGGTCGATGACCTCGAGGATGTCCGCCTCCTCCGCGCCGCTGACGGCCTGGCCGAATTCGTTGTGGTCGACGAGAATGAGCTGGCAGACCGGCGGATTGACGAGGTCGGACTTGGAAAACACGCCGAGAAGTTTTCCGGCATCATTGAGTACAGGGAAAATCGGCTGGGCGGAATCCTGCAGCGCGTGCCGCAACGGCTTGATGAGCGCGTGCTCGTTGTGGGCAATGTAATCGGGTTCCAGCGCGAGAGTGATCCGCTTGGCGCACTTGATCAGGAGCGTGGTCGAGGCGGTGTCGTGCGGGCTGGAGATGACCGTGACGTTGCGTTCGCGGGCGAGCGCGAGCAGTTCGTCGCTGATGTTGTAGCCACCGGTGATGACGAGACCGCGCACGCCGTATTCGATGGCGGGCTTGATCACAGTGGGGCGGTCGCCCGCGACGATGAGGAGTCGCTCGGGCGGATAGTGGTGAATCTTCTCGGTGAATTTTTCCGCGCTGTAGGCGGCGACGGAAAGGAGAAATTCTACTTCCTCCTCGGGCTGGTAGACATGCTGGAAGTCGCCCTTCAGTGCCTCGCAAATGCGGCAGAGGCTGGTCTCGATATTGCGGGCGTGATCGATGTCCTGATAATCGGGCAGGAGCAGGCCGACGAGCTTGGTGATCGAGACGAGGCCAAGGAGTTTACCCTCGGCATTGAGCACGGGCAGACTGCGGAGATCGCGCTGGCGCATGCGGTTGAAGGCGGTGTGGAGGCTTTCCCCTTCGTGAGCGAAGATGACCTCGCGCTGGGCGATCTGCGACACGGTGGGCCGCACATCCATGATCAGGCGGGGCGGGTCCATCTTCGCCTGTTGCAGGGCGAACTTGGTGCGCGCGTTGATTTCGCCGCAACAGGCGGCAAGCGCGTCGGGCCGCTCGGTGCGGCAGAGAAAATCGGCATACGCCAGGGCGGAGCAAATGGCGTCTGTATCGGGATTCTTATGTCCAAAAACCAGCGTCGGCATAGGCCACCTAAGCCTGTTTGCGGCCTTCAAGGCAAGCCATTTGCATCGGGAAAGATATGAAATTAACAGCGTTAACGCCGTGGGTGGTGTTTCGATTAGCGCCGTTAATTTGATTTCCGTATCCCGGGTTCCCCCGGGAAAAAGAAAATCTTCGAGAAAGACAATTTTCCGTTAGACAATTCACCGCGGTTTCCCATATAGTCGCCCTTCCTTAAAGCACTCGTGGCGAAATGGCAGACGCGCACGCTTGAGGTGCGTGTGGAGAAATCCATGGGAGTTCGAGTCTCCCCGAGTGCACACCTCTTACTTCAGCTTTTCAGCTGTAGCGGACCTTATGACAACCCCGCTTGTTCCGCAGTTCAAGGCGAAGATTCCCGGTTATTTGTCATATCCTCTCAGTTCAACACTGATTTCGGAACAGATTGTTCCCTTCGCGAAAGACTATCCGTTTTGTTTTTCCTTTTCAGATGGTCACGTTCCCAAAAAGAACAGTGAGATTGTGAATCCCTATTCGGTTGCGAGGCTGAGTTATCGGTATATTGACCCCAAGAGGATAAGCCACTCGATGATTGGGACCTTATATGGAGAGTCGCATTGGGATTTGACACTGAACGCGGTATTGCGCATTCAGCGCAAAAAGATCATGGAGTTGTTTGACGCGGAGGGTATCGAGCGTCTTCAGCAATGGCTAAAAGAACCGCGCACACCTATTTGGTTTGGTCAGACGCACTCGTTCTCGATTCAATATATTCCCTTGGAAGGTCGGTTCGCTTACGAGATTGGGGGCTGATTCACTAACATCGAAGGGTAGAGCAGAGTTCTTATGAAGCAGGCTACGAGGCGCTGAGTCAGAGCGCGGGTTGAAGCCGGATATGCTCCAGTAGCTCCAAAATTTCCGCATCGGTCGTTTGATCGAAATGGCCATACCACGCGCCGACGGCATCGAAGTGCCGGGGGATGCTGGCGCAGACGACTTCGTCGGCCATGCGGGCGAGTTCGGCGCAACTATCGGCGGCTCCGACGGGCGCGGCGACGACAACGCGGGAGGGGTTATGTTGTTGCACGGAAAGAATGGCGGCCTGCATGGTGAGGCCGGTGGCGATGCCGTCATCGACGAGGATAACGATCTTCGATTTGAGATCGGGAAGGGGACGATTGCCGCGGTAACAGTGTTCGCGGCGATGCAGTTCCTTGCGCTCGGCGTCGATGACGCGCTCCAGTGCTTCGGGAGTGACATGGAATTGCTCCACCGCGGCAGGCGATACCCGGTCGACATCGCCTGCCGCCAGCGCGCCAATGGCCAGTTCGGGGTACTCGGGGAGTCCCAGCTTACGAACAACCAGCACGTCCAGCGGCGCAGGGAGGGCCTTAGCCACTTCGTAGCCTACAAGCACACCGCCCCGGGGCAGGGCCAGAACCTGGACGTCGTTCCGGTCCTTGTAGGCAGTTAACTTGTTCGCCAAGGCTTTTCCGGCTTGAAACCGGTCTTTGAAGTGCATGGGCACGCCTCCTGATAAAACATACCCCCGTTTTTCGAATTGGCTAGGGATTGCGTGGATCTTTTCTGAAAGTCTTGGGGCAGTTGTCATAGGTTAATTGCGGCCTTGTCATCGGACGGTATTGGCACAAGCTTGGGCAAAAGTTGATGTAACCCCATGCCTGCCCGACCCACAATTTCACGACCGACCCAAGCCAACATTGCCCGACTCGCGGGGGTGTCGCGCCCGACTGTTTCCCTTGTGCTCAACGGAGATCCCGGTCCGTCGGAGGAGACGCAACGCAAGGTGTTGTCGGTGGCGAAGCGGCTCGGTTACCGCCCGAATTTGCTCGTGCGGGGAATGAAGAGTGGGCGGAGCCAATCGGTGGGCGTATTGGTGCCGCCGGTAGATTCGTATTGGGCCGAGGTGTTGTACGGATTGCATGATGAATTGGTCGGTGCGGAGTACAGCCCGATCCTGATGTGGGCGCATCATTCCACGATCAAGGACGCCAATTTCAGCAGTAGTCACATTTCCGATAATGCGCCGACGGACGGACTGAAGGTGATTTATCAACTACTGGATCGCCGGGTGGATGCGGTGATTCTGTGGCCGCCGTTCGCGCTGCTCTACGAGGAGCATATTCACGAGTTCACCAATCGGAAAGTGCCCGTGGTGACGATTGATCATGATTTGCCGCGGGAATTTCAAACGGACTCCGTGAGTGCCAATGACCGGGGCGGGGGCAAGATCGCCGCGCAACATTTGCTGGATCTCGGTCATCGTCGACTGGGGCATCTGACGGGTTTTTTGAAGGACAGTTGGGCGCGGGATCGACGCGATGGTTTTGAAAAGGCGGTCGAAGCGGAGCGAGGTGCGTCCTGCCAAACAATCGAATTGGAGAATGATTTGCAGATCGTGGAGAAGGCGCTTGAGCTGTTGAGGTGCAAGCAGCGACCCACGGCGATTTTCGCCGCCACGGATACCATCGCGGCGGGGGTGTATGAAGCGGCGGCCAAGTTGAAGTTGAAAATTCCGCGCGACTTGTCGGTGATCGGTTTTGCGGACTTGAGTTTCAGCGCGCGTTTGCATCCGGCGCTGACCACGATTCGACCGGATAGCTATAAGATCGGACGGCTCGCTGCCAAGCAGGCGGTGGATCGGGTGGAGGGGAAAATCGCTGGGGCGAAGGGGCAGAAGCTTCAAGTATCCGTTGATCTGGTCGTGCGTGCTTCGACGGCGCAAAGGGGTACGTCAGCAAACACTCTCTAAAACAAAAACGCCAGCCGCAGAACACGGCTGGCGTTTTTGTTTGTGAGCAACGATCAGGCTTTATTGGCTTTGAGCCAGGTGAGGACTTCGTCCACGCGGCAGAATGCGAGGCTTGTGACCGTATCGGCGCAGCCGTAGTAGATTGCGCAACGACCCGAGGGGGCATCGACCAACGCGGCGCAGGGGAACGTCACATTCGGCACGTCGCCCATGCATTCGTACGGGGTTTGCGGTGACATCAAGTATGGACGCGGTGCGGCGATCACCTTCCACGGCTTTTCCAAGTCGAGCAAGGCAGCGCTCCAACTGTAAACGTACCCGTTACAGGATTGCAGCACGCCGTGATAGAACATCAGCCAGCCTTCGCTGGTTTCAATCGGGATCGGACCCGCGCCGATTTTCAATCCCTGCCACTGGCTGATGCCGCGACCCATGACGTGGCGGTGGCAACCCCAGTAGGTCATATCCGGGCTGGCGCTGACGAAGATGTCGCCGAAGGGGGTGTGCCCGTTGTCGCTCGGTCGGCTGAGCATGAGATACTTGCCGTTGATCTTGCGCGGGAAGAGCACGCCATTTCGGTTGAAGGGCAGAAAGGCGTTCTCGATTTGATGGAAGGTTTCGAAATCCTTTGTCCAGGCGACGCCAATGGTGGGGGTGCCTGCATAGGCATTGCACCACGTGATGTAGTAGCGATCTTCGAGCCAAACAACGCGCGGATCGTAGCCGAGAACCCACTTGGCGATGTCGGGATCAGCGCCGATGAATTTGATTTTCTGCGGGTTGATGTTCCACTTCAGACCATCGTCGCTGAAGCCGACATGCAGCTCCTGATTGCGATCTGTGTGGTCGCAACGGAAGACGCCCGCGAACTTGCCCTTGAAGGTGACCACGGCGCTGTTAAACGCGCTGTTGCTTTCCGGGAACGGATTGCGCGGGATGACGGGGTTATGGGTGTAACGCCAGACGACGGAGGGATCGCCAGCGGGACGATCCTGCCACGGAATATTGGGGAGGGCATCGCCGACGACTTTGACTTGGGATGGAGCCAGAAAAGGTGAACTCATGGGTGGATTTTGACAGCGGCTTAACATATGTCAAATGCAATTCAGCCCTTCTCGAATTTGGGGGGGGCTTTTATATTATTAGTGTGGATTATGCGGCTATTAAAAAATAACTTGCGCGGCGTGCGATGCTGGTGCAAGTTGTGACCGATGTCACAATCATCACTGTGTTCGCAGCGGAATGCGCGTTGGGGGTTGCGTCTTTTCTTTCTCTATCTCTTTCTTTATGCGGGATTTATCGGCGTCAATGCGTTGGCTCCCGAGGTCATGTCTCATCCTTGGTGGGGGGGGGTGAATGTGGCGATCTGGTCTGGAATGGGCTTGATTGCGGTGGCATTCGGTTTGGCAGTGCTCTACCTCTATCACGCGGAGGATGATCATCACGAGCAGGGTGGTTCGCAGGTCGGTTGAGAACAAGCTGAGGGGAGAAGGACAGGTATGATTTATCAGGCATCGTGGACCGCAATTTTGGTTTTCGGCGTTTTTGTGGCGGGTGTGCTGGGCATCAGTTTTTATCTCGGATCGAAGGCGAAATCGTCGCACGGTTATTACGCTGCACATGGGCAGATTCACTGGTTTGTGAACGGCATTGCATTTGCCGGGGATTATCTTTCGGCGGCATCGTTTCTGGGCATTTGCGGGATGATCGCTTTTTACGGTTACGACGGTTTTCTTTATTCCATCGGGTATCTCGCGGGCTGGATCGTGGCGCTTTTCGTGATTGCGGAGCCGCTCAAGCGCATGGGGAAGTTTACGTTTGCCGATGCGCTCGATGCTCAGTTCCATTCGCGCGGAGTCAAACTCGCAGCAGCGATCAGCACGCTGGTGGTGAGCTTGTTCTACCTGATTCCGCAGATGGTTGGCGCGGGGGCACTGGTGAAGCCGCTGCTTGGTTTCTCGCATCTTACTGGCGTATTGCTGGTTGGCGTGGTGGTGGTCACGATCGTGGTGACGGCAGGGATGGTGTCGACCACGTGGGTACAGTTCATCAAGGGCTCGTTGCTGGTGTTCTTCTGCGCGATTCTGACAGTGATGATTATGCAACGCGGGTTTACAGTGGCCCCGGAAGATTTACAGGAGCAACGCGTGACCGTACTGACTTCGCCGGACGGGGCGAAGAAGACATTCGTTAACGGTGTTCCACAAGGGCGGGGGCCGGGCGAGGGGGATCTGCAACCGGTTGGTCACATCCGGCGATTGCCGGGCGATGTGGCAAGCACTGGACCGCTGGGGCCGTTCGAATACTTTAGCGTGCTTGAAAAGAGTCAGGTGGAGGTCTGGCGTCAGGAGCCGAAGAAGCTTACCGAAAAGACTGACGTGGGCACGGCGGTCACGACGGTGTATCGGGCTCAGTTGAAGCCCGGCAGCGACTTGTTGGTACCGGGGGCGAGTCCGACGTTCAAGGGATTGCACAACGGGGATTGGAAAGCCAAGGTCGATTTCGTCTCGCTGATGCTGGCGCTCTTTGCTGGAACGGCTTCGCTGCCGCACATCCTGATTCGCTACTACACGGTTAAAGATCAGGCCAGCGCGCGCAAGAGCACGGTGGTGGGAATTGCGAGTATTGGATTCTTCTATGTGTTAACGCTCTATCTGGGCTTTGGGGCGATGACGAGTGGCGCGCTCGATGTGACGAACAGTAACATGGCGGCCCCGCTGCTGGCCCGGACTTTTGGCGAACTGGCTTTTGCCGTGATCTCGGCCATTGCCTTCACGACGGTGCTGGGCACGGTGAGCGGTCTCATCCTCGCCGCCAGCGGTGCGGTGGTGCATGATATTTTGACAAACTTCTGCAAGATCGATTTGCACGATGGGGCGAAAGTGACGGCGGGCAAGCTAGCGGCGGTGGTGGTGGGGGTATTGGCGATGATACTGGGCGTTGCGTTTGAAAAAATGAATGTCACATTCCTTGTCGGATGGGCGTTCAATATTGCCGCTTCGGCGAATCTTCCCGCGCTGGTCATGGTGCTGTTCTGGAAGGGGACGACCAAGACCGGGGTAACTCTTTCCATTATCGTGGGAATGCTTTCCTCGCTGACCTGGGTTTTGTTCAGCAAGGAAGCCTATCAGCATGTTTACGGATTGAATCCAGCGGACGCGCTGGCGCCGTTCAGTCAACCGGGGATTGTGACGATTCCACTGGCCTTTGTGGTGCTGGTGGTGGTGTCGTTGTTGACCTCGAAAAAGTCGAATTCTGAACTTCTCCCCGAAACGATGGTCCACAAAGCTTAACGGCTGAATTCCTCCGGTAGCGGAGTTTCACCCCTGAAGAAGGGATTGGCCTCCGTCGATGTAGATCTCGGTTCCGGTAATGTGATTGGAAGCGTCTGAGGCGAGAAACCAAACGAGCTCGGCCACCTGACCGGCAGATCCCGGGGTATTGCCGGTGAGGGGAATGGGCCCCTCGGGATATTCCACGGGGATACTTTCTGTTTCAAGGTTTCGATGTTCGGTGTTGTTGTCGATCAAGGTGCTGATGGCTCCCGGACAGATGGCATTGACGCGGATGCGGTATTTGGCGAGTTCGACAGCGAGCATTTTGGTCATGGCGACTTGCCCGGCTTTGGAACAGGAGTAAGCGGTGGCCCCCGTATTGCTGAAGATGCGGTTGCCGTTGACTGAGGCGGTGACAATGATGGAACCACCCTGACGCTTGAGGTAGGGCGCAGCGTGCTTGATGGTGAGGAAAGTTCCTTTGAGGTTGATGGCAAGGGTCTTTTCCCACTCCGCTTCGTCGATTTCTTCAATGGGGGCCCAGACGCCGTTGATACCGCCATTGGCGAGGACAATGTCGATGCGTCCCCATTGGACAACGGTTTGCTCGACTGCTTCAAGCAGTTCGGCGCTGGAGGAGATATCGGCGACGATGGGGATGGCGTTGCCGCCACCGCTGCGGATTTCCATGCTGGTGATTTCCACTTCTTCGTGAGTGCGGCTGACCACGGCGATAGAGGCTCCGGCATAGGCGAGTGCCTTGGCGGAAGCTTTACCGATACCGGAGCCGGCACCGGTGATGAAAGCGACACGGTCGGTCAAGGTGCCTTTCATGAAGGGGATCATAGAATTTCTCGTTTAAGGGTGGTGGAAGGAGCGGTCATAGAAGAGCGGCGGTGATGCCACTCCTCGCACGGTGCTTGCTACTCGTTCTTTCCAAAGGAATTATTCTTGTTTCGACAAAGTGGAGACGACGGGAGTGCGTAGAGTTTCGCGCGCATTTTGCAGAGGTTTGGGAAAGGGGGCGTGCAGGGTGCAGGACATTTTAATTGGTGAATCTCTGGGCTGGTTTTTTGTACAGGTTCGTCGGATATTAGGGGTAGAAGAGTTTATTGTATGGCGCATCATCCAGAGAAAGAAGCAGGCTCGGATCCGGCCCAGTTGGCGGCGGATGTGGTGAGGGAAATTATGTCAACAGGCTTGAAGCAGGGGCATCAACAGGATGCTTGGCGTTCCGAGCCGCAGGACAATCATCTCGACAAGGCCTTGCGTCATGCGCTGACGTTTCGGTTGATGCGCGAAGGCAATAGCAAGGAGCCGGATGCCGAGGGGGAAGATCGGATGGCGCATTTGAAGCGCGCGCTGTGCCGGTTGGCGCTGGTGTTGTGTCAGGAGACCGATCGAAAGCAGGAGAAGTCCTCCGCGATTCGCTGAGTCGGATTTTCCATCGCGCTTTTACGCGTCTTCTTCCACAAGTTGACGGAGCAGCCAAGATTGGGGTGTCTGCTGATGCAGCAGGCCCGGTTTCCATTCCGCCTGCTGGTAAGTGGTAAGTAATTCCTGAGGCGAAAGACTATCGTGCGGAAAAACGGCGAGGGGGCGTGGATGGGGTGATCCGTTGAGGTAATGCAGCGCTCCCAGCTTGAGGGCTTCCTCAGAGGTGGGGGCAAGAGCGAGTCGTGTGAATTCGGCGACAGCAATCTCGGGCGGTGTTTCGAGAAGCGTGGTGTGAAGCGGAGACTGAAAGATGGCTTGGGCGTAGGCAAAGATGCCTTGATGCAGCGTGTTCAATTGCGCGGTTTGCTCCGGGTCGGTAGGCAGCGGATTGTGGTGCGGTTTGACGCTGTTCTGGAGGTGGGTGAAATAGCGTAGCGGCGGTTGATCGGCCGCGCAGAGGGTATAGAGAAGGGCGCGGCCCGTGGAGAGAGTCTGGCTGAGGGAGAGCGGTTCTCCGTTGTGGGCCAGATAACTGTGATAATGGTAATCGACAAGTTGCGGGGCTTGGGCTCCGGGGAGAGTGAGGAGATGAAAGCCAGTCAGATTGTGATGGATTTCCTCATGGTGGAGAATCGAGAGCAGTGACTTGGTGGCCGTGTTGTTCCAGCCGAGATCGACGAGAGCTGTCGGGCAATCGGTGGTGAGATGTTGTTGCTGAAGATAGCGCAAAAGGATTTCGCGTTCGCCCTGCGCCCGTTCAGTCAAGGCTCCGAGTAGGTCTGGATCGCGAAAGAGACGTTGCAGGCGCACGGGGTTTTGCCGCGGATCAATGGGTGTTTCGGGGGAATGAAATCCGGCCTTGTTCAAGGCTGAGACGAAGAGTTCGGGATCCAGATCCAGCTGGGAAAGAAGTTCGGAGACCGGGCAGGATCCATATCCCCTGAAGAGAGTTGGAAGATCGGGTGAATATTGACAGCCGAGTGTGGGAAGAAGGTAGGCGCGGCGCGATGCATGGAGATGCTCCGCCGGGGGGAGTTCGGGATGCTGTTGCTGGAGGATTAGGTAGATCTGGTGCAGCAGGTGTCCCGAGCGTCCAAGGAAATAGGCGTGTTGAATGTGCTGCCGCTGCCATTGGGCGGCGAGCCACAGGATGAAGCAGGTTAGCATTGGCCCTACGCTGAGCGCGCCAAGTTGCAGCCAGAAGGATTGATCATCCGGGGGTAGTGACGGTGGAAAAGTCAGGGTGCAAGCCGTGCCGCGCAGAAGCGATTCCGTGTGGCGAACGTCGAGGGATTGATGTTGTACGGAGGCGGTAACCGGTGGGCTGTAGGGGTGCAGGAGGCAGGATGCATCCGCCAGTCGCGCGGCGCTGGCGTCGATCTCGGGGTCATGTCCGATATGAAGAATCTGCTGGGGGGAAATGGAAAGGGCTTTGGCCGCCCGGCGTATGAGGCCGCCATTGGCGAGATTCGCACGGTATGCGGCAGTGGTGAAAAGCAGGTTGGGTGTGAGGGGATAACCGATATGGTGGAGAATTTCGAAGAGATGGTTTTTGTCGAGAACGGTATCCGCGAGAATGAGGATCGCCTTGCCTTGGGCGTGCGCTGTCTGGGCGAGTTGCAAAATCGGAACGAGAGGACGGGCCAGAATGCGTTCGAGTGTGTGCTCGGCCTGAACGCAGGCAGTCACCTGTTCGGGAGTCAGTCCGGATTCGTGACCAAAGCGCTCGTAGATTTCGTCGAGCGTTGTTTCAGTCGAGCCTGTCTGCTGACGACTGGCTTGCCGGGCGGTTTCTTCAGCTTGAAGCCGGAGTGCATAAATTTGTTCGCGGTTCAACGGGAGCTCCGCAAATGGCGAAAGGGTCTTCAGGAAAAGAAAGCGATCCTCGGGTTGAAGACAGGTTCGTTGTAAGGCGGTATCCCATAGGGAGAGTGAAATCGCCTGAACTTGAGGCAGCCGCTCATTCCACAAGCGGAGAAAATCCGATTCGCGTTCCGTGGGAGAAATGGGCGTGGTGGAGAGGCCGAGAGTGCGGCGCGTGGCCGATATTTTTTGTTGTAATTCCTCAATAGCAGCAAGCTCCTGGGTGGACCAGGCAGACTCTGAAAACATGGTAGGCATATCGGACCGAAGGCGGAAAAAATTACCGTTTTTGCAGTCACATTATTAACGATGGGAAAATGACGCTTTGCGAAGGGGGCTGGAGGAGCTAAAGAATGGCGATGCATCGATGGGGAATCACACTGGCTGTCGTGGCCATTTTATTAGTCTTGGCAGGAGCCTTATGGGTGACGATGCGTGGACCGGTCCTTGATAAAACAAGCTCTCCGTTGACGGTGGATGCCGAGTCTCCGGCGTTGGTGCCGGGATCGGTGGGAAAACTGAGTGCGTGGATTTTTACCGGGGAAATTCCGGGTGCGGCGTGGGAGCGAATTGTTCGCGAGTTTGAAAAGAGCAGTGGCTATCGCGTGCAGTTGACGGTGTATGATTCCGAGGAGAAGTATCGCGAGTCTCTGCGCGTGGCGTTGGCGGAGCGGCGATTGCCGGATGTTTTTCTGATTGAATCAACGGAGGCGGAAGCCTTGAAGCAGGCGGGGCAAATCGCTCCGGTAGAGGTGACGCCGGGAGATGCCGCCGAATGGGTGCCGGGAGTGTTGGCGACCTTTCAGCGCGGGGACAAGACATTGGGTTTTCCGTCGGAGTTTACGCTGCTCTCTCTCTATTATAATACGGCGTCGTTTGATCGGGTGGGGGTGGCTTATCCCGATGTGCATTGGACATGGGAGACGTTGCTCGGTATCAGTCAGGCGATTTATCGCGCGCCGTCGAATGATCAAGGAGAGCCTCTTTATTCGCTGGAGCTGCCGTTGCGTTTTGATGTGTGGCAGGCTTTCGCGGCGCAGGCAGGTGGCAGTTTATATGACGGGACGTCCTGGCAGGTGGGCACGCCCAAGACGCTGGCGGCGCAGGTGAAGTCGTTGACCTACTTGCGGGATTTTCTCAAGCGTTACGTGATCGTGCCGCGACCGCCCTCGGCAGTGAGCGGGAAGCTGTTTGTGCAGGGGCGGGCCAGTATGGCGATTGCGGGGGCGGAGTTGCTGCGGGAGTTGCGTTCGCGGCCGGACTTGCGGTGGGGGGTGGCGCCATTGCCGAAGGATGAAAACCGTTCCACCGTGGTGAAGGCGCGCGGGTGGACCGTGTCGGCCCAATGCACGAGTCCGAAGGACGCGGCGCGATTGGCGCGGGCACTCGCGACACAGCCATCGCGGTCGAATTGGCTGTCTGCTCATGCTGGGCCGGGAGCTTCGCGTTCGACTGCCGAGCAGGTGTTTTACAGTGCGGCGGCTTATGCGCAACCGTTGCCGTTTATTGCCACGGCACCGGAGTTGGAACGGATCATCAATGAAGAGTTGTTGAGGTGGATCAATCAGGATAATCCGTCGCCCGAGGCGATGATCGAGTGGTCGCAGAAGTTGTTGAAGTGATCAGCGGCCCATTGCGTCGGCGAGTTCGCTCGCGGCGCGATTCAAGTCGTCGTCGTTGGCGTTGGAAGCGATGGTGATCGGAGCGCCGAAATGGAAATCGCAGCGGGCGAATGGCCAGGGAATCTGGAATCGGTCCCAGCTGCGGAGCTGGATCTTGTGGGAATACTCGATGCGTAGCGGGATGATGGAATGGCCCGATTTGCGGGCGAGATGGAGTACGCCCGGTTGAATTTGGTGTCGTGGGCCGCGTGGGCCGTCCGGGGTGATGGCGGCGTCGATCCCTTCCTCCAGCCAATGCATGAGGGCGAGCAGTGCGGCGGAGCCTCGCTTGGAGCTGGACCCGCGGGCGGCGTACATGCCGAATTCGTGAATGATGTTGGAGATGAGGTTGCCGTCTTTGCTGCGGCTGATCATGGCCGCAAGGCGGAAGTGAGGGAAGAGCTGGCGTTGGATATAGGGGAGCAGAAAAAGACTGTCATGCCAGAACGCGAAGAGGACGGGGTCGCGATTGAGCTTCTCCTGAAAATGATACGGGTCATGGACATGCAGCCGAACCGTGCCGCCGAGCAGGCGGATCAGGGCAGCTCCCAGTTTGGGGGCGAAGCGTCGTTCCAGCCAGCGTTTCATGGGAGCGGTTTGCGGAAGAAGAGCCGGGTGATGGCCCGGGACGGCGTGTTGATCAACAGTTCATGCATGAATTCGTCGGTTCGCATGGCACGGGGTTCGTCCAGACGGTGCAGGTAGTATTGAGCGACGACCATGGTGAGGGCGAGGACGATGTAGAGAAAACTATACTTGTTCCATTCCCATCCCCAAGTGATGTGATGCCAGTTGCTGAGGCTGTCGAGGATGATCCCCCAGAGCACCGGCATGAGGCCGAGCACGAGGCTGACGATGACGCTGAAGAGGGCGAAGAAGTGGCTGCGGCCCATGGCGGGTACAATGCTCATGAGCATGCGGGTATTGCCGAGATTGTAGAGCGAGCCGCAGAGTCCGGCGCTGATCTGGATGATGATGAGCCAGGTGTAGGTGAGCGGCAGGACCCGCGAGGCGGTGAGCGCCCAGCCGAGAAAATGGAGTGTAAAGAAGATCAGTCCCAGGGCGATGATGGGACGGCTGCCTACGCGGTCGACGATTTTGCCAAAGGCAAAAAGTGAGCAGGCGCTGACGAAGACGCTGAGGCTGGCGAGGAGCAATGTCTTCGAGCTGCTGAAGTGAAAGAGGTCGCGGAACATCGGAATCCAGAAGACGCCTGCAGCGGCAAAGGCGGAATTGGCGATGACATTGAAGATCATGAACTTGAAGAAGGGCGGGTAGAAAAGCATTTCGCGCCACGGCACTTTGCCGCTGCTGTAGGGGGTGGCTTCGACCGGTACGTCGGGAATCTTTTGGAGGAAGTAGAGACTCGCCATGGCGGAGGCGAAGCTGAAGAGAAAGATGCCGCCGAAAGCGTAGAGTGAGGAACCTTCGCGCAGGAAATAGGAGTTCAACAAGAGCGCGCCGACGCCAGCCAGGGCTCCGGACATTTGATCTCGGGAGATGTAATGGCCGCGGATTTCTTCCGGCACGAGCTTGGTCATCCATGGAAGGAATCCGCAAACAGAAATACCGCGTGAGGCGTTGTAGAGAAAGAGCAGCAGCAGCATCAGGGCGATGCGCGTGGCGGTATCAATGCGACCGGGGAGGAAGGCGGTGACGGCCATGCCGATGATGAGGTAGCTGCGGGCGCTCCAGCCGCGCAGGACGAACTTGCGGTAGCCGATGGTTTCCACAAAGCGGGCGGCAGGAACTTGCAGGATGTTGAGCAGGGGCGGGAGTGCGGCGACGATGCCAAGGATGGTCGCGCTGGCGCCGAGTTGCTTGAAGAAGAGCATCATCGGGACGCCGAGGACGATGGAGAAGGAGACGGTATTGAAAACTTGAAAGGTGTAGGCGTTGGCCAGGCCCAACGGCATGCGGGGGGGCGCAGGCGCGGAGGGATCAACAGAAGTGGACATGACAGGAAAAATTACGGAGTAGCCGGTTCTGGTGGGAAGTATTAGGGATGGGGCACTGGGTGCAAGTTTAAATGCAAACGGCCATTGGGTGGGGGTGGCGAAAAAAGTGGGATCGCGCTCCGAACGGCTCCCAACGTCTACACCGCTTTCTTGGTCCCGGTCCGGGGGAAGCAGGATTTCAGATTTCAAATGGGAGATTTGAAATGAAGAGAGTCCGCGCATGAGTCTATTTCTAGCAGAAAGCGCGGAAAGATGTTTGCGTTAGGTTGGCTACGTTTGTTAGGTGTGCGAGATTTTTGCTGCTGAAGGCAGCCGGTAGGACGAGTTTCTTGCTTTCGGTTGGACAGCTGAAAGCACAAGCCCAGACATCGAGGCGCGGTACGACAAAGCGGGAGCAAGCTCCCGCTTTCCAAATGGGTTCAGCGTCAGCCGCGCTCAGGCCTTGGGCTTGAGCAGCGGGAAGAGGAGGACGTCGCGGATCGATTCCGCGCCGGTGAGGACCATGGCGAGGCGGTCGATGCCGATGCCGATACCGCCAGCGGGGGGCATGCCGTATTCGAGCGCGGCGAGGAAGTCCTCGTCGAGGTCCATCTTTTCGCCGCCGGATTGTTCGAGGAGGCGTTCGCGTTGGACGATGGGGTTGTTCAATTCGCTGTAACCGGGGGAGATTTCCTGTCCGGCCATGATGAGTTCGTAGACGTCGACGACGCTGGAGTCCTCGGTGTTCTGGCGGGCGAGGGGAACGAGTTCCTTGGGCAGGTGGGTGACGAAGAGCGGGTTCTTTTGCTTGGCTTCGACGAGCTTTTCGTAGACTTGGTTGGTGACTTCGAAGTCGACGAGGTCGGGGCCAATCTCGACGCCGAGTTCGGCGGCCTTGGCGCGGCGGCCTTCGGGCGTGAGCTGGAACCAGTCGGCTCCGGCGACGTCCGTAATGCAGTCGTTGTACTTCTTGCGCGGCCACGGGCGGGTGAGGTCGATCTGGGTGGGGCCGACGACGAGGGTGCCCATGACCTTTTCGGCGACGGTGGTGATGAGTTCTTCCACGAGCTGCGCCATCATTTCGAAGTCAGCGAAAGCCCAGTAGGCTTCGAGCATGGTGAACTCGGGGTTGTGCTTGCGGGAGATGCCTTCGTTGCGGAAGTTGCGGTTGAGTTCGAATATCTTGCCCATGCCGCCGACGAGCAAGCGCTTGAGGTAGAGCTCGGGGGCGATGCGGAGGAAGAGGTCGATGTTGAGGGCGTTGTGGTGGGTGACGAACGGCTGCGCGGCGGCGCCACCGGCGACGGCCTGCATCATGGGGGTTTCGACTTCGTTGAAGCCGCGGGCTTCGAAGAAGTTGCGGACTTCGCGCACGATGCGGCTGCGCAGGAGGAGGGTCTTGCGGGCGTCTTCGCTGACGATCATGTCGACGTAGCGCTGGCGGTAGCGGGCTTCCACGTCGGAGAGTCCATACCACTGGCTGGGGATGGGGCGCAGGGACTTGGAGAGGAGTCGCAGGGAGGAGAGCTTGAGGGTCTTTTCGCCGCTCTTGGAGGTGAAGAGGGTGCCTTCGCCACCGATGAAGTCGCCGATGTCGAGGAGCTTCCAGTAGGCGAAGACGTCGTCGCCGAGGCTTTGCTTGTTGGCGTAGATCTGGAACTTGCCGTATTGATCTTGGATGTGGGCGAAGACGCTCTTGCCCATGTCGCGAATGGAAACGAGACGACCGGCGATGCGGACGGTCTTGTTTTCTTCAAAGCCGTCGATCACTTCCTTGGTGGTGAGGGCGTCGGGATAGGCGGAGCCAAAGGGGTCGATGCCGAGTTGGCGCCAGGCTTCGAGCTTTTGGTGGCGCAGTTGGAGCAATTCGCTGAGTTCTTCCATAAAAGTAAAAAAGGTGAGGGGCGAGACTACCTTGCCCGGATAGGGGAGACAATAGGAAATCAAGGGCAGGAGGTGGGTTCCTGCGGGAGTGCGGGTCTGATCGGGATGCGTCCGGTGGTGGCGGACGGACGGGGATCAGGAGTAGCGGACGTCTTTGCCGGGCTCCATCTCGTAGTTGAACGAGGTGATTTTCGAGGAGAAGGGATCGAGCACCTGTTTTTGGAACTGGGTGTAGACGGCGCTTTCCTGGGCGTACTTCAGCTTGTCCATGTTTTCCAGGTCCATGGAGAAGAAATAGGTATAGGGATTGGTTTTGACTTCGATCCGCTTGCCAACCCGGAGGTTGTTGATTTCCGGGATCTTGAGGAGACGGATACGCGTCTCTACCATGATGGATTCGAGTTGTTCCGGGGTGACGGAAGGTTTGACTTCGAGCAAGCTGATGTGGTGAACCATGGCGAGGTGTCAGTGTGCTTGTGCCGCGCGGAGTGTCAAGGTGGAAAAGGCGTGGCAAAAGGAGTTTTTCTGTGGACGGAGGTGTTGGCTAAATGGAAATGTTCGCGATGTAAATCATTCTGTTTTCCTATTTCCTCGACTTTTTTTGTGAAAAAAACATTATGGGTAAAATATTCCTAATTTATTTGGACTAACCTTTCGATTGATACTCTTGTGTTCGAGAACTTCCTAAAAAAACCAGACGCAGCTCCGGGTGAAAATCCGGAACCGCAAGAAACCTTACCTACTCCCATGAGCGATACCAAAAAAACCAACCTGACTGACGTATTCCGTTCCCCGGCGACCAATACCCGTATTGCCGGTCTTGAGACGACTTTGATCACGGCCGCGGCCGAGTTCAAAGGCTCTCTGGCCTTTTCGGGCGAGCTTCGCCTCGACGGACGCATTGAAGGCAACATCCAGGCCGAAGATGGTCAACTGACCATCGGCGAGGAAGCCGTTGTGAAGGCGGAAATCTCGGTCAAAGATGTGATCATTTACGGCAAGGTGCAGGGCGATATCACCGCACAGGGCCGCATTGAGATCAAGGGCAAGGCGCAGGTCTATGGCGACCTTCACGCGAATCGCGTGATGATCGAGGACGGCGCGGTGTTCGTGGGTAATTCCAAGACGCTGAGCGGCGGCAATGAGCCGAAGCCGGAATTCAGCCAGATCTTCACCCGCCTCTCCAACGGGGGCTCTTCCCGGTCGAACGGGCACAGCTCGAAGGTTGAAGCGGAATAGAGAGGCTGTTTTTCTCGAATAACGAAAAACCCGGTGCTTTACGGCACCGGGTTTTTTGTGGTGACGAGGCACGTCGGATTGCGCTAAGTGTGGCGGTATGCTCCGCACGATCACTTTTCAGGGCCAGTCCGTGTATGAACTTTCCAATGGCCGTTCGACGGCATTGATTGCTCCGCAGGCGGGGGCTCGCTTGCTGAACTGGAAGGTGGACGGACAGGCGGTCATTCATTGGCCGGAGACGGCGGATTGGTCCAAACCCGCCCATGTGCGCGGTGGCAATCCGATCCTGTTTCCCTTTATCGCGCGGCACATGGTGAATGGCGAGATCGGCTGGTGGCTGGATGCGGTGGGTACGAAACGTGAGCTGCCGATGCATGGTTTTGCGCGCAATGCGGTCTTCGGCGTGGTGCCGATGTCGGACCCGAACACCCTGCGGATGCGCATTATCCCGACGCCGCAAACGCAGGCGTGGTATCCATTTGAATTTGTATTCGATGTCGTCTATCGACTGGGCGAGGCAGAGCTTGAGGTGCGGCTGGAGGCGAGCAATAACGGGGTGGACCCGATGCCTTATTATATGGGACATCATTTTTACTTTGCCGTGCCGCATGACGCGCGTGAGCGGTGGGAGGTGAACATCCCGTGTGGGCAATGGGGAAATCAGGATTTTACGAACGGTTCCATTATCGAGCGTTCGGCGGCTTCGGCGGTGACGCCGTTATCCGATCCAAAGTTGAGCGACCGGTTCCATCTTGGGCTGAAATCGAAGGAGATTTCCCTGCTGGAACAGGGCACGGGCAAGGGCGTAGTGTTCGCTCTGGAAGCGGGCGGCAATGTGCCGTGGTTCGATGTGACGACGTGGACGCAGGATGCTTCGTCGGACTTCTACTGCGTGGAGCCGTGGACGGGGCTGCCGAATGCGATCCACAATGGCAAGGGGCTGCGTTATCTCTCGCCGGGGTCGAAGGAAAGCGCGGTGTGCGTGCTTAAGGCGATGGGGTATTAGGTTTCTTGGGAGTTTTGTCCAATTGGCTTTGGACAAGATTTACGGCTGATTGCAAGGGCTCTTTCAAATAGCCAAAAGAGCCGAATTCAGCTTTGGCCTTATCCAGTTTTATGCCTCGATAGGTCCAATACACATAGTCGTTCTCAATTAAAAAGAACGAGGCGCATCCGGGGTGTTCATAGCCCGTCTTGGTCCGAGTCAGGAATACCAGAAATCGTCCTGTGCGAAGAAAATCCCCATAAGGTTCTTTAAGTTCAAGATAGTGAACTCTAGGACCTTTCAGAACGTGGGTCACTTGGGCCAGAGCTCGTGGCGGGGTTGACTGGATGAGGGAATCAATCGTAACAATAGCGACGAGATCAGATCGGCGAATCAGGTCTTTGAGTTCAAGAATAATAATGGGATTCGCGAATGTGCGGGAAGTGCACAGAAGAAATAAAACAGCGAAGGCGTATTTCATATCCCTCATAATCAAAAAAGCCCGGTTTGCACCGGGCCTTTTTGATTCCAGCGGACTGGTTAGAGCTCGGTGGCTTTTTTGATGATCTTGTGGACGAGGCCGTAGGCTTTGGCTTCTTCGGCGGTCATCCAGAAATTACGGTCGGTGTCGTGTTCGATGCGTTCGATGGACTGGCCGGTTTGCTGGTGGAAGGTTTCGTTGAGGCGGGCGCGCATTTTGAGGATTTCCTGTGCCTCGATGCTGATGTCGCTGGCTTGGCCGCCGACGCCGCCGCTGGGTTGGTGCAGCATGAAGCGGGTGTTGGGGAGGCAGAAGCGGTTTTCCTTGTCCGCGGCGGCGAAGATGAGGGCGCCAGCGCTGGCGACCCAGCCGGTGCCGACGATTTTCACGCGCGGTTTCACGTAGCGGATCATGTCGAAGATGGTGTCGCCGGATTCGACGTGGCCGCCTTGTGAGTTGATGATGATGGTGATGTCGTCATCCGATTTGCTGGCGAGGACGAGCAGTTTGCTGGTCACTTCCTGGGCGAGTTTCTGGTTGATCTCGCCGTAGATGAGGATGGTGCGGGTTTCGAGGAGTTGAGCTTCAAAAGGGACCGGGCCCTTGGCGTCTTTCTCGGATTCCTTGCACGGTGCATCTTCTTCTTCGCTGAAACGGATGGGATTCATGGCAGTTAAATTAGTCATGTATCGGCTCGGGGCAAGTCCGAACCAAGAATTAATTGGGCGGGCGTACGGGATTGTTCAGTTCTTTTTCTGGCGGGCGACGAATTCAATGGCGGCACCGCTCTGGAAGCGGAGGAGGCCACGGTTCTTTTCGTCGAGATAGCTGGTGGCGAGGTCGAGGGTGATGCCGGCGAGTTCGAGGCTGTTGCCGATGATGACGTAGTCGTATTCAATGCCGCCGAGCCGGGCGCGGTATTCGTCGGGATTGGGGATGTGGAAGCTGTGTTTGTCGGTGTGGCGGAGGATCTGGCGTCCGATGATGGCGAGGAGGATCAGGACGGCGGCGGCGAATCCCATGACCTTGAAGGTGCCCCACCAAGGTTCGGTTTTTTTCCAGTTGGTGCCGAGGAATAGGAAGAGAACCATGTAATAGTGGATCGGGATGACGCAGAGGCTGACGATGCTGAGGGTGATCTTCCAGTCGAAGAGAATGAAGTAGGCGGCTCCGAGGAGTAAGCAGCAGCGGGCAAAGAACCAGAATTGTTCGACCATGACGGCTTCGCGCGGTCGCAAAATATTATGACCAAAACGACCTTTCAGGAGGGAGCGTTCGAGGCTGCTGATCTGTGCGCTGAAGGCAGACTTGGGTTCGGGCGTGGCGGAGCCGTTGCGTTCGGCGACCATCTGGTCGACGTTTACCGTGGGGCCACCTCCCGCCCCGGGCATGCCGGAGAGGCCGTTGAGGACGGTACTCCAGAGGCCGGTGACGTTGCGGGTGACTTGCGAGGGATCTCCCTTGGCCATTTGTTGTACTTGTTCTCGGGCGGCGGCGGCGGGGTCTTGGGCGGTGTCCGTGGGGGTGGATTCAGTCTTCGCCTGAAGTTCCATTTGGGTGTCCGGGGGGATTAGGGCGTTCTCGATGCGGGCGAGGGGGACAATATAGGAGAAGACGCACAAGAGGGTGAGTGCGGCGGTGCGGGCGGGGAATTCGCGAATGAGAAAGGCGAGGGCGATGCACATGAGCACGATGTCCATCGTGAAGTTGTACGAAGCGTAATTCATCCGTTATCCCTGGTTCATCCCTGTCAAAAGTCGCCGCGGTTAATAAGTGAGCGCCTTAACGGCCAATCCCATACAACGATTTTAGATCCCTTTCAATCAAGTATTTCGGGGTTGGTTCCGATAAGTAGCACTAACGTATGTGCCTTGGGTTCGCGTGTGACTTGTAATGATGTGTTTCACTCTCTGCTCAAATGGGATGCAAAGGATGAGGCAAATCGGCCGCTACGTGTATTTGTCACAAGTTTGGCTTCAAATTTGCTGGTCAAGCGAACCGCTGCACGACTACGTTTAATGCCGTTGTGCCATTGGAATCGTCGAAAACCTTAAGGAGGTAATGTTATGTCAGATTGGCCGTTTACGTTTTCCGTCACCCCACAAATCCCCCCGCGTATCGAAGCGTTGCGGGAGATCGCATACAACCTCTGGTGGAGTTGGAATGAAAGCGCTATTTCGCTTTTCCGTCGGCTCGATCCCGTCCTGTGGGAAGAATGTCATCACAATCCGGTCCGGCTCTTGCGTAAAATCAAGCAGTCGAGCCTTGTGCGCGCGGCGAATGATGGCGATTTCTGCAATCATCTGGACGACGTCATGGGCCAGCTCAATGCGTATCTGAGCAAGGGGGACCGCTGGTATCGCAAGACCTATCCGAACGAAGAGTCGAATCTGGTCGCGTATTTCTCGGCGGAATTTGGTTTTCACGAATCGCTGCCCATCTACTCCGGTGGTCTCGGCATTCTTGCGGGCGACCATTGCAAGGCGGCCTCGGATCTGGGGATTCCATTCATCGCGGTGGGCTTGTTGTATCGCCTTGGCTATTTCAAGCAGCGGATTAACAAGGATGGCTGGCAGGAATCCGAGCAGGTGAATTGGAATTTCTATGAACTGCCGATCACCGAAGTGCGCGTGGGCGATGATGCGAAGCCGTTGCTCATCTCCGTGCAATTGCCGGGCCGTCTCGTTTACGCCAAGGTCTGGCAGGTGCGCGTCGGCTTGATCCGTCTATTCCTGCTCGACACCGACATTCCCGACAATAACGAGGAAGATCGCAAGATCACCTACCAGCTTTATGGCGGTGATCACGAAATGCGCATCAAGCAGGAAATCGTTCTCGGCATTGGTGGTGTGCGCGCCATTCGCGAGATGGACTTGCACCCGATGGTCTATCACTTGAATGAAGGTCACGCGGCGTTCCTTTCGCTGGAACGCATCCGTCGCCGGATGATGGAGCGCCAGCTTGGTTTCCAGGAAGCGTTGCAGGCGGTCGCGGCTTCGAATCATTTCACCACGCACACGCCGGTCCCGGCGGGCAATGATGCGTTCTCGCCCGAGCTGATGGGCAAGTACTTCACCGATTTTGCCCGTGAGTGCAAGATGGGCTTCGACGAGTTCATCCAACTGGGCCGTCCGTGGGAGAACAAGGCGGGCGATCCGTTCAGTATGACGATCCTTGCCCTGCGCACCTCGCGTCAGTCGAACGGTGTCAGCGCCATTCACGGCCGCGTTTCGCGGGAGATGTGGCAGGTGGTCTGGCCCGGCGTGCCGCAGGCGGAAATTCCGATCGGTCACATCACGAACGGCATTCACACCCTCACGTGGATGGCTCCCGAAATTCGCTCCATGATCGAGCGTGTGGGCGGGGCATTCTGGGAGGACGATTGTTCGAGCAAGGAGGCGTGGAAATGCATTGAGAAGATCTCCGACGAGGAGCTCTGGACCGTGCATCAGAAACTCAAGATCAAGCTCATCCAGTTTGCGCGCAAAAATCTGCATCACCAGCGCATGCCCGCCGGTTACAGCGCGGTGGATATCCGCGGGGCGGAGGATGTGCTCGATCCGCGGTTGCTGACCATCGGCTTTGCCCGCCGCTTTGCGACGTACAAGCGTGCGAATCTGTTGTTCCGCGACCTGAACCGTCTCGAAGCGATCGTCAATCACCCCGAGCGTCCCGTGCAATTCGTGTTTGCCGGCAAGGCGCACCCGGCGGATGACGGCGGCAAGCGGTTGATCCAGCGCATTTATCAAGTGGCGCAGATGCCGCAGTTCAAGAACCGGATTGTCTTCATCGAGAATTACGACATTGACGTGGCCCGTCACATGTATCATGGCGTGGACGTCTGGCTTAATAACCCGACCCGTCCGCTCGAGGCGAGCGGCACCAGCGGCGAAAAGGTGTGTCCGAATGGCGGCATCAACCTGAGCGTGCGCGACGGTTGGTGGGACGAGGCGATCGACGGCACCAACGGTTGGGCCATCGGCGAGGAAGTGCAGAGCCCCGATCCGGCGGTGCAGGACGAGTTCGATTGCATTTCGATCTACAGCCTGATCGAACACCAGATCGCGCCGCTCTACTATCGCCGCAACAGCAGCGATCTGCCGCATGAGTGGATGCAGTGGATGCGCCGCAGCATGGAGACGGTGGGGCCGGAGTACAACACGTTTCGCATGGTGCAGGATTACGCGAACAAGTTCTATCTCACGGCGGGAGCCAACGGGCGTCAACTACGTGAAAACGATTACCAGGGATCGATCCAACTGGCAGCGTGGAAGCAGCGTATCCGCGCGAACTGGCACCAAGTGCAGGCGAAGGAAGTGCACTGGAAACACCCCAGTGCGTTCCGCGTCAGCGTCGGTGACGAGTTTGCCGTGGAGTGCAAGGTGCATCTCGGCCAGTTGGCGCCCGAAGAAGTGCAGGTGGAAGCGTATGTGCGCATGACCAGCGGTACGGTTTATCACGCGTATGTGCTCGCGGCGGCGGATAAGCTCGCCGATGGTTGGTACCTCTACAAGGGCGTGGTGCAGGCCGGAGATAGCGGTACGTACCAGTTCAATGTGCGGGTGCTGCCGTTCCATCCGAACATGGTACAGAAGCATGAGCTGCGACTGACCACTTGGGCGTCCTGAGCCAGGCGGATGTGACCGTGCGTCACGTTCCCGTTTGACGAAAAAGCCTGCGATTTACATCGCAGGCTTTTTTGTGTCCGGTTCTGTCGAAAAAATATCGAGGGGGATGGTCTGCCGATACGGCTTTGATCCTACCTCTTTTGAAACTTCGCGATGTAGGCGTAGCGGCGTGCGACCGATTGCACGGTGAGGGTGCCGAGACCTTTTTCCTCCCACGCGCGTAACTGTGTGAGGAGTTCCGGCCGGTGGGCGACGTGGAATTTCTTCAGCCAGCCGCGCAGCATCTTGCCGAACCACGCGGGGAGGTCGCCCTGATCCCAGAAATCGACGATGTAGAGCGTGCCGCCCGATTTCAGGTTGGCCAGTCCCGCTTCGAGGGCGAGCGGCCAGGTGGGGATGATGGAGAGCGAGTAGGAGAAGAAAAGCGCATCGAAAGGTTCACGCAGGCCGAAGGTCGTTTCGTGGCGGAGATTTTCCGCCAGCTCGGGTCGCAGAATGATGCGTCCGATCAGTCCTGATTTGCGGAGATTCTTTTCGGCGGTCTCCAGCATTTGGCGGGAGGCGTCGAGGCCGTAGAGTTCGACCTTCGGATTGCGCTTGGCGAGACCCACCAGATTGCGCGCCGTGCCGCAACCGATTTCAAGCACGCGATCGCCGGGCTGCAAAGCCGGGGCCATCTGGTCGAGGAGCTGATCGCGGCCCAGGAGATAGTATTTGCGGGAGAGGTCGTAGATGTGCCGCGTGAGGCGGTACATCTGGTCCATGGCCTGCGATTGATCGGCCGGGGCGGTCAACGTATCGGCGTTGCTCATGATGGGGGAGGCCGGTTAGCGGTCCATCGTGTAGAGATGGAAGCCGCCATAGATCGAGGAGCGGTCCTTCTTGAAGAGCGTTTGCGAGCGTTCTTCCTGATAGGTGAACTTTTTGCGGAGTTCGGGCGAAAGGGCGGTTTCGATGGGGGACTGGCTGGCGGCTGTGCGGAAGATGACGCGGGAGCCGGGACGGCCCACGCGGGCGACTTCGCTCCAGAGTTCTTGCATCTGCGCGGGCTTCATCCAGTCCTGCGAGTCGAGGAAGACAAACCGGTCGAGGCTCTTGGCGGGTTGCGTGCGCATGAAGCCGGTGAGCGTGCCGACGTGGGTTTCCACGCGATCGACATTGTCGCGCAGGGTGTCGAAATTTTGCGGTTGGAGATATTCCGGCAGCGCGCGGCGGAAGGCGCGGTCGTAGCTGCGGCCAAAGGCCTGCCAGCCGAAATAATTGTCATCGATCGGGAAGTCGCAGGCGAGGCGCTCGATGCGTTCGCGATAGACGTTGATCATGCCGCCGCCGGTCTCGGTTTCCATGGCGCGGAATTGTTGCGGCGGAATGCCGAGACTGTAGAGGGCGAGGGGCATCTTGCCCGCGCCGCGCACGAGCCAGTGGTCAAAGAAGGGTTCAATGTCTTCCTGATAGATGCGGCGCTGTTCCGCGGAGGTGGAGGCGGTGAGCAGGCGGGAGGGGTCGCGGCGGTGCACCTTCATGATGATGTGCAGGAAGCGCAGGAAATAGCCGAGCTTGGCGTAGTCGTAGAAATTCTTGGTGAAGTACTTGATGCGCGGGCCAAAGAAGAGGCGGCGAATCCAGTTGCCGCCCTCCCAGAAGCGCTTCATTTCCGGGTCCATGTGTTCGGCCAGGTGGGCCTTATAATTCGCCCAGTTGCGCTTGTCATTGGCGCAGCCGAAGAAGAGGAAGAAGTCTTCGTAGTCGGGGAGGTGGCGGAGTGCGGCGAGCTTGAGTTTGAGAAGACAGATGTGGTTGCGGTTGAGATCGACGGCGTGGATTTTTTCCGGCGACTTGGCGAGGTAGTTCAGGACATTACAGCCGCCGGAGGAAATGGTGAGGATGCGGGTGGTGTCGGTGACTTCCATCGCTTCGAGGTCGACGCGCGGGTCTTCCCAGATTTGATTGTAGACAAAGCTGTTGAACCAGAAGGTAAAGAGGCGCTCGGAGATGCCATGACGGCTCAGAGGCGAATGTTGATGGACGGCATCTTCGAGTAATTCCGCTGTTTTCACGCTCATAAAGTTGTCTCCGAAAAGGGCTTATTCTTGAGTAACAGTGGTCTCACGGTAGCGCAATGAAGCTGGAATCGACAAGCCAAGGTTACAAGAATATGCGCGGAACCGTATGGACATCGGGGTCAAGCTATAGCAGCGGTTCGGCTTCGGTACAGAACAGAGATGGGGTGTTGCAGAACTGTAACATCGGCGGTTCCCGGTCGCATTGGATCGGGACAGAGGCCCCTTGCAATTGTTCGCGGCTTTTGCGATAAACGCGATTCCTTGTACACATTATTTCAGACAGACACCGAAAGCGAAGCCCGTCGCGGGTTGTTGAAGACCGCGCATGGCGACATCCAGACTCCGGAATACATGCCGGTGGGCACGCAAGCGTCGGTCAAGGCGGTGGCACCGCGCGATTTGGAAGCGGCGGGGACACAGATCATTCTCGGCAATACTTATCATCTCTATCTCCGGCCCGGCATGGAGACGATGGAGGAGATGGGCGGATTGCATCAGTTCATGAACTGGCATCAGCCGATCCTCACGGATAGCGGGGGATTTCAGGTGTTCAGTCTGGCGAAGCTGAATCAAATCACGCATGACGGTGTCTGGTTCCGCTCGCATCTGAGCGGCGAAAAGATTTTTCTCGGCCCTCGTGAATCAATCCGCACCCAGCGCATGCTCGGGTCGGATATCATGATGGCGTTCGACGATTGCCCGCCGTGGCCGTCCACGGAAGCCAAAGTCAGCGAAGCGGTGGAGCGGACCTTGCGTTGGGGCGAGGCGTCGAAGAAAGCGTTCGCCGAATGCCAGTGCGACGGGTGCTTTTCGCCCACGATCAAGCAGTCCCTTTTCGGCATTGTGCAGGGAGCCAGCTTCCCCCATTTGCGCCAGCGTTGCGCGGAGGAACTGGTGAAGATCGGTTTCGACGGCTATGCCATCGGCGGCGTGAGTGTCGGCGAGCCCGAACCGGAGATGTACAAGGCGGTGGAATCGACCGTTCCCTATCTGCCGAAGGATCAGGTTCGCTACGCCATGGGATTGGGGCAACCTCATCAGATTGTGGAACTTGTGGCGCGGGGTGTGGATATCTTTGACTGCGTCCTGCCCACCCGCGCGGCGCGTCACGCCACCTGCTATACGTGGGAGGGAACCTTGAACCTGCGGGGGGCGGTTTACTGCCGCGACAAGCAGCCATTGGTGCCCGGGTGCACGTGTTATGCTTGTCAAAACTTTACCCGCGCCTATATACGACATTTATTCAAGGCGGGGGAAATTCTCGCGTTAGTGTTGTTAAGCTTGCATAACATACACTTCTACTTGGATTTGATGCGGCAGATTCGTCAGGCGCTGGAAGCCGGTCGTTTCGGGGAATTTCGCCGCGAGTTTAAACTACGATACAAAACCACTAAGGATTGAAAATGACTGCAGACTTCGTTTTGACCACCACTTCGTTTCTGGCCCAAGCCGCTGATGCCACTAATGGCCAGCAAGCACCCGCGTGGGTGCAGTTTGTGCCCTTCATTTTCATTATCGCCATTTTCTACTTCGTCCTGATCCGCCCACAGATGAAGGCGAAGAAGGAGCAGGAAATCCTGATTGCGTCGGCCAAGACCGGCGACAAGGTGATCACCAGTGGCGGATTGGTCGGCGTCATCTCGAACGTCAAGGACAAGACCGTTATCGTCAAGGTTGGCGACGTCAAACTCGAAGTGCTCAAGACTCACCTGACTTCCATCACCAAGCCCGAGAACGCTTCTTCCGAAAGCTAATTTTCCACCCCCAGTTTCCACTGTCATGGTCTACCTCATTTTTGCCAGCGCCCTGGCTTTCCTCGCATTTCTCATTTGGTATCTCGCCTCGCCGGATTTTAACACCCGGCGCGTGGCTGGTCTGGCCTCGATCCTCGCGGCGTTGGCCACCTGCCTGCTGTCGATGTATCCGCTCGCCCAGACGATCAAGCTGGGTCTTGACCTCAAGGGAGGCACCTCATTTCTCGTCGAGCTTCAGGGCACACCGAGCCCATCGGCGGTGCAGCAGGCGATCGGCGTCATTCGCAAGCGTATTGACCCGAATGGTGTTCGCGAACTGATCGTCCAGTCGGTCAGCTCCAACCGTATCAACGTCCAGATCCCCGGTTTGGCCGAGGGAGATCGCGATGAGGCGGCCCGCCAGCTTTCCCGCGTGGCGAAGCTCGAGTTCCGCATGGTTCACCCCGACAGTTCCAGCATCCTGAAGCAAGTCGACCCCGCCACCGGCAAGCTCCCGGTGCAATACGCGCTCGAGTATGAAGTGTTGAAATTGCAGGATCGCGCGAAGGACGGCAAAGTCTACTTCGAGCCGATCGTCGTCAAGCGTGTGGCCGAACTCTCCGGCAAGCACGTTTCCCGCGCCTTCCGCAGTGGCGATCAACTCGGTCGTCCCGAAGTGGTCATTCAGTTTGATTCCGAAGGTCAGAAGCGTTTCGGTGCGGTGACGGAAGCCAATATCGGCCAGCGTCTCGCCATCGTGCTCGATAACGAAGTCAAGAGCGCGCCGGTCATCCGCGCGCGCATCACCGACAATGCCACCATCTCCGGCGGCAACATGAGCTTGGTTGAATCGGAAGAACTTGCCAGCGTGTTGGAAAATCCGCTGGAAACGCCCGTGGCGATCAAGGAAATCCGCGGCGTTGACCCGACCCTCGGGCGCGACTCGATCCAGAGCGGTCGCGATGCGGCGCTCTACGCGCTGATCGGTGTGTGCGCGTTCATGGTGATTTACTATCGACTCGCCGGCCTCGTGGCGGTGGTTTCGTTGGCGGTGAATTTGGTGATTCTGCTCGGCCTCATGGCGCAGTTCCACTTCACGCTCAGTCTGCCGGGTATTGCCGGTATCGTGTTGACGATCGGTATGGCCGTCGACGCCAACGTGCTTATCTACGAGCGTATTCGCGATGAGCTCGCCCAAGGTAAACCCCTGCGTACGGCGATTGATCTCGGTTTCAACCGCGCCTTCAGCGCCATCTTCGATTCGAACATCACCACGGTCATCCCGGCGGTGGTCCTGATGTTCCTTGGCACCGGCCCGCTGCGCGGCTTCGCGGTCACGCTGACGCTCGGTATCGTGGCGAATCTCTTCGCCGCGCTGGTCGTCTCCCGCAATTGCTTCGACTGGATGCTGACCTTCAACAAACTCAAGGGACTGACAATGATGCAGTTCCTCCACAGCCCGAAGTTCGACTTCCTGCGCTACCGTCACATTGGCGTGATCGCATCGCTTGTGATCCTGGTTTGGGGCGGCATCGCTTTCCAGACCAAGGGCGACAAGCTGCTGGGTGTGGATTTCAAGGGCGGCGATTCGTTGACCTTGAAATATGAGACCATGGCTCCCATGGAGGAGGTGCGCGCGGCCTTGCAAAAGGCGGGTGTCGATGTCAGCCAGTTGCAATACTCTCCCGAAGCTCACGTGCTGATGGTGCAGACGCCCGAGGGACAGGGCAACAAGGCCGAAGAGGTTATCAAGAGCACCTTCGCCTCGTCCAAGTTTACCCATGGTGGACTGGATCGCGTCGGACCGGCGGTGGGTGACGAGCTCAAGACCCGCGCCCTTCTCGCGCTTTCGATCGGTTTGATTGGCATCCTGATCTACTCCGCGGTGCGCTTCGAATGGACTTATGCGGTTGCGGCGGCCATAGGGCAGCTCCACGACGTGTTGATCGCGCTCGGCTTCATGGCCATTCTGGATCGTGAATTGACGCTGACTCTCGTCGGCGCGTTCCTGACCATTGCCGGTTACTCGATCAACGACAAGATCGTCGTCTTCGACCGTATCCGTGAGGGCGCGCGTTTGCGCGAGAAGGGGACCTTCTATGAGGTCATCAATCGCAGCTTGAACCTGACTCTGGCTCGTACGCTCCTCACGGGCGGCACAACGTTGATCGCGACGACCGCGCTCATCCTGTTCGGCGGTCCGGTGATCCATGATTTCAGCGTCGCCATGCTGATCGGTATCCTTTCTGGTATCTATTCCTCGCACTTCATCTCGCCCCCGCTCGCGTGGTGGCTGGAACACTACAAGGAAAAGAACACCGCCAAGCTCCGTAAGTCAGCAACCAGCGCAGCCTGAGCTCCTGAGAAAAAGGCTTTTGGGCGGTATTCCGTCATGAAGCCTTTTCCCTTTACCTATGATCGCAAGCGCTTCCACTTCGAAGCCCGGCCTCAGCGCCTTGGGTAAGAAATGGAATCGCCCAGATGCCTCTCCCGCCGAAGCCAAGGCTTTGGCGGCGGCCCTGAAGGTGCCGCTGATTGTCGCCACACTTCTATGGCAGCGTGGTTTTCGCACACCAGAAGCCGCGCAGGCTTTTCTCGATCCTCGCTTGCAAAATCTCGGCGATCCCTTTGCCTTGACCGATCTTCAGAAAGCCGCGGAGCGTATCTGGCAGGCGGTTGAGAAGCAGGAGAAGATCGTTATTTTCGGCGACTACGATGTCGATGGCATCACCTCCAGCACGTTGCTCTGGCGGGTACTCCGCAAGCTCGGTGCCACTCAAGCGGTTCCCTTCCTACCCCATCGCATCGAAGAAGGGTATGGACTCAGTCAGGAGGGTGTGGAGCGCTGTGTGGCGGAACATGCGCCTCGTCTGCTCATCGCGGTCGATTGCGGCACCACCGCGCCGGATCAGGTGGACTGGCTCAATGCGCAAGGCGTGGAGGTCATCATTGTTGATCACCACGCACTGGCCGAACGCAAACCCGCCGCTGTGGCTCTGGTCAATCCCCAGCAGGATGGCCGCTACGAATATCTGGCGAGCGTCGGACTGATTTTCAAACTCTGCCACGGCTTGCTCAAGGTCCGGCCCGAAGCGCAGAAGAAAGTCGATCTCAAGGAATATCTCGACCTCGTCGCCGTCGGCACGGTGGCCGATATCGTGCCACTGGTGGATGATAACCGCATTTTTGTGCGGCGGGGGTTGGTCCAGTTGGTGAACACCATCAATCCCGGTTTACGCGCGCTTTGTCAGGTCTCCCAGATTCGGGGCACTCCAACCACGCAGGACGTTGGTTTTCGTATCGGGCCGCGGCTCAATGCCAGTGGACGGCTCGGGGACGCGTCGCTTTCCCTGCGCTTGCTCACGACCGATAACGAAGAGGAAGCGCTCAAGATCACCCGCGAGCTGGATTCCAACAACCGCGAGCGGCAGGGGCTGGAACAAACGATTTTGGAAGAAGCGCAGCGCGTGCTGTTGGAATCGGTCAATCCCGTGGATGAACGCGCCATTGTCCTCGCCAGCCGTGGCTGGCATGTCGGCGTGATCGGGATTGTCGCCTCGCGCATCCAGCGGGCGCACCATCGGCCCACCATTATCATCGGTATCGACGAAAACGGCGTTGGCAAGGGGAGCGGTCGCAGCATCGAGGGTTGCAGCCTTGTGGACGGTCTTACGCAATGCTCCGAACATCTGATGCTTTACGGAGGTCACGAAATGGCGGCGGGCCTGACCATTGCCGAGGACAAGGTGGAAGCGTTTCGCGGCGCTTTCAGTCAATACGCCCGCACCGTTCTGCGGGAGGAACATTTGCAGCCGACGCTGGAACTTTCCGGTGCGATCGAACTCTCCGAGTTGAATACCGCCTTGTTTCACCAGATCCAGCAACTCGCGCCGTTTGGCCGGGAGAATCCCGAACCGATTTTTGTTTTCAACGGGACGAAATGCCGTCGTGCGGCAAAAACTTTTGGACGGAATCATTTCAAGCTCGCGCTCGATATCGGCGGCGGGGAATGCGAGGCTGTGGCCTTTGGCCTCGCGCAACATACGCCGCCCGGCAGTGGTAGCCCGCTCGCGGGTGTTCTGGATTGGGATGATTACCATCATCGCGTCCAGATTAGACTACTCGATTGGCAGGCATCGAGATAACGTCACCTCCAGAGCGACCATGACGACTCGATCCCGATTTTCTTTTTTCCAGCGCCTCAAGGGAAGTCTCCGCTTTCGCTGGAAATGGGCTCAGCTCGGAGTGTTTTTTTTCAAGTCCCGCGATTTCTCCCTCGCTACGGTGCGAGTGGATGGTCGACCGATCACGCTCCAGTTGCCTGAAGCGGAACGCCTCGTGCTTGAACATGAGTTGTCATTGATTTATCTCGAGGACTGCTACCGTCTGCTCGAGGTGCGGCCCCGGCCGCGCACCATTGTCGATATCGGCGCCAACGTCGGTTTTTTCTCCCTCGTGGCGAAGCACCATTTCCCAACCGCGACGATTCACGCTTACGAACCCAATCCCGAATTGCAAGCGGCGCTCGGCGCGCATCTCACGCCGCTCGGCATTCGGATTTATCCCGAGGCGGTGGGTGCTGCCGACGGGTTCATCCAGCTCAAGCTCGCCGGTAATTCCCAGCATACCACCGTCGAACCAAGTGCGAATGGTACGATTGTCCAGACGCGCTTTGCGGAAGTGGTTGCCCGCTGCAAAGGGAGCATTGATCTGCTCAAACTCGACTGCGAGGGTGCCGAATGGGACATTCTCGCAACCAAGGACGCACTCGCTTCCGCCCGCTGCCTGCGCATGGAGTACCATCTCTGGGCGCGGCCCGGCAGCACGGTGGACGACATTCGGCGTCTTGTGGAGGACGCCGGATTGACGGTCGATTTTCTGGTGGAAATCGAGCCGGGCGGCTGGGGATTGCTCGGCGCGAGTCGTTCGCAGCTGGCGACTACAACGCCTTGACGAGGGGATCGATCAGGTCGACCTGCCATTGGCACCAGCGGTCTTCGGCGACGAGCTTGGCCGGGCCGTTCTCGGGATCGCGGGCGATTTCGAGCAGGGTGCTCTTGGAGGCGATCAGGCTTGGGTCGAGCTTGAGTTTTTCCGCGATTTCATCGCGGCCCTTGCGCAATTTTTCCATCCGCGCGTCGGCCTTGGCGTCGTGACGCAGGCGTGGCTTGGAGGGAAGTTTGGCGATGGGTTCGGCGGTACGGCCTGCTTCCACCGCGGCGATCAATTTTTCCGCGCGGCCATGGGACATCCGGTGCGGCCAATGTGGGAAGGCGGGGGGAGGCATCTTGGGTGACTCGGAGGCCCACTCGGCAAGGTCAAGCAGGGTATCGTTGTTCATCACCTTGAAGACGGGCAAGTCGGCCTTTTCGGCTTCGAGTTCACGCCAATGCCAGATCGATTTGAGAATCGCGAGGCCGACCGGGGTCAGGCGGTTGGAGCCGCTCAGGCGCCAGACGTTCTCCGGTTCCTCTTCGCGGGAAATCAGACTGGTGCGGACGACACGGGCGCACGATTGCTCGTGCCATTCGAGGCGGCCCTCGAAGTGGAGCAACTGCGTCATCTCATGCAGGATGCCCTCGAGATAGCGGGTGTCCTGCACGGCGTAGTCGAGCATCGAGTGGCTGAGCGGACGTTGCGACCAGTCGGCCTTTTGATTCTTTTTGCTGAGCTTGATGCCGTAAAAATGCTCCACGAGGGCGGCATAGCCGAAGGCAGAGAATCCAAGTAATTGCGCCCCGAGCATGGTGTCGAAAACAGCTCCAGGCTCCTTGGCACCAATGCGACGCATCATGCGTAAATCGAAATCGGCTCCCTGTAAAATCCAGATGGCCCCGCTCATTTTCTGCCAAAGCGGCGATAAGTCCAAATTTGTCAGGGGGTCGACGAGAAAATGATGTCCCGCCTGCGCAATTTGCACGAGGGAAACGCTTTCCTTGTAGTGATGGAGGCTATCTGCCTCGGTATCAAGGGCTAGCGGCTCACTAGGGCGCAGTACCGCCGTCACTTGTCGAAGGGTCTCTACATCATCGACCCAGAGAAAATCGTTGCCCATTTTTGCGCATCTAATATGTTGTTATCTCCCCGCATAAAACAAGCAATAAATACAACAATGAGTTATCTGCCTCGAATCCAAAGCGCCTATTCCAAGGCGGCGCTCTCCAATGACGAGATCAAACGTTACGGCCGGCACCTGATCATGCCCGAAGTGACGATGGAGGGGCAGAAGAAGCTCAAGGCGGCGAAAGTGCTTACCATCGGCACTGGCGGACTCGGTTCGCCTCTGCTGGCCTACTTGACGGCGGCGGGTGTGGGCAAGATCGGGTTGGTCGATTACGACACGGTCGATTACTCGAACCTGCACCGCCAGATCATTCACAAGACCAGCAGCGTGGGGAAGCCGAAGATTGTTTCCGCTGTGGAGACGATGAAGGAACTGAATCCGTACGTTGAGGTGGAGACCTATCAGATCGCCCTGCGCTCGGACAACGCGTTGGAGCTTTTCAAGGACTACGACATCATCATCGACGGTACGGATAATTTCCCGACCCGCTATCTCGTGAACGACGCTTGCGTGCTCCTCGACAAGCCGAACGTCTACGGCAGCATCTTCCGCTTCGACGGCATGTCGACCATCTTCTGGGGCTCGCGCGGTCCCTGCTATCGTTGCCTCTATCCCGAACCCCCGCCGCCGGGTATGGTGCCGAGCTGTGCCGAAGGTGGCGTCTTGGGCGTATTGCCGGGCGTGATTGGGGTGATTCAGGCGATTGAAGCGGTGAAGTTGATTATCGGCCAGGGCGACTTGCTGATGGGCCGCCTGCTCATGTTCGACGCGTTGAAGATGAAGTTCAAGGAACTCAAGCTCCGCAAGGATCCGAAGTGTCCGATTTGCGGTCCGAACGCATCAATCAAGGCGCTGATCGATTACGATCAATTTTGCGGGGTCAGCCATGCGCCCAAGTCGGAAATTGTGCCTGAAATCAGCGCCATTGATTTGAAGAAGATGATCGACGACAAGGTCGACTTCGACCTGATCGACGTACGGGAAAAGCACGAGGTGGAGATTGCGCAGTTGCCGAATGCGAAACTGATCCCGCTCGGCGAACTGGCCCAGCGCATGCACGAACTGGATAGTGCGCGCGAGATTGTCATCGCCTGCAAGAACAATGACCGCAGCGCGAAGGCATGGAAGCAGCTCCACAACTCCGGATTTCGCAAGATTCGCAACCTGGCCGGCGGCATTGAAGCTTGGAGCGAGGATGTCGATCCCTCGGTGCCACTCTATTGAACAACATGGATACGGAGCTGGTCCTTACGGCTGGCGCGGAAGCTCTTCCGGGCGTGGAGGTGGAGACGAAGGTTGAAGAGGCCTTCGCGAGCGGCTGGGGCGTCATCGTCTGGAACGATCCGGTCAACCTGATGAGCTATGTGGTCCATGTCTTTCAGGTTGTGTTGAAGATGAACCGCCAGCAGGCACACAAACACATGCTAGAAGTCCACGAAAAGGGCAAAAGCCTCGTGGCCATGGAAACGCGCGAGCATGCGGAACATCTCGTGCACCGCTTGCAACGGTATGGACTCACCGCCACGATGGAGCCGGTATGAAGTGCGCTCCCGTGCCGGACAAGCCGGATCAGTGGCAGCTCGACTGGAACGATTTCGAAGCGCAAATGGCCGCCGGTTCCTTTCAGCGGATGGCCATGCATTACCAATTGCAGGTGGATGACTTGCCGCCCGCCTTGCAGGCGCACTGGCGGGGGCACCTCGCCGAGGCCAAGGATGTTGAGGCGCTCAAGGAGGAACAGCACTTGCTTGAAGGAGAACGGCTCGCCTGGCGTTCCGAGCGGTTGACGCTGGTGGAAAAATGGGTGGCGGCGTACGCGAAGTCTGGAATTGGATTGGCTTGGTCGCTGCAGGATCGCGAGGAATTGGAAGGGTTGTTGATGGTCCTCAATGACCGGCGGTTGATTCTGGCCGTGGAGCACGGGATAGATGAGACGCTGATGGAAGTGGACCTGGATAACGTCGCCGAGATTCCCTTGCGGCAGGCCCTGTGGGAAGTGCACGTGCTGGCGCTCTTTCAAGAGCAATGCCTCGCCGCGCTCGCCTTGGCGGAGAACCCTGAAACGAAGAAAGACGACATCCCATGAATCATATTAATTTCAACGAATACGACGGATTTATCTTTGACCTCGATGGCACGATTGCCGATACGATGCCGGTCCATTTTCATGCTTGGACCGCCACGCTGGAGCGCAAGGCAGGACAGCCCAGCCGCTTCACTGAAGCGCTGTTTTACTCCAAGGGAGGAGTTCCGGCACGTGAGATTGTGGCGTGGTTAAATCAGGAGCATGGGTATAATTTGCCCATTGAGGAAACGACGGAGGAAAAGGAAAACCTCTTTTTGACATTTCTCAGTGAAGTTCAGCCCATCGAGCCCGTTATTAATGTTGTGAAGAAATTGGGCAAAGAACGCAAAATGGCGGTCGCCTCGGGCGGTTACACCGAGATCGTGCGCCACACGCTTGAAAAGCTTGGCATGCTCGAATACTTCCCGGTGCTCGTCGGAGCCGATCAGGTGAAGCAGGGGAAGCCTTCGCCGGAAATATATCTCCGCGCCGCTGAATTGCTCGGGGTGAACCCGAAGAAATGTCTCGCCTTTGAAGATGGAGAACCGGGTATCATTTCGGCCCGGGCCGCAGGCATGCAGGTCATTGACGTGAAGCCGTACTACTGCGAAGGTCGCAGCTGGTACACGATTCCGACGAAGTAACATTTCGATGAGGGGAAAGCGATGCCATTGTTCAACCGGGCCAAACCAACCACCACGCACCTCGACGCGTCTGTTCGCGCCGAGGGTAGTCTGAGTGTGCCCGGCGATCTGGACCTCTATGGCACAATCAAGGGTGGTCCCATTGAGGCGAAAAAGCACATCACGATCCATGCTCGCGCGACTGCCAGCGGTCCCTTGAAGAGCCATTCCTTATTGGTTGAACCGGGGGGGCGTTACCGCGGCAAGGTGACGGTGGGGCCGGTGCCGACGGATCTTGTGCAACGATTCGGACGGGCGCTGGGACTGATCAAATGAGCGACAAGTTCAAAGTGACCTGCCCCCATTGCGGGAATGTGCAGGAGGAGCCGATGGGGGCGATCTCCACCTATTGCCGTTCCTGCAAGCAGCACATCCCGATCAAGGGCAACCGCAAGCGCAAGGCGGCGGTGGTGCCGCAAAATACGCGCGTCGTGATCTGCCGCGAATGTGGTTACACCGACAAGATTGTCTCCCACGCGCTTTCGACCCAGTGCGAGAATTGCAGCACCTATCTCGACCTGCGCAATCATGTCATTCAGGGCAAATCCGGTCAGAAGCTGGTCACCTATGGGGACGTGACATTTATGCCGGGCAGCACGTACGAAGGACCGCTGGTCCGCGCCAGTAAGATCACCGTCGCGGGCAAGGTCTCGGCGATTTTACAGGCAGATGTGGAATTGGAAATCCAGGCTGGGGCCAGGATTTCCAATCCGATTCAGTCTCCGCTTATCAAGATCAGGTCCGGCGCGGAGGTGATCGTCGGGCAGATCAACACCCGCTGTCTGGAGCTGGCTTCTAAACTCCGCGCGAATACGATTACCGCTTCGGAGCAACTGATCATTTTGCCCACAGGCATGTTGATCGCTCAGCAGATTTATACCCGCTTCGTCGAGGTGCAGCCCGGAGGTGTCCTCGTGGGGGATCTCACCGTGGAGCCGGGAGAAGTGGTTCTGGATACGACGCCACCGGCCGAGTCTTCCGAATCGACCGAAGAGGAAGATCCCAAGCTGGTGTAGCCCGCCAGCGGCTACTTCGCTACGCCCTGAGGAAAATAGGTTTCCGTATAGCGGGCGAGCAGCCACAGAACGTCCGACAGCCGATTCAGATACTTGATGGCGAGGCTGTGCTCGATCTTGGAAAGATCCTGCGTGCCAACCACCAACCGTTCCGCACGGCGGCAAATGGTTCGTGCCACATCAAGCGTTGCGGCGGCGAGGGAATCGCCCGGCGTGGCCCAGCCATCAAAGCTAATTTGTTCGCTCTCCACCTTGGTCACCAATTCGTCCAGATGCGCCAGAGCCTCCGGACGTAGCTTCGGATAGCGTTCATCTTTGCGGTAGCGTTCGATATCCTCCATCGCTGTGGCCAGTTCGCCCATGAGCGGTACGAGCTGCTTCTGGATCTTGAATAATTCCTCCTTGATCCAGGCGCAAGGCGTCGTGGCGCGGGCCATCCCGATCTGGCTGGAGAGTTCATCCACCGTGCCATAAGTCTCGACCCGTGGATTGGTCTTCGATACGCGGCGTCCATACATTAAACCCGTGGCGCCCAAATCCCCCGTGCGTGTGGCAATCGACATGTCTTTTTAATCGCATGAAATTGTCCGCGACACGACAAGTTTTTTTGCTAAGACAGTGTGGTAGCTAATGAGGTCTGTCTCCCTATGAGTGGAAAATTAATTGCCGCCTTGCTGTTGATCGGGGTTCTCATTCTGATCGTGATTTTTAATTCCGGTCCGGTCTCGCTCAATCTTCTCTTCGCTGAATTGCGCGTGGCCAAACCGATACTCATCTTTGGCACTTTCGTCGGCGGTCTCATCACCGGCGCGTTGCTTAAACAATAGCCACTTTGGCGGCCTTCGTTTTCTTATGAAAAAAGCCCGGATGATCTATGCCTCCAGCGAGGCCGATGCGGATATTCTTTACGCCACCCGTCATTTCGTGCCTGATCCGTTTCTCTGGTGGGAATGGCGGGGGCGGACGCACGTGGTGATGAGTCCTCTCGAAATTGATCGTGCCCGTAAGTCGAAGCACATCGACCATGTACATGCACCGGAAGAATTCATTCTCAAAGGCACCAGCGCCGGTACGGCGCAATTGATTGTGGAGATTGCCCGCAAGCAAAAGTTCAATGCGGCCACGGTACCTGCCAGCTTCCCCTTGGGACTGGCCTGCGAATTGAAGGAACTCGGTTTCCACGTCGATGTGGCGGAAGGGGCGTTCTTCCCGCAGCGACAGTTCAAGACGGCTGACGAGGTGAAAAAATTGACCGTGGCGCTGCGTGTGGCCGAGGCGGGTCTGGCGCGCGGTTTTGAAGTGCTGCGGCAGACGAAGATCGGTACAAGGGGAGTGCTGCGCTGGGGCAATGCGGTGCTCACCAGTGAAATTCTGCGGGGTGAGATCGACGCGGTGGTGGTGAAAAAAGGCGGACTGCCCGCGAACACCATCGTCGCGGGTGGCGATCAGGCCTGCGATCCGCATGAACGCGGCTCGGGTCCCCTCCGTGCGAACGAGACGATCATCATGGATATTTTTCCGCGTCACCAAGCGACCGGCTATTTTGGCGATCTCACCCGCACCGTGATTCGCGGTCGCGCTTCCGACGCGCAGAAAAAACTCTACTTCACCGTGGCCGAGGGCAAACGCTGGGTGCAAAAGCAGATGAAGCCCGGTGTGGACGGCAAAAAACTGCACGAAGCGCTGGTGCAACGGTTCACTGAGGCGGGCTTTCCGACGGAAAAGCGCAAGGGTCGCTGGGTCGGCTTTTTTCATGGCACGGGCCATGGCCTCGGATTGGAGATTCACGAATCTCCCCGCTTCGCAGCGGGGAAGTTCAAGAAGGGATTGGCCCTCACGGTCGAACCCGGTCTCTACTATCCCGGCCTTGGCGGCGTCCGGCTCGAAGACGTGGTCATCCTCCAAACGGGCGGGATTTTCAATCTGACCACGGCGCCGCAGTTTTTGGAGATCTGACGGAAGGCCTACAGCTTGTTGCAGATTTGGCGCACGATGAACGGACCTTCGTAGATGAAACCGGTGTAGATTTGCAGGAGAGAGGCACCTGCATCGAGTTTCTCCCGGGCGTCATCGGCGGTGAAGATGCCCCCCACGCCGATGATTGGCAGTTTGCCGCCGGTGGCGCGGCTGATGAAGCGAATGATCTCCGTGCTGCGCTGACGCAGTGGCGCACCGCTTAATCCACCTTCCTCCTTCAGCGAAACAGAGGATTTATCAATGGTCGTGTTCGTTGCGATGATGCCGTGGAGGTGATTCTCTGCAATGCATTCGAGAACCGACATGATTTCTTTTTCGTCAAGGTCCGGCGCGATTTTGATCACGACCGGTTTGCTATCGGCGCCAAGATTGGCTTCCACGATAGGCCGCACGAGTGCATTTAGCGCATCCTTTTGCTGGAGCAAGCGCAGGCCGGGGGTGTTGGGGGAGCTGATATTGATGGCGAAATAGTCGGCGTAGGGGCGCAGGGCGAGAAAGCTTTCGAGATAGTCCTTGCCGGCTTCCTCCAGCGAGGTGGTTTTCTGTTTGCCGATGTTAATGCCAATCGGAATCTTGGGCCAGCGACCGGATTGCTTTAAGGCTTCAAGGCGGCAGGTGATTGCTTCCAAGCCATCGTTGGGAAAGCCCATGCGGTTGATCAGTGCCTGGCTTGATGGAATGCGGAAGATGCGTGGCTTGGGATTGCCCGGTTGCGGCTTGGGCGTGATCGTGCCGATTTCCGCGTAGCCGAAGCCGAGGCTTTCCCATGCGGGCAGGGCGACAGCATCCTTGTCGAAACCGGCGGCAATGCCGATCGGATTGCCGAAGTTAAGACCCCAGAGTTTTGTTTCTAGCTTGGGATTGGCCACCTTGGCATAGGTCGCGAGCGATTGATGAAAGAGCGGGACGCGGAGCGCGGTGAGGGCGAGGTGGTGGACACACTCGGGGTTGAGCTGAAAGAACAGCGGGCGGATGACGTTCTTGTACATGAGTTCTATTTTCCGATGCAAAAATTCTTGAAGAGTTGATCGAGGATATCCTCGTTCGTGGCCAATCCCACTATCTGACCAATTTCATTCAGCGCGGCGCGAAGATCAATGCTAATCAACTCGGGAGCGAGTCCCCCCGTGAGTCCCGATGCGGCCCGGCCGAGGGCCTCCTCGGCGCGGTGCAGGGCCGCTTCCTGACGGGCATTGATGGTCAGCCAGCCGGTATCGGCGGGTCGTTGGGAGCCGATCAGCCGCTTTTCGATGGTGTCTTCCAATTCGGTTAAGCCCTGACTGGTTCGCGTGGAAACGGCAAGAGCGTTTTGATGGTCGGGATGTCGCCCCAGATCGACCTTGTTGGCGACGGGGAGATAGAGCCGGTCCTGCAGCGAGGTTTGCAACTCCGCGTCGAACGCGGTCAGCGCGTGAGGCGCTTCGAAAACGTGTAGAATCAGGTCGGCCCGTTGCGCGACGGACTGGGCGCGGCGCACGCCCTCGGCTTCGATTTCGTCGTGGGTCTCGCGTTGTCCCGCCGTGTCGACGAGCAGCAGACGAAAACCGCGCACGTTGCATTCCGCTTCAATGGTGTCGCGGGTCGTGCCGGGCGTGGCGGAAACAATGGCGCGGCTTTCGCGCAGGAGGGCGTTGAGGAGACTCGATTTGCCGACATTCGGCGCACCGACGATGGCCGTGGTGATGCCTTCGCGCAGGATGCGGCCCAGCGGGGCGGTTTGCAGCAGGGCAATCACTTCCTGTCGCATTGTGTCGATGCGACCGAGGAACGTTTCGCCGGTCTCGGGTTCGATGTCTTCCTCGGGGAAATCGATGTAGGCTTCGAGATGGGCGAGGAGGTCGATGAGTTGGTGGCGGAGCTGATTCAACTTCTCCGCGAGCCGACCTTCCTTCATCGCCTGCGCGCCAACGAGGGCGCGTTCGGTGCTGGCATGGATCAGATCGAGCACGGCCTCCGCTTGGGTGAGATCGAGCTTGCCGTTGAGGAACGCGCGCTGGGTGAATTCTCCGGGCTCGGCGGGACGCGCGCCCTGATGGATGAAAGCCTGTAGGATATTTTGCGCAATGAGCGGATTGCCGTGGCAGGAAATCTCCATCGTGTCTTCGCCCGTGAAAGAATGTGGCCCTTTCCAATAGGTCGCGACGGCTTCGTCGAGGAGTTGTCCTTGATCCCGCAAATGGACGAACACGGCGTGCTGCGGCGTCCACTCGCGGGGTGCGGCGAGCAATGTGTTCGTATAGGCGACGACGTCGGGACCGCTCAGCCGGATGACCGCGAGGGCGCTGATGCCGGGCGGCGTGCTGAGGGCGATGATGGTGTCGGTGGCGCTCATGAAAGGTAGGAATGGAGAATGCCAATCAAACCGAACGCGGGCACGAGATAAATCACGTCGATCTTCACTTTTTGCAAGCCCACGAAGCCAATGATGCTCATGAACAGCACAAATGAATCGATCTGGAACGAACTGGCGTAACTGCTGGAGCGGCCCATGGTGCTCTCGGTGATTTGCACCGAAGTGAAGAGCGCATGCACGGCGAACCAGACGGCGAGGTTGAGGATCACGCCCACCACGGCGGCGGTTACGGCATTGAGCGCGTTCGTCAGGGCGGTGACTCGGCGCATCTTTTCAATATATGGTGCCCCCGCGAAAATAAAGAGAAACGATGGCGCAAAGGTCACCCACGTGGTCATGATCGCGCCGAGAATCGCGGCAACGAGGGCGGGCAGATCGCCGGGATTTTGCCACGCACCGACAAAGCCGACGAATTGCAATACCATGATCAGCGGGCCGGGTGTGGTCTCCGCGAGGGCGAGGCCATCAAGCATTTGCAGTGGCGAAAGCCATTGGTAGACATCGACCGCCTGCTGGCCGACATAGGGCAGCACCGCATACGCGCCGCCGAAGGTAATGAGCGCCGCTTTGCTGAAGAAGAGCCCTTCCTTTGTGATGGTATGGCTCCAGCCGAGAATCCATCCAGCAAGCAGCACAGGCGTTAACCAGACGACAATGCCGAGCGCAATTCGCTGGGCGAGTTGCCTGACGTCTATGTGTCGAGAGGGGAGCGCTGCCGCCGGTCCTGGAGCTGCCATGGTGGGTGGGTGCGCGCTGCGGTTGTGTTGGAAATGACCCGGAAAGAAATGACCGCCAATCCAGCCGATCAACCCCGCGCCGAACACAATGGCGGGGAACGGTGCTTTGAGAAAATAGATGGCGACGAAAGAGAGGCCCGCAATCGCCCACAGCGTACGCGTTTTGAGTGCGCGTTGGCCGACGCGCAGTACCGCGACGGCGACAATGGCGATGACCGCTGGTTTCAATCCATAGAAGAACGCCGCGATCCAGGCGATCTTGCCGAACGCCATGTAAATCCAGCTCAGGGCGAGCAGCAACACCGCCGCGGGGAGCACAAAAAGAATGCCCGCCGCCAGTCCACCGCGTGTGCCGTGCATCAACCAGCCGATATAGGTGGCGAGCTGTTGTGCTTCGGGGCCAGGCAGCAGCATGCAGTAATTCAGCGCGTGGAGGAATCGCTCTTCACTGATCCACTTGCGCTTATCCACGATCTCCGTGTGCATGAGCGCGATTTGACCCGAGGGGCCGCCGAAGCTGACGAGTCCCAGCTTAAACCAAAAGCGGAGCGCTTCTTTGAATGTCGGCAGGGCGACTGGTGAGGGCGTGGGGACTGGAGGCAACTCAGGCGTTGTGGCCATGGTGAACAGGAGGGTGTGGTTTGGAGGGTGAAATCCTCAAGCGTTCGCGCGAGTCGGCCAGCCGATTGGTAATATCGTGATGCAGCTTGGCGGCTAATTTCTTGCGATCCGTGGCCGGTTCGACGGGACTAAACTGAATGATCGCCTCAATGGAGGAATAGCTTAGGAGCTGGAGCAGATGCGGTAGCAGCGTCACATCGCCATACCAGCTCACGCCTTCTGAGCTGCCGGTTTCCTTCACGCGATAGCTGATTGTGCAGGGCAGAACGTTCGATTGGATTTCCACGGCGGGTTGCAGCAAACCGGGATGAAACGGCAGCACATGCGTGCCATCGGACGTCGTGCCTTCGAGGAAAAGTCCCACCGGCACTCCGGCCTCGGCAATCGTGCGGACGCCACTGGTGAGGCGACCCACGTCGCTGCGCTGTTCGCGGTTGATGTAGAGCGTGCCGCCGCAACGGGTCAGGATTCCGCCCCAGGGCCAATCGCGGATATCGTGTTTGGCGACGAAGATGACCGGTGTTTGCGACGCGATCAGGAACGGGTCGATGTAGCTCATGTGGTTCGATGCAAGTATCCCCGCCGGGGCGGGATTGCCGATGCGGATGATCTTCAAATTGATCATCCAGCAGATCGCTTTCGAATAGCGGCTGAGCCAGCGCCCCTGATAACGGATGCGCGCCGCCCCTTTAAGCCAGTTGCCGATCAGGGCGAAGTCCAGAAACGCGGTGACGCTGATGAAGCCGAACAACACCAGTCGCGTAATCATCCTTACGAAATTCATGGCCGGATGGTATCAGTCCTTTGCCACCTGACAAGGCAGGGCTGAGCCCTGCACACAGTTGCGTTCAGGCCTTCAACGCTTTCGCCAGAAATGGACCTGTTACGGACTTCTTGTTCTTCGCGACCTGTTCCGGCGTGCCGGTGGCGATGAGGAGTCCGCCACCATTGCCGCCCTCGGGACCGAGTTCGATCACATAGTCGGCTTCCGCGAGCACATCGAGATGATGCTCAATGACGACCACGGTATGGTCCGCATCGACGAGTTGATGCATCACATCGAGGAGCCGTTTCACATCAGCGAGATGCAATCCGATGGTCGGTTCTTCGAGGAGATAGAGATGATGCGTTTTGCCGAAGCCGGGCATTTTGAGCCGCTTGTTCACGTTCGTGCCGAGGGAGCGCGAAAGTTCTGCGACGAGCTTGATGCGTTGCGATTCGCCGCCCGAAAGCGTGGGACTGCGCTGGCCGAGGGTGAGGTAACCGAGCCCGGTGTCGGCGAGAAGTTGGAGGGGACGTTGCAGTCGCGGCACATCGGCAAAGAATAAAGCTGCTTCCTCAATCGTCATGTCGAGGATGTCGGCGATGCTCTTCTCGTTGTACTTCACCTCGAGCGTTTCCGTGTTGTAACGACGGCTGCGGCACGCTTCGCACGGCACATAGACCGAGGGCAGGAAATTCATCTCCACTTTGATCGTGCCCTGACCGAGACAGGTCTGGCAACGGCCCGCGCCGCTGTTGAACGAAAACCGGTCACGGCCATACCCGCGCTGGCGCGCGAGTGGAAGTTGGGCGAAGAGCGAACGGATGTCGTCCATCAAACCGATGTACGTGGCCGGTGTGGAACGCGACGTCTTGCCGATGGGCGATTGGTCGACCTCGTAGATGGCACTGAAGAGATCGCCGTGATCGACACTTTTCCATGGCCGGGAGGTCTTGGTTGCGGACTCACCGCGTTTGCGCGGGGCAAGGGCGAGTTTCAGGACGTCGTGCACGAGCGTGGATTTTCCCGCGCCGCTGACGCCGCAGACGGCGATGAGCCGTCCGGCAGGCAGAGCGACATTGAGATTCTGCAGGTTGTGCGCGTGCGCGCCTTTGACCGTGCACCAGCGGACGGTTTTGTCCAGCGGACGGCGTGCGCCGGAGAGGGGATGCTGCAGCGGTTCGCCGAGGAGTTGACCGGTGATCGATTTCTTGTTCTTCGCCAGTTGCTGCCACGAACCTTGCGCGACGATGTTTCCTCCGTGCGTACCCGCTCCGGGGCCGAGATCAATGATATGATCGGCCGCGCGCATTGTGTCTTCGTCGTGCTCCACGATCACGAGCGTGTTGCCGTGATCGCGCAGATCGGAGAGCGAACGGAGCAATTGATGGTTGTCACGCGGGTGCAAGCCGATGGTCGGCTCGTCGAGGACGTAGAGCACGCCTTGCAGGCTGGAACCGAGTTGCGCCGCGAGCCGGATGCGTTGCGATTCGCCACCGGACAGCGTCGGCGCGGAGCGGTCAAGCGTGAGGTAGCCGAGACCGACCTTCGCGAGGAACGCCAGCCGCTGCTGAATTTCCGGCAGGATATCGCGCGCGATTTCGCCATCGCGTCCGCTGAACGCCACGCCTTTAAACAGTGCGCCAGCTTCGAGGATGGTGAGGGCGCTGATTTCCGGCAGCGTCCACGAGGTTTGACTCCGGCCCTTGCCGACGGCGAGCCGCACCGCGCGCGCGATGGGGTTGAGCCGTTGACCGTTGCATACCGTGCAAACGGGAAGTTCTTCCTCGTGCCATTCGCGGGCGAGTTCCTGCGCCGCTTCGCGTTCGGCGTCGGTTTCGGCGTCGACCTTGACGTGCAGGATCGTGCCGTAACCTTCGCAGGTGGGACACCAGCCGTGGGGCGAATTGTACGAAAAGAGCCGCGGATCGAGTTCGTCGAATGACCGGCCCGATCTGGGACAGAAGAGATGTGTGCTGTAGACGTTTTCGTTTTTCTTCGGATCGAGAGCGAAGAGCGTGCCGCGACCGATTTCGAGCGCAGTCTCGACGAGGCGGCGACGTTCACCCGGTTTTTGCTTGGAGGTAAGAGTGCCGACAACGAGATCGATCGTATGCTCGCTGTAGCGGTTCAACGCCTTGAACTTATCCGGTGTGATCCATTTGCCATCGACACGCAACATCGTATAGCCCTTCTTCTGAGCCCACTTTGCAATCTCGGTATGAAAGCCCTTGCGTGCGCGGATTAACGGCGCGAGCAGGGTGAGTTCGCCCGTGCGGCGCGATTTCTCGATCCATTTAAAAATCTCATCCGAGGTCTGGCGAACCGCCTGCTCGCCGGTTTCCGGATCGTGCGCCGTGCCTAGCTTGGCATAGAGCAGGCGCAGGAACTGATGAATCTCCGTGACGGTCGCGATGGTGCTCTTGCGTCCGCCCTGGGTCAGACGTTGTTCGATGGCGACGGCGGGCGGAATGCCGGTGATGGAATCGACCGCCGGTTTTTCCATCTGCTCGACGAACTGCCGTGCATAGGCATTCAGGCTGTCGAGGTAACGGCGTTGTCCTTCCGCAAAGAGAAGATCAAACGCGAGCGTCGATTTACCCGAACCGCTCAAGCCGGTCACGACGGTCGTATGGCCGAGATCGATATCGAGTGAAACGTTCTTGAGATTGTGGTGTCGCGCCCCACGAATCTGGATGCACTCGGGACGGTTCAAGGTGGCTGTGCGTTTCCGATCGGGACGCGATAGCGCGAGTGCGGACTTGGTCTCGGGAACGCCGAGTTTCTCGCGCAGGAATCTACCCGTGTAGCTTTTCGCCGCGCGCGTGACCTGTTCCGGGGTGCCCGTCGCGACGACTTCGCCACCGCCGTCACCCGCCTCGGGACCGAGATCGATCAGCCAGTCGGCACACTTGAGGACATCGAGATTATGCTCGATCACAAGCAGGGAATTACCCTGATCGACGAGTCGCTGCAGCACCGCGACGAGGAGCCGGATGTCCTCGAAATGAAGTCCCGTGGTTGGTTCATCGAGAATGAAGAGACGGGTGCTGCCCGACTTGGTTGGCGTGTTTTTCTCCGAGGTCGCGGCATCGGCAAGATAGCTCAGGAGTTTGATGCGCTGCGCTTCGCCGCCGGAGAGTTGATTGAGCGGTTGGCCGAGGCGCAGGTAATCGAGACCGACTTCAGTCAGTAGAGCGAGAGCGCGCGCAATCGCGGGATCATCGGGAGCGAAAAAGTCCTGCGCTTCACGCACGGTCATGTTCAGGACGTCGTGAATCGAGCGGTCGCGGTAGGTGACGTTGAGGATGTGCGGCAGGAACCGTTTGCCTTCGCAGACGGGGCAGGTGACGAAAACATCGGCGAGGAACTGCATTTCGATTCGCTCGTAACCCATGCCGGAGCAACGCGGACAGCGGCCCGTGCCGCCGTTGAACGAGAAGTCGCCGGGAGTGAGCCCCTGCGCCTGCGCTTTTTCCGTCTCGGAGAAAAGTTTGCGGATGCGGTCGTAGATGCCGAGATAAAGGGCCGGGTTCGATCGTGGCGTTTTCGAAAGAGGCGATTGATCGACGCGAATCACCTCGGAGATGAGCTCGGCATTCTTCAATTCTTTGACTGGCGAGACATCCGAGCCGTCATCGTCTGCTCCGTTGCTATCTGCATTCTTCGCGCCGAGCGTGCGATAGATCACGTCATGCACGAGCGTGGATTTTCCGGAGCCACTCACGCCACTGATGCCGACAAAAAGTCCGAGTGGAATATCAAGGTCGAGGTTCGTGATGTTATGCGCCGAAGCGCCGCGCAGCTTGAGCTGAAACTTGTCATTCACCATGCGCCGTTTCGCCGGAACCGGAACCGTTGTCTCGTTGCGGAGATATTTGCCCGTGAGCGATTTCTTGTCGCGAATCAGCTCGGGATAACTGCCCGCAAAAACCTTGCTGCCGCCAAGTTCGCCGCGACCGGGGCCGAGGTCGATGATGTGATCGGCATTGCGCATGAGCGCTTCCTCGTGCTCCACGACGAGCAACGTGTTGCCGCGATCGCGCAATTGATGAATCACATCCACGAGCTGTTGCGTGTCGCGCGGGTGCAAGCCGATGCTCGGTTCATCGAGGACGAAGAGCGTGTTCACCAGCGCGTTGCCGAGGCAGGACGTCAGATTTACGCGCTGCACTTCGCCGCCGGACAGCGTGCGCGTGGGACGGTCGAGCGTGAGGTAGCCGAGGCCGACATCGAGCAGGTACGAAAGCCGCTGCAAGACTTCGCGGCGCAGCATGGCAGATGCTTCATCCACCGGTGAGAGTGGCAGCGATTCGATGAACTCCTTCGCGTCGCGCAGTGAAAGCAAATTGATCGCGGCGAGATTCAGCTTGTGATCCGCCGTACCGATCTGGAACCGCAACGCTTCGGGCTTGAGGCGCTGGCCGTGGCAGGTCGGGCAGGTGCGATACGCGCGATAGCGGGAAAGGAAGACACGCACATGCATCTTGTACGTTTTCGTTTCGAGCCACTGGAAGTAACCTTTCACGCCGTACCAACCGCCATTCTCCCAGATGTCCTGCAGCGAGCGACCCTTCGCGAGTTCGCCCTCGACGATGAACTTTTGGTCCGCCGCGCACAGTTCGTTGAACGGCACATCGAGTGGGATGTCGTTTTTGCGGCAGTGTTTGACCAGATCCTTCTGGCACTCGATGGAGAAACCACTTTGCCACGGTTTCACGAGACCTCCGGCAATGGTCAGCGAGCGGTCGGGCAGGGCGCGTTCGTAATCGATCTCGATGGTGCGACCGAAGCCGCGACAGACCGGGCAGGCGCCGACGGGATTATTGAATGAGAACAACGCCGGTGACGGTTCGGGAAAAGTCGTGCCGTCGTAGGGGCAGCGCCACGTGTTCGCGTAGCGCAAGAACTCGACCTTCGCCGTGGTGCTGAGAAAATGGACGACGCCCTGACCCGAGCGCAAGGCGGTTTCGATTGCTTCCGTGAGCCGCGTCCGGTTCGCTTCGCTGGCGGCGAGTCGATCCTGAATCACGTACAACTCTGCTGGGGCGAGCGTCTTCGCATCGATTGCGTCATCGGTGCGGAAGACGCGTCCTTCGCTCCAGACACGGAGATAGCCTTGCTGTTTCAGCGCAGCGAGGGCGGAGAGGAGTGTCGGCTTTTTCTCGAACGACACGCGGAACGTCACGAGCAATTCCTTGTCCTTCCACTCGGTCAGGACGCTCTGCGCGATCTCCTGCGCGGTGTAGGGCTTGATGGCGCGGCCGCAATCGGGGCAGGTGAGTGTCGCCACGCGCGCGAAGAGCATTTTCAGATAATCCGCGATCTCCGTCATTGTCCCGACTGTGCTGCGGGAGGTTTTTACTGGATTCGCCTGTTCGATCGCGATGGCAGGCGGAATGCCCTCGATCGAGTCGAAGTCCGGCTTGTCCATGCGCTCGAGGAATTGGCGCGTGTAGGGCGAGAAGGTTTCCACGTAGCGGCGTTGCCCCTCCGCGTAGAGCGTGTCGAACGCGAGGGACGATTTGCCCGAGCCGCTCAAGCCGGTGACGACCGTAAGTTGATGATGCGGAATATCGAGGGAAAGATTCTTCAGGTTGTGCTGGCGTGCGCCGCGAACCCGGATGCAGTGAGGTTGAGAGGGAAAGACCTTGGACATGTGTCTTATTATTCTAGCGGGAATTTCCAAGATGCAATGGGCGACCGTAAAAAACTTGTTGGAAGCCCGGATGTGGGTAAAGTTATTCGATTCCCTTATGGCAGCTACAATCACCCCGAATAAGCGCGTCCTGCTCGGCATGAGCGGCGGCGTCGACTCCAGCGTCTCCGCCTACCTGCTCAAAGAGCAGGGGTACGAGGTCATCGGCGTGACCATGAAAGTGTGGCCACAGGATTGCGTTTCGCGCGCCGAGGACAAATGTTGCGGTCCGCAAGCTGTCGCCGACGCCCGGGCCGTCGCGCATGCGCTCGACATACCGCATTACGTTGTGGACGAAGCGAACGACTTCGAGAAGATGGTGATCGACTACTTCACGCAGGAGTATCAGCAGGGGCGCACGCCGAACCCGTGTGTCATGTGCAACGAAAAGCTCAAGTTTGGCAATCTCCAGAACAAAGCGACCGCCCTCGGCGCGTGGTACATTGCGACCGGACACTACGCCCGCATCGAGCACAACGAAAGCGGTCCGGTGCTCAAGAAGGCGGTCGACGCCCGCAAGGACCAGTCCTATTTCCTTTTCAGTCTGCAACCGGCGCAGCTCAACCGCTCGCTCGTGCCGCTCGGTGGTTTGACCAAGCCGGAAACCCGCGCCATCGCGAAGAAGATGGGCCTGAAGACCTACGACAAGGAAGACAGCCAGGAGATTTGTTTCGTCCCCGGCAACGACTACAAGGACTTCCTGAAGTCCCACCTCGGTGCGAAGGAATTTCATCGCGGCGGTATTTACTATAAAGACGGCACCTATATGGGACCGCACGACGGCGTCGAATTTTTCACCGTAGGCCAACGCAAGGGTCTCGGCGGCGGTCACGGTCGCCCGATTTACGTTATCGACATCGATCCCGCCACCAGCAACGTCATCGTCGGCGAACACGACGACCTGATCCGCCCTGACTGCTTCATCAACCAGACCAACTGGGTGGGTGGTGAACCGACCGAGCCCATCGAGATCACGACCAAGATCCGCTACAATTTTCCCGAAGTCCGCGCCCGGTTGCACCCGCTGCCGAATCGTCGCGCGCGCATTGAATTCCTCGAAGCGCAACGCTCGATCAGCCCCGGTCAGGCGGCGGTTTGTTACGTCGGCGATACCGTCATCGGTGGCGGCTGGATCGAACGCAGCGACCTCGGCATTTCCATTCCTGCCGCGACCCCGGCGAAAACCGAAGCCAGCGTATGACCCCTGTGATCGTTCTCGTCACGGCGAGTTCGCTCGACGAAGCGCGGGCGATTGCCCAGGGCGTGCTCGAAGCCAAACTCGCCGCCTGCGCGAATATCGTTCCCGGCTTGGAGTCCCATTACTGGTGGCAGGGCAAGCTCGAGACCGCTGCAGAATTCCTGCTCCTCATCAAGAGTAGCCGCGAGCAATTCGATGCGCTCTCCATTCTCGTGAAGCAACTCCACAGCTACGAATGTCCCGAGGTCGTGGCGCTCGCGCCCGAGGCGGTGGAAGCGAGGTATTTGAAGTGGTGGCGTGATGAGGTGACATCCGGTAGCTAAAAAGAGCAAGGGGAGGGGAATATGAAATGGATTGGGTGGATTTGCTTAGTAGTTTTTACAGTCGGCGGAGTCTTTAGCCGGGCTGAGTCTAATCCTACTGAAGAGAGGCTTACGCAACTGGCCATCCAGCGGCTCCAGAAAATCTGTGGGAGCGATGTCTCAATTCGTGTCTACGGACATAGTTTGGAGCTCTCGAAAGGCTTAGTACCGACCGAAGTTGAGGTTAATAAGTATAAAGGCGGAACAGAAAGGAAGAAAGTGATCGCACAATGTCCAGGTGACAAAGGATTCTTCATTCGAATGGATATCGCAGATCATTCTTATTCACAGCTCTTGCCCACAGATAATTACATGAATTCTGGATGGTATATTTCACGCAGACCAGATTTTCCCGGATGCATTCAGATCTATTCGGAGATCACGCTCGTAAAAGAAAAGCTTTATGGATTAACATTAATTGCTGCGGGTAAGGATGTGGATTTGCCATCAACCGAAGCACTTGTCGGAAAGGTTGCGACGGCTATCACGACAACCGAGGACGGTATTTCATTTTGCGATGCCCTGTTAGCTCCTAAATAAGCTCCAATTCGATAGTTTTTTTGACGTCCACACCCCGGACCTGTAAACTTCCCCTATGAAGAAAATCGCGGTCATCCTCTCGGGTTGCGGAGTCTACGACGGAGCGGAAATTCATGAGTCGGTGCTGGTCCTTCTGGCGCTCGACCGCGCTGGCGTGCAGGCCGTGTGCGCCGCGCCGGACTGCGAACAGCTTCACGTCATCAATCACGCATCGGGCGAGCCCGTTCCCGCCGAAAAACGTTTCGTCCTCATCGAATCCGCCCGCATCGCGCGCGGCCAGATACAGGCCGTCCGCAAGCTCGATGTCGACGCCATCGATGCGGTCATTCTTCCCGGCGGTTTTGGCGCGGCCAAGAACATCTCCAATTTTGCCGTCAAAGGCGAGCAAGCGACCGTGAACAAGGAAGTCGCCGAGTTCCTGATCAGCGCCCAGCAAGCGGGCAAGCCGATTGGCTTCGCCTGCATCGCCCCCGCCATCGCGGCGCAACTCTTCGGCTCGCAAGGCGTCCGCTTCACCATCGGCAACGACGCCGCGACCGCGCAAGCCCTGCAGACGTGGGGCGGTCAGCACATCAACTGCGCCGTCGACAACATCATCGTCGACACCAAGCTCAAGATCGTCACTACCCCCGCCTACATGCTCGCCGGTCGCATCACCGAAGCCGAAGCGGGGATCAACAAGATGGTCGCGGAAGTCCTGAAGCTGGCGTAAATCGCCAGCTCCTAACTCTCGCTCTTCGCTTTGCCGAAGAAGAACTGTTTGATGGCTGCCCCGATGGCGATGAGGCCAATGAGCACAAACTTCTTGGCGGCGACGAGAAATACCAGAAGCCCCTTGATTAACCCCGCTTTGACGGCGACTTTACCCGCGACGAGGCCAGCCAGACCATAGGCAGCGACCTTGTCTGCACTGGGGACGTAATCGGCGTAGCGATGGCCCTCGTTGAATTCGGTTTGTGCCAGAATGACAGGAGCTTGGGTGTTGATCTCGGTCAACCGATCCATCCCGCCGACTGCATTGAGGACCAAAACGCCACGACGACCGAGCACGCGGATGTTGTAATTCAGTGTAGATTCCTTGCTGTCGTCGAACCGCAGTTCCTTGGCCCAATACATCTTGTGGTTGGCCTTGTCGTAGCGGGGAGGTTGCGCCCAGCCGACGAGTTGGACCGATCCGTAGCCCTTCTTCACGCGCTCTTTATTGGCTTCTGCGGTGGATTCCTGCATTTCCTTGAGCAGTTTGGAGTAGTCGATGCTCTCGGCATCGTCATCTTTTACGTAGCCATCCTCGTCGTAGGTCACGATCACGGCCCAGCTATCCCGCGCGGAAACCTTCAAGTTGGCGGGAACGATCATGCCCAGTGTTCCGCTGCCATCAGGGTTGCCCCACAGTTTTTCCAGCGTGATCTTGGTATCCTCGGGCGAGAGATAGCGGAATTCCGGATTGAGATTCAACGTGGCGAGACCATCTTGCAGGGTGATCTTGCCCGATTGATAATTGAGCTTACTTTCGATCTTGCTTGCTTCGGAAGCCGTTTCGGATTCCGCTTGAACACTGAACATCGCGCAGAAAAACAGCGCCGCCCACCCCAACTTACGATACATTCCCATTGAATACTCCCTTGTTTGCCCAGACACTCAGGCCCGGATTTTGTTCACTCAGCCTCGAATTACACTGTGGGACATCAGTGTGAAGTCAATCCAGATGTCAGGGATAGTAGGGGACGGTGCCGGACTATTTCTCGCGAAAGTTCAGAAAAACTACTTGCATCCATTGGGGGAAGCCCCTACCGTAACCGCTCCCCGGAGATAATTTATGTCACAACATCGCAGCTTACGTAGTTCTGGTACCATCGCAGCCAAGCGCAACGTCCTCAAGCGTTTCGAACGCGTGGATCTTCTCAAGAAGCGCGGCCAATTCAAAGAAGGCCGCAGCGTCCTGAATTTGCCCAAGACCCGCCCCCCGGAATAACATCCGGTCATCAAGCGGTTCCCAGGGAGCCGCTTTTCCGACGTGCGACTGAATCAATTTTTGGCCCGGGCGGGGCATGGCTCCCGCCGCGCCTGCGAGGAACTCATCCTCTCCGGGCAGGTGTTCCTCAACGGTCAGCGCGTTACCAAGCTCGCTACGCGGGTTGGTCCCAACGACAGCGTTTCCATTGCAGGCAAGAAGCTGCATGCCGAGCGTCCGCTCACGGCCATGCTCTACAAGCCGCGTGGTTATATTTGCAGCACCGTTGAAGAAGGCGGCGCCAAGACCATCTTCGATCTCCTTCCGCGCGACTGGCCCCGGGTTTTCTACGTGGGCCGTCTCGACATGGACAGCGAGGGCTTGCTCCTGCTCACCAACAACGGCGAGCTTGCGCAAAAGATGTCGCACCCCAGCTTCAAGCTGCCCAAGATTTACGAAGTCCGCCTCAACCGCGAGTTCGACTTTGCCGCCGATACCGACAAGCTCCGCAATGGCATGCTCGTTGAGGGCAAGATGGGCCGCTTCGACGCCATCCACCGCCTCGGCACGCATCTCTACAAGGTGGTTCTCAGCCAAGGTCTCAAGCGGCAGATTCGATTGATGTTTGAGTACGTTGGCTATACCGTGGAACGACTGGTCCGCACGCAGATTGGTTCGCTCACTCTGGGCGACCTCGCGCCCGGCCAATACAAGATCATCCATGAAAGCGAAGTGGAAAAACTTTTCAGGCAGCCGGCTGGCACCGTCGCCCCGAGCGAAGAAGCGTCTGCTGCTCCTCAACCGGAATATCGCGATCGGCCTCCTCGTCGTTCCCGGCCTTTTCGGTCCGATGACCGTGGCCCGCGCCCAAGAGGGGATTACCCCCGCCGCAGCGATCGTTCTCGCAGCGACGAGCGTGGTGAGCAACGCCCCCCGCGCAGCTACCCCGGTGCTCGCCCCGAACGCCCCAGTTCCCCCCGTCGCGACGACCGTGCGAGCGGAGACGAACCGCGCGGAGAGCGTGGCGAACGCAGCTATCCCGTCAGCCGTCCCGGTTACCCCGGTGGCAGCAGTTCCCCCCGTCGACCCTTCGCCGCTCGCGGCCCCGGATCGAGCACGGATAATCGCACAGGCTACGCCTACCCCAAGCGCCCCAGCCCCTACGGAGCCAAAGGCCCCCGCGATCACCGCCCCGGCACAGGCATCCCCCGCCGTTTCGGCGCCCCCAGCGCCGGAGGGCCGTCCGGTCCGGGTGGGAAAACTTTCTCCCGAGGAGCTCAAGGCCCGGCAGGACGCCGAGGACCGCGCCCGGGCGGCCCAGGCAAAGGGCCCCGCCCCGGTGGCAAGTTCGGCGGACCGCGACGCGGACACTAATCCGCAGACGCCCGTCGATTATCTGAAAGATAACGAGTGGCAGAAGCACGCGGAAATCCGTTCCGGCAACGTCACCATCCTGCGCCGCAGCACCGATGAACCGCCCGCTCCAAACGAGACCGTCATTCTTCGCTGGCGCACTCCCACCGAGTTTTCCCGCAACACCTTCATGTCTAGCAAGGGCCACACGCCGAACGTTCCGGGGAAATAGGTGAAGTCTAAGGTCCAAATCTGTAGTACACTCCTCCACACTTTTCACATCATGAGCACTCCGAAAAAAGCCCTCTGGGGCGGACGTTTTGCCACCGCCGCCGCTGAACGCCTTCAACGCTACGGGGAATCCGTCTCTTTCGACTGGCGACTCTACAAATTCGACATCGCGGGCAGCATCGCCCACGCCACCATGCTGCGCAAAATCGGCGTGCTCAAAACCGCCGAACTGAAAGCGATCATTGCCGGGTTGCAGGAAATCGAGACGGAGATTCTCGCCGGGAAGTTCAACTGGCGGCAGGATCGTGAAGACGTCCACATGAACATCGAGGCCACGCTCACCGAGCGCGTTCCCGCCGGAGCGAAACTGCACACCGGCCGCAGCCGCAACGACCAGGTCGCCACCGATGTCCGCCTCTGGCTCAAGGACCAGATTCTTTCCAATCAAAAGGCCATTCGCGTGCTCCAAAAAGCGCTCGTCAAATGGGGGCAGCGCGATTTCACCACGGTCATCCCCGGCTTCACCCATCTGCAACGCGCCCAGCCCGTGCTCCTCGCGCACCACTTGCTCGCCTATGTGGAAATGCTCCAGCGCGATCACGACCGGCTCGCCGATGCGTTCAAGCGAACGGATATCCTGCCGCTCGGTTCCGGCGCGATTGCGGGCAGTACGTTGCCGCTCGACCGCGAATTCGTCGCGATGCTGCTCGGTTTTTCCAGCGTCACGCAGAACTCGATGGACGGCGTTAGCGACCGCGATTTCATTGTGGAATACTGCGCGGCCTGCTCGCTCCTCGCGGTGCATCTCTCGCGCCTGTCGGAGGATTTGATTCTTTGGTCCAGCGCCGAATTTGGTTTCGTCCGCATCGGCGATGCGTATACCACCGGCTCCAGCCTCATGCCGCAGAAGAAGAATCCCGATATCGCCGAGCTCGCCCGAGGTAAGACGGGCCGAGTGGTGGGAAATTTAATGGCCATGCTGACTCTGCTCAAGGGGCTGCCCATGACCTACAATCGTGATCTGCAGGAAGACAAGGAACGGCTCTTTGACACCGCCGATACCGTGCAGAGCACGCTCGAAATTCTGGCCGAAATGTTGGGCGACGTAGCTGTCAATAGCGACGCCTGCCGCCTCGCTGCCGCCGATCCGTTGCTCCTTGCTACCGACCTTGCCGATTGGCTTGTGAAAAAGGGCATGCCGTTTCGGCAAGCGCACCACGCAGTCGGTTCCGCCGTTGCACTCGCGGAAAAGACCAACACGCCGATCGACAAGCTTCCCATTGCTGAGCTGAAGAAAATCAGCCCTATCTTCACACCCGACGCGCTTTCTGTTTTCTCCATCAGCAAGGGGCTCGCCTCGCGCCAGATGACCGGCTCGCCGAATCCCAAGCTGGTGAAGCAGCAGCTCGACCGCTGGACCAAAAGCCTGAATGGGAAATAGCCTCGGATCTAGAGCCGTATGAGATTAACCCCCGGCGAGCCCCCGGAGGCGGGGGCTGGCTGCGTTGTCGCCCTTTCGGGAGCAACTCTCACGGCTTCTTGGCGATGGCGCCGTAAGCGAATCCGGAGCCGCAAAAGCCAACGTAGACTTTGCCGAACTCGTTCTTGTCACCGTCCATGGCATCGATGAAATCGAAAATACCCAAGGGGTAATCACCGACTTTATCCCAGGTTTGACCAATATCAGTCGAGCGGTAAATGCCGTGTCCGTTGTCCCCAATACCCACGACGTAAAGTGTATGGTAACCGCCTTCCTTCTCCGCTTTGCCCAGCCCGATATTAAAGGCGAGCTTGATGCCGGGGATTTGATTCCACGTCACGCCGCCGTCGGTGGAGCGCCAGACGCCACCCACGAGGCCTTCCGCGAACCAGAGATCTCCGGCTTTTCCAGGTGTCGACTTCAAGATGGCATTATAGCGATTCGACACGGGATTTCCGACCTTGTTGAAAGTCGCACCGCCGTCCGTTGAGCGATAGACACCTTCCTCTGGCCGATAGAAATAAAACGTGTCGGGCAGGACGCGATCCGCGCATAGCGGTTTCAGCGACATGGGGAATGAGACAAAACCGGTGGTCGTTGGTCCGCCAAACGAAGATTGCGTCCATGTCGCACCACGATCTGCTGTGTAGTAGGGGAGTTTATTCTCGGCAGGACACCAGACGATCTTGTCCGTGCTGTTGGCTGAAACGGCGATGACGCCGTACTTTAGTTCCTCTGGATTTTTTTCTTTTTCCACCAGTGGGAATCGCGTCCACGTCTTGCCGCCGTCCGTGGAGTACCCCGAGGAGTTCGTGTGCGGCTTGAAATTCAGGTGATTCTGAAAAACGCCGACGAGGAACTTCGGGTCTGCCGCGCACCAATCGAGCGCCCACGCGGACATGAAGTTCGGGTACGCGCGCTGCGCCGTGTAGGCAGCCGGGTCATCGAAATAGAAAACGCCGGTATCCCACATCGCGCCCACCGCTTTCCCTCCGGGAGGAGCAATCACGTCGTTGCCGCATACTTCCTCAATCCCTTCGCTGGCCGCCTGCCATTCGATGACCGGAGCCTTCAAATCTTTTGACCACCAGACGCCGAAGCCTTCCGCGAACCAGAGTTTGCCGGGGTCAAATGGATCGAAGGCAATCTCGCCCACGCTGAGCCAATAGTTGGTCTGTGTTCCCAGCCACTTGACGTTTGAACTATTAAGGTGAAACAAAGTGTAGATCCACGTTTTGCCCTGGTCTTTCGAAATGAACATCTTTCCGCCATTGCGGGTAACGACTACATGCCTTGCATTCGTCGGGTCAACGGCCACCCCCCAGTAATTGGTATTCCTGCCTTGTTCGTGATCCGGGGTGATGTCGATCCACTTGCCGTCGACAGAATATTTCCAGACAGAGCCAGTGCCTCCTTTTTCATTATCGCAAACGACATAATAGGTGCGATCCGGTCCCATGGCTGCATCCCGATAGTGACTGGTATTTCCCGGACCCGATGCGGCGATGTTGGCCCAGGTTTCGCCTCCATCCTTCGATTGAAAGACGCCCCCTTCGAAGACGGTGACGTAAATGATCTTTGTCCGGGGCACTTTACCCTCGACCGCGCCACTGCTTTTGTCGAAAACTACCGAGTTTACCCCGTGAATGGGAGCACCCGCAGGGATATCCTTAACCTTGCTCCACTTGGCTCCGGCATCCCGGGTGAACCATAGGCCATCGCCTTTCGACGCAAAATAGACGATATCGCTGTTATTCGGATCCACTGCGAGGCGTTCGCCTTCCTGCCGACCCTCGCCATTCGCCTCAACCTTGACATGGTGGTTGCCAAAAGTAGTCGCCACCCACTTATCGCCGCGATTGGTGCTTCTGAAAATCTGGCCGTCAACCTCGCCCCACGGCTTCCCGCCAAACGACATGTAGGCGATATCCGGATCTTTCGGCGCGCTGACGAGGCTGTCGACTCCGGCGTATTTCCCATATTCAATCGAATCCGGCGGCATGCTCTCTGCCGTGACAACCTGTTTCCACGAAGATGTGGCGGGGTTCCAGCGATAAGCGCCCGAAACATCGGTGCGGACATAAATCAGATTCTTTTCAGTTGGACTGATGTCCAAGCCTACCACCCAACCGCCGCCGCCAATTTTGAGTGGTTTCCACGAATAACTAGAGGAAAGATCCGCCGCTTGCAAGGTTAGGGCAGTAGAGAGAGTGCAGCAAAGGGCGATTAACTCACCAAATCGACAGAGTTTAGTTTTCATGAGGATCGAATGTTAGGGAACGTCAATTCGACACCAGTTGTATTCGCTAAGTGTGTCGCTTGGCGAGCTATAAAAGCAAGCGGGCCGGAGAATAGCTCCGGCCTGCGATACAGCGCTCGTTCCTGACGCGTGTGAGGTGTGCCGGAATGATTAATCAAAAGGATTAATCGTGGCGCAAGAAAGAGGTCTGGGCTTCAAACCCGCCCTAAATTTCCCCGCCTTGCGGCGGCGTCAACGGACGATTCTTCGCATCCATCCGGATAATGCGCGGATGATGAGCATCGGCTTCGTCTTCCGGCACATCGGCGAAATTCATGATCGTCACCTTGTCCCCGATTTGCCCCAAGTGCGCTGTGGCCCCGTTCAATTCGATCACGCCCGTACCCGGCTTGCCGAAAATCACGTACGTTTCGAAACGCTCCCCATTTTCGATATTGCCCACCAAGATGCGTTCGTACTGGCGCAGCCCCACCATCTGGCACAATTCCGCATCAATGGTCAGGCTTCCCTCGTAATGGAGGCTGGCTCCCGTCACGGTGGCCCGGTGGATCTTCGATTTCAACAAGCTAATGAGTCGCATAGTAAATGGCGCGCTTTCAATCGCGCAAAGGGTTAAGGAAAGATACCATTGGCCTCTTTGTCAAGCAACCTCCCGGGATTGAACACTAAAAATGTCCCGAATAATGATCCCGACCAGAAAAAAACATGGCGAACCCCACCGCAATCGCCTATAAGATCATTCACCAAGCTAATCTTTTTACCGGTCACTTGATCTCATTCCTCCATTTTACCTTATCTCTATCGAGTTTTTTGGCTCCCGCGAGCTTGCTTAAAGCAACCATGGCTACTTCCTGCTTTGCCCTGACGGCGTCTAGCCTGAACGATCAGTCACGCCCCAAACCTTTGGAATTTAAGACCAAATATGGTCGCGTCCGTATTTGCAATTCCATCCCCGAGGACTTGCATCATGTCTGGCGTCACTCTTTTGCTCGCTACGATCATGACCATCGTTATTACGAGTTGACCCATGCCGCGCTGGCGGGCCAGTTCGATCAATACTATCTTCTACTCGACAACGAGAAAGGTCAGACTCAGGCCATTCAACCCTTCTTCATCGTGACCCACGATCTGCTCGAAGGGCTTTCCCCCGTCGTCAAGCGCACTGCCGACCGGATTCGTCGCTACCTGCCCAACTTCATGGCCATGCGCATGCTCATGGTAGGTTCTCCAGCAGGCGAGGGTGAACTGGCTCATCCCGTCAGCGAAACCGCCATCGACTGGGTTTCCGAAGCCCTGCACGAAGCCCTGCCTGCCGTCGCCAGACAATTCCGCGCCCCGCTCATCGTGCTCAAAGACTTCCCCAAACATTACCGTACCGTCCTGAGCAATTTCTCCTCGAACGGCTATAGCCGCCTGCCCAGCATGCCGGCCACCGAGCTCAAGCTCGACTACAACAATTTCGACCACTACGTCGCCACCACGCTCAGCAAAAAAACGCGTCAAAACCTCCGCAAGAAATTCAAGGACGCCTCAAAATTCCCTCCCATCACTTTTGAAGTGGTCAACAACCTTGAGCCCTACATCGACGTTGTCTACCCGCTCTACCAACAAGTCCTGAAACGCGCCACCCTCAAGTTCGAAGAACTCAGCCGCGACTACTTCCTCGAACTTGGTCGCACCATGCCCGACCGCACCCGCTTCTTCCTCTGGCGCATGGAAGGCCGTATCGTCGCCTTCAGTGTCTGCCTCGTCAACGAGGGAACCCTCTACGACAAATATATCGGCATCGACTACTCCATTGCCCTCGACGTGCACCTCTATTTCATCACCCTGCGCGACACCATCGAATGGGCCATCCAGAACCAGATCAAAACCTACTACAGCGCCCCGCTCAACTACGATCCCAAGCGCCACCTCCGCCAGAAACTCGTCCCACTTGACCTCTACGCCTGCCACACCACCGGCTGGATCAACTCGATTTTCCGCCGCATGGTCGGCCTGCTTGGCCCCACCCGGCATGACCCCATCCTCGCCGAGTTCGAGAACTTCAAGGACTTGGAATAACCAGCCCGAAGCGGGATCCAAAGTTCCTGAACCCAGGTTTTACTCCCGCGTCAACATCAGATCTCTCCATCCGCATGAGCGCCGCCACCACCTTTCCCAAACTCCCCTGGTGGCTGAACCCCTACCTGCACATCGTCCTCGCCGCCCTGCAAGTCACCGCCTCCGAAGTTTGCCTCAAACTTGGAGCTGACCAGACTGCGTACGTCTTTCACAACCCCCTCCTAGATTCCCTCGGTATCGCCAGTCTAGGCACCTGGTGGGTCTGGGGCGGTATCCTCTTCTACCTCGGCAGCTTCGTCAGTTGGCTCCACGTCCTCCGCTACATCCCACTCAACATCGCCTTCAACCTCGTCAACATCGAGCACGTCTTCATCCCCCTCGCTTCCGCCTTTTTCCTGCACGAATACATCAGCCCCCTGCGCTGTGCCGGTATCGCCCTCGTCCTGCTCGGCGTCTGGGTCATCGCCAAACCACTTGTCAACGTGGAAGAAAAACTGTGAACCTCACCGCTATCTTCCTCATCATCTTCTCCCAAGTCTGCCTGGTGGCGGGTCAAATCTGGCTCAAACACGCCATGAACCAGACTCATCACGAAACCGTGAAGCGCAGTACCTTTATACTCAACTTCGGACTCGGTATCAGCGCCATGACCCTCTGGTTCCTCCTCTGGCTCGGCCTCATGCGCCACTTCGACCTCAGCTACCTCTATCCATTCGAAGGACTCAGCCCACTCCTCATGGCAGCCGGAGCCAGCATCTTCCTCAAAGAAAAAATGACCTGGCGGCTCTGGGGCGGCATCCTCCTCATCAGCATCGGCCTCGCACTAGTTTCCGCTTCCTAGAGTCTGCTCACAATCGTTGCCGCCCATCTTCATCGTGGAAAATAGGCGTAATCGTCATGCACTGCCTCATTGTGATGGTCCGCGAAAACTGAGTCGTGAGGAGAGTTAGTCTGGGTATAAGGAGAACCAGACTATGAAAGGCAAGAGATACAGCACGGAAGACAAAATACGGATATTGAGGGATGCCGATAGCGGCAAGGGAATCGCGGA
>JAFIGT010000022.1 GCA_017849585.1 Verrucomicrobium sp.
GAAGCTCTTGGCTCCTGTCGCCCTACGGGCTCCATCCGCCAAGAGCTTGATCCCATCCCATCATCTGTTACCCTTACCATCAACTAACTAACCAACCCCATTCCTCTCACTCGTTTTGGACCATATTGGGGGACTCAATCATATCCTAGTTAAATTGGAGAATCTTGAAAATAGTTAGAATATTTAAGTCCAATTTCGGTTGGCAAGAATTTCGGAGATTCGCCTATTTCATCAATTAGGGATGGATAAATAGCCTTTACTAAGCCAGTACTAGCTAGGGACTCTAGAACATAAGAATGTTTTTTATCTGCATGATTTATCGCTGATGGAAATAGAAGTAAGTCTTCCAAAAATGCGCTATCGACTGCAAAAAGTAGCCGCTTTAAATCTGTTAGGTTCAGGTCACCTTTAACGTAATGGTAAAATAGCTTGCCTATAATTTTAGCTTTCTCATTAGAATCTGCGCGTTCGATAGAAAAAACAACAAGCTCGCCAGTTCTTTTTTGAAGCTTTGGGTCATTCTTTAGTTCTTTTGAAAATTTTGCTGCGTCTTCTGGAGGGACTTTATTAGCTTCGTTTAAGAATGCTTGAATTTTCGAGAGAAATAAGCGCTCCCTAATCCCAAGTGTAATTTTGGCTAATTTGACAATTTCGCCAAGAACTGGAATTCCAGTGATAATTTCTCCCTTCAAGATATGCTCAATTGCCGCATCTCCCCATTCTGCGGCCAAATCAATAGCTTCACCTATGATTTTCATAGGTAGAATCTTTAGCAAAATAGGCCGCTCACAACAGGAAAATAGCTAGATTCTTACTTTCCTGTGCCACGGTTAGTAAATTTTATTCCATTCCCGCTCAATTATATCCAAGAATCATATCTAAAGAATGGTTTCCACGGATTTTTGCCCGGAATTATAAATCAGCCCCGTCCTGTCACTTTTGACGGAAAAGGGCTTTCCGCGTTTTCATAAAACGGGGGTACCTCTCAAAAAATAGAAATTGTGCTGATTCCCTCAAGTAAGTTTATATATAAACTAATCCATTTAAGGAATGACTGGGATATGACTTGATAATGGGTTGAATGGGGTATTGGTAATCCTTCGGATTACATCCTCACCCCATTGATTACATTACTGGGAGTGTTCTAATTTAATCCAAAATTCAATGAATCCCTTTGGCCTCTTCTTTCTCTTCGTGACTAGAAGAAAAATGTCCCAAAGAGGGATTTGAACCCTCACGCCACAGCGACCATTCTGCCTGCACCGTCTTTGCTGGCGATTTTATAAAAAAATCGTGGGCGTTCCACGCAAGATTTGGGACACCCAATCAATAACACAGTTGTCACTTGAAATCAAATTAGGTCTTCCCCATTACTCTCCCCCAATTAAGGCAAGAATTGCGGTTTGTATGTGTTTTGGTAGATTTGGCCAAGCTTTGACAATCCGCGACAGGTCAGGACTATCAGCGTACAGAATTGGTGTCGATTTTAGTGTCACCTGCTGTTTTTCAGGGTTTAAAGGCGTTGAAGTAACAATAACTTGCGGAGTTACGCCGCCAGATTCAAATCCTGCCCCCGCAATTTTTCCTCTGTAAGACCCAGAACGTCCATTAGCCGAGTTGACAGGCGACGCTTGTTTTTGATCTGCTGCGATTATCACCAAGTGAGGTGGCATCGATCACAGTCTGGTCGATGTCACCTCATAAAACACCGGGGACCTTTATTCGCTCAAGTTGAAGACGGCGATCCCCTGCTCCACGTTGCGCTGCTTCACCAATTTTGCCGGTACGGATGTGAAGTAAATTTCGAGTGTCGGATAGACCGTTGCTTCCAGCAGGTGTCCTGCGCGCATTTGACCGTCATGAAGGCTCACTCCACTGTGAACATGGACCTGCGGCTTGCCATCCAAAAGCCCGACATCACCAATGATGGAGATCACCTCCACTTGCTCCGTGATGGGAATATCGCGGTAAGCTTTCTTGGTAAAATCAAAACAACCGAGTTTTGCGCGGCTGAAACCGCCAATGCCGGTCAGATGGCCTGCCGTGATCTTTTCCCGCACCGCAAACGCAGTGAGGCCGGACAGGACGTCATCATTTTCCCCAAAGACAATGGCGTAGACTTTTTGGCCATTGGGTTGTTCCGAAACCTTTCGAACCTGCATCTTCGGTGCGCGACTCAGATCGGTGATGAGGGGCGCTCGCGTATATCCAGCAGGGAGCGGTTTCGAGTCCGTCTGCCCATGGAGATATGCCGTTGTCGCAAGCATCCCGCAAAGAGTGAACATCCATCCGGTCCAGCGAAGACGAGTGTGATTGATGATTTTCATTTATACTCTCCAGCTTGGTCCGGAACTCCTCCTTCGAAAAGGGATTTCATTCGTGAACGTATCTCACGACTGTGATGCCCGTCTCTGGAATCGTTACAGTTGAGCTCGCTATGCTGGCGGTGCTACCGAGAGCGAGGTAAAGATCCCGCCCAAATGTTTTTCGAGATCGAACATCCGGATCGGGCGGGAGCTAAATCCAACATAGCCATCGGGCCGGATGAGGAAGATCCCACCCTTTTGCGCGCCGTAGAGATAGTGAAATTCCATCGCGGGATCGAGATAGATCTCTCCTTCAAAGGCTTCAAACCCCTCCGTCTTTTGCGATGCCAACACGAGAGTTGGAGTTAAAAATGGCCGCACCGGTTTCGTCCACGCCGCCATTCTGCAAATGGCGTCCCGCATCGCCGGATCCGGCTTGTGTCCCGTGATGATCAACAGCCGGAATTTCCGCGAATCGAGCACATCATAAAGGGAGATAGGCACCGGAGTTCCCGACGCCGGAAGAAGATCGCCGTCAACCGCGCGCATCCCGGCGACCACTTCCATATTTTCGTTATGGAGGGCTTCCTGATGACCATGGTTTTCCACAATGGTGCTTGGTTCATACTGAATGCGCACTTGCAGTCCCTGCTCGAATTCCTTGAAGTGATTCGTGTAAAAGTGGCTGAAGAATCTCCAGATGTGGTCCCGGCTCAACGCGCCCACGCGGTTGAATTGCGCGGATAGCTTGTGCGTGAAATCCGACAGACCCACCACCTGCTTGCCCACGTAACTGCGCTCCGTATCGTATGTATCCAGAAGTGATGCAGGGCTTGCCCCCTTGCGGACAAAGGCGATTTTCCACCCGAGATTGAATGAGTCCTGAATGCCTGTATTCATTCCCAGACCAGTCTCGGGACTATGAATGTGCGCCGCATCGCCTCCGATGAAGACATTCCCCTTCCGGTAATGTTTCACCCGGCGGTGATGACAGTGAAATTCCGACATCCACCCGGGGTTACTCAAGGTGCACATGCCGGGAATAATCCGCTCCACGGCGTCGATGATGTCTTCCAGTTTCGGTTCCCGGCCCAGGGCGCGCGACTCTGACTCGACCACGTAAATGCGGTATTTTCCGCCAGGCATTGGAAATACCGCCAGCAATCCCGCGTCGGAGAAGAAGGCGTAGCCATGACCGTGCTGCAATTTCCACGCGATGTCCACGTCCGCCAGCAGCCAGTTATCATGATACTGCTCACCGATAAATTCGAAATTCAACCCGTGTCGCACGGAGCTATGTGCCCCGCCACAGCCCAGCAAATAGGGCGTCTCTACCTGTTCCGTTTTCCCATCCGGTGCGGTCAACACGGCGGTGACGCGGTCGCCATGATCGACGAATGACTCGAGGGTGGTCTTCCACTCAACGCCCCCTCCCAGTCGTGTCAGTTCCTCCCGCAAAATCCGTTCCGGGCCGGTCTGCGGAATATTGAGCAAAAAATTGTAACGCGACGTCACGCGGCCATATTCCGCACGGAAGATGATCTCCCCATGATTGTACGCGCTGAAGGAATGAATCTTTTCCCCCTCGGCCAACACCTCCCCTGCGAGCCTGCGCATCTGGAATTCCTCCAGACTGCGAGGCATCACCACTACCGCCTTGGACAATGTTGTCGGAGCCATCGCCTTGTCGATAATACGCACACGCAGACCATGCCGCAGAAGATCGGTAGCCAATGCCAGTCCAGTCGGACCAGCCCCAACAACAAGCGCATCCAGGGAGGAATCAGTAGCCATGATGATTGCCCTCAGTATGGGCAAATCCTCATTCGGGAAGCAAGTCAGCACGTTAGCTTTCTTAACCCTTACATAAGTCTCTTTAATTGCGAATGACTACACCCCGGAACTCCGCCTTCGATTTGTGGCGCCTATAGAGCGTGCCTACGAAAAAAACTTGATTTAGACCGATCAGTCTAGTAGATTACCTTTATGAAACGGGAAGGCGACACCAAACAACGGCTGGTCAAAGTGGCCGCGCAGTTGATTTGGGAACAGAGTTACGGCTCAGTCGGCGTCGATGACATCTGCAAAAAGGCGGGTGTCACCAAGGGCAGCTTCTATTTTGCCTTTCCCTCCAAAGTTGATCTGGCCATTGCCGCCTTGGAAGAACACTGGCAAACCAAGCGTGCCATCCTCGACTCTATTTTCTCTTCACAGGAACCTGCCCTCAGTCGTTTCGAAAAGTACTGCGATTTAATCATTTCGGACCAGAAATCCAAACGCGAGGAATTTGGCAAAGTCTGCGGCTGCCCCGCCTGCTCCCTGGGCAGTGAACTCAGCACGCAGGACGAGAGAATTCGCCAGAAGTCAGACGAATTGATGGAACGCTTCATCCGCTACCTGACGAGCGCCGTCTCCGCCCTCCAGACAGAAGGATTAATCCCGCAGGAAGATCCGAAAGTGGTCGCACGACAGATTTACGATTACATCATGGGTTTGATGCTCGAAGCGAAGATTCAAAACTCACTCGAAGCCCTCCATCGCCTGAAACCCGGCGTCTTTCGCATTCTGGGGTTGAAGCCCACGGGATTGACATCCATCTCCGCTTAATTTTTTTTAGCCCTGAACTATACTGACCGGTCAACTAACTAAAACTAAAATTGTCCTGATTGCGACCCTCTCATCGTCCTAGGAGTACCCATGAAATCTCTCGCCCTTCTTTCCGCGAACGTTGCGGTGGCTGCCCTGGTTCTCACCGGGTGCTCGGTCGGTCCCAATTATCATCGCGCCGAAGTGGAAACTCCTGCCGCTTACGCGGAGAAAACGCCTTGGAAGCAAGCCACGCCCTCCGATGCGATCGCCCGTGGCGATTGGTGGACCGTTTTCAATGATACGAAGCTCAACGAATTGCAAACCCAGGCGGCGGCGAACAATCAGGATTTGCGCGCGGCGGTGGCTCGTGTAGACCAAGCCCGCGCGATCTCGCGCGTGGCAAAAGCGGATTTCCTTCCCTCGATCAACGCCAATGCGAGCGGCGCGTTCCTTCGCAATTCCTCCAACAGCGAAGTCGTCTCGCCCGGCCTCGAAACTAGCAATGTGAACACCTCACTGAGTCTCGGCTATGAACTCGATATCTGGGGCCGCGTGCGCCGGACTGTCGAAGCTTCCACCGCGACCCTGCAGGCAAGTGTGGCCGACTACGAAGTGGTGCGGCTCGCGCTGCATGCGGAAGTCGCGCAAAATTATTTCTCGCTACGCGCGCTCGATACCGAACTGGACATCATCACGCATGCGATTGAACTGCGGAAAAAAGAACTCGAACTGGTACGCACGCGCTTTCAAGCCGGTTCCAGCACCGATCTCGACGTCGCCCGCGCGGAAACGGCTCTCGCAGACGCGCAGGCAGAGCTGGCCACGGTGCGAGGACAACGCGCAGAGCTCGAGCATGCGCTCGCCGTACTGCTCGGCAAGACAACCGAGTCATTCCGCATGGCCACACATCCTCTTTCGACGGTACCACCGCCGATTCCCGCTGGCGTGCCGTCCGATCTGTTGGAACGCCGCCCCGACATCGCGGAAGCGGAACGGCGCATGGCTGCGGCCAATGCGGAAGTGGGCATCGCCACGGCGGCTTTTTTCCCGGTGATCCGGCTCGTGGGCACGGCGGGTCTGGAAAGCGCCGATCTCGGCTCGCTCTTCAACTGGCCGAGCCGCATGTGGTCGGTGGGCCCGAGCATGACGCTCCCGATTTTCCAAGGAGGCCGCAATACCGCCAATCTCGAGCGCTCGAAAGCACGCTACGAGGAAACTGTGGCGCAATATCGTCAGCAAGTGTTGACCGCGTTCAAGCAGGTGGAGGATCAACTTTCCACCCTGCGTCACCTGTCCGACCGCGCCGACGCACAGCAAACTTCGGCCTCCTCATCGCAGCGTGCCTACACACTCTCCGATCTACTCTACCGTACCGGCGCGGCCAATTACCTCGACGTGATCGATGCGGAACGAAGCGCACTGGAAAGCCAGCGGGCCGCCATCCGTACTCTCGGTCAGCGTTACTTCGCCAGCATCCAGCTCGTGAAGGCTCTCGGTGGCGGCTGGAGCGATTCGCAAATTAAATCCTTCGCCTCGACTGAATCCAAACCCTGATCCCTCCCCTTTCCTACCCGACTGCAACCCTCGAACTCCCCTACGCCCATGAAAACCACGATCAATCCCGAGAAGTCTCACCTTCATCAGAACCGGGTCGAAATGGCAATCCCGGTGAAGCCCGCCCTCAATGGCGCTTACGTCGCCGACTACTGCGAGAATCCCACCGCCGAAGGTAATGAAGGTTTGGTTCCCCTGATTCCACCCCAACCGCATGACACCAATGCCGCCCGCCACGCCATCCCCTTGCGCGCGCCGTCCGCTACCGCTACCGCGAGCAGCAAACGTTTTCCCGTCGTGTTGGTCTCAGTGATCGCTTTGTTGGCCATTGGTGCGGGCGCTTATTACTTCCTCGGGCAAAAACATGAAACGACGGCAGCCGCCTCCGCGACACCGCCTCCCGTGCAGGCCACTGTGCAAACCGTCGCGCCACAGCAAATTCGCATCTGGAATGAATTTTCCGGCCGGCTGCAAGCGGTCGACTATGCCCAGATCCGGCCCGAAGTCAGTGGCCGCATCACTGAAGTCCGTTTTGAAGACGGGCAGACCGTCAATGCGGGCGATATCCTCTTCGTGATTGATCCCCGCCCCTACGAGGATGCCGTGGCGAAGGCGAAAGCCCGCGTGGCGTCCGCGAAGGCGTCCATCGAGTTCACGAAAGCGGAGCAAAAGCGCGCGGAGATTCTGATTCGCGCCAATGCCATCGCGCAGCGTGACTTCGATCAGTCCGCCAGCTCAGATCGCGTCGCCGTCTCGAACCTCGACGAAGCTGAAGCGGCGCTCAAGCAGGCCAGCCTCGATCTGGAACATGCCTACGTCAAAGCCCCAATCTCCGGTCGCGCCAGCCGCGCGGAAATCACAGTGGGCAACGTCGTGCAGAGCGGTCCCAGTGCTCCGGTGCTGACCTCCATCGCTTCGCGCGACGGCATCTATGCCGACTTCGAAGTCGACGAGCAAACCTATCTGGAGACTATCCGCAACGCCGCCTCGGGCAATGCGCAGGAGCGCCTCATCCCGGTGCAGCTCATCCTCGCGGGTGACAAGGATCATGTCTACGACGGCACGATCTGGAGCTTCGACAACCGTATCGATGTCGCCTCCGGGACGATCCGCGCCCGCGCCAAATTCGCCAACACCGACGGCGCGCTGCTGCCCGGCATGTTCGTCACCGTCAAGCTCGCCAGCAGCCGTGAACGCTCCGCTGTGCTCATCCCGGAACGCGCCATTGGCTCGGACCAGAGCAAGAAGTTCGTCTACGTAATCGACTCCGGCAACAAGGCGACATACCGTGAAATTCAGCTCGGTAAATCGATCCGCGAACAACGCGTCATCGAATCCGGCCTGCTCGCCGGAGACCGTGTGATCACCGATGGCGTGCAACACGTGCGCCCCGGCTCCCTCGTGCAGCCGACGGAAATCAAGCCGGCGGTCGTTCCGGTAAAAATCACCTCTGTGGAAAGTGCCCGCTAATGAACCTCTCGCGATTTTTCATCGACCGGCCCATCTTTGCCGGGGTGATCTCCTTCGTCATCTTCCTGGCGGGGCTGATCTCGCTCTTCCAGTTACCGATCTCGGAGTACCCCGAAGTGGTGCCAGCCTCGGTGGTGGTTACCGCGCAATTCCCCGGCGCGACGCCGAAGACGATTGCCGAAACCGTCGCCACGCCGCTCGAGGAACAAATCAACGGCGTGGAAAACATGCTCTACATGTTTTCGCAAGCTTCGACCGACGGTAACCTCACGCTGACGATCACGTTCAAGCTCGGCACCGATCCGAATCTGGCGCAGCAGCTCGTGCAGAATCGCGTGAATCAGGCCCTGCCGCGATTGCCGGAAGTCACCCAGCGCATCGGCGTCACGACAGTGAAAAGCTCGCCCGACCTCACGATGGTCGTGCATCTCACCTCGCCCAATCAGCGCTACGACATGCTCTATCTCCGCAATTACGCGGTGCTGAACGTGAAGGATCAGCTGGCGAAAATTGAGGGCATCGGTCGCGTGAATCTCTTCGGTTCCGGCGATTACGCCATGCGCATCTGGCTCAATCCCCAGCGCGTGTCCGAACGGGGATTGACCGCGCAGGAAGTCATCTCCGCGATCCGGCGGCAAAATGTTCAGGCTTCCACCGGCGTGATCGGCGGTCCGCCCTACGATCGCGGTGTGGAAATCCAACTTCCAGTCAATGCCCAAGGCCGCTTGCAGGACCCGGACCAGTTCGGCGAGATTATCATCAAGCGCAGCGCCGACGGTGTGGTCACTCGTCTGAAAGATGTGGCACGGATCGAAATTGGCGCGGCCGAATTCGGTCTCCGCTCCCTACTCGACAATAAGAACGCCGTGGCGATTCCCATCTTCCAACTCCCCGGCTCGAATGCGATCAAGATTTCCGACGACGTCCGCAAAACGATGGCAGAACTGAAAAAGAATTTTCCCGAAGGCGTCGATTACACCATTGCCTACGATCCCACCATCTTCGTGCGTGGTTCGATTGAAGCGGTCGTCCACACGTTGTTCGAAGCGCTCATTCTCGTCGTCATCGTCGTGATTGTGTTTCTGCAAACATGGCGCGCCTCCATCATTCCGTTGCTCGCTGTGCCGGTCTCCATTGTCGGTACGTTCGCCATCATGCATGCCACGGGCGGCTCCATCAATGCCCTCTCGCTCTTCGGCCTCGTGCTCGCCATCGGCATTGTCGTGGACGACGCCATTGTTGTCGTTGAAAATGTAGAGCGCAACATGGAGGACGGGCTCGCCCCGCGCGAAGCCACGATCAAGGCCATGAGCGAGGTCACCAGCCCGATCATCGCCATTACTCTCGTCCTCTGCGCCGTGTTCGTGCCGATCGCCTTCATTAGCGGATTGAGCGGCCAGTTCTACCGCCAGTTTGCCCTGACCATCGCGTTCTCCACGATTATCTCCGCGTTCAATTCATTGACCTTGAGTCCCGCGCTGGCGGCGGTTCTGCTGCGCTCGCCTCATGCCCCGAAGGATGCGCTCACGCGCGGCATTGAATGGATCTTCGGTCCGTTCTTCCGCGTATTCAATCGCTTCTTCCATCGTAGCTCCGAAGGATACGGCACCAGCGTCAAAAGTCTCATCGGCCACAAATCGATTTCGATGGCGCTCTATCTCTTGCTCATCGGCGCAACGGTCTACATGTTCAATCTCGTCCCGCCGGGCTTTGTTCCGCTCCAGGACAAGCAATACCTCGTCAGCTTTGCGCAACTTCCCGACGGAGCCACGCTCGACCGCACCGAGAACGTCATCCGACAAATGACCGATATCGCCCTTAAAGATCCCGGCGTGGAAAGCGCCATCGCATTCCCCGGCCTTTCGATCAACGGATTCATCAACAGTGCCAGCGCAGGCATCGTCTTCGTTTCGCTCAAACCCTTCGAGCATCGTACAACGCCCGAACTCTCCGGCTTTGCCATCACTCACCGGCTGCAACAACAGTACAGCGGGATCAAGGACGCCTTCATCGCCATCTTCCCGCCGCCACCCGTGCAAGGACTCGGCACAATTGGCGGCTTTAAGCTCCAGGTTGAAGACCGGACCGGCGCGGGCTACGAGGCGTTGAATTCCGCCATGAAGGATGTGGTGGCAAAAGCTTCCAAGACACCTGAACTGGCCGGTATTTTCTCCAGTTTCAAAGTCAACGTGCCGCAACTCTACATTGATCTCGACCGCACCAAGGTGATGCAACTCGGCGTCGACGTGCAGGACGTCTTCGACACGTTGCAAATCTACCTCGGTTCGCTTTATATCAATGACTTCAATAAATTCGGCCGCACGTACCGGGTGATCGCGCAAGCGGACAAGGAATTCCGCTCCCGCCCTGACGACATCCTGAAACTCCGCACCCGCAATGCGGAAGGTCAAATGGTTCCGCTTGGCTCCGTCATTCGCATCTCCGATGCGACCGGCCCCGAGAGTGCGCAACGTTACAACGCGTTCCTCTCCGCCGATCTCAACGGCGGGGCCGCGCCGGGATACTCCAGTGGTCAGGCACAAGCCGCCATCACGCGCATTCTGCGTGAGACCTTGCCGAAGGGCATGGATTTCGAGTGGACCGAGTTGACCTACCAAAAGGAAATCGCGGGCAACACCGCCATCCTCGTCTTCCCGATCTGCGTGCTGCTTGTTTACCTCGTGCTGGCCGCGAAATACGAAAGCCTCTTCATGCCGCTCTCGGTCGTGTTGATCGTGCCCTTGTGTTTGCTCTCCGCCATTGGTGGCGTCTGGCTCACGCAAGGCGACAACAATATCTTTACGCAAATTGGCTTCTTCGTGCTGGCTGCGCTGGCGTGCAAGAACTCCATCCTGATCGTGGAGTTCGCGCGCGAACTGGAACATCATGGTCGCACCACGGTGGCGGCAGCCATTGAAGCCTCACGGCTCCGGTTGCGCCCAATCCTGATGACCTCCTTTGCGTTCATCATGGGTGTGATTCCGCTCGTGGTCTCCAAAGGTGCCGGCGCGGAAATGCGTCATGCGATGGGTGTCGCCGTATTCTCCGGCATGCTGGGCGTCACGTTCTTCGGCCTGCTTCTGACCCCGGTGTTCTATGTGATTCTGCGCGCGGTGGAGAAGCGCTTCACATCGGAGAAACCCGCGCATCACTCCCACCCCGAACCCGAGCTGGCGACGCATCGCTGAAGCAACGCTTTTGCCTTGCTTCGCCGCCCCAACAAATCAAGCTAATGAGGTCATTCCAAATACTACTATCCCTATGCCCTCATTCCGCCTGCTCCCCTTCCTCGGACTACTCGCCCTAAGCACCACCTGCGTTCTCGCCGAACGGGGCAATCCGCTGGTCGAATTCGAAGGTCAAAGCGTGGACCGGATGATCTCGGATTTCATGCGCGAGCATGAGGTTCCCGGTATGACCCTCGCGATTGTGCAGGCACCCTACATCACGCGCGTCACGGGCTACGGCCTCAGCGATCCGCACCGCAAACTCCTCGCTTCGACGAACACCCTCTTTCCCGTCGCGCAAATGGCCGAAGCTTACACCGCTGTGGCGATTCTACAATTGGTCGAGTCGGGAAAAATCAAACTCGATGATCCCATCGGCAATTACGTTCCCAATCTTCCCGCGTCATGGCGGACGATTCCCCTCCGCGATCTTGTGCGCCACACCTCCGGACTGCCAAGCACGGGACAACAACCGCCCGCGTTCGAACCCGGCAGCGCGACCGCCCCGAGCGCCACTGATTATCGTTTACTTCAGACCGTGATTGAAAAAGCGAGCGGCCAGAGTTATCAACAATTTGTTCGCGCGAATCAATTCGATCGGCTCGGGCTGCGCCACACCTTCTTCGCGAGCGAACTCGCGCAGGTGCATTCCGAAACCTTCCCGACAGGCGGACGCCACGCAGAATTCCTGAAGAAGCCCGATCTCATCAATCCCCTCGAAGTGGCCGTCAGCTCCATCCCTCCGAAGACAAAGCCGCTGCCCACCGCGATCTACACCTCGGCCCTCGATGTCAGCTTGTGGGATGTCGGCCTCGCCGGAGAAATCCTCATTAAAAATCCCGAGCTTCGCAAAATTCTCTATACGCCCGGCACCTTGAAAAATGGCACCAAGCTCACCACATCCGGTCCATGGAGCTTCCCCGGCCGCCCCGGCCTCATGCTCGTCAGTGGCAGCGGCGACGGCGCTTCCGCATTCCTCAGCCGCTACACTCATCCGGACGAATTGCTCTGCGTCACGCTCCTCGCGAACAAGCAAGGGCTCGATCTCGCCCCACTCGCCGCGCGCATCGCTGCGGCATTCGATGCGCGCTTGATTCACACCTCAGCGATCAAGGGCCGAGATAAGTGAAGGTGACGTCATCCAACAGCAACGTTCCTGCTCCGGAATAAATGCCGCACATGATGGCCGCGTACTGGATCAGCGGCTGGCTGAAGGTAACGTCGTAGCTGACCTGCGTGTAATTGCCCCCGGCCACAACACTCGGAAAACTCTGCGTCAGGAACGTACCCGCGTCGCGATTGTAAACCTGCAGGAAGGGAATCGCCGTCTCGCTGGCTCCAGTCCGTCTCACATACGCGGTCAACCGGTACCGTCCGGGCGAGGAAATGCGCACATCCTGAAACACATAGACCTTTCCCGCACCAGATGATGACATCGTCAACGCGTAACTCCCGCCATGGACCGCAGTCGTCAAATTGATCTGCCCCTGCGGGTCAAAATTCGTTTTGCGCAAGGTCCAGTTCATCGGCGTGCACACCGCCAGACCGCCCGTTTGCAAGTCACCGGTAATGCATTCGAAATCGCCGTTGACGTAAAGTGGCGCGGCTTTCTTTAGCTCCACTCCAGTAATGGATAGCGGAGCATTGCTCACGACATACGCCACATCCGCCACGTAGAGCGCCGTCGTGCCGCCGCTCACGGTCGTCGTCAGCGGCTTGCCGTACGCGTCGATAGCCGAGACAAGCGTACCGCTGACAGTGAGCACATGCTCCATTTTCTCCGCACCGAATAGACTCAGCGTCTTGCCATCCTTGCGGAGAAATTGATGGCGAATCGCAAAAGGTTCGAGTCCCGCAGCCGTGTATTTTCCCACGTAACCGTCCGCTTTGCGCATCTGGCTTTGGAAGACACCCATCCAGTAGGTATCGATTTGCGGCGAGAGAGTGTAACGGTTGAAGAGGAAATCCGCGAACCCGAATTGGTAAAACCGGTCGATGCCTTTCTCCAAATAGTAGAGATAGAGATAAGGCGTCAGATACATTCGGTCGGCCTCGGTCGTGATGCTGTCCCACATCTGCTCGGTCATCCAGTTCGCCGATCCCGGTTTCTTCGCAGTAAGTGCGGTCTGCAGTTGATCTACGCGCGTGGTGTCGTACGCGTGCTGCGCAAAGACATCGAAATAATTAGCCGCACCCAGATTGAGCAGGTCATACGGCATATTCAGATCTGTCGTGGCGGTGAGGGAAAAACCGCTCATCAGCACGGTGCAGCTGGGGTCTGCCGCCTTGGCCTGCGTGTAGGCGGTCTGCAACATATTGAAGTAATCCTGCGTCGTGCCGGAGAATGCGGAGACATGTGATCCCGGCGGGTGATAATCCACCTCGTTCATGATCTCCCAGCATTTCACATCATTCTTGTAGCGCGAAACCACCTGATAGACATAGTTCCCCCATTCCGTCAGGCTGCGCGGTTTCCAACGACCGGACATCTTGGTGTATTCCGGTACGGCATTCTTGTAGGCATCGCCCGGATCGACGGCTGCCCACGGCGGTGGATTTCCCAGGATACCCACAAGTTCCACCCCAGCCACCTTGGAACGCTCCACCAGTTGGTCCGCTCGTGTCCAGGTGAATCCATTCGCGCCTGTGCCTTCATTCGGTTGCACCGCATACCACATGAACCCACTCAAGTCGCCGAACTGCCGCGACGTCTTGATCCCCATCCGTGTGAGCACCGCCGGGGAATAATCCTCCGTCGGGAAATGGTGTCCGAGATAACGATCCCACGCTCCATCAGCGGACGCTTCATTCGCGGGCAGCACGGCGATGGCACTCGCATACACCGTGGCTACGCCCGAGGGATTCGTGACCGTGGTCTGGAGTTTATAATACCCGCGCCCCACCAATTCCGAAAGCGTCAGAGTCGTCGGATGATAGCTATTATCCCCGGCAATCGCCACGCTTTGCGTCCTGTTCAACAGCACCGTACCAAGCCGGTCGGTCGCTTGAATGGCTACCGAGTAAGTCTTGGTCGCGCCGGAATGATTGATCCCCAGCAATGTATAAGTCGGCGTGGTTCCCTCGACGAGACATTGATCCTCCACCCGCCACATCGGTGTAAGCGACGAATAGACCAGCGTCCCCTGCCGCGCGGTGTGCGGATATAATGCGCGCGTCAACCCGTCCGTCACCAGCAAGGTCGTGTTCGCATCCGCTGTCAACGGCGTGGCCGGATTGCCACTCAGGCTGCCCGTGGCCAAGGCGATATCGGAGATCTTCAATTCCGAGACATTGAAGGGGTCGAGTCTCTGCACTCGCAGAAATGCCGGTAGCGGCGCGATCTGGGAGATCGAAGTCGCACACGACGCGACCTGCGTCCCGTTCACATACAACCGCAATTGGCCACCGCCCCAAGTCATCGCGATGCGAACAAGTTGCCCCATGGCTGAGGAAAATCCCGCATAATTCGTCACCGATGAGGTCGTCGCGTTGCGGATCAAGGCATTCAAACCCTGCGTCGGATAACCCGCGCCGGGAATGAATATTCCCATCAATGATTTGCCCGAAGCTACTGGCATGGCCGGCATCACCTGAAACGCGTAATCGTACGAATTGCCGAATTGCGTCACCGGCCGCGAAAGCGACAGCGTCATCTGCACCGTCCCCTGATCTGGCAGAATCACCCCCGGCGCATACGCCTCGAACCACTGCAATGAATTAGTCACCGACACCTGGTCAAACTTCGCCACCAGCGTGTCATTACTGCCCGTGACAAACAGGAGATTCGTCGCGGGAACGCTGGAATTCGCCGCAGGCAGCCATGGCACGACGCCTCCGTTGACCGCCTGCACCGCCGCCGTGCAATCAGTGGTGCGGGCCGCGCTGGAAAGAATCACCCGCGTGTATTTCTTTGACTGCGGATCGATCGAAATACTCACCCGCACATATTGGCTCCCGGTCGTATCGTAGTCGGAATAATTCCCCAGAGAAACCGTCGTGTGACCATTGCCAGTTGCGTTGCTCACATACAACTCCAGAGCACCGTTATTGTACATCAGGATGAACCAATATTTATTCGCGGAAAAATTCGTGTCCGCCACGCCGAAGTAAACCTGCGCCTGATTTCCCGTCCCCGCGCTGACCGAAGAGAGATTCATCGAAAAGGAGACCGTAAACGGCTGCTTCATATCGAGACCATTGGTCCCCGCCAGCCACAGGTACGTCCCATACGCGCTCCCATCGAGGTCCTTGATTTGAAGCGTCTGCGCACCGCTCGCAGGGTTGCTCGTCGTCAGCGTCAAACTCAGCGTGTTGGTTCCGAACTGATTCATCCACACATGCCCCGACGTCAACGTCCCATCGCGCACACCGATAATCGAAGAGCCCGCAATATAGCCAGGAGCACCGGTCGACTGGCTCGCTTCAAAGCCCGTGGCAAACTGTGTCCATCCCTGCGTGGCCGTGAAAAAGACCAATCCTGCCGCGATCCACCATCGCCGCAGAACGTCTCCTTTTTTCCAGAATGAATTGAGGTGAACTAAGGACTTTCCCGCGTACAGCTTCGATAATGAAAGCATAGGATGGATGGGTGACGGACCTGGTTGATGGCCCTGATCTCGCCATAACAATAATCACCACCCAAGGATACATCCATCCCGACTACTTCACAGCTTTTGGCATAATGTTACAAAAAATGCGTGAGGATCAATAGCGCTGAATTTCGAGGGAGATCACTCCATCGATTCAGCCAACTCCGGCTTCATCGCTTCCCGATCCGTCTTCGAATCTCCATACCATTCGCGCGAGTTGATACAGATTCGGCATACGGAGAGCATGACTGGCACCTCCACCAATACGCCGACCACCGTCGCAAGTGCCGCAGGACTGGTTGGACCGAAGAGCGTAATGGCCACCGCGACGGCGAGTTCGAAAAAATTGCTCGCGCCGATCAACGCTCCGGGCGTAGCGATACGGTGCGGCACGTTGAAGTACCGCATCAAGCCATAAGTCAGTCCCGAGTTGAAATAGACCTGAATCAGGATCGGCACCGCGAGCAGCAACACGGCCGTCCAGTTCGTTAAAATATTTTCCGCCTGAAACGCAAAGATCAGCACCAGCGTAGCGAGCAACGCCAGTATCGTCACGGGCCGAAACTTCGGCAGAAACGCCGAGTCAAACCACGCCAAGCCCTTCAGCCGAATCAGCGCGAACCGGCTCGCCCAACCTGCCGACAGTGGAATGACGATAAACACCAACACCGAGATCAGGAGCACATTCGCCGGAATATGCACCCCACTCACGCCGACGAGAAACATGATGATCGGTGCGAAGGCAAAGATCATGATCAGGTCATTGATCGCCACCTGCGCCAACGTATAGGGCCCGTCCCCATCGGTGAGATAACTCCACACAAATACCATCGCCGTGCAGGGGGCCGCAGCGAGAATAATGAGACCGGCAGTGTAATTGCGCGCCGTGTCCGGCTCAATCCAGCCCAGCCACGAAGCGAACACAGTCTGCACGAAGAACCAGCCCAACAACGCCATGCTGAATGGCTTCACCAGCCAGTTGACGAATAGCGTGATCAGTAATCCCTTCGGCTTCTTCGCCACACCCTTGAGACCACCGAAATCAATCTTAAGCATCATCGGATAAATCATCAGCCAGATCAGCACCGCGATCGCGATGTTGACGTGTGAGCCTTCACCAAATTCCAGTTGGCTGACTTGTCGCGTCAGATCGGGCAACAATTTTCCGAGAGTGACACCGACCACCATGCAGAGGAGCACCCAGAGCGAAAGGTAGCGCTCGAAAAAATCGAGTTGTTTGGTGGGTTTGGTCATTTGATTGTCTCCTTTAAAGCCTGACGATATCCAGCAGCATAAGCTTCGAATACCAGTTTGATTTGATCCCGCACTCTCCGAAAAACATTGCGAATCTCTTCCTCTGAACCTGTCGCATGCGCCGGGTCATCGAAGCCCCAATGATACCGGTTCACCTGGCCCGGAAACATTGGGCACACCTGATCGGCGTTGCCACATACAGTAATCACCGTGTTCACCTGCCGATCGAGAAACGCATTCATGTGCTTGGAGGTATGATTGGAAATATCGATGCCGATTTCCCGCATCACTTCAATCGCCAGGGGATGCACATATCCTGCGGGCTTCGATCCGGCACTCTGCACATCAAACAGATCTCCCGCGCAATGCTCCAGAATGCCTTCGGCCAGATGGCTGCGGCACGAATTGCCCGTACACAAAATCAATATCAGGGGTTTGCTCATAAAGAATTCGAAGTAGCGATAAAAAGCCCGCGCAAGGCCTCCAAGCCTGTCGGTTCCTGTGCCTGCCAAGGCATCAGCACTGTCTTCATCGCGAATTGCTCCACCACTTCCTTGATGAATCGTTGTTCATTCGCCGCCCGTGCTTGCAGGGCGATATTACTCGTCATTGCTCCGGCGAAACTCTGGTTGATCACCCAGGCATAAGGCGTGATCGCCGCCCGCTTCAGGTCCACCTGCAACTGCGCCGCTTCATGCACCGGCGTGGCCTCCGGCAGCGTGACCAGCAACACGCGGGTGTAATTCGGGTCCCGCAGTCGCGGCAACAATTCGCGTACCGCCTCGGGGAGGTCGCTCGTACTGCGCAGCACCTCGCGATGATACGATTCTGTCGCATCGAGCAACAACAACGTGTGACCAGTCGGAGCCGTATCGAGTACGACAAATTGATCTTTTCCCTCGGCCACCGTGCGGGCAAACGCGGTGAACACCGCCACCTCTTCGGTGCAGGGCGAGCGCAACTCCTCCTCCAGCAAGGCACGGCCATCCGCATCCAATTTCGAGCCAGCGGTAGTCAGCGTTCGTTCAATATGCGCCTTCGTCTCGGCCGCTGGATCAATCCGGCTGACATGCAAATTCGGCAGGCTTCCATTCACTGCATCCACCAAATGCGCCGCGGGGTCGGTCGTGGAGAGCAACACCTGATGTCCCAGTTCCGCCAGCCGCACCGCCAACGCGGCGGCCACAGTAGTCTTGCCCACACCTCCCTTGCCCATCGTCATGATCACGCCTCGTCCACTTTGCGAGAGCTCCTGTGCCAGCGCTTCCAGCGACAAAAGCGAATCCAAAACAAAAGGCTCTGAGGAAGAATTCGTCTTCTCCTCATTAAGAGGAGCCCGCATGGCCCGCAGCGAAGCCACTCCCAGAAATCCCGTGGGACGAAACCTTACCTCGGTTTTCGGCAAGGACTGCAAGGCCTCCCGCATCTGCTCCAACGACCTCGCACAGCGGCGGGCGAAAGACGACGCGAGCGCATCGGAATCATCTGACACGGTAAAGACGCCATTCACGATCAAGCGCTGGTTCTTCATGCCCAATCCGGACAATTCCGCGCTGGCGCGTGCGGCTTCCTTCAACGCGCTTTTCTCCGGTCGCGTCACCAGCACCAACAGAGTACGCGCCGCATCCTGCAAGGCCGCCACCGTTTTTTCGTAAGCGTGACGTTGTTCCTTCAATCCCGCCAAAGGTCCGAGACACGAGTTGCCCGTCTTGTTCTCTGCAATGAAATCATTCCACGCGGCAGGCAGGCTCAGCAGTCGCAAGGTATGCCCCGTCGGCGCCGTATCGAGAATGACATGGTCGTAGTCCGCGATCGCCGACTCATCGGCAATCAAGCGCGTGAATTCATTGAAACTGGCGATCTCCACCGTGCATGCGCCGGAGAGTTGCTCCTCGATGCTTTTCACCGCCGCGTCGGGCAGAATGCCACGGTACGGTCCCACAATCCGTTCGCGGTACTCGCGGGCCGCCGCTTCCGGATCGATGTTCAGGGCCTGCAGGTTCGCCACACTCCGCACCGCCGTCGGTTGCGGCGACAAGGGCGTCTCCAATACTTCGTCGAGATTCGAAGCCGGGTCGGTGCTGATCAACAGCACACGCTTGCCCGCGTCCGCCAGAGCGACCGCCGACGCGCACGAAAGCGACGTCTTGCCCACGCCTCCCTTTCCCGTGAAAAAAAGAAATCGCGGCGCCGTCGCCAGCCAGTCCATTACCGGCGCGGAATGAAAATGCATCGCGTGACCTAACAGCAGGATGATTTCGACGCATCCCCGCCACAGCAACTCGACGAGCCCGGCTCCTTGACTTCTTTTTCGCCACCGCAGCAAGTTGTATTCGAGGAGGAGAACGAGAGTTTCGCACCAGCCAGCAATGCCAATTGTTCGCGCGTCGGGTACACGGACTTCATCACAATTTCGCCGTCCGCCACGACCATCGGCAGACATTCCGTGCCCTGCTCCTTCAACGTCGCGCGTACTTTTTCATTCGCGGCGAACGCTGCCGGTTGCTGGGAGAGATTAAACCGCTCCACCGAAACACCCTGTCCCTGCAGCCACGACAGATCGCTGGCAAATTGCACCAGCTTCGGATCTACATCCGTACCGCACACGCCGGTCGAACAACACATCGCCGGATCAAAGACTTCGATTTTCTTCATAAATACTCTTTCTTATCGTCTGTCGCGAGCGCCGCGTGACACCCGTCACGCCGACGCCCGCATTCACCGCTGTCATTCCTTAGCTTGCCGCTTCGGTCTCCAGCGAAATTTTTTCCTGTTGACCAATCCCCTCCACGGCCTGCTGCAAACGCAATCGCTCCATCTTTTCCAGCGGCAACGAGGTGAACAGACTGAGCCTCCGTTGAATCTGCAGCGCCACCTGCGCCGTCAGCTTCAATTTCTCCTCATCCGTCCCCTCGAAGGTCGCCGGATCGGGCGAACCCCAATGCGCGACGACTGGTTGCCCCGGCCAGACGGGACAGCTTTCCTTCGCGTTGTCGCAAACGGTGATCACAAAATCGAAGCGTACGCTCTTGAATTCCTCCCACGACTTGCTGCGCGCATCGGACGCATCGATCTTGAAGTTTTCCTTCAGGACCCGCAGCACGTAGGGATTGATCTTGCCACTCGGCTGGGCTCCGGCGCTATAGGACTCAAAGCGTCCCGGCGCAACCCGGCGAATAATATATTCGCAGAGGATGGAGCGGGCGGAATTGCCCGTGCACAGGAACAGGATTTTCGGAAGGCTGGCAGTACTCATGTTTTTCCTTTTGGTTGTTGGGTTACTGTCTACCGACAAAAGCTTTTGGCTTTTCCGAGAGCTGGCGCGCCGCAGCACACCTGATCCAAAACTTCCCGCACCTCTCGGATGCTCACAACCTTCTGCAGCTTGGCCAGGTCTCCGCGAAAAACAGCTTCAGTCGTGCAACAATCCTGCAAACACTTCAGATTGGCCTCCAGCTCAGGCGGACATTTCACCGGAAGCCGGTAGATCATCCAGTTCTGGTGACGCTCCGCCTCCACCATGCCCCGCTCCTTCAGGTAGCCGAGATGCCGGGAAATATTCACCTGTGACTCACCGAGGATCTTCTGGATGTGGCACACACAGAGCGGCCCGCGCAGGAGAAGATGCAAAATCCGCAACCGCGTCTCGTCGCAGAGGCATTGGTAAATCTGGATCAATTTCACGGCGTCAATATACGTATAGGCGTATATTCGTCAATTGGAATATTTCTCATTGACATAAAAGGCCACAGATCGAGCTCCTTACTCCGTCACTGAAATCGCTGTATTCGTTCAAGAATCTTCACGCGGGTAAATTATCCCCGCGTTGCGATTCTTTGACGATTGCTTGCGGTTCTCCTCGGGAAATGCCCCAAATGGGAGGACGCCAGCCTTTACCGCCCCTCTAAAAGATGCTAGGTTACAGAACGAAGATTGTCCGATGTCTCCCCGAGAGCATGGGCGCGCAGAAACCTAAACGATAACTTTTGGAGAATTAAAAAATGAGCACTGCCACAAAAACAACTTCGGTCGCGGCGAAAAATGACACCCGCTTAATTGACAGCTTGAACCTCGTCCTGGCCGATTCCTACGCCTTGATGAGTCTGACCCACCTCGCCCATTGGAACGTCGAGGGCGACCAATTTTTCGGTCTGCACAAGGCCTTCGAAGAACAGTATGAGAATCTGTTCGAAGCCGTGGACGAAATCGCCGAACGCGTGCGCGCCCTGGACGCCTATGCCATTGGCGGCCTCGGCACTCTCGCCAAAACAGCGGGCATGGAAGAATTCAAGTCCCCGCTCGCGCAGAAGGATTATGTGGCGGCCCTCATCGTGGCGCACGAAAAGGTGATTACGGATATGACCCAGACCCGGGATCTGGCCGGTCAACTCAATGATTTGGAATCCCAGGATATGGCCATCGGTCGGCTGCAATGGCACGAAAAGACGCTGTGGATGCTGAAGAGCTTCCTGAAGCGCTAAGCTAAGAATGAAGAGTGAAACCTGTCCGGCGGCATTCGGAGCCGAATGTCCGCCGGCAACCTGTCATGGGCGGTGTGCGATCGAGGTGATCGACGAATTGCTCAGCCAGCGGAAATCCGTCACCGGCGAACAAGCCGACCTGCTATTGGATTTACGCTGGCAGCTCTCCCGGCAGGATTCAGCCGAAGAGGCTCTACGCCTCTTCGCCACGTTGCGCTTGCAGTTGGAGTCGTTCCACTACCTCGCCTTCTTCCGCATGCGCCGCTGGCTGGAGCACCACATCGTCGCCCAAGTGCAGAGCTGCCCCGTGGCTCCAGTCCACCTCTGCGCCATCAAGCTCGACTCATACTGCATCGAAGCGGTCCGTCGTCACTGTCTCTGCCGCTCCCTCGAGAAAGGCACGCCCCTGCTCGCGCCGCGGCTGACCTTTGCCTTCCGCGAGAATATTCGCCACGCCCGCGCTATCGCGCAGGCCAAGACCCAGCTCTCCGTCTCGGGTCATTAAGAAGCTGTCGGACGCCCGGGACAAAACCGGATATACTTGTCGCCCTTTCACGCGATGCGCTATGAATAGCGGCGATGGATCAATTTCCCCACGTTGCCTATGTCGGCGTTCATGAAGGCCGCACCGTCTTCGGTTCCTTTGTCGACTCCGAATGGGTGCTCCATTTTGTCGCTGCGGGTGAATGGTCGTTCCAGATGGAAGGCCGCGATTATCTCGTCGGTCCCGGCGATATGATTCTCCTGCCGCCCCGGCTCCTGCATGTCGTCCGTCAGGTGAGCGGTCGACAACGCGCCCAGCACGTCATTCATTTTGAACTGCACGGCAGCACGCTCGGCCAGAAACTTCCCCTCGCCGTCTCCCTGCCCAAGCGCCAGCAAGTCGAAGCCGCCCAGCTCTTCAAACGCCTGCGTCGCGAGTGGCTCGCAGCGGAAGCGTTCGCCGATGTGATCACCGGCGGCATTCTCGCGGAGATGCTCGGCCTTTATTTCCGCAATAGCGAGCGTCCCAAATCCAGTGCCGCCTCCGCCACGCTGGCGTGGAAAAACATCGAATGTTCCGTGCAATATCTCCACGCGAACTTCCACCGTCCCCAACTCACTCTGCGCGACATCAGCGCCGCCGCCAAGGTCTCGCCCAATTATCTCTGCCGCCTGTTCAAACAGAACACCGGCTATACCCCGATGGCTTATCTCACTCTTTTGCGCCACTCCAAGGCCGAGGAACTCCTCTTGCGTTCACTGCAAAATTGCACCGAGATCGCCGAGGCCGCCGGTTACGGCGACCTCCACGTTTTCAGCCGCTCCTTCAAGAAAATCGCGGGACTCTCCCCGACCGAATTCCAGAAACAGCACGCGCGACGCGCTCCCGCTATTTAGAGCGCAATTGTCCGTTTTTCTTCGGCGCTCTGGTACGCACCGTAAATAATCCGCAACGTCTCGCGCACATCGTCCAGCGTCGACACCGGTGGCTTGCCCCCGCGAATCGCCTCGACGAACGCCCGCGCCTGTCCCGCGAAGGACGACGGATAATCGGTCTCCGCCTCGATCCGTTCGCCATTCACATAGAGCGCATCGGTGATGATCAGATTCCCCTTGTCCCCGGCAATGCGAATGCCGCTGATGCCGTCGCCGAAGTTCGATGCGATGGATTGCATGACGGTGCACACGGAGCCGTCCGCGTATTGCAACGCCACTTGCGCCGTGTCCTCGCATTCCATATTCGTCCGTACCAGTTTCGAGGTGAACGCCGAAACCGCCACAGGGCGTCCGAGCAAATAGAGCGTCTGGTAGACCAGATGATGACCGCTATCCATCAGCGTGCCGCCCGTCGCGAGTGACTTTTTCGCGCGCCAGCCCGTGGCGTGACCGTCCCCAATCGAGTGCGTGGAGACAAACGAGGATGACACGATCCGTCCCAGCTTGCCGCTGGCGATGACCGCCTTCGCCTGTTGCACCGCGCCGCGATAGGCGAAGTTGTGACCCGGGAAAACAACGAGCTTCTTCTGCGCCGCCAGCTTCGCAATTCCATCGAGTTGTGCCAGGTCAGTGACGACCGGCTTTTCCACAAGCAAATGTTTGCCCGCATTGAGACCCGCCATGATCTGGTCGTAATGGTACGGGTTGATGCTGCCGATGATCAGCGCGTCAATCGCCGGATCGGCGACCAGTTTGTCGAAGCTCTCGTACGGGGTGATTTTCAATTCCGCCGCTTTCTGCTGGAGCTGCGTCTTCTTTGCCGCAATCTTCGCCGCGTCGCCGTGGAAATCCTGACAGATGGCCGTCACGCCCGCATCGCTCAATTTCGCGAAGGCGTTGTAATGCCAATCTGCAATGAACCCGATGCCGACCATGCCGATATTCAATTTTTTCATAGGAGTGAAAAGGAAGTCAGATGTGATCCTTCGGATTATTTCGACCAGTCGAAAACGACGCCGGTGTAGACATCCTTTTGGTTCTTCAAACCGTCGTACACGTCCTGACACGCCTTCGGAGAGACCACATGCGTGATCAACGGATCGAGCTGCAGTTTCTTCTGGCCGATGAGCCGCAGAATCGCCCGGACATTTCCTTCCATCGAAAACCGTCCATAGCCATTGCGATCTTCCGCCACCGGATAACGCCATTCATGCGCGCCCTTGACCGTCACGCAACCGCTGCCCCAGAGGTGGGTACGATTCAGGAACGCGGTCAAATCCGTCACGAATTCCTGTCGCGGACTGCCGAGGAGGATGACCTCGCCCTGCTTGCCCGCCAGCGCACCCGCCGTCGCGGCCACTGCCGGAACGCCCGTCGCTTCCACCACGGAACGACAACCGCGACCGCCCGTGATCGCCGCCACTTGGGACTCCAGTTCCGCGCCCGGAGCCAGCACGTGCGCAATGCCACATTGCAAGGCCTGCTCGCGGCGTTTCGCGGAAAGATCAATGCCAATCACTTCGCAACCGGCCAGCGTGAAAAGCTGCGCCGCGAGATTGCCCACGAGGCCAAGGCCAAACACCGCCACATAATCACCGAGCGCGACATCCGCCACGCGCAAGGCCGTGATCGAGACCGCCGCGATGCGCGCAAAGGTCGCCTTCACCGGGTCCACCGTAATGTCCACCGGAATGCGCATGATGTCGGTCGCCGCATATTGGGAATGCGCACCGTAGGTGAAAATCCGCTCGCCCACCTTCACATCCGTCACGTTCGCGCCCGTGCGCACCACGCGACCGACGGAACCGTAACCGGGCGTGAACGGCAGCGGTGCCCACGATTCCTTGCCCGTCAAAATAGCCAGTTCCGTTCCAGCGCTGACGACGCTATATTCGGTTTCGATCAATACCTGATCCGGGCCGTTGGGGAGCGCGGAGGAATCCGCCGGAGAAAAGACTGCCTTGCCGGGTTCAGTGAAAAGGACGCGATGAAAACGATCGTTCATAGTGTGGTCAACCTAACGCACCCACCGGGCGCTGTCTTTGGACCACACTACGAAGATTTGTCTTAAATTATCCTTCGCGGATTACGGCTGCGTCGGCGTCAGCTTGATGTAATCGAGCAACAGGCTGTAGCCGAGGCTACTCGCATTTTTGCCAGTGACCGTGAAGACAAACTTTTTCGTGGTCGATTCCGTAATGGTCACTGTGCCGATCGTTTTCTCCGCATAACTGTCCGTCGCCGAATACTGATCCCACGGCGTGCCGACATTGACCCCATCGACGGTCAACTGGCAAATCCCCCGCGTGCTCTGGTACTTCGTCTTCACCGCCACGGAATACACTCCTGCCTTCGGCACCCGCATGCGGAAGGTGATCGCATCGCCGACCGTCGTACTATTCAGCTTGATGCCCTTTCCACCATTGAAGTTATTCGCCTCCGTGATCACGTCTGCCGTGCGACCCGCCGAAGGCGTGTACGGAAGATTCTCGCAGTCCTGAAATGGCGCCAGTCGAATCTGGTCAAAACAGAGCCGGTAGCTGGAACTCGCCGCGTTCTTCCCCGTCACCGTGAAGAGGAAATCCGCATTGGCCGCAACACCCTGGGTCAGCCCGCCATAGTAGAAATCCACCACACCGGGCGTGGCCGCATATTGATCCTGTGCACTCCCCACTGTCGTGCCATTGATCGCCAGACTCGCCTGTCCCTGATCACTGCCGCGCCGCGAGCGCACAATCACGCGATACGTACCCACGGAGGGAAACGGCACACTGTAGGAGAGAAATTGCCCCACCGCATCGCAGTCCAGTTTGTCGCCAATGCCACCGCTCAGGAGGGGATCGGTGATTTCGTAAAACGGCACCGGGCTCGCATTGGACACCGTCAGGGCTTCCGCTTCATACCAGCAACGGCGCTGCGCCAGCGATTGCAGTGTCGTCAACAACTGCGCCTCGTAGGCGGTCGAATTCAGGTCCGCGGCGAAAATTTCCAGGCGCACCGCCCCCAGCAATACCGCATTCCGAATCGCCACATCGAAATTGGCCGTCGTGTAGGTGCCACCGCCCGTGCTGTAGATATTGATCAACTGCCCGCTCAGATCCATGAACGCGTTTTTCTCCCCCCAAATATCGACCGCCTGATTGCCATAATGAAACCAACTGTCGTGCGTGACATAGCAGGCCTGCGGCGAGAACCGCTCGAAATAGAGCGAGTACGCGTAATCGCGCAACGTCCGCGCCACCGTCGCCGTGCGCTGCCCGGCAATGTCATCATGCAGGGCGAGGCAAATGCGCTTCGTCGGGAAAGCCGTCGCGTATACCGTGATCATCCGTTTCCACGCATCGATCAATTTGTCCTGCGTATAACCGATCTGCGCCGCCTGCGTGGCCGTCATGATCAGATTGGTTTCCAGACCATTCGAAAGCGCCGGTCCCGTCACCTGCACTTCCTTCAAGGTGGGATGATTCGAAAATTGCGCCCCGGCCGCACGGGCCGCCGCCTCCATCGCATCCAGATAAATGGAATCCCATGGCACCGGCGCGGTCGCCTGGCTCTGTCCCGGATCGACGTAGGTGGAAGAAAGCGTCCACGTGTACGAAGCCGCCCCCTTGGTGTAAATCCATTGCGGTACCCAGCGCCCACCCAGAATGGCCAGCTTCATCGGCTTGCCCGCCGTTTGACAGGCATTCACCACACTCGTCACACCCGCCCAATCAAATACGCCTTCTTGCGGCTGTACCCGCGAAAGACTCGTGTAAAAAACCACGCCCGAGACCTCCGACTTACCCAAGAGGTTCGGCAAATAATCCACCGCCGCATTATCCAGATCCGACGCGCGAACAATCGGCCACACCTCCGTCGACCGCGCAGGACTCGATAAGCCCAGAATTACAATCGATACGATCCACGTCCAACGACACAGGAACTTCTGAAGTAGTGATTGCATGAAACGCACCCTAAACCAAATCAAGCCGTCGCCGCAATCAAAAAGCAACAGTTTCAAACTATTTCATAAAATTACAAATAGAGACTTAAAAGAAAGATATAAAGGTTTAAAGAACGATTATCAGATTTGAAACAGTTTCATTTAAACTGCCAAATACCAGCTCCTACACCAACGAAGCGACCTGAACGCGAGGATATTTCGGTTTAATCAATGGCTTGGGTGCGGAGGCCGTTCCGCTGGCCGCCCCCGAGAGGGCTACCTCCAGAAGAATGACTGTGGCGAGAGTGAGCACGTAGTACTTACAGGAACCGAGACAGGTGATTAATAGCTTCATAGCGATCCTTGCTTCACCACTTTTCGTCTCGCAGCCGGACAATATTAGCGAATTGTAATAAGTCGCAGTCAATCGCCGGGCATTAGAATTGCTACGTTCTAAAACCCTAAAAAATTGTTGGCCTTGTTCAATATCAACCCGTATAAATTCTGCGCCATGAAGCCCCGAGCACCACATCGATTCCTCTTCGCAATCTTTGTTTTCGCGGCTTCCCTTTCCCTCCGCGCCAATCCGACGGGCGGCGATGTCGTGGGTGGTTCCGCCCAGATCTCCGGAGGCGCGGGCACCTTGGTGGTCACTTCGGCCACACAACGCACGATCATCAACTGGCAGGACTTCTCCATCGGTGCAGGGGAACTCACCAAATTCATCCAGCCTTCCGCCAACAGTGCGGTCCTCAATCGTGTGGTCGGCAGCAATCTCTCCTCCATCTACGGCACGCTGCAATCCAATGGCTCCGTCTACCTCATCAACCCCAATGGCATCGTCATCGGCCCCGGCGGCGTGATCAATGCCCAGACCTTCATCGCAAGCACGCAGAATCTCAGCAACGAGAATTTTCTGCAGGGCGGCGACCTCCTTTTCAGCGGCAACTCCAATGCCTCGATCTCCAACCAAGGCACCATCACCGCACTCGGCGGCGACATCGTCCTGATCGCCCGTCAGGTCGAGAACACCGGTTCGCTCAACGCCGACTCCGGCACAGTGGCGCTCGCGGCTGGGACACAGATCTTGCTGAAGGAATCGGGCTCGGAACGGATTTTCGTTCAGGGCGGAACTGGCTCCGTGCTTAACCGCGGCCTGATCCAATCCGTGCAAGCCGAGCTCAAGGCCAATGGCGATAACATGTACGCCCTCGCGATCAACAACGAAGGCATCATCCGCGCCACCGGCTTCAATCAATCCGGCGGTCGCGTCCTCCTCAAATCCGCGCGCGGCACGGTCCACAATAACGGCACCATCACCGCCACCCGCCAGCGCGCCACGGCAACCGACGGCGGCGACATCCAGCTCATCGGCGAGCGCGTCTTCGTCACGGGCGGCCTGCTCAATGCCAGCGGTGTTCAGGGCGGCACGATTCTCATTGGAGGCGATTATCAGGGCGCAAACCCCGATCTGCTCAATTCCCGCCAAACCTACATCGGCTCCGCCGCGCAACTCATCGCCGACGGCACCATCGCAGGCGGCAAAGTGGTCGTCTGGTCCGACGAAGGCACCACCTTCAACGGCTCCATCTCCGCACTCGGCGCCGGCACGGTAGAAGTCTCCGGCAAGACGGGACTCGCCTTCAACGGCACCGTCGTCACCGGGGGCGGCTCGCTCCTGCTCGATCCTCAGTCCATCACCGTGCAAGCCACGCTGCCCAACATCGACGGACTCGGTCTCGGCACCGACATCACCTCCGCCGCCCAGCTCAGCAACCCCGCCACCTACGGCGCGGTCAACAGCGTCATCACCGCCGCCGCAGTCAACGCCCTCCTCACTGGCAACGCCACGGTGCAACTCTCCGCCACGGTCCAGATCACGGTCAACGCCTCCATCACCGCCACCGGCGTCGGCAGTCTGCTTTTGAGCGCGCCCACCGTGAATCTCAACGCCGTCATCTCCCTGCCCAACGGCGGTTCGCTCACTGGCACCGCCACCGTCGTTAACGTCGGCGCCGCCGGTCGCATCCAGAACGGCATCGACGTCGCCGCCTCGGGGGCCACGGTCAATCTCGCCGCCGCGACCTACATTGAACAAGTCCGCATCAGTGGCAAAAATCTGACGTTAAATGGCATGGGAGCCACCACGGTGATTCAGATTCCCGCCACGCCCCTCACCAACTCCTTCGTCTACACCGGCAACGGTGCTACCTACCACTCCATCATCCAGGTCGACAACGCCAGTACGGTGAACATCCAGAACCTCACCGTCGATGGCCTCGGTGTCGCCTCCAACTTCCTCAACCACCGCTTCACCGGCATCGGCTACCACAACGCGGGCGGCACGATCAACAACGTCACGGTCAAAAACATCAACGAAGGGCCCACCGCCGGAACGCAGCACGGCTTCGGCATTCTCGCCGCCGTGGATACCGGCAGCTATCACCTCAATGTTTTCAACTCGAACATCACCAAGTTCGAGAAACAGGGCATCACCCTGCGCGGCGCGGGCCTCACCTACAACGTCTCCAACAACACGCTCGATAACAAAGATCAAATCTGGGCCACCCCCAACGGCATCGTCGTCTTCGAAGGCGCGACCGGTCTCATCCAGAACAACACGCTCACCAACATCAACGGCTTCCTCCCCGGCACCGACGCGGCGGGTATTCTCCTCCTCAACGCCGGCGCAGGCACGCAGGTGCTCAACAACAGCATCACCAATGTCGACATCGGCATCTATTCCGACAGCGCCAAAGGCAATCTCCTCATTCAAGGCAACACCGTCACCAACGGCAACTACGGCATCTATATCTCCTCCACGGGTGGCATCACCACCCTGCAGAACAACATCGTCGCGAATGCCGCCTATGTGAACGGTTACCTCTACAGCACTACCGATCAGGTCTTCAATCTCATCAACAACCAATGGATCAACGGTGTCGACGGACTCTACATTCAGGGCAGCGGCGCGACAGGCCCCCTCGTCTCCATCAATAGCGACAAGTTCACCAATCTCTCCGGCTACTACATCGCCCTCTACGACGCCCCGCACAACGTCTACTCCCAGCCCGGCTCGGCGCACATGACCTTCGACGGGCTCGACACCGGCCTCTACAACATCAACCATAGTCCGCTCACCCTGGCGCAATTCATCGCCGTCAATGCCAAGATCTACGATCAACGCGACATCTTCGAAGGTCTCGTCTTGCCCTACTACGCCACCTACGCGCAACCTCCCGTTCCCAATCCCGCTCCGGTGATCACCCCCAATAACCCGCTCCTCGACCCGCTCTATGGACAGGTCGATTTCCTCGCCGACAATCTCTACAGCTTCCGTCCCCACGAGGAAGGCGCCTACTACATCGCATTCCGCAGCACGACCGCCGGTAACGCCGCCGGCTGGGGCAATCAGCCTGTCCTCAGCGCCTTGTCCAGCTACGACGTGCAGGGCAACCAAAAAGACATCATCCGTATTCTGCCGCGCACCGAAGGTAGCTCCGCCAACAACCTCTCGTTCCTGATCCCACCGCTCTAAATCAATGCTTTTTCGTCAACGCCGTTTTACCAACTCGATCCTCCTTGGCTTTTGCTTCCTACTCCTGATCTCCCAGGTGCGAATCTCCCATGCCCAGAACATGGAGCTCATCGCGCCGAAGGAACCGCCGCGCAAGACCGCCCCCGCTCAACTCCCCACTCCTCCGCTGCAACCCGCCGCTGAGACCAGCGAAGCCATTGTCATCAACTCCCTCGTCGGTCTCGTCCTGCTCAACAGCCCGGATCACATCATGGAGACCTCCGAAGCCGCCGCTGTCCGCGGCCTCCGCGCCACGGAAGTTCCGCTCTGCCAGCAACCCGGCTTCAAGTCCGTCACCAACCGATACCTCGGCAAGCCGCTCTCGGGAAAAAGTCTCAGCGAGCTGATGCACGATATCATCCTGTATTACCGCTCGGTCGATCATCCAGTCGTCGACGTCTTCGCGCCCGAGCAGGACGTCACCGATGGCGTACTGCAACTCGTCGTGATCGAGGCCAAGGTGGGCGAGAAAAAAGTGGAGGGCAACCGCTGGTTCAGTTCCCGTTCACTCACCGACGAAATTCGCCTGAAGAGTGGCGACTACATCAACGCCCGCACGCTCCTTTCCGATCTCGACTGGCTCAATCGCAATCCTTTCCGCGCCGTCAACCTCATCTACTCCCGCGGCGAAGATCTCGGCACGACCGATCTCATCCTGCAGACACAGGATCGCTTCCCGCTGCGCGTCTTCACCGGCTACGAAAACACCGGCAACCAGCTCACCGGCCTCGACCGTTACCTCGCCGGTTTCAACTGGGGCGACGCCTTCGGCCTCGGTCAGCAGATCAACTACCAGTACACCACCAGTGGCGATTTCAGCTCCTTCCGCGCCCATAGCGGCGGCTACATCATTCCGCTGCCGTGGCGACACATCGTGAGCCTCTATGGCGGCTATGCGGAATCGAGTGCGCTCGACAGCACCTCCCTCGTCCGCCTCAAGGGTCGTGGCTGGCAAACCAGCGGCCGCTACACCGTCCCGCTGCCCGGCAGCAGTGCGCTCGTGCACGAAGCGTTCACCGGATTCGATTTCAAGATCAGCAATAACAATCTCGATTTCGGCGGCAGCAGCGTCTACCAGAACTCCACCGACATCGACCAATTCGTCTTCGGCTACAACGCCAGCGTCACGGACAGTTGGGGTGCCACCAACGGAGGCCTCACCGTCTACTACAGCCCCGGCGACCTCAGTGGCGCGAACAACAACGCCATATTCAATCAGGCCCGCACCGATGCGAAAGCCGCCTACACCTACGCGCTCTTCACACTCGAACGGGTGACGAAACTTCCCTTCGGCTTCACATGGGACCTGCGCGGCACCGCCCAACTCGCCAATGAAAATCTCCTCGGCAGCGAACAACTCGGCCTCGGTGGTTTCAGCACCGTGCGCGGTTACGAGGAACGCGAGGTCAACGGCGACCAAGGCTGGATCATCAACAACGAAATTCGCACCCCGCCCGTCAGCCTCACCCAGCTTTTCACCAAGTGCAGCGCCGCACAAGACAGCCTGCAATTCCTCTTCTTCTGGGATTACGGCACCATCAGCAATGTCGCCAAACAACCCGGCGAATCCGCCAACATCACCCTCACCAGCATCGGCCCCGGCGTGCGCTACAAAATCAATACCTACGCCAGCCTGCGCTTCGACTACGGCTTCCAGCTCAAAGATAGCGGCGTGGCCAATAATAACGATGGCTCCTACGGCCATCTCGCTTTCCTGCTAAGCTACTAACCAGCGCGACGCTGGATCACACACGCCGCTACTTCACCGCGACGGACGTACCGGCGGGCTGCGCCTGCTTGATTGCGACCGCCTTTTCGGCACTGACCAATTTCACCCGGCCATCCACCCGCACGAAACGCGTCGCCCGTGTCGTCGCCATCCCGTCAGTATTGATGACCAGCGCCAGCTCATTGCCATTCGGCGCGCTCGAAACCTTCTTCTCCACCACCACCTGCGGCGTTTCGGCGGAAAGAGGCCCAGCGGTCGTCCACAGCAGCATTGCGATGGGAGCAGCCCAGTTGCAGCGCATTCTCATATCATTCATCCTCCTAATAAATAATCGGAATCAGAATAAGAAAACTTGATAAATATCAGGGTAAAATAGACCCTTGTCAATGGAAGCCGGCCCAAAAAAAGCCTATTGTTCCCCGAGATGCGCTAACAAGAGCTTCTGCAGGACAAGTGGTTGCAACACCTCCACCCGCTTGCCGTGGATCGCAATTAATTTTTCCTCGCGGAGCTTTGCCAGCGTCCGCGAGAGCGTTTCTCCCCGCGTACTCAACTCCGCCGCGAGCATGGTTTTGGTCATGCCTAACTCAATCGAAACCGGCTTCGCCCCCAGCGGCTTCGGGCAACGCTTCACCAACCAGTTCAGCACCCGCGTCTCCACGTCCTTCAAAGTGAGATCATCCAGCGAACTCACCAACACCCGCAAATGCTGGCTCATCGACGCCAGCATGCGCAGCGCCAGATCGGGCCGCCTTTTCACCCACTGCAACATCTCCGTCTTGGGCACGAGAATCAGATCGCTCGCCTCGATGGCGCGCGCATCCGCCGGATAACCGGTCTCGCTCGCGAGCGCCGCTTCGGCGAAGGACTCGCCCTCACGGAAAAGATGGATCACCTGCTCCTTGCCATTGGCGCCGATGCGGTGGACATTGATCGTCCCGGTGCGCACCACGTAAAAGCCCACCGACGGCTCGCCCGCGCGGAAAACGTACTCGCCTTTGCCGTAGGTCTGTAAACGCGAGAAAGCCGCGATGCCCTCCAGATCTTCCTGCGGCAAGCCCGCGAAAAGCGGACAAGTGTGCAACGTATTCACGAGAGCGGCCACGCGCAAATCAGCGGTCGGTTTCGGCATGTCCGGATTCTGGCGACCTCTCCAGTCTGAAGCACGCTTAAAAGAAACAGCCGAGGTCACGCCGCGCACTCTCGCTCATCATCGACACATTCCAGACCGGCTCCCACACGAGATTCACTTCCACCATTTCAATCCCGTCGATCGTCGCCAGCATCCGCCTTACGCCACTCGTAATCGCGTCATGCATCGGGCACCCCCGCGTGCTCAGGGTCATCGTCACCCGCACCGTCTTGTCTTCAATGGCCACACCGTAGATCAATCCCAGATCCACAATATTGCAGCCCAGTTCGGGATCGATCACCGCGCGCAGTAATCGCCACACAATTTCCTCGGGAGTTTCGAGTGGAGTCGTCATATCGCATTCACCTCAGGTTTGGCACTGGGAAACGGGCTCATTTGGGGAAACCACCAATGCCGCAGGATCAATCCCGCATTCACGGCAAACACGCCCACGCTCACCAACCACAGAATCGCCCCCAGCCGGGAAATCAGCGCATTGCTCTCGAGTGTCCCGACGCACACCACGACCAGCGCCATCAGATACAGCCAGAATCCCACCGCCTGCAAGCGCGCGGAATAGAGATCCGCCAACGCGGGAATTTGCGCCCGGCCGATGTGTGGACTGTAGCTTCGAAACCAGACGAGGAACGGCAGAATTTTATAGAGCATCCCGAGAATCGCAAAGATCACCACGCCAAAGAGCCCCAACAACGCATAGACCGATTCCAGTTGCATCGTCCACGCCGTGGGCTCCTCGCTCCACTCCAGAATCAATCCCCCGCACAACGCGGTCGGCGCAAGCAACGTCACCGCCGTCAAAAACATGACCAGTCCCCAATCCAGGGTGCGACGCTTGCGCGCGCGCAAAATCGCGACCACTTCCACGCCGTAGATCACCAGCCCCAGCCCGATCAATCCCCCGCAGACTGCCGCCGCCACGGGCAATTGCGCCACGATGGCCGAGACCAGCCAGGCCAGCCCGCCGTTTATCAAAATCAAGATCCACCATGCCCGCGCCTCGCTCTGCAACTCCGAGAGCGCGAACATGGGGATCAGCTTCAACGACACACCAACAATCAGCATCACAAAAATTCCGACTACGCCGAGGTGCGCATGCGCGTGCATCAACCCGATCGGATTCGGCGGCAGAAACGGCCAGAACTTGTTCGCCGCGAGCATCAGTCCAGCCGTCATGGTGAGAAACAACCACAGCAACGCAGCGACGACAAATGCCGCGATGACATTCGGCTTCGCCACCCGGCCCAGCGTCCGCGCGAGATTGTAGACAAAAAACAACATCCCAAAATAGATAAACGACCCTGCGTGCCCCACCTGTTTCATGTCCCACACCGCGAACATCGGCACCATGAGCGTCACGCCGACCAGATGAAACGCCGCATGCCAGCAGACCAATTTTTCGCTGAACAATTTCGTCTCCAGCGCGACCGGCACGAGTTGATACACCGATCCCATCACCACCGACAAAATGAATCCCAGGATCAGCAGATGCGCTGCCGCGACCGTGTGCGGACGGTAATGATAACTCGTCACCAACTCCGGCTCCGCCACCAACCACACCGCGCCCAGCAGCAAACACGCCAGACCGTAGATCATGAAGATCAGCGGCAGCGTGGTGGATGGGGCGTGATTTTGGGCCATGCGCGTTCTCTCAAGGGGATAGCGTTGGGGACACGGTTTCTTAGGAACAGGTGATAAGGGTGATCCAGCTTCCATCCGGTTGCTCCTCGCTGCTCGACTGGAAGCCGCGTTCCTTCAGCGCGTCGATTAAATGCAGGGGCCGGCGATCCGTGTGCGCTTCGAGTTGATCGCCCGCCTTGAGTTTTTCCACCTCAGTCAGAATTTTTACCATCGGCTGTGGCGGTTCCAATCCCCGCGCATCGACCGTGTGTAAGGCTGGCGCGCTCGACGCGGCCACTTTTTCCGGCACGGTCACATCCTCTTGCGGCAATGCTTCCTCGGCGGGCAACTTCTCCGCAAAGAGCGTCTCCCAATGATTCACTCCCACCTGTCTCGCGCGATGCTTCAACCCGAAGCGCCGCAGCACCATTACCAAGGGCAGCGGCTCGAAGGGGGTGATTAATTTCAGGCTTTGTCCGGCCACAATCGTCTGGGCCACCTCGAGAATCCGGGACAGCGGTTTTTCGCCGCGCTCCAGTTCCTCGCGCACATCCAGAATCACCATCTTCGCGCCGCGGCTCATGGCACGTTCCTTATTCCGAGCAGCCGCACTTCGACGCGGTCGCCGCTTCGGGGGAAGCCTGTTGCGCTGCTTTCTTCGTGATCTTCACCTGGAAAACCACGGGACCGCGCTCGATGTAATCCCATCCGTAACCGTCTTGAAATTCCGCTTCGAACTGGTAGCGCAGCGGCACCGGATCGTGGTCATTTTTCAGGACGAAATAATCGCCCACCGTCAGACTATTCCAGCGGGCAAAGATTTGACCGTGCTTCACCGAGCACGGGATTTCGCGCACGTCGAAGATTTTTTCGGCAGGGATTTCAGCATTATTTTGGCTCATGGTATTTTCTCTTTGGGTTTTTGGTTAGGTTAAGATTGTGGGGAAACAGTCACCAACGTCAGCAGCATGGAAAACGCTTCCTTCGCCTGCACCGCGTGCGGCAGTCCCGGCGGCATGTACAATTGATCGCCCGCGCGGAGCGTGCGCGGCTCGCCCTTCAGGAAAAACTCGCAGCTTCCGCTGAGGATTTGCACCAGCGCATGATGCGGCGATGTATGCTCGGTCAGCTCCTGTCCCTCCGCAAAGCCGAAGAGCACTTGCCGCGTGCCGTTCGCACGAAACAACGTGCGGCTGACAATCCCATTCGGCGCGTACTGCGCCTCGTTGATCAGCGAGATGACTTTCGGTTCGTTGGTGAAAAGCGGTTGTTCGGCCATGCAGGAACTATCGTCCATCCCGACCGAAAGTTCCTTGATGCAGGTCAAACAAATCCGTTTTAGTCTTAATTCGTCCCACCCGACTTCCACTGGCGCGGCGTCTGCCCGGTCTGCAACCGGAACCAGCGCGCGAAATAATTCGCATCCTGAAATCCGAGTTGCGCCGCCACGTCCGCGATCTTGCGCAACTCCCGCAGCAACCGCTTCGCCTGCTGCACCCGTTGCTGCGACCGCATCTGGCCGAGCGTGAGACCCGTAGCCGTCTTCAGCACCCGGTTCAAATAATCCTGTTGATACCCGATCTGCCCCGCGATCTCCTGCAGCGACAAATGATCCGGTGCCGACGCCAGTACCCGCTGCGCGGCACTCACCACCGGCAGCGCTGGGGCCGAAGTCGCGCGCGGCGCGGACCCGATCAAACCGAGCGACCGGCATAGCGTATCCAGCAATTGCAATACAATGCCCGACGCCCGCAATTGCGCGGGGCCCACGCCCGTACGCGCCCGTTCGTAACGTCCGAGTTGCGAAAGCCACTGACGCACTTCCGACAAATCGATCTGGTTCAACTGCGCGATTTGCGTCCGCTGCTTCTTCGCCCCGCGCCAATCCAGATCCACCACCAGGCACAGCGGTCGACGACTCTCGGTTTCCGTAAACGCATGCACCTGTCCCGGGGGCAAAAACACCACCGTCCCCGTCCGGATCGCATGCCCCTGCTGCTTCGCTCCCACACCGACCTGTTGCAAACCGCGACCACCCAGATAGAGCAACACCTGCGCGTAATCATGTTGATGCGGACGCACCGCCGTCGTCTCCGGCAAATGGCGGTTCAACCGCAACCGCCGTACGCGCAAGCCGGGCAGTTGGATATCCAACTGGCGAAAAAAGAGAGGGCGAATATTTTTCATGGCGAGAGCTCGAAAAGTCACGCTGCGATGGAACCACGGCATCGTCAAGCGCCCGAAGCCGAATTCCGGGATATGACTAAAAAAATAGTCGATTTTGTGCTATTGGCAATGGTTTTCCGCTCTAGTCGATTGGCTAAAACCCTGCTTCAATGGGGTCATGCCAGCACCCGCCGCCATTCTCGTCACCGGTTCCAGCCGCGGTCTGGGCCGTGGCGTCGCCCTGCAACTCGCCCGCACCGGTTTCAGCGTCGCCATTCACTACGCCAGCCGCTCCGACGCGGCCAAGGAAACCGCCGCCGCCTGTCGCGAAGCCGCCCCCAATCCCGAACAATATTTCCCCATCGTCGGCGGCAATCTCGGCGTCGCCTCCGAACGCCAGGCCCTCTTCGACGCCACCGTCAAAGCCTTTGGCCGTCTCGACGGACTCGTCAACAACGCCGGTATCGCCCCACGCGTTCGCGCCGACATCACCGAAGCCACCGAAGAGAGCTTCGACGAAGTCGTCACCGTCAACCTCAAGGGCCCCTACTTTCTCTCCCAACTCGCCGCCCGCTACTGGCTCGAGCACCCCGGCGAAAGCCGGATTCGCGGCGGTTACAAAATGGTGTTTGTCACCTCTATTTCAGCCGATACAGCTTCTGTGGGACGCGGTGAATATTGCATTTCCAAAGCAGGTCTGGCCATGGCCAGCCAGCTCTGGGCCACACGCCTCGCTTCGGAAGGCATCCAGGTTTTGGAAATCCGCCCCGGCGTGATGGCCACCGACATGACCAGCGGCGTCAAAGAAAAGTACGACAAGCTCATCGCCGACGGCCTCATCCCGCAAAATCGCTGGGGCACGCCCGAAGACGTCGGCCTCGCGGTCGAAGCAGTCATGAAGGGCCACTACCCCTATTCCACCGGCGACGTCATTTACGTCGATGGCGGTTTCCACCTGCGCCGACTTTAATTTCACACGAGTCCAACCCCCAACGAGGTCTCCTCCATGATCCAGATCAACAGCCAGCTCCACGTGCAGCAATTGCAACCGATGCTCGAAAAACTCTTCGCCGTCTCCGGCCCGAAGATCCTCAAGCTCGATGAACGCTGGCGCGCTAACACCGGCTCCCCCGTCTTCACCGTGGCCGGCCAATACACCGCGCGCGGCTGGACCGAGTGGACCCAGGGTTTTCAATTCGGCTCCGCGCTCCTGCAATACGAAGTCACTCGCGACGAACGCTTCCTCGACATCGGCCGCCGCAACACCGTCGACAAGATGGCCGGGCACCTCACCCACATCGGCGTGCATGATCACGGCTTCAACAACGTCAGCACCTACGGCAATCTCCTGCGCCTCATGCGTGAGGAAATCATTCCCTATTCACCGTGGGAAAAAAATTTCTACGAACTCGCCATGAAGGTGAGCGGGGCCGTGCAGGCCGCGCGCTGGACCTCCCTCGGCGCGGGTCAGGGCTACATCTACTCGTTCAATGGACCGCACTCGTTGTTCTCCGATACGATTCGCTCGCTGCGCGCGCTCGCGATTTCCGATCACCTCGGCCACGTGCTGATGGGCGAAAAAGATCAGCCGATCAATCTCCTGCATCGTCTCCTCGAACACGCCGAGACCACGGCGCGTTACAATGTTTACTTCGGTTCCGGTCGTGACTCCTACGATCTCCGTGGTCGCGTCGTGCACGAGTCCATCTTCAATCTCAACGACGGTTCCTACCGCTGCCCCAGTTCGCAGCAAGGTTACTCGCCCTTCTCCACTTGGACCCGTGGCTTGGCGTGGATTCTCTGCGGCTTCGCAGAGCAACTCGAATACCTCGCCACGCTGCCTGAGGAACGACTCTCCGGCCACGGCGGCAAGGCCAACGTCCTCGCGCGCTTTGCGGAAGTGGCCGAAGCGACCGCCGATTTCTATATTCAATACACGCCCACCGACGGCATTCCGTATTGGGACACCGGCGCGCCCGGTCTCGCCTATCTCGGCGATTATCTCGACCGCCCCGCCGATCCGCACAATGCCTACGAACCGGTCGACAGCTCTGCCGCCGTCATCGCCGCGCAGGGTCTCCTCCGCCTCGGCAATTACCTCATGGGCCATAACCAACCCGAGAAAGGCCGTCACTATTTCCAGGCAGGCTTGACTGTCTCGCAGACCGTGCTGTCCGAGCCGTACCTCTCCACCGATCTCAATCACGAGGGGCTCATCGTTCACTCCGTCTACCACCGCCCGAACGGCTGGGATTACATCCCGCAAGGCCAGAAGGTCCCGTGCGGCGAATCCTCGATGTGGGGCGATTACCATGCACACGAACTCGCGCTGCTCCTCTGGCGCGAAGCCACCGGCAAACCGTACCTCACGTTCTTCAATTCCTTTTAGTCAACCCCCATCCTCCCCATCACCATGAGCATACCGTTCAAACTCGTCCGCATCCCCTCCCTCAAAGACGTCGACGCCTTCCGCGCGCACCTCGCATCGCTTGGTCTCGACCTCAAGGCCGAGGACGCCGCCGACAACAGCGCCTCCTCGCCCCTCAAGCAAAGCTACACATGGAATGGCCGCACCGTCGGCAACCGCTGGGCCGTGCATCCGATGGAAGGCTGGGACGGCACCACGACCGGAGGCGTGACGGAACCGATGACGCGCCGCTGGCAGCGCTTCGGCGAGAGCGGCGCAAAGATGATCTGGGGCGGTGAAGCGATGGCCGTGCGCCCGGAAGGTCGCGCGAATCCGAATCAAATCATCGTCAACGAAACGAACAAAGCGGGCATCGCCTCACTGCGCGACGCGCTGATCAAGTCGCACCACGAACGCTTCGGCAAGACCGACGACCTCATCATCGGTTTCCAGCTCACCCACTCCGGCCGCTTCTGCCGTCCCAACGACAAGAAGAAGTGGGAGTCCCGTATTGCGTACCATCACCCGATCCTCGACAAGAAATTCAACGTCACCAGCAGCGAGCAGATTCTGACCGATGACGACCTGAAACGTCTCGTCGAGGACTACGCCAAGGCCGCGAAGATCGCCGCCGATTGCGGCGCCGATTTCGTCGACATCAAGCATTGCCACGGCTACCTGCTGCATGAATTCCTCGGCGCATTCACCCGCCCGGGTCAATACGGCGGCTCGTTCGAGAACCGCACCCGCCTCATCCGCGAAATCGCCGCCGCAATCCGCGCCGTCGCCCCGAAGCTCGGTCTCGGCGTGCGCCTCAGCGCGTTCGACATCGTCCCGTTCAAGCCGAATCCCGAACTCGCCGAAGCCGGCAAACTCGGTCCCGGCATGCCCGAGGATTTCTCGCAGCTCCTGCCGTACAAATATCAGTTTGGCATCAACCAGAATAATCCCGTGGAGCCCGATCTGACCGAGACATTCCAGTTCCTCCAACTCCTGCAGGACCTCGACATCCAGCTCGTCAACCTCTCCGCGGGCAGCCCCTACTACAATCCCCACATCCAGCGTCCCGCCTCGTACCCGCCCTCGGACGGTTACCAGCCGCACGAAGATCCGCTCATCTCCGTCGCGCGCCAGATCAATGTCGTGAAGGAACTCAAAGCCAAGTTCCCCAAGCTCATCCTCGTCGGCACCGGCTACTCCTACCTGCAAGAATATCTCCCGCACGTCGCGCAGTACTATCTCCGCCACGGGCATGTCGACGTTGTCGGCATCGGCCGCGTCGTCTTGTCCTACCCCGGCATTCTCTCCGACGCCGCGGAAAAGGGCGCGATCGAAAAGCGTTTCATCTGCCGCACGTTCAGCGATTGCACCACCGCCCCGCGCAACGGCCTGCGCTCCGGCTGCTACCCGCTCGACGAGTACTACAAGAAATTCGAAGACGCCCCCAAGCTCAAGGAGATCAAGAAAGCGCAAGGCGTTTAGTCCTCCAAACCCATTTGACGGTGGTTATAAAAAAGGAAGGGCGGCACGGGTGTGCCGCCCTTTGCTTTTTCGGCTCATATCCCCCGATCCAGCAAAAATGTCGCACACCTAGCTCACGTAGCCAACCTAACGCAAACGCTTCCGCCCGATTCCTGCTAGAACTGAGTTCATGCACGAGCACTCTTCTTCTGAAATCGCCGATTTGAAATTTCAAATTCCCTTGCAGTTTGATCGACGCCGTCGTCGACACCCAACAGAAGGGGTCGATTATTGTAGTCGTTTGTCGACGCTATTTTTTTACCTCCCAACAGACAAATCACCATCGAATCTGGCACACCACTAGATTCACTAGTTCCCTCGGAATTCCACTCGGACCGAAGTATTATTGGGTGCAAGGCTCAGCCCTGCCGTCACGCTGGTTGACGTTCCGTCCAAGTTCGCTAGAGTGACCGCTCCATGCTCACGCTCTCCAAACTGGCCAAATCGTTCGGCGGACGCACCCTCTTCGAGGACGTCTCGCTGCAAATCAACACCGGCGACCGCTCCGCGCTCGTCGGCCCCAATGGCGCGGGCAAGTCCACCCTCTTCTCCCTCATCCTCAAAGCGCAGGACCCCGACGAAGGCTCCGTCACGCTCGACCCGCATTGCACGCTCGGCTACCTGCCGCAGGAATCCATGCCCGTCGGTGACGAGACGGTTCTCGAAATCGCCACCTCCATCACCCCCGATCACGCCAAATACCGCCGCATCCTGAACGAATGCGAAGCCAAGGGCGAAACCGATTGCGAACGTTACCACGAAGCGGTGGAACAATACGCCAACCTCGGCGGCTTCGGCCTCGATCCGCAAGCCAAGAAAATCCTGCATGGCCTCGCCTTCCGCGAGAGCGATTTCAACCGCATGGCCCGCACGCTCAGCGGAGGCTGGATCATGCGCGCGCACCTCGCGCGCTTGCTCGTCATGGAGCCCGATCTCCTGATGCTCGATGAACCGACCAATCACCTCGATCTCGAATCGCTCGGCTGGTTCCAGAACTATCTCCAGACCTATCCCGGCGCGATCCTCATGATCTCCCACGATCGCGCGTTCCTCAACGCCCTCATCGACCAGATCCTCGAAATTCGCGGACGCAAAATCCACACCTACCGCGGCAACTACGACGACTACGTCGAACAACGCCGCGCCCGCGATGCGCAGCAACTCGCCGCTTACCAGAATCAGCAAAAAGAAATCGCCGCGCTCCAACTCTTCGCCGACCGCTTCCGCGCCAAGGCCAGCAAAGCCTCGCAAGCCCAGTCCAAGCTCAAGCAGATCGAGCGCATGGAAAAGATCGAGGCTCCCGAATCATCCGAAAAACGGGTCCGCATCAAGTTCCCCCAACCGCCGCGCGGATCGCGCCGCGCCATCACGCTGGAAAAAGTCCACCACGCCTACGATGATCTCGTCGTCTACAACGGCATCGATTTTGAAGCCGAACGCGATCAGCGCATCGTCCTCGTCGGTCCCAATGGCGCGGGCAAATCCACGCTGCTGAAAATCCTCGGCGGCGTTCTCCCCGTGCAGCAAGGAGTCCGCAATCTCGGCAGCAATGTGCGCGTCGGCTACTTCTCCCAGAACCGCATGGACACCCTCCGCGCCAACAACACGGTGCTGGAGGAAGCGATGCGCATCGAAAAACGCCTGCCCGAAGAAGCCGTCCGCTCGGTACTTGGCTCGTTTTTGTTCAGCGGCGACGACGCCTACAAAAAAGTGTCGGTCCTTTCTGGTGGAGAAAAAACGCGGCTCTCACTCGTCAAGATCCTCCTCGATCCGCCCAATCTCCTGCTCATGGATGAGCCCACCACCCACCTCGACATGGCCAGCATCGATGCCCTCGTCGACGCGCTCGGGCAGTACGAAGGCACGCTCATCTTCATCAGCCACGACGTCTACTTCATCCGCGCCCTCGCGAAGAGCGTGCTCCACATCAGTGGCGGCAAACTCACCGCCTATGCCGGCGATTACGATTACTATCTCGAGAAGTCGCAAGCCGTCTCCGAAACGAGCGGGCTCACCGCCGGGGTCAAGCTGACCGATTCCCGTCCCGCCGAAGCTCCCACGGCGGCAAAGACTCCCGATGCCAAGCCCACCTTCAAGACGAAAGAGCAAAAACGACAGGAAGCCGAGGAACGCCAGATGCGCTCGGAACAACGCAAACGCCTCCAACGCGAAATCCAACAGATCGAGAACGACATCATCGAAAACGAAGCCCGGCAAAAGCAAGTCGTCACCAAGCTGGAAGACCCGCACTTTTACGAAAGCGGCGGCGACGTCGTTGCACTCAACCGAGAACTCGTCGAACTGACCGAAGCTCTCGAAAAACTCAATCTCAAGTGGGCCGAACTCAGCGATGACCCGCTCCTGGCCAATCAGGCTGAAAGTTGAAACTACGCCTAATATCAGCTCGACTACTTGCCGACATTAGATAGGGTTCCGCACAAGAACCCGATCTACCTATGAGCAATCCCGCGCTGCCTTCGGAGAAAGTTCACACGCAATGTTGCATTGTCGGCGGGGGACCAGCCGGCATGATGCTCGGCCTGCTACTCGCCCGTTCCGGCGTACAGGTTGTCGTTCTGGAAAAGCACGCCGACTTTTTCCGCGATTTTCGCGGCGATACGATTCACCCCTCGACCCTCGAACTCCTCTACGAGCTTGGCTGTCTCGACGAATTCCTCAAGGTGCCGCACCAGCCGATGAGTTCGCTGACGGTCTCGATCAACGGCAAGATCGTCGATGGCCCCGACTTCTCCCACTTGCCAACACACTGCAAATTCGTCGCCTTCACCCCGCAGTGGCATTTCCTCGATTTCATCGCACGCCAAGGCAAACGCTATCCCACTTTCGATCTGCGCATGAATGCCGAGGCCGTGGGACTTATCGAACAAGACGGCCGCATCGCCGGAGTCAAGGTTGATGCCGCCGATCATGAAATCGAGATTCACGCCGATCTCGTTGTCGGGGCCGACGGCCGTGGATCGACCGTGCGCCAACTGGCCGGAATGCAAGTCGAGGACTTCGGCGTGCCGATTGATGTGCTCTGGTTCCGGCTGCCGAAAAATGCGAACTCCCCGAGCGGCGAACCTTCTTTCGGCTATTTCAAAAACGGCCTCATGATGATCCTCATCGACCGGGGCGATTATTGGCAGGCTGCGCACATCATTCCCAAGGGCGGGCTGGATGAGCTCAAGAGCCGGGGCCTCGAAGCGTTCCGCCAGCGCATCGTCGATCTCGTGCCCATCGTGAAGGAAGCCATCCCCGCCGTCGATGATTGGGACAAGGTCAAGCTCCTCTCCGTTCAGGTGAACCGCCTGCCGCAGTGGTCGCGTCCCGGCCTGCTCTGCATCGGGGACTGCGCGCACGCCATGTCACCCGCCGGTGGTATCGGGGTGAACATCGCCATCCAGGATGCCGTCGCCACGGCCAACCTTTTCGCGGAAAAACTCCGTGAAGAAAAACTGACCGATGCTGATTTGCACCTCGTGCAAAAACGCCGCGAATGGGCCATTCGTTGGACGCAAAACGTGCAACTTCTACTGCACCGCAAACTGCTTAATCCCGCCAAGATTCAGAAACCCGGCGACGACTCGCTTCCCCTCGGACCGCGGCTGGTTGGAAAAATTCCATTCCTACGTCAACTGATCGCGCGCGTGGTCGGAATCGGCTTCTGCCCCGAGCACGTGCGCACCAGCGAGTATCGACCACGCGCCTAGAATCGGCGCGCGGTCATTTCGTTCCACTTATTGCGTCACCGGGGTACCGGGCGCTTGCTGGCCGCCTCCAGCTTTCCCCCCCTCTTTGCGCTTGCCCATCTTTTCCATCATTTCCTGACGGTGAGCCCTCACCTTTTCCAGGATCGGCGCAATCGTCGGATCTGCCTTCAACATGGCCGCATGGGATTTCTCTTCGAGCGCCTTGGCTTTTGCCATCATGGCCTGCCGCTGTTCCAGCGTAGGCTTGGTGCCGCCACTTTTCATCGCTTGCCGCTCCTGCTTCAAGGCTTCCATGTCCGTCTTGAGCGACGGATCAGCCTCGACCGCTTTATTGCGCGCGGCCTCCAGTTTCGCCTGCTCCTCCGCAGTGAGATAAGCCATCTTCATTTTCGGACGACCTTCGCCCGCGGGCGGGCCTTGTGGTGGGGTGGTGGATTCTTGCGCCGAGACCAAGCCAGGGCCTCCCAACGCCAAAGTCAACAGTACGGTACAGAGCAGAGAGGTTAGTTTCATGATTAGTTGAACCACCGCTCCGCGAAAAAGTTGCGCGCACCTCAGCGCAACTGCAGTTCAACTGTGCCCGGTCAACCGCAAGGCCAGCACGATTTCCTTGCGGATAATCTTCAATTCCCGCTGCACTTCCGGCGGTGCCTTGGAACTTGCATCCAGCAGCGGCCCATCGATATAAAGCAGCCCCACCGGCTGCTCCCCCTGCATGATCGGCAGCAAAAGAAAAGCTGTCGGTTCCGTTGTGGCAATCCACGTCGGCAAATGCTCAAGAATATGCGTTTCGTGGGCATTATCGATCGCGATGTCCTTGCCATTCAAAAGCGCCATGCCCGTCAGCAAAGCCACATCAAGTTCAGGTCGGACCACGAACGATTCCCGTAGTTGGACAGCGTGCAATCCGTAGGCTGCCTGCGCCGCGATCGCTCCACCCTGTCCCGGATCCTTCACCGCGACCACGACATTGCGCGCTTTAAAACCGAGATAGATCGTTTCCGCGATAACCGAAAGCAGTTGGTTGAGATTGATCTCATCACCCGACATCATCTCGGTCACCATCAGCACACCATCCTGAAAAACCTGCAAGTCGGGCGTCCGGCTCGCCGCCGGTACGGGAACTGGACCGGGAGTCACTCCTCTTCCATCCGACTGGCAAAGCAACATTGCCTTGGACCAGAATTCGCCACTCGGCCGCACCGCGTAGAACTTTCCGATCTCCTGCACCACGTTGCGAAAGCCACGTGCGAGATCGAGTCCATTGATGCCTGACTCCTTGAACTGGCTCAAGCTACGCAGGGCCTCTTCCATTTCGGCCACACTCTTCGCGCTGGCCACGGCCCGGCAGGCACGATGCGTCAGCATGGTCACCTGCAAAAGCTTGCGATCGATCTGCGGCAAATCGCGGTCGCTGACATTGAACGGATCCATGTAGGACGTCACGGTCGTCGGCAGATTCAAAAATTCGCCAATCTGTTTGCCCAATTGTTCCATGCGCAAGCCCAGCACCAGCTTGCTCGCCTCTTCCTCCGTCTTTCCCTCCTCGCGCACCATGCGGATCATGTCCCGCTGTTCGGCGGGCAGGAATGTGGCCAACAAAATTTTCCCAAGCTGCGTGAACGCCGCCGTGATGAATCCCTGCTCCGGGTCATCCAGCTTTGCCTTCTCGGCGATCATGCGCGCCAGTGAACCGCCCATGACGGACATCAGGCACGCGTTGCGAATGTGCTCGGCCTGCGCGTGATTCGGCAATTGTTCGAGCAATAAAATCGAGTAGGCAATTGACCGGATCGGCGCGAGGCCCAGTACCATGATGGCCTGCGAGACGGTGACAATGCGTTTGCCCGAGCGGTTGTATTCAATGCTGTTGGCGATTTGCAGGACGCGCGTTGTCAGCGAAATATCCTTGAGAATAATACCGGCAATTTCGTGAATGTCCGCCGTGGCTCCGCTGCCGCTGAGGTTTTTGACGATTTCGACGCACTGCCCCATGCTAAACAGGTGCCCCGGTCGAATGACTTCATTTTTGACCTGTTCCAGCGTGCTATAGGCTCTTTCGTTACTTTCGCTCACAGGTATCCTCTAGACAGAATGCTTTTGGGGTAGACGAAGACGTCTCAATGGATTGCAGCAACTCCCTGTCCTTTTTAACTAACGGCAACCGCAACGATTTCTTTAACGCTTACTTACTTGATAGATCAGGTTAACTTATCCTGTAGATCGCGTGATTCTAATGCACTTAATATTTCAGCACGCGAGCTAAAAACGACCGAGCCGCCTCCGTCTGGGGATCTTCGAACACTTGTTGCGGGGAACCGCACTCGGCGATTTTTCCGCCCGCAAGGAGAGCCACGCGATCCGCCACGTGCCGGGCGAATCCCATCTGATGCGTCACCAACCAGAGATCGCGTCCCTCGCTTTTGACCTCTTCGATTACATCGAGCACCTCTGCGGTCATTTCAGGATCGAGCGCGGACGTCGGTTCATCCAGCAACACAAAGCGCGGCTTTACCGCGAGCGCTCGAACGATAGCCACGCGCTGACGTTGCCCTCCCGACAATTCTGCAGGGCGTTTCAGCGCGGAAGATTCCAGATGAAAGCGCGTGAGCAAAGTCTCGGCCGTTTCCCGTGCCGCTTCTGCCGAATAGCCGTGCACTTTTTCCAGTGGCAACGTGATGTTCTCCAGCGCGGTGAGATGCGGGAAGAGATTGAACGCCTGAAAAACCGTGCCGACGGAACGCCGATGGCGCAGCAACGCGGGCTCGGAGAAATCCATGCGCTCGCCCTCGACCCAGACTTCGCCCGCCTCGGGATGTTCCAGTCCGGCGAGAATTCGCAGCAGAGTCGACTTCCCGCCACCCGACGGTCCAATCAGAGCCACGCAATGCACTCCCTCGAGCGAGAGGTCAATCCCGTCGAGCACGACATGGCCGTCAAACTCCTTGCGAAGGCCGCGCACATCAAGTTTCATAGCGCACCTTTCCTTCCAACGAGCGGGTCCAGAGCGAAATGGGCAACGTCAAAATCAAGTAGCCCGCCGCGAGCGGCAGAAACGCCTCCAGCGAACTATACGTGATCGCGTTCACGTTTTGGGCCGTCTGCGTCATCTCCGTAATGCCAATGATCGAGAGCAACGAGGAATCCTTGATCAACGACGCGAACTGCCCCGCCAGCGGCGGCAACACCTGACGTAGCGCCTGCGGAAAAATCACATAGCGGTAAGTCTGCGTGGTGGTGAGCCCGATCGCCCGCGCCGATTCGCGCTGCGATTTGCCAATGCCTTCAATGCCCGCGCGGAAAATTTCGCTGAGATACGCACCGCTGAAAAACGCCAGCGCCAGCATGCCGATGCCAACCCGAAATCCATTCTGCATCGAAGCAAAGACCACGTACCACCAGATCAAAATCTGCACGAGCAACGGCGTGCCGCGAACCAGTTCGACATAGATGCGGGCCAGATAGCGTAAGACAATCACGCGCGACCGTTGCGCGAGGGCCGCGGCCAATCCGATCAGCACACTCAGCACCAGCGCACCAACCGATAAGCCGAGACTCAGCAGCCAGCCTTTCCAAAACAGCGGCCAATACGGCGCCACGCTTTCCCAGCGTAACCCTCCACTGATTCCCTCCACCGCGAGCCAGCCCGTGACCAGCACCAGTACCGCCGCCAATACCGCGTTCAACCCCTTCGCTTGCCGCGAGGGCTGAGGCGTGCGTTCGCACTGGAGAAAGAGGGAGGTCCAATTCACACGTAGGAAGGGTTAAAATTCAGACTAGAACACAAATTCGATGCCCTGCTCTTTGAAGGCCGCCTTGAGTTCCTTCATGTACTTATCGCCGAGTTGTTCGAAACCGCCGCGCTGGCGAAAGTCCTTCAAGAACGCATTCACCTGACCGCGTAATTCGTCGTTCCCCTTGCGCAGACCGATCGCCCACGACTCGCGCTGGAAAGGAGCCAGCAGTGCCCGCGTCGAATCAGGATACTTCTTCCAGTTCTGGTAAATCGAAAGCTGATCATAAATAAAGGCGTCCGCCTTGCCCTGCGAAACCTCCATCACGGCCGGAGCGCTCGATTCCATCACCAGCACCTCTGCGTTCTTCAAATGCTCCATCGCGTACGTGTGCCCGGTCGTGCCCCGCTTCACCGCGACCTTGCGCCCCGCCTGATCCAGATCGGCCACGGATTGCACCGTGCTCGCCTTCGGCACTAGGATACCCAATCCCGTGCGGACGTAGGGGTCCGAAAAATCAATCGACTTCGACCGCTCCTCCGTCGCCGTCATCGACGCCACCACCAGATCCACCCGGCCACCCTTCAATGCCAGGATCAACCCCGTGAACGGGATATTCTCAATCTCCACCGGACGGCCCAGATACTGCCCTAGCGCGTAGACCATTTCCACGCCGACGCCGCAAGGCCGTTTCTGCTCATCCATCATCTCGAACGGCGGATAGGCCAGCTCCATCCCCACTACGAGAGGCTTCACCCCGCCAACGGACTTGGACGGCGAATCCGGGCGGCCGCAGGCGGAAAACAGGAGCGTCGCGGCCAGTAGCAGGCCCAAACTAGAGAAAAGAAAGGAGCGGCTTTTCATATCGCCCCCGAGAGTAGGTGAGGGACTCGCCCCGAGGCAAGGGAAGCTTCGCGTCCCCTGCCGAAAAAGAACTGCACAAAAAACATTGCCAGATATCGAAAAACTTCCTACGTTCATCGTCCCCGGTTCGTACCGCAAGGTTCGAGCCGAGTTGTTTTTTCTGGAGCCATAGCTCAATTGGTTAGAGCGCTGCCCTGTCACGGCAGAGGTTGCGGGTTCGAGCCCCGTTGGCTCCGCCACTGTTTTTAGAGGCAAAACCTGTTCCCGCTATCCATAAATCTAGTTTTCCAGACAAATTCCAGACGTTAAAACTCCACAGTCTCATGCACCCAGGGTTCTGGGTGATGCCAAAAATGATCTTGTATCGGTCGGGTAATGTCAGCATGCGCTGTGGAAGAAATAGCCGTATTGACCTACGATATTCAGGCTTTAAGAAATAACCATGGCGAGCCCGTCCGCATCTAAGCATTCTCATCGAAAGTGTATTTCCTTTCTACGTTTTCGGGCAAAGCACATTGAACTAAGTAAGACATACTGGCGCTGCGTCCTCGGGTCTGAGGCCGTGGATAAACTCCTGTCGGCTGCCAAAGATCAGGAACTCACGGTCAATGTCCTTGACCTTCCAACAAGGCAAATACAGTACGGATTCACGGTTAGAGAGACCAGAGAGAATAGCAGCGAATACCTAGATCGCATTAGGCTCCACCTGCTCGCCATCTGCTGCGCCAATCTCGAATCCTTTTTTAAGGATATTACACTTGTCTTCCTTCTCTCGCAGGGACATAAGACCTCCACTGGGAGGTTGTCCGCAATCGGAGTGGCAATGGGATCTCCAATTTTAGCAAGAGCCTCTTTACCAGAGCCAATGAAATATGCTCAGGAATTATTTGGAGTTGTCTATGGAGAACATTTTCTCCGCCTTCGAAAAGCATACAAATATCGCTGCGCACTTGTTCACAACGGGGGTATCGTCGCTCCTCGCACTATCTCGGAATTGAGCTTATCTCCGTCGCGTCTTCATTCCCGGCTCGGCTATAGCTGGGCAGAATTGAAAGCAGCCTTGGAGTCCGCATATGAAGTGGCACTCATTACGGACCAGAAGATCGGAAATTACAAATTGTGGCTGGAGGAAGTTTATCTTGAGCTTACCTACCTAAAAGAAACCAAGACGCTTCCCAAGAAAGCCGAGGTTTGGGCCTATTTTCATGATCAGGGTTTCCCTATTCCAAGAAAAAAAGATCGGGAGTCGATTTGGAGGAGGATCATTTGTTCTGCTTAAATAATGGCGTTAGCTGCCGTTTTGTTGTAGCTTATCCGCGATCGTCAAGAGCGGGATACTTGGTGACAAAAACATTTCCTCCGGCCTTTTCGGACTGAACTATTGTTACATTGGAAGTCCACGTTGGCATTTGTCGTTTAGCCAGCGATCAATGTCGGCACGACGATACCTAATGCTTCGACGAATTCGAAAATATGGCAATGTTCCGTCCTTACGCCAATTCGCTGCCGCACGGGACGTAATTTGGAGATAACTCGCCAATTGCTTTTCAGTGAGTAAATCTGGCCAGCGAGTCGCTTCAAATACCCCCGACTCTGAAGAATTATCCTTTGGATATTCCCCTTCTTTTCGAAATACGCTTCTCATGCCATCCCTCATTAGCCTAATGGATGGACACAGAAATCGGTAGTTGAAAGGATTTAAAACACAGGGATATGTTACTCCATGTCGAAGTAACATCTCTTTTTCAAAAATAAGATTTCAGAAACCGGCACAATACAAAGTCTGAGACGAATGCCAATGCCCGATCCAATCCGTATTACCCAAAAGCTCACGGAACAACTCAACTTTATTCGGAGATCCTGCACATCGTTCGATCAAGGCCATGAAGATGAGGCCCTCCGAATAGCCACTTCGTTGCGAATTCTATTCCATGACACCGGAAAGAGCGTATCGCTCATGAAACACTTAGCTCTTAAGGATACGACGATGTTGTCTTCGTCTCGCGGCCTCGGAGATTTTAAAGACTATTTATCGCACCGCATTGATCTCACTTCAGAAGCCCCCATCAAGATGATCCCGCTGCTCGGAGAGAGATTCAGAGTGCTTCCTCTCGGAGATTGGTGGTCGAATGAGGCAGTTTTTATTTATAATAATGAAGGTCATGCTAGAAAGAAAATAATCCTGAGTGCAGCAAACAAAGATGGAGGAGCTCATGTGGATGCCGCGCTTGAAACGTACTATGAAATTCTCTGCTCTGGAAAATACACCTTAGGTATTACAGGAAACCTAAAGTATCCTGAAGCACCGCCATTTCCGCAAGGGATCACAATTTACCCCAAGAATGCCCACCTTGCATTGATTCGTCAGTTCGCTCATGAAGTCCTTGTCTCGGCAAGTCATTTTAATTGGAATAGCTTGACGTCACGGCCATAAATCCGGCCTGTTCCGGAACAGACGGCTGAGCATTCAAAGATTATTGTTTTTGAAGGCCGACGCTTCGCCTCAGATCGACTCCCACTACGGGCTAAACCTCTGCGCCGTTCCAAGGATAGAAACGACATTGGATGCAAAAAGGTGATCGACTGAAACTCCTAAAACTGTCGAACTACTTTTGAATCGAGCCAAAGTCGATCCAGCTAAACTCTTTTGCCGTGATCAAAAATAAGATCTTCAGCACCGTAACAGATATTTCCTCGGATCTCGACAGAGGCAGTTATCGGCAGAGTACGGATGGTCATGGATGAGGCTTCTTCCTCGCTCATGGGGAAAAACGCCCCGCCTGGCTCCATAAACAGGAAGTGGTCGCCGAAATTGGCGCCACATGTGCAAAAATTGGCGAAGTAAGCTCGCCCTCCGCTTTTGAATGAATGTTTGCGATACGGGGGATGAAACGTTTGAATCAACTCCAACAAGCTTTCAGGCATCTCGGTGATTTCGCAAAATATCGAGGGCTGAGACGGATCACTCGATCCTAGGGCTTCTCTGTCTTCATCATCTCCTCCTTGGATTGAGGAACTTGCCAAGGCAACGACAGGCTGTGAAGTACGGCATCTCCAGCATTCCTGTGACGAGGTAATCAGATAAAGCGGTTTTCTAACCATCGTTGCATTGTCGTCTGTATCCATATCGGAAATTCAGGATTTGAAGGAAATATACCAAAACCAAATCGTCTACAGCGATGCTCATTGTCGCCTCCTCAAAGTACCAGTCAATGCTAGACTCCAGTTGTTAAACGATCTATTCCCCCGATGATGCTTCGTTCAGCGCCTCTCTGATGCTCGATCCCCAATAATATGCCGATTCGGTAAAATGCCTCAAATCTGATTCTCTCGGAACCAATCCATTAATGGCATACCGACCTAATATTAAATCGCTTACGGTATCGCCCATTGCCCGCAAATCACGAGCTAATCTTGCTAATTCAGGAGTACTGGGTTTCTTTTGAACATTTGGATTTTCACGGATCTTGTTTGCGGCCGAGATCAAAATCTGCCTGAGGGCCTCCGTGCTTCCGGGTGCAATCTGCTTAAGGATTTCGTCTTCCACTTCGACAGTTGGCCAACGCATCGTGACGCAACGACAGCGACGCATTAGCGGCTCAGTCACTTCGCGGCGATCATTTTTGGTAAAGAAAACCATCAACTGAGCCGCATTGGCCCGAAGCTCTCCAAGCTGAGGAACATAAAGCAGATTGTCATTTAAGAAACCAAGCAGGAACGAATCCATCTCGGGTTGAGCTTTGTCCAGTTCGTCAATGACCAGGGCAACTTTCTGCTGTAAGGAGAGACGGATAGCAACAGGCAACACACCTTCGATCAGCTTATTCCGGTCGGACAAATCCCGATCAAAAATCAATTCCGATTTGGCGACGCCAGGGAAGCATTGAAAATAAACCAGCCGGGCTTTTATTTTATCAGCGGTTACTTTTGCCAAGAATGTTTTTCCACAGCCGGGAGGGCCATCGAGCAAAACAGCACTGAGCGCCGGCTGCTTTCCCATTTCCTGCAAGGCATTTTCAACTGCCCATGTCGCCACTGGATCGGTGGCAATGTAATGCTGGTTCATTGAGCGAGACTCTCCACAACACTTACCGCCAGCTTCTGGAGTTCGTCCAACGCCCTCTCCATCGAAAAGCTCTCGCCTTCGGCATACGGAGTACCCGGGGGCGTCATGCCAAGGCTCAAACGAACAAAGCCGGGCCGATTCTGAGCCGCTTCATAAAGACGTTCCAATGCAAGTGACCGATCTGCATTTTCAAACGGAGCTCTGGCTTCCTCGATGGGAATTGTATCGCACCACGTCAGACCATCCTGATCGAAACGCCCATCTATCGCTGCGTTTATGGATAAGAGGGCAGTCTCTCCTTCGTTACTCCAATTGCGATACGTCAAAGCTGCGCCAAAATGTCGTTTTCTTTCGGATGGGACTCCCACAGGAACCGGGCTGCCCTTTTCCTCGCGTGTGAGAGCAAGGTAAACCTCGCGGCATTTGCGGTCGTCACTCTCTTTCAGGTAATTCAGCATGTGAGAAAGCGCCCATGCCTGCAAGTGAGCCTCCACATTGTTTCCCTTTTTTGGATTTAACGTTTCCAGCCCGCGGATCATTCCGATCAATCCCTCCCCCTCCAAATCGGGCCATAAATTGGAAGCATGCGCAAAATGCCGCGCAATAATCTTGTCAATCACCCGCGCATAACGGTGAATAACGACGTTTTGTAAATCGATTGCCTCCTGCCTCATTGCCCACCATTCTTCCTTCTCTTTCCCAATAACCTTTTCGGCGATTGACCGGGCCGAACACCACAAATCAAGGGAAAGAGGCAAATTCAAAATCAACTCGTCACGCGTGGATGATGGACCGGTAAGCGTGCCAATCATTTGGACAATGATTTCCCGTTTAACGCTCCTGAGTTTACATTCCTGGATAATGTCCTTCAATCCGTCCCGAAGGCATGCCCGCGGCAATTCCATCTTGAGCAACAGACATTTTTCACGTTTGAGCGCCTCCTGATAATTCAGGACGATTTTCAGATCTTCGGTTATCATACAGGTAAGTCCGGCAAAAATGAGCGGGCTTCCATCAGCTCGATTTCACCGCTAAAGGCCAGCGAAACCGCGATTTCGGGCAATGTCTTATACCCGCGTGCCTGGTTGGCTCGTCGGAGTTGATGCGGCGGCTCGTTGCGTTCGATCAATTCGCGCAACGCCTGGTCAACAATCATTACCTCGGCAACGGCAAAACGATCACGATAGCCCGATCCGTGACAAAGAGGGCAACCTCGGCGTTTGGCGCTCAACGGCCTTTCAATCGAGTCGTAGATGTTTCCAAAAAATCGCAACTCATCCGGTGTCGCTTCTTCCGTTACCTTGCATGTACAAAGCCTTCTCACCAGCCGTTGGGCCATAATCATTTTCACGGCATAAGCGAACGTGGAACGATCTATTCGGAAACTGCTATTGACCCTCGTAATAACACCAGCGCAGTCATTGGCATGCGTTGTCGTGAACACCTGGGTTCCTGAAACCGCACAATCCATTGCGGCTTGCGCCGATTCTGGATCGCGCATTTCCTGCACCATCAGAATGTCGGGGTCCTGCCGGACAACCGATTTCATCAGCGCGGCGAACGTGATATTCTGCCGCTCGTTGATTTCAAATTGCACCGCACCGGACAGATGCTTCTCAACCGGATCTTCAATGGTGATGATTTTTTGATCGGGACGGTCAAGTTCGTTCAAGCAAGCGTAGATTGTGGTTGTCTTTCCGCTTCCCGTGGGGCCGGATAAAATCATCATTCCGGTTTCCTGCGGAAGAAACCAATCAATGGCCCTGCGGCTTTTGGCATCGATTTGCAGCTGCCCCAAATCCGGCAATCGTCGGTCAAGCAAGCGGATGACAGCAGATTCTTCATCGCCCTTCGGTGGCGAAACCTCCACGCGGAGTTCCAGCTTTTCGCCATTTGCCCGGTTAAATTCCGCTGCACCACTTTGGATGGTTCTCTCGTGGTCGTGCCGCAAGGAAGCCTGTATTTTAACCCGTCTCAAAAAATCTTTCGCATAGATCAACTCAAGCGGGGATTGCTCGACCATCACGCCCAAGATACGGAACCTCACGCGGGAACGCCCGTCCTTTGGCTCGATATGGATGTCGCTGGCCCCCGCTATTGCTGCGGACTCAATAATCTGTTCGTACAGCTTCTGGCCAATTTCTCCAGAATTCCAGTTGGCCGATATTTGCCACCCGGCGGCCTTGAATTCCTCAATGTCCTCAACCGCATGGGGAGTAGATTCGTCCAAGCGCCTATTCTCCCATGGACTAATAGCCAACACATAAACACGTTTCCCCAGAATTTGCAGGCATTGTTTGGCAATTTGAAGATTATTGGCCCGGGGCGTCGCAACCCATGCAATTGTTTTTCCACCCTGAACAAGCCATACGTCCGCAAGACCGCGAATTCGTTCCGCACGTCGCACAAATCCGTCGGGTAGCGTGTCCACCATGCATGCATGGTGAAGTGCTGCTATCAGATCCGATAGGGCTTCTACACCATTAAGGCCACACTCCTCAGCCCACTCTTTCATTTCATCAGTGGTAAAGGAAGGTTCTTCGCAAGACGCGCTCGTTGGACAATATTCCCGCACCGAAAGAAAAAAGTGGGGGCTAATCAACCGAATTTCCGGCGCTGCCCCCTGCGGATTCATCTGTTGAAAGGCCACCCTTACCTCCCCTTCAAAGGCAGGATCGAGCATTCCTATGACCGGAATAGGGTCTATCCGCAGCACCACGGCCGCCATCTCAAATAACTTTTGAGCGTCCCAATGGCCCTGGGAAAGAGATGATGGAGATCCGGAGGGCCAAACAGGCGGAAATCCCTCCTCAACTGCTACCGCCTCCAGCCAAGCCTCTTCCTCAATGGAGCCTATCTGCCGTATAGCAACCTCATGAAAAGCAATAGCTTCCGTCCTTCTTATTCTGGAGACAATATTTTGATCCAGGATTCCCCTTCGGACGATAATTCGCTCTAGCTGGGTTGGTTCCACCCATACTTATTCACATACGGCTTTTTGACCTGATGAAACAGTCCCCCCGCCGTTCCATAAAGCTCGACAAGCCTACTTCTTGTCCAAATTCCGATAAGGTGCGAAACTACCGCTGCGTCATGGCTACTGAGCAAGACAAGTTTTATCAACACGAGCATCAAAAGTTCCTCAAAAATGAGGCACTCCGAGGCCCTTGGGTGACGATCTTCCAGATGAACTCCGTCGAAGATGGCCTGTCACTTTTTTGCGCCCTCATCGAAAAGGACCACCGCGGCCAAGTCCTTGAGCAAAGTGGCTGGGACCTTCGCTACGGTGATGGCGGCCCATCAGTCTGCACCAGTTATGACGATGATCGTCCGGTAAATAAATACCTTCGTATTTCCCACGGGTGGATCGAGCCCATTGCTCTTTACCGAAAGTTCCCGGAGCGCGAAAATTACGTCGAGCTTTCAGAGGATTTTCGACTCTTCCACAACCTTTATTACGACGTGAAACGCAATTGTTTTCTAAAATTTAACGACGACGGCCATGAAGAAGAAGTCGCCGTGATCAATGGCACGACGGTGAAAGTAAAGCTCCACCTACTTACGGACTATCTCGCAGTACGGCAAATGGATTTTGTTCTCTTCTTCGAGGGCAATTATCGGTCGAAATCTACCCGCGAGGAGCTTGGGGTATCATCAGCCCGCGACTTTACTGAGCAGGGCGACTTGATCCGGATGGATTTCTTCACCTCGGACTATTCCTACGGTGATGGCTCCCAAAGCAATTCCATCCTTCGCGGTAAGCTAATACTGCCGTGTCCGACGGATTTCGTCCCCGACCCGTTCGCGCGTAAAGAAGAAGTCTATCCCGAGTTCATCATTAATTATGACCAAAATGGGAAGCCCTTGAGGTATAGCTGTGATCCGGAAACATTGGCCAACTACTTCGGAAAAAATCCTGGCGCGCCCCACTATGTGACACCGGTTCATTTCCGTCGCGAGGTGCTCCAGAAATATTACGACAACCCGCAGGATTTCAGCGTGGAGGATGGGGTCATCAGACGCTCGGGCTTCTGGAATATGCGGCTTGATAACGATCATCCAGATCGGGTCATCGCCTTCTTAGGTGATCTCGGGCGGGACCTGCCCGAGTCCGAGCGGCATCACTGGCTGGCCCACAACATTCCCCCAGAAGGCAAGATGAGCGAAACCGCTCATATGCGCAGTTTCCGTGGCTGGTTTGCGGATCCGACAAGCCTCGACTTGGTCTTCAAGCGGGAATATGAGCAGGTGAATCGCGAATGGGAGGCAAAGAAAAGCTGGCCTATTTTTCTACCCCCCGATCCTGACGACGTTCATGTGATTAAGACCATCCGTATTCCCCTGAGCGAGAACCCAGCGGAGTTCGACAACTTCGTCCTTGGAATGACCAAACTACTCATCGATTCCCTCAATGAAGCCGAGTTGGAAAAGTCGATCACGGTCGAAAAGGGAGACCGCGGAATCACGAAACTTAATAAATTCCTCAATGCTCAAAAAGGTCCAGATCCCACCACCTCAATCAAGTTTTTGCGCAATCTTCAGGATTTGCGCATCGGTAGCGCCCGCCGAAAAAGCTCGCGGTACAAATCAGCCGGAATTGCCTTTGGTTTGGACGACGGTTTCAAGGCAGCAGGGCTAGTTATCCTGAAGCAGGCAATTGCTTTCTTGGAGCACCTGCGATTGGAAATTTAAGCGGCAGCCTTCTCAAGCAATGCGTGTTTTAAAATCAACGCTGGAAATGGCGCTAAAATAATGGATACCCCTTAAATCCGATGAGTGCTCCTTCGGCGTCATCCGTTTCCACCTGCCGACTATGCGGTTCAATTTCGCCGCTTAGGAACTCACACATTCTTCCCGATTTTTACATTAGCTCGGTCGAGCAACAAATAATGCGCGGCCCTCAGAGCCAACCACATTCGATTCTGTTAAGCACAAGAAGCGAAATCGTTGGAGGACAAAGACAGCGAAATTATTGGGAACGAATCGTTGGGCTTAAAGAGCATCTTCTTTGTGCTGCATGCGAACTTCGTTTCAGTGTCTACGAAAACTATGCGCGTACTGCTTTTTATGGCTCGGGGCCTGGCCCGTCGCTTGCTAAAGGTTCGCTGGGAGTTGAAATCGAACCAGCTCCGATAGGAGTGGCGCCACGAGGTTTTCTCGGAGCACATCGTGCTCAATTTGATTTTCGGCTTTTCAAGTTGTTCGTGCTGTCACTTTTTTGGAGAGCGAGTGTCGCTCATGGAAGCTTCTTTCATCGCGTCAGTCTTGGGCCATATGAGCAACGTCTTGCCAAGCTTTTATTATCAGAAAATCCGGAGGACGAGAATATCTTCCCGTTCGTTGTTATAGACCTTCGGCAAGAATCGTTTGGTTTGTAAGATATGATTGAAGAATCTAGCCGAGGACGAATTGAGGCAAGTACGGTTTATAGCTGGGTATTTGGAGGTTTTTTATTCGTTTTTTTGGTGTTAGAAGGTGTGCCGCCCTTATTTCTCCAGCCGTTTATTTTAAAGAATGATGGCAGTATCATCATTGTGTCAGCCTCGGCAGAACCTATCCTGCGTTGGTGGGCAGAACGCTTGCGGGGACGGATGCCCTGATAGCGTTTCCATTTGAGGGATTCTTCGTTCTGTGCAGACGGAGCCGCATAACAGAGAGTTAGCTTTTTCTACTAGAATTTACGAAATAAAACTCTGCTCTATACGCAATAATCCGTTATCCTATAGAAACTTAGGAAAGGATGTGGTAGTTATCTTTCCTTCTCGGCTCCATAAATTGGATCGTTTCCGTCACTAACCGAAAATCGGATAGAAGTTGATTTAGTTGCTTAATCAAATTGGAGGTCGCTCACATTGATGCACCCGTGGTATGCATGACCATAACATGAATGCACTGGGAAGAATTACAGCATTGCTCCTGTTGTCTATCTCCCTCGTCCAGGCTCAGACCTATCAGGAAGACCTTTCTCAAATGGGAACGCGCAAAACGTTTCGAGCCATAGGAGACTTGGGGGATGTTGAACAAATCATTGATCTCCGGGGTTTTCTTCCTCTCTCATGTCCCATGAAGGATGCCTACAAACATCCTCAGGAGACCTCCGGCCTGATGTTTGATGAATTCAGGTGGTTCAAGTATCCATTAGTTCAAGGACTACAGGAGGTCTATTACGGAAAAGCCGCTGCCGCGGAGAAAAACTTCGCAGCAACGCCTGTAATCACAGAAGATAAATTAGAAGGGGATCTGAAAGCGTGGGCTCAATTTAGCTATCAGCTCTCAGCCAATAATGGAGAGATCCTATTTAAGCAACTCGGAGGAACCACAGGCTTCGAACGTGCTGAACCAGTAGCCATCCTCGTTACAAAGGCCTCTGTCTTTCTGCTGATGAACTTCCGGTACGGCAACACACGGCGGCACGATACCGGTCAAGTCCTGGCTGCCTACGAGTTTTCGCGATCACTCAAAGCAAACAAGATGTTCTATAGTTTATATACGACCTTTGCCTTCGAGAAATTCGATAAGAAGGCCGTGGCAACGGCGACGCCTATGCTAACGAAACTGGCCCTCGCTTATTTCGGTGTTCCAACTCCCTAAATCACTACAGGCACCTGGCGTGTCTCAAATTAATGGTGCGGGATTTAAATCGAGACCATAAATAATCTGGAATACTATGCCACATGCTTGCCAGATACCCATTAGTCGCCCTCGTCATCATTCTCTTCTTCTGAAAATGCCCAACGCGGCAACGAGATCATCCGGCCTTGCGGCCCCGGCCACACATTGCTGTCCGCGCATTTTTTGTACAGATTAAGCAACTGACGGAATTCAGAGCGCCCTTGCTCAAGCGCCGCTGGCGCCACTTCGTACACGCACACCTGATGGGGAGGCGATTTTTCGACCGCAACGAACAGGAAGGAAGTCCGTTTCAAACCGAGTAACTGCCCCAAGTACAGGTAATAGGCAGCCTGCACATAGTAACGCATGTTTGCCATCGTCCGCCGGAATTCATGAGGAAGTATTCCGGGAACCGTCTTCACATCCACCAGGTATTTCTCTTTGGGCAGCCAGTCGATCCGGCCCTTGAGCAACAGGCCTGTCGCCGGATCTTTCGCAAAAGCGGAAATCTCCGCACAGCCCTCCCCAAAGATCTGTTGGCATCTCTCATTGGCTTTGACGTTGGCAACCATCGCCTCAATGTCTTCCAAGTCCTGCTGCCGGACAATCTCCAACCCGGCTCCTTCCTGCCGCGATTTCCACTGCTTTCCCGCCTCGGTGGCAAAGCTCATTCCCACGGGTTTAATGGCAAATGGAACCCGCCACGAACCCGGTTCCAATAGCTCGCGATGGAACAGCGTTCCGAACTTCATTGCAGGCGTCTCCTCCTTGCCGAAAAGCTGGTAATGCCGCGCATGAGCCGGGGATCGGTACAATTCCTTAAGCAAGGAATTGGAGACTCCCGATTCCGCATGATAAGTGTCCGCAGGCATTCCGCGGTAGAGTCCCGGTTTCATGAGTTCCTCCTTATTTGACTGTCCGTCGGGCTGCCAACACACGATCCCGCAGGTTGCCAAAATTGCGGATAATGCCCTGCAACTTTTCGCCCGAGAGGACATCGAGATTTTCAGGTGTTCGTGTGCCCGGTTTTTCTTTTTTCAGCGCAACGAGAAGTTCAGCGTCCGTGATGTTGTCCACGCTCATGATTTGGCGAAGCACCCCACTGAGCGGAGACGGCTTCCCTCTTGCTCCATCCCCGTTATTAAAAGGTTTTCCGGCGGCTGGTGAAGCATCTGGGATTGATCCCTCAGGCTGAGCAGTGTTGGAGGAAGCTTCACCGCCAGTCGTTCCCGATTGAAAATCCAGAATTTCCGGCTCACCCTCCTCTTTCCCACCGATTTCCGGAATAGGCATTCCGGTGTTGAGTCCATTGCCACTTGCCGGAGGAACCTCAACAGCATCATGCTCCAATGCTCGGCAAAGCTGGACACTCAGGATGCCATACTTGCTGAGGGCGGCTTTGATAACGGTTTTAAGGGCCATCGAATCGAAGTTCTTTTGCCATGCAGAATCCTCGTCGAAATAACTGGGAGCATACCTTTTGGCGTGCTGCTCGATTTCCCGATGTGTCCAAAACACGGTCTTTTCAAATCCATTGAGAAGCCGGAAATAACAGACATATCCTGCAGGAAGCTCGTCCTCGTCCGCCTTGTCCCAATCCAAGGTCAATTCACCTTTGATCCGGTCGAACTTGATGAGAACTCCGGCGGGGATGACCACATCGTTGATGCAGGCATATTGCCCCGTCCGTTGGGCCAACTGGATGTAACCCTTATAACCCATTTGAAACTGCGCCCGGCCCTTGTAAGGCACGATATGAGCGTATCCCAGATTCTTTTCGATCGGCAGATCCAACGTGGCGGCAACCATCGCCGCTGCCAGCACACTTTGAGGATCGACGTTTTTCAGACCGGAGCCATTAACGGCCGTAAGTACGCTGCATAAAAACTGGGAAGCGCGTTCACCCAATACTTGCCGGAATCGGTCCTTGTAGGCAGGTGAATCGATCAAGGCGGCAATCGTTACGGGTTCGGTTGGCTTTCGTTCCAAGGTGGTGGAAGCAGATGTGGTAGTCATTTTCGGGAATCCCTTCTTGTTGATTGTTCACCCGTAGACTACGGGGGCGAAGTTCGCGGCGTTTTCCGACCCGGAACAAAAAACGATGAGTTAATAAGAAGATGATGACTAAGCGTTACATGCTTTCGTGGGCAGACATCAAAAGCCCTACACAAGTGGCTGATTATTACGAAGAAAGATTGGGGAAACGGGGGCAAAACCCGCCCGGTATCCAATGCAAGCCTCATGCCCTGAAGTCCACGGTCGAACCCGGAGGCGTTCTGGAACTGATGCAGCGGGAACTGCCGGAAGCGTGGGCCGAACTCAAAATCATCGACGCCCGAGGTTTGAACGGATCGTTGATCGTCTATCTCGACATCGACATTGAAAATCCGGGTGGCCGCGTCATTGAATTCCTCCGGCAACATGCCCGAACCGATTCCGAGTCCCAGCTTTTGAAAGGCCTGATCGAGACTTCCAACTTGTGCAAATCGCTACGTCTCCAAGCAAAATATGCCGGCCTCCCTTCTGCAAAACCCCACACGCTTCCTTCCCCTGCCCAATCGAGTGGTGAGGACGGTCTTTTCGCCCGGCTGAAACGACTCTGGGCCAAGCTGCAATCAGGAGGCGAATCACTCTAAAGCGGAGAGCATCCGCTCTGTCCAAACGGCGTAGCGTAATAAGGAGTAGCATGAAATCGACCAAAGAACTGGCTCAACAGTGGGCGGACACGCATAAGAAAATCATTGCCGACCCCACCTACTCCAATTTCCGTGAGTTGAGCAGTGAACTCCCCGCCTTCTCCACCTCGCCCGTTCGTTCTTTGCCGCGCGCCGTCATCGATGCCCGTCTTGGCGAAAAAGTCAAAGTGGAGAATTCCTTTTTTTATTATGATTCGAGCAATCCGTTTGTGATGAATGCGCTGGTCATCCCTGCCTTCAGCCGGTTGGGTGCGGCCGTTGATAATCAGGCTCCTCCTGGATCGCTGTTACGCGACACCTATGGCGTCGGGAAAACAAGGTTTGTGACCTCCGCGGCTAAAGGTCTATTCGCCAAACGCGATGATTTCATTTTTGTCACGATCGACCGTGACAACTATCAAGGCGTTTTCCAGAACCGGAAATTGTGGAGCACACTCGAACTCATCACCCACCGGTTTCAATGTGCCAATGAACGGGGTGGCCCCCTGCATCCCAAAACATTTGCGTTGCTCAATGAACCCATGCCGGGATATGAGACGACCGGCATTCGCAAGGGCGACATGATCGACCGGTTGCCGCGCAAAGATCTGGAACAACTGGAATTTTCTCTCCGCTTTAACGACGGGCTCTTCGTCGAACCACTGGCCAGCGCCCAAGCTTCCGACGGAGAGTTTCGCCTTTCGCTCGACCAATGGCACAAGCCACGCACCGCCCTTGCTTTTCCGGAGCCGACAGCACTGGGTTACGCTCGATTACATCCTGACGTAATCATGCAGGCGTATGTGAATGAATGGGGCAATTTCCGACCTGACCAGCAAAAAGAGGCCACTCCAATCATCTCATCACTCTGCTCCAGTTCCGCACGGTCCGGTTCCGTATTTTCGACCGAGATTCAGGGAAGCCATCTCAAGAGCTTGCCTCTCTCGGGCAAAGCCGCCCTTTTTGTAGATTACAATCCGAACGATTCGCAGCAAATCGGCGGCTCCGGGATGATTCACAGCCGTTTGCGCGGCGAACTCCTCATGCCATTGCCCAGTTTACCGCTCGGTGTTTATTCGGCATGGATGGAGGGATTGGCCCTATGGAAAGATGTTGATGGTGTCAGCGCCCAGCAAGACCCGAATAAATTCCTCGCCGATCCCCAAAGCTACCTTCCCTTTCACCAGGTGGCATTGATGGATGCCGAGCGCTATTTGAGCTTAATCACCCTTTCGGTACAGGCGGCCGAAAAATCGGGTCGCCATTTGGTCAGTTCGGTTTTTCAAAATGGCCAGGCCACCGATCAAATCGAAAAGTTCTATGGTCCCGAGGCCATGGACGCCGCCGAACGCGCCTTGTCCCATGAACAGTTTTTTGAAATGAGGCAAATTGCCGATTTCTTGAACGATTTCAAAAGCTTGGTAGCCACGTTCGGAGTGGGTCAAGGAATGGACACCACGGATGCCATCATGAGTTCTGCGGTCACACGATTTTCGGGGTCAGCCGCAGTAAAGCATTATTTTCAGAACAACCAGATGGTCACCGCCCCCTACAAGGATGTGAAGGGAGCCAACGGCGAAACCTTCCGGGATGTCGTCTCAAAAAGTCTGGAAAGCATCCGGAATAACAGCCAACCCTTAACGCCCCTAAAACCACAGAAGCAAAGAAACAAAAGCGGGAAATCGAATTCGCCGACTCCAGTCACCGCCCCTTTACCGCCACCGCCCGGGACAGTCAGTGCCACTACCCAAGATCCATCGCAACGACTCGCTGATTGGTGGATGTCCGCCCAAGGAGGCAATCTTCAAGCCACGGAAGTCGACGCCCTGGTCAAGAAAGCGTCGAACTCCATTCCCAATCTCGCCACCCTGTTAGCCAACACCCCCGACGCCGAACTTCGCGCCGTTCCGGCAATCAAATTGGGGAATGTCGTGGTCGCTCTTCTTCCCACCAATAATCCGATCACCAATCAAGTCAAAAACATCGGTGAAAGCGACAAGGTGCTGGGGCGCGTTCTGTCTGATTCGGAACGTCAATTGATCAATGCCTATTTCGTCAAGGCGGGAGCAGCTCTTTCCGATCTCCGCAATGTCGAAACCACGGTCGGCTCATTCTATGTCAGCTCCAATGACAGCAGCGTGGAGTTCCGGAATCTCTGGTACAAATTGCCCAACACGCCCTCCACACCCCAAGTCAGTCAATTACTCGATACCTCCAAGACGATACAGGATCTGGCACAGGATTTTTCCGGTAATGGCCTCACCGCGCAATTACATCGAGCCAAGACGACGGTCGGTACTCCCAGTAACCGTGGTCCCGATCATCTCCTTGGAATCAAGTTGTGATCTCATCCAAAGATATTTTTACCGTCGGCTATTGGGCGGCATGCCCCAGTGTTCGTTTCGAGGATTTGCCGATCGCCCCGGACTTGCAGCGCCAAATTCAGAACACCACTCGCGAACTTCTCAATACTGTTAGCACGCTCGATAACTTACCCCAAAGCATCGATGGACTTGTCGGTCTTATCAAAGTGACTGAAAGTACCGTCCGCTGCACTCCACGAGAAGCGGGGCAGATCGTGGCGGCGGCTGGTCGCCTTGCCGGCGCAACGAACAATGAGGTAAAACGATCGATTTTAGCATCACGCGAATTATGGAATAGCGCCGCCCAACGTGCCATCGAGAGCCAATATTGGAATAAGGAAAATGATCTGGATGCTTACATGAAAGGGTTGTCCTCGATACTGCCAGTCATGCACAACATGAAACTGGAAATTGGCGATTCTGACGGAGAGTATTTCTGCGAATATCTGGAGGACGGAAGCACCTTGGTTCATCTCGATTGCATCGGCGTCTGGGGATTGGGTGTCGAAGCAGCACGGGCGATAGGCCGCCACGAAACGGCCCACTCCGAACGCGGGGCCATTGCAGACAGGCTGTTTACATTATTCAAATGCCAAACCGAAGCCGACAAACAAACCGTGATGGAAGCGTCCAATCTTTGGCTCGATGTGCAAGTCAATACGGTAAGCGTGGCAACGGCCCGATCCACTCAATCCGGCATTGAAAAACTCTATTGCGATGGCTGGATTCCCCAAGCCCTGATCAACTACAACAAAAAACCGTCCGTTGCGGCCGAGATTGGGATGAGATCCATGGCCCGGGCATTGGGATTTGAAGCCGCATTGCCTTTCCCGCCAAGTGCGGAATTTGAAGACTGGTGGAAACAAGGACAGGCCGCCGTCCAAGCTCTGGCCTCCCATGCCACACTGCCCATCTCGCAGGGGTATTACGATTACGCGGAAGAAGCAAAACGCAAAAATGAATACGTCGAGAAAACCGCCCAGGCGGTGTACCAGATTCTGGAATCTCTCACACATCTTCCCCCTCCGCCACAACAGCTCGCATCGGGAGGATTAAAACTGGGCAAAGGGATGCCGCAAGAAGGCCAAAACAAACAGGCAGAAAGTAAGCCAATGCGGCAGTTGCCCGGAAATACTCCCCAGCAACCAGGCAACTCTCCTGGTAACGATCCAAAGAATAATGGGATCAAAACTCCACAGGGCCAGCCACAGGCCGGAAATCCACCTGCTACAACGCCGCCGGGACCTTCCAAACCAAAGCCGGTTAAGGCGTCCGATCTGAAGAAAATCGACATCCTGCAACCAATTGGTTCTTCACTCAAACCGGGGCAGCTCACCCCCGGAGTACAGGCCCAATTACAGGAAGCCGCCAAGCTTGCCAAATCTCGTGAGAAGGATGCCTCAGGCAACTTAATCCGTCTTGGTGCCGCCTGCCGCACCGGCTACCATATCCGCTATCCACTTGGTCCGCTCAACGAACTGTCCGCACGCTATCGGTCCCAGGAAAACACCATCCGGCGCAAACTGGAGAAGCTTCGGAAAAATGCGCTGTCCGATTCGGAAGATCATACTCACCTGACGAATGCAGGCGATTACGTCCACAATCCGCAGTTAGCCAAGGCCCTTTTAGTCGATCCGGAAATCGACAACTACTGGTTGCAAGCACCTCCAGACAAATTGATCAATCACGCCGCGTTCCTTTTCGTTCTCGATGTCAGTCGTTCGATGGTAGACGTAACTTACCATCCCAGCACCTTATCAGCCATTACTCCCATGTGCATCGCCATGTTGCAGGCCTTTGAAAAAGCCGGATTTCGCACGGGGCTAGGCTGCTTTTCCAGCACTTCCGCAGTGATTTATTCACCGAACGAATCTCCTCAGATCAAGTTGGAAAAAATGACAAAAGTTTTATTGAGCGGGCAAGCCACTGACGCCGATGCCATTTTTGAAGCAGCTGCGCCGATTACTGGAGGAACCTTCATCGCACGCGGTACTGAGGCTCGCAAAGCATTTTCTTCAGTAAGTGCAATGATTGAATCCATGAAGAAAACCACGCCCGGTTCGTTGCATGTTCTCTACTATACCGACGGTGAATGGCAGGGAACCCAGTTGTTTGACATTAAGAAATTGCCTCATGTGACTCATACCGTTTGTTGTTTTCCACATGTGCGCGCCGATGTAGCCAAATTATTCGGACAGGCAAACTGTGTCGCCATTTCCAAGAATACCCAGTTTATGGAAATCGCCTGGAATTGCCTCTACAATGCCATCCTCAGAGAGGGCGGATTGTTGGATGGCACAACAGCCCGCACAAAGTTCACTCGCGCAACTCGGGCGGCGGTCAAAGAAAAAAGCCAAGTCGATTACCGATGGAGAGGAAGATGAATCAAAGATGGGGTTCGAGGATCATCGAGCAGGAGCAGAACACCGAATTTCAGAGAGCCCCCGCCAACCCATCAGTTGGCGGGGAGAAAAATATCCCGTGAAAGGAATTTATTAGCTAATTCCCTGCATCGCCTGCTGTAACTTCAATCGCTCCATCTTTTCAATTGGCAACGAGGTAAAGAGACTCAGGCGTCGCTGAATTTGCACGGCCAATTGGCCGACCTTTTTTAACTTTTCGTCCTTGGTCCCGGTAAAGGTGGACGGATCGGGCGAATCCCAATGGACAAGGAGCGGTTGTCCTAGCCAGACCGGGCAATGCTCCCGCGCCTGGTCGCAAACGGTGATGACAAAATCGAAATTCACCCCTTCGAACGCCTTGTACGATTTGCTGCGGGCGTTCGACGGGTTGATCCTGAAGGTTTCCTTCAATACCCGCAACACGAGCGGGTTCACTTTACCAGTGGGATGGACTCCGGCGCTATGCGCTTCAAATCGTCCCGGCGCGATATACCGGAGGATGTATTCACACAAGATGGATCGGGCGGAATTGCCTGTGCAGAGAAACAATATCTTCGGAACATTGGTCATGCGATTATTTTCCTGGGTAGAGGTTGTTTTTATTTCTGGCAAAATCAGACAGGCGTAAACTGATTCAGGTCGTAAATGCCCAGTTGGTTTTCGATGGAGGCCACCTTGTCAACCATCTTTTCGAAACCATCTTCCCCAAACAACTGATGCTCCTTTTTCTCGAAATCTTCGCCTAGAGCCCCAAACTCATGCGACGTCACGATCTTCCTCAGCACCGGAAATAACACCGTGTCTTCGCGGGCTTCGTGAGGTTCGTACATCCGAATGAACTGATGCAGCGACTCACTGAGTCGCCGCCGTTCGGAATTGCTCCTGAAGGATGCGAGCGTCGCTAGCTGTAGCGTCACGTCGGTAAGCCTACGACCGGCCTGATGTTGCTCCCGCAGAACGCAGGTCAGATCAGTAAGCCGCCCCACTTTTTCAAAACGTGGAAACAGAAAATCTTCCTCCAGCTTTTCATGATAATCTTCGATGAAATGGCGGATGATGCTCGCCGCTTCCGCCAGTCTTTCCGGCGCAAACTCCTGCCCGACTCTCAGGTGGCGCAGGCATTCACCGTAAACAAGCAGAATGCGCTTGAGCACGCCATGCTCGCGCATCAAGTCTTCCGCAGGCGCGATTTCCTCCTCCTCGTGCTCCGGCTTCTTTTTGTCGTCAGCGGCGCGGATGGCAATTCCGCTCAAAATCAACGAAGCTCCTGACAATATTCCGGTTTTCAAAAAAATCCGGCGACTTTCCCCGGGCTGGCTCTTCATTTTCATGATCGATCCTTTCGGTGAGGGCTTGACATACTCTCGTGGCATGTATATCGATTGTCAATATCGGTAATCGTTATAGTATGAAAGAACTGGAGCGCGAGATTTTGCTGGGGTTTTGGAAAGTCCACATTTTGCATCATGCCGGAGAAGCGCCGCTGCACGGTCAATGGATGCTGACTGAGTTGCGGCGGCATGGGTATGAGATCAGCCCGGGCACGCTTTATCCGCTGCTTCACCGGATGGAGAAACTGAGGTGGCTCAAGTGCAAGGCCGATCCAGCAGGAGGCCGACGCGCGCGGCGGGACTACCGCCTGACACCGGAAGGCCGGAAAGTCTTGGCCTTGATCCGCACCCAGATTATCGAACTTTATGAAGAAGTGGCAGCAGAACCGAAAAAGAAGAAGAACTCACGAAGTGGTGTAGATTCCTGACATGGCTTTCTCAGATCCGACACAACCCAATTTCTGGAATGAGCGTTACGAGACGGAAAAGACACCGTGGGATTTTCATGGTGTTCCCTCGGCATTGCGTCAATTTATGCAAACCAATCCACGGCCGAGGCGAGTTCTCGTTCCTGGCTGCGGCACCGGTTATGAAATCAGGGCGTTTCTTGATGCCGGTTGGAATGTTTGCGGGATCGATTTTTCACCTGCTGCAATCAAGCACGCTGAAACTTATCTTGGTGAACAAATCCGACATGTAGTACTGGGAAATTTCTTTCACTATCCTTTCGAGGGAAAATTCGATTGCATTTACGAGCGCACTTTCTTGTGCGCACTCCCTCCAGACCGCTGGATGGCGTACGCACAAAGAGTCAAAGAATTGCTCGCACCCGGAGGACAACTACTCGGATTCTTTTTCACCGGTCCCGAGGAAGAACCGCCACCCTATCCTTTAGGTCCGATTCAGGCTCAGGAGCTTTTGAGGCCTGAATTAACGCTGGTTGAAGATAATCCGGTTACAGACTCCCTGCCGTTGTTTGCCGGAAAGGAGCGGTGGCAAATTTGGGAAAAACAATGAACATTTTTTGGCGTGGATTTGACTATTCGTGCAGAGTTTTGGGTTTGGTAAAATGAGTATCCCGTAATCTCTGATCAAAGCAACGGCCACAGAATCGATACCCTATGAAATCAACCTGGCTTAATCGCACAGTGCTCGGCATTGGGCTAGCCTCGCTCTTTAGCGATTGGTCGCATGAGATTGCCACGACACTCTTGCCCGGTTTTTTGGCAACCATGGGCGTGGCGGCAGCGTGGCTTGGACTCATTGAAGGAATAGCGGATGGACTGTCGAGTTTTGCGAAGATGGCCTCCGGTTACTACACCGACCAACTCACCCGTCGCAAACCGATTGCCGTTGGCGGCTATCTCGTGACCGGCTTGGGAACCGCCGCATTCGGCCTTGCCACCAATGCGTGGCACGTTCTGATTGCCCGCTCGTGTGCGTGGTTGGGACGCGGCGTGCGCACGCCGGTACGCAAAGCTTTGTTGGCAGGCTCCGTCACTCGTGAGACATATGGTCGTGCGTTCGGTTTCGAACGAATGATGGACACAATGGGAGCGATTGTCGGCCCGGCCACCGCCTTTTTCCTGCTGTCGGCTTTTCATGGCCATTACCCCACGCTATTCGCTCTCACTCTCATACCGGGTTTCATTGCGGTTTTCTGCATGGCGTTTCTCGTGCAGGAAAAAGAGCGAACGCCCGTTCCTTACATTTCGTTTGGTGAAAGTTTAAGGACGTTGCCACCGCGCTTTCGGAAATTTCTCGTGGCGGTCGGATTATTCGGGATGGGCGACTTTTCCCACACGCTTCTCATCCTTCTGGCCACCCAAAAACTGATTCCCATTTACGGCATGACCAAAGCAGCAGGGATCGCTACCGCTCTTTATGTTTTGCATAACGTTTTGTATGCGAGCTTTTCCATGATTTCCGGATGGCTGGCCGACCGTCTCAACAAAGGCATGTTACTTGCGGGTGGTTATCTGCTGGCAGCGGTGATGGCGTTACTCATCATTCTGTTGCCGCCCAATCTCTGGATTCTGGCGCTGATCTTTGCGGTGGGAGGAATTTATGTGGCGATGGAGGAAACGCTGGAAGACTCCTTTTGTGCCGAACTGGTCTCAGAGTCACATCACGGAGTGGCCTTTGGTGCCTTGGCAACGGTGAACGGTATTGGCGATTTTGTCTCCAGCCTTATGGTGGGATTCCTGTGGAGTGCCTTCAATACGCAAGTTGCCTTTGCTTACACTCTTGTTTTATCTCTCGCAGGGGCTGCACTGATCTGGCGCACAGCCCAAGTCCGGCACGAGTAACCACGCACGATCGCAGCCAAATTGGAACTTCCAAAACCACCCAAAGTTTTCTCCATTAATACCGATAGCCGCTCGCGCTCGGGCGGTCATCGGGGGCCGCGCGACCGCTAAATCCTTATTCATTTTTGCTGGCTGATGGATGTCGAGGGTAATGTTGCTCTGGCTTTCAAAATATAGCTCATTCCAGCAACTTCTCTCGGAAGCGGGGTGCACGGCTCATCAGAGAATACCTTCATTTTATCATGTGCATGCAATTCATCTGCATTGATGAGTATTCGAACTAACCGTGAGAAATCCGGTTATACCTCATATTCTGCGCCATGTGGTAGTGAAGCCGCAACACTTCCAAGCTTTTGGCCTAATGCCGATTCGAGGGGCAGTGTCGTGGGAATAACGAGCGTGAACCGGGTTCCTTGACCCACTTTGGATTCGACTTCGATCCGTCCCTTGTGCTTGTTCACGAGAATATCGTGAGAGATGGCCAATCCCTGCCCGGTACCTTTGCCCAATTCCTTGGTGGTAAAGAACGGATCATAGATTTTGTCAATCACCTCGGACGGAATACCCATGCCACTGTCCTGAATCAAAATATGGGCTTCATTGTCCACTCTTTTTGTGCCCACGCGAATCGTGCCTTTGGGATAGTGCCCCGCCCGAATTGCGTCCTGAATGGAGTGGGCGGAGTTGGTGACCATGTTGAGGATCACTTGATTTAATTCATCAATGAGGCACGGTACCGCGGGCAGTGATGGATCGAAATCCAGTTCCATGTCAGCCACATATTTCCATTCGTTGCGGCAGACATTGACTGTTGCTTCAATACAGTGATTGAGATTATGAAGTTGCATCTTCCCTTGGTTAGGATAAGAGAACGTCTTCATTGCTTTCACGAGCTTGGTTACCCGCTCGATCCCCGAAAGCGTCTGGTCGATAGCAGACGGAATCTCACGCACAAGATAATCCGCGTCTAACGACTCTTTCGTCTTCTTGATACGACCAAGTGCTTCGGAGAATTGTCCCGCCTGACGGCATTGTGATTCGAGTTGTTCATAGGATTCCAAAACTTGTGAAAGGTCCTGAAACGACTTGTCCAGAAATCCGGTGTTATCGCCTATGAACTGCATCGGAGTGTTGATCTCGTGTGCCACGCCTGCGGCGAGTTGACCGATGGATTGGAGTTTGGAGGAAAGGGCGAGTTGGGATTGCAATTTGAGTTTTTCAGTTTGATCCTGAAAAACCGCGATATGGCCAATCATGGCACCTTCTTCATTGAGAATGGGGCCGTAACTGCCGTCGATGGCGTATTGTTCCTGTCGACGAGAGACCAGTGTCAGGCTCTGCAGGGAACGAATAGTGTAGCCTTCCGGCAGAGCAATGTATTGTTCCGATTGGATATCAGACGGCTTGATTTGCAAAACTGTGTCTAACCTCTGCCCCTTGGCTTCGACTCGGACCCAACCCGTCAGGTCTTCGGCGACACGGTTCATCAGAACAATGCGATTGTGGAGATCGGTCGAAATCACGCCCTCCGTAATGCTGGCCATCGTTACGGCCAATTGGGAATGAGACTTCTGCACCTGCCCGACCAATACGACCACGGGAATTAATAGTCCGGCCACTACCGACAGATAAATTCCCAAAAGGTTACGCGTCCACGTCAGCCACTCAATTTGTGAGAAATGGTATTTGTCTTCTTCCACCGCTAATGTCTCAGAGAGTTTAGTAATGGTGGCGCAGTCTTCCTGGGCCAATTGCAGAGCGTCGGTGACCGCGTGCGAGTCCACCGTGCCCATTTGTACCGCCAGACGGATTTTGCGTTCCACGGGCACCCACAGTTTTTCCAGGGCTTGGGCGGCCGCAATTCCTTCCGGACTTTTTACCGGTCGCAGATAAACGATCCTTCCGGTCACCGCCTTGATTTGGCCACCGGTAAGATACGAATTGAATAAGGTCGTTGCCCGGTCGGTGGTCCTAGACACGTCCTCCAGCAATTCGTTGGCAGACTTGCCATCGCGCCGTCTGAGTTCGATTTGTCCGAGCAGGGCGCGGATCTTGGATTCGAGAATGCGGACACGGGCGGTGCTGTATACCACTTCACCGTGCGTTTTTTCCTCATCGTTAATCCGGGCACTGAAATGAATGGCTCCATAGAGCGCTCCTGCCAGGCTGAAGCCCACCACAATCCAGACGGCAGTTTTAAACCGTCCGATCAGTGACAGTATCTTTCTCGCCAGATTATTTTGCACAGGCAGGGTATTCATCCGGCTCTCGTGGAGCTATCCACGTTCAAGCAATTAAGGGATGTATCGGATTGGAAATTCCAAAGTTAAATGAGGCCTTCTTCATTTCGCTCAGTTTTTACGAGTACCCTGCTGATAGAGGAAGAGATTATCTCGAGTGTCCTTGAGCAGATGATCCCAATATTTGCAGCCTGCTTCGTTTGCGATCGACCAAGTGCGGCCATGTGGTTGACTTAAATTCAGGTGGATTTGGCCATTGTCGATGTTGTAATGCCAGAAATGGACAGGCCGGACGTGTCCAAAGTCGTTTCCCGAATATGCCAATCGTGGGAATCAGTCCGGGTGAGACCATTATGTCCAAGGAGCATTGCTTGGAGCTTATGCGGAACTTGGGAGCCGTCGAAACCCTCACCGAATCTTTTAACCTAAATCACTTGGTTCAGACAGTAAATTCCATCTTCCTCAAATAGTCATCACCGCCCGTTTGAAACGCTCCCTGGTCGACATTCTTCAATTTCCAATTGAACCGGACATTTGTGCGAATGAAAAAAACTCGTGGATCAACTCAATGACTCGGTGGAGGCAATCGATGGTATCGTCAAAAATCCTCGAAGGGATTTCAGGTCAAACAAATGTTCTCGTTTCCGATAACCAAACTCTTTCCAAACGGGAAAAGAAAAATCGGCGACGACTTCTCTTTCTCTGACCCTTAGTTTATAGTTTACTCCGCAAAGGGGACAGCCGCTACGTGTCCCCCTTCAATCGTGGCGACTGTTTGGCCCGGTTCCCGACCAAGGAGCGGGAGCCGGGCTCACAACACAGGAGATGATTTTTCAGCGTCGTTACGAATGAGTTTTCGGCACTGATTGATAATCGGCGGTTTTCTTTCCGGGCACTCAATCATCGCCCAAATGGCGACAATGCATCGTTCGATGAAAACTTCCAATTCCATGCCGAGCCGTTTGGCCAATGGTAGAATCTTGTCATAGACTTCGGAGGAAATTTAGCAGAACTCTTGGCCGACAGGATAATCGATCAAGGATCGAAGACTGTATCTCACCCAAGACGAGAATGTTTCCGCCTCGCTTTGACCGGTTTGCCATGCCGCCAGCCGCACCCGCTCGTAGATGAGACGCTCTTCTGGACGCAACCGGACGCGATTTGCGTTGAACTATGTCCCAACGGCGACCGGGATTTCCGAGCGTCACTTTTCACTGGCATGGCACGGGATCTTGCAAGGCTTCGCCAATCCACGCGCTCAATTCGACTGGATCAAAAGATTTTTCAATGATTCGGGCAATGTGAAGGTTCGACGGCGGTTCGGCCTTAAATGCGGCAGCATGCCCGTTCATCAGCCAAAATAGTCCCTTCTTCCAGCCATCCCGTCTCAGGGAAAGGGCTAATTCCACTCCGTCCATCAATGGCATGTGATAATCCGCCATAACCAGATGCACCGGATGGCGGGTAGTGTAGTCCCGAGCCGCTTGTGCCTCCCAAAACGTGCGAACGTCGTACCCTTACGCAACATCCATCCGACAAGATTCAAGATCGGAGGAAAATCGTCCACAACCGCAATCGTATGACAGTCTGCTTCCATTTTATGACTCATCCTCCGGCTATTCTTAGTGGTTGTACTCTGCCCGCAAGAACAAGTCTCACCCCAAACCATTTTAGAGTGGCTCAGGGTATCACTCACTCGCGGTGACGCGCAAAAATCAGTCCAGCGAGTGGCCCGCTTCGGTCGGCAGCCATCTGTCAAAATTTTTTTCAGTTTCTGTCAACCGAGACTTGAAGGTGTCTTAGGTTTTACCGATATGTTTTGACTCGTTGAAGCGGACGCTTGCTTAACTTGCAGACGGCCAACGGCATATTACCTTCCCTGAAGGTTGGCATAAAACATGTAGAAAGGGAAATGCTTTGCTGAAACCTTTTTCAGATTTGAGGGTTTAAAGAAAGATGAAGGCTAAGAAGAACCGAGTGGTGGAAATAGCGCGACTGGTGATGAAGCTTGGGAGCAAGCATCTGAATGATTATGGGGCGGTGACCAGCCGCAAGGATTTCACTCAGCGGCAGTTGATGGCCTGCCTTGTGCTCAAGGCTTATTGGAAGACGACTTATCGCGGTGTGATTGAGTTTCTGGAAACCAGCGAGATGCTGCGCAAGCAATTGGGCATGGAAGACAAGCTTCCTCACTACAGCACACTGGCGAAGTTTGCCGAACGTAGCGCGGTTCTGGAGATACTGGGCAAGATGCTCGATAGCCTTGGAGAGGCGGCTTATGCCAAAGAGGAACAACCGGTGGCCATTGATGCAACCGGACTGGAAACCAGCACGGCCAGCGCCCACTTCGTCAGTCGCAGCGGCAGGCAACGCAAGAAATGGGTAAAAGTATCGGTGGCGGTGTTGTGCGCGAGCCTGATTCCCTTGGGAGCCGTGATGGCTTGGGGACCGAGTAATGACAAGACTCAAGCTTGGGAACTTTTGGAACGTTCCTTTGCGCAAACCAAGCCTCCTCTGCTTTACGCCGACGCCGGTTACGATGCCGAATGGATTCACGGCGTCTGCCGCGAAGACCTTGGAATTGGCACAACCATCATTAAACCGGCTCGATGTGCGGCGGATGGTAGTCGGCGCGGTGAATATAGAACTCAGATGTCCGAGGAATTTCTCAAACAACATCACTACGGCCTTCGCTGGAAGGTCGAAACCTACATCAGTGGCCTCAAACGCACCACAGGTTCGACCCTCAACTCTCGAAACCCTCTGGCCCTCCTCAAAGAAGCTGCCCTCAAGGTGCTGGCCTACGCCTTCAATCGTTAGGGACGTTCTCATTTAGAAAAAAGTTTCAACAGAGCAAAAGGGAAACCAAACTCGTTACCCTTATGTATCCGGCAGGTCCTTTCGAAGATTGGCTTCCCAACACCAGTGATCCCGTCAAGGCGCAGTTGCGCAGCCGATTGATTTATATCCTCAATTCCCGTAGCGAAATCTTACCGGCAGCTTCCAGCGCCCAGAAATCTCTCGCCCAACTCCTGAGTTCCAATGAGAGTTCAGTGGAGGAATGCCGCCAAATCATCGAACTTGATCCGGCCCTGGTCTCTCGTATTTTTCGCGTGGTCAATTCAGCGGCATTTGGCGGCAAGGCGACGACCATTTCGGAAGCCATTCTTCACCTTGGTTTCAAACGGATACGTGAATTAGTCTTTAGTTCGACAGTCTTCGCCCAATTTTCAACCTTGCAGACACCTCCCGGATGGGATCTTTTTTGGCTGCGTAATCTTTTCGTCGCCCGGTTGACCGAAAAATTGTCTTCCGCCTATTTTTCCACGGATGGCTCCGAATATCTGGCCGGGCTTCTTCACGATGTCGGCTGGCTTTTCCTGGCGACCCATTTTCGGGAGGAATTTGATTGGATCATCACATGCAATCAAGCCTTCACCGACGCTGAGAAAGAAGTGCTTCCCTTTGGACATGCGGATATCGCGGCAGCCATTTCGGCGCGATCGCTGTTGCCCTTGCGAACGGTCAATGCCATTGCGCATCATCACATACTGGTTGCAGCTATTCCCGAGGAACTTATAGTTCCGGGGGAAAGTGCTCGTTTTCTAAGCGTGATTTTGGCGGTTTGCGACAAAATCGCTGATGGTTGTCAGATGGATCTGCTTGGCCGATCCGCTCCAACGCTGGAACAGCTCAATCAAAGTCCGGAAGTTCGCTGGCTTAACCGTTTTGGGAAAGGCAGCGACTTGCAAAGTCTGGTGGCGGAAGAACTACCTCAAGTTCAGGCGATCTTTTCCGCCTTTTTTACGGAAACCAGATAAATCCAGATTAGGCGTCGGGCCTTTCTGCCCTTTATCACCAAACGCCCATTGATATCGGCGAGAGTTGCGAGACGGCATTACCGCTTGCCGCCGATCGGCAGCCGGATCAAAAAAGTGGTGCCTTGATTGAGTTCACTTTCGAAGGTCAGTTTCCCGCCATGTTTTTCGACAATGACGGAGCGAGCGATGGAGAGTCCTTGTCCAGTACCTTTTCCAACTTCCTTTGTCGTGAAAAACGGATCGAATATCTGCTCCCGGATATTTTCCGGGATTCCCCGACCCGTGTCTCGAATGCTAATGAGCGCATCATTTTCCTCGCGCCAGGTGCGTATGGTAATCAATCCCTTGCGCTCCGTGCTTTGAATCACCTCTTCAATCGCATGGGCAGCATTGACGATGATATTAAGGACGACCTGATTAATGTCTCCGGCATGGCAAACCACCAGAGGCAATTCTCCCAAATCGGTTTCAACATCAGCGACCAGCTTGTATTCGCTTCGGGCGATCGTCAGGGTGCTCTGGATGGCTTGATTGATATCAAGAGAGGTCATTTGGGCGGGGCTTGGATGCGCGAAAGTCTTCATAGCCTGAACAATCTTGGTCACGCGACCTAATCCATCCAAGGTTTCTCGAATCGCTTTGGGAATATCCTCCAAGAGATAGGAAAGATCAGCTTTTTCCATGGCATTGGCCGCAGCTACGGCGGCTTGAAATGAGGGATTTCCCTCCACAACGGAGTGCTGAACTGCCAAAAGTTTCTGGATGAGTTCAGTCATCTCGCTGAAGGTGTTTTGCAGAAAGAGAGTGTTATCGCTGATATACTGGAGGGGTGTATTGATTTCGTGAGCAACGCCGGCGGCAAGTCGACCGACCGATTCCATTTTTTGCGCCTGCCGCAACTCACTCTCCAGTTTTTTCTGTTCCCGGATATCGAGAGCGATGCAGACGGCGCTGTGCGCGGTATTGTCCAATTCCTTGGCATTAAGTATGGTGGCTGAAAAAAGTACCGGTATTTCCCCATCAGTCTTGGTCCGGCAGGCTTTCTCGGTGCGCAAAATTTTATCCTGCACTGAAAACTCCTTGATTTCGGCGACGCTCGGAGCCTCCTTGGGTTGGAACAAGAGTTCAATAGGTTGGCCGATAAGTTCTTCCAGAGAATAACCGAGCATGGAAGCGGTGGCTTCATTCGCCGTGGTGATCGTTCCATTGGGATCAAGCACGATGAGGGCGCCGGGCATCGTCTTGTAGATTTCGCTCAGAAAATCGGCAACCGATTTGAGTTTGGCTGACTGGCTGGCGGCCACTTCCTCCTCGACTTTGAGAAGTTCTTCGAAATTATGAATGATGGCACGCAGTCGAAGACACTCTTTTTCGGGATCGGGATGTTTGGACTCAAGGGAGTTCACGCAAAAATTCGGTCAGAATGTTCAATGGCAGCAAGCTTGAGACTCAAGGAAACCGGTTTGAACAATTCGGCGATGTCGTGAGACAGGACGATTCGAGTAAACAGAATCATCGCAAAAATGTCTCCGCTGGGAAGCGGCCCTCCGAATCCAATAACCGATTGAATGTTGTGGGGAACGACAAAATTTTGCTGTGCGGGGATTAACGGGGAATCAAGCGCCGTGGGAACGTAAAACACGTTGAAGGATCGACCTGCTTGGTCGAGAAAGAAATCGGGAGAGGGATGAATCAGGTTTTTGCCCTCCAACCCAAATTGATTTGCCAGATTTGAAATCATGGGAAACGATTTCACTGCTTCCTCACTGACGAGCGGAATGGCCTTGTGGCCATTGGAGTGGGCCCTCGAATTCCACTCCGGAAGGTCTCCGGCGGTGCCGAGAAGAACCAAGCAGCGCATGCCGAGGGATGGCTCCTCCACATCGTGCAAGGCGGCACGGGCAAAATCCTGAAGATCGAGAGGCAATTGCCCGTAAGGATGGGTGATAAAGAATCGAACTAACGGACATGCCCGTTGATTTTGATCGCCTGACAGGTTTCGATATAGGTATTGGCACGCGCCTGTTGCCACATCTTCCAGACAGGTTGTTCCTGTCTTGAGATTGCGCAAGCGAGCCCCGATCTGAACCATTTCACCCAAAGTCAATGTAGAGAACTTCATGGCAAGGTGGAAGCCCTTCTCCTGTAGGGAAGGAAATCGGCCCAAATCGATCCGAATTTAAGGGATTTTTCTTGGTCGATTAAGCGGAGCTTATGAATGATTTGCTGCGGAAATAAGCCATCAAGGATGGCTCGCCCAAAATCTATTTTTCTTTTGAATCTTATCCATCTGATAAATTTGAGGTTAAGAAGTTCGCCTATCTGCCGATCTTATAGGCATCATTAGGCGAGCGCATTCGCCTGTTTCTTAAAGGAAAGGTCATGAAGAATAAGAGCCTCAAATTCAAATTAATCAGCATGGGTCTCGCCATCGCCATTATTCCCCTGGCCTTGGCGGCATTATTCACGTGGAATCAGATGCACCGGATCAAGGGGAAAGTCGCGGAATCGATCGTCAAACTGAGTCTGGATGACTTTGCGCATCAGGCGCGGGCGATTAATGAACAGGCGCAGATGGCTTACAAATTGTTGAGCGACGCCCTGGAGTCGAGTCTCGGTGTATCGGACGAAGAACTTAAGTTAGCGGGGCCGCTGAAAGTCTCGCCGTCTGAAATGGTGAACTGGACAGCACTCAATCAATTCGACAAAAGCACGGTTGCAGTGACGTTGCCCAAGGTTTATTTGCACGATCAATGGCTCGGGCAAGTGGAGGATCCTCAAACCAAAGTTCCCATGGTGGACGATGTTACCCGCATTACGGGAAATCGCTCCACGATTTTTCAGAGGATGAACGATCAGGGCGATATGCTCCGAATCGCCACCAGTGTCATTGCGGCCAATGGCAAGCGTGGTATCGGAACCTATGTCCCTGCCGTCACCCCGGATGGAAATCCCAATCCGGTGATTACCAGAGTACTGAAAGGCGAAACTTTTATCGGACGCGCTTTTGTGGTGAATCAATGGTATCTGGCGGCCTATCGGCCAATAATTGATTCTGCGGGAAAAGTAATTGGAATGGTATTGACCGGCGTTCCCGAAAGGGCGGCTTTCGCTCAATTACACCGGGCCATTATCGATCAAAAAATCGGAAAAAGCGGCTATATCTTCGTCCTCAATGCCAAGGGGGAGTCAAAAGGTAAATACGTTATTTCCCGGGAAGGAAAGCGTGATGGAGAAAATATATATAGTGAGAAAGATTCCTTCGGACGCCCGTTCATCCAGGAAATGATCGATCAGGCGCTGACGCTCAAACCGGGTGAAATTGGCGTGTCGCATTATTCCTGGCAAAATCCTGGTGAACCAGCTCCCCGGAAAAAGACCACTTGCTTTACCTATTTTGAACCATGGGACTGGGTGATTGCCGCCAGTGCTTATGAAGACGAATACATGAGCACAGTCGATCAGACAAAAGCCGTGATCCAACATTCTCTGGAATTCCTAGGGTTAATTGTGATTATTGCCGCGGGAATCGCGACCATTACATTCTATATGGTCTCGGCACATGTCTCGAAACAGATTTCCACGATTTGCGATAACTTGACCGCCTGCAGTAACGAAACTGTATCAGCAGCCAATCAAGTTTCTTCTGCGAGCCAATCCCTGGCGTTAGGTTCCAATGAACAAGCTGCTTCCCTGGAAGAAACGAGCGCCTCCATGGAAGAAATGACTGCCATGACCGGCCGCAATGCCGAGAGCACCCGAAGTGGGAAAGACCTAGCGGAAAAGGCGAGAAAATCTGCGGAGAAAGCGGCCCATGACGTGGCGACCATGAAAGAAGCCATGCAAGCCGTAGGACGCTCCTCCGAACAATTGCATGTGGCAATGGACAAGATTGATTCCTCCAGCAAGGAAATTACGCATATCATGAAGACAATCGATGATATTGCGTTTCAAACCAATATTCTTTCACTGAACGCGGCGGTTGAAGCCGCCCGTGCGGGTGAAGCGGGATGTGGGTTTGCCGTCGTGGCAGATGAAGTCAGAGCCCTCGCTCACCGTAGCGCCGAAGCGGCCAAGCAAACGGCCCAAATGATCAAAGAATCAAGCGAAAGCAGTTGTCAGGGAATGACGGTCACCAGAAAGGTTGCTGCCGATCTTGAAAATATGAGTAAAACGGCACAACAGGTGGACGCCAGCCTGGTGGAAATTCTGAACAAGGCGCAGGAGGTGGATCAAGTCATTGCCGAAATATCCACCGCTTGCCGCGAACAAAATGAGGGAACATCCCAAGTAAGCGTCACCCTCAATCAGATGGACAAGATCACACAAAGCAACGCTGCGAGTGCCGAGGAAACGGCCGCCGCTGCCGAAGAGCTGAATGCGCAATCCCAGGAACTGAATCGTGCCGTACTGCAACTGCGTGAGCTTATTCATGGCCATAAGGCAGGCCTTGGTTCTGGCGATGCAGGAATTGATTCTTCGCAAAAAGGAAAAACAGAGCGACTCAAAAATATAAAGGCTAACCGTGCCATCATGCCAAAGAAAAAAGAATCCGCCCCTCTTCTTTATCCCACGGCTGCGAAACATTGAGCCAAACGGATCGGAGTAAAGCCATTTAATCTGGATCAATTGGTTGCGACAATAATTCGGTTCCTGTCGAAAAATCGAATTATGAAAACGAGTCCACTGCTTTGGAAAGTTTTCGAGAAGAATGAAAAAACGATAGTCGATGATTTGATTTTAATCGGGGCGGAGCTGGCATGCGGAATTTATCTCTTTTTTACGATTCCTTCTGATCTTGCTCCTTTTTGGAAAAACTTTTCCCGACTCATTGCCTCAATAAATCGAACCTCTTTGTTTTAAGGCGTGAAAAATAACGAGATAAATACTCCTCTTAATTTTGGTATGAAAATCGAATAGGAAAGAGTGAATATGAAGAATTGGACTATTAGTCAACGCATCATCTTTGGCTTCACGAGCATCATCGTTATTGCAGTCGCATTGGGATTATTTGCCTATACTCGACTTGCCGAGATCAGCAATTATTCACTTCGAGGTGCTACTCAGACAACACCTATTGCTACCTTGTGCCTGGAGATTAAAATCAATCTGGGCTTATCCGCACGTGACGTTTATCAGCATATCGGCAGCGCCGATAAAACGGACATGGCCAATTTGGAAAAAGAGCTTGCGGATATTACCGCTGCCAACACTCAAAAATTCGAAAAAGTGGGTAAATTGATCACCGACCCCAAGGAGCGCGAACTTCTGGAAAAGACCAGTGCGAGTCGCCTGGCTTATCGCAAGGCATTGGCGGCGCTTTTGGAGATCAGCCGTCTTGGCACAGAAAATGAAAAAGCGTATACCATGGGACGGACCCAATTCGATCCGGCGGTAAATCAATACCTTCAAGACTTGAATGCTCTGGTCGAGTTCAGCCAGGCCCAACAAAAGCAGGCGGACGAAGGAACCTTGTCAGCGGTACGCACGTCGAAGCTGGGCATTATCATAGGACTGATTTTGGCGGTCGTTGTTGGCGTGGCCCTCGCGCTTCTGATCATCAAAACGACCACAAAAGTTCTGACATCCGTAGCCCATTCTTTGAGTGAAGGTTCCTCTCAAATCGCCTCGGCGACCACCCAGCTTTCCTCCACCAGTCAGCTCTTGGCTCAAGGTGCGAGTGAACAAGCCGCATCTCTGGAGGAAACCTCCTCGTCCATGGAGGAAATGACCAGCATGGTGCAGGCCAACAGCAACAGTGTGCAGGCTTCCAAGAATCTGGCAGTGGAAACACGTCAAACCACCACGGAAAATACCGAAAAGGTTCACGAGTTAATTGCCTCCGTGAACGACGCAAGTTCCTCCTCCCATCGCCTGACAAAAGCCATGGAAGAAATCAAGAGAGCCAGTGGTTCCATTGCCAATATCATCAAGACCATCGACGAAATTGCCTTCCAGACCAATATTCTCGCCCTTAACGCCGCCGTGGAAGCGGCTCGCGCCGGTGACGCGGGAATGGGCTTCGCTGTGGTTGCCGATGAAGTGCGCAGCTTGGCCAAGCGCAGCGCCGATGCCGCCAAGGAAACCGCTGCCATTATTGAGGACTCCATTCGCAAGAGCGAAACCGGTGTGAAAATCAATGACGAGGTCGTGGGCAAACTCACGGACATCGACGCTAAATCCAAACAGGTCGATGCGGGCTTGCATGTGATTCTGGAAAAAGTAGGAAAGGTGGACGAAGCCATGTCGCAAATCGCTACTGCCTCCAAGGAACAATCGCAGGGCATCAGTCAGGTTAACACGGCCTTGACCCAGATGGATAAGGTGACTCAATCGAGTGCCGCCAGTGCCGAGGAAACTGCCAGTGCAGCCGAGGAATTGAATGCCCAAGCCACGGAACTTAAGCGATCTGTCAGCGATTTGATGGCTCTGGTGGATCGCAAGGTAGCGAAGGAAGAATCGATTTCCGGTGCAACCACTAACCTACAGGCGCTTTCACAATCGAAACGGTCTTCTCAATTACGAACTTCTGTTCCAGCCAGAAAAAAAAGTTTTCACGAAATCTCCTCTCGTAATTAAGCTGCAAAACGGCTCCGTAATTCCAACAGTCGCCTCCAAGTTCGGTCCAATCTTGGGGGCGGCTTCCGTTTTTGGAGAGGCCAGCCACCGCAATCATTCGCCAGAGACGAAGCGCTTCCAAGAAGCACTTTCATGATATTCCACTACGGGGATGCGGATTTGCCCAAGGCTTTACGTACGGCGGCGGTCAACGCTGCAATGTCGAATGGTTTTTGCAGATAGGCGAATCCTGACCGCTCCGGAATGGGCGACCGCGCTATTTTGCTGCTGTAACCACTCATGATCATGAGCGGTAGCGTCGGCTTCAATTTCGTGAAGGCCTCGCAGAGGTCCAATCCGTCCATTCCTCCCGGCATGATCATATCAGTCAACACAAGATCGATCTGGTCCAGCCTCCCGCTCCTCGTTTGGAGGGCTTCAGGGCCATTGCGCGCTTCCCACACGCGGTAGCCGCTCATTTTCAAACTCAAGACCAGGACTTTTCGCATCTCTTCATCGTCTTCCACCACGAGTATGGTCTCGATGCCGCCATGGATTTGCGGAGTCCTACTGTCGGCCGCCGCAGAATGCTTGGCCGTACCAAGGGGCAGGAAAACGCGAAATTCAGTGCCTTTTTTCATCTCACTCGTCACTTCAATCCAGCCGTTGTGCTGTTTGGCAATGCCATACACTGTAGCCAATCCCAATCCGGTACCTTTGCCCACTTTTTTGGTCGTAAAGAATGGTTCGAAAACACGTCGCCGGGTTTCTTCGTCCATTCCGCAACCGGTATCGGCCACGGAGAGACAGATAAATTGGCCAGACCGCGCCTCAATGCTGGAAAGCGGTTTTGCCAGATCAAATTCCCGTTTTTCAAGACGAACGGTCAATCTCCCGCCTTTGGGCATGGCGTCACGGGCATTGATGCAAAGATTCATGACCACCTGTTCGATCATGCCGGAATCCGCCTCAATCCAGAGATCGCCATCTGGAATTTGGAACACCAGATCGATGTTTTCGCCCAATAGTCGGCGAAGCATCTCCATCTCGCCATTGACCAAAACCCTCAGATCAATTGACCTCACTTGCATGGCTTGCTTGCGGCTAAACGTTAACAGTTGCCGGGTCAGGCGAGCCGCCCGTTCGGCTCCGTTTTTCAAGCATTGGAGCGACTCCCGCAGATCGGATGTCAACTCCGGTTTACTTAACAAAAAATCCAACAGCAGCATGTTCGCCGCCAGGATATTGTTGTAGTCGTGGGCGACTCCACCGGCCAGCCGTCCGACGGCTTCCATCTTCTGTGCTTCGATAAACTGCCGCTCCAATTCGATCTCGCGGGTAACGTCGCGCTTGACGGCCACAAAGCTGGTAATTTTCCCTTCGTCATTGCGAATGGGTGTGATGCTGGCTTCTTCTTCGTAGAGTGTACCGTCTTTGCGTTGATTGGTAAAACGGCCATTCCAAACTTCACCGCGCAAGATTGTCCCCCACATGTTCTTGTAAAACTCAGCCGATTGCTTTCCGCTATTTAGAAAGCGGGGATTTAGCCCCAATACTTCCTGACGGGTGTAGCCGGTGACCTTTTCGAAACCTTGATTAACAAAAAATATCGTCCCTTGCGCATCGGTAAATACGATCGATTCCGCCGACTGATCAATCGCAGCCATGATGTGCTGATTGGCTTCTTCGGCTTGCTTGTGCTCGGTAATATCGCGAGTGATGCCGCAAATGCCGGTTATATTTCCGTTAGAATCGCGGAGGGAAACCTTGGTTGTCGATGTCCAGGCGGTTGTACCGTCGGGAAGTGTTTTCTTTCCCACCTTATCCCGAATGGTTTTGCCGGTGCGAATAATTTCATTTTCGTCCGCGCGGGTGCGGAGCGCATACTCGCGCTGGAAAAGATCGAAATCGGTTTTCCCTACGATCTCTTCATTGTGAGTCATTCCGACGAGGCTTAACAACGCTTTGTTGGCCAGAATAAAGCGGCCTTCCTGATCCTTAAAATAAATCCGGTCCGGAATAGTATCCATCAATGCGGACAATAAATGATGGTGCACGCATTCCATAAGAATTGAGTAATCGGTTTTGCGAAACTACTGGAAAAATTTAGTCTCATTGAAAAACAAACCGAGAGGTTCCTTCCTAGCAATAGCAAGACAGAACAATAATCTCTTGTAAAAGAATTTTGAAGAAATTTCAATCATTAAGAGGAACAAATGTGAAACAAATTCCGTCTATTGTATTATTGCGAGTGATGGCTATGCTTATCAACAAGTTAGCCCGAAGATCAGTCGCGCGGCATGCGGTTTAGTCCGAGGGGTGTTTTCAGATCAACCGCTCCGTGAACGGACGTCGCTTCTGCCAGACTGACAGGAAGAACGCGTACGGATTCGATCACGCAAGCACGTCAATAGTTCACGTACCGCTTCCGGCGTTTCACTAGCCCTGTGCGATACTTTGCAATGATAGGTTCGGTGTCCTATGCCATCTTGTTTTTTCCTTTGCAAACGCTGCAAATCCTCGCTTGCAGTGTTCATGTCTGTCGCAGGACTTCGGGTAAGTCGCCGAATTTCATGCGTATCTCGCATTCCTTTTCCGACAGCAGATGGATTCCGTTCCGCATGGTTTCTCCGCTGGCATTCTACCGAGCCCCACACGATTAGTACCCCACAAGAGATAAAGCCCAAAGCCTCCTACGACGATGAGCCAGAAACTTTTCGGTTCTGGGATGGCGGCAATCCCGACGGGTTTGGATAATCCTGTTATCATAGCCGCATTTACTGCGACGCCAGTGTCCAGATTGTAAGCGCCCACGACATCGGGGTTTTGCTCGATAATGTAGAGAATATTCCCCACGGCGATAATTGCAACGGGCGATCCCGCTCCCGTGATAAAGTTCGCGTTCACCAGCGCGCCACCCAATGTATATTCGCTAATAGTTCCGTTCCAGTAGTTGCTGATAAACAGGTTATTCCCATACACCACGATGTCTTGGGGACCATTCAATCCCGTGATGAAGTTTGTCGACAGCAACGCTCCCGTAGTTGCATTGTAGGTACTCACCACACCACTGTTAAAATTGGGGGCATAGAGGACATTTTCGGACAACGCAAGTCCCCACGGATTAGAGAGCCCGGTAATGAAACCCGTTTTGAGTGCAGCTCCCGTCGTCACGTCATAGGTGGCAATCGTTCCATTACGTTCAACTACATAGAGCGTATTTTCCCGAAGAAGTAACTTTCTGGGGCCAGTGAGTCCAGTGATGAAAGAAGATGCCACGACAGCTCCCGTTTCTGCGCTGTATCTTCCAATGATGCCGGCATCGTAATTGGTCACGTAAAGATCGTTTCCGCTAATAAGAATCCCCTCTGGTCCGCTCAGACCAGAGATAAAGGCTGCGTTAATGGCGGCTCCGGTAGTCGAATATTTCCCCACCGTCCCAGTGGAATAATTCGTGACGTAAATCTGTCCGCTCACCGTACTGACCATTCCGATACCGACTGTCATCATGATGCCCAAGACCATGCATACCGGAGCTCGTGGCTGTGACTGAACCCAACTATGTCTATGAGCAACCAGCGTCTTTCCGCCTGGTAGCCAACTCCAGATCCGTGAGAAAAGCATCATGCGCTCGCGCCCATCCTTCTGGTCCGGTGCGCGGCTTTCGTTATCACCGAGACTTTGTGGAGGCAGGTCGAAAAGGGCACAATCCCTGGCCTGATTTGGGAAACGGAATTCAACCGTGTCGGAAGGAAATCCCGATATAATTCCAGCGGCACGATCAAAACGACCGATTGACTCTCACGCCCCATCCAGTTCGAAACCTGCCCGAGCCCGTTCACTTCTTTTGGATCTTCGAGCAAACGCAGGAACACATCAGCCCAAATCCAATCCTGCGAGCGAACGTCATGAAGTTCCGAATCCTGCATCCATTTGTACGTCGGATGTGTGGTCAAGGATTCCAACGATTTTTCCTGCATCTTCCGAATCAAGGCGAGTTCCGTATCCTTCGCCCAATAAAGGCTTGGCTTAGAATCGGCCAAAAATTGCTCCAGCCAAATCGCCCACGCTGCCACAAGTGGATTATCGGGAAGAAAAATGGCTTGTTTCTGCTTAGCGCTCGATCTCGACATATTGGTATTCTCCCGGATAAGTGATTCCATTGCTCGTGTAGGATGGTACGTAAATCTGCCGAATTTTGGTCGAAGCTGACGCGGCTTGATTAAGTGGTGGAGCATTGTAGATCGCCTCACGTTTCCATTGTTCTTCCAGTTGCTCGGCCCGCGCCGCATTTGCACCATCTTCCTGGCCGGTCCGATAGGCCCGTTGTTTTTGGCTGTCACCCAATTTTTGAATGCCATAGCCAGCAGCCACACCGGTAACAGCACCTACAGCCCCAGTGGTATCGCTGCCACCCAATTCCTTCCCGGTGAAGTACCCTCCGGCCCCCAATGCTGCAATGGAGCCGTAGCGCACCGTATTATCTCCCATTTGTGTCGTCAGGCTGTCGCGCTGTGAATATTGCGGCGTACTGCATGCGGTCAACGCAAGGCATACCCCTGTTAAGATCCGTTGGATGTTTTTCATAAGGTGATTCCGAAGTTCTTGGCTCTTTCTATTATTAACCCACCGTATCCGCCGGTCGGGTCAACGTAGAGTTGCTCAAAGAAAGGCTGGTTGGCGGCATCAGCCTGCATCAGGAATTTCTGCCAAAGACGCACGGTCTCGGCGTAACGCAGATCACCAGCCCGGCGCCTGGCCAGGCTATCGAGCGCCCTGCGAAGGGCTTCTGGATTTCGCCTGAGTTCCTCCTCCAATTCTTTCGACCATGACTCAAAGAGGGATGGACTGGATTCGATCACTCTGGTGACGGCCATGGAATGACCTCCAAAAATGACGGCGCTCAAAAGCGAACTTTTCCATTTCTTCCAGATTGCGCGGTCGTTGAGCAAGGCAGCGGCGTAAGGCCGCGCTTCCAGTCCATGGTTTGCCAGCAAAATTGAAAACGCCGCACCGCTGTCGTGATACCCTGCCGATTGGAGTACACCTTGACATTCTGACGGCAGTCGAATCAACACATCCTGTAAAGCCAAACAGCCGGCCGCATAGATGGGGGATATGACCGGCCCCGAAGTAAACTGTTTTTGGCATTCCACCGCCAAGGCAGAATCCTCCGGGATCAACATACTTTTCCAGACGGGCTCTACCGCTTCGTCCAAGTCAACGTCCCCCTCCTTGCATCCCTCCAGATAAGACTGCGAAAATCCCACGGCACGAGTGACCTGAATGGCATCCCCGGCAAGGACGCCCCCGGAACGCGATGGAAGCGCAGAAGCCATAGCGCGCCAACGCATATAGTCGTCGGTTTGATTGAGCCAGCGATCCATCAGTAATTCCCGGAGAGTCCCCGGAATGCCCCATAGCTCCACAGCCAACCTTATCTGGGCCGCTCTCCGCCCCTCCGTCGTTCTCACAAAAGCGGCAAACCAGATCTTGAATCGTCCCACATCCTCACTGATTCCCCCGCGTGCGGCATCCGCCGCCGCTTGCTGCAACCATTGCCTTGCGGCGGGGTCATCATTCATTTTTCCGGATTGAACCAGCCAGCCGGAGAAAGCATGAAATAATGCCGGATCGGTTTTCAGCATACTCTCGATCCAGACACGCGTGGCATCGCCAGAGGAAGGCACGGCCACAGCAAGGGCTTCCGACGCAAACACCGTTCCCGCCGAACTTTTAGCCGTCAGCATCGTTTTGGCAAAATTCCAATCGAGATTGATCGCAGTCCCCAATACCTCGCCATAGCGTTTCCAATCGTCATTCAGTAATTCGCCTGCCGCCCGCCGCTGACGGAATTGAGGTGTATCGGCTCCTGCCGAGACCGCTGGTTTCCTTGCCGCGAGTGGTTCTGCATCCAATGCCTCGGCTGCTTGCTGAGCCAATGTCGCCTCCTGGGTCAAACTGACCCTGAGTGCTTGCAGGGTTGTCATGCCCACTACCGAAGCAGGACGGGTCAAATGCCAGACAAGGTAGTTGAACCATTTGTCGTCCCGCAAAATCAGTTCAGACCATTGCGCCAAGGCCCGATCGCTCGCCGAATCCTGTCCCGGATTTCGCCCCGGCTGAAACCCATCCCCATAGAGCTGACGGCATACATATTCGTAACGGCTTTCCGGTATGACGCTGGCCTCAGTATAGGCAGCCAATAAGGGCAGGCCTTTGGCAAGCAACCCTGAGGCCATGTCACGTTGCAGCCTGTCATAAACAGGACTGGCGGCTTTGAGCCGTGTGAAAAGTTCCTTGGTGTAGAGTGGATCTTTCGCTACCGCTCCGAAAAAAGCCCGCCACACCGATTCATCCAGACTTTGATTGGTTCCCTGATTTCCTTGGGAACGCAACAGCACGCCCAAGGCGCAATTCGACAGACCCCACCGGGAATTGCTCTCGGCAATCTGGCAGCGCGCCGTAATGTCTCCATCAATAGCAGCCTGCCACAGGGCCTTGGCTGCCCGGCGTGACGCCCTTAATCCAACCGCCACGGAGGTCGGGTCCTGTGGATGATCCCAGCACCATTCCAAGCCACGCAGAAACCGGGCCAATCCCGTTGGAGTCTCAAGCACATACTCCACCAGAATTTCTTTGCTTGAAGGGTGCGCCATGACCGTTGATATGATTTTGCGGACACGTTCCGTCCCGCTCCCATTCGCCCACGCCGCCAGAATGGTGTCACTTTCGTGTGGTGAAATATTGATCAGGGCCAGAGACGATTTGAGGGCTTGCGCCAATAACCAATCCCCCCGCTTCAACGCTTTCCCGATTGCCTCGGTGGCAGCGGGATCGGACAGCCATTGCTCCACGGCCGATTCGAGCAGCGCCTTGTTGATGACATGCTCCGCCGGCACGGAAGTTTGAACCAAGTATTTGCAGGCATTGTCCGTTCCCAGAGGGGCGCAAATTTCCTTGGCCTGACAGAAATCAGTAAGCGCGGCGGAATCCGCAGCCAATGCCAAGGACGGCACCGCGAAAAACAGGAGCATCCATTGTGTCATGAGCGCCTCATCTTTTCTCCGGAATTCCGACGGGGTATTCCCGCGCCAGGGTGCGAAGCGCCAGCCACAGGTCCCCGTTGGCGGCCTCAACGCCCTGGCTGCGCAGGACACTTTCGTTCGGCTTTGTCGAGAACAACCAATATTCCTCGGGCATGAGATTGATCCGAAGCCGTCCACTTTCCCGTTGAGTTCCTTTGCCGCGTACCATCAAACACTCCCGAAAAAGTTCCGGGTGTCCCGATTCATTGACCCGTTTGGAGGATCTCAGGTCATTCAAAATATTCACCTGTCCCGAGGTCAACCCCAACAGTTTTTGGACAGACTCGACATGCGAGTCATCCCCTTGAGTAAACAGGAACCATGTCTGTACGCATTGCTCAATGGCCTCGGCGACTCGCGAATTAAAGTTAAGGTCGGCGATAGACTGCGAACTGCCGATTACCGCTGTGTTTTCTTTCCGGTATCGCTTGAAGGCCCCGATGATCCGGTCGGCCAACAAGGGATGCCGGATGTATTCGAAGATTTCGTCACAAACAAAAATCTTCCGGACGTCCCTCGAATTGAGGATCAAATCCTGAATGAGATCGACGCATAACGGAATCAAGGGGCGAGCCAGATCCGGGTAATCCTTGAACCCCTGCAGGTCCATCACCAATGCTTCTCCATCCGGCCGCCATTCGGTGGCTCCGTCGAACCACTCGCCCCAGGTGCCACCCCGAACATACGGGCGTAGACGTTCCACCAGCTCTTGCGCTCCGTTGGTTTTGAGCGCGTCCGAAAAGTCGCTCAACGTGACCATCGTTTTCTTGCGATTGATCGCCTTGGCAAAAGCGTGCGTGATCGAAACGACCACCACGTTTTTCATTTCCGCCGATAACCCCGCCTCCTCCTTCGGACTCGCTAAAAAAGCTTCAAGCGCTTTGGCGTACCGGGCGATCTCGGCCTCACCGGGTTCATGCAAACCATCCCCAAGGGAAAGCACCTGAAAAAGATTAAAGCAGACCGGCTTTTTTGGATTAAAGGTGAAGACACGAATCCCGAGCAAATCAGCCAATTGGTTGTAACTGCCACCCACATCGAGAATCAAAATCCGGACTCCACGCAACGCATGCGAACACAATAAAGCGAGGGCCAGCACCGATTTCCCTGAACCCGTCGCCCCGGAGATAAATGCCATCGGTGCGGTCGCGGTGGTCGAATCGAAAAGATCGATCGGCACCAAACCGTTGGTGGCATTGCGAAATAACGCCACCGGCTTGTCGGAGGTTTCGAATCCCCGGTTGAGAAGGCACATATCAGCAATCATGCGGCTCCGGTACTTTTTCGGCTCCAGCATCGGTCCTCCCGCTGCGGGCATGCTCTGCAACAAAATCGGTAGGACAGCGTGTCGTTCTGCATACCCACGCGCCGATCCCATGTCTCCCAATCGCGTTAAGAGAATGTCCCGGCGTCGGATCAATTCAACGGGGTCGCGATGCCAGAAATGCCAGGTTTGCTGGGCCAGCATGAGGCTTTCACGCCCACCGCGCAGATCGGCAATGAGCGCATTGGCTTCCCGAACCATCTCGTTGGCTTCTTCGTTGGAACTCTGGCCATCCTGCGTTCTTCCAGTTGTTTTCAACGGGTCTTGAACCAGTTCCAGCCAGTTGGAGGAAACATCCTTTGCCGCCTCAGCTTCCACCCGCTTGGCCCGCAACCTCGCCCGCTCCTCGATCTGGTCGAGCCGCCGGATACGCAATAATGTCCTAAACTGCCGGAAAGGGATTCCCGCCGATACGGTGTCGGAAATGCGCGGCCAAGTTTCCAGCGGTTTTCCCATCAAGGAAACCACCGTGTGATAAGTTTCGTCCCAACGGATTAGTCCTGATCCTGGGGCGATCCGCCCATCGGTTTTCCACGGAACTGTATCCACGTCCCCTAGAAGCCATGAATCGAGAAACTGCGTTTCTTCCTCCCGGTAACGCACTGGTATTCCCAATTCCACGGCGGCCCAATGGTTCAGAACCCGGTAAAAATAGTCAGCCACCCGATCTCCTCCGAGAATGGTGATTTTGGCACCCACGCGATGCGCCCAATCCTGCGCCACTTCAACGGCGTTCTGCAGGACCGGCTCCATTTTACAGAACTCCATGTCCGTCACTGGTTGACGCAAAAACTTCTCATTTTTCCGAAGGACGGGAACACTGCCCAAGGTGATATGCGTGGCAGCGGGAATCAGGATTCCTTCCCGAATTTCCTGAGCGGCCAAATCTCCTTTGAGCTGACGCATTTTCCGCAACACCTCTCGGTCATGTTCAAAACCTGTGTACTCGCCAAGCATGGGGCCATAATCCCCGGTGGCCGTGAACATGAATTCCACTTCGCCGATGGATTCAGGAAGACGGGACAAGAGCGCCACGAGTTGGTCTTGAACCGCGGTCAAACGGTCTACCGAAAAAACATCCATCGTCGGTGCTTGCAGTTCGGCCATCTGGTGGACGCCTCCCCATGCGTCCAGAATATACGAACCTTTCAAATCGACCGGGCTGGCAAATTCCGCCGGATCGGGATAACGATGGCCCGATACCCAGCCAAGCCGAGGAATGCCTTTGGTGGAAAACATAAAATCTAGCCATGCTGGCCGCGTGACGATCCTCGGTCCAATTGATGACGAAAGCGCTTCGGCGCATAAAACTCCCAACGCCAATATTCCAGAAAATGTCCCGGCTTTCCCCGAAAGTAGAATTTCAAAATACCGTAGGAAATAAACCCAGCCAGCAACGCCAGGAGAAAACTCCTTGGGGGAATGTTCATCAAAAAAATCCCCACAAAGAATGGGAGCATGAAGAGACGCCCGGGAAGTCCCAATACCTCCCCCCGGTCTTCCGTAATGATGGATGAGCGCGTCTTGGGCAATTGCCCCTGTTCCGAATTCATGAACCCGCCCCTGATGAGAGAATCAAAGAGGTAATCCCACCTGAGACAACAATCATGACGAATCCGATCGCGAACGAAATGATCCGGTCGGTTTTTCCTCCCACCAAGGCTTGATCGACCCAGAGCAGAACTCCGTAAACGGAAGCCAGTCCAAGGGCAATGCCCCCCACGTAATTGTTGGCGGCGGAAAGGGAATTCTGGATGACGCTACTCAAGTCACCACTCCCGCTGGATTGAGCCGAAGCGGATAAGGTTCCCCATAACAAGAATAAAACGGATGCTTTCCAGTTCATCAGCTTGCTCCCGTCGCCGCTTTCGTGAATTCGATGAACGCACCAACGATGCCCAGCCCGATCGCTGACACTAACGCGCCAATGGCAACGGTTTTATTCACCGCCCACATCATGAATCCAACTACGCCCAATAGCCCGATCACGACCCAGGCCACGGCGCGAAAATTGAGATAAAGATTGAAGACAGTGCTGATGAGGTCTCCACCCATGGTCGGGCTGGAACTCAATGTCCCGGCCAGCACACCTTCCGGCCAAACAACCATCGTCCATATAGCGATAAGGAAAATTCGATAATACTCGCGGCGGACATCCACGTTCATACCCTTGTTATTAACTCATGGCTTTTGGGCAATCCGGAACACGACCTCTCCACACGTTTTTAGGGTTAGGCGCAATTGCTCATCGTTGACGAACTCACCAAGCCTTGACCGGGCCGCGTCAAGAGCGGTGGCCGTCCACCCGGCAATGAGCAACCCCTTCGTGTCTAAGCGAGCCCGCCATCTTCCTTTCTGTGAAGACGGGGAAACGAGTTCCTCCGTTTTTCCATTGTCGGCCACATACCGGACCGCCATCGGACTGCTGTAGATGAACCAGCCTTCAGCCACCCTCTGAATGACAATGGCTTGAAAGATCTGCAGACTGCCTCCACTCAAACGGATGGCCCCTTTGAGAAGTGCGCCGTTTTCCCCATTCGGTAGCACCCGCCATGCGATGGGTTGCTCGCCTTCAGGATTGAGATTCGGCTGACGCGCAAACCGGATTTTGAGTTGCCCGGTTTCCCACCACTGCTTGGAGAGATCAACTGGAACCGGAAAGGCGCTTAAGGTGAATGGAATTTTCTCGGAGACAGAAAGACTCTCGATCCAGCTCCTCTGATCAATAACGTTGGCAACTGCTTTGGGAGTTTGTGAAATGGTGGATGTGGCCGGAACCGCTGCGGGAGGGATTGATGGGGTTGGTGCTGATGGTGGTGCCGGATTAACGGCTGCCGCCGGGTCCATATCCGGAAGCAAACCAGTTGGTGCTGAATCCGCCGCATGGATCATTCCGGTCTGCAAAAAGAGAATGCAGAAAAAGCTACCGGCTCTTTTCCAGAAATTTGATTTGCTGCAAAAGCGCATTTCTTCGAGCCGTTAGACGGTTGATTTCATCTTGAAGGGGATTTTCCGCGGAGTCCTCGGCCGAGGAGACAACATAGGTATCGCCCTCCTTTTTGATCACCACATCCGTCAACTGAGTCAACGGGACGATCAAATCATCGACTGTAATTCCGCCGCCGGTTTGAATGGCGATAGTCAGCGTTCCCCCCGCTTGCTTCGCCGCACGCTGAAGCGCCCACAGTTCGCGCAGGTCCAGTCTTAACTTCGAAAATGTCGGTTGTAGAGGCTGCGGTAATTGCCCGTTCTGGGCGGCAGAAATGGAAGAGGTGGCTACCGGAGAAACCGCGACAGTTGGTCGGGACGGACCGATGTCAACAGGAGTAGAAGCCGTAGCCAAGCTCACTGCCTCCACTTTCAACAGCTCGGCTTTTTCTTCTTTTTGGGGTGGCTGTTTAGGTCCGGCAAGAAGTCCCGTGCCAGCTAAAACCAGTATCACGGCACTCATCAAAATCGTATGCGTTCTCACAAGGAATCATTAACACACGCCAAATACGCATTTTGAAGAATCTAGGAGAAATTTATCTAATTTTTATAAGTATTTTATTACAAATATCTTAACAAAATATTCAGCATAAATCGCTCTAAAAACGGATGTGTTAATAATATACCTAATGGTAAGATCAAACGTGAAACACAGGAGGAGTTGTGGGAGTCAACATGGCTACATGTGGCAGTGGGACAAAACGAACGGATTCCGAATGGGTAGAACTCGCGCGACAGCATGACAGCACCGCGATCCAATGGGCGCTTGACCAAACGAAACGTTCACGCTCATTGGAGGCACGCAAATGGTTCCGAGGGGAAGCCGATATTTGCGATGCCGAACAGCAAGGCGTATTGGGTGTTTTTGATGCGATTGAGAAATTTGACACCAAGCTATCAAGCTCCTTCGCGGTTTATGCCGGCTGGCGTATCAAGCGCCGGATTCAAGGTTACTTTCATAACACCGTCTTCCCTGTCCGGCTTCCTTCCTGGCTTCATGAAAAGCGGATCAAATTTCTTCGCCACGCCCAATCCGCCACCGAACTGTATGATTTGATGGTCAAAAATAGCGTCCAACCTGACATCGCCCGAGTTGCCGCGTTTGTCACCGCCAGCCCTTCGATGGACGGGCTCACCGAACACGAGGAAAATCCTCACATGTTCGTGGTTCTCAAGGATCGGGAAGTTCCGATTTCAGCCCCATCTGACGCTGGAGAATTCGACGGGGAAACCAGCCTTCTGAACGAACTTCTGGATTCCCTGCCACGCCAACAGGCTACGCTCTTGCGTCAACTGTGGAGAATAGAACACCACGATAAAGACATCGCCGATGTCCTGCGCGAGATGAACCTTACCATCGAGGAAGGAAATGAAATCCAGAAAAAAGCCATCATGCGTCTTCGCCGCCATCCCAAATTGAAGCAGTTCGCGCGACGGCTCAAATTCAAAACCGTGGATGAACTTCCCGATTTCGTCCTGATCTCAAAATCATCGACAAAAAAGCGTTCGACATTCTGAACAAAAACGCAGTCCGGTAGCTTTCTCTTAGTAGACTAATCTCAATAGTGGGTATGGATATTCAGGAGCTTGGATAGCAATTCGAGAATCTCTTGGTTTTTCTGTGCCAATACCAAGCGAGTCTTTTCGTCATGCACTTCGAGAAGATGCGCCGAAAGCAAATTCAGTTGGCGACAAGCCGCTAGAATATTGCGCTGGGACGGAATCGAAAAAATACGAACAGCCGACCAAACCCGATAGAAAAGCACCTCGGCAGAAGTGGCTCGTAAAAGGGCTCCCAGCCGTTTAAGCTCCAAGGCCAATTCCTTATCATCGCCTCCATTGGTAATGGTCGCTTGCCTAAATAGGATGGCACTCGAAATATCCGCAAGCACTCGCCGAACACGCCCGATCGGTTGCAAGACCAAAACCAACAGATATTGACCGATTATAAAAACTGCCACACCGATAATGATTGGCCCAAAAGTCTGATAAAAATTCATTGAATTCATCTCCTGTTCCCAGAATTTGATATATTCCATCCAGCCAAATTTGCTGAGACAGGAACGACTCGTCCACATCCAATTTGCAGATTCATAGAAATCAACAGCCTATCTTGGCGTGTTAATAGTACTTCATGGGCACATCCACCTACCTGCTTCCCCAGACGCGCTGCACCCAAAAATTGGAGACTCTGATGTCGAATGAGCTGGGGGTCACTGCATTGGAAGGGTTGGAGGCTGTCCTTGTCACCACACCCGCCAATCGTGAAATCATCATTATCTGCTTATCGGGTCGCTGGCATACGGGCCGTCTCATTTATGGAGTAGGCGATGCCTATGCCACCATCAATTGCCCCGTTCACGCGCAACATATTCCCGCCATCCATCCGCTGTTCCGAACCGTTGTCGTCTGCGCCGCATTGATCAAAAGGCTGCACAATGTACGGAGAAATTAATGGGATGCTCCTGCCGCTTTCCATTGTCACCATCGGCACGGGCATCATTCTTTTTTGGGAACTGGACCGGTACATCCCCTCATGGATAGGCACCCAGGAACGGAGCGCGTGGTTGATCCCTGTGTGTTCTATCTTGGGAATATTTTTTCTCACCCTGCAGCTTGTGGGAACATGGAGACCGGCATGCGCGGGGATGTCTGTAAGTTTTTTACTCCTCAGTTGCCTCCTTCGGATCAGGCAGATTCGTGGCCAGGGAATTCAAAAGGAAATCGTCTTTCACAAATTGCTCTCCAGCCCCGGCACCAGTTTCAGGCGTGAAAATATCAATGCCCGGTGGGAAGAAATACGGGATCGCCTCGTGTTTTTTATCCAAGAAGAAGACTGGCAACAATTACCCGCATCGGCACTCGAAGTGCGCGGCTGGTTTGAACGCTTCCAGATCGCACCGGGCCTTTACTCCACTTCATCTGACAATGATACCCTGCTCTTGGTAGATTCCCTCCAGCTTTATAAATTTCTGCTCTCTTCCGATCATGCCTCGGCTGTTGCAAAATTTGCCGAACTACTACAATCCCCCTCAGAGCCCTCCACCACTGAACCCCATCCGCCCAGTACTTCTTCTCCCCAGCTTCCACTCTCCGAAACTCCAGCGGCACCATCGGTTGACTTGATTTCGACCAACGCTTCGCCACGATCGGTCAAACGACACGCACGGCGAAAGCCAGTCCGAAAGCCACCTACGGAAGGGGGGCCACAACAATTGGTTCTCAAAGCTCGCCCGCCCGTCGAAAAAACAAAATGATTACGGCTCTATTTTTGCTTCTGTGCTACGGCGTCGCATTCCGGCAGCTGGAATCTCATCCGCAGCCGCTTCCTTTTACGCCCCATCACGCCATGCAATTGCATGACGGCCTGAGAAAATGGATCTGGATCGGATGGATCAGTCTCATCCTGATTTCTCTGGCCTTATGCCTGGGCGATGTCACCGCCGATTTCGGGAAAGCCATGTTTGTCGTCGTATCGGCCTCGCTGTTTCTGACGGGTGGCTATGATCTCCTCTCGCTGACCCAAACGTCCCGACCGGTCCAAAAGACAACCATCCAATGGGGCCGAGATCTTTTCGATACGCCACTCAAACCCACCGGCACGGTCAAACTGGCAAAAGATCTTTACGCTTCCTCCCAAGCCGTGGAGAAAACCGACCTCACTCCCTGGTTGCCCGAAGAATTGGTGCGGCGCATTCTTTCCAGTTCGCAACTGGCAGATCAAAAAACAGCCGATCTGGCCGCACAAAATTTGAAACTGAATGCGGCTTACAGCGAATGGCGTGAAAAAGCCACGCAGGCGCTGGCTGACCTGACCTCTGAAACAAACGCCAAAAATCAATTATTACAGACCAATGCCACGCTCCGGGCCAAAGTTGCGACCGGCGAACCGCCTTTTGTTCAAATGACAGTTGAGGAACTGGACAGGGCCCGTAAACGACGGATGCAAGAGATTGCCGTGATTGACGATCTTCAAACGAAACGAAACCTCAAAAAAAGCAACAAACCTGACAACACCTTGCCTCTTACTTTTCAGTAAATGCACGGATCTACTATAACTTGAGGGACAGGTTCAGTGGCCGCCTCGTTCTTGAACCACCTCGCGTTGCCGTGACGGTACTTCTTTTGTGGCGGATGGACGCGTGAGGTTCACACCCTCCAGTTCCCCCGGTTTAAGCCAGCGGTTTCTGCCCTGATAACCCAAATAAGTATCGGTTGCTCCCCGCCCAGCCACATTGAAAGGCGAAGCAAAAATGTCGACCGTCGTCATAACGGAATCACCAATTAACCGGAGTGTTGCCACCGCCTTGCCATTCGTTTTGACGCGGCTTTCAAACGCTTCGCGGTCTTTCGCCAACTTTTGCCGGATACTCGTGAGATTACCGTCCCATCCTGCCGAAAAACCTGCTGCCATCCGATGGCCGAATTCCTGCAAACCGGATTCCTGCTTACGGCTGATCTCCGATTGCCCAGAAGACTGCCCCAGTTTCTGCTGCTCATATACTCCTTCACCCACCGACAAGGCGACCCCAACAATACCGGCAACCTTTCCGCCTACCTTCACCACTTTGCCCAGTTTAGAGGCTCCCTGTGCTATCTCAGCAACGCTTCCGGCACCTTTTACCAAAGCCGATGCCTCCTCAGTGAGCCCCGCCACACGGCCAACCGCTTTTACTTCCTGAGCCGCGCCCTGAATACGTCCTGCCTTGGCTGAAACCTGAGCCAACTCCTTGGCCGCATCACTGACAGCACTTTTCGCACGCGAAAGCGCCTTCGCTTTGGAAGCCGGTTCATGGGCACTCAATGCCACACGTTCCGGGTTCAATCTCCTGGTTCCTGCCTCCAACACAGAATCGGCCTTTCGGGAAAACCGTTCAAATAAGGGTTTGGCGCGGGCCGATAGTTTGCCCCAAGTCTCTTTTCCCAAAACCCTGACTCCTTTCGTCGCACCCCTGCCCATCTTTTTGACTACAACACCAACCTTGCGGGCAGCGCGTGATTCCAGTGCAGACTGGGCCACATCCGTAGCGAAACCGCCGGCTTCCTGGACAGCCCCGTTCAGAGCTTCGTGTGTTTTGGCATTAATGCCTTGAAGTTGCGGGTCCCAATAGATCGGCTCCATAATTTACCTCCCCGACGAATGCTGGACGGCGTTAATGATCTCCTGAAGTGGCCCCACGCCCTCGTTGCCACGCTTAAGGGAAAGCTTCGCCACTGCGGAGGTAATGGGCGAGATGGCATCTGCAATACCTCCATGGGTCTGGGCCAGATTGTTGGCAAAATAAGCCATAAAATTATTGTGCTGCGCAACCGAAGCATCGAGCTGCGCTTCAAGCCAGGAAAAGGCTCCCGAGGCCGTCTTGCCGGCCATGGTCTTCACCCGATGAAACTTGTTCGTGTTAGTGACCGGGATGGTTCTGGCGATTTTGGCGGAGTTCATTCATCTCTATTATTAACCCATGGCCTTGGGCCAGAAACCATATCCCTGCCCAGAGTTCTGCCTTCCAGCAGAGGCTCTTCGGTTGGGTAACAGCAATCGACTTTCAGCGCATGAAATTTTTGTCCAGTGAAACTAATAGAGATGATATGACTCATAATGAAGCGAAATAGAGTCATATTGACTCACGTTTATATCTCGTTTGAACAGGATTGGGGTAAATTGAAGAACTAGATTGAAAATCGAAGGCAATAAACCACAATATCTTGTGGTGTGAATAACTATTATATCCATATATTGGCCTGCAGAGTGCTTTGAGAAGGAGCGCTCACTTTGCAATGCTATGAACTTAACTGACGCTCAACTCAATACCTTCGTTTCAAAAGTCCTTCATTTAGGACGAGGCAAACGAAAGGAATATCTTGACCAAGTTGATTTTCTGATTGGGGGCTTGAACAAAAAGATCAAGGAAGATGATTCATTTAAGGTTACTGATTTTAAAAAAACCGGCTCCATCATGAAAGGAACCGTTCTCAAACCGCGGGGAGATTTTGGCGTCGATGCTGATATAGCTGTATTCTTGGATATTTCGGAAAGCGAAAAAGACGATGTCGACAACCTGCACAAGATTATCCGCGATCTCCTCGTTGCCGTATATCCGACCAAAAAGCCCGATGACTTTAAAGTCCAACCTCGTACACTCGGCATTCATTTTCGTACTTCGGGACTCGATGTGGATCTTGTTCCGGTGATCCCAATCTCCCAACAACCTGGATATGGATGGCAACCATCCTCTCAACGGGGGCATCCTGTAAAAACATCTATTCAAGGACAGTTGGATTTTATTAAAAAACGAAGAGATTCTGATCCGAGGTTCAAAACATTAGTCCGCTTGCTTAAAAATTGGCGAAATGAGAAAGAACTTGATCGGCTTCGATCTTTTTCCATCGAACTTATCGTAGCGCATTTGTACGATCAAAATGGTGCCGCGTCTTCGTTAGAATCAGGACTTCAGCGCTTCTTTCTGTATGTCGCTCAGTCCCAACTTAAAAAACGAATTGTTTTCCCGGAGCTTGGCAATGTAACAACTTTTCCCAACGACCCAGTGGTAATTCTTGATCCTGTAAATAAAGATAACAATGTTGCCGCTCGACTAACAGCAACCGAAAGAGATGAGATCGTAGTTGCCGCCGAAAGCGCATGGTCCACTATCGAGGCGGCAAGTTGGAAAGCAGGAAAAGGCGATACTCTCGATCTTTGGAAGGATGTTATGGGACGGTCGTTTGTAATCGAAGAGGAATAAACCTATGAGTCTAACTGGAACACGAACTACGACGTATACAGTCGCAGATATTCGAAAAGTTGTGGAGAATTTCGCAGCTGACTTTTCGATGATGGCGCAAGCAACAGGGTTGAGAACTAGGGAAAATGTTGCTCAGGTTGTTTCCGATCTCAATATTTTCGCTGAATATGCATACCTAAAGAAAGTGTCGCTATTTCTCAGAGATAAGGATGGCAATAAGCTCCGAATTGCCGTCTATGACATTTCTGATTCTGCGGCAGGTTGGAAATCGGAAGCCCCCGGCAACAATCTCTGGCCATCAACACCCGGAGGATCGTTATCCGTGGTAGCCGACTTAAACCAATCTTGGTGGAATAAAGCGGATACAGACAAGGCCGCATTCATCAAAAAGCACGGATTGCACTTTGGCTGGGAAGCAACCACTCAGGATACTTCCGCGACTGGACTTAACCCCAGTACTGGACAAAAATATGCCAGCAATGGGTATGGCTGGGCTCGGACCAATTACAGTAGGGAATCATGATGAAAGAAGGAAACTCGGCGCTATTTGAATTGGAGGTACAACTTCCTGATGCTCGGCTGACAGCACAAGCAGAAAGGTTAATTGGATTTAAAACACGCTTCGAACGTATCCATCAAGATTTACTTCTCCTCATTGATAAGGAAGGATTGGAGCGATGGAGTAAGCAGCATTATCATTCGCGTCTTCCATTATTGGATTCGTTGCTCGACCGCTATCCTCTCGTCGTTTTTCACGGTGATGTAGGAACTGGAAAAACAGCGACAGCCGAGGCTGTTTCCAATGCCATTGCGAAGGAACTAGGGAAAGAAGCCATGCTTTTCAAACTGAGCACGCGCGTGCGTGGGAGCGGTAATGTTGGGGAGATGAGTACGCTTATCAATCAGGCATTTGATCTCGTATGCAAGGAGGCTGGAAAAGCGAAGCTATCCTTTTTGATTATTGATGAAGCAGACTCTTTAGCTGCCAGCCGCTCAGGACACCAAAGTCATCATGAAGATAAAGTAGCTGTAAATACCTTGATTCAAAAAATAGATGATATCAGACGTTTTAATGGCCGTATTTTGGTAATCTTCTGTACTAATCGTTACGAGGCGATTGATCCTGCAATTTTGCGCCGAGCCGCTTATGTGGAAAAATTTAGTAGGCCTGATGATAGAGAGAGGCGCGAAATCTTTAATATGGATTGCGCCGGAATGGGCATGACCGCAGTGATGATTGATGAATTGGTAAAGCTGGCTGGCCCTCAAGGCCCACATAAACTCAGCTATACATTTTCAGACATTCGCACTCGCCTTCTTCCTGAAGCGTTGGGATTAGCCTATCCATCCCGGAAAATTAGTCAGAACGATTTGGTGGAGGCCATTTCCAGAGTTCATCCGTCACCAACTATCGAAGAATCTGGAAAACGCTAATGAATCTGAATGGTCGCCGCATTCATATTGTTGGTAGTGCAGATCCTGAATCCGATCCGGTTAAGTTGCAGTATGCCCACTCACTTCTTTCAAAATTAACATTTGCCTTGGCGAAAGAAGGAGCAACTTTTGTTATTCCCATTGCAAGTGAACCTTTATTAAAAGATCGTACCGACGGTCCATCAATTATTTTTGATTGGACGATCGTGGAAACAATTCATCGCGCATTAAATGAAGAAGGCGTAAGTCCCACAGGTTCCAATGGCCGTCTCATAGCAACCTTAGTAACTTCCAAGACAGACGGACAAATTCCATCAACTCGTCGCGAAATTTACGATGATCTTAGGGATAGGGAGGCTATCTATATGGATTTTTTGCCTCCGGGATGGACGGCGGGAGCCCTACGAAGACAAAGACTCGCTCAGCTTGGAGATATTTTAATTGGCGTAAGTGGTGGGCAAGGGGTTGAACAACTGGCGATTGAATACTCTACCAAGGGTAAACCAGTTATCCCCCTTGACCTGGCAATGGGAGCTTCACAACGGGATGGATCTGGAGGAGCAGCACGCCTTTTTGATCGAGCTCTCGCAACACCGGCAGATTTTTTCGGCGTTGTAGAAGGAGGGTCTCCGGCTGAATTGCTGGAACGAACTCGGACACGAAATGGAGAAACCGACGCAGATAAGGTTGTTCAGTCGATAATGAATCTTCTGCATAAGTTGCTTCCGCCCCGCGTTTTTTATGTGCGTCTACTGAATGACGACTTACCGGAATATCCATCGGTTGAAAGCTTTTTTAGAAATACGGTGGATCCATTTGTTAAGCAATTAGGCTACGAACCATTGCAAATGGGGGTCGGTCAGAATACATTCGCCTGGATGAATCAAGCCATTTTTGATTCTTTACACCATAGCTCGGTTGCGCTGGTTGATCTTACGGGAGTGCGTCCCAATTGTTTTATGGAACTTGGATATGCCTTGGGTAATAGACAAAAGGTGATAGTAACGGCACGGAACGATACCCGCCTGCCATTTGATGCGTTTGCATTCGAAACATTTTTATGGAATGAATCCGAAGAGGATACTAACCGATTTGAACGATTACGTACCCATTGGGAGCGGAATATAAATATGCCTACTCTCGTGCGTCCGAACGAGGCCATATGAAACCGGAACTTTATTTTTCAGTGGATATCGAGTCTTCCGGTCCGATCCCAGGCAAATACAGCATGCTTTCGCTCGGTGCATGCGTGGTTGGAAATAGAGATGCGTCGTTCTACGTTGAGCTAAAGCCTATTTCAAAAGAGTTTGTTCCTGAAGCTCTGAACGTGTCCGGTTTTGATCTCGACCGTTTGGAGAGAGAAGGGATATCACCAAAAAAAGCGATGACGAATTTCCGTAATTGGGTTGAAAAAACGGCAGGAGAATCCAAGGCTGTTTTTGTGGGTTTCAACGCTTGTTACGATTGGCAATTTGTGAATTGGTATTTGGAATCGTTTGCTGCCGGAAATCCATTTGGTTTTGGTGGAATTGATATCAAATCGTACTTTATGGGTTTGAGCGGCGAAACGTGGTCGAAGACGACATCGAGCCAGCTCCCGGAAGAATTTCAGCCAGACGAGCGACAGACTCATAATGCGCTAGACGATGCGCGCGCCCAAGCATCAATTTTCTTCAAACTCTTAAGAAAAGCCAATCGCATATGAACTGATAACTATAGCTAACACCAACTCGTCACAAAGCATTCAATAATCCGCATAGCGCGACGCATTGAGTCCAATATGTTCAAGCATCTCGCATAAGACCGGATCTCCGAGCACCGTTTTCAAAAGCTTCCCGATTTCATTTTGAATGTCCTGCTTCATTTGAACAGGGTTCCTCCCATAAATAACCCGCAACACCTCACTGGAAATGGGTTCCTGGCCATTGCGTAAAGTCACCTCGCAACAGAGGCCCGCGGCGTACTCGTTACAGAGTGGATATTCCGTTCCTTTTCTTTTTCTTTTGCACTGGCAATGCAGGCACAAGGCTACCTCGCCTTCGCGGTACACCGGCTTGGAGCTATCCCTTGGATTCAAACAACGGCGAATGTGATGACCGTAAAGTTTCAGTAACTCTTCCGGCCATTCGCCCAATTTACGTCGAATCACCAGCCACGCTCTCCCTACTGGTACGGAGGCACCTTGAGGCTTATCCCGAAAAACAGAGAAGTATACGTCAGCGTTGGTGGCCACGGTCTCCTTCCCTGTTGCGAGCTTGAATAGTTCTGGCCCGGGTCAGTCCGATCCCAGGCATTCCTTCCTCTCGATTGGAAAAGGCTTGGGATACTTTGCGGAGCAATTGGCGCATAATTCCCTGGCGGGCTTCCATCCGGCTTTGACGAATGCGCAACCGGATCTGAGCCACCTTTCCCAGCCCGATGGATTCCGCCTGAAATTTGTCCCAATTCTGGGTCGCTTCGGATTCGGCGCGATCGGCAGCGCGGCCCGCTACTTGGCTCAGTGTCTTGATGCCCTTGATTAAATTTGGACGTTCTGCACACACATGCTGGGCAGCGCGCTCGAATTCTTCTGGATGACTCTCGGCAAATTGAGTCAGGAGCATAAGCGATTGAACAGGAGCAGTAGGCTTCATTTTTGAAGGGCCGGTTGGGGAGTTTCTTGAGATGCGGCGGGGGCGGCAGCCCGCGTCAGCGCCGGATTGGCCGCCGGAGTTGTAGGAACGGTTGCCGCTTGAACCGCGCCATTCTGTTTGCTGAGTTCCTTGTCTTCCGCAATTTGGAGCGCCCGCGTCTGTGGTTTCTGGGCCAGATGCGGGTGAAGTCGCTGTTTCAAGTCCTCATGGGATTTCACCAAGGATAACGCTTTGTCTTCAGCATTTTGAGCCACCAGTTCCTTGATATTGAAACTAATGCATTTCACCAACCGCTCCTTGGGAATATAGCTCTTAATCAAGTCGTAACTTTCGGCCATCCCATCCGGTCGAATTTCCCATTCGCCCTGGCGATTTTCCCAAAAGGCGCGCTGAATCGGCGCCTGATTGTCCAAGGCACTTTTCAAGACTCCCTTAAATTCTTTGACCTGTTTTTCGGCTTCCACCACCACTGGAAGGGAAGCATCAATGGCAGCGGCCGCCCCTTCCAGATCACCGGCATCCAGCATCTGCTTGATCGGCTCCAAGGCGGGCAAGGTCACCGGGGGCTTACCAACCGAGACGTCCTTTTTTTTAGTGCTCATGCCACTTACTATTAACTTATCGCCTCGGCACAGGGCCTACTCGGCTCCATCCAATAATCGTGGGTTAATAAGAAAGTATGGCTCCCACTCCATCCGCCCCGCTTGAAGCCCCGCTGGTTATCGTCCAATTGCCGTGGTTTGAAAATCCGTCCTACACTTTCTTCTACGAGGAGAATGAAGACAAGGTACGCGTCCACATGCCATGCTCTCCCGAGGCACGGCGGTCCATCCTGCTTCTCTGCCAACATTTTTTGGCATCGGCCGATATTTTTGGGATCTGGCAGCCGGTCGACCAACAAGCCGACCGCCTTCTGCGCCTGATGCCTCAAGGAACCTTGTCTTCCTGCTGGCTCCGGGCCTTGGTGTCTTTCCGGTACATCAAACAAGTGGTCGAACAATTTGCTTCCACGACACTTTTTAACCGTTCACCGGACGAAGAAGATGGGATTGATCTCGCGCCCCACGAGCAGTGGGCTCTGCGGGAAGCTGCTATGTGTTGGCGGGATGTCCTGTACCCTGCCTTTGCCAAAGACAATGCCTACCCTTTTGGAGAAGATGTTCTTTCGGCATTCGATCCCACCATCGAACTCATTGATTCCTGGACATGGATCGACCCGTTGAAAGGTTATCTGAGAATCCGCCCCTTGGCCGAAACGGATGAATCTCCAGAGGAACCTCCAACGTCGTGATCGCAGTCCCTATGACCATAAAGATTGTGGATGTACGGTGTACCTCGCGTGTCCCAAGTAATTCCGTCGCTGCCGTCACGCAGGCCGTCCGATCGGGATTTCATGAAGTGTTGGTCGAGCCGCTCTTTTCACTTAGCGAAAATGACGGGGTCGACGCTTTCCTTGGTGACTACCCTGTCGGAGTACGCCATGCGCTCTACCAGTATAATGCCTCGGACTATTTCGCCCAAAACCGCCTCTTGGAAACACCAGAACCTTTGAGCAGTGTCCTTTATATTCCGGGGATGACTTGGCTCTGGTGCTGGTTTCAAGGCCCATCAAAGCACATTGCCGCGGTCGCCCGATGCCTGAATGACCTTCGTCAGTTGATGCCCGACCTTCAGGTAGGAATGATTCTCCGGACAGCCTCCGAAATAAAAAAGTTCCCGGGGTTGTCTGTTGCCAGTTCCAGTCCAGACAGCGATTTCGTACTTCTAACCGGCATCGCTCAACCTCGGCTGATGTTTTCTTCGTTTCGGAAAAAATCCATCTCCTTGCTGCCTTGGCCTCTTGGCGCTGGTAAGCATGTCGTAAACGCCAATTTTTGATGAGGCAATCTCTATGCTGCCACAACCCCTCATCCAGAATCAGGCATTCGATGACGCCTATACTGAATTTGTCGAGAAGCCATGGCAAGCAGTGGCAGATCTTCTCCCGTGGAATGCTCCCACGGAACTCCGTCAGGAATGGGAGCACTCTATCACTCACACATCAGATCCCTTGAAGCGCCTTGTATCCGCCATCGGGCTATCGAGGTCTGCCGGATTGACCTTGCATGAAGTGGAGACGATCGACGCTTATATCAGCCAGCACGTAGAAGACTTTGACAACGTAAACGTCGATGTCGTGGCCTTATTGCTATGCACTGGTGCCACCCCCCCGCCCATTCTCTTTCCTGCTTATTTTGAACCTTGCTTGAAAGCTTCAGCGCCTCATCCTCCACCCATTTTGTGGTTATGTCTGTCGTGGTATTTACGAGCTCCCGGCAACATCGAAGTGGCCTCCGCTTTTCTGCGACACAAGGATCACTGGTGGCCCTCACCATATGGTCGGTTCCTCATTGCCCAGTCGCTGCTCAATCCGTTATTGGCTCCCCCGGACGAACTATTCCATGAATGGTTGCAAGCGGAAGCTACTTTCCATCCCAGAAAAATGCACCCCACCATGAATTTAAACGCAGACCTGCTTTTTTTCGCGTGGGCAATGCGCTGGGACACCACCAAAATTCCCACCGTGCTGCGCCCGGCATTCCAATGGCTCATCGCACAGAAAAGCGTCCTGCGTCCCCACGATCTCCCGGTGGAAGAACTGACATGCCCAACCCAAACCACTATCCAGTCGTTTGCCTCCAACACGGAATTAAACGAAGTCTATAAATACTATCTTCCCCTTTTGCGTTACCCATGGGAATCGCCCAGTCTTCCAGCCTTTGCCGCAGAAGGCTCCGTTGTTGCGCTGGCCTTGGCCGGCCATCCGCCTTTTCTCGAATGGTGCAAACAACGTGCACCGCGATCTCTGGAGATGCTTGAAGCCCATCCGTGCTGGGGGTTGTTCTAAAAAGAAGAATTATGAAAACACGAAAAGTTATGATCCTATGCAAAAGTAACAAAATCGAAATAAATCCATTCCCTGATACGGTCATTACCCCTACCACCGCCAATCGGCTGCCGCAGGTGCGAACATATAATCTGCTTATCAAGCGGCTGCTGGAACTTAATGTCAACGCCACTGCCTTCCTTGTCCCCGAAGACATGCTGTCCAAGCTCTCCCGATCCAATAATACCCACATCGCTCTGGACGATTTGGTGAGCCAGATTCCAACCAAAGCCCTCTTCGCGCTTATTTTTGCTCCAGAATATCAACCGCAAATAGCAATTGGCAAAAACTGAAATTTGCCGAATTCAGCGGAACAAAAAATTTTCACATCAAAAGCCACCGGGAGCTTTAAAACTAAGTGAGGTTCTCTATCGCCTCAATGGCACTGATCCTGCGGAGACCCTCGCTTGGCAATACCTTGAACCATTCTTCCAATAAAAGCTTGGAAGCCACTTTGACGTATACTGGTTTTGAAATATGCTCTGGAAATCGTTCACGCAAGAGCGGGAAAATTCCATTGGCCGTATCCTCGGGATCTTCATCTGCCAGACAATCCACACTGACACAGGGCACCAAGTCATACTTTGTCGTTTTCATCAAACGGATCTCCCCTTTGGTAGGAAGCGAGTCATAGAGATCGCTACCCTCCAGAAGTTCATTATCCGTTTCGATTTGCACAACATCGCCAACAACCGAACATCGGCGAACCGTAACGGTAGCGAGCCGTTCCAGAACGCCTTTCCAACAAAGACTTTTCCCCATGTATTCTTGGAGTTTATCGCCCCGCACGGCATCGGGAAGCTCCGCCAGCGTGAGGGCCGCCAGAGGACCTGCAGGCCCCAAACCAACAATTGAACTGAGTAGAAAAATCCGGAGGTCTGAAGCTTGTCGGTAATCCGTCAGGACATCGTAAGGGCACCAATCACGAATGGGTTTGGCAAGTATCCGTGACCATTGGCATACAGCTTTGGATAGGCAGCTAATTACCACAAAATCAGTTTGGTTGAGAACATCCATCCGTTTTCTTTAATCGGAGCTTCGTTCCCATTTCTTAGAACGGCATGCTCTCTATTAATCCCCTGTGAAATATACTCCTTTTTGCGTTCGGGAGCCCCAAACCTTTTCAAAAAAAAGGAGTTCTATCAAACTTCAATTTTAAAATTTATTCCTACAGATACTTAATTATGCACACGCTTTGAGAACGTATCATGCTGTCGGCAGCCCAAAGGCTAATACGTGAGGGATGCGAGACCTAAGTGACGCCCTTCAAAAAATCAGCATCCACGACTTGTTCATCCATTTTGGATTCCCTCTCCCCAAGAGCATTCATCCCGACAAACCGTTTCTCACTCATAGCCCTTTTCGTCCGGATGAACATCCTTCGTTCAGCGTTTTTAAACGGGACGAGAGTTGGTTGTTCAAGGACATGAGCCCGGCCTATTGTCAATACAAGGGAAACGCGCTGACTTTCTTTCGGTTGGCCTCCGGCATTACCGACAAGAAATTATCTGTCCGTGAATTTTGTAAATTAGCGCAAAGCAAACCTGGCGTCATGAATCGCGCTCCGTGTAGTAATGCCATCCGACACGATTTAAATCGTACTAGCAATTCACCATCCACAACTCATCATTCCAAACCGCAACTTGCAATGCGGCTTCCGACAAGCGTTGAATTGATGGCCATTAGCCGACAACGCGGCGACCTCCGCATTACCGCACTTCAAGAAGCGGTTAAGCGTGGACATCTTCGGATCGGCACCCTCTATGGATTTAAATCATGGTTGCTTACCGATGCGAGCGGCAAAGTCATCCAGGGGCGTCGGATTGACCGTAACACTCCCAGTCGTTATCCGTTTGCAAGACTCAAGTACCCCAAGGCAATGAACGCGAAACATTCCGATCCGAACTGGCCCCTCGGCATTCTGGAAACCGAAAACTATCCTAATGTGATTCTGGTCGAGGGAGGCCCCGACTTCCTGTCTGCATTCCATTGGCTGGAACGCGAGGGTATTCTCGATCAAACACAGCCGATCGCTTTTTTAGGCGGCGAAAATAGTTTCACCCCGGAGACATCGGCCCGACTGGTAAACAAAAGGGTCATGATGTTTCCCCATGCCGATCCGGCAGGCTCCCATTCGGAGGCGGTTTGGAAACAGGCCCTTGATTCGGCAGGCGTTTGTGACCTTAAAATCATGGATTTCAGGCGCATTGCCTCACTCAGTCAAATCGGAGGCCCGGTCAAAGATCTCAATGACCTGGTCGCCTACGAAAAACACATCGGGAAAGGAAGGCTGTTCGCCTTTTTTGGTGCACCCCAATTTCCCAACAGAACGTTCTCTACTCGTGCTTCCCAATCTCACTATTACTCACGAGGAATTCAGGCAGCCGAAACCGATCCGAGACCAAATACCGGCAATACCTTAGGGTAACTATCTCATCTCGCCGCTGTGAAGCTGGCCGAATGCCTGTAACGCCGCCAAGTCGTGATGATCGCTGGACGCTTCGGCTTGGGGCAATCCGTTAGCCCTATAATGCCCCATATGCATTCCTCAATAATTTGCTCGGGCTGTTTATTGATACGGCGCGCGAATTCTTCGATCCTTGAATATAGTTTGGGCGAAACAAAGCACGGTTCTTTGCCCGGGGAGCTTAAAAGCAACGGCTGGATCTGATGACGCAACCAACCTGAAAGGTTTTCAGCGTAGGGATGCCCCGCATGCCAGTCCTGGATTCGCCGTCTCTCCATCGCTACAATTTCCTGGGGAAACATTCGAATGCGAAGTTGCATGGAGCGGCTGTCAGATGGCATTCTTTTTTTCTTCGTTCCATGACTCATCTGGTACTGAAGCCATGTTTGGTCCCGGTAAAGCGTGGCAGCCTCAAGCGCCTGTTCTGTACCGCCATATTCACAGTCCCGGAAACATCGATAATGGCGGGCTGGCCCCGAACCGATGATTACCACCCAATGCAGCTCGTTTTTTCTGGTGATGCGATGGATATGCGGCCGTTTTGCAGTGGTTTTCAACGCCGTTGTTTTGTCCGGGATCATTATAAGCTCCGCAACGCCTCTCGAATGGACTCCGTCAGCTCAATCAGGTCAAAGGGCTTCGGAATAATCCTGAAAATTCCTTTTTCCTCCCGATGGGCGCACTTTAATAGCTCGGCATGGCCACTCAGAAAAATAAAAGCGCCCTTCCATTCGGCTTCGCGCAATGTGTGAATAAACTGCAGCCCATCAATGCCCGGCATGTGGTAATCGGAGAGGATGAGGTGAACCGGATTTTCTTGAATAAATTCGAGCGCTCCCGCAGCCCGGTTGAAGGTATGCACTTGATACCCCTCTTCCTTGAGTACCCATCCCAGTATCCTCAAAATTGTCGTCTCGTCGTCCACGACAACCAGGGAATATGTTTTCTTAGTTGCTCTTTCTAAAGCCGCTTCCATAAGCCCCGTCACGTATTAGGCCACAGTCAACCGAATTCGGTCATAACAACCTATAGAGCACTTCTGCGGTGTTAAGCAAGGAGTAAATATGCTCCATAATAGGCAGTGAATTCCCGGCAAATCTTAAAACGTATCGGACTCAACCTCAGAAAAGCCCGCGAACAATCCAACCTCACGCAGGAAGGATTGGCCGAACTGGCCGGCATCCATTGGAAAACGGTGGGTTATATCGAGGGAGGAAAAAGGGATTTCGGTTCGGCCACTTTGGCGCGCATTGTCCTCATCCTTAAAATGCCATTCAGCCAGGTATTGGAAGGGATCGAGTTGGAGCGGAGCCACCCCGTTGAAATTATCGCTAAAGCGACAGCACGAAAACGCGTTCCTCGCGGCAAGAAACCAACCACAAAAGCGCGTTGACAGGTCCTGGCGCTGTATCAATTGGTGAATAGGATGCTTCCTGCCAAGTCAGCGTAAGTCCCATTCCTCTCCCAAGTCTTGCATCGAATCACATTTTGTGGCATCCACAGGGCAATTAAATCATGAGCTACCTATCCACTCTTAAGTCTTCGGATTTAAAACAAATCACCAAACTGCTCGCAAAAAAGGAATCTCTTCTTCGCAAGCTCCAAGTCATCGACACCGCATTGGACAACCTGAGCGGTGAAGTTAAGCCAGAAAAATCGGCTTCTATTGCAGGCACTCCCAAAAAGCGCGCACGGCGCGGAAAGCTGAAGACCAAGATATTGGCTGCACTCAAAGCCGCAGGTGAAAAGGGGCATACCGTCGCTGAGCTAGCAAAGATATTAAATACCAAACCCAACAATCTTTACGCCTGGTTTTATACTACAGGCAAGAAAACCCCAGGTCTAAAAAAGTCAAAAGACGGACGCTACAGCCTGTAGTATCCTAGCGAGAAAGCCAGATGTCCAACTTGACCAAACGAGACATCGTTGTCCATCTCAGCAATGAGACAGGTATGACCCAACAGGAAATTCTGAATATCGTTCAGAGATTGTTGAATCATATCATGGAAAATCTTTCAAAGGGCCAAAATGTCGAACTTCGAAATTTTGGCGTATTCGAAGTAAAACTGCGCAAAGCTCGCGTGGGACGTAATCCTAACCGCCCCGAATCGGACGTCCCCATCCCTCCTCGCGCTGTGGTAAAGTTTAAAGCTGGAAAAGAAATGAAAGCCAAGGTTATAGCTCTTTCCGAAAATCTGGCAGCGTCTCGCCAATAGGCTGGCTCAAAATTCCACCCTTTTCCCTTGGCCAGCGACTCAAAAAAAACACTGTCACATCGCAATTTCCTCAATCTACCAGATCGACCAGTTAAGGGTTTCTGCTCCAGAAGGAGAAGGTTTTATAAGGGGAGACGAGATTGTAAGGGAGCCATTTGGAATAACAGGCGTCGGATCTTGATAGGAGCCTTTATAAAGCCGATACCCCCATCCATCGGACGAATTCGGCTGCTGCCAACCCAAATGAATAAATGCCACCTTTCCTGACCAATTGGCTGGTGGAGTGATCGTCCAGTAGAGGGAATTGTTTAAGTAAACATTCACCACATTCTGACCCGGATCATACTTCATGATTGCGGTGATATTTCCCGTACTGATCGCATAAGGCGCACCGGGACAAAGAGGCCCACTATAGTGATAATAAACCCCAGCCCCGGTCTGATTGGCCGCAAAACTTCCGTTGATGGTGTAGGTATAGCTTGTCTTGTAGGTGGAGTAACTTCTCCGTTGGGTAAGTTGTGTGCTGTACCCAGAATATAAAACCGTTCCAGAGGCCAGTTCGGATGTGGTTACCAACCTCAATGCAAAATAGGCCCGCTCGTTCCACCCGTTGCTGTAGAGCGCCGAATGATCCGGGTCGGTCCGAATATCATAGCTGCCAATATAGCCGAAGATGCGGATTAGCGACATGAAATCACAGTCATCGTCCCCACCATCGCCGTATAACGTGGATTCTGTCGTCCAAACAAGATCGGCCATCGCCCCCTGACAAAAAAGAAGGATTGAACAGATCAGCCAAAAGAAATGTCTCATTCATTCCTCCTGTCACCAAAGTGCCCAGGTCAATAGTGCCGCACCCGACGGCGACGGTTTTACCAAGGTCGAACTTGTTGAAAGCGTCCCGTTAGGTGGCTGGGGTGCCAGTTGTGGACTCGTCGCCATCATGAAGAACTCCGGCTGCGCGGCCTCACCGGAAGTTCCACCCGACCATGTGTCGGAAAGAGTAATTTTGGTTGCTTGCACATCCGTGATTTGAAAGAAACCGGTTGAATTGGATACAGAGTGACCATCCGGATAGGTCAGAACACCGCGAGCATCTCCCGCAAAAACCAGGGTATTGGAGAACGGCAGAAAAATTCCAAATAGCGGATTCCCCACACCCTGACTATTGCCATAGTAAGTATTCGTGACAGTTCGGCGGTAGGTGTAGGTTCCAGACAGCGTTTCCACCATGATGGAGTTTACGATCGCCCTTCCCTTGAAATCCTCGTTGTGTGCCGTGGATGAATAGGTATAGCCGACAAGGGTTTGACCGTCGTAATTGTAGCCAGGGGTAATCGTCTGGTATGTCGTGGAGTTTGGGTATAAAGCCGCCCGAGATCCTTGCGTAGCATACAAATCGATCGACTGCCCCTGCCCATTCGAGAAAACGAGATGCGTTCCCGGAGCGATCCCGGGATTATAAATGTTCGGATCGGTGAAGTCGTTGGCCATAGCTGACGCGACCACCCAAAAGATAAACAAAAAAATCCGTTTCATAGGTGCAGTTGGATCAGGGCGTGATGATCGCCCCCTGAACACGCTGTTGATTGACGTAGGTGAAGGTCGCTCCTGAGGCATAGATCACATCTGTCCCGAATCCTCCTCCCGTTGCCAATGCATTGGAGGACCGCGTCAGGATACGAAACGAATAGTCTCCGGCAGGTAACGGGTTCCCGACCGCAATAGCCTGCCGCAGGTGCTCGAAATTCAGCGAGAAAACCAAACTGCGCGCCGACGCCGAAGAATTGGAAGTAGCGACAGCAGGATTTCCGGAGGGAGGCGTCGTGGAGAAACTTCCAGCTCCGGTCGTTGCCAGCGAACTCGCCGCACCCGAGACAAAGAGATAGTACAGACCCGCTGGAGTTGTAATCTCCAGCCAGGTCCAGTTGATGGGATAAAGAAAATTGCAGGAAAAAGTGGCCGTGGTGATGAGTGGATCAAAATAGACCGTACCGGAAGGAAGCCCGTTTACCGTGACAGTGGGATTTCCGAAAAGTGTCACGTCATGGGAATCGTACCGGGTTCCATTCAGGTTAATGTAGAGACGGTCGGACGAGCCGTCGGTCAAAGAGGTGCCAATGGTCAAAGGCGAAACAGCATCCCATACATGGATCGGGGAGCAGTTTTGTCCGGTAACCACATTGAGCAGGGTTCCGCCATCCATCACATTCAACAGGCGAACATCACGAGGCGGCTGTTCCGTGCCAGCCACCACATTGCGACCTTCCACTGAAAGGCTCGCCGCCGGAGCGTAACGGTCTGCCGACGTGTATTTGCTTCCGGGATCGGAGTAAGTTTCCACCAATTCGATGAGACCGTAGGAAAGCCCGATCCGTGCGTAACTGGACGGAAAGAGAGCATCGCCTGTATCAATGGTCAAAGAGGGAGAAGGAACCGAACCTACCGTCCAGCCAGCCGTAGGTGTCCCATTGGCAAAAGCGCTGGTAACCGCACCGGTCGTGCCGGACTTCCAATACAACGTGGAGCTATACGCACCCGTTGCCGTGTTGGAGACCGCATAAGTCCCGGAGGTAAGAGCACCGCTACCGGCTGCGGTTCCAACCGTCGTCTGTGACTGAACCAGGACACCTGCACGATAGACGTTAATCGACACAGGCTGCCCGGCCCCATCGTGAGCGGCTTGGCCCACTACGCTGGCCAGTACAAGGAATAGTAAAGTGAGGATAAAAGGTGTGCGCATTCTATCCTTATTATTAACCTACGGTTTTTGCACACCTCCCAAAGCGTCATGAGTGACAGGATCAACAATGACTCCAATACGAGGAGGATCGTATAGAGAAAGATCATCGATTTGTTTGGAATCAACTGTGGGCACGACAAACCCCCGGCTGTCCTTTTTATAAGTGGCGGGGATCAGGACGATCGCCTCCGACAATCGCCCGGAAATACGGGCGAAAGATACGGGGGAGCCAGAGGCTGCGGTTGGCAGATAGATCTTCCATTTCGTCCGTGCCGCCTCGTCCAGAATCAAGGCCGTTGCCGGAATACGGGCGTATTCTCTGTTGCGAGGATCAAAAAGAATAGCCGCTCCCCGGTTTGGATCGTTGTCCGCCGTTTGATAGTGATCCAAATTCGCCAGAAGGGTTTCAAGCTGCTTAACCAACGGCTCGTTGCGAGAGTTCTGGGCCAACTCAATCTGCTTTTGAATGCCCCTGCGGTTCTGCTCCATCGCAGCTCCAAAGGAATTCGTTTCGGCTGATTGCCCCCATTGGCAGGCCAGTGCCAACAAAAGCCAATACCTGAGGATTTTCATAATCATTGCGGGGCACCCAGAACAATGAGCCAATTTTTCAACGTGACCGGTGGCAGATTAGCTGGATTGATTCCATTAATATCCGCAAGCGTAATGGAGTAGGCGGCAATCGTCGTGTTTCCGGCCTGAACCGAGAAAGGGTCCATCGGAACATTTCGGCGAATACTCGATCTCAACCCGGTGAAGATCACCTGGGGACTGACCGGACTCAAGGAGTGGAGAACTGCCGGGGCAATAATCGAAGCCGGCATTCCTGTCGAATTGAAGTTGCCGAGGAATACGACCGGATTGGCGCTGACGAGGGAAAAAGGCGACGTGAGAAGATCCGCATTTTTCAATCCCACAAGAACGCTTTTGCGCGGTGAAGCCGCGTAATCGCTCACTAAATCAACGAAAAGAGTGCGCGTACCGGAAACGACCGGGAGATTTGAAACATCCACAATGACCATAATGGCAACACCCGATGCGGGCAGATAACCATTGGACACAGTCATGATCTCTCCAAATGCCGGAGAGGACATGAGCTCCCCTCGACGCTGGTCCGCCGATCCGTCACCAACTGAAATATAACACGGAAGCGTAGAAAATAACGGGGGCGAACTCCGCGAAATCGGAGCGGTCGATCGAATTCGAACCGATGTGGAAAAGTAGGGATGCGTGTAAACATCCCAATCTGTCGAAGTCGCAGGCGTCCTGCAGATCATTGGGATTCCTTCCGAATCAAGTGAACGGTCTCCGAGCGGAATCCACTGCACGGAACTTTGCGCTTCCAGAAGCGTCACTTGCTTTTTGAAATTTAATCCCGCGCGATGATTCAAAGCCTCGATGAAGCCGGTGCCATTTCCCGTCTTGGCGGGCAATGACACCCCATCAACGGAAATTCCAACATTCCAATCCACACTTTTCTCCGCTGCCACTGTCCCACCCACGTTGGCCCGTAAAGCAATGTTTCGAGCCAAGACGGAACCATTCACGGCTTTGGTGATCGTGACATCGCCTCCATCGACGGCAAACTGGGTCGGAACCTCGTAGAGGGTCAACGACTGCGTGCTTTCGGTCGTTTCCCGACTGGTGATGGGACTGGCCGAAATATTGTCATTCTGCGAGTAGGAAGTCACCACACCGTAATCAAACCGCTTGGCGATAAAGGCCACGCCTGTCGGCTTGGGAGAGAAACGAATATCGGGGAAAGGTAGCGAAGCGTAGGGCATCGCCAACGCAGCCAACAAGTCACCGGAAGGATCGGCGGGGTTTCCGGAGGAAGTCGTGAAAGAGACACTCCCCGCGCCGCCGCTCGCATAATCGGCGTCGATGGCCTCCGTAACAGAGGCTTGGTGGTTAAGATTAAGCCGGTTGTTGCCCTGAATTCCTGCCGACACTACCGAAAAGAGGATGCGGCTTAACGATTGCCGCGACAAACCCTGCGCGGCGGCATGAGCGGCATCCGTCTGACGTTGATAGGTTTCAGCCCGCACGGAATTGGCCGCCGTCACTCGTTTTGAATTCACCGTGAGATACAGGATCATCGCCGCCAGGCTGAACAAGGCCACGCTAAAGGGGATGACAATGGCAAGAACTGAACCTTTCCGGCTGGAGTAATCAATATCGTTCCACATAGCAAGAAATTCTCCTTCCGCCTTTATCGAGGGTAACCACAATCAGGCCGGTGACTTGTGGATCTTGCGGATCGTTCAGGTGAAAGCTTACGTTTTCAAAACCGGCATCAATGATCCATTGGGAATTTGTTGGAGTGATATTTTGGAAGTAGAGCCGTTTTGTTGCCGCATCAAAATAGATGACAACCACGCGGCCATCGGCAAAGACAAGGCGCACCGCCGCCGCATTCTCCGTCACCAATGCTGCCGTATTGTTATTGCGAGCATCATCCGGTGTGGCGTAGAGAGTGAAGTGGGTGCTGTCGCCCATCAGCTTTTGAAGGGCAAAATTCACTCCAGAAGCTTCCTGGGTCAGAAAACTGATTTGAGCCGCCGCGTTAATCATCTCCACACCGGCGGTCAGTGATTTAATGGAACAAACACCAGCCAGCAAGGCCAGCACAAGGGTGACAAGGAGTTCGTAAAGCATGGTTTAATCCGTGGAAAAATTTCGGGTAACAGTCCGGGTTTTGTCATAGATCCTCGGAGTTGTCCCTTTGGTCCTGAAAATCAATTCCACCTTGAAAACAAAAGACCCCTGACCGAGATCCGTCGTGCTCCGCATGACTTGATCCGCCACATAACTGTCGGGAACGAAAATGCCGTTCGCTTTTTTATAGCATAGCGGTACATCCGAACGGCTGGAGGCAACCCCGGCATTGTAGCCCCGGGTCTGCAATTCTGCCGGAGAAAGACGACGCAATAACGATGCTTCCCGGTCAAGATAGGCATCGGCCAGCGAAGTCATGGAGTTCCACGATAACTCGCAACACGCCGCCGTGATGGCATAGAGTGCTCCTGTCACGGTAACCATCAGGATCGCCATGGCCACGACGGCATCCAAAAGAATCTGACCGTTTCTACTGCGCGTCATGGTCATGGCCCCGCATCCCAAAGATAATCACCCGCGGGTGTCGGATCGAACGGAACGCCGCCAACTTCCGCACAGGGCGGCGAAACGTGGTAATTCAATGTCGCAGGTATGCCGTTGTGGAGTGGAAGCGAGGGAAGCTGGTTTCCCGGGCAATAGGCGGCAATTTCACTTGGCGTGATCGATTCGACCGTGCGGTCCCGATGATCGGTCAGGAAACCCACCTGCGCCTGACGGACGATTTGCAGGACTGCACCGGCCCGCCGGGCATCGCTCTGCTCCATCAAGTACCGGGTGCCCGTCACGCCCATTACCATCAGGAAACTGAGCAAAGCCAGGGCAATGGAAATTTCAAGCAGGGTAAAAGCCCGCCTACGGAATGGTGAGGAGGCGAAGACACAACCGCCGCAAAAAAGAAGCGCCGGAATAAATCGGGCTGAAGATCGAAACACCCGCCAGAAATGCCAGTTGCAGGAAGCGCCAAAACCAGACGGAAGTGATCGAGTCCGACTCCCGTGGTTCCACCCATTTGACCCACCAGTCATCGCGCCTTTCGATCGACGGAAAATAGTCGAAATTTTCCATGCGCAACCGCCTGATGAAAGAGTCGTAGGACGACTTACCGGAGAAGATGATCTCGTGGCGGTAGACGTAAGGCGCCCGGGCTTCCCGACACACCGCGTCAAGAGGCAGGTAGGGATAATGGTTGCAGCGGACGATATAGCGCAAAAGCAACCTTTCGCGGATGGCATGATCCCAACTGTTTTTTTGCATAGCATAAATTTGTTAGCGGAGGCCTCCTGAAGAAACAGTGATCCCGGTTGCCAGGGAAAGGAAGAAGGCATAGACGGCAATGAAAAGAGTTCCGAGGATCAGTCCCGCTATCGAAACAAAAAGGACATTCAATAAGATCGAAAGCCCTTCAAGCCTGTCCTCGCTTTCTTCTCGGTAAATGTCGGTGATGTATCCGAGTTGTTCTGTCAGATTGGAGTCCTGGGTCGCCCCCACCATTCGCACGATCCGGGTATCGAGGCTCGTGTGATTATGCAACGCCACGCTGAGCGAAACTCCATCATCCAAAGATTTGGCGGCCAATTGCATTTCCTTTTCCATCCCAGTGCCTGCCACCACATTTCCCGCTTCCCGCAAGCATTCCGCCAAATCCACGTCGGATCTTTTCAGGGCCCAAAGAGTCGAAATCACGTCGAGTTGGCGCACCGACATCACCGCGTTACGGATGAACCGGAAGCGCCCCATCAGGAGGTAAATCATGGCGTGACGAAAGGCCGCATTGAAAATCAGCATCCACACCACTCCAGCCAAACCCAACGCACCGATCCACCACGTTGCCTGGAAAAAATGGGCAAAGATTAAAAAGGCGCGGCTGAACGCATTCGGTGTCGTCCCCATGTCACGACTCATTTTTTCCAGCATCGGTACAAAAACGCAAAAAAAGACCACGGCAATAGTAAACGTAATGCCTAAAACAATCAGGGGAACGGTGGCCGATTTGATAATCTTGCGTTGAAACACGAGCTTCGTTTTGTATCGCTCTGCCAGTGCCGCCAGGGCACTCCCGTAGCCCACTTTTTGCGCGGACTTCACGGCATTGCAGAAAGCGCGAGTGAACAATCCCGTTTCCATCAACGCCGCATCAGGCTCCTCCCCATCAAGAATACGGTTGGCAGCCCGCTTGAGCGCCACCCCTTCGGGAGCGGTTTCTCCCAGAACCCCCACATAGTCCATCAAACAATCCGAAAAGCTGTTACCACCCGCCTTGAGCGATATAGACATCGTCCGGCAGAAGGAGACCAGTTCCTTCATGCTCAGCAGCTTGGCTCGGCATTCCCGGGTTGCGACTTTACTTAGACCGACTTCACCGATTTTCAGAGGGGTCAACCCTTGGGCACGGGCCTGTTCACCGGCGGCTTCGGCAGTCATGGCGGAAACTTCTATGACACGCAACGTGCCGGAGGTGGAGACCGCCTCAACCTCAAACACGTTCATCGGAAAAACCCTCCGGTCGCGTTGTAGCCATACCCAATGGAATACGTTCTTGCCCTCATCTCCTTCCTATTAACATACGGAGTTTGGCGGGCCTCCCGTTGCCATCCAGCCAATGCTTAATAGGAGAGGACGTGAATCCCCTGAAACAAAAAATTCCGGTTCAATCCTCTATTGTAGAGAAACCTCAGAACATCGTAGTCCCCAAAACAAACCCGCCTTGGCCTCCATGCCTGAGCCCGGAAAAACTCCAAGGCATCGGCGTACCAGGGAGTGCCCTCGACCAATTGATTCAGCGTTTATGCAAATAGCATGAAGCTAATATCTTATGTTTTCGCCCAAAATGATCGTTCCTTTTCTGTCCATTTTTCGCTGAATATTTCAGGAACTGGATCAACCTAATCGAGTAACAGCCGATAAAATAAAGGGTCAAGAATGCCTTTTTCCCCTTTCGAAGGTGGTTCTCTAGGCAGTGACTTAAGGCTAGGTTAATAGTTGTGTGTTATGTATGGCGTGCTTCATTTTCGACAGACGGTAATCGACTTTACTCCCATCAGGCGACAACGAGTTTCGTTCCTTGTGACTTCTCACATTTCGGTGAGAAACGGTCAATTGCTGTGCATCCATGAAGAGGAGGATGGAAAGTTGACGGGACGATGGATCATCGCCGTCGTAACGCACATCCTTCGGGAGCATCCGGCCCTGCAATCGTCCCATTTAATCATCAGCTTCCGCCTGAAGCGTATCGCCAAGACGACGATTACGTCCCCGACTTGATTTGCGAAGCCGAAAGAGTCAGGTCGATGGAACCACTGACTGCTTCCAAATCAGTGATCCCCTCCTCCACTAAATCCAGCCCTAACGACCGCAGATTGGGCAGACCCATTTCTTCGTATGCAATTCGGGAGATTAACGGGCTGGAGCCCGGCTGGGCAGCGATGACGCTTCGAATCTTTTCAGTGACCGGAATCACTTCGAGGCAAGCCCGGCGGCCTTTGTAACCGCGCCCGTCACATTGGATACAGCCCTCTGGATTGCGCCGGGAAATGGTCCGGTCTTTCCAAACAGAATCCAGGCCATACAACTCCATCTCCTGCGGCGTAATAGGTTGATCCTTGATCGCGCAGGCCGGGCAAAGGCATTTGACCAACCGTTGTCCCAGAGCGCCGATCAAGTTGTCCGCCACGCGCCATCGCTCCAACTTCAAATCCATAAATCGGTCTGCCACCATCGCCGGAGTCCGCGTGTGCATGGTTCCAAAAACCAAATGCCCGGTATTGGCCGCCTCAGCCGCCAGATCGGCCGAATCCGGATCGCGTATCTCGCCGATCACCAGAATATCGGGGTCGCTGCGCATATAGCTCTGCAAATAGAGATTGAATTCCGATCGGTCGGAAATATTGACATGCTTGATTCCGGGAATGACATATTCTACCGGATTTTCTGCCGTGATGATGCAATATTCACTCCGGTTGATTCCCCGCAACATCGCTTGTTGCGTGGTACTTTTCCCGGAGCCAGTGGGTCCCGTGATGATAATCATGCCTTCGGGTGCCGAGAGCAATTTATCGATCCAAAGCTGCGTCACGGGCGGAAAGACAAGCCCTCCCTCCCCGATTTTAACTGGCGCAATACTGGTATCGAGATTGCGGACAGTCGCATGATAGCCATAGCGAAGGCCATGCATGGGGTGGCGCTCATAACGCATCCGTATCTGGCGTGAATTCACCACGCAAGTGAACTCACCGCTAATTGGAGTCTTGCGGTTTTCCAACCTTCCTCCGGCCATCGGCACCAGAATGCCGTCGATCTTTCGGTAGAGACGAAAATCAAGCGGCTGATCCGGGATCAAATCCCCGTCGATACGCATTTCAAAATAGAAACGCTCCCGCTCCACCGCGAGATGGAGATCGCTCGCATGCTTGGTCACGAGCTGGCGCAACAACGAGACCAGAACTCCTTTGGCCTCGCTATCGGTCGGCTGATCACAATAAATGATCCCTTTCGTGTCGGAAGGAGTTTCCGATTCGGCATCTTCCTCCCCCGTCTCAATGTCAGCCTCCCTGTCTTTGGGGGCCTCGATGGAAAGTTCACCCGAACGCAATCCGATCCACCGCGAGAATTGGTCAAATGGCAACAGAACAACCTGCACCATAACGTCGGGAAACTCCTGCTTGCATCGGTCAAGCAACTGGAACTTGCATGGGTTTACTACGGCCCATGTCACATAGCCTAGGGGACTCTTGATGGGGACACCTTCCATTTCCCGCAAAAAGGTCAGTCCGAACCGGTCTACCAAGGTTTCTTCGATCTCCGGTATGGAGGAGAGCACCGGATAGTTTTTCCACCGGGAAAACGCCGCCGCAATGTCCAGGGGCGTGGCTTGTCGGAGAATATCTTCCTGCGTGGCATGACCGCCGCCATTTAATTCCAGCAGCCCTTTGGCCACCGTGGCGCTGACTCCTGGAGATAAATTCAACCCAAATGAAAACTGCATAAATTCAGGAAACGCACCAGACCGCGCCTTGCCCCACCCGCTCTGCCCCTCCCATGCTCCTTAGGAGGGAACGCACGGCTTTCATGCTGCTTGCAGTCAGGAAGGGATCGCTGTGCAGGATCGTGTAGGTACGAGAAGTCGGATAAGCCATCAGGCTGGCTCCGATTTGGACAAGCAGTGGTTCGACCCGATCGAACGGCGGCGGTAAAGGCCCTTTCATTGCTTGGGCAACGGATAAGACAACACTGCGGGTCTCCTCCACAGCTCGTGCAAATGCCGCCTGCGGCAAAATTTGTTCACGCATTGCCTGACGCAGTAAACTGTAGGAGGCGGGTGTCTCATCAATCGCCATTGCCTCTACAAGCTGAGCCCATTCCTCCTCTCCCCGTGGATAGTGGCCGTTCGCCCACTGGAGGGTGGCTTGCCACGCTTCGATGACTTCTGGCCGCTCCCCCGCAACGCGACGCATATCCGATGCCGGAACGATTTCAACAGGCGACGATTCAGGATCGCAAACGGCGCCCAAAGTCGGCCTCGGAGCAAAGACAAGCTTTTCCATAATTTCTTATTGCCTCGCCTCCTTCGCGTTTTCCAAAGCTCCCACCTTCTTTTGTTTGCGCACTGACTCCCGTTCCTTGAAATTCGGCTCCGCGTTGCGAATGGATTCGCTGGCTTTTTGCGCTTCTGCCTCCAATGCGGGGTCATAGCAGGTCGCGGTGATGGCAAATATGATCCGTGTCCGACTGTTGGTGTCGTTCGTGGTTTTGAAAAGAAATCCAATGCCGGGAATATCCCCCAAGACAGGCAGCTTTTGTTCGATATGACGTTTGGAAACGGTGTAGTAGCCGGCCAGTAAAACCGTCATTCCATTCGGAACCGATACCGTGGAAGTAGTGGAAGATTCCGAGACGCGTGGCACTTGGTTGTCGGGGGTGTCTGTGCCCGTGGGTACATTGATAAACTCCGTGATTGACGCGGTGCGTGGAGTGATTTTGAGGCGATTGATCCCATCCGGCAATGAGGTGGGAGTGACGTACAAACTAACACCCAACTCCCGCCCCGGTTCCGTGGTCGTGGGTGTCGGATCGCTGGAATCAATCTTATAGCGGACAGTTGAAGACAACGAGATGAAGTTGGCTCCCGTGGCCTGGCTCGTAGCTGGCTGAAATTCAATAATCGGGTAGCGATCGACAAAGGCCACTTTGCCGGGCTCGTTATCCTCGATCTGCAAATTGGGCGAATCAATTTCGTCCACCGTCGTAATGCCTTTCAAGGCCCTGACCACAATGTTGATTGCCCCGGGACGAAGAATGGCCGCGGTTGGGCCGGTGAAGAGGGCCGTGGTTTCGCCCGTGCCGTTGAGGTTAAAAAGCATGTCCAGGCTATTGGAAGTCCCCAACGAAATGGGAAAGCCGCTGTCGCCAAATGTTTGGCTCCAGTCCACTCCCGCATTGAGATTGTCCACATCCCCGATCCGGAAAATTCGGACCTGCACGTTGAAAACTTTGCCCCGTTTGTCCACCTCCCCAAGGGTTCGCAGGATATTGGTCAGGGCAACATCGTTATCCTGCAGGATGAGTGTATTGGTCTTCGCATCGAATTTCACCGAACCCGCGTTATTGCCTTTGGTGAGGAGAGGACTGACCAATTCCTCGATTTTTTCCGGTCGCAGGTAATGCAGTTTATATGTTTTCACCAAGGGCGGCAGCGCTTCCATATCCTTGGCGGTGCGAACGAAAAGGGTTCGTCCGTTGTCGTAGGCCACCATTCCGTAGGAAGCCGCCAGTTCATCAATCGCCTTCCGTGCATCGGATACGTCCAGCCGCCCTTTCACGATCAATTCATCCAGCGAGTGGTTATAGAAATATTGAAGGTTGCAACGCTTGGCCAACCCTTTGAACAAGCTGTTGATCTCGGCGCCTCCCGCACCAATGGACATCATTGTTTGGGCTTCAGGAAGCGCCGCAAGAGAACCCAACGCAATCGCGTTGCCGTTGGTCGGAGGTGGGGACACCAGCGGGACCGGTTCCGAAACACCGATCGGGCTGGGGTCAACGGCAGGATCAACGACAACATGAAGTTGCGAGGGGGCTTCCTGCGCCAGGCACGTTCCCACCATCCAAAACAATAGAATCCATGATTTCATGCAATTACCTATTAACACGCGGTTGGTTGAGTCCAGCCGCAGGTGGCCGTAGCAGGACGCGCCGCTCCGACACGAGATTTTCCGGTTCAGAATCCGCATTGAAAACAAAGTCATCCTTGTCCGAGGGAATCTCGATCTCGACCACCTTGTCGCTATTAAGCGAGCGCACGGAGGCGGTTCCATCGCGGATACGGACAACCGCTCCCCTGAAAATTTTTCCCTTATATTTGATGGTTAAAATGTCCCCCGGAAAAATCTCCTCGCCGTCCACTCCAAACCAGCCCTCGCTCAAACAGGAAACAGAAACGCGCAACGAGCGGAGAGCTACCGGGAAAAGGGATTCCGGGTCATCCGAGGTTTGCGGAATATCGGCCTTGAAAAAACGGTCTTCGAGTGGATCTTTGATTCCACCATGCACAGGAACGCCAAAAGGATCTTTGGCTCCAGCCAGTGTCGGCAATCCTTCCAGGATTTTTTTAATGGCCACCGCCCGCTCGGCCCGCGCATGGGCCGCATGGTAGAGCGAAGCCCGCAACAGGGATTCCGATACGACAGCGGGCGCGACAGGCGTGTGTTTTTCACTACCGACTGCATGTACAGATGAAATGTCCTGTGGTCCGGTGGGACGGGAATTCCCAAAATCAACCGGGACTTCATCCACAGCCAGTGCAACCGTGGCGCATATGAGGAAAAGGAAAGCTTTGAATAGCATAGGTCAATCCGGTGTTCGGGTTTCGTGGAGCGGTTGGATCAGGTAGACCGCACGCGCATTAGTGGACCCGGTCCGGCCGTCGGCACGGGATGTCGGGGTCGGTGTCCAGTCGAGGGAAACCAGCATCAGGTTGGGGAAAATGGTTTCCAACGCTGTCCAGGTAGCCAGGTGAGTCTCCATGCGCGCGGTCAGGTCGATCGTGGCCCGTTGCGCCGTTTTTCCAGAAATGCCACCGAACAAACCGGGATCACCTTCAGAAAACGAAATGGCGCGGTCAAAAGAATCCGACGCAAATCCTGCGGCATTATAGGCGTCAAAGAATTCGCTGAGAGCCCCCTTGAGTTTAGCCGGCTGCAATAAAGGCGCCACTTTGCTGTAAGGAGCCAACGCCTTCGTTTGTTCGTTAATCGATGCTTCTTCCTTCCGATTGTTTTCGATGACGAGGCGAAAACTTTTTCTCTCCTGCAACTGCGTGGAAATGTGCGAACGAAGAAGCAACGATCCGGCTCCGATAAGAATGGGCAGGCCAATCCATAGCCCCACCCCGTAAATCAGGATGCTGAGATGATAACGATTTTTCACAGCTTCTCCTTTTTTGCGGCGGGCAAAGCCAGCGGCGAAGCGCTGTCAATCAACCGCTCGATCCTCAGCTCAAACAAGGTATCGCCCTGGCTGCTTACTCCACGTTGAATATTGGACGATAATTTGAGTTCGGCGTTCGTCGCGGCGGCCAGCGACGGCATTCCCAGTGCTGTTGCCGCCTGACGCATCGCTCCCAATGCCAACCCGGAATCAGCCGTGATGGCTTCAATCTTCTTGAGGCCCTCGGCAGAGGCTCTTCCCCGGTAGGTCCAAACCAATGAGAGCCCCAATTGTTCTCGTTTTCCCAAATCCGTCGCCAGAATGGGATTGAGGTCAAAACTCGCCTTCTCCACTGTCACGCCACTGCCCTCCGGGAAAAGAGCATTCGTCAGAATCACCGTCAGCGCGGTACTTCCACGCGGGGACATACGCCATTTATTTTGCACCGCGCGGGTCAGCTCCACTCGCTTGGACTCAAGCGCCGTCTCCGAATCGGCCTTATCCTTGAGTTTAATTCCCCAATCGGGATCAGTGGCCGCTTGCAGGAAGGCGGCCACACACCACAACATCGCCGCCATGGCGCCGGCGATGATAAACGGTCGAATTGTATTGATAACGAAAGGATAGATTCCCAGTCCGGAGGGCAAGAGCGCTTCATTTTCGTCGCTCGTGCGAAAATAAAAACTGCCCTCACAACTCTCGCGCAACGATTCGCTACTATTCCAAAAAGATTCCATCCAGAACAGGTGCTCAGCCCTTAAATCTTCGATGGAACCGATGACTCCCAATTGTTTAAAACTTGTCGCCAATACGGTCGGAGACAGGTTCACCATGGTGTTCTTGTCATAGAGCGGCTCCTGATTACCGTGCGACTCGATTATCTTTTCCAGTACCCGTTTGGGAGGCAGGTCGCTCATCGGCACCAATGCCAGCCCCGCTTGAGACAAGCCACTGGCCACCACGGCATCATCCAAGTGCCGTCCAATATCGCGGCCGGGCTCGCCTCCCGGCATTTCCACCCGGCGTAACAAGGTCACCGTTCCTGAATGGGTGATTCCCGCAATCATGGCAAAATTGGAAAAATAAATGAAGTGGAGGAAGGGTTTGGCACCCGTGCCAAGGGCCAGCTTTCCGCTGACGGCCAGAGCCTCCAATGCGGCATGCGTGACCGTCAGGCGATAAAGACCACTCTTGCATGTGGATTCATAGGCCCGGCGCAATGACGCCCATCGATTGCAGGGCAACCGCAAGGCGATTCGGCCTTCCGAAAGGCCGGGAGCATCCATCCATGTGTCTGAGGTTAGATAGGATTTGATGTCGTCAGCCATCAGGCTGGCCGGGTCGGTGTGGAGTAACGCCCGCCTGACCTTGGCGTTATTCAGGATGTGGTTCGGAAGATCCGAGCGTTGCTGATTGTAGAGAAATTCATTGGCGACATGCACCACAGCTTCCAGGTAGTGTGGCGATGTCTGGGCGATTTGGGCGGCCTGTCGGAGGGTGGCACCCAGTTCCCCTTCATCGGCCATGGCCCCCGGGGAAAGGCTGGGACCAGGCAGCCACTCATTCGCGGCCAATCGCTGCATATGCGATTTGACAGACGCCCCGTTGAGCTGGATATGCCAGCGGGCGATTCGGATGGGCAGGCCATCTTCCTCCCTTTTGACCCCGGCCTGCCGGCTGGCCTGAGTATAGAGCTTTCCCAAACTCAATTGTGTCGGATTTGTCAGCATCGTTGTCATTCCTCGATTGTGAGCTCCCTCGCCGTGTCATCATGGATCAGACACCGGTTCCGGGCGGATTCCAGACTCCGGGAAAAAGCCAATTGACCAGGCCGCAACAAAAGCTCCTGTAATTCCCGGGGTGATGAGAGAAACCGCCCCATGATCGGACGGTAGTCGGGCGAGTTTTTGAAAAACGAAGGGATCAGTGTACGTCCCGCGCCATCCAGCCGGGGAGCCAATGCTTGGGAGGCGATGAAAGCCAGGCTGGATGACAGGGTGCTCAGTAGTCCCGCCCATTCGCTCTCTGGATACATTTCAAGCATCCGGCGGATGGTCCCGCTGGTTCCCTTGGAATGGGTGGTAGCCAGAATCAGGTGACCGGTCCGGGCCGCCTCCATGGCCACATCGGCGCATTCTCGGTCCCGGATTTCCTGGACGAGAATCACATCCGGACTTTCCCGCAAAGCCGCTTTCAAGCCATCTGAGAACGATCCAAAATGACTCTCCAGCTCTTTCTGTACGACCAATCCTCCCCCGTCATCGTCGTAAGCAAACTCGATGGGATCTTCCAGTGTCACCACTTTCTTTCCCATCGAACGGCAGTAATTGACCATGGCGGCCAATGTCGTGCTTTTGCCGGAACCGGTCGGACCTGTGACCAATCCAAAGCCGTTACGCCGTAACAGGAGTTTTTTGATTTCGACCACCACATCCACTGGAAAGCCTAGGTTCTCCATGAGCTTCGGTTTCGAGGGAAGGATTCTCAAAGACACTCCGAGCCCGGTGTAACAGGGATAGGCATGAACCCGGACCCGGAGCGATTTGAGGCCGCATGAAAAGTCCAGCACCTCCGTACCCCACCGGTCCATCGGAGGCAAAACCGAACTTCTCTCCCAAAGGCCGCTTTGGGAACCTCTCGCTTTCCACAGCGTTTGGATGACTTGGTAGACCATTTCAACACTCAGCTTGTGGTTGGAAATCGGCCCAATGCCACGGGGTGCGTGGGCAAACGGCCGGTACTGCGACACCAAATCCAAATCACTCCATTCTTCCCTGTCCCCTTTTTCGAGAACCCCATTAAACAGATCCAGTATTTGAGATTCCGAAAAAGAGGTCTTGGGTGTCAGGAAATTGTTGAGTTCGCTGTATCGCTCCTGGAGTTGGAAAGGCACAGGCTCCATCGCGTCAATCGACAGGAGTAGGATCAACGGAAGTATCGGTTGAAGACACATAGGGAGTCCCCACATCCGGCACGGTTGAACCCCATGTGTAGGAGGCGTTGGTGGCCGGGTCGATCGGCTCGGTCTCAAAAAGTTTTCCCGTCCCTACCAGGTCACTCTTGGCGATGGCGTCGCCGATGTTAAGGCTGTTGAGGGCAGCGTAAGACCGTACTTTTTGCTGGATGAACCGGATCTCCGTGACCGATTCTTTTCGTTTGCCCTCTTTGAGGAAGTACGACGCTCCAAACGACAGCATCACCATCAGCACGGTCAGTAATGCAAGGGTAATGGAGATTTCAATGAGGGTAAATCCGCCCTGACACAATAGGTGTGGTCGGACACCATTTTTCAGGGCAGCCATTTTCAAAGAATTGAGCTTGATCATACCCCTTCTATTAACCCATCAGTTTTTGCCCTTTACCGCAGGCGGCCGGGGCGGCAAGTCGATCTGATTGGGTCCCCTGAAACTGGTCCAGATTGAGTGAGAGGATTTAACCTGATAAAGGACAGGAAGAATCCAAGCACATGAAACAGAAGCGACACAGCACCGAGGAGATCATCCGGATATTGAGATCCGCCGACAGCGGCA
>JAFIGT010000023.1 GCA_017849585.1 Verrucomicrobium sp.
TCCGCGATTCCCTTGCCGCTATCGGCATCCCTCAATATCCGTATTTTGTCTTCCGTGCTGTATCTCTTGCCTTTCATAGTCTGGTTCTCCTTATACCCAGACTAACTCTCCTCACGACTCAGTTTTCCTAGACCACCACAGCTTGACGAACGCCTTTTCAAAGAAGGTGGAAAACCTTGAGTATGCCGTTGCTCTCCACTTTACCAGAAACACTTTCCCTTTGCGTTCTTGGCGAGCTCTGCGAGATACTATTCCCCTGCTTATGCTCACACTCCTGCACCTTGACTCCAGCTCGCGCGGGGCGCGCTCCATTTCCCGCGACCTCACGCGTGCGTTTGTTGACGCGTGGAAAACCGCGCATCCCGGCGGGGAAGTGATCACGCGCGATTTGCTCGCGACGCCGGTTCCGTTCGTGGATGAGACGTGGGTGGCGGGGGTGTTTTCGTTGCTGCCCGCCACGGCGGAACAGCGTCAGGCTCTCGCCGTGTCCGACGAACTCATCGCGGAACTCAAGGTCGCCGATCACTACGTCTTCGGCGTACCGATGTATAACTTCGGCATCCCGGCCGTGCTCAAGGCCTACATCGACCAGATCACGCGACTCGGCAAAACCGTTCTCCTCGCTCCCGGCAACATCTCCGTGGGCCTGCTTCGCGGCAAAAAAATGACCGTCATCCTCGCCTGCGGCGGAACGTACGGCCCGGAATCGGTGCTCGCGCCGTGCAATTTCGTGGAGCCTTACTTGCGCACTATCTTCGGTTTTCTCGGCGTGAAGGATATGACCTTCTTCACCGCTGATCACGCCAGCGATGTGGCGTTTGGCAAGATCGATGCGGAAAGCTATCTGCAACCGCTGCGGGAGCAGGTGTGTGCTCTGGCGCAAGGATGAACCCGGACAATTTCGCCGCCGAAACATGCCCTCGCATTATCCGGCGATGAAACGAGTCATCACCTCTCTCTGAACTAGCAGAGAGATGATGACTTTCTATTTGCCGCGTGGCACGGTTTCCAAATGACAATTCAAGCTGATTCGAGGAAACTTATTTCCCTTCGAGGAAAGCCGTTCCATAGAACGCCGTCTCCTTCTTGCTGACGATGCCGCCAAAGAATTCCAGCGCGCGACGATCGCTCGGCACTGTCGCGCCATCGCTATCATTAATGGCAGCAGCCACCTTAAGCTGACTGGGTGAACGCTGTCCTTTCGGATCAAGAAGCTTCCACGGCATCGTAATCAGATAGTGTGTATGTCCATTGGATCGCCCACCTGAGAGACTGACTCCGGGAAATCGAACGAGACCATCCTGAGGAACAACCGTTCCGCCCGGCGCCGTGTTAAGGTAGATTTCGCCTCCACGCGGTGTCCACGCAAACGTCCATTCGCTATTGGTTCTCGCGTTTGTTTCCGCCAACAGATTGCTGTTGGATTCGCGTTCCGGGGCCACATCAAATCCCAATTGCAGGCTGTCTTGCGACCAGGTGCTGCCCTCCGGCGCTTCTTGGCGATGAACATCGTCAAGCACATCCACTTTCACGTAGACATTGTTCTCGTCATAGGCGTAGCTGATCGAAGCGGAGAGATCGGAATTGCCGCGAAACTCCGTTCCGTGGCTGATTCTCCAGATGGATTCGGATGTCGTCACCAATTTCGTTTCCGGCATGGACTTCCAGAAATCACTTTCAGACGGACGCTTCCGTATCACATAGAACGTCAGCAATCCCTTTTGCTGCAGAGCCGTTGCATTACTCGCTTTGAAGTCGACCGTTGCCTGATAATTGCGAGGAGCGCTTTGCACATCGACAGGGAACGTGATTTTCTTTTCCACTCCCGGCGCGAGAGAAAGAACCTGCTCAGGCGCGGCATTGTTCTCGATCTTGAGCAAAGCTTTTCCCACCCAGTCGAAGGGAGAAACATTCTTCGCGGTGACGGTGGCCACCCACTGCGTGGATTGAAAGGCCGTGCGTATCGCACCGATTTCAAGCTCAGGCATCACCTCAAGCGGTTGAATGCCGCTATAGAGACGTTTTCCGTTCGAACTAATGCGAATGTAGCCGGGAGCCCGGCCCAGCGGTGCATTGGCCGCCACATCAAAACGCACTTCCGTCTTTTTCGGCGTTGCCTTGGAGAAGCTCGCCTGAACGCGTCCGGAGTAAATATCCGAGATCGTGTCAAAGGTCAGCTTCAGATCACTTTCCTCGGCCAACCGATTCAGCCCCACAGTCTGAACAGAGGGATGTCCGCGGTACAATTTCCAGACAGCTTCAGTATTAAGCATCGAGGTAATGCGTCCCGCTCCATACAGCGACTCCGACAGCCCTCGCACATAGGTGGCACCACGCCCCAGCTTCAAAGTCAAGCGGCCATCCTCAGTGGTTCTCTGTTCGTGATTGCCGAACTGATCCACCACATCCACCTTGGGCTGGCCGGCATCGAATACAATGGACCGGTTTTGATCCGTGGCATCCCAGATCGCGGCAAGGATCGTGCGGCTGCTTTTATCCTGGTATACGTAACCCCAGATTCCGGAACCGAGATAATCGAGCTTGCCGATAGACTCGGCCCGCGCCACTTGATCCGCGGCCGCCCTCACGAGCGCAACCGCCGGCTTGGGCGAAATCTTGGACGGCCCGAATGGAAGCTTGGGCACAAGGTTATAGTTCATCCCGTATCCGGGTTCACCAGCATAGTCGGCCAGATAAAACAGCGTTTGCTTAGTCGCTTTCTCTCCTTTGAAAATCAGGATCGACGCCGCCAATCCATACCCTTGGTTGAGCGCCGAACCAGTCACCCCTTGGGGATATCCATACTCGGTTCCCATAAAGGGCACATCGCGGCCCATATACTGAATGTTCACCGCGCGGATGGCTTGCAGCGATTCCGCAATGTTGCTGCTCTCGGGCGGATACCCTTTGTACGGATGGAAGGAAACGATATCCAGATAGCGGCCCAGTCCAGCCTTGAGCAGCTTTTCATAGTACTCACGATCATTGAGTCCGGACAACGTGGGTCCCGCAATTTTCCCTTTCGGGTCATGCTTACGCACCACTTTGTGGGCGATCTCAAAGGTTTTGACGATCTCCTCGGGAGTACCATACCACCCCCACGGAATCATCGGTTCCCACATGACCTCATATACGCGCTCGGGGAGGAAGTCGTAGCTTTTCACCAAATAGGGAATCAATTTTTCGAGAAACGCCTCCCACGCGGCCCAATCCTTTGGCGGTACCCGTTGTGTGCTACGCCCCGAACGCTCCTTCTCGGGAAGCCGCGAAATGTCAACCGCCCACATCGGCGTTCCATTAAGATGGAAGTAGGGGACAACCTTCAGCTCTCGGATCCACTGGGGATTGGGATCTTTGGCAATATTCTTCTCAAAGGTTCCCGGCCCGTCTGCTTCGAGATGCCCCCAGTGATAACCCACCCCCCAGCTTTGCACTCCGAGGTAGGGATACGCGTCCCAACCGAAATTGGCTTTCGGTCCGGACTTTTGCAGAATGGTGGTTCCCTGTGCGCTCAGGAACGATGAGGTAAAGTCGTTGCTGGGGTTGGGATTGATTTTTTCAACCACGGACCAGGTCAACCGTCCCGCCGGACGTGAACCCAGTTCGGGAATGACCTGCGCGGAATTGGCGCCAGTCGCTCGGACCTCATAGTAGCCAAGCCGGTTGGTCGGCAGCGCTATCTTCCAAGCATCTCCGTTTTTCACAGCAGTGAGTTTTTGCAGCGACTTGCCTTCGTGATCAAACAGCGCGAACTCCGGCACTGTCGGCTGCGGATCGTTTCCGCTCCAGCTCAACTCGGCCCACGCCTCATCTCCACGCTCATAGAGCGAGAGATCGGGATGATTGAGGTCGATCTTCCATTCCGCCAGCACAGCCACCGGAATAACCATCAGCAATCCAAGGGCGAGGAGCCCGGCAATAATACGCTTCATTGGGACACCTTGCGGATTTCAATTTCGTCGACCCACACGGTGGTACTGGTCTGATGCGGCACCCGCACCCAGAATCCTATGATGTTGCAGTCTTTCGGGATATTCTGGATTTTCACTTCGAATGTAGTCCAATCCATGTCTTGCTTGAAAACGAGCTCCTTGCTCTCCGGCAGGGTTTGACTCGGCGAACCCTTCTTGCCCGCCTGCAAGTCGATCCGCGGCGGCGCGGACGGATTGACGTTTTGCGTTTTGATGGCGCAGCGGAAGACATAGACATCCTTCTCACTGCGGGAAGTCATCTCGTAACCCGCTACCACCATGGGATCTTCTACCTTGGCATCACTCTCTTCCAATGCCGTAATGCGCATGGAGTGTTGCCCCCGATAGACTTCGTCGGTGTCGATCTTGACCGCTTCGGGCCGCGTGATGTGGTAAAAGCCTTTTCCATCTTCGAACCCGCCGTTCTTATTGATGAGGGTGCCCTCCTCCTGTCCATATCCCGAAGTCATTCCCATGGCCGCAAGCCCAAGCAGAATGATGACCGTAAACGATTGTGTTTTCATAGAGTGTATTGCTTAAAAATTCGCTGTCTGAACATCAGTGAAATTCGGATTCTTGATGACTTCCACATGACCATCCATAAAGAGGTAGTGCATGCCAGATGGGTGAACCTTTTGATAAGGAGCCACCTGATTGTTCCAACTGGAGGCATCGTAGAAGACGTTGCGCCCTTCGACCAAGTAGACGATCTTCGACAAGGAAACCTGCGACGATGTCAGCCGGACCGGACGTCCACCAGGCCATCCAGACCCCACCAGATTCTGCGCATAATCCACAGACTGATTGAACCCCCCCCACGGAGCAGGCCATTTCTGGGAGGCCGACACGTGCGGCTGCGCCGGGCACACGTAAACCTTGCTATCCGGCCTTTCCAAGGTGCTCCCTACATATGGAGCGATGATTTGCGCCCAAGTCTTGTTGTTACTCTCCGCATCGTCGCTATACCACGAGACAACAGGCATGAAGTTGTGTTCCGACGACCATGCCGTGAAGGCCATATTAATCTGCCGTAGATTGGAAAGACAGGCTTGCGACTGCGCTTCCTGTCGCGCCAACCGTAACGTGGGCGTGACCAAGACCATGAGGATGCCGATGGTTGCCACCGTCACGAGCAATTCCGTCAAACTAAATCCCCTCGCTTTCACGATCACCGATTGCTTGCACGCTCCTGAAATGCCACGGATCGGGCTTAACCCTCTCCACAGGGCCGATGCCGGGACAAGGCGTTTCAGAATTGAGCTCATTGGAAGGCTGGAAGAAAATAATTCCCCGATACGTCCATCGGCTTCAGATCATGCTTTTCGCGTACGAAAGCGGCCACAAAACCGCATCATCACTAACCCCAGCAACGCCATCGACCAAGTCGTGGGCTCCGGAACTCCATACGTCGTAGCCAGCGACGCGTACTCCGCCTGTATCTCCGTCCCCGATAAAGCACCGCTATATATCTTGAGTTCAGCAAGTTGCAACGTAGAGACGCTAGAAAATCCGTAGGTACTGCCGATGTAACTGGCCGTCGGCGTGGTGAAAGTCAACGCGCTTGTTCCACTGCCAACCAATAGCCCATTGATATAAAAGGAATAACTGCCACCACTATAAGTCGCCGCCACCACCGCCCAGGTATCCGAGGCCAGCGTCGATGTGGAATCCCCCACCACAGCAACCGCCGCCTTCGACAACGACATCGTCCCATCCGATTTCACACTCCACGTCAGATCTCCGGAATCCGCTCCCCCGTAGAGAATCGTGGTCCCGCCCAGCGTCAACTTTACCACAGCTTCCATGGTGAACGACGGCGCCGTGGTAAAGCTGCTTCCAGTCAACGCCGACGACAACGTCAGCGGTTCCGGCACAGAGGCGGCTTGCTTGAAGTAGCCGTTGTAATTGAAATTCACCGCCGACGAACCATTGGGAGTAGCACTCGTCGTTAACCCCGGACTGAGATAGTAAGTCTTGGCGTAGGCCGTATTATTGGAGCCACTCGCATCGACCCAAGTTCCACCCACGACACCCGAGCTCGTCACCGTGTAGTTACTCGCCTTCATATCGAGAACCAGAGTCTGTGCCCGGGAGATCGAAGCACCGAAACCGGTGAATACAGCAATTAACGCAAGGCCTCGCAGAGCGAAAGCGAGGAAGTTCATGACGGTAGTGGAGGATAGTTTCATAGGTTTTTATGAGGAGCACCAAGCTCGCATTACTCGAGTAATGTATTACTATTTCCTTCCATAGTCAATGCTTTTATTCCATTCTTGGAACATACAAATGGAGTTCTCTTTCCTCCCCGCTATTTTACTGATGTAATGCGCTTTTGAACTATGCTCACCATGTCGCAAATCGCCGAGCAGCTCGGGCTGACTCGCCAAACCGTCTCCGCGGTCATGAACAACCGCTACAAGGCCATGCGCATCAGCGAAGAGACCGCGCAGCGCGTTCGCGAGGAGGCCGCGCGCTTCGGCTACTTGCGCAACCACCTCGCCCTGGCCATTCGCACCCAGCAGAATAATGTGATCGGCTGCCTGATCAGCAAGCTTCCCGAAGAGCGCGTGAGTGCGACTCTCAGCGGCTTGGTCAGCGCCGCCCGCACTCACGGTTATCTGGTCAAGATCGAAGACGTGGAGGGTGACCAGCAGGGAAGCGACGGCCTGATCCGCTTGATCGAGCAACGCGTGGCGGCCTTGTTCTGTTGCAACTTCCATCCGTCCGATGAACTCGTCCGTCTCTTTGCTCAAACCGTACAACGTTACAACGTTCCGGCCGTCGCTTGCGCCTCCAACCCGTCGCTGCTCGCTCACCACATCGTCTCGGACGATGCCTCCGGTTGCGACATTGCCGTGCAACATCTCTGGAATCAAGGGCATCGGAGAATTGCCTTTCTCGGTGCTTGGATTAATAAAACCCGCATGGATGGCTTCATCGCCGCCATGAATCGTCACGGAGTAAAGCCACCACCGGAGTTCGTTGTCGACACCGACTGGAGCCTCATCAAAGGCACAGAAGTCACGACCAAACTGCTCGGCATGGGCAAGCTGCGACCGACCGCCATCTTTTGCGCCAATGACCGCCTGGCCGCGGCCGTGATCCGCGAAGCCCGCAGACTACGCTTACAGGTGCCCAAGGATCTCTCCGTGATCGGCTTCTCCGGCAGCTCTCTCTGCGAATCTCTCGACCCGCCGCTCACCTCAGTAGCCCAACCCTTTGAGCTCATGGGTAGCAAATGCGCCCAGTGGATCGATAAGGCACTCGCCAAAACAAAATCCGTCCCGCTCAAACCCACGCGCGAACAAGTGGGCGTCAAGTTGCTCGAAGGCAAATCGACCGCAATAGCTCCAAAATTGTAGAAGCCCCCGAAGGAAGGAACCGCTCGAAAGGTTGACGCAGGCGTTTTTTTAGTATACCTTACACGAGTAATGCAAAATACTCGCCTCGCCTCCTTCTTCAAATCCCCCTTTGCCCAGCCCATCGCTCGCTGGGGTCTGATGTTTCATTATCTCGACAGCCCGGCCAGTAGCGCCGGTGCTTCGCACACCTCGGCGGGCGATTGGAACCGGCGCGTGGATGCGTTCGATGTCGACGACTTCGCCTCGCAGGTAAAGGAATCGGGTGCCGGATACATTATCTTCACGATCGGACAAAACAGCGGCCACTTCTGCGCCCCCAATCCGGTTTACGACGAACTGACCGGTCTGGGAGAATCCCGCCTGTCGCGCCGCGATCTCATCGACGAGATTGCGACCGCCTTGACACCGGAAGTCAAGGTGATCGCGTACATGCCCTCACACGCCCCGGCCATGCATGTTGAAGCCGTTCGCGCCCTGAAATGCCTGCCACCGTGGGAATGTGGCTCATGGGGAGTCAATCGCTTTTGGGCGGAAGAGGAAAACGCCGATGCGCGATTGACCGAGTTCCAGAACCACTGGCAAGACATCCTGCGGTATTGGGGGCTGAAGTGGCGGGACAAGGTCGCGGGATGGTGGCTGGACGGCTGCTATTACTATGAGCAGCTTTACGCAGGAGTCGCGGAACCGAACTTCAAGACCTTCGCGCAAGCACTTCGCGCGGGCAATTCATCCCGCATTCTCGCTTTCAATAATGGCACGGACACTCCCTTTGCCCGCCTCTGTCCCGAACAGGATTACACGGCGGGAGAGGTTTCCACCTCGTTGCCGGTTCACAACAAATGGAAATCCCTTCAAGAGCAGGCCGAGGGACAGCAACTACACCTGCTCACTTACCTCGGCCATTGGTGGGGAGAAGGCAGTCCGCGTTTTGATGAGCGGTTTGTTTCCAGCTATACCCACCTGATCCTCCAGTCCGGCGGGATGATCACCTGGGACGTTCCCATCGGCCTGCGGGGACAAATCAGCCCCGACTTTCTCAAGCTGTTCGCCAAAAGACCCGCCTTTTCCTTGGCCTGAGACGCCTTACTACCATGAGTGCTGCCCCTGCCGCCCCGCAAATGCGTGAGGCTTCCCCCGAGAATACGTCTGAGCTGGACTCCTATTACAGCAACAGGCCATTGATGTGGCGAAACCTCTCGCTCATCCTGCTGCTCAATCTCGGCTGGGCAGTCAGCTTCACCGTCATCAGCCCTCTCATTCAACTCAAGATCAACAGTTCAGGAGTAAGCGAGAGCGGCCTCGGCTTTATCACGGCTCTCAACGGCTGGATTTATAGCTATGCGGTCATGTACTTCGCATGGAAAAGCGACCACACCGTCTCGCGCTTTGGGCGGCGCATCCCCTACCTGTTTATCTCGGCACCAATCATTATCATCACGGTTCTCCTCTTCCCCTTCATTCACAATACCTGGGTGCTGGTGGGGCTCGCGCTATTGCAGATGCTTTTTACCGACATCAAGGCGGCGACTATCCCCCTGCTGAATATCGATTGCATGCCACGCAAGCTCCTGGCGCGTTGCAGCGCTCCGGCGGGGATCATCATGTGGACCATGACCTTTTTTGCCATGCGCTACGGCATGCAGTTGTCCGACTCCTCCGAAGCAATGCCGTACCTCGTCGCCGCAGCCATCCTGACCTGCACGACCCTCATCGGCGGATTCACCATTCAAGAACCGCCGATCCAGTCCCCCACCACAGAATCGTTCAAGCCGTGGTCGGCCATGAAAGTCGCCTGGCATGACAAGCGCATCATCCTCTTGATGCTTTCCGTCGCCATGATCGGCTCCTTCAACACCGTCTACAATACCTGGATCTGGCTCTATGCCAAAAACACGCTTCACCTGAGCCGCACCGAGACAGCGCACACCATTTCGTGGGCCATACCGCTTATCGTTGTACTCAATTTCCCGGTCGCCTGGCTCGTCGACCGAATCAGCCCCTACAAACTCCTGCCCTGGCTGTGCGTGTCAGCCGGAGCCAGTCTCTGGTTTCTGCTTCACGCAACGACGCCCGCCATGCTCATTGTCGCCGCCGGTTTTGGCGCCATCACGATGCTGCTGGGCAGCGCCGCTGACATCATGGTGTACCGCAACTCTCCCGCCGCCGACATCGGCTCGATCACCTCCACCAATTCCTGCATCCGCGGATTCTATAGCGGCTGCCTCTGCTTGCTAACAGGATTCATAATCGAAACCACCGGCAGTCACTACGAGTACGCTTTTATCTTAGCCTTTGTGTTTACCGTACTCGCACTCGTTCCGCTCTACACCTATCGCCATCTGATGGGTGGTGCCGGACAAGTTTGATCGACTCTGTCTTTCTGAGTTTGGTGCAGGACAGTCTGCCCATGTATCCCTCCAGTCGGTTCTTTCCTATCACGGTATGATTGATCAAATTCCCCCTACAGTATACGGGACAACCTGCGGACACGGCGGTGTCGTTGACACCAACTTCATGATTCCGCCCCGTGGGAGCATTAATGTTCGTGACGGACGTCCCGCGCCTTCTTGTACGGCCAGAATTACCGATCAATACCGCTCAACTCGCGCACTGCGTCACTGACGTTCGGCCTTGCCACGTCTCGATCCGCAAAATCAATCCGCGTTTTTCGCGTGCGAATGGCTTCCATCAAGATCACCTGCTGGCGACAGTCCTGCAGTTGGGGAGACACCGTGCCGATGCCCTGCACGGCATTGAGGAACGCCTCCGTTTCATAATAAACACCATTACGCTCCACCAACTCTGGATTCATTACCATCACCCGGCTCTTGAGGGCACCGCCGCACCAGTGACTTGTCTCGCCATCGAACGTCGCCTGAGCGCCCAACAGATTCACATGGATGCTTTGATCAATGGCATGAATGGCTGCCGTCTCCTCCAATAATCCCGACATGGGCTGAAACGTCAACGAGACCTCCGTTCCATTCAGGCACACCCCTTCCATCGAAAAAGCGGCCACACCGGCACCGCTTTGCGGTAGTTCCCGGTAAGTCAGACGAATTTCGCGGTAAGGACTGCGGGCCAGATACTGCACCGCATCGATGCCGTGAACCGCCGTAATGGAAAAGTCAGATTCGTTGCGTGAGTAACGGACGAGGTCATAACGGATGTGCAACACCTCTTCCGCCGGAATATCCCGATCAAGCCATTGTCGCGCGCGAACGAGAGCCGGCGCGTAGCGACGGTTGAACGCCACTTGGTTGAGACCACATCCCTTTTGCGCGGCGGCCAGCAAACGCCGGTATTCATTCAAAGTCAGACCCGGCGGCTTCTCAAGGTGCAGAGCCATTCCCCGCTCCAGCAGCGGGATAGCCACGCCGCTCGTGGCGGAGGCCGGAACCACCAACGCCACGGCATCCGGATTCTCCTTCGCGAGCATTTCCTCCAGATTCGTATAGCAGCGCTGGAAGCCAAACGTAGCGCGGTAGGTCTCAGCCAATTGGGGATTCAGATCGCAGCAAGCCGCTAGCTCCACCTTGGGATGGCGTTGCGCGTAGAGTTTCTGCGAAGGTCCATGCGAATGGCTCGCATGGCCACCGCACCCAATGGTACAAAATTTCATAATGAGGTGTTAGGATTGGTTGAGGGTGAAAAACGGGCAGAAGACGCCGACTTCTCGACGACGCGAATCTGGATCAATAATGGAGTCGCCTTGGGCGGAATCGGAATCACCAGGCGCTTGATATCGGTCAGGCAGGAATCCTCCAGTTTACCGGAAAAGGCCTCGGGCCATTCCAAAATCACAGAGCCGGTTGCGGATGAAATCACCAGTCGATGGGGCGTTTCCAACTTGGCCGTGGTTTGACCTGTCGCGATCCGGATCGGCAGGTTGAGAAAGGATTCCCGAACTCCACCCAAGGAACGCATCGACACGGCCAAATCCAACCCTTGATCCTTCGCCCGATAATTCCACGACAATGCCAACAAGACAGGTGATCCCATCTTGGAAGCGATCTCCCATTGGCGCGTCGGTTCAAGGACCTTCAACTCTGCTCTCTCGTGTCCCGAGGCAAAAAAGACTCCCTTCTCATCCGTTCCGTAGATACAGGAATAAGTCAATTGGTCCGGACCGCGAATCGTCTTGGTTTCGGCTTTAAGATGACCGCTCTTACCGGAGGCATCGGGCTGCATGGAGGCGAGAAAAGTCCCGGTGATTTCACTCCACAACGCCGTCGGACCACCACCCGTCACCCCCACCAGTGGCCGTCGCGCCCCCGCGACATCGTAGAAGAGCACTCCATACAATGGGCCTTGTTTCCACGCCAGGAATCCCGGTAGATCCCAGAATCCCCTCTTCTGCTGAAAGGGCAACGACGCGGGAGCGACCGTCGCTTTCTCCGTGTACACCTTGACCAGACTTTCCACCCAATCCCCATTACTGACGTTGGGATAATAAGCCGGCCCCCAGGCGAGCCCCTGCTGTAGTGTCCGCTGAATCCACGCCGGAGTATTGGCGATAAAGGAATTGGTACCAGCTAATCCAATGCCCTGCTCAGGTTCGCGATCCAAAGCGCTTCGCGCGGCGGCGAGCGGAAATTCATTACGCGCCAGATATTCGCCCGGATAACCCGCAAAGCAAAACATTGCACTCGTCCGACAATTCAACGCCGTGGGGGAATGCAAGGATCCATCGGGTTGCGCTATCCAAAAGAAACTTTTGAAACGCAAATTCTTTTCGATACCTTCCTTCAGAGCCGCCACCAATGCCGGTTTGGCCACAGGCAATTTTTTATAGTCATTGTAGCAAGACACGACCGCATACAGATTCAAGCGATCGTAGTTGCCATCGGGACCATACTCTTCGAGAAAATAACCCGCCGGATGCTGCCCGAATTTCGCGTCAGCTCCATATGCGCCGCCGAGATAGGCTTGCATCTGCGTTTCAAAATAACGCAGGAATCGTTTTTCGCCCGTCGCCAGATACGTGTTCAAATGGGCTTTCATCATGTGCGCCCATTGATTCGATTCGTAGGCTTGGTGGTCGGCCACTTTGTCGCCGATGGCGAGAATCGCTTGCCGCCATATTTCACGGGGCTCCGGTGGCAGCGAATCCTTCAGCGCGCGAAAGGAAGCAGACAAGCCGTCATAGATGAAGAACGTATGCGTTAGCGGATACGAACCGCGAAAGAGACTATTATCGCGGATCAAATCATCGCCCTGCAAAGTAGCGATGTGAAAAAAACCGGCGAGGATGGCCCGTTGCAGGATGTTCTCGTGATGGTAAGCCGGATTCAACCGCGCCTTGTAGCTGTAAAGCACGGCGAAATTGGTCGAATCATAGAGTGAGACAAATCCGCCGGAGTACGGCAGAAAATTCACCCACGAATCTTGATTCTCATCTCCCGCTTTCAATCCCGTTGGCCACGGAATTCCAAAATACGGATTGGCTGGGTCCAGCGTCGCATTCTGCTCCTTGATCGCATTATTCAGACCATTCAGTCCTCCATATTTTCCAAAGAGCAGAACCTCCAATTGTGGTGAGACCAAATCTGCCGGCACTTCCTGTGGCCAGGCAATCGCCGGTTCCCGCTCAACGCCACGATGAGCCAGCATCCAGCGACGCGCTCGTGCTTGCAAGGGTCCCGCCACAGGGACGCCCTCACAAAGGATGGTCCCACCCTGCAAACGAGCCGCCGCTTTTTCACTGGGGCACAACAATCCGGGAGCCCCTTCGAAATCGATCACGCCATCATATCCTGCGGGGAATTCCAGACGACATACGGCACCCTTGGGTACCGGATCGATCAGAAGCCATTTCGGTGAGGCGGCCGCTCCTTCCGCGAAGGCTTGATCACCCGTAGCCGATTTCACCGCCAGTCCTGCCGCAGATCCCGACTCGACGCCAATGCGAAGTTTCCGCGAGGTCGGTGGGATCCAAAAATACGCGGGCCGTGGTGTCGTCTGCGAAAGCGACAACGCCATCTCGCCGCGCACGCCCCATACGGTCGTTTCCGCAATGCGAATCTCAACCCAATCCCCGCTGCGCCCACCCGAAAAGGACACTCTCCAAATCCCCGGCTTTCCGCTGGGGATCTTGAGCATGCGAACGTCCGTCTCTTGGGTCTGGTCCGTGAAGTCTTCAATCGCCGCGAGATTTCCCTCCGGGTCAAATACTCGCGCCAATGCCACCGGCGTGTAGGGCTCTTTCCCGCCCACCACGGTCCGGCGTGCGACCAGAAAGCGCTTTTCGCCTGCGACCTGGTATTCCGCCAACAACCCAAAACCACGCACGCCACCACCCAGGACGTAAATGCGATTCCGTTGCGCAATGGGAAATTCGATCGCCAGAGCAGGCGAAACCATTGAGGCACCTTCACCCGAAATGGCACTCGCGTACACACCCGGACCGCCGTCGGATTTCTCATTCAGGCCGAGGACCGGAGGTTTGGACGTCCCCGCATTCTCTGCGGCCATCGTCGCAGAGGAAATCGCGACCCCCACCCAACACAACGTGAAAAACAATCGATTCATAATCCAACCAATTCCATCTCGTCCCACCAAAGCACATTGCCCGGCAACGGTTCCGCACCGCCGCCCTTGGCTGAAATCATCATTGAGCTGATCTGATTCCAACCGCGCGGACTGCGCACGGGCTTGCATTGATTCAAATCGATCACCACTTGCCGCCAACCGGTCCAGTCGACCTTCAGTTGGTAGAAATAGTAGGAACGCAACTTGCCCTCCACGACTCCCGGTTCGCCATCGGCATTGATCCAAAAATTGATTTTTTGACCGTTCGCCGCCTCCGCGTAGATCCAGACGCGCAACGCCTGATACGCACTCCAATCTTCCGGACATTTTTTCAAGAAGAGCCACGGACGACGACTCGGTTCCCACCGGGCCGACGTTGCCCCGGCCTTGACTTTCTCGGCATTGGATTCCACGTCAAAGGGCGAACCGCCATTCGCCCCATCACGAGACCACTCTGCATCCAACGGCTTCTCAAAACCACTCAGGAGCAATCGATGCGCCGCCGTGTCCTGAGCCCGCGCGTCAATATTCAGGGAAACGATGACCAGCACGGCAAAAAATAACGTGCGCGCCAAAAGAGGGGAGAAGAATGTATTCATGGCTTGAGAGCAGTAGTACCCAATTTTTTCCCGGTTCCTTCCTTGGAAGCATCGATCTGGCCGGTTTGATAAATGGCGTCGATGTAGCCTTTGTAGAGACGCCCATCCTCGCCGCTCAACCACTCGACGTGACAATCCATGAACGCCATGTTGGCTCCATCCAGGTGCCTCAAGGGAATCTCCGGAGTCGTGCCCCAGTTCGGTTTCCAGCCATCCCAAAACAGAGGCACGTACGCCGCCGCGGCACCAAAATAGGTATCCATGTTCAGCGACGAGGTCTTGGTGTAGTTCTGGTAATTATCGAGAGCGACATGATTGTAGTCCGGTCCGCCCTGCACCGGATCGATGGTCTGCCCGGTCAGCGCGGCACCGGGACATTTCTCAGTCGGCTCCACAATGAATTGCCCCCGGCTCGTGTATATACTGTTCGAGCTGGTACGATAATAATGCCTCAGCGTTTGGATGCCCCAGGCATTATGTCCCTCGGAATCCGGGTCGCTGGACGTCACGGAGCGCGGTGGAGGCAGATTTCCCCGATCCATCCGATAGGCCTGATGCGCCATCGCCAACGTGCGCAGATTACGACTGCATTGCAGGCTGGCCAATCGATGCTGGATCTTTTGATAAGCGGGCAGGCTCAGCGCCAGCAGTCCAATCATGATCCCCACCACGACGAGCATTTCCGTCAAGGTAAAAGCCCTGCAGGATCTGGCTGGGAACATTCGCTTCATGACTTTTGACCGTTCACGTACCCGACAATAACCTTATGCCAACCTCCGGCGGGCTGCCATTAAGATCATGAGCCCACCCGAAAGCAGCAAGGCGGCAGAAGGCTCCGGTACCACCACCAGATAAATACCATCAGCCGCGTAGGAGAAATAACTTCCCGCGTAGCTTTCCAAACCCGAGCCGATCTGCAGTCCGGAACTCAGGCCGCTGTCCATCACTGTAGTTCCATTATCGGAATAAAAACGGAACAATAAATAGGAACCCTCCTGCAATCCGCCCGCGTCGACAATATTGACCTGATTGCCCGCCAGCGAAAAATCCCCCAGCGTGTAATTTAAGAAATCAACCGTATCCGCTGAACCCAACGCTCCCAGTTCGAATTCAAAGGCAGCCCCGCTCTCCATCGTCAACAGGGTTCCCGTGGTCGAACCGCCATTGAACCGCAAGTGACCAATCCCCTCGCCTGGCGCCAGAATGGAACCCGACTGCATAATCACCCCGTGAGTACCCGTGGGTGCGATGATGCCCGTTCCACCGAGTTTCGCACCGCTCCGAACCGTAACGTCTCCTGTCCCGGTGGCCGACCCGCTGGTATTGGCGACGAGCAGCGTTCCCGCTTTCACGATCGTTCCGCCGTCATAGGTATTGCCAGCGGCCCGGCTGAATTTCACGATGCCCACCGGCGTGCGTGTCTCGTACACGGGACTCGAAAGACTGAGTGAAGCCGCCGCGTTCACCTGCTGATAGCTGTCATTGATATTCACCCCGACCGTGTTGGCCAGGTCATCGATCAGCGCGGAGAATTCCGTGACCGCACCCGAGTTGAGCGAGGCCAGATTGACCACGCCCGCCGCTACATCCTGCAAGCGCACCGACCCGGTCGGGGAGAAATTGACCGTGCCCGTATTGTGAATGCCCGCGATGGTGTCCATCCCGCCACCACTCATCACGTCCAGATACGTACCGCCAAAGCTCCCCGCCGTGTCCACCAGCAAATTACCGCGTCCACCCGTCGCTGCGCTCCCGGAGGTGGCCCCCAGTTTGATGCGGCCATTGGTGCTTCCGTTCAGTGTGGGAGTCGACGAAAAAACATAGGAATAATTTCCCGTGTTTTCGGAAAGCAACTGCAGCCCATTGGAATCCATGCCGGAAAGAGTGATGCCTCCCGAAAAAATCCAGGTCCGCGCGTCGCCACGAATCGCGAATTGCTGCCCATTCATATTCCCCGAGATGTTACCGAGCGTGGTCTGAAAATTATTATTCGTCTGGGCACCGGCACTATAGAAAGCGGTCGCGGCGGTTGGATTCGAAATCACGATCGAATTGGTAATCACCGAGGCTCCGAAATAAACCCCCGAGTTTCCCTGAATGGTCAGAGCGCCTGTTCCCAAGGCATTATTATGATATAGGTGAAGCGTGCTGCTCGAAAGGGTCGTGCCGCCATCGTAGCTATTATTGCCATACAAAATGAACACCCCGCCACCGCTCAGAGTCAGCCCGTAGGTGTCCGTCGAATCGGTGATGGAACCGTAAACACGCATCGCCTGCGCGCCGCCCGATGCCGTATTTTGCCAAACGCCGCTGGCACCCAGCCGCAGGGTCGAGTAGAGATAGACAATTCCCGTCGTGCTCTTGGTAATATTCCCGGATGAGATTGTCAGCGTGGGTGTACCCGATCCATTCACCAGCGAAACCGCCGCCGATCCGTTGAACGTCAGCGAGTTTACAGTCTGACTCGTTCCATTCAAACTCGGTGTGCCGGACGTGTACCCGCTGCCAAAAACGATATCGTCCGTTGCCAGGGGCACCGCATCGCCACTCCAATTCAACACCGTATTCCAGTACGCATTCGCGCCACCGCCATCCCAGGTCACCGTGGCGGCAGAGGACGCCATCGGCGCCGCCAAAATAACCGCCAAGCCCAAGAGCCGAATCTTCACAGACGACCATAAGGACCGCTGCGCCAAAGTGTGAATGGGGTGATTCCGTTGCATAATGATTTCCTGATATCTGTAGCTTCGAAGGAAATGATCTCGCTTGCAATTTGCGCGCAACTCATCACGATGAGTAGAGATGCCCAATCAACGCGACGTCGCCACCGCTCTCGGCCTGAATCAAGCCACCGTTTCCCTCGCTTTGCGCGGCGATCCCTCCATTCCGGTCAAGACACGCACCCTCGTCTTGGAGACGGCTCGCCGCCTGGGGTATCAACCCAATTCCTATATCTCCACTCTCATGGCCCATGTCCGCGCGGGACGCCCCTTGCAGGACAAGGGCTGTATCGGATTACTCGTGGATTCCACCTCCTCGAGCAACTGGCTGGAACCGGATCCCTATCAAAAATATTACCGGGGAATCACCCGCCGAGCAGGGCAGCTGGGCTTCCACACCGAATGTTTTTTCCTGCAAGCCACCGGAATGAATGCGCCACGAATCGACCGCATTCTCCACGCGCGGGGAATCACTGGCGTCATCATCACCGCTCCATGGAGATCCACGCCACAGCCGCTCGTCATGCATTGGGAACGCTACGCCTCCATTACGACCGGGTATTCCTGGAAAGCCCCCGATGTCGACCGCGTCGCCAATGATCAGTACAAGAACGTCTTGATCGCCTACGGACAGCTCTTTCAGCGCGGCTACCGGCGGATTGGCCTGTGCCTGCCGTCGCGACATGCGGAGGCTACGCTTTCCCGCTGGCTCGGTGGCTACGCGCAATGCGAACAACAATTTCAGGGCGGCCCGCAGATCCCCACATTCTTTGGCACACCCGCCGACACCGCCATCACCCTCTTTCGTGACTGGCTCCGCAAATGGAAACCGCAGGCGATCATCACGCTGATCGGTCATGAAATGGAATGGCTGCAGGAACTCAAACTACGCGTACCGGAGGAACTCGCCATCGTCAGTGTGGTGCGACCCGCCGGATCGGATTTCGCCGGGGTCGAGGAAAGTAATGAAACCATTGGCGAGATCACCGTGGACCTCGTCTCGTCCCAAATTTTCCGCAACGAATTCGGTCTCCCCGAAAAGCCCAAGCTCGTGCTCGTCGAAGGCCATTGGGTCAACGGCCCGACGATCGCCGACCACGCGCCCCTTCCCCGTCGTAAAAAGCGCTGAAGCCTATTCAAGCAGGCAGCAAAGCAGGTAAGTCCCAACCCTACTCCGGCGGCCGGTAGCTGGAGGGACCTCCCAGCGCCATGAACTTCCGGTACAGGACACCTCCACACGCGAGAGCCACCACCGAAATGCCCGCTCCTGCGTAAAAAGTATAGCGGTACACATGACCGCTTTGGTCCAGCAACAAACCGATCGACGGTGGCACCACAATCGAAGTGACACTGATCAAAATACCGCAAGCGGAGTTCAACTCGGCAAAGCGTTGACGCGGCAGCAGTTTTTGCGCGAGCGAGGCGGACGCGGTAAAATACGTTCCCATCAACACACCATGTACTACGAAAATAATGCCGAAGTTCCGCGCGTTATCCGCATAGAGCCCACCCCACAATGAAGTCAGCACGTAGAGTCCCATGGCGACCAAACTCACCCGCAACGGGTGAAAACGATCCGCCAGCGCCCCGAGCGGATAAGCCAGTACGAGCGAGATGAGGTAGGTGAGCGCGAGGCACGTTCCATAATCACCCATGCTCATATTCACACTCCGCGCATAAAACACGCTGAAGAGATTCACCGGACTGCCCGCGATGGCACACAGGGACATCACGCCAAAGAACCAGAGATAATAGGAGTGTCCGAAGCAGTCCCGGAAATAAACCTTCGCGGCGGAGAAAAAACCTCCAGCCGATCCCGGCAACGGCTCATCCGGCGGTGGGGGATAGGTTCCCTCCTTGACCTTGAGACACATGACCGTGAAGCCCACGCCATAGAGCAAACCAATGCCAATGAAGATCTCCACAAAATGGGTCTCCGCCTTGCCGAGCATCCAGAAGTTGAAAATGATTCCGGCAATCAAACTCAGCGCGCGGAACAAACCGAAAAAACGCCCCAGCACTGGCTGCGGAACCACGTCATTCACCAAACCGCCAAAGACCGAATTCGCGATGATGCTCGCGAATTCAAACAGCGTCCAAAAAAGTCCCAGCGACAGGAGAATAGAGACATTGAGCCCCCAGCCCTTGAGCGCCGGTAGTTCATGCAGCCATTCTCCCAACTGCGGACTGAAGGCCAGCCCAACCATGGCCAGCACAGCAATCGGCGTCGGAATCAACAGGAAGGGAATGCGCCGCCCCCAACGACTACGATGGCGATCCGATTTATAGCTGATGATTGGACCAATCAACATCGCGAGCGCTGCGGGCAATGACCCGATCAACAAACCGGTCACCATATCGGAAGCGTCGTATTTCTTGAACAACAACTGAATCACCGAAGGCACGGAACGTTCGCGCATCGACCATGCAAAATCACCCCACAACAGCCAGCAAAACAGCACCGCGAGACCGCCCGTGGTGTAGGTCAGCGTGCCGACTGTCCAGCGTTTCGAGCCGGGCGGATTCTCCTCACACTTCGACTCGTCAACCACCGTGGATTTCATTTATTTCCTCCCCTCCTGAAAGTGCATGGGGTACGGATTCGCTAATCGAGAAGTACTCGCAACCGGTCTGAGTGGGATCAGCGGAGCTTGCGCGGTTTCGGTTAATACCACGGTCTCGCCCTTGGAAAGCGAGACCTCAATGAGTCCCGCTGCCGTCCTCTTCACTTGGGGTGTCACGCCGCTTGAGGCCCGCACCGCCACGGTTTTCCAATCGCCCACCTGCACGCGACAGGGAGCACCCGCGAGACTTTGAATCTGCACCCACGCGGTACGCCCTTCGTGTCGAACCGCGCTCACAAGAAAGGCCCCTTCGCCACGAAGCGAGTGAAAACTGACTTCCGGCCAGCCCGACGGTATCGCGGGAAAAATCCGCAGGCGTCCGCCTCCGCTCTGCAGCAACATTTCCTGCAAACTGGTCGCCGCTGAAAGGGGCGTCTCAATCACCGGACCTGCTTCCATATAGAACGTATTGGGCAGCACAAACCGATTCAAAAGCTGCTGCAATTGTTTTTCGGCCCCGTCGCCATGACCAAGCATCGCTTCCATCGAGGCCGCTCCGGTATGGGAATATCCCTTGAATTTTTCCGGCCGACTTGTCCAGTTCGCCAGCGATGTTTCAATCAACGCCCGATCAGTCGGCTCATCAGGGTTCAATAACTGTAGCGGATAAATGGCCAACAGATGTGAGTAATGCCGGTGCGACTCCTTGAGCGGCTGTCCGCGTCCGATCAGAAGCCCCGTGGCATCGGTCGGAAAGGGAGTCAATCCCGCCAGCACTTCCTTCCAACGCGGTAACAGCGGTTCCTCCGGCTGCACCCGTTCGGAAGCAGTGATCAGCGCCTGCAATCCCCACCGCAGCAGCGCGAGATCATAATTGCAGTCCGGCGCGGCCAGCAATTCCGGAGAGTACGTGAGCGGCAAATGCCAGCGGCCATCTTCCCCCTTTTCGATCACCGCCAGATAATGTCCGATCGTCAGCTTCAGAAGCGGCAACACCCGATCCCGCAAGATCGCCTCGTCCTGCTGATACGCGTAGTATTGCCAGTAGAGAAACAGCACCCACGGCAAATTCCCCATCTCGGTTCCCTTGCCCGACTGAATCCCACGAGCCACATCCACCGGGGCGACCAGATCATAGCCGGATGCGGTGCCAATCGCCGCCGCTTGTCCCCGCCATGGCTTCGGCACATTATCACCGAGTTGCTGCCGATGCTGATCCAACGCCCGGAAAAGGGATTCCGCCGGAGCCAGCCGGTTCGCCGTGAAAAGCGGTGAGTAGGTCAATTGCACATTGAGATTCCACCAGACCTTTGACCACGGTGTCGGCGCGAACCAAGGCCCCATCAAATCAAGGATCGGCCCGTTCTCGCGCATCGCCGCGCCGAGCTTGTAAATTTGAATCCAATAAAAAGCCTCGAGCCGCGCCTCCGGGATCGAAAGAAAACTTTGGGGGTAATAGGCATGCCACCACTCGCGGTGAGCAGTCGTGATTTTCTCCAGCCCCAACGCCACAGCCTGATCGGTGGTTCGACGCGCTTCGGCCAGCGCCTCGTCACCTGTCGCACCGGGACTGATACTGATGAAATATAATTTCCCGCCGTCCGCGGTAGCCGTCTGAACCACACATTCCGCATGCGCCCCGCCGCCGAGAAAAGATTGCACGCTCGTAATCATTCCACCAGCGCGTGAAACCACCGCAGCGGGGTGCAATTCCTGTTCCGTGAAGACCTCCTTGCGGTAAACCTTGCGCGGCGGTCGCGCCTCCGCCGGTTCCCAATTTAACTCCACGCCACTTTCACCCTCCGCGCCTTTGAGCTCAATCACCAGAACCGATGGCGTCGTCGCCGTGAACGTGCGCCAGTGAATACTCCCCCGCTCCGTCCGAAGCGTCCCCTCCGCTTCCGCATCCCACAGTTTCAGTCGCGCCTCGCCCCCGCACAACGCCCCGGCCGTCCGCACCACCAGCCGCCCGATAGGATAACGCGACGACTCATGCGTCACATCCGCACGATTGATCTGCCAGCCGAACGTCCCCGCCTCCAAGCAAACCGTCGCGCCGAGATTGCCATTACCGATAAAAACACTGTCACGCCACTGCGTCGGAATGCGGGACCAAACCAGATCCTGTCGCGCCAAAAATGCCGACCAATCGATGACCACCTCCGGCAACGTTCCGGCCCCGGAGCGCGCCGTCGCGAGGAGAACACCGGCGGAAATTCCCAGGAACAGTCGCCGCATGTTCATCTTTATAGATTCTGTCAGGGCCGCGGTTTGGGGTCAATTCTTCGAGCGTGATTGACGTCTCGCCCGGGACTCCGCACCAAGCCAAAGCATCAGACCGAGCGCCACGAATCCAAACGTTCCCGGCTCGGGAACAGTCGAGAAGGAGAGAACACCCGTGGAGCTCAAGCTAGCCTGATAGTTCACGCTGTCATAACCGGAGATCGCCACCACATCGGCTCCCGCGATCGTGGAAAAACCACTCATCACCGTGTAGCTCGCGGCATAGTTGATCGTACCCGAAAGCAGGAAGGCACCGCCCGTCAGATCTGCGAGCCCGGAGCCAGCGCTCAGGATCTGATCGGAATTGCCTAAGCCATCAAGCGTCAGCAACATCGTGCCGTTGTTCACCGTCAAACTCTTTCCGGAGGCCAAGGTTAACGTCGCAATCGACGTGCCGTTCAGGTCAAGCGAACCTCCGCCCGTGACGGAAACATCGCCCTGCGTCTGGAAGGCCGACTGGCTCAAATTCAAAGCGCCATTGACCACTTCCAATCCGCCGATCGCCACCGCGCTGGAAACCGTCGCCGCATTGGCCCGTGTCGCGCTGCCCGAATACCGGAATTTCGACGCGGCATGATACGCATAGGTCGCCCCACCCGACGTACTCAGGACGTTGCCCGTGCCGGAACCACCCGTTGCTTCCAGAATGACATTACTACCCACCGTCATGGTATCGGCCGACGTGGCACCGCTCAGTCCGAGATTATAGGACTGCGCCTTGAACGTTCCCGTTCCGGAAGAGGAAACCACTTTCCAATTCGTGGTCGTCCCGCTGACCTTGTTGGGTACCCACCCCGCCGAGGCCGCCGTTCCATCGAAAGTGAATCCATTAAGATCCACCCCAAACGTCGCATAAGCCGGAGAACCCGTGGCCTGTGCCGTCACGAACGTCCCGGCGGCGGAATACGTCGATTTCAAATCGCTGCCCAATTGAACAATATCCTCCGCACCGGAGGTGGTCAGAAAGATCTGTCCAATGCCGCGCCCAGCCGCGGTCGAGGTGATGCGATGGGTGTAGGAACTATTCGTCCGCGTGTCGAACTCCCGAATCGTCATCAGTCCCAGCGTGACAGCCGTATCCAATGTCTGCGACAGCGTGAGCGCCGTCGAGGGACTCGCCGTGGTAATGCACATCGTAAAAGTGGGAGCCGCCGCGCTCACCACCCCGGTCGGGCTGACCGTTTGAAAAACCACGCCAGAGCTGATCGTATTGGTCAAGCCATGGAGAAAAAGCCCCGGCTGGCCCGAAGTGGTCACATCCGAAACCAACTGAATCGTGCCCCCGGTCCAGTTAAAATTCCCGTTGAATCCCAAACGCGAGCCGTTCGAGCCGTTGCCATGCACCTTGATCGTGCCGCTGTTGATGGTGAACACATCATTGCCCGCCAATGCGGAATTGTTACCTGCGGCCACACCCCCGAGCCACGCTGTCTGGGTACTGCTCGGCGATAACGCCTCGATGATACCGCCGCTCAAGGTGATGCTTCCCGCCATCGCCACAAAGCCACGCGGCGTAGACGCGTAGGCCAGTTGCAACAAACCGCCCGCATTGATCGTCGTCCCTCCCGTCACCGACAGGGCCGGCGTGTTGACATACGAAGAGTTCGACGTGCCGGTGATCAAAATACTGGTCGTCGTGTTGGCCAAGCCCGTACCCAGAGTCACCGCATTGCCCACCGTCAACGTTCCCGCGCCACCGCTCAGCGCGAGTTGATTATTGATAGGCGTTCCTGCCACGCCCGCCGTCGTCTGCTGCAGCAGCAGCGAGGAGAGAGACACGCTCGCCCCGGCGTTAGTTAAATCCAACGTCACCGTCCGCGAAGCCGCCACATCACCGAGCGTCACCTCATCGCCCGTGGCAGGAATAACCCCGCCGCTCCAGTTCGCCCCCGCGCTCCAGGAACCAGAGCTACCCGACGACCATGTGACCGTGGCCGCTTGAGTTCCTCCAAGGGAGAGAATCCACAAAGCAATGACCAACCCGACAGTGTAGTGATGAATTTTCATAGGAGAGGAGTTGAGGTTAGGCTTGGGCTGCGACCAGCAGCGTTGACGCTAAAATATTTCATTAAACAACTGATGTCAAAAACAATTTATCATGAATTTTCATGTAAATTCGATTATTTAAGTGCTTTTAAGTCAAAATCATCCTTTCTTCGCCCCTGCTTTTCGTTGACAAGCCACCCCCTCTCTATTATTTTCATGAAATAATGAGCGCTATTTTAACCAAACCCAACCGCAAACCGCGCATGTTCGATATCTCCCAGCGGGCGGGGGTTTCCATTGGAACAGTCAGCCGCGTTCTGAGCGGCAAGACGGACGTAGATCCCGCCTTGGCAGATCGCGTCAAGCTCGCGGCGCGGGAATTGGGCTATTCCCGTCGCTCGCCCCAACGTGCGGCCGCCGCCAAGGAAGGAGAACTCGGGCCGATCGCCTACCTTCTCGACAACGCCACCTCGCGCAATCTCTCGGATATTTTCCAGCAACATTTTCTCACCGGCATCGAGCAGCGCTCCAGCGAACTCGAAGGCCATATCCTTTTCACGTCCTGCGGCGACGATCTGGAACAGGATCGACTCCCCTCCATTGTAGCCGACAAACTCGTGCGCGGCGCGATCATCAAGGGCGATTTCCCGGACTCGTGGGTCAACAAAGTGAACGACGCCATTCCCACCATCCGGCTCATGAGCGATTCTCTATCACGTGCGACCGCCTCGGTTTCTTGCGACAACTTCGCCGCCACGTATCAAATCATGCACTACCTGCACGGGCTCGGACATCGCCGCGTCGGCTTCATCTACGAGAAGGAAACGAAACGCCACACCTCCTTCCACCATCTGGAACGCGAGCAAGCTTATCTACGCTGCGTGGCTGAGATGGGCTTCGAATTTCACCCCGGTTATCTTCAAACCCCGATCCGCGAAAACGCCGGGGAAGATGTGCCGGACGTGATGGCGAAAGGTTTGAAAAAACTCATCGCGCTCAAGGAGCTGCGCCCTACCGCGCTCGTCTGCGCCGCCGATGCATACGCCTTCTCGATCATGCAAGTCGCCGGACCGCTCGGCATTTCCATTCCGAAAGACCTCAGCATCGTCGGCTACATGAACATCGATTCCTGCGAGTATTCGAACCCGCCCCTCACCAGCGTGTGCCTCTCGGGCGAGGAAATGGGTCGGGTCGCGGTCGACCTTCTGGTCAGTCGCATCCAGAACCCGGACTCTCTCGTCCAACACATCACGATTGCCCCGCGCTTGATCGAGCGGTTATCGTGCGTGAAACCCACCCTCGCTTAGTCATCCGTATATCGACCTCATCGGAACGATCTCACCCGGATCGGACTTACCATGAACTCCCCCCTCTCGCTTTCGTATACTGAACCGGCAAACCACTGGACGTCCGCGCTTCCCTTGGGCAATGGCCGCCTGGGCGCCATGCATTTCGGCGGCCTGCAGCACGACCAGCTTCAGCTCAACGAAGACACGCTCTGGTCTGGCAAACACCGCGACTGGAATAATCCCACCATGCGCGCCGTGCTGCCACAAGTCCGCGCCGCGCTCCATGCGGGCGATTACCCGCTGGCCGATCAACTGGCTCGGGGTCTGTTTGGACCGTGGACGGAATCCTATCTACCGCTCGGCGATCTCCATCTCGATTTTTCGGGATTGGACGAAAGCGAAATCAGCCACTATCGGCGCGAGCTCGATCTCGATGGGGCTCTGTCCAGCGTGACGTTCCAGCATCACGGCATCACCTATCGACGCGAAGCGTTCGCCAGCTTTCCCGATCAAATCATCGCGCTGCGCCTGACCGCTGATCGCCCCGGAGCCCTCACCTTCACCGCGCGACTCACCAGCGAATTGCCCCACGACGTCCTGACTCAGGACAACACCACCTTGCGCCTCACGGGACAAGCTCCCGAGCATGTAGAACCAAACTACGTCGAAAACGTTCTCATCCCCATTCGTTACGGCCATCGTGACGACACGATCCGCTTCATCGCTCAACTCCACGCGCGCGTGGAGGGCGGCGCGGTCACAGCCGGAGCGCGGGAACTGCAGATCAAGGCCGCCACCAGCGTCACCCTGCTCCTCTCAATGGCGACCAGCTTTCAGGGATTCAACCAACCCCTCGATCCGGAAAAAGCCGTTTCTACTGCGGGCCAGAAACTGACTCGTGTCAGCACCCAATCCTTCGACCAACTTCTCGCCACGCATCAAGCAGATCATCGCGAATTGTTCCGTCGTGTGGAACTCGATCTCGGCACCTCCCCCTCGGCCGAATGGCCCACGGAGGAACGGATTCGCCGCTGGACCGCGACTTCGGACCCGCAGTTGGTCGCGCTGTTGTATCAGTACGGACGCTATCTCATGATCGCCTCCTCGCGGCCTGGCACCCAGGCGACGAATCTGCAGGGGATTTGGAACGATCAGATGCGTGCGCCATGGAGTTCGAATTACACGCTCAACATCAACACGCCGATGAATTACTGGCCGGCGGAAAGTGCGAATCTCTCGGAATGCCATCAACCGCTCTTCTCCTTCATCCGTGACCTCGCCGTCACCGGGGCAGAAACGGCCCGCATTAATTACGGCTCGCGCGGTTGGCTCGCCCATCATAATACCGATCTCTGGCGGCACACGGCTCCCGTAAGCGGACAAACCAAATGGGCCACCTGGTATGTCGGCGGCGCGTGGCTTTGCCAACATCTCTGGGAACATTACGCGTTCGGACATGACACCGAGTATCTCCGCAACGACGCCTGGCCCTTGATGAAAGGCGCGGCGGAATTCTGCCTCGACTGGCTCACTGAAGACCGTGACGGCCATCTCGTCACATCGCTTTCCACCTCGCCCGAAACCAACTTCGTTCTTCCCGATGGAACTCTGGCGGGCCTGAGCATGGGCTCCACCATGGACATGGCTATCATTCGGGAACTCTTCACAGCGTGCCTCGCGGCAGCGTCCGCGCTGGAGATTGACGACGCATTCACGCAGGAAATTTCCAAAGCCCTGCCGCGTCTGCTCCCCGCTCAAGTTGGCGCGAATGGTTGCATCCAGGAATGGGCGCACGATTGGCCCTCGGAAGAAATTCATCATCGTCACGTCTCGTTTTTATTCGGACTCCACCCCGGCAGCCAGATCACCGACCAGCAAACACCGGATCTTTTTCACGCCGCCGCCACCTCGTTGCGCACGCGGGGCGATGCGGGTACTGGCTGGTCCCTCGCGTGGAAAATCAATCTCTGGGCCCGACTGCGCGACGGCGATCATGCGCTCGGATTGATCGGACGGCTGCTCACCCTCTGTCCCGCAGGCAACACCGTCTCGGAAGCAGGCGGAATCTACTCCAACCTGTTCGACGCACATCCTCCCTTCCAGATTGATGGCAATTTCGGCGTCACCTCCGGCATTACGGAAATGCTTTTGCAAAGTCACGCCAATGGCATTGATCCCCTGCCCGCTCTCCCGACCACGTGGACCGCTGGCCGGGTCAAAGGCTTGCGCGCTCGCGGCGGCTTCGTCGTGGATCTCGAATGGCGCGACAGTCGCTGGCAAACCATTCGGATTCTCTCCCACCGCTCCACGCCATGCCGGGTCCGTACCGGCACGACTCCTTTCACCCTCACCATCAACGGCGCGGCTCATGCCGTTGCACCCGATGCCAGTGGCTGGATTACCTTCCCGCTGGAAATGGGAGCACTGGCCGAACTTCATCCTTTATGACCACCTCTGACATTTCACCCTTGGCCGCTCTGCGCACCCTGCTGCCGGACGCCACATTTTCACTCGATCGCTGGAATGGTTTCGAGCGCGTGAGTTTTGACTTTCAGAATCGCGCTGCGCATCTCGTTCTTCCGCCCGAACCGCTACCCGGAAATCCCTGGCTCTGGCGTCCCACCTTTTTCGATGCCTGGCCCAGTGCGGACATCGCGCTCATTCAAAAAGGATTTCATCTCGCCTACACCGAAGTGCTCGCCGATTACGCCTCGCCCACCGGCATTCGCCATGGCAAGGCGTTTCATGATCTCCTCGTTCGCGCCGGACTCGCGGCGAAGTTCACTTTCGTCGCCTTGAGCCGGGGCGGGCTCTACGCGTTCCGCTACGCCGAATCCCACCCCAAAGAAGTCGCCGCGATTTACGCCGATGCTCCCGTCTGCGATTTCAGCAGTTGGCCCGGCGGTCAGGGAAAATCCGCTTGCGCCACGGCAGAATTCAATCAAGTCCTGCACTCCCATGGTCTCACGGAAGCAGAAATCCTGTCTCCCAAATTTCAACCCCTCAATCGCCTCGAGCCCTTGGCGCAACATCACATTCCCCTCATTCACGTCTGCGGCGATGCCGACGATGTGGTGCCGCTGGAGGAGAACACCCGCGTCCTCGAAAAAAACTACCGACAACTCGGCGGGACGATCGAAGTCATCATCAAGCCCGGCATCGGCCATCACCCCCACGGATTGGAAGATCCCACGCCCGTCGTCAATTTCATCACCAAGCACGTGCTGGGAATTTCCTGATCGCTCACGCTCTTTTGGCGTCCCTTAATTCCCCGACTCCCACGCCTTGCAGGCCTGATCGTAATTCTGCGAATACCAGAATTCACCGGTCGCGTCGTAGTACACGTGGGAATCGTTGAAGAGCACATTGATGCCGCGCGGGTACGAATCGCGAAATTTCGTCTGCGAGACGATCGGATGACCGCTATTGTAATTGTGGTCGAGCATCAGGACCCGCAACCGTCCCTCCTGCCGCGTCAGCACTCCGGCCGCGGGCGTATTCTGGAACGCATTAATGGGCCGCTGCAAATAGCCGATGCGGAACATTTGCGTGAAGCTCAATCCCCGCACATTCGGCAACCACTGACTCGCATAGTCAAACGTCCCCGGCCCCATTGCCGGACAATAAAAGACCCGGCCATCGGACACATACCCCTCTTCATAGAGCACGCCGAAATAAGTCCAGGTCGCCTTCCCCGCCGGCATGCCACTGATGAAATAGAGCATCGGCCCCGCCGTCGGCATGGCGGGATAGTAGCCATTGTGATCGGAAGCGTACGCATTGGCCGCCACGCCAATCTGACGCAAGTTCGACGCGCACTGCGTGATTTTCGCCTTCTCCCGCACCGCCGTCACCACCGGCATGGCCAACGCCATCAGCACCGCCATGATCCCGATCACCACCAGCAACTCCATCAATGTAAATGCCGCTGTTTTTTTCCAGATGGGCATCAAGGATGGAGTCGGGTGTTTCATCAAATCTCCAAAGTTACTTTTCTCATGGAAGCATCGCGGTTGCCGCCGGGGTTAATTCCACCACCGTCTTCAGCGTGATCGACTCCACCGCTTCCGCCGAGCGCACGACGAACGTCGTGTGTTGATGATTCGGCTGGCGGAACCGGAAGGCGTGATCGAGATTCTTTTCCTCCGCGCCCACAATCGCACGATCCGCCTGCACGGACAACGTCACCGCCGGAGTTTCCATGATGTCCTCTGCGGCCGGTTGCCAATCACTGTTCTTCGATGTCAGCCCGTCGCTCGCCTTGATCATCGGCGCGGGGAAAACAATTCGTCCCGCCGGAAGTTGCGCGGACAACGACGTCGCCGTGGGATTGGCAATCTTCAGCGACAACTCCGAACCCAGATGCCACCGGAACAAAACCTTCCCCGGCTTCTTCAACGTCACCACATCAGTGATCTCCATTCGCTTGGCCGTCCAGACCACCTGCCTCTGCCAGCGCTCCACAGTCGGATAACCCGCGCCTGCTTCCACCGTGACATCGCCGCCCTTGGCATCCATCCGCTTGACCTTGATCGGCGCGGGCGATTTGCGGGGATAAAGATCCTCATCCACTTGCAGCACATTATGGCCCATGACCGACTCGTAGCGTTCGCGTTTGAGCGGATGATCATAGCCTGGCGTCGCCGATTCCAGCAGCACCGCCTTGCCCTCGACAATAAAATTCACGTGCCCGCGATCCTGGTGATCATGCCCGTCGAGTTGGTGACCACCCCGCACCCACACGCCCGAAGCCTGCTCCTCCCACCCACTGCGCCAGATCGCGCAATGCCCCCGATCCACCACCGCCCACAACGGCGGCTCCTGCAATTCCTCCTCGGGAATCGTCAACGTCAGCAGACTGTAAACATCATACGGCAACACCTTGATCACGTGCCGCAACACCCACGTCAGCGGCAAATTCCGGGACAATGCCGAGAGACGCGCCACATCCTGCGCCTGCGCGTACAACAGCCCCCGCGCACCGCCAAAATTATCGAAATCATTAATCACCCACTGGCCCGGCTGATATTGCATCGCGAGCCACAGCGGAAACTTTTGGAAGAACGGCTGCGACGCGAGACGTTGATCCCCCGCACCCGCCAAAGCCTGCGCCGCCATATAGAGAAAGGGTCCCGTCCAATGTTGGCCATACGCCACGCCCTCGGAAACGGAACCATCCTTGCCCAACGCTTCCACACTATGCGTCAGATTCGTCACCGCCAGATCGTACGCCTCCGGATTCGCCTCGCGCCCCAACGTGGCGCACGCCACCGCCAGACCAGCCGACGGCACGATCCACTGATTCGTCGTCACCACCTTCTGCTTCATGAACCAGCCCTTCTCATTGCGCCAGTCCTTGGTGATGCGCTCCGCTTCGCGCCGAAATTGCTCCAGCACCGCTTTCTGCAGATCGGCGGGCAACGCTCCCTTCGGCAAAATCTCCAACGTCTGCCAGACCGCCGTCAACCCCTGCCCCGTCGCCAGCCAAACCCCGTCATCTCCATCCGGCGGCAAGGAATGCGTCGGCGTATAGAGCTCCCAACCCGGACGCTGCAGAGGAATCCACTGCGTCACTTCCCGCAACTGCGCTGCCACGCGATCCAGATAGGAACGATCCCCCGTGATCACATACGCCGCCGCCAACAACGGCATCTCCCGCGCAATGATTCCCGTGATATCCACATCCGACATCGACACCGCGAAGAGATTCGCCTTCTTCGCGTCCACCTTCTCCACATTAATCGTGCGCCCATCAATGAACCCCACCCGCTTGCCATTCGGATTGCGCAACTCCTCCAACGAAGCCGCCCGTTGCACCAGCGGCAAATCCCGTACCCGCGTCGCCTCCGCCAGAATCGCCGCGAGCTGTTGCTGCGCCTTCGGATTCTTCGCCAACTTCGCAGGCAACCCCTTCAACGATTCACTCGTGGCCGAAACCGGCTTCGCCGCAACCACCGCCGGTTCCGCACCCGACAAAATCCCGGAGCCCGCCCCGCACAACAACAGAACCACCGGCAGCAAAGTCGAACGCCGGGAAAACCCCGTGAACCGCAAGAAAGAAGGAAGAAAAGCCATGCCGTTATAGTTTCATAAAATATGAAAAAATCAATTATATTTTTATGAAAAATTCACCAAATATCTCGCAATAAATAAACTAATAGCCATCGTTTTATTTTATATATACTTCTTAGTTAACAAATTACACTCTATTGACAAGAAATTATTTTTGCTGTATTTTCATGAAATAATGAAAACGACATTCCACTTTGCTAGCTGCGCGCTTTTTTTTTATTTCGGCTTAGCCACGCTCTTATACAGCACTGAAACCGAAAGCTTCGACGCCCTCCCCGTCAATACCACCGGCACCGCCTCTGGCTGGATCTATTGGGCTGGCAAAGGCACACTCGATAAACTCAAGATCGTCCCCGCCACCACAGCGGCCTTGAGAGTGAAACAAGCCCTCTCCTACGACGGCGACGACATCCAAGTCTCCAAACCTTTCGCCTCCGAGCCCGACTTCGGCAAATCGCCCCGCCTCTACTACGTCGCTCGCTTCGCTCCCCGCTTGGCCGGAGGCCGCGTCCAACGGGTCCTCTTCGGCGCACTCAATCGCGAAAACAAATCCGTCCTCCTCTTCGGCATCGCCGCTGGCGAAGGCAACATCTTCCACCTGGAACTCAACAAGAAAATCTCCGAGAGCACTTTCAAGGCAGACAACGCCTACGAACTCTGCCTCATCCTCGACCTCAGTCATGGCCCCAACAACGCCCTCGGCTCCCTTGCCGTGCGCAACCTCTCCCGCGGCGAGAACGAGTTCACCCTCGCGGACGGACTGCAACAAGTCCCCATCAAATTCGAACCCCGCACCCAACCCATCCACTGGAACACCTGGCTCCTACGCTTTCAATACCGCCAAGAGATTGGTCAACTCTCCCTCTCCGACACGCCGCCCGAATTTCTCCCCGCACCCTAACGCCCTCAGCCTCGCTGCAAGAATAGCCCCGTCCATTGCCGCGTAGTGCAATGGGTGGCACACCTGATTCCGGATGCCCGCGAGCCCTTGCACGGCCGAACCTTCTGTCAACCTAACCGGTTTGAGCCGTCGACCGTCGGCGTCGCGCAACACATCCACTGCGATGTGAAAGCCCTCCGGCATCTTCCCGCTGCGTCCGGACATCACCGACGTCTTCCCAAACGTTATTTTTCGTCCGGTCGGATTGGTACGTTCCAATTTACTGTAACAGTCGTCCAGAAACCTCTTTGCTTCCTTGGCATCTGTTGTTTTCAAACTTTGCCGATGTTGCTTGCCACCCTATATAACCAAGGCATAATGGCCGCCAGAAGGTGAGCACATGGGTTACAAAGCATTTTTACCTACCTCAAAATGATTTTTAACCACTTGTATTGCAAATAGATCGGGCAGTTAGCTTAGTGGTAGAGCACCTCGTTTACACCGAGGGGGTCGGGGGTTCGAAACCCTCACTGCCCACCAGTCTTTCTTTTTAGGGCGTGGATTTCTTCAGCAATGTGTAGGCCCAGTAGCCAAGCCCCATTCCCAGGACGGTTACGAGAACGATCAATCCCCCGCGTTGGCGTTGTTCGGTCAAAAGCGGTGGCACGGGTGGTTTGTAACCGGGGTTTTCGCGAACAACGTCAATGAGCGCGGGAACGACGTGGGCAAAGTCGGTTTCGCTGGCAGAGATGATCCGCCCCATGTCGTAGTCGGGACGGCGCAAGCCCGCGGCTCCAAAGTAGAGACTGTACGAGCGTCCAGCCATCGGGAAAAAGAAGAGGCGGAGCCTGGGCCAGCTGCATTCGATCTGCTGAATCGCAATGGGAGGGTTGTCGCGATTAATGATTTTGATTTGGAGCGAGGTGCGAATGGAGCCGGAGAGGCTGAGGGAAGTCTCAGGCTTTGACATGCCGGGCAGGTTGTAAATCCATCCCTCGCCGACCAGGGAATCGGATCGAGTGTTTGTTCCATCGCTCGTGCGCACTTCCACTTGCCGATAAAAATAGTTTTTTCCCTCCACGCCCAGCGTGAGCGAGCGGATCGGGAGATGCCCTGCATCGAGCGTGATCACGCTGTTGCCATCGGAGTCGGTCGCTACGGAAACGGGTGTCAGCGTCACCTGCTCGAGCACGGCTTCGCGCTTTTCGTTTTCGCCCGACCACGCTTCGATTTCCTGAATGTGGAAGGGTTCCTGGGACGCACCGTTTTTCAGGCTCAAGTCCATCCCTTGATAACGCAGTCGCAGTTCGGAATCCGAAGCGGAGGACGTCCCAGCATGATTCCGCAGGGTCACTCGCAGATAACGGTCCGTGAGCCGGGGCAGTTTGATTTCGTTTTTGCGCAGGTTGATGCGGGAGGTGAAATCGAAGAGCGCGTCGGTCTGCCGGGATGTCCAATGGAGGCGGTCGTTGCTGCTTTCGACGCTCACCTGTTTTTGGAAGTCCCGGTTAAAAGTTCGCACCTGAAGCCCCTCCAGAGAGGCGCGTTTTTCCGGTCGTTCCACCACAATCTCACACCCGCCTGGAAGATCCCGGTAAGCGAGTACTTTGAGAGCAAAATAGTCACGTCGAAGACTCTCTTCGGTGGCGGGATAGATGACATAGGGCGTCTCGCGCTGTTGATCATCAAAGACTCGAATGTCGGAGTAATCCGGAGCGGCCTGCCGCAGGATGCCTTGATGCAGCGAGATCATGGCCGCACGCCCCTCCATCTCGGAATTATGTGAAATCGCCACCGAGTATTGGAAGTCGCTCGGGACGCTGGCCGCCAGAGCAGGCTGCGCAACGCCGAGCAGCAGCGCGGCAATGAGTCGACCGCGAGACAGGCGCAGGCGCGGCATGTTATTTCCCCTCCCCGTCGAAGAGGCGGTCGCGGAATTTGTAGTAGAGGAACGACGCGCCGATGAGCATCAGTCCAAGGACGATGAAGGAGATAATGCGGAAGGGGGTGGCGACGTTGGCCATGTCGACGAGGAAGACCTTGCCGATGGTGAGGGCAAAGAGCGCCATGGCCGTGTAGCGAACCGCTTCGAGTTTCTTGACAAAACCGAGCCCCATCAATGCGACGGAGTACAGCGCCCACAGCACGGAGAGCGCGGCAAACTTGGCGGTGGGGACATAGTCGTGGAAGAAGCCGCCGACTTCGATGTTAAGCAAGCCGAAGAGAAGTCCGCCCAAGACGGTGTAGTAGAGGACGCCGACAGACGATTGCCCTTCAAAGAACGGTTCTTTTTCCCGCTGCAACAGCCAACCGGAAAGCCAGAGACTGCCGAGGGTGATCAGTGCCGTAAACCAGCGGTCGCCGAGGTGAAATCCGTAGCCGTCGGAGAAACTCAGCGGCGAGAGAATGAAGTGGCTGCGCTGGTAGTCGACGACGAGAAGCCGCCCCAGTGTGAGGCCCATGAGGATGACGGCGCCGACGAACATCCAGCCGCTGCGCACGCGCTGCGCGACCCAGAGGACGAGGCACGCTTCGAGCGCCCAGAAGATGGTGATCCATTGGTTCGAAGCAAGAATCGGCACGGTGACGGCAAGGAAGAACAACCCTTGTCCAAGCGAGACCAACATGGCGTTGCGGCTGGCCGGTTGGCGTTGCATGAGCAACTGGGCGAGGCCGAGTTGAATCCCCGCATAAGCAATGGCGGCAAGGCTGACCCAAGTGGTGCTGCCCGCATAGTCGCTGATCATGCCGTAGGAGAAGCCAAAGGCGATGACGCTGTTCGGCACGGTGACGCCGAAGCCCTGCAATTTCTCCGTCGCGCGACCGCGCAGCAAGGCCGCGAACGGCGCGATGGCGTAGGTGAGATAGAAGACATTCAGGAAGAAGGTGCCGCTCCAGAAATGAGCATTCACTCCCGCGCGACTAAACGAGGATTGCAGAATCCACGCGCTGAACACGCCCCACGTGAAGAAGAAGCCGAGGTAGTTGAGCAAGCGCCATTGTTTATGAAACGCGATCCACAGCAGACCGGCATTGAGCACGGTGATGTAGGTGAAAAGCGCGACGTGATCTTTCGATCCGGTATCGATCAGAAACGGGGTGGCGAAACCGCCGACGAGACCGAGCACCGCGAGCCATTTGGTGTCGTATTTTGAAGCCAGCGTACCGGCAAGCGTGGTCACCACGATCATCAAACCGAACGCGAGGAGCGCGGGCAGCAGATGATAAATTTCATAGGCCGCGAAGGTGGAAAAATAGAGCGCGGCAACGCCGCCACCCGCGAGGCAGAGGCCGAAGTTCTCGTGACGACGGCGGAACCATTCACCCAGCGCAAGCAACGTACCGCCGACGCCGTAGGCCATGAGCACACGCATCGCCGGGGAAATCCAGTTGCGGTCGAACGAGTATTTCAGGAAGTAGGCGACGCCAAAAAGCATGATCACGATGCCGACGATGAGCATCCACTTCTGGCCGAATTGTGCCTCGGTCAATTGACCAAACACCGGAACGTCTTTCCAATCGTTCTTCGCGGGCTGGGCCGCTTTCACCTCCGGGCGCTTGGTCGGGACGGCGGGTGGCGTCCAGTTGGAGGCAACGGCGGAAGTCGCCGCAGGCAGAACCACCGTGGAGATTTCCGCTGGAATTTCCGGCGCGGGAGCCGGTTGCATTTCGCGTCCCAGCACGGCAACGCATTCCTGCCGAAGCCCGGTCACCTTGCGGCTGACCCGGTCGAGACTCTCACGCAGAAGCGTGCGGGTTTGCTGGATTTCGCTTTCGAGGCTTTCCACCTGCTGCAGGAGGGATAAATCCAAGCCGCACAGGGGACAGCGAGTGGCAGTGGTAAGCGACGACCGACAACGCGGACAGAAGTTCATGCGGAGGGAATACACCCGGGATACCGAGGGTGTCAAACAAAAAGTTGACATATCAACCGTTATAGAGCAAACTATTCCCATGAAGATCGATTCCGAAACCCTGCTGGTGGAACTGCTTGCCGCGACCAACGCCATCTGGTCACAGAGCCGCCCTTTTTTTGAGCCGTTCGATATCTCGGACGCGCAGTTCAACGTCTTGAACCTCCTCGCACACGCGAAGGAGCCTACGAGCCAGCGCGAACTCGCCGAGCAATTGCTGACGGATAAATCGGCTGTGACCGGTCTCGTGGACCGCATGGAGAGGAAGGACTTGATCCGGCGCAAGGCGTCGCCGAAGGATCGCCGGGTGTATCATCTAGAGCTGACGGCGAAGGGGCTCGCGCTCTGGAAGAAGGTGCGCCCGGTCTACTTGAAGGAAGTGGATCGCATTTTCGCCCACATTTCCGGTAGCCAGCGCGAGGTCTTCTTCAATCTGCTCGTGGACTTGAAGGAAAAGGCGAATTCGACCAAAGTTTAACAACTCTTCCCAAGCAGCTCATCAAGCCCCCTCGTATCTGCTTCAGATTCCGTCGAATAGTTCACAATATAAAACATCGTGCAAAGGAGCGATTTTTACTCGTCTTTTTAAAAACAGGAGCTAATCAGTCTTCTTTAAGGAGCTTCCCAAGGAGCCAATCTCCCCTCGAGCTGTTTGTAACAATTTTTAGATTGGTACCGAAAAGAATACGAAACGGGGTAAAAATATCTTTTTTGGTTGCAATGGGCCCGTGGAAGCTCATCATTTACTTTACCGAGCACGCCTATGTTTGCTGACGAAAATGACTCAGGCATAAAGATTTACCTTCGGGAAATCGGCCAGACCCCGCTTCTCACACGCGAGGAGGAGGTCAAGCTTGCCCGACGCATCAAAAAAGGCGACCAAGCGGCACGACAGCACATGATCAAGGCCAACCTGCGCCTGGTCGTGAAAATTGCCCATGACTACTCCAATCTCGGGCTGCCCCTGCTGGATCTGATTTCCGAAGGCAACATCGGTTTGATGAAGGCCGTGGAGCGCTTCGACCCAAAGAAGGGCGGTAAGCTCAGCACCTACGCCGCCTGGTGGATCAAGCAGTCCATCAAACGCGCCTTGGCCAACCAGAGTAAAACGATCCGTCTACCCGTTCATCTTGTCGACAAAATTGCCCGTATGCGCCGCATCTCGACGCAGTTGGCCGAGGAATTCGGCCGAGAGCCCACGGACGAGGAATTGGCGGAAGAGTTGAATATTTCCGCGGCGAAAGTATCGCAACTTCGTACAGCCGCCATCCGGCCCGCCTCCCTTGACGCCTCCGTGGGTGGAGAGGACGACAGCGTGTCTCTGGGCGACCTAATCGGCGATGAATCGGCCACCGATCCGCACCAGATGCTGAGCGACAAGAACCTGAAAGGTTCCATCGGCGACGTCATGCATGTGCTCGACGAACGGGAGCTCAAAATCATCACGGCGCGCTTCGGTTTGGACGGAAAACGTGAAATGACTCTTGAAGAAGTGGGTAAGAAGTTTAAAGTCACCCGCGAGCGCATCCGGCAATTGCAGAATATTGCCTTACGCAAATTGAAACGCGCGCTCGACAAAAAGGACCAAATCAAACCCACATGAACGCGCAGTTCCAGTTTAAAAGCGCCATCGAGCGTATCAAGGCCAACATCCGTGACGTTCCCGACTTCCCCAAGCCGGGCATTCTATTTCGCGACATCACACCCATCCTGGCCAATGGCCAGCTCTTCCGTCTTGCCGTCACGATTTTTGCAGAACGTTATCAACGCAAGAGCATCGACAAGGTTGTCGCCATTGATGCGCGCGGCTTTATCTTTGGCGCCGCACTCGCCCACTTCCTTGGCGTCGGTCTCGTCCTCGTCCGGAAAAAAGGCAAGCTGCCATCAAATTCCTACAGCGCCGATTACGATCTCGAATACGGCAGCGCCACGGTGGAGATGCACAAGGATGCCATTCGCCCCGGGGAACGCGTGGTCATCATTGATGATTTATTGGCCACCGGCGGCACCGCCATGGCGGCAAGCAATCTGGTTCAGAAGTGTGGCGGGGAAATCGTCGAGATCGCGTTCCTGGTGGAACTCGCCGCTCTGAAAGGCCGGGAAAAACTTCAAAGTTTCCCGATCTTCTCCGCGATCATCTATTAACCCCAATCCGCACTTACCCGAGTCATGAATCGCCCCGGCCTGCTTGCCTTGATCGCTGGTCTTTGCCTGTCCCTTTTCTTCCTGCCCACCCAACCCGCTCAGGCCGAGGAGAGCGTCACGACACCGGAAGCGGTGTTAAAGGTCATGTTCAGTGGCGTGGAGCAAGGCGACATCGGCAAGTTCACCTACAAGGCGGAGCCAGAGCTCAAGGCGCGCGTGACGAAGGAAGTCATGATACGGCTGAGTGGCTCGCTCGGGGTTAAACTCAAGCAAGGCTACACGATGACGAACATCGGCCAACTCCGGCAGGATACCGTCATCACCCATCTCTATAAGGTCGAGTTCAAAAATGGTGCCGACGACATGCTCGTCCGGCTAGCCATTCGCGGTGGGAATGTCGCGGGCATTTTCTTCGAGTAATCGCGGGCAGGATTTCCATCCTATCCCCTGCTCACACCGCCCCATCGGCCCGTGACTTATTTTTCAGACGGGAACCAATCCTTGACCGTGGCAATGGCGGAATCCCGGTAATAAAATACCGTGCCGATCAAACCGCCCGAAAGAATCAAAAATATCACGACGAGAAAACGGGCCACCGGATCATTCGGCACCGGGTAAATTCCGAAAACGTAAAAATAGAATAGGAAAGGGCTCGGGAAACAGAGCGACCCGATACAGATGCATTTAATGAGCAGAATCTTATTCACCACATTGATCCCATAAACAGCCCGATGTCAGCGAACTGGAAACGTCATGAAAGTACGCCTCACCGTCTCACAAAGCCTGTTAATGCAACACAAGCTACGAATATTTCCCACCGAAGCAACCGAATTCTCACTAGAATTCATCCCGTAAGGTGTGCTAGGGTGTCCGTCTATGTCAAAGGTCATTTCCGGCCCCGCTTACGTGGTGCAAAACAATATCGACACCGATCAGATCATCCCGGCCCAATATCTCACCCTCGTTCCGACCATTCCCGAGGAATATGAGAAACTCGGTTCCTATGCCTTGATTGGCCTGCCGGAATCGCTCTATCCCATTCGCTATGTGGAAGAAGGCCAGACCAAAACCAAATATCCGATTGTCATTGCAGCGCGTAATTTCGGTTGCGGTTCTTCCCGCGAACACGCTCCCATCGCCATGGGCGCAGCGGGTTGCCAGGTGGTCGTGGCGGAGAGCTACGCGCGCATTTACTTCCGCAATTGCATCGCCACCGGCGAACTTTATCCATACGAAGCCACGGTTGCCTTGAGCGACAAGGTCAAGACGGGAGATCATGTCGAAGTCGATTTCGACAAGGACGAAATCCGCACCCCGGCCGGCACCTTCAAGCTGAAGCCGCTGGGAGAGGTGAAACCGGTGATCGATGCCGGTGGCATCTTTGACTTCGCGCGCCAGAGCGGACTCATCCCCGCGCAGGAGAAGTAATTCAACCCGCTGACTCGATGCTCACTCCCACACCAGAGTAAGCATCGGGATACTTAGAACTTAAAACTTCGCACATAGAATTTTCATGTCCAACCCCACTTATAAAATCGCCATTCTCTCCGGCGACGGCATCGGCCCGGAAGTCATGGCCGCCACCCTCCCCATCCTGAACAAGGCGGGAGAAAAATTCGGATTCAAAACCAGCATCACGGAAGCACTCGTCGGCGGTTGCGCCATCGACGCGACCGGCAGCGCCCTGCCCGATGCGACGGTCAACACCTGCAAGCAGGCCGACGCCATTCTCTTCGGTTCCGTCGGCGGTCCGAAATGGGAATCGCTCCCCCCTACGCAACAACCGGAACGCGCCGCGCTGCTTCCACTCCGCAAGATCTTCGGCCTCTATGCGAACCTGCGTCCGGCGATCTGTCACAAGGATTTGATCCATGCCTCGCCGATCAAAAACTCGCTCATCCCGGATGGCTTCGACGTCCTCTGCATGCGCGAACTCACCGGCGGCATCTATTTCGGCGAGAAGAAGACCGTTGCGGTCGCCCATGGCGAACGCTCCATCGATACGATGGTCTATGAGACTTCCGAAATCGAACGCATCACCCACCTCGCCTTCAAGGCCGCCGCGACTCGCCGCAAGAAAGTGACGCTCGTCGACAAGGCGAACGTACTCGAGACCAGCGTGCTCTGGCGCAAGACGGTCAAGGCCATCGCGCCGCAGTACCCCGACATCAAACTCGACTTCATCTACGTCGACAACGCCGCGATGCAGGTGCTGAAGAACCCGAACCAGTTCGACGTTCTGCTCTGCGAAAACATGTTTGGCGACATCCTCAGCGACGAACTCGCCGCCCTGACCGGTTCCCTCGGCCTGCTGCCGAGCGCCTCGCTGGCGGAAGGCACCTTCGGTTTGTACGAGCCGAGCGGCGGCACCGCTCCCGACATCGCGGGCAAGGGCATCGCGAACCCGATCGCGCAGATTCTCTCCGCCGCGCTGATGTTGCGCTACTCTTTCGCCCAGGAAAAGGCCGCCCTCGCCATCGAAAACGCCGTGCGCCGCGCGCTCGCGGAAGGCTATCGCACGGGCGATATCTACACCGAAGGCACCAAGAAGGTCGGCACGACGGAAATGGGCAACGCGATCTTGAGCTTCCTCTAACTCCAAAAAAATAAGTCTGCCCTACTCATGACCACGACCCTCGCCTCCGCCCAGCACACCGACGAAATCAATACGCGCATTCTCGAAGTTTCCGAGGATCGCATCTCGGGCTTCGTCCGCAATCCGCTCGCGGAAATTGCCAAGCGCAGTGGAGTCGATCTCGACACGGTCATTGAGCGAATCCGTCTCATGCTGCGCAGCGGGACGATTCGCCGCGTGCGTCAGACGTTGATGGCGACCGATCTCGCCCCCGGCGCGCTCGTGGCGTGGCAGGTGCCGGGCGATAAGCTCGACAGCGCATTCGAGTATCTCTTCAAGGAAGATCCGTTCTCCGGCCACATCGTCGTCCGCTCCACGGATACCGAAACCGCCGGGTCGCAGTACAAGCTTTGGACGACGCTGAAGGTGCCGAAGCCCTACTCAATGGACAAGCATTGCCAGTTTCTCCTCGGGCAAATCGGCGCGACCAAATACATCACGATGCCAGCCAAGGGCATCTTCGCCCTCGGAGTTGGCCACGTGCGCCGCAAGAACATGCAACCCGGCGACCGTGCGGAGGCTCCGGGCGAGATGCACAAAGTCGAAGTCGTCGATCTGAGCGAACTCGACTGGCAGGTGCTCGTCTCGCTCAAGCGCGAGTTCGAACCGGAAGAGCTCATTGAGAATCTCTGGGAAGCTCGTGCCAAGGAAGCCGGGGTCGACCTCGACACCTTCTACCGCGTCGCGGAGAGCCTCGACCAACGTCGCGTCATCGGCCGTTTCTCCACGTTCCTCGAACACGTCAAGCCGACCGTGGCAGGCGAACGCGTCACCAAATTCAATGGTCTTTTCCATTGGGCCGTTGCACCCGAGCAGATCGTCGATGCAGGCCGCGAAGTCGCACGCCACCACATTATGACCCACGCCTATTGGCGCGAGGGTGGTCCCGATTTCAAGAACGTCAACATCATGGGTGTCGCCCATGGCTCCGAGAAAGAGCGCGTGCTCGCCCACAAGGCCGCCATTGACGCCCACTTGCGCGAAGCAGGAATCGACTTCCACTACACCAACGTCTTCTGGGGTGGTCGCAGTGAGATCAAGCCTTCGGAAATTTCACCCATCGCCTATCGCGAGTGGTGCGGCAAGATGGGATTGAACCCGCTGGACATGAAATAAAACAGATTTTATCAGGAAATCGGGAAATGGAGTAAAAACGGTCCGTCCTTTACACTTATTCCTAATTTCATGAGCTCCTGATAAAATCCGTTCGCATCCTCTCAAAATGAACCTCTACGCCGCCCTGCATCGCCGCCATGGCCCGGCGGTTGACACCATCACGCGCCGAGAGTTTCTTCGCACCACCCTCGCCGCCGGCAGCGCGCTCTTGCTGGGCTCGGAACTGCTTTCCGCATCCGATCTGGCCGCGCCCAAACCCCATTCCAAAAAGAAGATCCTAATCATTGGCGCAGGTCTGGCCGGACTCGCTTGTGCGTACGAACTTCACGCGGCAGGACATGACGTCACCGTATTGGAAGCTCGCCCCCGGCTTGGCGGTCGCGTTCACACCGTCACCGATTTCATTCCGTTCAAGACGGTCGAGGCCGGCGGGGAACTTATTGGCGCCAATCACCCGGCATGGATCGGCTACGCCAAAAAATTCAAACTCAAGCTGGTCCCCGCCCACGATGATCCCCAGTCGAACCGTGAGCCCATCATTCTCGACGGTCAGCCGCTGACGCTCGAGCAGGAACAGGCCTTGTGGGAGGAAATGAGCTTCGCCCTCAACCTCATGAATCGCGATGCGACGCGCGTCGTCGTCGATGCTCCCTGGAAAACACCGAAGGCCATCAAGCTCGACCAACGGACCACGCTCGACTGGCTACAGAGCCTCAATATCAGTGGCCCTTGCCACCGGGCTGTGCGCGCCCAATTGGAAAACGACAATGGTGTGCCAATCGGTCGCCAGAGTTACCTCGCCAATCTCACCGTCGTCAAAGGCGGTGGTCTCGAAAAATACTGGACCCAGAGCGAAGTATTCCGCTGCCTCGGCGGCAATCATCAACTCGCACTCAAGTTCGCCGAAGCCATCGGCATGTCCCGTATCCACCTTAAAACCGTGGTCAAAACCATCGATCTGACTCGCACCCCGGTGCGCGTGGTTGTGGCAGGTGGTGCCGTGCATGAAGCCGACCAAGTCGTACTCACAGTCCCCCCCAGCGTCTGGAATACACTCGGCATCAATCCTGCGATTCCCTTCTCGTTACGACCACAAATGGGCGCGGCCATCAAATACCTTTCCGCCGTCAAATCGCCGTTCTGGCGTCAAACCGGACTGAGCGCGCAATCCCTTGGCGATGACATCGTCGGCTGGACTTGGGATGGCACGGCGCATCAGAATGAAAAGAAGGGGGCATGTCTGACGGCCTTCTCCGGCGGCCCCATTGCCGATCGGGCCCGCGCCATTCCCTCCGAGCAACGTCGTGCGATGTATACGAACGCTCTCAGCAAACCGTATCCCGATTACCGCGCCAATTACATCGACAGCCGATTCCAAAACTGGCCGGCCGAGCCGTTCACCCGCGCGGGCTATGCTTTCCCCGATATGCGGGAGATCACCACGATCGGTCCGATGTGGCATAAGCCATTCGTCGGCAAACTCCATTTCGCCGGGGAATTCACCTGCTACAAGTTCATCGGCTTCATGGAAGGCGCGCTTCAATCCGGCATCAATGTCGCCCGCCGGATCGCGAAACAGGCGTAGAGAAGTTCGCATTCATTGCGACACAGCTACGTGACCATCGGCAAAGAGGACGTTCATCCCGCCGTTGTGCACTTCGGAATAGTCATAGCAGAGAAACAACTGCGCCAAAGTGACCTCGCTTCCCGGTCCGGCCCAATTGGCTTTCGTGCCCTGAATCTTTTGATTATTCGCCATGGGACACCAGCAATAGCTGCTGCCCTCCTTCTTGTAGTAATTCGGACCGCGTAAATCCAAAGCGCACTTGAGCCGCACCTTTTCAATGCCATAGGGACCGAGAGCCTCCACAATCGACAAGGCACCGTCCGCTGAAGTGTAAACCGGCTCCGATGGCCATGGCTCGATTTTGGGTAAAGTCTGGTCGTGCTCTCCGGCGTACAATAACGTCGCCACGCCGATCTGCCGCAGATTCTGCGCACAGATCAGCGATTGCGCCCGTTCCTGCACTTTCTGAAACACCGGCATCATCAGGGTTCCGATCGAGACGAGAATACAAATCGCCACCAATGTCTCCACCAAAGTAAATCCACGACGCAACTTCATGATCCCCCCGCCTGCTGCCCATTCGCAATCTGCTGATCCATGCCACGCCGCACATCGGCGGGAGGGACTCGCACCTTGCCATCGCCACCGGGACCACCTTGACCGGAACCGTCACCGCCACCCGCCAAAGCGCTGCCCGGTACGAAGCCGTCTGGTGGCGGACCGCCGGGAAAACGCGGGGGCGGATTTTTTGCCATATGCTCGCGCATTTTCGCGCGTCGCTCGGTCTCGGGTAGAGCTTTGATCGACTCAAAAAAAGCCTGATCCGCCTTGCGCCGCTCTTCGAAAGCCTGCCGTTCCTCCGAAGTCATCTTGGCCAAGCGCTCCTCCATGCGTGCCTTCATCTCCGCGGTGGGCTCAGGCGGTCGCCCCTCTCTCGTCACGCCGGGAGGTCCGGAAGGACGCGATGTCGGGAACGGTGTTTTTTTCCATGGGGTATAGACGACCAGATTGATGCCGATCAACAGCGCCAAAACCATCCACCATTTGTATCGTTGCAAGAAAGCTCTCACAACCAGCATAGACGCACCACAGGCGACAAAGTTGCGGCCCTCACAAGCACTTGCCTTCACTCATTAATTCGCTAAAAAAACGGGCATGCGGGGAATGTGGTTCGGGGTCATTATTTGTATCAGCTGGGCAGTCAGTCCCCTGCGCGCCCTAGAGGATGCCTATCCGCTGATCAAGACCACGACAGGCGTCACCTACAAGAACTGTACAGTCACCAAGGTAGAACCCGACGCAATCACGCTCGTCCATTCAGACGGCGCAGCCAAAATTCCCTTCGACCAACTCTCACCAGAATTACAGAAGAAGTACCACTACGATCCGAAGTTGGCGGAGAAATATATTTCCGAAAAAATCGCCAGACGCGAAGAGCAGCTCAACCGGATGCTCAAGTCCAACCCCGATGCCACGATCTCCTCTGTGACAGCTCCGGCGAAACCAGCTACCGTCGTGGTTCCACCCCAGCCCGCTCGCTCGGTCAATCGCCTGACCCGGGCGGAAGTCCATAAAATCGCCCAGATGCTCGGCATTGATCCGTCCACCGACACCGTGCCCACCCGCACCTATGCCAATGGCGACTACGTACGCGATGCGGAAGCCCGGCACTCGGAGTCAGTTCGTCGCAGCATGGGCTATTGGGGCGATTGGGGCGGTGCCGCCCAGTACGCGGAGGAACTCAAAAAACGTGACGTTTCCCTCGCGGAAAATCGTTTTCTGGACAACGTGATCAAAGCGGCCGCCCTGGCTGGAAGCAACGCGCCGGATGAATTCCGCCGGCTCATTAGCGAGATCAAGGATTACATCCGGCTGGTCGATCTTTAGCTCTTGATCCGGTAGTGACCCGTGATCGTGTAGGTAAACAACCCTTCTTCTTCTCGCGCACCACCACCGATATTGTGAATGACTAAGGGCACTCCCGCCGCCGTCTTCCGATCGGAAACAATTCCAATATGCGGCAAGCTGCCTTGTGTCCGCAAATTCCACGTCACAATATCTCCGGGTTGATAATCGATCGCCTTGGAAGAAATCGGTGTCTGCCATCCCTGTCGTTTGAAAAAAACCATCAGGTTTGGTACGCGGCGATGATCAATGTTGGAGTCCGGTTGTGACAGCCCCCATTGCTTCGGATAAAGCGCAAAATTCCGCGTCATGTCTTCATGGACCAGCTTTTGCAAATCCACTCCCTGCCCGCGCATCGCGCGAATCACCACATCGCTGCATACTCCGCTCGCCATCGGCACATCGCCGCCGGGATAAGCCAGCTTCCGATACGACGGATCATATCCCAACGTCACGCCAACCTGCGACCGCGCCGCAATCACCAGCTTGGCGGGATCGAGCACTATTATCTGGGCGGACGATTCACTCCATACCCCCACAAGCAGAAATAAAAGAAGCGCGTATTTCATACCTCTACTTAAACAACCCCTCCAGTTCCTCCCACGACAGGCTCTCGACGAAGACCGCTTCGTTGCTCATGTTGGCAGCGATGAGTTCCTTTTTCTTCTCTTGTAGAGCAAGAATTTTCTCTTCGACCGTACCGCGCGCGATGACCTTGTAGGAACTGACGACACGGGTCTGGCCGATACGATGGGCGCGGGCGGTGGCCTGATCTTCAACTGCGGGATTCCACCACGGGTCGAGATGCAGAACAGTGTCGGCCCCGGTAAGGTTCAAGCCGACGCCGCCCGCCTTGAGGCTGATCAAGAACACGGGAATCGTGGATGTCGTCTGGAAACGCTTCACTTCCTCCGCGCGATTCGTGGTACTGCCATCGAGATAGCAGAATTCGATCTGGCGCGATTCCAGCTCCGTGCGGAACAGGTGGAGCAGTTGCACGAATTGACTGAACACGAGCACACGATGTCCGCCATCGATGGCTTCGTCGAGCAACTCCAGCGACAGGTCGAACTTGCCGGAGGGTTCCTTCCATTCCGTCTTCGCCCCCTTATCTCCGTCCGGCAGCAAGGCCAGGTGACACGCTGCCTGCCGCAATCGCAGCAACGCCGTGAGTACAGCGAGGCGGTTCCTCCCCTGCCCCGTTTTGCCTGAACCTTCGAAGACCTCGCGGCGCCCCTGCTCGAGAATGGCTTGATAGACTTGCTGCTGTTCGCCGGTGAGATCGCAGAGCGTGACCTGTTCCAATTTAGCGGGCAGCTCCTTGACCACTTCCTCCTTCGTGCGGCGTAGGAAAAAGGGACGCATGCGCAGACGCAAGCGATGCTGGGCGTCCTGGTCCTTCTCGCGGACAATAGGAGTCTCGTAGCGTTCCTTGAATTCCTTCGCCGTGCCGAGATAACCCGGCATGAGGAAATCGAAAATCGACCAGAGATCGAAGAGCGAATTCTCCAGCGGCGTGCCGGTGAGAACAAAGCGATGCGTCGCCTGCAGCGCCTTCGCGCTCTGGGCATTCAGGCTGCCGCGATTCTTGATGTGTTGCGCTTCGTCGAGGATGATAGCGGTGAATTCGTGTTGAAGATAACGCTCCAGATCGCGCCGCAGGAGCGCGTACGAGGTGATCACGACATCGTGTTTCGCGATCTCGCCAAAGGATTCGTGCCGGTCGGCGCCGTGCAGGACGAGCACCTTGAGCTGCGGTGTGAATCGTTCCGCTTCGCTGCGCCAATTTTCCACCAAGCTCGTCGGGCAGATAATGAGACTGATACCGTGGTCGGACTTTTTCTCCGCAGCCACGTCGCGCGAATGCAAGCGCTCGAGCAACGCCAGCATCTGCACCGTCTTGCCCAAACCCATTTCGTCGGCGAGCAATCCGCAGAGATTGCGCTGCGCGAGACCACAGAGCCAGTCCACGCCTTGCCGTTGATAGGGCCGCAGCATCGCAGCAAGTTCCTCGCGCAAGGGCGGCAGCGATTTTTCCGCTTCGCGCTTCGGGGGCCACGTCGACCGCTGCGACAGTTCCCAACCTTGCGCCTCGACCGCACCGGTCAGGTACGGCGCAAATTTGCGATCCAGCCGCATCTGCCCCGGCTCCTGTTCGATGGAGCAATCCACCAGCACTTGTTGCAGTTCGCTCCAGCCCTTGGTCGGGATCAGGCGAATGCGATCCCCCTCGGTGCGCTGGTGACTCAACCCGGTCTGTAACCAGCGCTGCACTTCGGCCGGAGGCAGCGCTTCCTTCGAATTCGGGGAATGCAATTGCAGATCGAGCGACAGCCAGTCGTTGCCCGACTCGCGCAGCGTGATCTCCGGCTCGACATAATCCAATCGCGGCAAAAGATTCACCATGCGCGGGCCGAACTCCACGGTCCATTCTTGTCGCCAACGCGGCAGCACATTGGCCAGAAAGTTACCCACCGGACGTTCCCCCGATAAAAAGAAATTCTCCGGACTGCGATGTCCCGCCGCGAAACCCGCCCGCTCCACTTCCCGCATTGCCGCCCGCTCGGCCTCATGATTCCGCGTCCAGTACCGGCGCGGTTGTTTCGGATCAGATACCCACTCGCTCGCCGTCTCCGCGGTCAACTCCGCTTCCCGTGGTCGCAACAAAACACGCGCCGAACCGTAGTCCGCCTCCACCCGCGCGCTCATGCCGGGAAGCCCCCCCTCCAGTGCGACGAAGATGTGCGGCTTCGGTCGGTCAAACGTGATCGCTTCAAACGAGCCGTCACTCTCCACCCGCATCAAGCGTGACAGGGCTGGGAGCTCCCGCTCGACAAAACTCGCCACCTGCGCCGGAGCAATCGTCACTGCGCCCTGCCGCAAGGCCGCATACGGCGCTGGCAGGGAGAACTCCTCCTCCATGGCGTTTTCCGCACCAAGCCAGCGCCAGCCCGTGGTGCCCAGTTGATAAAACTCACCATCGCGCCGCATGGACTCCTGCAAGGTAAGGTTTAACTCGCCGTTCTCGCGACCTTGCAATAACAGCACCGGCTTGCGGGTCAAGGCTCGCACCTGCACCGGCGATTTCTTTCCAATCCAAACCCGCGGATGATTAATCAGAGCCTTCAGGAAACGTGGCAAATCCGTCGCACCCACCTCGAAAATACCCGGCGTATTGCCCCCCTGCTGCGACTCAATACAACGCAACAACACCTCATCCTCTTCGCTCACCGCGCACAGCGCCGTTTCATTGCGCGTAATCGAATCCCACGGACGCGAATCACTCTCCCCCTCCATGCGACCCTCGAGAATCACCCGCAATCGCCCTTGAGAGAGCGGATGCGGCCAGTTTAACGGCAGCAAGACCCGCACCTCCAACAAACGTGCCGTCACTCCCGGAGTGCCCGCCAGACACCGCCATGGCGCTTTCGGCTTCTCCGTAGATGCAACAGTCGGCGACGCGGGACGATTCGATTGTCCCGGTGCCGCCGACGGAGTGGCCATCGCTGCCGTCTGCTGATCCCGATACCGCAACCACTTCAAGCCCGCCGCAATCACGTGCGCGCAAATACTGCCATCCGTCTTCGCCTGCCGGCACGTGCACAGATTCTCCACCTCGCTCAAACGGCGACCGATTTTCAACCGCGTCACCAACTCCCGATCATCCACCACAATCCGCGCCGACAGGATCGGCGCCTGATACGCCACGCCCAAAACCCGGTTCGCATCCACCAGTCCCTGAGCCTGCTTCAACATCGGCCACCCCCCAATCTCCACCAGGAAATCACGGGTAATCGGAAGCAGGTCGGCCGGGGGTAAATGAGACATGTGATAAAATCTTACGAAAAACCATTGAAATTCCAACGACAAGCTGCTTTATTCATCGTCCCCCGAGCGAATGCTTGGGACAACGGTTCCCGTTGTCCAACAATCCGGAGTAGCTCAGTGGTAGAGCGATCGGCTGTTAACCGATTGGTCGTAGGTTCGAGCCCTACCTCCGGAGCCACTCTGCAAGTCTTTCTGCCACAGGTGGAACCTCTCCGATAGGGCTCGTTTTTGGTCGCATTGCGACCAGATTTGCGACCACTTTAGGAGCACCGGCAAAATTGAGTCTAACTCGTTTTAACTCTCCGGCTGCTCCCTAACGGTGCTGGTCGCTTCCCCTTCATACTTTCGAGCATTGGAGAGATCACCATGCTGGAACGCTACCGGATCTTCCGCCGTGCGGGCGGAAACTACTACACACGAGACCGTGTCACAGGGAAATCAGAGAGCCTCGAAACCGCTGATCGCGCCAAGGCCAAGCAGATTCTTGCCGCCAAGAATCAGGCAGTTGAACAGCCTCAACTCAATCGCACGATGGCCAAGGCGTACCTGTCGGCCAAGTCCCCCGAGCTTCTCACCCGGACATGGGCCGATGTGATGGAGCATTACATCCAGACCGGGGTGGAATCGACCCGTGACCGCAAAGACCGCGCCTTCCGCAGCCGTCCGTTTGCTTCATTTCGCACCTTGACGCTGTTCGATACCGAGGCGATTCATTTGCTGACGGTACTGGAGCACAAGCAGGCGGGCAATTCGACCAACCATTACCTGCGCCGCATCCATAACTATGCGTTGCACCTGGGCTGGCTCTTATCCCCGGTTATGGCCGATGCCGCCTGGCCCGAAATCCGCAAAAAGCGGTTTACCGCGATTACCGAGGAAGAGCATCGCTTGATTGTCGCCAAAGAACTCAATATGGAACGCCGCCTTTATTACGAAATGCTCTGGGAAACGGGCGGCTCCCAATCCGACATCGCCAATCTGAGTTGGCAGGAAATTGATCTCAAGGAGCAGTCGATTCATTTCGGGCGTCGGAAACTCGCGAGCAAGGAAGGCGGAGACAGCCTGCTGCGGATCGGGCCGCGCATTAAGGCACTGCTGGATCAGTTACCAAAAGAAGGGTATCTCTTCCCCAAGATCCAAGCCGAGCAATCAAATCATCGTTCGACGGAGTTTCATCGCCGCTGCAAGACCCTCAAAATCCAAGGTCGCAATCTCCATTCGTACCGCTATGCGTGGGCGCAACGCGCTCGCGTCGCGGGAATGCCCTTGCGGGAAGCCATGAATCATCTCGGTCACAAGTCCCGCGCCGTTCACATCGCTTATTCGGGCGGAGCGCAGGTGGCGGTGTTGCCATTGGAATTCTACGAGGCCGAAAAAGAGAAAAAGATCGTGCAGTTTGCCACTGCACAAATCATTGATTCGGCTGCTCAGAAAACACGGACTTCGCGAAATGGATAAACGCAGTTCGCTCAATTCAACGGAAGTCAGGGCGACTATACGTCATAGAATTGAGAAATCGCTGCTGCATTCCGGGTCGTTCTGGCTCTCTTTCTTTCTCGCATTGTTTTTTCAAGTCCCACTGGAAATGATTGGCTATTTTGGCGAAACTCCAGCGGCGTCTGTCCCGTTATTTTCCGGAATACGCTGCTAAAGTATTGGCTTGAAGAAAATCCGGTGTCCATGGCTATTGCCGTAACCGACGCCGTTGATTCGATCAATAACTCCTGAGCTCGTTCAATTCGGATCCGGACGTAGTAGTCATTGGGCGTCATCCCTGTTTCCATCTTAAAGATTGAGAACAAATAACTACGACTAAAACCCATATGTTTTATGAGGTCAGGCATCTGAATAGGGTTTTGGACGTGCTGCCGAAGATAATTCTTGGCAGCAGTAATTACTGCTGTTGGCTCCCCTGGCGGTGTTGCCACCAAGCAGCAAATCGCTTCCATGATAACCGAACAGGCAAGAGTGCGGAGGTTAGCCTTAGCTAAAGGGTTCTTTTCGTCCCGTTCAAATCCTAATTTTGCTACGACCATGCGATTCAGATGCGCCATCAGTTCTCGGCCAAATGGAGCCACTGCTGAGGCGGATTTAGAAAGTACGCTATTGATGAAATATATGTCTTGTTTCGTGAAGGTGGTATTCTTGCCGCACTGGCGACATTCAGGATTAATAAAAACTCCACATATACTGGATGGTTTCCGGATCGAACGCACAGCACGATGAACAACGCCCGGAGGAACAACGATAAAATGTCCTCCGGTGACTTCCTTTGTAGCGTCGTCTTGGAATTCCCAAGCGGTTGCACCTTCAATGACAAACACCAGTTCAAAGGCGCGATGAGAATGCCAGTCTTCCGTATTCTGTGCTATGCGAGTGCTCGTCGTGCCAATTTGGGGTACCAACGGCATCCCGAGTTTCTCACCGGGTAAAATTTCCATCTTGTACGAATAATGGTACCGTTGTTCAGAATAGTCCAGTGAACTATTCCGCAATACGTAACAGCACATTGAGCATATATTTGGGACGATGCTATGGGAAAAACTAATTTGGTTCTCTCATTTGCCAGCCAATGAGGCTTCCCTCTACTATATCGCCGGCTCAAACAAGCAACGGATCACTCAAAACTCCTTTCCAAACCTTTCCCAATTTGAATTTCCATGGACCGTATAGATCCGGGTCCACCATTTGGCATGACAATTAAACTGTGAAACTCTACAAAACAATAATGGGGGCTCTTCTGGAGAGCGATGGGGAGTATTTCCAAGTTAACTCGTTTGAGTGGGATTCTCTGATAAATCGTGATGACCTTTTCGAATTTCTTAATGTCATCAAGCGAAACGCGAGACGGGTTAAAATGCCAAACGGCGTGATTCGTGGATCTCTTCTGCTTCCGCCAATCGGGACCCAAGAGGTCTGGGCCGGCAGCGCAAACTACACATCAAGCCGTATTGCGCAAATCAAAGAGAATGAAGCCACAGGCGCGGCGTTCTTCTATCGGCGCGCGTACTACTCTGAACGGCCACAACTCTTTTTCAAAGCCCCCCATTATCGTGTCGTTGGTTCAGAAGCTCTCATTCGGTTTAGGCGCGATTCAGCTTGGAACTTCCCTGAACCCGAACTCACTATTTTTGCAAGCAGCAGTGGCAAAATCGTTGCTTATACCATAGGCAATGATATGAGTTCCGGTAGTCTCTGTGACGAAAATTTATTATATCTTCCCCAAGCCAAAATTCACGACTCTTGCGCGGGACTTGGCCCATGTCTATTGGTCACGCAGGAACCTCTCGACTTGGACACACGCATCACGATGGCTATTTTGAGAAATGAGAAGACCGTTTTTTCCGGGGAGACGCAGCTCAAATTTATCAAGCGTCCCCTTGAGGATATGGTCGAATACCTTTTTCGGGAAACATCCTTTTCCAAAGGAGTTTTTCTCATGACTGGCGCGGGCGTTATTCCTACGCCCGAATTCACACTCCAGTCTGGAGACCGAATTTCCATTACCATCGACGGAATCGGAACTTTAATTAACGTCGCTACATCGCTGCAATCCACGTCACGTCCCTTTAGCGTACGTCGGAGCCGCTCATCTACTGCTCCGGCATGCGATAAACTCGCGCTTCAAGATCACGTGATCTAAGCCCCCTCAAATCTTCATAATATTCCTCTTGCCCAAACTCTGCCCGAAGCACTGACAGAACGGCTACTGCAAGAACTTCAACGGATCACTGTGCGACGAGTGCCTCGACCACGAACTCATGTTGTCTATGGCCAAAGCCCGCGTCATCGTTACCGACTACAAGGACTACTATAACGTGTCTTAAAATTTTTTATTGAATGTTATCGCAGGAAAATCATCCGTGCGGAAAGGCACTGCGGGTAATCCCGCCTTGTTATACAAGTTGCATGTCGGGTTATTCGCCCACGCATAACGCACTGCGACAGGCTTGGCCACTTCCGGCGATGAGACCACAACGGTTTCGTTTTCGATCTTTGCATTTGCCCATTTCCAGTGTCTGTCTCCGCCGCAAATGGCAAAGCCTTCGAGCTCGCTGTTGGGCGAGTTGCGCACGAGCGGCTTGGTCTCGTTGTTAAGCGACTTGACGAGGTACGTATCGCCCAGCGGCTTCACGACGAGTCCGTTGTCGGCATGGGTGAAGGCGACGCGGATCTTGTCACCCTCGACGTTCATCGATTTGTAGACTGGGCCGGAGCATTCGATCTTCTGGCCGTAGTCCTTCGCCAGCGCGATCAAGGCCAAGCGGTCGCCGACGTCCTTTTTGTTGCGCGGATGGATGTCTCCCTCTTCGCCGATATCGATCAGGTTCGCCTGGCCAGAATTTGGAAGGGAGAGCGCCATCGACTGCGCTTCACGCAGTTCAGCCCACGCACTTTCGCCGGGGACGTTCTTCTTCGGCGTGAAGTTGGCGAGTTGGCACCAGTAGAACGGGAAGTCACCCTGACCCCAGCGTGAACGCCAGTCTTTGATCATGAGCGGAAACGCGGTGCGGTACTGGTAGGCGCGCCCGACATTGGCTTCACCCTGATACCAGACAGCGCCCTGCATGGCGTAAGGGATCAGCGGGTTGAGCATCGCGTTGAAGAGATGCGCCGGGTAGTACTGCAATCCGCCGAGCTTGGCCGGTTGCACTGGATAAGCGGCCTGCGCCTCCGTAGAGAGCGGTTTGGGGAAGGTGTACTCGACCTTGGCCAGCCATTCGCCTGCGAGCGTCACGGGACCGGCGCGGAAGTTGTCTGCAGAGGCGAGCGACGGCTTGCTGTTGGGATTAAAGATGCGAATGGCGAGGGTGTTGTCGCCCTCCTTTACCAAGCTGGGGGGAACGCTGTACTGGCGGGAGCTGACGCTACCCGCCTCCGGCGTGGTGGGAAGCGTGGCCCCGATCTTTTGTCCATTCCAGTAGACGGTGTCGTAATCGGAGAGAACGGGAAGATCGATGCGGAGAGTTTTCCCGGCGAGCTCGGGTCCGAGCGTCATGGTGCGGCGAATCCAGAGGGCGCCTGCCGCATCGGCCAACTTATCGCCATCGGCCGGGAGGTTCACCTTTTTCCAATCTACCGTCGGAGTGTCGGGCGCTGCATTCGCCGTCACGGACGGCTTGTCGGCGCGGGCATTCGCCTCTTCCCATTCGGAATACTTGGCAAGGAAATCTCGCAGGCGTTGCGGGAATGTAGCCTCGTCACTGAGCTTCTGGTCGATCGACTGTTGGAGCGCGTCGAAGGTGCGGAGCGCTTCGATGCTGGTCCATGCTTCGGACGGCGTGCCGCCCCAGGAGGTGTGAACGAGGCCGACGGGAACCTTGAGTGTGTTCTGCAATTTTTTGCCGAAGAAGTAGCCGACTGCGGTGAACTTGCCGGTTGTCTCTGGTCCGGCGAGGGTCCAGGTGCCTTCGCACGCGTCGAGCGGAGTGACGGAAGTGGCCTTCTTCACTAGGAACTGGCGCAACAGTGGATTGGCGGAATTGGCGATCTCGGTTTCGCCCCCGAGAGTGTTGACGACGATCCACTCCATGTTGGACTGGCCGGAACAGAGCCACACTTCGCCGACGAGCACATCGGCCACGGTGATCTTGTTCTTGCCTTCAACGACGAGTTCGAATGGCCCCTGGGCCTTCGTGGCGAGGTTCAGGTTCACCCGCCATTTGCCGTCTTGACCGGTCGTTGCTTCGGCCTTTTCACCGTCGAGTGTGACGGTGACTTTTTCATCCGGATCGGCCTTGCCCCACACCGGCACTTTCGGCGATTTTTGCAGCACCGCGTGATCGGAAAAGATGGAGGGAAGGATGACATCAGCCTGGAGCGGAAGAACGGTTCCGGCTACTAGACCAACCACGAGGAATGAATATGCGAATTTCATAGTATATAAGAGTTAAAAGCGGCATGGAAATTTTTTCTGCCGCGCGAAGAAAAAACTCCAGAATTTCGTCGGCACTACCCAGAGCAAGCACGTCATGGACTCCTTTTCTTTTCAACCAAGAAATATGCCTGGACAGTGCGGCCACCTTCGGGTCTCCCCGCTCATCCGTTGGAATCCAAAGAGCAACGTGAATGCTATAACGGGGAGCAGGCATAGGGAAAGAAGCGGTAATTAGTATTACTTTGTTAGATTTTTAAAACTCCCTCTCAAAACCAACATTAGCCTGTTTTCAGGCCGAGAGGCTTAACGTCATTTTCAGAGTCAAAATCAAGCTAACAAAGTAATACTAGAGAGCCGCACATTATGGATAAAATACGGCGGAAAATAGAAGCTTGCAATAACATTTTAGCAAACATCCTAAAAACACCCCACCGACTATCTTTTTCGATAGAAAATTAAGACGGTCCGTGCCCCGACGAGGCTCGGAGATTTTCCAAAATGGGAACTGAGATCACCGGCGAGAACGCTTTTCCCGTCAGTTGCCTGAATAGGAGAGCGCTTGCCGCTGCTGCTAGTTCGCTCTGAGAAGCGCCCACGCAGGATAGCGACGGTTCAAGAAACGGGGCAATTTCATAGTCCCCTACACCAATGACGGCAACATCCTTGGGGACGCGCTGTCCAACTTCCTTGAGTGCTCGAAAAGCCCCGACAGCCAGCGCATCGGAAACGGCATAAAGCCCGTCGCATCGAGCCTTGGTCTTCAAGTATTGCAGCATCGCATTGTATCCGGCTTCCTCGGAAAGGTGGTTGGCGATAATCTCACGTGCCGGACGACCTGAGAGTTCTGCGCTACGGTGCAAAAAGCTTTCCACGCGATTTTGGGTTGACTGAGTCAAGGGATGCCCGTGAATCACGGCGAGATGTGAACGCTTTTTTTCGACCAAAATCTCTGCTGGTCGTGCCCCGGAACCACGCTCTTCAAAGACGCTTGGAAGATTGGAAATCAACCTGTTTACGATAACTGCCGGATAGGGCAGCTGAGTACGAGAAAGAAACTGATCGTCCTCTGCCGTCGTATTGAGGAGAATGGCTGCATTGAATCGGTCACCCGTCAAAAGTCCCGGCAATTCGAGCAGTTTTCCAGCAGTGAACATTTCGATCATCAGCGAAAACGTATAGTTGAGTGTGTATCGGGGCGCAAGAATTTGAGTTTGCAGCGTACGAGTAAAGTGCCCCACAAGCTGAATGGGCGCTTCAAAGCTAGTCACCAAGGCGATAATGACATTGTTCTTGGTCTGTTCGTTGTTGCGCAAACGCCGAGCATTGATATTCGGCAGGTAACCAAGTTTCGCGGCAACTTCACGAATTTTTCGGGCAGTTTCAGGGGGAATACGTCGCTCAAGCTGTCGGTTATTGAGCACACTGGAGACCGACCCAAGCGAGACCTTGGCTTGGGCAGCGATATCCCGCAGGCTGATGCGACGCGAGGGAGTATGGTTGGAAGCCGGCATGTGCGTAACCGTTGTTTAAAAATGCGCTGGACATGGAAGAACGTCAAGCGGGCAAAAAACTGATCCAAGATAATTGGTCGAGAAAGCTTGATTTGGTTTTACCGAAGGGAAGCGGTAAATCCGGAGTTGGGCCTGAAGACTTTTTCGGGTACCCCGCTAAATAGAAATCACAGGACTGCTGGTATTCTGTCTTAAGCGTATGTCATCGGCGCCATTCTTTTAACATGGCGATAAGCGCCGTCCGAGTTCTGATTTCCGCATGCTGACTGGCTATTCAATGGTGACGATAGGATAACGGTATCCTCTCATTGAATGTTATATTGAATCCCGCACAATGGTTGTTGGACATCTTCGAGGGAATTTCAACCGACAGATGTCCTATGATTTTTAAGATATGGTTTGACTTCTCTGCACGCATGACCGGAACAGGGCCAAGCTCTATCATTTGTAAGCCCCATGGGCTAATGAATCCGGGTGATGTAGAATACGCTTCACGGCTCCCGTTTCTAAGATCTTGAGACCTTCTGTTTTTTGAACGACTACTGATTCAATTTGGCAAGTAGGTGATGAAGCTGATCTAGGGCCTCGCGATCACTGATGGTCAATTGGGAGGCATCCATCCAGCGGCATTCCGTTGCGTTACCAAGTACAGAACGTAGAAAGTATTTGGCGCTGGCTGGATAGCGGGCTCCCAACACAACGGAAACCGGTCCGATGATGTGTTGCAATAATTCAGCCCGCTTCGGATCTTTATTCCACAGATGACACAGGGTCGAGAGTTCCGCGCAGGCTCCACCGGCGGCAATACCGCTGTAGCCTCGTCCTCCTATCCGTAATGATGCGAGCAACGTGGGATTGTCGGCGGCATAAATTCCCAATCGGGTATGCCGGGCTGCTTTGACCTTCAGCGCAAAATCAACGGGACGGCAACTGGTTTCCTTATAGAAAACGAATCGTCCCGTCTTCGCGAGATCATGGACAAGTTCGGGAGAGAGTAACCGCTTATAGGGTACCGGGCATTCATAAAGCCCCAGATCGATATCCGAGGCTTCGGACAAGATGGTATCCACACAAGACCGGAAGGCGGATTCACTTTGCTCGGCAAGGGTCCCTTGATTGGTCAGAAGAACCCAGGCGGCGGGACCGGCGTCGACCAGTACCTTGAGTTGTTCGATGAGTTCAAACGGTGAAGCCCCCAAAGCTCCCGAGGCGACCACGGGTATCCGATCGCCAGCCTGTCGGACGGCCCGACGGATCAGTTCTTTACGTTCCTTGAGTGACAAGTGAAAAATTTCACTCGACAGGCAAGATGCAAATAAACCCGAAGCTCCATTTTCAATATACCATTCGATGAGCCGTTCATAGGCAGCCCAATCAATTTTTCGATCCTTGTCGAAAGGGGTCAGGATAACGGGCCAGACACCGCCCGGCAGAGCCGGCAGGGCCTTGTCGAAGGTGGGGGATGAGGTGGAACGAGCTTTTATTTCGAGGTCTTGCATGGAGCCCTATAAGCCGGAACAAAATGGACGAAGGTCGACCTGTCTTGGTAATTGTTGGTAAAATGTATTTCATATTTTCTGTTGACTGACACGGCAGCGTGCAATCAGCGTGGCGAACGCAAAAGCAACTAGGCACAACGTGGTGACGGAAGGCTCGGGAACCGTGGTAAACATGAGCGCATTATCGACAATCGTAAACGTACCGGACAAGCCGCCGCCGAGATTGACATAACTGAAATTGGCCTCGTCGAAATTCGTGGAGGTCCAACCGTTCAAGAGCGTATAGCTCATGTTTAATTCGCCGGTACCGAGGAAGTCGAATGTGAAATACGTTCCCGTACCTTTAGTGAGCGTGCCGGTAAGCGTCAGCCCTTCAACAAGCGTATTGAGATCGTATTGCAGTTGACCGACAGAGGAGATCAAGTTGCCGTTCCATGTGAAGGAGGTTGCCGTCAGAGAATTGTCGCCGATGATGCCACCTTCATTGAGGATAATGGCGGAAACGTCGCCGGTTCCGATCAAGGTACCCCCATTGTTGACAGTGACAACGCTGCTGCTGACGATGCTACCGTCGACTTCGAGCGTACCCGCTGTAACAACTGTAGCTCCCGTATAGGTGTTGCCAGTGGAATTGATTTTCAGTTTTCCAAGACCGGTTTTCGTCACCCCGCCGACGCCGGCGGCTGACAGGATGTCAGAGTTCACGGCGCCGGTCTTCGCGGAATCGATATTGAAGGTATGCACTCCAGTCCCAGTCAGCGTCAAGGGGACGCCCGCGCCAATCGTCAGGTCGGATCCGGCATGATTCTGGATCGTGGTACCACTGTTCCAGTTGAATGCCACCGATTTATTGTTGGCGGCATTGGCTCCCGTATTGATGGAACTGGCTTTGAGAGTTCCGCTGGTGAGATAAACGGTGGAGGTCAGGGCCAGCGTGGATTGCTGGGCATCGCCAATGAGGAGTTCTTCGGAAACATCGAGAGTGCCTCCATTTTTAATGATGAGGTTGGCCAGAGCCGTGACGCCATTATTGGTATTGGTGTTGCCGGTTGTCGTGCGACCTACTACCACATTGGCCGCTTCCATAAGGCCGGCTCCCAGAGTGGCTGTGCCGGTGACAGCCGCCCCGGAGACCAGGGAGGTGGTGCCTTGATCGGCCAGACCAATGATGAAGTTATTGACCTTGGCGTCCATCGTGCCGCCCTCCAGATTCAAATAGCCTTCGCCCGTACCGCCTGCTCCGGCAGCCGGAGCCAGACCGCTTCTACCGACAACAATGTTGGCGGCACCGACCCCATCCTTGGCGCGAATCTCGACGGTTGCTCCGGTGACTCCGGAGCGAAATCGCATGGTTGCGGCACCGCCGCTCCAGGTTTGAGTGGGGGAAGTCGTATCCTGTTGGCCGATCAGAATATCATCGATATACAATTTATTAGTGGTTCCCAACTGTAAGTACGATTGCCCGAAATAGCCTTGCATGACGAGGCGGGAGGCCTGAATCGTATTATTGACCGCCAAATTAACCTGGCTAGTAATGGAGGAACTGCTGTTTTGATCGGCTCCGAGTACAAATTCGGAAAGATTATTGGCAGTGAAGCTCGCCAGAGTCTGCATATCCAGGACAGCGGCGCGACGGTAGCGTGGCTGCAGGGTACCGGTGTTGGTGGGAAGGACCGTCAGATTGGCCGTTCCTCCTCCATTCATAATAAGAGCTCCCGAACCGCCAAGAGTCAGGTAGTTTATGTAGTTAAAGTTAGAGGTATAGGCTGTCTCCGTTGTTGAGCCAACGCTGAGGCCACCATTGACCGTTAATACTTTTCCCGAATTGATTTGCAGGTTCTGATAGGTGGTCGTGTTGGCGCCGACGGGAGCTTCGTAGTCCATAATCAATGAACCAATGGTGTAATCCTCATCGACGATACTGGTCACCGTGGCGGCTGTGGCGGCGCTGCCCTGATTCTTAAACAGGACGTTCTGGCTGCCGGGCAAACCTGCGCTCCAGTTTTCGGCCGTGCTCCAATTCTTATTGGCTCCGGCTCCAGTCCAGATTGTATCGGCCTGGCTCAATGACAGCGAGCAAAGCATCGAGATTAGTGCGATTATCCATAGCGACATCCGGCTTGCTTGGACTGATTGGGTGGTGTTTGGCGTTTTCATTACGTTTCTTGTTACGGGGTTTGATGTTTACTGCTGACTACGCATCCGCGCTCATCCTGGATGTTAAAATAAAAAGCGGTGCAACCGGCGGGAACCTCGGCTGAGGCTTGTCCGAACTTGATCGTGGCGGGGGTCTGCAGCCACTTACGGTTGACCCAATTGCCGTCATCCTTGGTGTAAACGAAGGTGGCGGTTTGGATGGGAATCGTGCTGGCATATTTAATCCATGCCGTGCGGTCATCCAGTCCCTGACTGAAGATCGTTGCAAGAGGGTCTCCCCCTTTGACGATGGAATCGGCAAACCGTGTAATCTCCTTGGGATCGCCTGCGGGCGGATGAGAGTGACGCATGCCGACCTTCAAACTCAATGAGACCGGACCGCGAGGAAGTAGATAGGTCTTTTGCCAGGAATCAGGTCTGAAATGTTTGTCATTGGCACCGTTGCAAAACAGCATTGGAGTGGTGACGCCGGACAGATACTGGCTGGGGTCCCACAACGCGATCCATCGATCCACCTGCGCCGGCGGCAGTTGCTGAAATTCCGTTTCGAGCCAAAAAGAATTCTCACCCAGAAAACCACAACCATAGACCGGCGCGGCGAACTTGAAGCGCGAGTCGATGCCGACGGCAATTTCCGTGAGAATGCCACCCCAGGAAATGCCCGTAATGCCGATTCGCTCCGGATCGACCCCAGGCAGTGAGCGCAGCAAACTATGAGCGCGAATGACAGCCGCCACGGCATGATAAACCCATTGGGATTCCACGGGCTTATCCATGTTTTTGAAATAAAGACCAGTCGCTGGAGCGTAGGCGTGGCGCACGCTCTTCACATCCATTCCAACCATTGCGAGCGGAATGCAACCGTTTGTATCCATCGCAATTGCCGCATAACCCCGGTCCATCCAGAGCTTCACCCAATCCCGGTACGCCGTGCCTCCGCCGCCATGCACGAGAACAATCCCGGGAACGGAGCCGGCGGCATTCAACGGAACTCCGACCCAGGCAAACACACGAGTCGGTTTTCCCTCGAATGGCATTCCTTCGTAGAACACCGGACGAATGCCTTCGCTCTCCACCAAGTCCGTATTTTCGACCGGGTAGGTCTGGGGGGTTGTCAGCAGCGCATCGATCTTCCAAATGCCTGCGGCGTGATTGGCCTCGGGCACCGACGAAGGAAAACGCTGCAACGGCTTGTCCGTCGCGGCGGATTCCGCGAAGGCCATGGCAGTCAGACTGAGCAATAAGAGTGAAAAAACGGAGAGACGCATGGTGCCTTTAGTTGGTGGCCGCAGCGGTGGTGGTGAAGAAGGTCAGATCCAACCGGCGTCCGACCGGCTCTTTGCCATAACGATCTCCTTCTTTATAAAATTCGCCGGGAGTATGGCTGCCAACACCTCCGGAATAACCCGGATGTCCTCCGGCATCTTCGCCATTGATGAAAACAAACAACCAGTTTTTTGGATTGACCTCCATTGGCCGCAAATGAAATCCGTAGGCCCTTCCTTTTTCGAGAGAAAGAGGTTTGAGAAAGCGAAGATAGAGATACGCATCAGTCACTACTGAATCGGGCGTCAGAAGGAAGGGCACAGAAGCAATCGTGGCCTTCACACTGCGATCGGAGTGGGTATCCGTGAGTTCCTGCACATCCACTATATAATTCTGGGGGGTCGAGAAACGTTTTTTTTCATCGGGGGCGATCTTGACGCCAATTCCCGTCAATGGAGATTCCACATTCCATGTGAAGGTCTGGGAGAGACCTCGGCGCTCGGTGGGAGTAACGAAACGTGCCGAGATAATCTTAGCGTTGGCTTTGGTTTCCCCTGAAAATTCCTGGGTGATATTCACCCCCGTATTGGGTATTTCGTTGAGGGTGCTGATTTCTTGCGCATGCCCAAGAGATACTGACGTGATGCCGAACCAGAACGTCAAGGCCAGGGGCAGGCTGTTTTGTGGGATGATAGTGACAAGCATGGAGTTCATAGAAAGGTTGAGCGGAGTATTTAGTCTGAGTCCTCCAGGGAAAGTCTTTCGACATGGCCATCCATATAGAGGCAATGTCTGAAGTTCTCATGGGCGGGCTTGGAAATGAGATTGACGTTGCTACCACCCGCCCGGCCATAGCCTGCAAGTTGATCCGTCTCCCACCAAGCCTTCACCGTTGCAGGAGAACTGATCGCAGCAAAGGCTTTGGGAGTTTCATTTCTCGAGTAATTTCCCATCTCTGTATCGTTGGCTTGAGTAGCGACACCTTGTTCACTTCGACCTTCGGCTTTGCGTTGCGCTTTCCAGGCTGGACACAGTAAGGGATAACGTAATGAGTCGCTGCCCTTGGGCAGTTCAGGCTCGCCCAGATAGGGCTGGAGCAGCGCGAGAAGATTTCCCTGTATTCGGACAACCCCGCCCGGATTAACACTGTAAAAAGTCGCCTGGCCCGCAGTGACTGGGCCGGGAAGTCGACCATTGTTTTCTCCAATATAAAGCATCATTGCATGAGCTAACTGGTGGAAATTTGAGGAGCAAACCGCTGCTCTTCCGCTCTTTGTGGCGCGACTCACTGCAGGAACCAGTAGTGCGGCAAGTACCGCAATGATGAGGGTAACCACCAACACCTCAGTGAGGGTAAAGCCTTGCATCGGCTTGTCATTCGATGAGCCGATCCAGATCTTTGGTGAGCGAGCAAGATTCATGTTAAAGTGGTGAAAAGTGATTACAGGTTGGGGACGACAAAGTGGTAAGTACCTGAGCCGACTCGGAAGACAGTCTTAGCGCCGCATACGGCAAGACGTTGAATACCGATAGTTTTTTCGGCGGCGGATTCGCCCTCACGAATCACGCCGGGCTCTCTCTCGGGGAGATGCAGGGTGGCACTCATATTCACTGGTACAACGATCCGCACCGTTAATTGATTCGACTCGCGGCCCCAGGCGCTCTCGACTAGTCCCTGTGGACTCTGATAGGAGGCCTGCGCCCAATTGAGATTTGTGGGCAGATACGGATTGATGACAAGCTGGCTGCGTCCGGTCTCATCCAGTTCAAATTGAATGCCGGCCAGATATTTGTAGAACCAGCTACTAACGGAACCTGTCATAGGATGGTTATGGGAGTTCATGGAGGCGCCCACGAGATGCTCCCAACGCTCCCAGAGGGTTGTCGCCCCTTTGCCCAGCATATAGCCCCAACTCGGATAGGTGGTTTGCGTGGCGAGTCGATAAGCCACATCGACCTGCCCGTTTTCAGTCAAGACTTCGAGGAGATACTTGGTGCAGAGATTACCTGTAGTCAGATGAAAATCCTGTTTGGCAATATCCACGACGAGGTTTTGAACCACGCGGGGAACGCGCTCCGGCGAGGCCATTTTCAAATGCAGAGCGAGGGCGTTGCAGGCCTGGTTATTGGAACCGTAACCGCCAGTCGTTTCATTCCAGAACCGGCGATTGAAGGCAATTTTAACGCTGTCGGCGACCTCACGCCATCTTGCGGCATCCCTCCTTTTGTCCAGAAAGAGCGACATGCGCGACAGCAGTTCGGCATGGTAATAGAGATAGCCCGTGGAAACGAGTTCGCCCGGAGTCCCGGAGGCGATTGCACTCCCCCCGTCGCTTCCTTGAACAGCAAAGCCTTTGGGTGGTGCCCAGTCACCCCAACTGCTGTAGCTCAAGATGTAGTCGTCCGCCCTTGAAAGCAGATACTCCGACCAACGCTCGAATCCAGCGTAATGGCACCGTATGAGATCAAGATCCTGATAGTGCGCACCACAAAGCCACGGAATCAGCAGGTAGCAGATCGATACGGGATCGGCCGGTCTCTTACCCCACTTGAACGGTGCCGTATCCGTGATCGTGCCATCGGGAGCCTGCGTGTCGGCAATATCCTCCAGCCATTTCGCATAAAAGCGATCCAGTCGAAAATTATAGAGCGCCTGTTCCGCTCGCACGGTCATGTCGTTCAGCCACCCCATGCGTTCATTACGTTGTGGGCAGTCCGTGGGCACGCTGTGCAAGTTGCTCGCCTCGGTATTCACCACTGCGGTCTGAATGCGATTGATCAGATCATTGCTGCATGTGAAGCGACCATTTGGTTGCACCGCCGAGCGAATCACCCGGATGCGAAGGAAATCGGGCGCGGGGATGCCAGGAAGTCCTTCCACCTGAACATAGCGAAAACCGTGATAGGTAAATCGAGGCTCCCACTCTTCGATCCCTTCTCCCTTGAGGATATAAACGTCGGTGGCAGCCGCTTTGCGTAGCGCGCGTTGATCGACTGTGCCGTCTTCGTATAGATTCTCGGCAAATTTCAACGTGAGGCGCGTTCCTCGCTTTCCTTGGATGCGAATCAACGCCCATCCCGCCAGATTGCGGCCCGCATCGTAGACATAAATTCCCGGGCGCGCTTCATTGACTGCTATGGGAGCAAGCGTTTCGACAATTCGAATCGGTTCGTTTGTCTGCGCGACGAGTTTGCCTCCCGGCGCACCGAGTGGAACGACGGTGTCCCACATTTCCTCGCGCTCTTCCATGCCAGACGTGACCGCCGCGTCCCATCCTTTCTGTTCCAGCCGCGCATCGTAGGTTTCACCATCGTAAATACTGTTACTAAGAATCGGTCCGCCTGTGACGTACCAGAGATGCGGGGCGCCCGAGTGGCCTCCCCGTGTAGCAATGATTTCCCGCGAGCCGTCGATGTAGGTGACTTCGATCTGCAATTTCAGAATCACAGACCCATGCCAACCATGACCGACGATGACCCCCACGATGTTGGTTCCCGATTGCACGAAGGAATCGACATCATGCGTCACATACAGCACGCGTTTGGAGGAATCGGTCCAGCCGGGATCCAGCACGTGATCGCCGACTTTTTTTCCATTGAATCGCAATTCGTGGTATCCCAATCCGGCGATGTAAGCGCGGGCTTTTGCCGGTTTATTTTTCAACTCAAACGTATGCCGAAAATAAAGAGCCCTTCCCGTCCACCCGGCGGGATATCCCACCCATTGTGCCTCCCAATCTCCAGGCTGAAGCAATCCCATCTCCCAATGCTGTGGCGTACAGAATGCGCTGGGGCGATCATTGCTATCCCAGACCCGCACCTGCCAATAACACCGCTGGCGTGAACGCAAGGGCGAACCACCATACGGAACGGAAATCGATTGCGCTCCCACCGGTCCGGAAATTTTTCCGGAATCCCATAGATCCGCCGCACCGGAATGGAGGAGCTGAGAGCTGGAAGCCACCTGCACCTGCCAGGCGCTCTGGTATTGATTGCGCAACGAGGAAACGAGTTGCCAGCTCAGACGCGGCTCGACTCTTTCGATACCGATGGGATTGATTGCGTTCTCACAAAGAGCGGAAGCAATTTTTAAGTCGCAGGAAGCACCCGCTGGAGAGTCAGCTTCATTTAGACGAGAAGATGCCATATGGTTGTTAATTATTTCGGATGGCGTTGCATGCGAGAAAGGCCTGTCGGATACCGTGATTGAAATAACGTTATTGCAATTCGCTTTTGAAGTCAATAGAATATGCTCTAATGAATCCCGCAACCCCTAACCGCTACTCCGTCATCCTCGGCAATCTGGGCAACACCTGCGACCGCTTCCTTCCCACCGGCTACAAAGAGGTGGTTCCCAAGCCGGAGATGATCCGGCAGGCTGCGGCCATCCCCGGCATCGAGGGTATCGAATTGGTGGGGTCATGGGATATTACGGAAGACAATGTGGTCGAGGTTAAAGAATTGTTGGAGGATGCCAGCCTTGCCTGCGTCTCCATCATTCCCGATCTCTTTTCCCAAAAACGCTGGGGATTGGGCAGCCTCTCCGCGAAGTCTGCGGACACGCGGCGGCAGGCTTTTGAGGAGTGCCGCTCCGTCAGTCGCATCGCCCGTCAGATCGGCTGCCCGCTGATCAATCTTTGGCTGGGGCAGGATGGTTACGATTACCCACTCACCGCCGACTATCGCGGCCAGCGTTCTGCCCTGATGGAAAACATCCGCACGGTGGCGGCCGAGTTCCCTGACCTCAAATTTGCTCTCGAATATAAGCCCAAGGAACCCCGCAATTTCTCCTTTCAGGCCCGGGCGGCGGACACTCTGCTCATGGCGCGGGAGACGGGCCTGTCTAACGTAGGAGTGTGCATCGATGTGGGTCACTCTTTCATGGCCGGAGAGAACGTAGCGGAGTCGGCTGTCCTGCTCCAGCATTATGGGGAAAAACTTTTTCACATGCACTTCAATGACAATTACCGTTCGTGGGACGACGACATGATCGTTGGCTCGGTGCACTTGGTGGAATACCTCGAACTGCTCTTCTGGCTGAAGGAAACGGGCTACAGAGGATGGTATTCGATGGACCAGTATCCCTACCGGGAGGACGGGGCCGCAGCAGTGCGCGAGAGCGTCGCCTTTCTGCGGGACATTGAAAAGCTTCTAACCGCCGAACGACGGCAACAAATCCGGACGCTGCTCGCAAAAGGCGACGCCACGCTCTCCACGAAATGGATGCGAGGGCTGCTCGCGGCTTACGGGGACAGCGTGATGCAAGGGGTGACGGAACACCGCCATCTCGACAACGGGAATGAGTCGGTGTCGGTTGAAACCGGGACGGAGTGCTAATGAAAATTGTCGTACTGGACGGATATACACTGAACCCCGGTGATTTATCGTGGAGTGGACTGGAAGAACTCGGGGAGATTACGGTCTATGACCGCACATCTCCGTCAGACGTTGTTTCACGAGCAAAAAGGGCAGCAGCTCTCTTTACTAATAAGGTTCTGATTACCGGGGAGATCCTGAACCAACTGCCAGAGTTGCGGTATGTCGGGGTTTTGGCTACGGGCTACAATGTTGTGGATGTAAAAGCCTGCCATGCGCGCAACATCGTAGTCACGAATGTTCCTGAATATGGAACAGCTGCAGTGGTTCAGATGACATGGGCTCATATTTTTAATTTAGCCAATCGTGTTGCTGCGCATGCGGATAGCGTCAGAAATGGAGTTTGGTGCGTTAGTAAAGATTTCTGTTATTGGGAGACTCCGCAGATGGCGCTGGGCGAAATGACGTTGGGGTTGATCGGATTTGGAAAAATTGCACAGGGTGTAGCCTCGATCGCGCAAGGTTTGGGAATGAGAGTGCGCGTTTTTACTCGGACGCGCCACACAGTGCCGGGCATAGAATTTGTTTCTCGCGAAACCCTTTTTCGCGAGAGCGATATGATCAGTCTGCACTGTCCGCAAACGCCGGAAACCGAAAAACTGATCTGTGCAGAGAACATTGCCCGGATGAAGCCGGGGATCCTGCTGATTAACACATCCCGGGGCGGATTAATCGATGAGTTGGCATTGGCTGAGGCTTTGAATGCCGGGCGCATTGCTGGGGCTGGGCTCGACGTGCTCTCAACCGAACCGCCCTCGAAAGATAATCCTCTGTTGACTGCCAGAAACTGCTTCATCACCCCGCACATCGCATGGGCCGGTATAACGGCCAGACGAACTCTAATGCGGCAGGCGGGCGAAAACTTGAAACAGTTTTTAAGTGGAACTCCGGTTAATTGTGTATAGGGGCAGTTTTGGTTTTGGTTGCTTTCTCATAAAATAATTTTGCGGACGACGAGCAGAATAGCAGTAAGTATCCAGTGTGGATTAAGTGCGATCTATGAATAAGCGGATGTTAAGTCTATGTTTTTTGGGTGTAGTTATGTGCAATTCGACACTGTTTGCAGATAATCTTATTTTAGGAGGTGCTCAGCATCTCCCTTCTGTCATTACGGACACTATTCCTACCCAATCTCCCGGGCAGAAAATCCCGTTGTTTATCCACCGCATGCCGTCAACTCCGCCGGCGGTTGCCTCCCGAAATCAACGGTTCATATTTGCAGACGAGACGCTGCTGCCACCGGATTCAAGCGTTGAGAAAGAATTTGAATGGTTAAAAAAGGCCGGAGTCGTTGCCGTTGTTCAAGACGATATGACCAAATCCTCCGTGACGGCCGCCCGCAATACAGGCCTGAAGCTGATACTTCTTCCGAATTTGACTCCGATGAAAATGTTTTCGTATGGCGAAACGATGGATGATCCCGAGAGCGTTGCACGGTACTTTGTGAAAATGATTCAGGAAACCGAGCAGTATTCAGATGTTCTATACCATCAGGACGGGCGTCTGGTTATGTGGGTCTTTGAAGCATTTCGGCTGCCAGCTGAATTTTACCAGACTGTCCGTCAGAAAGTGCGGGAGCTCGGATATGATCCGATAATTTATTATCAAGCCCTGCTGGGGGGGGATCACCGCACACCGGCAGATGCCGAAAAATATCTGCGGGTGTTTGACGGAGCGCTTATCTGGACCGAGGGTTATACAGCCAACAGGCAAATGGTGGAGATGGTTGTTTCCGCGCGAGATAAAATCGAAAGCGAGACCGGTATTCGAAAGAAAATCATTCTGACAGCAAAACCGGGGCACTGGCGGCCCGAAAAAGGAAGTTTTATTGATCCGCACGGAACACGGGAATTCCGGCAGATCATTGATCTGGCGTATCAGTCTAAGTTGGATGGTCTGACTGTGGAAAGCTGGAATGATTTCAGCGAGACGCATCATATTGAACCTTCCGTGCTGAAGTCGACCGTTCTTTCTGATTTGTGTACCTATTACGGAAAATTGGGAGCCGGCCAGCCTTCAACGGTTGAGTATCCGGGACTGTATGTCAGTCACCGGCGCGACATTATGGCGGGCGAGTATCTTGAGTGCGAGGTGCTGTACCTTCCGGTTGCAGAGGCCGAAAAGCGAACGGTTCGGTTGATTTTACGGACATCGGACGGACGAGAAGTATTTGCGTCTGATCCATGGAATGTGGCTTCTGCTGAAGCCGGAGCCAAAACATTCAATATTCCTACCCGTGCGCTGAATATACCGAAAACCGTTTTTCCCGTATTGGAAATCAACGGTAAGGCGCAGACGACGGGAACCTTTTGCGAAATCAATGCGAGCCGCACGCCGTATCCATTCACAATGAACATGAGTATGGCGAAGTCTCTACATCCGGAAGCAGTTCAGTTCCGCATGGACGGCCACGACTCCGGGAGTTCATACGTCGGCACGAATACCCTACATGCTGAACTATCGATTCAATGCGAAAAGAAAATTTCCCGGATAGAGATCATAAAGAATTACAGGCCGGTTTACAGTTTGGGATTTGATCAATTTATGCGGACGAAATCTACATCGAACAGCTATCAGATAGCCGGATTTTACTGGGATATTCCGGGGCCGGTCGATGCGCTGAAAAACGCATCACTGCACGGAATGGATTTCGCGGGCAGCATCACCCTGCAGGGCGGTGAAGCGCTTTATGCCGTCCATGTCAAAACGGCTATCCCTGTGCTGAACTCGCCATCTTTCATTAAATGGAAAAACAGATCGCGCGCAGATGATCATGACGGTTTGGAAGTAGCCTTTGAGGGTGGTGAAGACACGATATTTAATTTAAATATGCCCGGTCAGTCTTCGCAGTTTAAAATCCGATGGGGCGATATTCTCCATAGAGGGTGGAAAGAATACCCATTGCTTTCACATACCAGACTGGTCATCAAGCCGATGTTCGAACCCATGGGCCATCCTATTGACCTGGGAATAACCAATTATTCCGGTTCGGTGGAGATCCCTCAAAGCGAAGAGCTCCCAAATAGCATTTTAAACGATAAAAACTGGAGCAGTTATTTTCTGCGTGTTATTGCCGAGGACAATTCGATTTATCGCAGTGCACCAATTCATGTGACCGTCGGCAGTAGCAACGAGATGGTTCGGACTTACATCTGGGATAGGGATAAAGAGAAACGATATGAAATAACTGTTCCAGAGAGCAGCCTGAAAGATATTATTTGGAAGCTCAAGGAGAATAGTCCCCGTCTGATTCTAGACAGTAATCGTACAGGTTATGCGCTCGGATTAGGCGGACTGTACGAACGGGATGGGCGATTTGATCCGGATCAAATCCCGGCCCTAGTTAAAGACGAGGATAGTTATGCGCTGAAATTTGACGGGAATGACATTGCGATGACCCGTCCGCAGCTGGTACCGACTGGCAGCTGGATGCTGGATATGTGGATCAAGCCGACCCGGGTCGGTTCAGATCAGGAACAGTTTCTTTTCGATGTGCCGGAGACTGTTTCGATTGTGTTGCAAACTAATGGGATTCTCCGGGTTTGGTTTGGAGATTCGCAATCGTCCAACGTTCGGTTGACCGGTAAAACGGTTTTGAAAGACGGACACTGGTATCGCCTCAGTTTCATATATGACTTAAATGAGGCCCGATTGATGCTTGACGGGAATCCAGAGGCAGCAGCCTCGGTGGAAGGATTTCGTTACCGGATCACCCAAAGAGCCAATATCGGAGCGACTTTGCTCTCCGGGAAACACATGAGTCCCGCAGAACGCGGGTTTTATGGATTGATCAAGGATATTACCATAACAGCAGATGCCGATAAGATGGATGCCCTGTCGTTTTCAAAAAGCAAAAAGGATCGATAACTTTGAGCTGTCCGTGGTGTCTCCTGAAATCACGAAGGCTCTTTGAGCTCAGGGAATTCTTCATTGGGCACCGGGTGGAGTCGGAGTTTAAAAGAAGAATGTGCCGCATGAATGAGAAATTATTGGAAGAATCATTATGAATGGAAAATTATTGGGAGAATCATTGCGTCAGGGACGTTCCGTGTTCGGAACACTAGTGGTGTCACCTTCACCGCAGTGGCCGCCGGTGCTTCGCCAACTTGGGCATGACTATGTGTTTATTGATACCGAGCACATTGCCCTGAATCGGGAACAGGTCAGCTGGATGTGCCGTGCTTATGCGGCGCTTGATCTCGCCCCGGTCGTTCGGATCACGTCCCCTAACTGCTTCGAGGCAAGCTGTGCTTTAGATGGTGGTGCCGCAGGCGTTGTCGCTCCTTATGTTGAACATCCGGATCAAGTTCGCGAATTGGTGGGAGCGGTGAAACTTAAGCCGTTGAAGGGAGATCGGCTTTGCACCGCGTTGAGTGGGAAAAACCGCCTTGAACCTCTGTTGCAGCAGTATGTTGAAAAACAAAATTCCAATCGGGTGGTCATTGTGAATATTGAAAGTGTTCCTGCCATTGAATCGCTTGACGCCATTCTCAATGTTTCGGGCCTTGATGCAGTGCTGGTAGGGCCGCATGATCTAACCTGCAGCTTGGGAATACCGGAGCAATATAGTCATCCCCATTATATCGAAGTCGTCGATATGATCATTTCAAAGGCGCGGAAGAAAGGAGTCGGCGCTGGAATTCATATGATTTATCAGGATAACCGTATGGAACAAGAAATCCGATGGATGAAGCAAGGCGCCAATCTAATTTTGCATAGCGCAGATGTTGTTGCCTTTAAAGAAACCATGATTCGTGAAATTCAGATCCTGAAAAAGGAGACTGGATTGATGGACGGTGTCACCGGCACCAATGTAAATATCAATATTTGAACGAAAGAGAAAATGAGCGTTGAAACAGCGAAAAAGCGGGATCTGTCTTCGGCATATATAATTTTTCCGGACTCTTTTTGCGAGGTCGAACTGAAAGCCGTGGAGGTGTTGCGGGAGGAGGTTCACAGGCGTAGCGGGTTCCTGCTTTCAGATGCAAGCGAAAAAAATCCAGAGGACAGACCTGTAATTTTTCTGATGACCGAAGAGAAGCGTCTTCCGCTTCCGGAGACGGTCGAACATCTGATGGAGTCTGTGGATGTTCCCGGGCCGGAGGGATTCCGATTGGTTGTTTGTCTGGAGAGGGAAGGCCGGATTCTGATTGTGGGCAGCGATGCTCGCGGACTTTTATACGGGATCGGTAGACTCCTGATGAAGGCTCGTTGGGACAAGGATTTTTTTGCCATTGATGTGCCGTACGCGGTCTCGGAAACGCCTGTGAAATCATTGAGAGGACATCAACTGGGCTATCGTCCCAAGACGAATGCATATGATGCCTGGTCGGTTGAGCAGTTTGATCAGTATATACGGGAACTGGCACTGTTCGGTGCTAACGCGATCGAAATTTTGCCGCCCGAAACCGACGATGAATCTAAAAATGAGCTTATGCAGGAAGACCCTCTGAAAATGATGATCAAGTTGTCCGAGGTCATCGACAGTTACGGGTTAGATGTCTGGATATGGTATCCAAACATGGAAAAAAATCTTGAGGATCAGGCGACGCGGGCATTAGCGTTGAAAAAAAGAGCGGGCATCTTTCAGCAGTTAAAACGGGTTGATGCCGTGCTTATTCCGGGCGGTGATCCTGGGGATGTCCATCCGGACGTTCTTTTTCCTTTTGCTGCGGAACTGGGAGCAGTATTGGCCGAGTATCATCCGTCGGCTAAAATTTGGCTGTCTCCCCAGAACTTTCGCCTGACTCAGGATTGGGTCGATTCATTCCTGACGCATGCAAACCGTGAACCAGCCTGGTTGGGGGGCATTGCATCCGGACCATGGGAGAAGTACGATGTCGGCGAGCTTCGGGAAAAGGTTTCTTCCCGGTATCCGATTCGAAACTATCCGGACATCTGTCATAATTACCTGTGTCAGTATCCAGTTCGTGATTGGGACGAGGCCTTTGTTGTGACTCTGGGACGTGAATCGGTAAACCCGCGCCCGGAGGCCTTTAAGTATATTCACAACCGTACGTCGGATGTAACCATTGGGAGTATCGGGTATTCGGAAGGCATTTATGATGACCTTAACAAATTTCTCTGGTTAGGTTTGGAATGGAATCCCGAGACAACAGCACGATCGATCGTACAAGATTATGCTCATCTGTTTATATCTCAAGAAGCTGCATGTGAAATAGCAGACGCATTTTTCGACTTAGAAAAAAACTGGAAAGGTCCTTTGCTGGGGAATGAGTCTGTGGAGTGGACGTTCAGCAAGTGGGGCAGACTTTTGGATGAGCTTCCTGTGAGTGCAACCGCACATTATCGATTCCAAATGGGCTGGTTAAGGGCATGCTGTGATTATTACGTGAAACTGCGACTGCTGTATGAAACGGAACGAGAGGAGCGTGCTTTAGAACATCTGCGGCATTTTGGAGAAATCGGCATTGATCGGGCGGTTTCAGGAGCTGTTCAGATTCTGTCCGAAAATACGGAGAGTGTCACCCAGCAGAACCTGAGACGTGAATGTAACGCGATTGCGGACCGGCTTTTTGAAAGTATTGGGGCACAGCTGACAGTCGGAAAACATCATGCGCAGGAGATCGGGCGCGGAGCATTTCTGGACAGTTTAGACACGCCGTTGACCAGTGCTCCCTGGCTGCTTCATCATTTGAACTCAATTCGGACGCTGCCCGGAGAAGCTGAGCAGATCGCGGCCCTGGAAAAGGTGCTGGAGCGGTATCACGGAGGAAAATCGGATCGGTATATTTCGTTCAGCAGTAAAATAGATTATTCGAGATTTGTTCGGTGTTCATCGTGGGAGGAAGATCCGGGATATTATCATACGCCGTATATCTGTACGGCGGCGCCGTTACTTTACCGGCAGGACTGTAAAGAGACCTTCCCTCGCGATGCGCTTTCATTTCTTACATCGCCGGTCGACACGCCCATAACGGTGACATTTGACGGGCTGGAACCGGTGGACTATCGGTTGAAGATCACGTATGTAAAAGATATTCCCGGCCATTGGCATAAGGACATAACATTAACTGCCGATAAGGGCCATGTTATACATAAGGACTACTGTGTTGAGGGATATTATGCTGAGCCCGAATACATCATTTCGAAGCAGGCTGTCAAGGGCAGACGTCTGAATCTTACATGGAAGACCAAAGACGGGCAGCGCGGGCCAAATATTGCATCGGTCGCGTTGTCTCGGACTTACGAGCAGAATGTAGGATAAACCCGGAAAAGAAATAACAGCAAACCTACCGAGAATCCCTCGTCTGCGTCGTCGCTGGCAGCATGCAGGCATGCACGTAGAACCTGCTCATCGATGTGGCGGCTCAAACGGGGCATTATCCTAAGACGGCGGGGTGTTGGGCGACTTCCTCGTCGAAGGTGAGAAACGCTATTGGCTTTCGATTGCCATTGATCGCTACACGGGAAAGGTTGTTGGCCGGCAGTTGAAGTCGGCCAATGAATTGACCGGCTCATTATAGAATTATGAGCTTCACGCGGTAACGTAGATTAAAATATTGAAACGAGATGACGCATTGGATTGATTGGACGTTAATAATTCTGTCGGTGGCAAGCCTTCTTTCCATCGGAATCTATACGCAAAAACACCTGAAAAGCGTCTCGGATTTTTTGTCGGGAGGACGGCTGGCCGGGCGCTATTTGCTCGCGGTAGCCAAGGGCGAAATGCAGGCGGGGGCCGTCGTCTTTGTCGCGATGTTCGAGATTATCGCCAAGTCCGGCTTTACGGTGACTTGGTGGGGATGGATCAGCGCGCCGGTCGCTTTGATCGTCGCCATCAGTGGATTTGTCATTTATCGTTACCGTGAGACACGCGCGCTCACCTTGGCGCAATTTTTTGAAATCCGTTATAGCAAGTCATTTCGTGTCTTCACCGGATTTCTGGGGTTTACCGCAGGCCTGTTGAACTTTGGAATCATTCCGGCGGTTGGCTCACGCTTTCTGACTTATTTCCTTGGATTTCCGGCGGCGATTCATCTTGGGCCGTGGGAAATTCCGACCTTTATTGTCTTGATGGGAGTCCTTCTCGCCATCACGCTCTTTATCACATTGTCGGGCGGTCTGATTACCTTGATGGTAACCAACTGCCTGGAAGGCATTGTCTCCCAGGTTCTCTATTTGGCCATTATCGTCGGACTCGTGGCGATATTCAAATGGTCGGACATTGTCCAGGTCCTCGGAAACCATCCGCGCGGTGAATCGTTCCTCAATCCGTTCGATTCCATGGGGATCGAGGATTTTAACCTGGGATACGTCCTCATGAGCATGCTCGTCGGGATCTACGGGACGATGGCGTGGCAAAACCAAAGCGCCTACAACGCGGCGGCCATCACGGCGCATGAATCCGTTATGGGAGGCGTTCTGGGCCGCTGGCGGGAAATGGGGAAGGGAGCCGTTGTGACTCTTTTGGCCGTGTGTGCCATGACTTATCTGGCGCACCCTCATTTCGCGGCGCAATCCGCTCCCGCGCAGGCCGAGATCTCCCGGATAGCCGATCCGAAACTTCAGGATCAAATGCGCATTCCCATAGCGGTGGAGCATTTGCTGCCGGTGGGATTGAAGGGCGCCCTGTGCGTGATTCTCCTAATGGGAGTGTTTGGCGGCGATGGAACGCATCTGCACTCCTGGGGCAGTCTTTTCATTCAGGATGTGCTTGTTCCGCTACGCCGCAAGCCTTTCACCCCCCAGCAACACATCGGCCTGTTGCGCTGGTCCATGGCCGGCGTGGCACTCTTTGCCTTTCTCTTTGGAGCCTTCTTCCATCAAACTGAATATATAGTCATGTGGTGGCAGGTGACGACGGGAATCTATGTCGCCGGAGCGGGAGCGGTCATCATCGGCGGCTTATACTGGAAAAAGGGAACCGCCGCGGGAGCATGGACGGCGTTGATCGCGGGCTCGGGACTCAGTGCCTTCGGCATTTTGGCAAGGCAATTCAATCCGAAATTTCCTCTTAACGGGATGGAAATCTTTTTCTATGCCTCCTTCATCGCGACGGCCTTGTACGTGATCGTCTCGCTGCTTACAAACCGGGAGGATTTCAACATGGATCGGATGCTCCATCGGGGGCAATATGGACGGCAGCAAGTGGATTCGGAAACCATACCGATCCGCACGGGATTCAACTGGTCCAAGCTCATCGGCATTGATGCGAATTATTCCAAACCTGACAAATGGATCGCCGGACTTCTGTTTGCCTGGGGAATCGGGTGGTTTGTGATCTTCATTGTCGGAACGATCTGGAATCTCCTGGCTCCCTGGCCTGATTTCGTATGGGTCGCATTTTGGCATGTATCGGCGATTGGCCTGCCGATTTTCCTCTCCGTGGTGACGGCGGTTTGGTTTACCTGGGGTGGCATCAAGGACACGCGCGATCTCTTTCGCCGTCTCAACGAGGAGAAAATCAACGCACTCGATAATGGCATGGTTATTAATCACCAGAATCTCGATGAAACGGCCTCCAATTTAGAGAACCATTCAAATCGCCGGGACGGACGACCGCTAAATCGATGAGAAAGTGAAGTGTGATCGTGGTTAATGGATCGTCCATTTCGAGTTCCAAAGAAATTTCATGGGTATGTCACTTCGCAAATCCCATCTCAATCCCTCGATCCCGTTAATCTCTCCACTTCATCGAGGCGTCATCTTTGGCTTCTTTGCGCCTAATGGTTTCTATAGTTCTAGGCAAGCCCGGTTAGAAGTCGACAGAATGGTCACGCTTGGTATCGAATGGGTCTGCATCGTTGTTACTGTCTGGCAGGAAACTTTTGCCAGTACACGTCAGTTTCGGGATTTCAAAATGACGCCGTCGGATCATGAGTTGATCGGCATTATAGATTACATCCATAATAAGGGAATGAAGGTGCAATTGCGACCCATGCTTCAGGGATGGGACGGTTCATTCCGGATGACTATTCTGTTTCCACAAGAAAGCGAAATGCCTGTTTTTCTAGAAAAGAAACTCGATTACTGGACCCGTTGGTTTGACAGTTTTATTGAGCGGACCTTGCATTACTGTGCCATCGCGCAAGCGACGGGGTGTGAAGCCTACGGACTTGATAGCGGTTTGGATTACACCGTCTGCCTGAATGACCATTGGAAGCAGGTGATTGCCGTGGCCCGCGATGCTTACTCTGGCCATTTGACTACAGGGCATACAATGGCTGTAGATTTTTTAGAGGTGCTTAACGAACGTCCCGATCACTGGCTCCGGGAACTGGATTCGTTGGGTATAAGCTTTTATCCTCCCTTGGGCGAAAGCGCCCCAGGCATCAAAAAAATATCCCGCATCACCGCCTCCACTCCTCCCGCGCGTATCCATTCTTCTCCAGACTCCGAGGAAATGAAAGTTTGGCTGGATGGACCTCGTGAATACCTTGCTGAGATTGCTCGACGCCTTGCCAAGCCGGTATATTTTTCGGAGTGCGGCATCCGGTCCTCGACGGCGGGAGCATTTTCCGGATCAGGAACCGTCACAGATGACGGCGGACAATACGATGGAACAGTCCAAGCCTACTTTCTCGACAGCATCCTGCATTCCTTTTGGAACGAACCTTGGTGGATGGGAATGTACTGGTGGAAATGGGATGAACATATTGATCGGCCCCATTTTCGAAGCGATCCAAGAGGCGATCAAGGGCTCACAATCTGGGGAAAACCGGCCGCAGACGTAATGAAACGTTGGTATAGTCGTTCAGATCGGCGCTAAATTGCCTCACTGCTTAATTCCATACTTGGCCTCAATCGAATTCCAGTCCAATGATTCATTCTGTTTGGATTGAAGAGGCAATTCATTTTTCAACGCCACTTCTTCTTTGGAATTGAGGCTCGCTGGTTCCGGTAGTGTAGCTGTGATAATTTCTCCGGCCAACGGACGCTCCTCAAATCGCGCCATTGATTCAAAAGCTTGCTCCTTGTCCGTTGTAAAAATCGTCTGGGTCTGGCTGAAACGGGAATTGCTTACGTAAGCCTGTTTTACGTTCGCCGCCTGGTAACCTTCGTCTCCCAACACCAGAATGCCATGATCGACGGTTTTACCCTGGGCCGTATGGGAAGTCGTGGCGTAACCATAGGTGAACTGGCGGAAATGAGCGGGGATCGTTCGGCCATCAGCTAACGCGATGGAGCCGTCCTTTTTGAGTTCCTTCGCAGTGACAATATCACCGTTCTTTAGTTTAGACGGTGCGAAATTGGCGCGCACCAGCAGTTTTTCACCGAAAGCTACCGCCAGTTTTCTCGGTAGTCCCACATCGAAGCCTTTCGTCTTTTGCGGGTCGAAAAACGAGCGGGAACCATCATTCCGCTCGATGACCAATCTCTTTTCGTCTTTAGAAACCACCGTGATGGATTCGTGCTTTTTGAATTCACCGCTATCCCGGTGAAACGTGAGCACGTCCCGGGGTTGGTAATTGGATACCTGTGATTTTTCAGCAGGCGTCCATTGCAGCGATTGCACAGTCTGACATTCCTTTTCCTCCGTGCCCAAAAGTCCACGCTCCTTAAGATTGTCACGCACTACCGACGTGAACGCGTTCACCTCTGACCAAACCGGGGAAAGTGCCAGGCATGATTGACCCGTAGCGATTTTGTCCGCATAGCTGGAGGCAGCCTGACGGAGCAATTTATCCCAGTCTCTCTCTTCCCGAATTCCGCCGAGTTCATTGAGTTTGGCAAACGAAGAATACGGCATGCCTTCAGCCAGATACTTTACGACTTGCTTATATTCTTCATTTTTCTGGCGGTGGATTTCCTGCAATCGAACCGTCTCCACTTTCGCATACGACTGGAATGCGCGCAGGGCGTCGCCCGCTTCAACCGAATGATGTTGCTTGGTGTCTCCCACCAGCAGAAGACGGCAATTCTGCCTTTCCGCAATTTCGAAAAGCCCGTTCATCTGACGCACCGAGAGCAATCCGGCTTCATCTACGATAATGGTGCGACCAGCCATTTGCTCCTGTAATGATCCATTCACCAAAAGTTGCTGTACGGTGTTGGCTTCAATCCCAAGCTTGTCCTGCAATTCGTGGACCGCTCCCGCCGAAGGCGCACAGGCAAACGTCAGGCTCCCAGCTTCGTGAATACCGCGAATAATCACCGGAAGAGTCGTGCTTTTGCCCGCACCGGCATCACCGATCAAAACGACCACTCGGTCACGAGAGGCCAGCAACGTCTGAGCCGCGTCATTTTGTTCGGCGCTCAGGAACTTGCCAGGAGTATAATTCCCCATGACCGGGCAAATGTTTTTTCCGTTTCGACCCCACTCGACAAGGGCTTTTTCAAGCTGGACCATTTCCGGCGTCGTCAGCATTTCTCCTTTTCGTAATAAGTCTTCCGAACCGACCCGCGAAGCCATGTCTTCCTTGAGCTGATCCAGCGTAACATCACCTCGTCCGGCAATAAGCGCTTCACGCAGCAAAATGCGTTCGTTAGCCACGGAAAGACGGTCGAAGACATGGGCCATGGCCCAGGACATTGCCTCATGCGGTGCCGTGCGTTCCCGCTCGTTAACTGACCGCGCTTGTGCGATGACTTGCCGAATGTGGGGAAGATGCTCGGAAGCATCACCCGTCCAGCGGGTCTTCAGTTCTTCCAGTTCTGTTTCCGTTTTTTCGGTACGAGTCTTTCCAGCGATGGTTTGAATGGCGTCCTGGCTATGCGCTTTCAAGGCGTCGGCGGTCCTTTCTATTTCCTCCCGACGCTTACTGAATCTCTCTCGAAGGTCGGAGGGAAATCCCTTGATATGGAATCCAATGAACCGGGCTTTTTCGATTTCATACCCGCCATCCTTCATTTTTTCAGCCAGCTTATTGTAGCTGACCTCGCGCAGATACCCTTGATATTTATAGTACCCATTCGGTTGAACCGCCTTCCATCGTTCTTCCACCGAGTCGTAGGTCAGGTTCATAATGCAGACATGCGTATGCAACTGCGGATCAAGCGAACGACTGGTATCGTGAGTCACCACGGCAGCGACCATACTGCCCGTTGGCCGGTCGTGCATCGCTCCGCCAGTACGAACGCGAGTTGCGGTGACATCCTCCAGTTCCTTAAGCGTTTCGGTTACCGATTCCTGCCACCACCCGGCGATACGACTATCTCCACCTACCAAATAGGCAATCGAGACATCTTTCGGAGCGGAAATCTGGCCGAAGAAGCAGACCCGCCGTTTGTCGCCGGCGTCGCGTAACATCAGCTTTTCATCGGTGAAGGGATCGTGCCCCGAACACAAGCGGGCGAAATGATCTTCATAAACCTGACCGGATAACCCCAGTTTGGCTGCGCCTTCACCATACCAGACCATTTCGATCTTTCCGCTTTCGGTCAGGTAATCCCGTTTAGCCATGTGACTTTCGAAATATTTCAGAGCATCCACTTTTCGACTACAGGGCTTATCGAACCGGACCATGCCTGATTAGACACTATAGATTTCTTCTTGTCTCAAACTACGTGGTAGCGAAATTGGATGATTTCGCTACCGGGTAATCGAGAATGGAAAAGAGAGATAAAAAGATAGACGCACGCTCATTGATTTATGTGAATGAAGTGAAAACGGAACACGCCACCCCTTAGGGCTAAGGAGCAGACCCAGGCACAACCGAGCATCAGGTGGCGGCATCAGGCGGTAGGTGGCAACGATGAGCGGCGGTCAACGAGGAAGAGCGTCGGACAGCGGCAAGCGGCAGCGCTTGCGTTCAGTTCTTGCGCCAATAACTGTGCGGGACAAGCGGTAAGAGATGCTCTTTAGCGGGAAAATTCACTGGTGGTAAGCAGGGGCGCTTACCTTGCGTGAGATTTGTTTACGGCAAATAATAAGCTCTATGGAATGGCGGCAGACGGTGAGATGCAGTCAGGTTTGAGAGCAACGGCAAGCAACAATGGATAGAAGCCAAAAATGACTGATCCAGTTTAGCGGCGGATAAAAACAGGCAATACCTTGTAGCCTTGGTAAAACTATAGAAACTCCAGACAAGTTCTCGCTACCGGGTAGCGTAAACAGCGAATTTCGCTACCAAGTAGTTTTAGCATTTTATAAAAGTGTGTATTATATAGATGGCGCATGAGCACCGTTGCGCCTGATGGCCGGAACGCCAAACCCGCCACACTTGAAGAGGCAGCACTCACTTTTACAGCCACACGGAAAAACTCCGTAATCCTGGAGCAGCATCGGGCGGCGATCCTCAACCTTCGCGCGCGCGGCGCAACGATCACGCAAATTGAGGACATCCTCAGTGAGTTTGGGGTTTCCGCCTCGGAATGGGCTCTCATCCGGTTTTGCCGCAAATACCGCGCCGAATGGCGGCGCATTCAATGTGAATTGCAGCAACCTAGCAAGGCCACTTCAGCTCCCGTCACCATAGCGCGCGCTTCGGTCCCCAAACCCGTTCACGCGGAGCATCCGATTTCACCCTCCTCACAACAAACCCAAACTCCATCTGCCGCGCAATCACGCAAACAAGGTGATATGTCCGGCGATTTCTAGAAAATATGACAACCCAACAATCCACATCCCCAATCAAACGCATGATCTTTGTCACCGGCGATAAAGGAGGTGTCGGCAAAAGTTTTGTCGCCCGCACCCTCCTCCAATATCATCTCGACGGGAACCGGGCCTGCCATGCATTCGACATCGATCCGGTCAACGCCAACCTGTATCAATTTTATCCGAACAATACGGTACGCATCGAGGTAGACGAGATCTCCTCTTTGGACGCGATTCAGGATGACATGGAATATAACTCGCTCATTCTGGTCGATTGTGCCGCACGATCCTTGCAGCAGCTAAACGCTTGGTTTGATGCCATCGTCATGATGGAGGCCCGGGAAAATCTCGATTTCCGGTTCACTTTTGTTTTTGTGATCACACCCGACAAAAGTTGTACGGCGATCATGGCGAACTCCATCGACACGTTCAGCCATAAGGCCGATTATATCGTCATCAAAAATTCGGCGTTGGGAAAGGACTTTTCCATTTACGAAAACTCGAAACTCAGAAAGCGGTTTCTGGAGGAATTTCACGGCAAGGAACTGGTCCTGCCGACGTTACTGGAACGGACCTCGCTCCTCCTCCAGCGAAACGATATTGGGTTCCGGGATGCGGTCTATGACAAGCGAGCCACCTTGTCGGATCGTTCCCGAGTGCATGCCTACCTTCGTCATGCCTACGCGCAATTCGATACCGTAAAGGAGATCCTTGGCGCATGAGCAATCCCAACCGAATCGATCCGCCCGAAGCCGGATTGGACGGAGACAGCTTGCCGGAAGATTTGAAATGGCTCATGACCCATTTTGATCTTCCTAAGGAAGATCCGACGGTCGTTTTTGCGGCCTGGCATTGGAGCCGCATTCATAAGCAATATGAGGCCATCACCACTGGAGGCATGCTGCTTAAATCGGTCCTCGATCCGCGGATTGCCCAAATTGGAAAACATTCCGAGGTTTTGGAAAAGCTGCAACCCAATCTCGAAAAGATGGTGAACTATTTGGGACAGGGCGAAGCCGGTTTGGTCGACAAGCTTCACGACGGGCTGCAAAAACCAATGGATCAAATCGCCCAGGAGTTCGGAAAACTCTTGAACGATATGAAACAGCAATGGTGGGAACTCACGTGGAAGCAATGGCTCACTTGTTTCATTGGCGGCATGGCGCTTGGCTCCATTCTGACCCTCTGCGCTATTTCGCATTGACCGGTGCCTGCATCGGCTACGCGATAGCACTCCTTGCCGTAAAATTGGGAGCGAGTCACTGGATCATCGCCATGGGGGGAATAATGGTAGGAGCGCTCTATCTTTATGCCCTCTGGCCTAAAAAGCGCGCTGCCAACGTCGTTCTGGTATTCGGCGGTATTGAATGGACCGAGGAGGAGTTTTGCCGGGGCTGGCAGATCGACGGACGTACCGGCTCCGGCAAAACTTCCAGCGGCGTGGTTCTCATCATTTATCAACTCAAGCAAAGACGGCCCGACGTGGGCATTCTGGCACTGGATACCAAGGGTGACTTGAGCGAGCCACTCTCTCGCATTGCAGAATCGTTGTATTGCAAGGATCAACTCCTGCAACTGGAAGTAAAGCCGGATGATGCGCCGCTGGATTGGAAGCCTCCGTTTACGATGAATTTCCTGAGCGACACAACCATTCCGTATTCCACCTATGCCAAGCTACTGGTCGATGTGGCTACGGCTGCCGGCCAGAAAGGAGGACAAGCCTTTTTCAAAGTGGCGTCGCAAACCGCCATCCAGAATACCTTCACCGCCCTGGCGATTCTAAATCGGCCTGTGACTGTTCCCGCATGCACGGAGGTAATCGCCAATATCGAGAGTTTCAAGGAAATGGCCTCCTGCCTCGAAACCTTTTCCAAGATCAACCCGGAAGTCGAGCCACTGGTAAAATACTTTTATGAATTCATCAAACAGCCACCGGAACAACTCGGGGGTGTGCGTTCGACGGTATTTAATTATCTCCAGCCCTTCTTGGCACCTGAAATTGCTCGGGTGTTTTGTTCTGAGCATCCGACCTTCTCCATGAGCATGATCGACCAGGGCAAGCTTATCAGCGTCAAAATTCCCCAGAAATATCAGGTCGAGAAAAGGTACGTCAGTTTGTTGCTAAAGACACTGTTTTATCTGCACGCCTTGCGGCGATACGATCTTTCTTACGAGGAACGGTCGAAAAGGAATTTGATCGTGATGGTGCTCGATGAAGCTCAGGAGACCGTTCTTGTCAGCGAGGACGGTATGTCCGATTTCAATGTGATCGACAAAATTCGTGGAGCCCGCGCCACGACGATCAATTCCACTCAATCCCCTACGTCATACATCCCGCCGATGGGGGGCAAGGACAAAGCCGAGGTATTTTTACTCAATCTCGGAAACCAAATCCACTTCACCGCTGCGGACAACCAAGCGTCCGAGATGATCGCTGATGCCCTTGGCAGACATACCATCAAACAACTGACCCAAGGTCGAACGGTAGGTGGCAATACCCTGAACTGGAAAGACGAAGACGAACATTGGATCAAACCTCACGAACTTCGAGCCTTGCCAAAGCATTTCGCCATCATCAAGCATTGTGAGAAGCCATTTCGCCAGATTTATTTGGGGCCAACGAATTTCACCCGCTCTTAGTGAGGATTCCGAAATCTTCAGAACATCCGATATTAAACTTATGAGGAGTCTTTTCCTAGCTCATCCGATGACAGGAATGGATTTGATGCCTCATATTCTTCATCAATTAAAAGAGGAGCTTTGCGTGTGGATTCAACAGCCAGCAGATCACAACGATTGTTTTCTTGATCTTCGGCATGTCCTTTGATCCAACGAAACGAGGCTACATGAGGGGCGAGCAGAATATCCAATCGCTTCCATAAATCTTGATTCTGAACTGGATCTTTCGCGCTGTTCTTCCATCCGTTGTTCTTCCATTTCGCAACCCAATCCTGCTCAAATCCTCCCATGAGATACCTGGAATCAGTATGAATTGTAATAATGCATGGCTCTTTGAGCGCCGTAAGGGCAGCTACAAGCGCCATCAATTCCATGCGGTTATTTGTCGTCCAACGATAACCACCACTAAGCTCCTTTCGATGTCCCGCGTAGAGAAGGACAACACCATAGCCACCCGCTCCGGGATTGCCGCTGCAAGCCCCATCGGTATAAACATCGATCTTTTTTTCAGGCGAACGTGCCATTAGGAGGAAGCGTGAGCGATACTGGTTGGATTGAACACAAATCCTGCTTGTGTAAGACGATTAGCTAGCTTGGGGACGGCTTCCTTAACATGAGCATTAAAAGGAATGTATATGATTCCTTGCGCGTCCGAAGGAACTTCCAGATGCCCTTTTTTCAGTATTGCAACGTTGGAACGGCCTAGAGCGGAAATCAGCATGCCAGCCTCCAAAACTACATTTTGACGAGCTCTCGGCTGCACTTTATCCGCACCTTCACTCTGAGCATATCCCATATCATCTGGTGTCATCAAAACAATGCCAAACCGTGCGGCTCCCGGTCTTGGTCCAATTTCCTTTTCAAGTGCTTCAATAATTGTCAAACCACCGCCAGAGGAATTTTGCAAAACAAATGGATTTAATCCTAACTTGTGCAACACTAGCTCCAACTGTTCACGAGCCTGAGCATCGTGGCCGTGAACGACAAAGACCTTTTTGTTATTTGCCGGAGACTCGCTTGAATTCAAGCTAGGTGGCGTTGCACTAGATGCTTTTGCCTTTGGGAGTCCCGAAGCTTCCGATAAGGCAATCTTGAGTTTTTCTGCTTGTATTTTATTTCCTTGATATTGGAGGGTGCCCGTCTTGTACCAATTTAAGATGGCACCTTCGTCTGTCTTGATTTGTTGAAGATTTTCTTTCTCTTCAGTTGATATGATGGTGAATCCCGCCGACGCAATTAATGTTTTTAAATCCTCGATAGACCCTCTGTATTGCTTCATGCTCCCTCCAAGTTCTTACGGGCAAACATTGGCAAGAAAAATGCAATCGTCGAGTCTCGAATGCGCCTCATTTTGCGGTCAAATGGGCTACGACGGCCTCCTGCAAAAGGCGATCCACAGCATTTCTCATTGGGCGAGCGCCAAGCGTGCGGTGATAACCTTCCCGTAGAAGCTTCTCGATCATTTCGGCATTGGTTTTGATTTCAAATCCTAATCCCCTTAACCGCTCGGCTTCCCGTTTTACCATCGCCTCGCAGATTTCCCTCTGCGTTTCGTAACTCAGTCTTGCAAACACGACCTTATCCGTTATGCGTGCGACCAACTCCGGTCGCAACGTCTGGTCAATTTTGCGCAAAACCGTGCGTTCGATTGTGGCGAAGACGGACTTCTCCATTCGCATCGCCTCCGCGGAGCCAATGTTCGACGTGAAAACGATGTAATAGCCATTCAGATTTTTGGTTTCTCCATTGGCCAGGGTGATGTGTCCGGCATCCAGAATTTGCAAAAACAAATCCAGCACGAGGGGATGCGCCTTCTCCATCTCGTCGAAAAGCAGGGTTCCTTTCTCCGAACGTTTCAGCGCTTTACCCAGCATCCCGGTTTCGTTTGAAGATTGACCAAGTAATAGCCCAACCGAGGATTGATTCTGGAATTCCGACATGTCGAACCGGTGAAGATGTCCCGGTCCGAAAAGATATTCCGTAAAGCAAGTGGCAAGCTCGGTTTTGCCGACTCCAGTCGGCCCGACGAACAGGAATGAGCCTTTGGGACGCGATTGCTGTGCCAGTCCCATTTCGCCGCGGCGCAGCACGGACACTACTCGCGGGATCACATGATTTTGACCTTTGATTGAGGAGAGGAGAGCGCTCTCCAGATTGCGAAGCTTTTCGATGAGTTCGGGTTGAAATGTATTCATGGGTTTTCGCGGAACATACGCCCTCAAAAGCGTCGTTTTCAAAGCCTAAAAAGCAGCACCGCCAATATTCTCAAAAATTCCGTTTAACTCTCCGTCTGCTCTTTAACGGTAACCGTTAGTTCTATGGCTTAATGAAGTCATGATCAATCGCACCATCTTCTATATCAGCTCGTCTTTATTGGCTCAGACTTCCGGCGGCGATCTCTCCGCGCTCCGGCAGGGATTCGGCACGGCGCTTGGAATCCTTTTCATGTTCGGATTCATCTGGGGCGTCATCAAAATCTGGTCGGGCGCCAACGCCATCAGCAAAGGCGAGGCCGATGGCAAAATGGGAATCATTGCCGGCATCGTCATCGCGGGAGCCGCCGCCATCATGGGCGCGCTTTACGCCATCTTCAATTTGAACGGGGCCATTCTCACGCCCTCGTTCTAGACCCTGTGGCATCGCTCCGGGCCAGGCTCATCCATCCACTATGAACGAACTCAGACTCACGGACACCAACGCCGCGGACGATTCCGCCGGATCGGTCTGGGGCCTTGACGGCAACCTATTTATGCCCGTCATCGCCTCGGCCGTCCTCTCCATCGGGGTGCTCATGGTTCTGTTCGGGTTGTTTCAGGTGGTCTGGTGGCTGAGTTTCGCGCTCGGGGCGGTGCCCTTCGTTTTGACACTCAGTTACGTGCTCCTCTTCAAACAAGGCAAGCCGCCCGGTTACGACCGCGATCTCTTCGAACTTTGGATTCTGGGACCGGGATTCTCCTTCAACGCCCGCCAACAAACCGCCTTTCGCCGCCCGCAATGAAACGCCACGACCACGCTCCCAATGGACATTTTGCCGATGGAATGATTCTCTATGGCAATCTGGAAACCGGTTCGCTCGCCAGCCAGGGATTTCTTCTGGAACCGCCCGACTTGCAGAACGCTTCCATTGCGCTCCGCAATGAATTTCAGGACAAGCTCCGCATCTTTCTGGCCACACTCGGCCCCAAGCAGCGCGCCCAACTCCAATGGACGTGCCATTCCGATTATCGCAAGGAACTGATCGCCTATCATCGTCACACCGGATCGGTCATAGATGAAGGTGTCCGAGCAGCCCGGCAGGAACGCTATTCGCGGTATTGGGGGCGGATGCTGGAGCGCGCCTTGCGCCGCGAACAACTCGTCCTTTTTATCTCCCAGGATATCGATACCGCTCCCGACTCCACGGCAGGCCGCTCTGGTCTTCTCGATTACTACACCCAAACGCTCAAGCAACTCCGTAGCGGCTTTGGCGAGATTGGTACGACCCTGAACACGATCTTTGGCGCGGGCACGACGATCCGCCCCATGACCGATTTGGAGCACTTCACTTACTATAAGCGCTTTCTTAATCCGTCTCTGTCCGACCGGCTCGAAGTCGATTTCGATTCGCTCTACTGGTCCGATCTCTCGCTGCAAGAACTGACCTGGGATGGCGACGGTATTGGACGGGCGCAATCCGGTTTTCGTCTCGACGACCGTTATCAGGCGCTTTTTTCCGTGAAACGCTGGCCGCAGAAAACCTATCCGGGAATCGTTCAGCGGCTCACTAATCTGCCGTTTCTCGATTATCAAATCACTATCAATCTCGAACCGATTCCGGTACGGGAGGAAATCTCCCGCGAAGAAAAGGCCATCGACCGTCTGCGGGGCGACCTCGAATCGGAAGGCAAGTATTCGCTCAATGTCGCCCTCCAGAAGAAAGAACGCAAAATCGACTCACTGGCACAGGGTTTTGCGTTTCCGTTCTACGTCCAGTATTTCATCCGTGTGTGGGACGAGAGCGAAACGGGACTGCACAACAAATGCGCCGCCATCAAAAATGCGGTGAATCAAATGAACGGGGCGCAACTCTACGACGTAGCGCTTCCCACCACCGCCAAGAAACTTTTCTTTGCCACATGGCCGGGATGGACCGGAAGCAGTTACCGTCACCGTGACCTATACGCCGAAGACCGTTATCTGGCCGATTTATTGCCGTTTTCATCCACGTTCACCGCGCACTTGGACGAGGCCGAGGCACTCTATGACGGCACCAATGGCAATCTTGTCGGCGTTCGCACTTTCGTCGGTGGCACGCCGCAGCATGCGGTGCTGATCGGCATGACCGGCGCAGGCAAGTCCTATTTCATGGATGACCTGCTCACGCAGACCCGGCCCTTCTATCACTACGAGGTGATTATCGAAGAAGGCCGCTCCTACAAGCATTACACCGAGAGCCTCGGGGAAAAGATTATTGATATTCATCCGGACGGCCAACTCACCATCAATTATCTCGATACCCAGGGATTGCCCCTGAGCCAGCTTCAAATTGCGAGTGCCGTGGCACTGGTCTCCAAAATGATCGGCGAGGCTTCCGACTTGGAGAAACAACAGCTCCGGCAGGCGCAGATCGGCCAATACATCCAGCAGCTTTACCGGGATACATTCGAGGAATGGTCTAGGTCTCATGCGGAGAAACTTCCCGCCATTCAGCGACTGGCCTGTGCCGTGAACCATTGGCGACGCGAGAAGATGGAAACCGGAGCGACGTTGCTGGAAGCCTATGCCGAATTGCGCGACCGGATGGAGGCGCTCGAAGCCGAAGCACTGGAGTTTTACGCGAACGTCACCGAAGCCGAGATTACCCGCTTCGCGAAAGAATCGCAGACGGAGCGCGAAGTGATGGTGATGGCCTACAGCGCCTTTAGCCCTGACGAATATCCCACCCATTCGGCGCTGATCGACGAACTTCTTTACTCCCGGTTCCCTGAGCACAAGGAAGAGGAGATCAACCACATTGCGAGCCTGCTGCAAGCGTGGACGCCTGCCGGTTCCTATGGGCGACTCTTCGACGGAATTACCAACGTTTCGTTGACCGGCAGAGTCGCTCATTTCGAGTTAGGCAATATTCCCGAACAGGCCGTTGAACTCAAAACCGCCGCAGGACTTCTGATCTCCGGGTTTACCCGCCAGCACATCATCACACTCCCACGGCAACTGCGCAAACGGATCATCTTCGAGGAAGTGGCCCGTTTTCTCGACGTACCCGGAGGCGAGAAAATCGTCGCGGAAAGTTACGCCCAGCTTCGCAAGTTCAACTGCTGGACCATTTCCATCGTCCAGCAGTACAGCAAATTCAAATCCTCGCGCATCCGTCCCGTCGTCATGGGGAACAGCAAACAATTCTTCCTCATGCGGCAGTTCGACGGTTCGGATCTGGAAGACATCTCCCGCGACATCAAGTTGCCCGAAGTGATGGTGGACGCGGTGCAGCATTATCCATTGCCCGAGCAGCAAGCCGAAGGGCGAAAATTTTCCTCGCTCTGCTATTACGCGCCCTCCACTCAGCCGGCTCTTTGCGGCACGTTGCGCCACATCGGCGCGCCTGCTTCCTCTTCCACTCTGATCACTCATTAACCTGAAAGGACTCTCATGAAATTCATTCCAATCCTCGCCCTGATTCTTCTCACCGGCATTCGGGGTTTCGCACAGCAAGTCTTCGTTGATCCTTCTTCGGTCTCCCTCACCAAACCGGGAGTGGTGACGATCATTGACACCGACTTGAAAGGATCATCCGACGGTGGGAGCTCCGCCACGGTCGGCACGTTGACCGCAACGTACTCGAATTACGTCAGTGGTTACGCCGCCAATCAGGGATTCAATTATCTCGGATTCAGCGCGGCGGCTACCGGCACCCTGAGCGCCGGAACCTATGCCGTCACGACGCACAATAATCCGAAACAGGTGACGGTGATTCTCTGGAACGAAAGCAGTGACGGCGGCTTCACCATCAATGACGTGGAATTGGCCTATGACTCGGCCAGCGCCGCCGATCAGGCTTTATTCCAATCCTTCATCGCTTCGTTAGTTCAGCAGCAACTGACGAATCTGCAAAACCAGATTGATTCTCAGCAGAGTCAGATTTCCATTCTGCAACAGTCCGACACGGATCAATCCGCCGCCATCGCGCAATTACAGAAGCAAGTCGGCGAGTTGATCAATTCCTATAACCAGCTCGCCGAACAAAACACTGCTGTTCAGGACAGGCTTGAGGCCCTTGAAGCGCAGCTTGCCAGTATCAGCGTTACCAACGGCGCGAACGGGAGTGATGGAAAGAACGGTAAAAGCGCCAATAACACATGGGGATATATTGGAGCGGGTCTGGGTGCCGCCGGGGTCATCACCGCCATTCTCAATTTTTCCTCCCAGAGCAATCACGCGGAAGACGAACCGCCTTGCAGGGGTTCGTTTGACGGGAGCGACAAATAGGAACCCTCATCGCCCAAGGAACCAATCTATGAAATTTATTCCGGCCATTCTTTTATTTCTCCTTCTGGAGATGACCAACGGCTTTTCGCAACGGGTCTATATCAATCCCGGAGGGATTGACGCCACCGTGGCTGGTCCCGTGACTATTATTCTCACGGATAACCGCACTAATGTCAGTGGGCCAAGTTCCGCAACTGTAGGAAATGTTACGGCTATCTTTAGCGTTGCGCCCGGAGGCAATGGGCATGCCGCGGCAAGCTCTGTGGCCAGCGGCACACTGCCCGCACCGGGTAACTACCGGGTGACGACAACAGCCGGTCCTCAGCAATGGACCGTGATTCTCTGGAACGAACCCGCCGATGGCTCGGACGGAAGCATCACGCTCAACGATCTCACATTAATCTATAACTCCGCCACATCGGAGGACCAGACGGCGTTTCAAACGCTGATCGTTTCGCTCGTTCAACATCAGCTCGATGTTTTGCAGGTTCAGATTACAGCCCAGCAGAGCCAGATCGATGCGCTCAATGATCTCGTGGGCGAGCAGCAGTCGGCCATTTTAAACCTGCAAGGCACTCAATCCGCGATGGCAGGCCAGATCGATTCGATCCTGAGCCAGCTCGCCTTACTGCAAACCTCGGATGGTTCGCAAAACGCCGCCATTGCCAGCTTGCAGCAGTCGCAAGCACTTCTTCAGTCCCAGTACGCCAGTCTCCAAAGCCAACTCGGAGCCCTGCAAGATACGGTGACGAGCCAGCAAAGTGCGATTGAGTCGTTGCAGGAATCGATGGCAGCGATGCAGGACCAGTATTCGCACCTGTCCGACAGCCTCAATGACCTGCAAACCCAGGTCGATTCGACGCCTCCTCCCGTAACTTCGACCGCGACAACCGTCGTGCGGGAGTCCGGCACCAAATCCGACGACACGCTTATTCAGGCCGCTCTCGGGCTTGGCGCTGCCGGTGTGATTGGAAGTGTGATCCATTTTTTTACCGAAAGCGGAGAGGACAAAGACATCTCCGCTACCGGTGTCCCCGCTTTTCCCGAAGGGAGCGCGAAATGAGCTTTCGACTCTACACGGCCTTGTCGCTGGTTTGTCTCTTTGTCCTCACGGCTTGTTCCAGCACGCGCGGCCTTTATGACGCCGGAGCCGCCGCCGCGGGAGGCGTGATCGCCAACAAGCTAAGCGACGGCGATCCGCTCATGACCGGAGTGGGCGCGGCGGGAGGCGTGGCCGTTTCCGAAATCGCCCAGACGTTGTCAGCCAAGCAGGGACAGACGCAATACACCAACGGTTATCAGCAGGGACGAAGCGATGCGGTCAAGCAGCAGTACTGGATTGTCCAGAACCAGCAAAAGCAGTCGAAAACCCCGCCGCCGCAGACCTCCTATCTGCCCATCACCGTGCCCGGAGCGACGACCAACGGCGTCACCACGCTCCCGCGCACCGAATACATCCGCGTGGAGCAATAACATGAAAATTCTCCTCATCCTCCTCTCACTTCTCGCCGTCCCGCTGGCCCGAGCACAATACGCCGTATCGGTGGTCAATGACCCTGTGGCCGTCCAGAACCACATGGAAGAACTGTTGAAATGGAACGAATCGATCCAGCAGTTGAACCAACAGTTGCAGCAAATGCAGCAGGCGGTGCAGCTCGCCCAGCAGATGAAAAGCGTGGTTGGCAACCCGGCGGCAGCGGCGCAGTCGATGCAGTTGCAACTTCTCGGTTCCTCGCAAATCGGGCAATCCGCTGGCCAGCTCAGCTCCGCGCTCAACCAGACGGCAAATGGAGCCGTGGCGCTCGAAAACAGCGGATCGGCGTTGTTCCGTCCGGTGGAAATGAAAACGCCGGGCGGATTTTCGATGAGCTTTGCGGCGGATTCCTTCAAACCGTTCGCCTCGATTCAGAGCCATGACGCGAATGTGAACACGGTCACGTCGGACACCGCCGCCCGCATTGCCGCCTTGGAGCAGCAGAAAGCGACGACGCTCGAGCAGATCCAGACCGCGACCGACCAGAGCACCGTGCAAAAACTGACCGCCCAGGCGAGCGCCCTTGATGGACAAATTGCCGCCCTGGGACAGCAACAGCAGACCGCCACCAACCAGCTCGTTTCCCAGCAAATCAGCAATGAGAACGATGCGGCGATGAAGGCGCAGGCGGCCAATCAGTCCGCCGACCATGAACTCAGCCTTTCTTTGCAAAACCTGATGCAGTGGCAGGGGCAGGTCACGAGCGACCACACACCGTTCAAATAAACCGACATCCTTATGAGCATCAGCGATCTCATTCCCAATTTGCGGCCGATGGTGGAAAGCCTGAACACACAGTTCCGGTTCATCTGCTTCTTCATCCTCACCGCTTCGATCATCGTGCGTACGGGGAAGGGCAGCCAATCCATCTCGAATCTGCTGCGTCCGATTGTCACCGCGATTGGCGTGTGTGCCCTCATCGCCTCGCTTCCATTTTGGTTCAACCTCGTTCGCGACACGTTCTGGAATATTGCCGTCGCGATTCGGCGTGAGACCACCGGCAGCGTCGATGGAGTTGGCGCGTCTTTGATGCAATTGCTGCAGCCGCCGGAAGACGGGATCAACTGGCTCGATGTCAGCAACTCGCTGATGAAAGCGGTTCAATACGCCCTCGGCTGGATCATCGTCTGGCTCGGATGCCTCATCCAAGTGCCCATGATGCTCGTGCAGTATGTCATGGAATGTCTCTGTTACTTATTCCTGCCGATTGCTGTCTCGCTTTTTGCCTTCGATGGCACCAAGGGACTCGCCACCCGCTATATTCAACAGACCCTTGCCATTTTGGCATGGCCGATTGGATTTGCGGTGGTTGATCTCGTCGGATACGCGCTGCTCACCAGCGTCACTTCCGCTGTCAGCGCGGGGGCCATCGTACAAGGAGCCGCCACGCAGTTTACGCCCGCCAACATGGCCATCGGCGGTGTCGTCGCCGTCTGGCTGATTCTCGGCAGCCTAGTGACGCCGGTCGTCATGCAGATGCTTTTCTGTTCCGGCGTCCCGCTTTCCTCCTCCATCGGACAGTCCGTGCAGATGGGATTGGCCGTCGCTGGCTTGAGCCGGATGATTGCCGCGGGAGGAGTCGGCGGGAAAAGTATCGCCAGTTCCAGCCAAAGTAGTTCCGGCCCGGATGCGCCCCCGGCTTCTTCGATCGCTTCGACAACGCCGCCACCACGTTCACCGCAACCCGTCGATTTACAGCCAGCCGCGCGGTTCGCATCGCAACCGGAAACCGCGCCATCGAGCGGCGGAGCGTCCGGCGCGAAGATACCGGGAGTCGTTCAGACTTCACGCGGCTCATTTGCCGTGGGACGCGCCGCCGATGCGATCACGGCCCAGCAGGCCCAGGGCGTCGCCAACGAAAACGGCACGCCTTTCACCCAAGCCTTTTCGGATGGAACGGTCGTCACGCATCAGCCGCAACCGCCCGCCAATCCCCACGCCCACTCGAAACTCGTTTCATTCCTTCACTCCGAGCCCACCACCGTATGAATACGCTCCACGAAACCCGCGTTACAATACCGTCCAGCGTCCCCACGCCGAAACCGGCTCCCACGGTCCTGCGGCTCTTTGCCGATCATGGCTGGGCGGCGCGGGTTTGGTGTGCCATCGCACTCGTTGCGGTCGCAGCAGCCATCGTCCAGCCCTTCTTAATCATTAGCTCGCTTCGCACCAAGGAGCGCGTCGTCATTCTGGACGAGACCGGCACCTATCATATTTCGCCGCTCCTGAACTTCGAGGATGCGACCAAATTGCATACCTCGCAGACCTTGCTCGCCTGTCTCGCTCTCTTGGAACGAAACCCCAACGGTTTTGATTATCCCGAGCTGTTGGAGAAATTGTTTCTGCCGGAGGCGGTAAAGCAGGCCAAGGCGATCCAGAGCACGCAAGCCACCGAATTCAAGGCGAAGCAGATTCACCAGAAGGTGGAAGTATTCCGGCTCGACGTGCTCCAAACCCGCAATGACCGGGTGTTGGTTGAAGCCACCGGACAACTGATTCGTGTCGGGCTCTTCAACGATGAGTCGTTCACCGAAAGCACGCCGTTCCGCGCCCGCTTCACTCTTCTTCGCAACCCCAACCTAACCACGAATGGTCGTTTCCCCCTCGCTATATGGAAATTCCAAATCGATTAATCCTCACCGCGCTCCTGTTCTCCGTCTCGCTGGCGATTGCCTCGGCTCAGGCCATTAAAACCTTTCCGCTCGACGAGCAGACCGTTTACCACCTGAAGGTCGGAACGGACAAAGTAACGACGATTACGTTCCCCATCGCCATTACCGCGATGGAAGGAAGTGGACTGACTCTGGATCCAAAAACACCGGCCAAACTGTTGCTGAGCTACCACGCTGGCGACCGGTTCTTTTCGGTTCGCACTTTGGTCGAGGGAGCTACTGGCAGCCTGAACGTCATCTGCAATCGCGCCGTCTACGTGCTGGAATTCATCACCGACAAGGAACCGTTTCAATCGGTGCAATTCTATATAAACGATGGTCCGGCAGGAATGAGCCAGGGCGTGCGCAGGAACGTTGACCCTGCGCGTTTGCTTGGATTGCTCGATAAGGCCAAGGCGTATCCGCTTCTTTCCAAGCAGTACCCGGAAATGGTCTCGCAGATCGCTAAAGCTGAGCCGTTCTCGACTGCTCTCTATAGCGGCTTCGATGTGATCCTGACGCGGGTATTCCGGTTCGATGCGGACGATGCACTCGCTTTCAAAATCGAATTGGTGAACCGCACCGACCATCCGATTCTCTACGTCCCGCAGTCACTTGCGGTTCGAGTGGGTCCTACAGTTTATTGGAGCGCCCTGTCCGATGCCTCGGGAATCATGCCTGCCGGGGTGAAGGATTCCCAAACGGGCGAGATCACTCCCAGTCACAGCCAGGCATGGTTCGTCATCTGCGGCACTGCAGGACATGGCCGCAATCATCTCTCGGTAACGAACAAGTTCAACGTGCTCGTTTTTCGGCGGGAGGCTTTATGAATCCCCGAAAATTCCTCGACTTTTTCAAAACCCGAACCGGGCATTTCTGCCTCTTCGCCGTGGCTTTCATCGTCGGAGGCGTTCTCCTCTACACCTTCAATCACCGGCCATCGGCGACGGTCAGTGTTGTTCAGCCGCCGAAACCAGTCATCTCAAAAGAGCAGATCGAAACCGAGCTTCGCAATGGAGCCAGCGCGGACCAGTTGAACAATCGCAAACCGAAGCTCGCCACCCCGTCGGCTCCCATCGCTTCCATTCCGGTTCCTCCCTCATTGCCGATTTCGCTCTATCACAGCGGCACCGCCGAAAAGGAACTGTCCGAGAATTACGCTCCCTATGGACGGCTCATTCCCTGTGAGACGGTGATTACAATCGATTCGGCCAAGATCGAAACGCCGATCATCGGTTTTGTCACCGAGGATGTTTGGCACGAGGGAAAGCTCATCATCCCGGCCGGAGCGGAAGTACACGGCAAAGCGCAGGTTGACCCTTCCCGCGAACGCATCGCCAGTGATAGCAGTTGGGTCATCGTTTGGCGCACGACCGACCGGCTCAATGGCGCGGAACTTCCTTTGCGCGGCATCGCGCTCGACATGGAACGCCATTACGGAGCGAATTCGTGGGAAATTACGGACGGTTCCGCCGGATTACGCGGGCAGGTTTTGAAAACCGATAACATGGCGGAGATCAAACTGTTTGCCTCCACGTTCCTGAGCGCCGCCGCTTCCGGCTTTCTCGATACCGAGACCAGCTTTAACAGTCTCACGGGTCAGACGGCGCAAACGGCCTTGAGCACACCGAAAAACGCCGCCTTGCAGGGAGTCAGCGCCGTGCTTGCCAGTTACGCGCAGCAAATCGCCAATTCGATCAAGCGTGACGGATTCTATGTCCGCGTGCCGGCAGGGAAACAGTTTTATCTCTACGTCACTCAACCGATCGATTTGGAAAACGCCCAGCGCGGCAATTCCCGAATCGCTCTCAAACCCGAAGGAAAGAAATAGATGAAACAGCCCCGTCTCCTGTTACTCGCATTGGTCTCCTTGGTCATTCCCATCGGCTGCGCTTCCGGCCCCCGAATTACCGACGTGGATACGACCGCCGCTTTACCGGCTCTTCCCGCCGATGAACCGGATTCCAGCACGGTTCGCCAGCCGGAGAATTTGAAAGCTTATCCGGTGGGACGCTACGCCGATCCCAGTTCGCCCGATGTCATGCACGAAGCGCATACCGTCTATCGCGCCGAAACATCACCGCAATGGAATCTCGCTCCCAGCGCACCCACGACGGTTCCGCTTGGGCCGGATGCGAACGCCACGTTGGAAGCGGTTGCCGATCCTTCCCGGCAGCATGTCGCGTTGACCGCGGAACTGGAACAGCGGCTCAAGCAGGAGGATCAACTTTTGCAAACCACCTATGAACAGAACGAGCGGATGTCCCAGGAAATCAAAACGCTTCAGGACCAGATTATAAAACTGAACCAACCGGTAAAATCGCAGCAGCCGCAGATCTCCACCGACGCTCCCGAATTGCCGGGGGCTACTGATTCTGCTTCACAGGCGGTTGCCGTCACCAACCCGGAACCGGCCCACGAGCGCACCTGGACGGAGTGGGCCCGATCATTCTGGACGAAGTCCGAGCCCACTTCTTCCGCAAACTCTTCCCCCGGGGAAAAGAGTGCCGGAACAACCTTCAACCCCAAAGAAAGGAAATAACAAACCGTGATTCATATCACCGTCGCGCTGCCCGACCATGTCGCGCAGCAATACTACGAAGCCTCCGAAAAGCTGGCTCATTATCTCGGCGAACCCGCCCCCAACGCGCAAACGCTCATGCGTTGCATGCTGGCAACGTTCTCCGCCGACGAGATCGCCCGCAATTTCGACATCGGGCTTCGCAATCATCTGGGCCTTCCGATGCCGGGAGAAACGGACACTTACGTCTTTCCTCCCGAGTTCGAGAACGCGCCTTAATCCCCAAGAACCTCATTCACCCTCAGCACAGAAAGCAATCCTATGGCTACATCCACCAAAAATCCTCCCGAATCCAAAATCGAAAAAAATGATCCGCCGAAAACGAGCGAACGCTTCAACACCATCAATGCCCAAGTCAACCAACGCCTGCATACGTTCAAGGAAAACAATCCCAAGTGGGTTGCCTACTACGCCGATATGGTGAAAACGAGTCCCGACCGCGCCGTCGATTCCCTCCTGCTCAACCGGATGTTCCGGTTTGAAGCTGACACCCGCCAGGCCAAGACTTTGACGCCCGGCGCCGAAGAATGGCTCAACAAACAATCGCCCGACGTGCAGCAGCGCGTGCATGAACGGGTGGAACAGGCTCGGCCCGAGGAACGGGCGACGGTGTTCATTGATCTGGTGAGCCAGGAAAAGGCCAAAATCGATTTCAGCCCGCGAACCGCCACGGGGCACGGACAATCCATGGGCGTCTAGTCATCCAGCGAAAGAACAACAATTGGTTGCCCCAGCGCGTCGAACCGTCGGCCTCAGCTGCCCCCGGTTCCACGCGCTACGGGGCTCGCGCCCGGAAAGGCGAGCGGCCTCCCATCCACCCTCCCACCGCTCGCTTTCCCGGCGCTTTTACCCATTGGAAAAATCACTATGGAACCCATCAAACCGCTCAGTGTTAAATTCGATCCTGCCGTGCGCAAGAATATCCGGCATGTCTCGGGTCTGCTTAACTGGCCCGAAGGTCAGTTCGTCAACGATTGCGTTGGCATCGTGCTTGAACTGATTGCCGACCGGACGATTTCTCCCATCCACAAGACCATTCTGCTTTCGCAGCAAGCCATTGACTGCGAGAAGGCCAAGTTTCTTCTACCCGTGGCAACTGATCTCTCATCAGACCGATTGCCGCGAAAAGCAAGTCCCTGATTTCGAAGCTTTGTCTTCACGTCATTCGTTTGCCTCACCTCAACCTCATCCATGAATCTATGAAAAAATTGCTCCTCCTCATCTCTGCCGGTTTGTTTGTCTTCCTCTTTTCACCCGTTCCGCACGGTTTCGCCGCCGTGATCGCCACGTGGGATTACGAGGGCTATCGGTACGATCCCTCACTCCCCGCCAACTCCGTGCCAGCACATCGAACGCTCGCCACCCACCTCAGCGCCGTGGATCTGGCCATTCACGGTTGGGCCATCCAAAGCGACTCGGCCGATGAATTCCGGGCGTATAACTGGGCCGCGGGAAGTAATACATTCAATACCTATTATCCCTACGCGGGATTTACCGTATCGGTGGACAGCGGATATGTCCTCAAATTGAATTCGTTTCAGTATGCCCAGGCTTGGACGAGTGACAGTTCCGCTCCCAGCATCGGCATATGGGGTTACCGGATCGACGGCGGTTCGTGGGTCATCCAATCCGCGCCTTCGGAAATCCTGCGGGGCGCACCTTCCACCCTAACGACGTGGAATTTCGGCCAAACCCTCAATGTGAGTCAAAGCATCGAATTCGCTTTTTGGGCCTACGGCACTACCAGCCCGTGTGGTGGGCTCTCGTATGGAAGCGATTTACGAGTGCTTTCCAATATCACTGGCAGCAACGAACTCGTTCTTAACGGCTCCGTTGTACAGGCCGTGCCCGAGCCTCTCTCCGTGGCACTGATCGCTTTGGGATTCGCTCTTCTGATCTGGCGAGTGCGCTGGCACACCGGATCAGTCCAGATCTAGTAGAAACAGGACGGCATGGCGGATCGGTCTTGCCGACGACCGCCATGCGTTTTCCTATTTTTCACGTAGCAGTTCGATGATTTGGGGTCTTTTATTCGAGACCGCCACGTAATTGGGACCAAAGTACATGTCGAACAGGGCCGCATCGGCGGTATCGTAAGGAGCAAATTCGACCCCCTTGGGGTAGAGCTTTCCCAGGCTGAAATTTTTCGCACCGAGAAGATCGTAAAAATCTTTCAGGAAGAATTGCGTTCGGGAATTCATCGTCCCGTATTCGAACTGGATGATGTCGATGAATTCGTCATTGAGGTATTGCTCGAAGCCCTTAAGCACGAGCGGTTCTGCTCCCTCGGTATCGATCTTCAGGAAGTCAACGTGAGCGATACTCTTTTCGGCGATGTACGAACTGGCCTTTCTCACCGGGCAGGAAATCTTCCTTCCTTCGCCATGTTGCGGGTATTCGAAGATCGACGAAAATCCGGTGGACGCTTCGTACACATTGACGTCCACTGTTGTCTCTTCATCTGATAACCCGAAATTATTTCCCATAATACGCTCCCGCCCACCCGTAAGCGCGGAAAATCTCTCGTAAGTGCTGGGGACGATTTCAAACGAATGAATCGTCGCGGTATGAATGTACTTCGAGGCAATGAAAGCCCACTCGCCTTCGTTGGCACCCACGTCGAAAATGATCTTGGGATCGAGCGATGCCAGTTGCTGCATCAGCCAATATTCTCCGTTGGTCCTCGGATCGTAATTGATGTTGTTGTACCGCTTGGTGTAGGTATCGCAAAAGATCATCAACGCCTTGGCTCCCCAATCGCCGCGCTCACAGGGAAGCGTTTCGGCCGCCTTCAAAATCTCGGCTTTGCCGACCGGCTGCACCTGGCCCACCGTCCCGTGCAAAATATGGTAAAAAACCTCTTTGGGCGTAAGCATAACTCTAGCAGCAACTGGTTTGTCAGATGCCCTTCAGAGGAATAACGGCCCGTTTAGGCAGCTTTTTGAATGATTTTTTAAGGCAAAAGCTCGCAAACATCATCGCTATTCGGAAGCAGAAGGTAAACAGCAAAAGCTTCTGGATGCTCTGAATAAACTACGCTTTTTTCCAAATGACCTCTAGGCATGTGTCACGTTTGCGATGTTCTGCTGAAATAGCAACTTCACACATATCTGAAACAGAATAATCGACGACAAGCTCGGCTACAGCACCCTGCTTTCCTCGTGTTTTCTTCCTTTCCGAAAATGGATAATCTGCCACCTTATAAAAGGTACTTTCATCACGAACTGGCGGATTGTAGAGAGTACTTCCAGAGTTGATTGGACAAAGCGTTATTCTATCTTCGTGACGTTCGATAAGAGCACGAGTATCAACGGTTATTACGCAATGATCTTTATTTCGATACGCCCTAGCGTTAAGTAGGGTCGAAAGTCTCTCGGGCGTGAGCCAAAAAAAAGTTTTCCGGTTGAGAATCTCGTACCATTGAGACGGTTTCAAATTGTTTAGACACTTTCGAAGTGCTGATTCTCTTAATGGCTTTTGATCGCGTATCACCGCGGACCCGTACTTCGGGTGTTCTATGGTAACAGATTCAGGGCGACGCATGGATTCGATTTTTCTCCGTTGTGGAGGGTCCACTTGGAATAAATCAAGCAGAGCCGTTGTGCTTAGCAATCCATGTTTGGAAATCGAAGGCCATGTCCCGGCTTCGGCCATGTGGTATAATCTCGGATAATTCTGAATTAATTCTTCGATGGTCATGCAGATTACCAAGCTCTTCGATCAATGATGCTGCGTTCATGAAATCGGGTGGAAATTAATGTCACTGGTGCAGCAGAAACACGCTCCACTTCTTCTATAAATCGAATCGTTGGATCAGTAAGTTGCTCAAAACGTCGCGCATTTACATTCTGTCGATCAATATAATCGGCAAAAGTCAGCGCAATGTCTGTAGGCGCGTTTAACGAAGCTGCTTTTCGAAGCAAAACCCAATCAAACTCTGCAACCCGGCGAGGATTGCCACTTACAGAGCCAACCTCATGCGAGGCAATCTTTCCGCGTTTAAAGTGAGCCCGCCGCTCCACTTCTGCCCAAGTGATTTCTTTCGACATGAATCCAGAGGTATATTCTTTGCTTGGTGAACCCACCCGAATCGGATAGCTGCGACAAACCATAACTACTTTACGCACCCGACTTGGTGAAATTCCTGCTTCAGCCAAGCAGCCTGCCACTGTTGTATCTCGTGACGTAGTATGGGGATAATGTCCATGATAGAGGCTTAATCCTGTGCCTTGAGTGCCTTCTAATAGAGCCCTCCTTCCCGCCCGAAAAATACGTTGAAGTACATCGCAAGAATCATGTAGATAAGGTCTCAAGGCGGGGATATCCTGCGCAAGTTTTACACCGGATTTACCGCGGCCCGTAATACGTCGCGCTGTCGCTAATCCAACACCTTGACCAGTCGAACCAATCAAACCTTTTACTCCCCCTTTTCCAGATTCTCGATTTCGATCGATCTCACTAATTGTCATGACTTGCGGATCGATCATTAACCTATTAACGTCAATCTTTGCGTTTGCAATTTCCTCAAGAAGGGTTGGTACATGTACGACAGCACCAGCTCCGATAAGCAATTTAGCTTCGCTGGAAAGCGATCCGGAGGGAAGATGCCGGAACGTAAAGTTTTTGTCTGTTCCGGGAATTTTGACCTTATGACCTGCATTTGGGCCGCCAACCCGAATGAGAAGCTCGTATTCGGGGCTCAAATACGACGCTACTTGGCCCTTACCTTCACTCCCATACTGGCCACCCACCATCACGTCTACGAGACGAACGTATTCGCGTCCATACCAGCCAAGATGACTCGCAACGCGGACGACGATATCCTCTTCATTGCAGAGATTGCTATCGATGACGACGTCGGCTATGCGACGAAGATCCTCGACCTTGGATTCAGTGCGATTGGAAAGGACATCGGCGTATTTTCCCAACTCAGCAATATCGGTTTTGCGCTTTTTTCGCTGTTCGTACCGTCGCTTTAACTCCTTTAATGGCGCGGTAAGGTGGACGTGAACAATGCGCCTTCCATACGCTTTACGAAGAAAGTCGATTTGGCCGGGATGCCTAACAGAATCGACAACGATGCCACCTTTTACAGATTCCTGTCGTTCGATTTTCTGTAAATCGTCACGCACCCATGCTCCACGCGTCTGGCGATCTAACCGCTCACCAAGTTGCTGTAGTGCAGTGCGCTCTAGCTTTAAGTTCTCACCACGCGCCTTAATGAAGCTCCACGTCTTTACATGTCGAAAATTGAAATGCTCTGCGAGATTTTCCGCAAGTCTGCTCTTTCCCGCACAAACGTGCCCGGAAAGGATCACAATTTGTTCAGCCATGTATTGCCTTTTAAATTCTATTGAAAAAGACTCTCCTGAGAGAGTTGCCTCCTTCTACTATTTGGCAAGTCGTAAACTGTAACCGAAATTCCCGCACTACACAATATTTCGTCAATTAAGGCTGCAACCAATGGCCATGCACCTCCAGCCTCACCAGTACCAATGCGAGGCATATGAATGGTAGCTTTTAAATCCAACGCATAGTCTCGTATTTCTAAGAGGCAGTCGCGAAGAGCGGCATACCGTAATCTCGGACGGTCGGATGGGCCATAACCGTGCTGACAAATCATCTGACATACGATCAAGTCACTATCTGCATTACTGAAAAATACCTTTCCTAAACGCTTATGTGATAAACCCGACCATGAATTCTTAAAAAGATTCTGAACCTGTGGCCATTTCTGTTGAACAACTTTGCCAAATCCAGCCCCCCAGTTTGGAGTCGAATCATTCACCACATGAGCCAGAATTCTTATTCCACCGCCATGTGGCATCGTCGCATCACCCGTTACAAATTGGATATCCGCTACTGATTCGGTCCGGCTCCTAGCCGGTTGCAATAGTCCTACTACTCGCGGATAGACGTGACCTGGATAAGGAGAAATTCCAGCGCATTCAACGTGAACGCTCCCAACGCCAGACCATTCCTCGTTGCCAGTCGAAGTATATCCTATCGCCGTGCAATCGTTTAAAACCGATTGTTTAGGTGGAACTAAAGCCTGCGATTGCTTTCTACGAATCGCCCGTGAAGGTACCCAGTAATTTATGTCATAATGCCTCTGCTTGGACGGCATCTGTGAAGCCACAAACATGATGTACGGTTGATGCGTAACTCGAATTAGCCGAAGAAGCACGCTCTCAGTTGAAACTTCAAAACTTTCTCGTAACTCTAAAATATTCTGAATCGAAAGAATCTTGTCTTTGAACTCACTAAGACAGCCCGTTGGCATCAACAATTCAGCGGCGCCCAAGTTGCAGAGCATTTCGAGCTCCCATTCGTTGGGCTGGTAGCTGGCACGCGACGCTCTATTGCGTATTTGCTCTGAGCAATCGGGGAAAAACGTGTGCGCAATTTCGTGTGCGACAGAGTATCGCACCCGCGCGCGCGGACGATTAGGATTGTACTCGATTTGTACGCGATCTTTGCCCAACGGAACAGTTCTAGCATCAAGAATCGCGTTATTGGGAACTACGGTAATGCGTCTTAGTTCAGCAAGTATAAACGGATCAAAGGGAGGCCCTTGCCATCCCGATTGCATCGCATTAAGGGCGGCCTCTGCCGCCGTACGCAACATCAAATCCACAGGATCGTCATCAGCGGCAAACATCCTTACCGAGGGATGTTTCCATTGATGGGAGAGAGGAACGCTCATCAACCATGAATGTGGGGGGAATTAGCTAATCTCGCAAGCACAACCCCCGAGATTACAGCTTTCAGCTTTTTTACTTCGTTCGTGCCCGCTGCCCACCTTTGTTCTTTGGGAGGGAAACGCCTTTCCCTCGCGGCTAGCTGGCGCTACGCCGCTACCCTTTCTAGCGGGATGAAACCAGGGTTTCCTCCCGCAACGCCCTCCTTCCGGCCCCGCGCCGGACGCTGTGCCAGGAAACGGCACCTGTCACAGTTCCGGCTAGCCCCAGTTCTTTCGTCGCGGCTGGCTCGCGCCTCTTCGGGATTTTGGGGAGGCGCTCGCTGTCGCCGCCCTGTTGGTGAGAGGGCAGGAGAAAGGCGGAAAGGTCGCGCTTGCCTCCGGTCGGCTGCGCCGTCTTTTGAGCCTCGTTTTCCGTCTCTTTTTCGTGTGCCAACTCTGCGTTTTTCCCTCTGAAAAGCGCATATTTTCTCACTTTAATTTCTATACATAACCATAGCTGCTATGATACTATTTCCGTCATAACAAGGTCAGTATCAAACTCTAACCGTCCCGACCGGACGTAATCACAGGTCGCCTAAACACGATGAATACATTCCAAGTTCCCACCCGTTACATGATGCGTTCCGCCGCCGTCGAACTCTCCCGCGAAGAACTGTCTGCACGTGTGCCTTCGGCATTTGCCGAAAAAGCGCACGAAGACACGACTTCGCGTTATAGTTTCTTTCCCACCGCTACGGTGATTGAAGCCTTGCGGGATTCCGGTTGGGCTCCGGTTTCCGTGCAGGAGCAGACTGCCCGGGAGGAAGGCCGCAAGGGCTTCCAGAAACATCTGGTGCGGTTCCACCGCCGCAGCGAGATCAACACGACACCGTTAGGGGATAGCCGTATCGAATTGGTAATGATGAATTCCCATGACGGCGGTTGCGCGTTCCGTCTCTATGCGGGAGTTTTCCGCCAAGTATGCAGTAACGGCCTTGTGGTCTCGGATGCGACTTATGGGGCGGTTTCGATCCGCCACACGCACCGCACCATTGAGGAAGTCATCACGACTTCTCAGAAGATCGCGGGGGATTCTGGCCGGATTGGCGATAGTATCGAATCGTTTCGCCAGCGGACGCTTACGGACGAAGAAAAACTCAATTTCGCCTCGCGGGCGCTGACCCTCCGTTACGACAGCGTAGAAGAGTCGCCCGTTTATCCCGCCAAGTTGCTGGAGCCGGTGCGGCTTGCGGATCAGGGCAATTCGCTTTGGCAGACCTTCAATGTCGTTCAGGAACGCATGATGCGTGGTTCCCGGCCCGACCGTCTGAAAGCGTTGCGGGAAGGCCGCCGCTTGGGGCGCGTGCGGAAAATTACCGGTCTGGATTCACAGCTTGCGATGAACCGCGACCTGTGGGAACTCGCCGCCAGCTATCTCAATTAGTTATTCACCGGAGAGGGCGGGATATTCCCGCCCTCTCATTTCTTTCAATCACTCATCGTCAAGGCCGGACGTGAAATTGGCCACTCCAGATATGTCTACACCCACCATCACCGAAGAAGTATTGAACCTGCCGTTAACCGACCTCATCCGGTCAGTAACCAATCGCAAAACCTTCAGCCCGGAAGCTCTCAAGGAAATGTCGGAATCGATCAAGGAAAAGGGCGTGCTGCAACCCATCGTTGCACGTCCCGTCAAATCGATTGAAGACGAGGCGGTACGCGCCGCCGCGATCAAGGCGGGAGCGAAATATGAAATTATCATGGGTGAGCGCCGTTACCGCGCCTCCAAGCTGGCCGGAAAAACAGACATCAAGGCAATTATTCGCCCGGTGTCCGATTATGACGCACTCATGGTGCAATTAATGGAAAATGTCCACCGGGAAGAACTGCCGCCCCTCGAAGAGGCCGAGCAATTCCATGGATTGCTCGCCAATGGCAAGACAACCATTGCCGACCTTGTGGTGAAGATCGGTAAGCCTCGGCTGTACGTATATCAGCGTGTCAGCTTGTTGAAATTACCTGATAAGGCAAAGAAGGCATTGCGCGAGGGAAAGCTGTCGCTTCCGGTGGCACTGTTGATTGCCCGCATTCCCAATCGGACGGTTGCAGAGTATGCGACGACCCGCATTCTTAAGGGAGACATGCGCGGCAATCCGTTCTCCCTCTCGGAGGCGCATCATCTCATCCTGAATGAGTGCATGATGCAGTTGAAGGAAGCGCCGTTCGACACTAAGGATAAGGAACTCGTAGCAGAGGCGGGACCGTGCTCGACATGCCCCAAACGCACCGGGAACGAAAAGGAATTATTTGCGGACGTGGGCCGTTGCGATGTCTGCACCGATCCGGTCTGCTTCCAGAAGAAGCGGGAAGCGGCTCGCGCTCTCGTGCTGGCGAAAGCGAAGGGGGAGGGCAAGAAAGTCCTGACCCCGGACGAGTCGGCCAAATTGTACCCGTACCAGCATGGGCAGCTTGGCTATGACGCGCCCTATATCGACCTCGATACGCAATGTCCCTTCGCACCCAGGAAGACTTGGGGACAGGTCATTGCCCGGTTACCCAAGAACGAACGGCCCGAGATCACCGTGGCGGTTGATAAGATCGGCGGGATTCACGAACTTATCGGACGTAAGGAAGCGGGAGAAGCGGCCCGTTCGTTGGAACTGGCCACACCAACCGAGACGCGCGGCGATCTTTCGCCCTCTGCCATTCAGCAGCGGCAGCAGGCCCGTGAGACCCGCGAACGGCACGAGCGGATGATTCGCACGGTCGATCTGGTGATTACTGCCGTGCTCGAAAAACAGGCTAAGGCGAAAGACGCCAAGGCGCTGGCGCGGCTTTTACTTGCGGTCGCGGTGAAAGCGTCGAACTTCGACACGAAACGCCGTGTCAGCAAACGGCACGGCTTCACCACGCCGAAGCAGAACGGTGAATTGATTCCGTACTATCTGAAGCAGGCCAAAGCCGCCGCTGCCGATCCGCTCCCGTTCGCGCTGGAAACGCTGCTCTGGCAGGAGTCGCTTTTCGCCGACAGAGCCTTGCCGGAAATCCTCGTGGAAGCGTGCAAACTCTACGGTATCGACGCGAAGAAAATCGAAGCCGCAGCCAAGGAAAAGTCCGCGAAGGATGAATCGGAGGCAGCGCCAGTCAAGGAAGTCAATCGCTTGGCGCAGAAGCCGCTTTCTCCCGCCAAACTCGTAGCCTCGAAATAAATATCCGGCGGCAAAGGCTGGTCCGATCCCGGCCTTTGCCAGCCCAAGATCCGTTGGCTTGCGATTGGGAAAAAATAACCGAATCTTGCTCTCCCTTCCTTCGCTCGGCATGCTTAGGTCCATTCTCAAGCGGCCTATGAGTTCTCCAAAACCGAGTATGGAAGTGCGCCAGTATCTTGCCAAGATTGGCCGGAAGGGTGGAAAAACCGTCACTCCCAAAAAAATCGCCCATCTCACTAGTATCGCGGGCAAGGGTGGCTCAACCGTCACGAAAAAGAAGCTCGCACATTTGGCAGCGATCCAGTCTCAAGGCGGAAAAACCGTCACCCCGCGCAAACTTGAACATTTGGCCAGAGCCCGAGCGGCGCGACTCGCCAAGCTCGCGCAGCAAAAGCGAGAAACAGATTCTGGCCGATAACCGTCCGGTTCAGGCAAGAAATCGCATTTCTGCAAATTTTGTCTAATTCCCCGGGTGTTCCTCCCGATGCATAAGGAAATATAATATTCAATGTATTACATAAGTGGCTTTGTGTTGTTCGCTGGAGATTACTATGTCTCAATGAGTGATTTAATTAGGGGGATGCAAGTCGTAATATGTACAGTTGTTTGTTTGGGCTCAGGTGTCATCCGCTTTTGTTCTATGATCGCACCGCGTTCGTTCCGCTCGAATGGCCGGCTTCTGAAGAAGCCCCTATTGGAATCGGAACGTTCTTCATGGCGGGAATGCAGGCGCTATGAAACTGGATCAAAAGCAGCTTTTCCAAATCGCCCGCCAGTACCATTGGTACCTTTTCACGGGAGAAGAAATCGCGGAACTTTGCAATGTGGGAGAGCATCAGGTGAGGCGCGTGAGAAATGCGCCGGACAGTCCCTTTCGTCAGAATAAGTGCCGTCCCGAGTGGTTCACCGACTGGATATTCACCCATCCGGAAATAGAGGCGAGGGGCTCTCCATCTCTTAAGCCCGACTTGATCTCCCCAAGCTCGCCGCCGCCATCACCGTCCTCAATCCGTTCAGCGGCGTGTATTTTCGGAGCGGTTTTCGCCTGATCGATCCCGGCTCTCCATTTGGCCGGTTGCTCCGGTAAACTTCTGCCCTGTTCGCAGGGAAGGGAGTCTCCTGCATATTTGAATATTTCCAGAGGCCGTCAAATTTTTTATTTGCGGGAATCCGCGGGTAAATTTGGGAAAAGGCGGTTTTTTGCGGGAATTCGCGGGCGGTCCCAACCCGCCTAAAATGGCTGTGATAGAAAAGGGCTTATAAATATGAACCCGTCCCTATCTCGAAATAATCCGGCTCTCGTCCGTCTGTTGCTTTCCTCATGTGATCATTTGCACGACCACCTGTTGGTGGAGAGGGGGTATGCGCTTCATCTCGAAATCACCAAACTGACCGAGGAGCTCCAGTTCATCCAGAAGCAACTTGGGAAAAGAGCCGCCGCCTGTCCTTTGTCATGGCGTCCACTCGCTTTTGACCAAGGCGGGAAAGAATGGGTGGCCTTGGGCCGTGGCTGCGAATTCCATCTGCTCCGTCCCACTCCACCCTTGAAATCCCAGATCGAAGCCACGGCTCGACAGTTCTCCAAAATCAGGGAACTCAGTGCCGGAGCCTTTTCCTCTCTCTTCCGCAAAATCACCGCTATCCAAATCCGCCATCCTGAAACGTTCCGCGATCAGATCGCGACGCTGTTTCCCCAGGACAAGGCAGATCGGCTCATCGGCCTTTGTTCCACCCATCGGAAAAACGAAATCATCTGGACCCGCTACGCCCGGTCACGGACTCAAAGGACTTTGCGGTAACGGGATTGGCCATGAACTCCGACCGTTACCAATTCATCAGTCTCCCGCGTATGCCGGGACGCATGAACACGGAGGAAACAGCCTGGTATCTGGGATTCTCGGCTCACGATATTCCGGTCCTTGTGACGCACCGGCTTCTGAAGCCGTTGGGCAATCCCCCGCCCAACGGTGGCCGCTATTTCGCTGCCAGCGATCTGGAACGCCTTCGCCTTGACCCCAAATGGCTCGACAAGGCATCCGCGCTGCTGGTCAAGCATTGGAAAATGAAAAACGACAGCCGTAAATCTTTATGCTCAAATCCCATAGAGCAAAGGTCGACACATAAACAGCCTAAAACCTCAGATTGAAAATATTCCGTAAATCGGGTAGGTTAATGTCATGAAGAAGGCCAAGAAAAAGATCAAATCGAGTCCTCTTGACTCGGATTTTCGTGCCGATGGCACTCGCCGGGACTTAATGGAGTCGCTCTTGATCAAAATTGGCCAAGCCAACGGCTGCATCGTCAAGGAAGTCTCTTTTCGTTCCTTGGCCCGCGCCAAAGCTCGCTCACGCGCCCGCGATCAAAGGCTTATCAAAACCGGGCAAGCGACCCCTGAAGAAATTCAAAAAAAGAATTATCCCTTCTCGGAAGGGATTGTCATTTGTGATATGAGCAAGGCTTTGGCTCCTTAAAATGTATGGAGAAAGGCGATGCCCCAGCCTAAGAAAATATCCCCGTTAAAGCCTCGCCACCCATTCACTAAGCTGGTGGATCGCGCCCTTCGTCGTACCGCACGCAAGGTTCAAAAGGAGGCTGCGCAGCGTGGCGTCCGTTTGGTAATTGCCAAATATAGTCCCTTAACGAAATCGCACTTCAAAAGAAAATCGTTATCGGACGATGAAAATAGTTTTTAAAAGCCCTAATTGCTCAAAAACAGTTACCCGGACATTCGGAAGCTAGCCAGTTCAGCAAGCGATCCTGGGTTTAGTGGAATTACCTACTCGGCCTAGTATAGAGCGAAGCTGATCGTTACGTTGCGCCAATATGACGCTAGCCGCAGAAAATCCGGTCCATATTGTCTCTTATTTTTTTAGCTTTAGTAAACCACAGCTATTGTATTTATCTAATTATTAGAATCTTATAGATTCTCAAGAAAACGGAACGACTTATGCGCAGGTCAATCCGGGGATTATGGCGAAAGAGATTACTCGATATATTCGGCGGGAAACCGAGCGTGAATTATGGGCTAGATCAGCTGGTCGTTGCCAATTTGATGGATGCAATAAGCCCCTATATAAATCCCCCTTAACCCAGGAACAGGTTAACATCTCCGAAAAAGCTCACATCTATTCTTTTTCGGAACTGGGTCCACGAGGTTGGGGGCCTTTCATTACAAACACGAAGCAGCTCAATGACGTGAGCAATCTCATGCTCATTTGCCATGACTGCCACAAAACCATCGACGCCGATAAAGCCGGTGAGCGCTATCCGGGAGATCTCTTGCTCAAGTGGAAGGAGGAGCACGAAAAGCGTATTTATGTGGTCACAGGCGTGGATCCTACAAAAATATCATGCGTTATTCTCTACGGAGCTAACATCGGGAACGAAAGTTCTATGCTGCAGCCCGCCGCAACAAAACAGGCACTTTTTCCCGATTGGTACCCCTCTGAGGAACGTCCGGTTTGCCTTTCCATGAGTTGGGAGGGGAAAGACAGCGATCCGCACTATTGGGAGACAGAGGCGAGAAATCTTGAAAGTGCCTTCGACCGTCGAGTTCGTCCGCTTCTGAATGGTACTGAGCATGCCCATTTTTCACTGTTCGCGCTTGCACCGATGCCGCTCCTGATTTTGTTTGGCTCGCTCCTCACCGATAAAATTCCAGCACAGACCTATCAGTTACATCGTGAGCCTTTCCAAACATGGAGATGGCTGGAAGACGCAAGTGGGATCGAGTTTGAGATGAAACGGCCGCCCTCCTTCGATCACGCCCCAGTGCTAATCATTTCGTTGAGTGACCATATAGCGCGATCGCGCGTTACGGGCGTCGTGGGAGAAAACATTTCTGTCTGGGAACTAACGATTCACTCGCCCCATAATGATTTCCTTAAATCCAAGGACCAGTTATCCCTATTCAGACAGGCAACTCGGCGCTTGTTTGTGGAGATTGGTCAGATGCACGGAAAAGATATCCCAATCCTGATTTTCCCCGCCATGCCTGTCGCTTGTGCGGTCGAGTTGGGCAGAGTGCGTATGCCCAAAGCGGATAATCCCTGGATCGTATACGATCAGAATAACAAACATGGGAAGTTTATACGCACTTTAGAAATTGGAGTTCATAATGAATGACGTTTTCGCATCAAAGTTGATCCAGGAAATTGCTGAAACCATCGACATACCGCAATCCGCTTACGACAAGGCGGAGTCCCGATATGAGGATCTGGGAAAATGGTTCGGTAGTGCTGAAGCTTACTGCAGCCGCTTTAAACCCCACGTTTACACACAAGGATCGTTCCGACTGGGAACAGTCATTCGTCCAATCGATCCCACAAGTGAATATGATTTGGACATGGGATGCCGTCTTGAGTCGGGAATAACAAAAGCCAGTCACTCTCAGAAGCAATTGAAGGAGTTGGTCGGGCGTGACATTGAGCAATACCGGATCGCTCGCGGAATCAAAGAAGCTAAAGAGGAGAAGCATAGATGTTGGAGGCTAAAATATGCTGATACCCTGAGATTTCATCTAGATACTGTACCGTCCATTCCTGAAAGTGCTGAGCGCCGACGACAAATCTCCGAATCTGTCATGCGGGAAGGAGCGTCGCTCGATCTAGCAAAGTTAGTCGCGGATTTAACAGGAGCCATTACCGATAATCGCATGGCGAACTATTCGATTCTGGATTCCAACTGGCGTCTAAGTAACTCAGAGGGGTTTGCTCGTTGGTTTGAGTCACGAATGAAATTGGCAAAGACCTTGATGGTGGAGCGCGCATCAATTGAACGAAAGGCGACCATCGACGACCTCCCCGCCTATCGGTGGAAATCCCCCCTTCAAAGATCGGTACAGCTTCTGAAGCGTCATAGAGATGCGATGTTCGTAAACAATCCTGACAGTAAACCAGCCTCTATTATAATCACGACTCTAGCGGCTCGGGCCTATCAAGGCGAAGTCGATATAGCGGTGGCTTTACAGGGAATACTAACAAAGATGGGGACCCTCGTGCGTCCGAATGCGCCCCGCGTGCCAAACCCAGTAAATCCGGCAGAAGATTTCGCAGATAGATGGGTGGATCCCTCGTTAAACTTGGAAGCCAATTTCTGGCGATGGCTGCGGCAAGCACAAAATGACTTCGCTGCGATTGGAAAGGAAAAGAAAGTAGAGTTGATCGTTGAAAACTCGAAGAAAAATTTCGCTGTCAATCTTAGCTCGGCTGAATTAGTCAAAAAATTTGGGACTCCGTCTGGAGAAGGACTTTTGAAAACTGCAGCCATACCTGCCGGATTAAGCTTTCCCTCAAAACCTTTGATTCCTTCGAAGCCAGCTGGGTTTGCGTAATTGTGATATGACACCTTGGTTTTTGAGAGATCCGAAACGCCTTACAGCAGAACGGTCCGGCATAGATGAGTTGCTCGCTAGACCTGAAAGCTGGCTCATAGGAGCTCAATGGACTCTGGTCGACGGCGGTCTTTGTATCGATGCAATAATTCGTTCGCACGGCTACGATTATGAAATTAGGTTGACGTTTCCAACCTTATTTCCAGATGTTCCAATATACATTTGCCCTCAGAACGAGAACCTCCGGATTTCAACACATCAGTACGGTGGGGTAGATGGCCCTCTTTGCCTCGAATGGGGACCGGATAACTGGCACTCGGGAATTACTGCGGTACAAATGCTTGAAAGTACCTATCGACTTTTAGAAATCGAGAATCCTCGAGGCAAGGCTGCGACCGGTTCCTCGATCATCGCACCATCCCGGCATCACCTAAGTGTAGGACAAGAACTTCGCACTGAGCGCTCCCGGTGGTACTATAGCAAGGAGTTTGAAAATTTTCTCCGTGGGCAGGCGGCTTTTGCGGTGGGAGGCTTTAAATTTTCATGGCGAATTTTGGAGAATAGTCAAATTGTTCTCATACACGAAGCAAAGCTCATTGGACAAGAACCGGCGTGGTGCGATAAGAGCGTGCCGACTGTTATTCCCGATGCTACAGATACGACACAATTTAGCGGAATTTGGATTAAAACAGATCTCCCCGCTGATGTCATAAGCGGAATTCAAAAGCTGAATGAATTGCGAGTTCTCCTCGCTAATCAGAATGGTCATGCATTGTTTGCCACAGATGGCAGCGCTCCGGTTGAAGGGTTCAACAGAACCATAGCAGGAGTATTGATCGTCGACTCTGCTGGACTACCGCATTTCTCGCTGGTGCTGCATGGCGAGGACGTGATTTCTCGCTCAATGGTACAGTCAAACGGTGCCCCAGATCCAGCTCGGGCGCCTGACGAAGCCGGTCTTCGTGGCAAGAGCGTGGGAATCGTCGGACTGGGTTCTGCAGGGAGCAAAATTGCGTTATCATTGGCACGCATGGGAATCAAAACATTCTATCTTTCCGATTATGATGTGCTGTTACCTGAAAATCTGAGAAGAAACGCTCTTAATTGGCAAAATGTCACCGAACACAAGGTCGATGCGGTATCCCATGCTATCCGATTGATTGCTCCCGATGCTAAAGTCGAGGTAAGTCGATTGCATTTGACAGGGCAGGAATCAAGCGCGTCGGTCAGCGGCGTCCTGGCAAGACTAGGCGGTTGCGATCTTATCATTGATGCTACAGCGAACCCTCGAGTCTTTAATCTTTTGGCGTCAGTAGCACGGATGGCGAACCGGCCAATGGTATGGCTGGAAATATTTGCAGGCGGAATCGGTGGCCTGATTGCCCGCAGTCGACCTGGACTCGACTCCTCACCCCAGGAGATTCGCAGTTCCTATCTCCAGTTTTGTTCCAACAACCCATTCCCGCTCCTGGCCAAAATACCAAGGAATTACTCGCTAGAGACCGAGGACGGAGAGGTTCTCTCCGCTTCTGACGCAGATGTGGGCGTTATTGCAGATCACAGTGCCCGGCTTGCCTGTGATTGTCTTGCTTCAAAAGAAGCATCGATTTTCCCTCACTCATTCTATCTAATTGGATTAAAGAAAGGATGGATTTTCGAGGCTCCGTTTGCAACGGTTCCCTTGGCCTTAGACAACCTTAATACCGCACCAAATGCTCCGGTGAATGATCCTCAGCTCGATCCTGAAAATGTTGCGTTTCTAATAAATCTTTTGGGAGAGAAAGATGCGCCTCCTTCTTCCTCCTGAAATTGTCTCTCAGCTTGCTCTTGCGCTGAAGAAAGCAGGCCGTCGAGAAATTGGTGGCGTCCTTATGGGCGAGCACTTGGGCCCGGATCTCTTCATTGTTAAAGAGGTAACAGTGCAATACAAAGGAGGCTCGTTTGCGGCCTTCCTAAGAAGGGCCTCGGAAATTCTTGGTCCACTCAGAGCATTTTTTGAAAAAACAGGAAATGATTTTACTAGATTCAATTATCTAGGAGAATGGCATTCGCATCATTCTTTTGCTCTAATTCCCAGCACCAAAGATCACAAATCGATGTTGGGAATTATTATGGATCGGGAGTTCGGGGCTCATTTTGTTATTCTGTTGCTAGTCGCCATGAACGGCAATGGTGCGCTGTTAACGGATCTCACGGTATACCAACCAAGCAGAGTCCCTTATAAGGGAACCGTCGATCAAACCAGTTAGTAAGGTGCGAGATGTCGTCTCTCATGCGGAAGTCAGACAATTCAGTACACGGCCCTTGGCATGTTGAAATTAACGGCTTAGCTTTGATCTAGATTGGAAAAACATTGTGAATGCAGAGTTAAAAGAGCCCTATATACTCGATAAGTTTTACCCTCATGATTTCGATCTTCACGAGATCCGGTCTTCTTGGGAGCCTCCTTGCTGGATCTCGATATATTCGGTACTCCGGCCTACAAGCGCGACCGCTAAAGCTGCATTCATTCTCCCAATAAAGTACGAATTTAAAGTAGATGCTTTCGCCAAACGCTCAATGCAAGAGCAATTATACTCTCACATTTGGAAGGAAATTAAAGAGCGGGATTCCGATTCACCTCAATGGGCTCAATACCTCTTGGAGCGAATCGATCAATTCCAGGAAGCCATAAAAAATCCATCGAGGCTTTTGATTCCTCCACTTTGCTTTATTCCACGATCTGAATTCCGAAACGCACAATTGGACGAGGTGATTAATCGACCTTGTGATGAAATGGAGATTTATTTGGCTTATGATACCAATTACGATAAAAGGGGAATTACGGTTCTGCGGATTCACTCCAGCCTAATGCATTCCCGATCTAGGCAGGCTCCCATTTGGTACGAAAAGAAAATACCTTGGCGACTTGAGGACGAAGATGTTCTTTTTTGGTTCCATGCCACGCTTAAAAAGCTTTCGAAAAAAAAGCAACCCAAAGACTATGAAGCATGGGATAGAAAATTGCTTATAGAACATCCAGAGCTTGAGGTTCCGATTAAGGCTAGAGATAATGCTTGGGGCGAACCGTCTCGAATAACATTCGTATTCGGAACGCTCGATCAAGTGGGATACGCCGCACTCTTTCATCTTAACATGAACTTAATAGAGAAACTCATTCGAAAGGAGAGTGTAATCGAAATTAGGACTTCACTAAAGCGTCGATTTGACAATACGATTGAGAAAGACTGGATATTCTATTTATTTACGCCCAGCCCCCTTCACGCCGAAGTTTTGGAAAACCTGCTCTTAAAAGGAAGTGATACCCATTTTGGAATCGGTCCGCATATCACAGGGATTATTGCGTGCCATGAAAATTTAGTGAACTGCATCGGAGTTGATAAGCAGACGATAAAAGCTTACTGCGACAGGCCCAACATGATTCTCGCTTCTTATGACCCCATCCGCTTCAAGCACAAGGTATACAGCTATCGCCCCAAAGATAGCGACCTGCAGCAAGTTACAGAGTCACTTTAGTGCCTGTTTAGGCTGCTTTTAAGAGCCGCATAGCAGCACTCACCATGTTCTGTTGGATGTTACGGCGTCGGTATTGAATGTCTTCTGGCTCACCGGGTGTAACGGCTCCTAAAACAAAATGCGCAGCCTTGACCGGCCCCGGAAATGATTCTTCCTTAAAATGTTCCCGCAGTGTACAGAGAGCATCCCCGCAGGCAGGATTTCCAATTCGAACCTCTTCCGCAAATGCCCCAATGGCAGCATCTGTTCCCGCATCATAATGTAATATGGTATACAGGACATCAAACGCATCCTTGGGCTGTTGTCGGCGGCAAAAAGCGCGAAGCTTTAGAGTCAGAAATGGTCCTACTTCACAGACGCGAATGGGCATGGACTGTCTCGCTCCCTGTAAATCAGTACCCTCTACCTGTACAGTGCGCGCTTTGGCCAAAGCGCGATTAATACCGGGAGCGATACTGGCCGGAGCATCTCCAACCGTTACCGTTCCCTCCTGATAACTTTCGTGCTCCGCTAAAAGATCCACATAAATGGTAAAACCTTCGACGTTTTTGGCGAAGCGTTGACCTCCACCCTCGCTCATTACCAATAAAAATCCCTGGCCTCTCAAATCCCAGCTGATGTTGCCATATTGTCCCTCTCCGGCAGCCAAGGCGATTCCAATATCCACATCCAATGTTGCAGGACGTGGCAAACCACTGCCCCCTTGATTTTGGCCACATAGATATTTCGGAACCAATCCACCGATAAGCACCAAATCTTGGCTGTAGCTGCCAAGCCCAGCCCAAACGGAAAGCAATGCCGCCTCAGCCAATGCCACACCTCGCGGGTCGTACTCACGGTAAGTTTCGTATTTCATTGCCGACAGAATCCTTCCCAATTCCGCAAGGCTTCCGCTTGGTCAGGGCCTCGCAATCCTGTTTTTTTCAGATCTACAAAAATTTGCGCGTCGCTCACCAAAGTAAATTCAGAAGTTTTGGTTGTTTCAAGAAAAACACCTTCCTCTTCTGGAACATGCAACCATACTCCTCCACCCCCATTCACAGGTCTCCATCCTAATTGCTCTAGCGCGTTGGCGTCAGGGAGGCGGGCAACATAAGCGCTAGTAATCACCGGCGCGGTGTAAGGATGTCGCAGCCAACCCGCAATCCATTGAGTCAAAGCAAACGAAATATTTTCCTTGGCCGCCCACTGCGCCAAGCTCCGGGCAGTTTCAGCCGGGTCCGCACTTAACACCGAATATTGGGAAGTACTAACTCGTCGACTAAATTGATCCTTTTGGCTCCATTCATCAACCAAACCAAAAAAATCAATCACCTTCAATTCACGAGAATTCGTTTTTTCAACGAAACCTTGCGCAATCAGATATTGAACAATGCGGGAAACCAGCCCGGAACTAGCCTTGGTACGCTCCACAAGTTCAGCCTGTGTCCAGAGATGATCTCGGTTCGTGAGAAGGGCGCGAACAATGCGAACGCTCTTCCCCACAAAAATATTACGAGGTTCCACCTCGTAACGGAATTTACGGGTAGGTAACGGGGCTCGATCCACCAATAAGCCTGGAGCCCTCAACCATGCGCGACCATTTAAATCGACAGCGGCAATACCATTCTGTTTGCAAAACTCCAAAACACGATTGGAAAGCTCAGGCGTCACCAATAAAGGAGGCTTTCCAGTTTTCGTTTCAAGATGTTTGAGCCATGGAAAGCTGGGGTTAAGTTCGTAGACAGGCACAAACTCCAATTGACGCTTATCGAGCTTAAGTTCGAGAATTTCAGAAAGTTCATTTTCTTTTTTCTCGGCGATAGTCCACCGCAAATCGGCATCTTCTGGTAGCAACCGATGGAAATGGTGCACCAATTCGCTTTTATGGCGAATGGGCGTTTTTTTACTAGAAAGCGATAGTTTCACTAATTAGTAAAAAAGCATGATTCAGTAAAAATTTCAAATAGATTCTTACTGAAATACCATATCTTCACTGACCAGTGAAAAGCTCTTTTATGATAAAAAGTGCGACCAGATTTGCGACCACTGCGACCGAAAATGCGACCAGATTAGTAGTTCCGAGTTACGTTGAATTTTGACGGATTACGCTTGATAATGAAGGTGTTAGGAATACAATAAAAACATCTCGTAAGTGTGGAAGTAGGGCCGAGCCCTACCTCCGGAGCCACTTTATAAGTTGTTGACCTGCAAGTGGAACTGCTTCGTGTTTGGCTCGCTGGGCCCAAATTGGGCCCACTTTTGGGCCTAAACCTCCTTGAGAAGACAACAGGTGCCGAGTGCTCGCCACAAGGCGGCTCACAGGCTCCCGCTATCTTCTGAGGGGTTGGGCGCAAAGGCTGATATTCTTGTTGAGGCTACTGGAGGGATTGGCCTTGAAAGACCGTTATCGACTCTTCCGCCGCTCGGGAGGCATCTACTACGTTCGGGACACCGTCACGCTGCGCAAGCAAAGTCTGGAAACCGACGACGTGGTGAAAGCGCGCCGTTTGCTCGCCGCCAAAAACCAAGCCGTCGAACAACCGGCGCTCAACCGGAGCATGGCCAAGGCGTACTTGTCCGGCATCTCGCCGGAATTCACCACCCGCACCTGGACCGATGTGATGGATATGTATGTGCGTACCGGAGTCGAATCGACCCGCGACCGCAAGGAACGGGCGTTCAAGAGCCGTCCGTTTGCGCTCCTGCGGAAGGTGAAAATTATCGACACCGAAGCGATTCATTTGTTTGCCGTGCTGGAGCACAAGCAGTCCGGCAATTCCACGCATCATTACCTGAAGCGGATTCATAATTTCGCCCTGCACTTGGGCTGGCTCTTGTCGCCGGTCATGGCCGAGGCCGCGTGGCCGTCCATGCGCAAACAACACTACTCCGCGCTCACCACCGACGAACACAACCGGATCATCGAGAAAGAAGGCAATCTGGAGCGGAAGCTGTTTTACCAGTTGCTCTGGGAAACAGGCGGTTCGCAGTCCGACATTGCGAATTTGAGTTGGGAGAATGTGGACGGGGAAAACAGCGTGCTCTCGTTTCAACGCCAGAAATTGCTGAACCGTGGCGAGGGATCGAGCTGTCTCCATATCGGTCCCCGCATTCGCGCTCTTCTCGACCAGTTACCGCAGGAGGGCTTTTTCTTTCCGAAGATTCGACTGGAAGAACCCAAACACCGCGCTGCTGAATTCAAGCGCCGCTGCCGCACCCTGAAGATCGAAGGCCGTGTCCTGCACTCGTATCGCTACGCATGGGCGCAGCGCGCCCGCAACGCTGGAATGCCCGAGCGCGAGGCGATGATTCATCTCGGGCACAAGTCTCGTGCGATACATGCGGCCTACGCGGGCGGGGCGCAAGTTGCGGTGCTGCCGTTGGAATTCTACGAAGCTCAAAAAGAGAAGAAGGTGATTCAGTTCAATAGTTCCCCTGACCAAAATAGCAGAGATCAAGAACGACAGAGCGCTGCCCTGTAAGCGCAAAAAAAGCTTAACCTCGTTAGAAATCTCTCTTGATATGAAATACATATAAGCTACAATGTGACGCATCGAAGATGAGGCCGAGGCCCTCAATTACTAGGTGGCTATCTTCGGAGGACTTCAGACTGGCAAGACTCCGGTTATCCCCTTGTCGCCTCAAAATTGCCCCTCTCCCAGAAACCCTTGGTAAAAAAATTGTCCTGCTACAGCGGATACCAACGACGAGGAGGTTACTCCATCCGCCGTCATGATTCCGCTGAAACCCAAATCGGTCAAGGTGACCCCGGAACTCAATGAGCGCATCCGCAAGATAGCTCAAAGTATTGAATATTCGGATAGTCAGTTAATCTCAATTGGCATGAAGGCCATTTTAGACCTGATTGAAGCTCCCGGTCCGCTGGTGATTCCCCGAATTGTAGTCATGGCCCGGGCCGCGCTCAACTACGACAAGTCCCCACCTGAATTTATGAATCAACATGAAGCTCATCGCCGAAAAACAGCTTCGATAAAATCCAAGACCTCCACATCAACCGGCAACTCTTCCCATCGAAAGCGGAACGCTTTTTTCAACTACACGATCCAGCCTAAATCTAACTCAGGGAGAAATCGCCTTTGAATAAGAAGAACCATATCAAAGCCCAATCAATTATGAGTTTTCCCAACAACGACAAATCCGAATACGTATTTTCAGAAGAAACCCAGCAAAGGGTTGAAAAACTAGCCCGGCTACTAAACTGTTCCGAACAGGAAGCTGGAGAAGGACTGCTTAATTCGTTTCTAAATTTGATTGAAAATCCAAAATCTCCGGAATTGACCGGGTTTGCCAAAGAAGCCCGAGAGAAACTTTATCCCCCCAAGCATTAAAATTAGGCAAGCAACGGCTTTTATGAATCTTTAAGCACCCCGGCCTGCTAAATTCAGGAGCCACATTTAGAATTGTCATCATTCTTGAGTTCCTTTTGCCTTTTTCTGATTTCCAAAAGAAACTCGGGTATTTGCTTTTCGTCTTTCCCGCTAACCCATTCAATCATTGCCTCAATACCTTTTACTCTTAGCTCTTCATAGGAATAGCCAAGTTTTGTCGCCAATTTCCTCAGTCGTTCGTCATCTGCTTTATTCATACATATTTAATTCCAAAATATTCTACAGAGCTATAAGACTACCAATTTTACAATGGGGTTATTGGCAACTTTATCGCCAGGCAATTGGCGAGGAACGACGCAAGTTGCATTTCTGTTATTTCAATCCGCGCCCGGAAACTGTTCTCCGAGCGATTTATCTTTTACTGCCTTACGAACAGGTTCGACAATTTCAATCCGCGGCATGTTCTCTGCCGATCAAAGAAGCTCCAGAATCTCCACCTCCTGCGATAGATTTTCCCTATCAATTTCAACTGAATAGTCCGAAAAAGAACGAGCCGTAACCACATCGGGTTTGCGTCGGACCGAGATGCGCTCGAAAAGCTTGTGGGCGGGAGCATTTCCCAGCATTGAAGAATGCTTGAAGACGATAAGCTTCTGAGGTGCCATGATGCCGCGAGTAGCGGAACGGTCATGCTCAAATAAACCTAGGAAGGATTCCCACAAAAGAGCCAGATCATCCCCATTAAACCCCGTTTGATTGGCCAAATGTGCACTGATAAAGCCATGTGTCCGGTAGAGCCCATAAGGAATGATATTTTTGCGGCCCATCGTAGTATCCTTGGTCTCCTTCTCCTTTTCATTGGCGACGGCAATTCGCGTGACGCAAAGATCCAGAGGGAGAATCGGATCGACAGAACGGGAAAAAGAGATTTGCACCGGCCCTCGCACTTGCCCCGCATTGAAAATTTTGAGCGACATCACCGCTCCAAAGGTGCGCACATCGAAATAATGCTCGCATATCCATCGCTTAATTTTCTCCAAATCATGCGGAGATTGACGACCTCTTTTTTTCCTATATGGAGCTCTTCGTTCTTCGCCCTCCGGTGATTCTACCGGACTCACTACAGCCTCAAGCCCCAAAGTCTCGTAGGCAGCCCTGTGAACCAACTCCAGAACCCCGTGATGGGAGACATATATGCGGTAACGTTCTTGTGGGGAGCGAGTCAAAGAAACGTAGTCTCTAATTTTTCGCTTCAGGCAAACATCGGAAACCAAGCCATGCATGTTTTGAGGATCGATCCTAGGGGCATTTCCAGCGTCGGGATCGCCGTTTGGGTTGCCATCCTTACAATCGAAAAGATAAACAAAGTCATAACGGTTGTTCATAAATTCTTTGGTGTAGTGTGAAATAAGGTTGGAATATAAGACTTTTTCTCTTCGTACTTCTTCTTACGTTCCGTGCTGCGACGGCGATAGAACGCCTTTTGGTGATAATAGCCGAGCGCGAATCGCCCTTGGCCTTCGAGATCGAGTAATTGAGGAAATTTGCCTTCAAGAGTTTCACTAAGTTCATTCAGATCCTGGCAAACATTTGCTTCAATGCCCCACTCGACCCGTGCCAGATGAAACTGGGCATTGCGAAACAAGCGTCCCATCACCAAAGCCGGAGTAGTGCTGGCACTCGTATAAAATCGTTCAATAATGCCGGAGTTAAGCTCGCCTTGGGCAAGACATTGCAAGCGATCAAATACAGCGAAAAGCCTGCCGCAAAGATAGGCAGGATCTTTGTTCTCAGGGGTCAATTGTTCGGTCACGGCATCACCTCTATTTCGATTAGGAGAGCGGATGAGACAGAGCTTAATAAGGGCCGTTCGTGCCACATTTAACTTCGTCTGCTGGTCAAGCAATTGACGGCGGACAGCACTCGCCAGTATTGCACGGGATAAATAAACGGATCGTCCTGTAAATGCGCCACGAAACAGCGTCGAGGATGCTGATGCAGACAGTTCGCGTAGGTCAGAACGAACAAGGCTGTAAAGAATCTCCCTAAATTTAAAATTCCTTTTTATATGTTCACCGTCAAGCCGCACCAGACTCAAATCTTCAAACCATTCAGAAATATTTTGGGCCATCTGCGGAATGGTAGACTCCAGCCAATCCCGAACGATGATTCGGGTGCCATTTCCAGAAAGACCCAATGCATAGTAAGCGTTCGGATCTATGGATAGATCAGCGTGCCCCTGTTGAATGGAGTGCAACAGATGTTCGGCGGCGCAACTCTCGCCCGAGAGAAGGATTTCAGATGGACTCCAATCCAATGACTGTTTAGTCCAATGGATGTAAATGGTGTTATTGAAGATCAATTTCTGTTGGCGACTCTTCTTGATGAGGTGAGTTAAGGCAGAGCGGATTTTTAATTCTGCGTATGGAGATAGTGGCGCGTTTTGGGCCTGTTCGAATCCATAAGAGCAGAAAGCTTCTTTATCGAAACTGACAAGGTTGGCACCGACAGCCATTGTTCCCGGAATTCCCTTAATTTTGTCCGTAGTATTTAAGGCCACGGTCAATTTTCCCGAGACAAGACAAATGCGTTTTGGCTTTCCTTTCTCTTTTTCTTCCATTTCACGCTTGCTTCGCCGAAGCCAGTAATTTCTAAGCTTTTTTAATTCTAAAAGATTGGTGCCTGCGACAAAGAATGTTGCATTATGAATGGCCTTGGCTTTTTGCCCTCGAAGGTCGGCGTGACACAACCCGATTCCAGTTTCATCCTCTAGAAAGTTTAGCACAGGATAGAGATAGTCTGATTCCGTAGGGCATTCGCCAATAGCTTCCCTTAGAAGACCCTTGAAATAGGAATGTTGTTTTCGTCGTGTGCCTTCCTTTTTTGAAGAAGAATCATCAAGATAAAGCACTACGCGCTCCAACGTATCGCAGAGAAAATGAGACTTCTTTCCGCTTGTTAGGTGATTGGGAGAAACGTAAGGACGAGAAAATATCGCCGGACGAACGTGATTGGGTTTGATTTCCTGAAACAAACGTAGCGTTCCGTTAAATTGCCCGGAACGGTCTAGGAAAATTCCCCAACGAACGGAAACGGATTCCACGCCATCGGTCCGCCCGAGCCCTTCGTATTCTGCGTATGATACCAGTGCCGGAAGGATCATAGGAAGCCGACCCCCAAACTTTTTTTAAGTTGCCGCCACTCTGGAACAACAACAATTCCGTCTTTTAATCTGGATGGGAAGAAGCTGACTCTCGGACGCGGAACTTGATGTTTCGCATTTTTCCCTGGCAAAACATCCAGATCAAAAACATCGTAAAGCATCAAACCAAAATCTGAATCCACATTCAGATTGGGAATGATTTGCATCTCTTGAGGGGTTGCCAACTCGAAGTTAGCCGGAAATTCACGGCAACCCAAGCTAGGCTGGGTAAAACACTGCCCTTTCTCAGCCCGCCGTCGAAACATCGCCATGTATTTACCTATTGAGTCGCCGTCACCATTTATCTTTGTTCGTGAACGTTGCGAAAGACATCCCGCCAACTGTGTTAGCTCCATGCTCGCTTCGATCACATATTCCACGTCTCGCAATGCTAACGTATTGCGCTGGGTATGGTCTTCATCCGTCAGAAGGCATTCAGCAAGGGCCGCTTGTTCTGGAGAAACAGGGAATTCTCCCGCTCCACGTCCTGCATTCAGAGAAAAGAGACGCAGAGACAACCTAGATTTCACTTCGTTTCGTCGGAACGAAAGGAATTGAATTGGCTTTCTCACCGCAATCCGATGAATGCGCCATCGGAATTGCGGTTTGTAAAGAATTGCCTCCAACACACCACGCGCCGCGCTGGGCGTTATAACGGGATAGCTTACCCGTTCCACTTTCATTTCAGGACGGGTAAAGCAGGCCCAATCACCCCAAATGCGCAAGTAAATGTTCATGCTTTAGATTGAAAAAATCGCCCTACACAGCATTCCCACCAGTATCTCCTGTGCGGATACGAATGGCCTCGTCGATTGACCAAACAAAGATTTTTCCGTCACCGATTTTCCCAGTCTTGGCGGTCTTAATTATAATCTCGGAGACTATCGCGGCCCATTCGTCTTTCACCACGATTTCAATTTTCGTTTTCGGGAGGAACGCTACTGTGTATTCGCAGCCACGGACAATTTCGCTGTGGCCTTTTTGTCTTCCAAATCCTTTGACCTCGCTGACGGTCATTCCTTCCACTCCAAATTCGGTGAGTGCTTCTTTGATTTCTTCCAGTTTGAATGGCTTGATGATGGCTTCGATTTTTTTCATGGCGATATGCAGTTATTGCAAACAGGCGGATAGAGATTGCCTATTTAGTAAGTTTTGAATGAGTTGCGTTCTAGACTTCAAATAGTATCTTCGGAGAACTTCTCTAACGCATAGCATTATTAATCATGCACTAACTGGCATGTTCGCAGGTGCAGGCATATTCGGCTTGCTTGCATTCTTGACAAATACCTGCCTTGTAATCGATGCGAAAATTTTGCGGCTTGGCTGCCACATCATTCTTGATCTGCACCACAACACGGTAACCATCCCCTTCCGGCAAGATGGCCTTGGAAATAAAAGCATCACCGTTTTTTTCAAATTCCAGCGTGGTTTTTCCTGTTTTAGATTCTGCAATTACTTTGATTTGTTGAGAGGTGGGTGCGACTGGTTTCAAAGTCGAATTGTAAAATATGACACTTACTTTCTTGTCTGCTTGAACAAAAAATTCCGCGTGCAATGGCTCGCTATCTAGAATTTTACCCCCTCTAGGTCCCGCAATGGTTTTGTGCGAATGACCGCCTTCAGCCGCAAAGACGGTGGAGCTGAGAAGAGCCGAGACGACGACGGTGGTTAGGAGTTGTTTTATCATTTTATGTTTTTGGTTGTTGGGTTTTACGCAGGACACGACTTTCCATCCATTCATATAGAATGGGGAGAATCACCAGGGTTAAAAAAGTGGAGCTAAGAATGCCGCCAATGACCACGGTGGCCAGGGGGCGTTGGACTTCCGCCCCGGCGCCTGACCCGAACGCCATGGGAAGAAAGCCAAGGCTCGCAACGAGCGCCGTCATGATGATAGGACGCAGCCGTGTGAGCGATCCCTCCCGGACGGCTTCTCCAAGACTCTTTCCGGACTCGCGTAATTGGTTGAAATAGGTGACCAGCATCACGCCGTTCAAAACCGCGACTCCCGAAAGCGCGATGAATCCGATGCCTGCGCTAATGCTGAACAGCATGCCGCGCAGCCACAACGCATAGATTCCGCCGGTGACGGCCAGCGGAATGCCCGTGTAGATCAGGGCTGCCTGACGCAGACTGCCGAAGGCCATGAAGATCAAGACGAAGATCACAAGCAGCGCAACGGGAACAATGACGGTCAGCCGAGCCCGGGCCTCCTGCAGGTTCTTGAACTGCCCCCCGAATTCGATTGTGTAACCTTGTGGCAGTTTGATTTGCTCAGCGACTTTCTTTTGCGCTTCGAGAACGTAGCTTTCCACATCGCGCCCGCGCAGATTCACCATGACAGCCGCGCGGCGCTGGCCGAATTCACGGGCAATGGCATTCACTTTCTCCCCGACTTCAAAGTCGGCCACCTGTCCAAGTGTGAGCAATCCACCGCCCGAGGTGCGAACCGGAAGTTGCTTCATTTCAGAGATGCGTTTGCGGAGGTCTTCCGGCAGGCGAACCACGATGGGGTAGCGACGGTTGCCATCAATGAGACGCCCTGCCTCGCTACCTGCCAGTGCGGCCTTCACCGTTTCATTGATTTCCGACGCGTGAATATTGTAGCGACTCATGGCCTCGCGGTTGAGTTTGATCTCCAGCATGGGGGCCTTGCCCAAGGCGTCAAACTCCACATCGGCAGCACCTGGAACTTTCTCCAAAACTTCGCGGACTCCGCTCGCGATGCGCTCGATCTCGGCGAAGTCGTCGCCAAAAACCTTCACCGCAATATCGGCGCGGGTACCTTCCAGAATTTCGTTGAACCGCATTTCGATCGGCTGCGAAAATAGATAAGCCTGTCCCGGAACCTGAATGCCTAATTCCCGGCTCATCTTGTTGGCCAGTTCGTCCTTGCTGTTCGCGCTGGTCCACTCCTTCTCTGGTTTATAGAAGATATAGGTATCAGCGACATTGACCCCCATTGGATCGGTGGCCACTTCCGCCGTGCCGATGCGGCTGAACATATAGGTGACTTCCGGGAATTTTTCTCGCAGCACCTTCTCCGCTTTTTCCTGCATGGCAATCGAGGCGTCGAGACCAATGCTTGTCGTGCGGATCATGTGGGTGGCGAACGACCCCTCATCCAACTGCGGCGCAAACTCCGCTCCCAATCGCGAAAAGACCAATAGGGACAGGGCAAATAAACCCACCGCAGCACCCACCGCGATCCAGCGCGCGCGCATGGCGGCCTCGAGAAGGGGTGCGTAGATCGCTTTCAACCAGCGGATGGCGCGGTTATCCTCTTCGCTGATTTTTCCGGTGAGAAAATAGGAGCACAACACCGGCATCAGGGTCAGCGCGAGAATCAAGGCTCCAATCAGTGCGAAGATCACCGTCCAGGCCATCGGCGTGAACATTTTGCCTTCGACACCGGAAAGCGAGAGGATGGGCAGATAAACGATGGTGATAATCAGGACACCAAAAAACGTGGGCGTGCCGACTTCCTTGGCCGCGCTGAGCACGACATGGCTACGTTCTTCGATAGTGAGTTTGCGTCCATGATGATGCTGGGCCAGCCCCAGGCGGCGCACGATGTTTTCTACCATGACCACTGCGCCATCAATGATCAGGCCAAAATCGACCGCCCCAAGGCTCATCAGATTTCCAGACAGATGCGACCGCACCATGCCGGTGATAGCGAAAAGAAAGGAAAGCGGGATCGCTGCGGAGACAATGAGCGCAGCTCTCCAATTACCAAGTAGGAAAAGAAGGACTGCCACAACAAAGATAGCCCCTTCAAATAGATTCTTTCCCACCGTGGCAATGGTCTGGTCGACCAGATTGGTCCGATCATAGACTGTAATGATTTCAACGCCTTCGGGCAATCGGGATTCAATTTCCTTAAGCTGTTCTGCCACCCGCTTAGCGACGATCCGGCTGTTTTCCCCGGCCAGCATCAAAGCCGATCCAAGCACCGCTTCTTCACCGTTATACGTCGCGGAACCCGTCCGCACATTGGAACCAATTCCAATTTCGGCGAGATCACTAACTTTGAGGGGTGAGGTACCGGCTCGGAACTTGATGGGCAGTTGTGCGATCTGCTCGGGCGTCTGCACGCGGCCCTCAGTGCGAATGGTAATTTGTTCGCCACCAATCTGGACCGAGCCGCCTCCGGCGTTGTCGACGTTTTCCTTGATGACATCAACGAGTTCTGAAAAAGTCACGCCCGTGGAAAGCAGCTTCTCCGGATGCGGTAGCACGACAATCTGTTTCTCGTAACCACCTGAAGCACTGATCTCGGCGATCCCCGGCACCGTGCGCAACTTGGGTTTGATGATGAAGTCATGAATGAGCTTCAACTCCATCAGTTGCTCTTTGCGATCCTTCGGCTTGTTTTGGAAATCTTTTTTGTAATCGACCACGTAATAGAAAATCTCGCCCAACCCCGTTGAAATTGGAGCGAGTTTGGGCGTGAGTCCCTCGGGCAATTCGTCGGCCGCATTGATCAGCCGTTCGCTGGCCAGTTGCCGCGCCCGATAAATGTCAGTGCCATCCTTGAACACGAGAGTGAGCTGAGACAATCCATTTTTCGAAAGGGACCGCAACTCCTGCATGCCCTGAATTCCGGCCATTTCCATTTCAATCGGATACGTGACGAGCTTTTCGATCTCCTCCGGAGCCAGCCCCTCCACTTCCGTATTGATCTGCACCTGCACATTGGTGATGTCCGGCACTGCATCGATGGGAAGATGGAACGCCGACCAGAGGCCGGCCCCCAGCAAGGCGAGGGCCGCCAGTACCACGAAGGACCGTTGACGCATGGAAAATTCGAGAATTTTGTTAATCATAATGAATCTTTAGTGAGAGTGCCCGCCACCTTTGGTGGAACGGAGTTCGATGAGGTAAAGCGCCTGAACCGGCTTTACAGCGATGGTGTCGCCTTCATAAAGGCCTTCCGCAATTTCCACGGAGTTGTCTGTCTGCGCTCCGATTTTGATTTCCGTGCGCAAAAGAAAATTCCCATTCCGCACAAAGGCATAAGTTCCGGTAGACGTCTCCAACAAGGCCGAAAGCGGAATGGCCAGCATCTTGCGTTTTTCCCCAAGTGGAATTTGGGCTTCGACAAAATCCCCGACCGCAAGACTGCTCTTCGGGTCCGGCAGCTCCAATAGCACCTCTATCTTGCCGAGCAGGGCGGTTTGCGTGTCATCGATTTTCCACACAACGCCCTCGTGTCGTGAATCGCGTTTGTTTCTTGGCGCAAAACTCAATTTCTTTTCAGAAGCCAATTTTTCTTTCAGCTCCATGGGAAGCAGAGCCATAGCGTACGCATTTCCCGAGCGCTCTTTTCCATGCAAACGCGAGGCTTCTGCTGCGGCGCGATAAATCTGCGCCGTCAAAGAAACCGTAGGAGCCAGTTCCCGCTCGCCGACTTCCTCCAATTCCAAGCCCATCGATTTTTTCGTTTCCTCCGAGAGGCTGATTCCCTTTCCATCCTGATACGCAGCCCCGGCGCTTTCGTCGCCATGATCCTCGTGTCCTTCTCCCGGCGTCTCCACCTCTGCCGATTTTTTGCCCTGATCGTGACTGTCCTCTTTCTGATGTTTCTGCTTCGATCCACAACCACTCAAACCTAATGCCCACGGCAACAGGAGCACCGCAATAATCCATTGATGAACCTTTTTCATTCTATTTCTTTCCTTCCGTCTGGATCGCGCTGGAAGAAACCGACGTAACGGAGGATTCGCCGCCAGTCAGCAAAACCAGATCGAACCAGTTACTCCAGACGTCGAGCGCGGCCTCGTTGCGGATTTTCTGCGTATTGAGAAACTCCCGTTGCACTTCCAGAAAAAGCTGCACACCGACCGCTCCAGTGCGATATTGGCGATCGGCCAGATCGGAGGCATCTCGAAGCTTGTCAACGATGTCATCGGACATCTCGTTGAGCTGCTTGCGACTGAGTTCGTAGGCGCGACAACGGCGGGCGATTTCGGATTCCACTTTACGCCGTGCATCGAGCAGCAACGCGTCGGCCTGATCCCGGCGCGCCTTGGCCGTGGCCACATTTCCCTGATTCCAATTCCAGAGCGGTAAAGTCATCGACAGGGTGCCGCCAAAGTTTTCTTCCATATCTCCGGCTTTGTCCTGACTGAAAAAGGGGCCGACGGAAAAATCCGGAGCGGCTTCCAATTTCGCGGCGCTCACCTGCCGAACCGTTTTTTCCAGTTCGGCAATCCGTCCCTTGAGTTGCAGATTCTGGCTGAGTCCCGCGAGAATGAGTTGATTGACGTCAAGCTTATGAGTCAGCGGAATCAACTTTGACTGAATGGTGAGAGGCTGGTTGGAGGGGCGTCCGATTAAAGTGTTCAATTCCAAACGGGTTTCCTCACGTTGTTGGATGTACTCCTTTGTCGATTGATGCAGTTCCACCAGCGATCCCTCGATCACGCGCAGTTCCAGAAGCTGAACAACTCCGGCAAGAGATCTTTTTTTCAAAAGCTCAATGAGCGCGCGACTGCGTTCGCTGATTTCTTCCGCTGCAACCGCATTGAGCGAGGCCGCCTGATAGCGGTACACCAGCATTTGCACGCGAGCCGTCAGTGCCAGCCGGAATTGTTTCAGTCCCAGCTCGGCAATTTCGATGTCCTTATTTGCAATCGCTTTTCGTAGAGAGCCTTTACCCGGAAACTCAAAAGTTTGGGTCACAGTAACGCTGCGTGTGAACCCGTCCCCCTGTAGCCCGCCCTCACCATCTGTGATTCGACGGGAACCATATTCGCCTGAGAGCTCGGGATTTTTCCAGAGCCCCGCTTGCGTGCGCTGTCCCTTGGCAGCCATCACCTCAGCCTCGTAAAGCTTTAATTCGGCATTCTGAGCCACAGCCTCCGCGACCAGTGATTCGACAATCCAGCGCTCGGATGTTGATGCGTCAATACCGTAACCATCGTAAATGGTCATGGTGAGCAGCACTATTGCACATAAGACCGTTTTTCTTCCCTGATGAAGCATGAGTATAATTTCTCCGTAAGGCCGCCGTAAGGAAGTTGGACCTCCCCGGCTTGGTGTAATTTGTAGCGGGCGAATTAGCTCTGATCGTTGTGAGCGTCCGAGCAGTAAACCACACGTGCGGTGACGGCCTTTGCGACGACGGCATCTTCGAAACTGACCGCGTAAGGAAATTGACCTCCCTGCGTCCGGTCCCGCTTCTGTGAAGTTACAATGATATGATCTTTTTTGTGTGCCAGGGTTTGCCCTTTGGCATCGAGCAGATAGACGTCGATATGTGCTCCTGCCGAGGGCTGATAAGGCAGGTTCATCCGCACACGACCGGAAACGTAGACTTTGCTATCCATTCTCTTCACAGCGGCACTGACAACGGTGGCAGAGCGGGCATGGACTGTCTCAATCTTGAGATGGCGCACATCATTAGCCATCGCGCTCGACGTGAGCATGAGAAGGAGACAAGTGAGGATTAATTTAGCGCTCGATAGAGCATGATTCCGAATGGTATTTCCAAAAAGAAAAACAGTCATTGTATTGTCCTTTATTCAGTTAGGTTCCAGGCTTACGACCAAGTCGTAAGCCTGATGATCACGAGGCACTGCCTTGCGATGGGGTGGGATCGGTCAAACGGCGAAAATCAGACGCAGAGAGCGCCCTTCGCCGTAGCTAGGACAATTGAGGCGGAACGTCGACGGCTTTAACGGGGCCGTCTGTAATTCGGTCGTCGGTGATCACTACAAAAAAAGACTTCGACAATACTGAGTTCACTAGAGACTGGGAGTCATTGACTAGAGGTTGGCAGCACACGCAATGCTCGGCATTCGATGGCGTACTCTCCTCGCCAGAAGTCGATTCCTGATACTCGAGACATGGAATCAATCCGAAATGTTCGGCTTGGCCGTACATTGTCTGAACAAAGAAAAGAAAACATATGGAAACGCCCAAAATCCATGCAAAGCAGGTCGGGCGGTTCGGTTTCATACAGGTTTCTATAGGCAGATTTTCATCCTTGTCAAAAAAAAAGCGAGCGGAACAAAAAATTATCAGGTAAAACGAAACTCAGAGAAATGAGCTTTTATTGAACCAGCGTTCGCAACTCATGATCTTTTTATCAGGCTCGAAAGAGATAGATTAATTTTCAAACCAACAGAATAGTGAGTTAGTGTTTAACTTTAGCGGAGGGCTCCAGGTGCACAATCGCATCAATGACGCGCGGAACCTTCGACTGAATATGGGATTTTACCAGGTGTCCGATCTTGTGTCCTTCCCGTACAGTTAAGTCTCCGTCGACCCAAACATGAAGCTCCAGGAAAAGGCCAACTCCACTTTTCCGGACGCGACACTTCTCAATCCTGTTCACGCCGTCCACTTCGGAAGCCAGCTTCTTCATCTCATCGTTCAACTTGTCCGAAACATTGCCATCGAGAACCTCGTGAAGAGAATTTTTCGCAATGAGCAGTCCGTTAAAAACAATAATGACACATGCCAAGAGAGCGGCATAGTCATCAGCGGATTCCCATCCTGGTCCGCCGATAAGAGCAATCGTAATTCCAACGGCTGCCGCGCCCGATGTAATTGCATCCGAACGGTGGTGCCACGCATCGCCTTCCAATGCACGGCTGTCGACTTCGCCGCTAAGCCGCATGATTGTTTTTGAAAGAAAGCTTTTGACGACTACAACCGCAATCAACACCGGAAGCGTAAACCAAGCTGGAGCATGATGTGGTGTTCGAATTTCGATGACAGCATTATACCCGATCACCACGGCCGCGATTAATAATGCTCCGCCTGAAAATACGCCTGCAAGGGATTCCAATTTTCCATGTCCGTAAGGATGGTTTGCATCGGCCGGGCGCAGCGAAAGCTGAAATCCGGCCCATGTGATCAGAGAGGATAAAATGTCTCCGGCAGATTCAATTCCGTCAGCCACTAATGCGTAAGAATTCCCGATGAGGCCAGCGGTGATTTTTACGCCCATTAGCACGATATTGACACACAACGTCAAAAGGCCAACGGCCAATGTCTTTCCAGAATCTATCATACTAAAAGCCTTATCAAGAATTAGACAGCGATGCGATGGGATTTCCGATATCCTCAAAAAAAGGAAAGTCAACGCATCCTCTGGTGAATTACACATTCGGAGGGGATCATTGTCCCCTCCGTGTCACGTAACACGAACCTTCTTATGAGAAAGGTGCTATGCGGCCAGATTCGACGTGAATGCGGTCATCCTAGACGGCGTTCTCTCCAGTATCTCCTGTGCGAATGCGAATGGCTTCATCGATTGACCAAATGAAAATCTTTCCATCTCCAATTTTCCCTGTTTTTGCAGCTTTGATAATGACCTCGGAGACTTTCCCCGCCCATTCATCTTTTACGATGACTTCTATTTTTGATTTTGGCAGGAAATCGACAGTGTATTCGCAACCTCGGACGATTTCACTGTGGCCTTTTTGTCGTCCGAATCCTTTGACCTCACTGACGGTCATTCCTTCCACTCCAAATTCCGTGAGTGCTTCTTTGACTTCTTCCAGTTTGAATGGCTTGATGATGGCTTCGATTTTTTTCATGGCGAGATGCAGTTAGTGCAACTAGGTGGATTAAGATTGCCTAATTAGTAATTTTTGAATGGTTTGCGTCTTCGACTTCAATTGATTTAGCTTGTCGAGAAATGTCGTCCGTAACGTTGTTTGCTTTTTGTCCTCCTTTTGATCGCTGTTCCGCCCATGCGTACAGCGTGGGAAGAAGGATCAGCGTCAAAAAGGTGGCCATAATGATTCCTCCGATGACGACAGTGGCCAACGGACGTTGGACTTCTGCACCGGGGCCACTAGCAATAGCCATCGGCACGAATCCCAGACTGGCTACAAGTGCGGTCATTAGCACGGGACGCAACCGGGTAAGAGAACCTTCCCGAACAGCTTCGATTGTTGAACGGCCTTCTTCGCGCAGTTGATTGAAGAAGCTCAGCAGAACCACTCCATTGAGCACTGCCACACCTGAGAGTGCAATGAAACCTACCCCCGCCGAAACAGAGAACGGCAGGCCGGTGAGCCATAGGGCGATGATTCCACCTGTTGCCGCCAACGGAATTCCCGTATAGATAATGATCGCCTGACGCAGGCTTTTGAAGGACATGAAGATGATCAGGAAGATCAAAATCAATGCCGTGGGCACGACGACAGCCAATCGTTCCTTGGCCGCTTGAAGATTTTTGAAAGCTCCGCCGAACTCGACAAAATACCCGTCGGGAACCTTGACCTGATCCTTAATCTTCTGCTGGACCTCTTCTACGAAGCTTTGCACGTCACGTCCGCGCAAGTTAATAACAATCGCCATGCGTCGTTGGAGAGCCTCACGCGTGATGGTGTTCACGCTTTCGGTCATACTGGTCTTGGCAACCTGACCGAGACTTATTAGTCCTCCATCTTGTGAGCGGAGGGGACTTTCCGATACAGCGTTGAACTTTTGTCTCTCTTCCTCCGGTAACCGAATGATGATCGGATAGCGGCGATTGCCTTCGACAATGGTTCCGGCTTCCTGACCGGCAAAGGCGGTGCCAATGAGCTTATTAACCTCGGCGGCGTGGACATTATACCGCTTCATGGCCTCCCGATTCATGATCACCTCGAAAACAGGAGATTTTCCCACGGCATCAAATTCGACGTCTTCGGCTCCCGGAATTTTTTCAACGATCTCCCGGATTTCTCCCGCCACTTTTTGCAACGTATCGTAGTCGTCCCCGAATACCTTGATCGCAATGTCGGCACGGCTGCCCGAGAGAAGTTCATTAAAGCGCAACTCGATAGGCTGCGAAAAAAGATAGGCTTGGCCGGGATAGTTGAGGTTGACCTCTTTGCTAATCATCTCGACCAGCTCTTCCTTCGTAATGGTTTTGCCGTTCACTTTGCGCCATTCTCTTTGGGGCTTAAGCATGACATATGAGTCACCGGTGTTCACTCCCATCGGATCAGTTGCAACTTCAGAGACACCTACACGAGCAAAGATACGGGTCACTTCCGGAAACTTTTCGAGAATGAGTTTCTCTGTGGCCTTTTCCATATCGAGTGACGCTTTTAATCCAATGCTGGTCGTTCGGACCATTTGCAGCGCGATAGAACCTTCGTCTAATCTCGGTACGAAGACCGCTCCTAACCGCGAAAAGATCCATAGCGAAAAGACAAATAGAACCAGAGTCGCCGTCACAAGTGTCCAACGCCACTGTAACGCCACATCCAGAACCGGAGAGTAGATGCGCTTGGCAACTCGCATGAAGAAGTTGTCGCCTTCGCTTACCTTTCCGGTGATAAAGAACGAGCACAAAACCGGAACGACCGTGAGGGCTAAAATCAAGGCTCCAATCAGTGCAAAAATGACCGTGAAGGCCATCGGGGTAAACATCTTCCCCTCCGTTCCGGTGAGCGTCAGAATCGGAATATAGACAATCGTGATAATGGCCACGCCGACCACAGTGGGCGTTCCCACTTGCTTACAAGCCGCTAGAACCGTGTGCAGCCGCTCTTCTTTGGTGAGCAACCGACCCAACTGATGCTGTCGATGTGCGATCATGCGGATGATGTTCTCGGCCATGAATACCGCGCCGTCGACAATCAGACCAAAGTCAACGGCTCCGAGGCTCATGAGGTTGCCCGACACATGAAAGCGCACCATGCCAAGCATTGCGAACAGCATTGAGAGGGGAATGGCGAGTGCAACAATCAAGGCTGCCCGCCAATTTCCGAGCAATCCAATTAATACCGCCGTAACGAGAATGGCACCTTCAAACAGATTTTTTTCGACGGTTGCGATGGTTTGATTTACCAAATCGGTGCGGTCATATAGCTTTTCGATTTCGATGCCAACGGGTAATTTGGGGCGGATTTCCTGAATCCTGGCATTAACGCGCTGAGACACGAGGCGGCTGTTTTCTCCAATCAACATTAATGCCGAACCAAGAACGGCCTCTTCTCCATTGAGTGTGGCGGCTCCGGTACGAACTCCCGAGCCAATCGCTACATCAGCCACATCTCGCACCGTCAAGGTAGTTGGTCCTGCGCGGAATTTGAGCGGAATATTTTCGATTTCTTCCACGGTCTGGACTCGTCCAACGGCGCGGACTGTAACGCTCTCACCTCCCTTTTCCACGACACTGCCACCGGCATTTTGAGTGTTTTCCGAGACCAACGAAGCCAACTCGTCGATGGTCATTCCAACGCTCGCCATTTTTTGGGGGTTAGGCATGATGACGATTTGTTTCTCATAACCTCCCGAGGTATTGACCTCTGTTACTCCGGGAACACTGCGCAGAGCCGGTTTGACGATATAATCCTGAACCAGCTTGAGTTGAAGCAAGCGCTCATAGGAAGTACTTGGCGCGTCCGCGGCATCCTTCTTGTAGCGAATGGCATAATGATAGATTTCTCCGAGACCCGTGGTGATGGGAGCCAGTTTGGGGGTAACCCCCGGAGGCAACTCTTCGAGTACATTTTGTAATCGCTCGGAAACCAGCTGCCGGGCTCGGTAAAGATCGGTGCCTTCGATGAAAATCAAGGTGATCTGGGAAAGTCCGAATTTCGAAATGGATCGAATTTCCTCCAGTCCTTGAATTCCTCCCATTTCAACCTCGATAGGATACGTTACCAATTTTTCCACTTCCTCGGGAGCAAGTGAGGTAATGGCCGTATTGATTTGAACCTGAACGTTTGTGATGTCGGGAACGGCATCAATCGGTAGCTGGAATGCCGACCACAAACCGGTTGCAATCAAAGCAAACATTCCCAGCACAACAAAGACGCGCTGGCGCAAAGAGAATTCCAAAATCTTGTCAATCATATGAGTATCCTTTAGTCGGCTTGAGCGCCGCCTTTTACAAAACGCAATTCGATCAGATAAACCGCTTCTACCGGCTTGCTCAAAACAACGTCTCCGAGCCGCAATCCTTCCGTTATTTCCACGGAATCTTCATTTTGAGCGCCGGTCTTGACAGGAACGCGCAAAAGGTAATTTCCATTCTGGAGAAAAACGAAGGCTCCATTGGACGCCTGTAGAACAGCCGAATGTGGAACCGTCAATCCCTGTGTGGAATTGGCGTCGTTTGAAACCGCTGCAGTGATAAAGTCGCCCACTTGCAATTTCGCTTCGGAATCGGAAAGTTCCAAAATGACTTCCGCCTTCTGTAAAGGGGCCAAGTGATCGTCCGTTACCTTCCATATAATCCCATTACGGTGTTGTGTGGGATTCTGCTTTGTGACGAATTCCAATTTTTGACCTGGCTTGAGATTCTTGCTTAATTCAGGCGTCACCATCACCGTTGCATAAGCAAATCCGTGCTTTTCTTCACTCTCCTCCAGTCGTGCTTCCGTCGCGCTTCGGTAGACTTGAGCGGTCAAGGACACAGTCGGTGCAAGGCGTTGCTCGCGAACAGGAGAAAACTCCAATCCTAGATTCTTTTTGGTGTCCTCCAGCAGTAAAAGTCCTTTTCCAGTCTCGAAGGATGCCTCAGCAGCTTCGGTTTTGGGTTTGTCGGTTTCAGGAGAAGTCGTCACCTTTGGTGAAGTGGGTTGGCTACCAGCTTGAGATTGATCGGACGTCTCTTTCCGTCCGCACGAGACGAGCAAAATGGCCCCGGTCAAAAGGATGGTAAGATAAAGGTGTCTGTATAACTTGTTCATTGGGCTTTTTCCTGTTCGGTTGCGGGAATGAGTGGAACCGGAGTAAGGGGGACTTCCGCACTAGTGAGTAATTGAAGATCGAAGATAGAACGCCAAATTTCCAACAATGCTTCGCTTTGGGCCTGTTGAACGTTGAGAAATTCGCGCTGCACTTCGAGATAAAGCGGCATGGTAATGCCCCCGGTGCGATACTGTCGGTCGGCCAAAGTCGCCGCCGCATGAATTTTGCCGACGGAATCTTCAGGCATTTCCTCAAGCTGCTTTAGCGCCAATTCATAAGTTCGATAACTGCGAGCGATCGCGCTTTCGGTTTTGCGACGGGCATCCAACAAAAGAGAATCCGCTTTCGTCCGACGAGCTTTGGCTGTGGCGACATTCCCTTGATTCCAATTCCACAGAGGTAGAGTGAGTGAGATAGCCGCGCCAAAATTTTCTTCTAGATCACCTGCTTTATCCTGACTGAAGAATGGTCCCACAGAAAAATCTGGAGCCGCTTCCAATTTGGCGGCGGAGATCTCTTTGACCGCCTTTTCAAGCTCAGTGATACGTATCTTGAGGGACAAATTATTGGCAAGCCCTACGAGAATCAATTGGTTCAAGTCACCATTTTTTAATCGAGGAACAGTCCGATCTATCTCGATCTTCAATGGCTGACTGGAAGGCCATCCCAACAGCGCATTCAGTTCAAGACGGGCCTCGTCGCGTGCCTTGGTAAACTCTTTGGCCGATTTTCGCAATTCGACGGTGCTTGCTTCAATGACACGTAACTCCAGAAGTTGCTGGGTTCCCGATATGGAACGTTCTTGCAAGAGTTTGATGAGAGCATTACTGCGTTCGTAAATTTCCTTGGCGGAACGGGCGTTTTCCGAGGCAAATTCATACTGGAATGCCAAGCTGCGCACTTGCCCCTCCAACACCAGACGAAATTGCTTCAAGCCCAATTCCGCAAGTTCAATGTCCTTGTCGGCAATCGCTTTTCGTAACGATCCTTTTCCCGGAAACTCGAATGTCTGGGTAATGGAAACACTGCGAGTAAATCCATCGCCCTGCAAATCACCCTCGGGACCCGTAATGCGGCGCGAACCATATTCGCCGGAGATTTCTGGATTTTTCAAAAGACCGGCCTGCGTCCGCTGACCTTTGGCGGCGGCGACTTCTGCCTCGTATGAACGCAATTCCGCGTTATTGGCTAAAACATGCTGAACAAGCTGGTCGGCTGTCCATATTTGCGATGGATTCTCTTGAGCGCTCCATGCGCTGAAATTCATCGTGAAAAGGAGCAATAACGACACACTGCCCCTACGGTAATAATCTATAAGCATAGTACTCCGGTGAGAACCGCCTTCTGAAAAGGCGATCCATTCCTACTCAGTGATTCGAATCAGCGTTTAGGTCTCGCGTTCGGGATGTGTGTCCTGACAATAAACAACTCGTACGACGGACGCTTTCGAGGCAAGTCCCTCATCGAAGCTAACCGCATACGGGAAACGGCCCCCGTTAGTGCGGTCACGTTTTTGCGAGGTTACAAGAATGCGGCTCTTTTGTTTCTGGAGAACATCTCCATTTTTTCCCATAAGATAGACATCTACATGAAGACTGGGAGATGCTTGATAGGGCTGATTCAATCGAATGCGGCCGGAAACATACAGTTTCGCATCCATCTCTTTTAACTGCGCACTGTCTATAGACCCTGACCGTGCATTTATCGTTTCCACTTTAATATTTTCCTCCGCACGAAGCGAAGCCACGACCAACAAGAGCAGCATTCCGCTGCCGATCAGATAACGACCATTAATCAAATTCTTAATAAGATTCATATTGTCCTAAAGGCTAGAGGTTGAACCCGCTCGCCTCTTCGAGTTTACGAGCGGGCAAATCACGTAGCGAGGCGTGATTTGGAAATGTAAACGAACAGCAGTCAAATGCGCAGAAACGCGAGACGACAGCTGCCTAGGACAATTGAGGCGGATGATCGACAGATAAAACGGGACCGTCGGGAACAAGCTCATCCACAGGAAAAACAGCGCGCATGCAAAGAATATTCTTTTCCACGCTAATCTCGTTGTGCGTAGCAACTGGAAGAGGAGAGCAGCAAGTCGCGTGGCACATTTGAGAAGGAACTCGCGCCAATTTATCAGCCAATTTCTTAGCGGTCTGGGAAAAATCGTGCTTATAAAGACCAGAATGTTCTGCCTGCGATACGACCACTTGGAGGATAAAAGCGAGGCTTACGGCTATGCCGATCAGCATCAAAATGGATGTTGCTCGCTTCAGAAACATATTGAGTAAAGGACTTTTACTTTAAGCCATTTTGAACGTCAAGATACGATGCAAAAATGCAGCTCATTTTATTTATCGTCTTATTTAATACAGCATTTAGGTACCTAAAGCAAATTTCTTATGTTTGTCCATTTTCGAAAGAAGATGGCCCATGCATGCTATTGGTTTCCAATCGGATATCATATTTGGCGACCAAGTTCAAAATCTAAGAGATAGGCCAGCGAATGGGTTGTAGTCTGGCGCAGCATCGGTTACGCCAAAATTGCACCCAAGGTCAAGCTGCGTGTTATCTGTGAGGGCGTAGGTCCATCCCACGTCCACTTGTCCTTGCAATTTGAAGCCAGGTGCCGAGCCCGTTACCGTGAAATATTCTAAATACATTCCCAATTTGTCGGTAAGTTCGTACCCGACGGTGATGGAATTGACAAACTCAGTATCGTATCCATTTGCATCGTTACTGACAAAGTCAAATTCCGTCATTGCGCCCATACTCCAACCTTTGGCAAATCCCCAGCTGAAGGGGACAATGACGCCTCCCTCGGTTTTTCCATTGCGCAAACCGGATTTCGACAGGGGCCATTTCACAAATGGCATAATTCCCATTGCCGTGCTTCCTCCGTCGTTACCCCAAAAGTTGATCTTGAGACGTGTCTGAAGATCGCCAAGTCCAGATGTTTCGTCGACTGCGTTTTCAACGTGATCGTCAGTGCGCTCCTGCGCGTAAGTGTCGAGAACAAGTTGAAGGTCCACGTTATTCAGCAGACCTGCCTTGAGATTAAGTGGCGCTACCGTCCACACTTCCGTTCGCGTATCGCCACCATTGGAGCGGTCATGATCGAATGTCGCGTTGACGAAGTCCATCTCTACCTGAAAATGTCCGGCATCCACAGTATACGGAGACTCGGTTTGGTCCGGACGATCTGTGTTCATCTCGCGCATCAATTCGCGTGGCGTGGGATTGAACAGATTGTAGTTCCATTTATTCAACGGTTCGGTCTTCGGAGCATCTATCGGCGATTCATTCGCATGGGCCATGCCGATAGCGAAAAGCAAGATGATGCTCCAGCCGAGACGAATTATCGCAAAAGAATGCTGCGTGAGCATGTTAAAAAAGTTGTGTTGTATTTCTTAAGCAAAAGCTTTCTGGACAGAGAATTTATTGAAGAGAGAATCTTGTCTAGATTTAATCAATATAACTTTTCAATACCTGCACCAGTTCGCGCACATTCTTTTGGCCGTCCTTGGACGAATTCGCTTCCTCAATGCAGTGCTTCAAATGCGAATGAATGATTTTTTCGGCCAATGACTTCAAGCCACGTCGCGCGGCAATAATCTGCATCAGAACGGCAGTACAGTCGTAATCCTCCTGCAACATGCGTTCGATGGCTCCCACCTGACCGCCGATTTTGCGGGTCCGCAAGGCAAGGTTTTTAGCTTCTTCTTCGGGATGGCGATGTTCTTTCTGGCTCACAGTGAACACCATAACACGTCTGAACCGGCGCGTAAAGAAATCCCATTGAATTATACCCATAGGGGGTATATCGTATAGTTTGTTATTATGTCCGACGCCATCTTGAGCACGATTTTATTTACCGGCTTCACCGTCGCGTTTTTTCACGCAGCTATTCCCACCCATTGGCTTCCTTTTGTCCTGACCGCACGGGTGCAAAAATGGAGTTCTGCCCGAACTCTATTGATCGCTGCTTTGGCTGGTACGGGGCATGTGTTGTTCACGGCACTGTTGGGATTTCTGGTGGCATGGTGCGGAATGGCCATTAACGAAAAAATTGGTACCCTTTTCCCATGGATCGCCGGAGGAGGACTTATTCTATTCGGTCTTTATTATGTGGTGCAGCAATGGCGCGGAACGGGGCACGGCCATAGCCATTGGTTCGGAGGGCACCACCACGATCATCACGAGCATGAATGTCATGGCCACCACCATGACCATTCCCATGAAGAGCATGTGAAGTCGGTTGAGACTGAGGCGCCCAGTCGAAAATCGGATTGGGCTGCTGTCGCAAGCTTATTTGCTTTGCTCACCTTCTCACCCTGCGAAGGATTTGTGCCAGTATATGTATCGGGAATCAATTATGGCTGGAGCGGCTTCTTTCTGCTTACGCTGATCCTTTCGGTCGGAACAGTTCTCGGCATGGTGATCTTCACGGCGCTCACGCTCGCAGGCATGAAGAAATTGAAGCTTCAATTTTTGGAAAGATATGAGCGCGGAGTGCTGGGAGGTCTGCTGGTGGCACTGGGATTGCTGATTGTTATTTTTGAACATTAACCGACAAACCTATGAGCCATAATCATCACGATCACAGTTGCGAGCACTGTCATTCTGACAAATCGAGCCAATCGGATTCATCTCCAAGTTCGCTCTCCCTGAATTCTTCGTCGAAGGGCAACCTTCAAACGGTTCTTCGTGTGGAGGGCATGGATTGCGCGGATGAAGTGGCGGCGTTGGAGCAGGCTTTTCGTCCACTGAAGGGTGTTCGGGAAGCGAAGATCAATCTCATGGGAGGCAAAGTGACGCTGTTCCATGACGAATCCGTCACGCTGGAGCAGTTGATTCAGACAGTGGCAAAGACCGGAATGAAGGCGACACCGGAGGGAGCTGATGCGGGCGATTCGCCTGACGACGCCAAGCGGGCCCGACAAATTGCCGTGGGAATTTCCGGCCTTGCGATGGGATTGGGACTGCTGGCGGAGTGGACTAAGGTGGTACCGGAATGGGGTGCGGATGTTTTCTTTGGCATTGCGATTGTCTCGGGAGGTTGGTTTATCGTGCCGAAGGCATTTCGTGCGCTCTCTCGATTTTCGTTGGATATGAACGTTCTGATGACTGTCGCGGTAATCGGCGCGCTGGCGATCCATCAATGGTCGGAAGGCGCGGCAGTGACGTTCCTGTTCGCCCTTTCGGAATTATTGGAAGCGTTCAGCCTCGCCCGAGCGCGCAAGGCCGTTCAATCACTTTTGCAACTCAGTCCCGAAACGGCTTGGCTCAAGAAAGACGGAGATTTCGTGGAAGTTCCAGTCGAGGAGGTGCCTGTTGGCAGTACGATTACCGTCAAGTCGGGAGCACGGATTCCGCTTGATGGCGAAGTACTTTCGGGTGAATCAGCGGTAAATCAGGCTCCGATCACGGGAGAATCAATGCCCGTGGATAAAAAGAAGGGGGACGGAGTTTTTGCAGGCACCATCAACGGCAGCGGTTCGCTTGAGATCAAAACCACCAAAGGACCCAAGGATACGACACTCGCCAAGATGATTCATTTGGTCGAAGAGGCGCAAAGTCAAAAAGCGCCGTCGCAGCGCTTTGTCGACGTGTTTGCAAAGTACTACACGCCCTTGGTGATGGTCGCTGCGATCCTCGTGGCGCTCGTCCCTCCATTGCTTTTCGGTGCCGTGTGGCTGACGTGGATTTATCGCGGTCTCGTTCTTTTAGTGATCGCCTGTCCCTGCGCCCTGGTTATTTCCACGCCGGTTTCAGTTGTTTCGGGATTGACGGCTATGGCGCGGCGTGGCGTTTTAATCAAGGGCGGAGCCGTCCTCGAAGCTGTGGGCAAGTTGAAAGTGCTGGCAGTCGACAAAACCGGAACGATTACCGAAGGCAAGCCAAGCGTGTCCCGCGTCATTGTTCTGAGAGCGAAAGACGAAGCTGAGGTTGTCCGTCTGGCGTCCGCGATCGATGTACACTCGGAGCATCCGCTCGCGCAAGCGGTCGTTAGCTATGCGAGGGAAAAACAAATCTCATTTCCACGCTCTGAAAATTATCAGGCGCTTCATGGACGCGGCGCACAGGGAAATGTGAAGGGTCATTCCTATTTCGTCGGCAATCATCGATTGACGCACGAACTGGGTGTTTGCTCTCCCGAGATCGAGCGGCAACTGGAAGAGATTGAGGCAGAAGCGCAGTCCGTCGCCATCGTTGGGCACAAACCACACGATCAATGTGCTGGCGAGGTACTCGGGATTCTCGCCATTGGCGACACGATTCGGTCCAACGCGAAAGAGGCCGTTTCATCATTGCACAACGTCGGCATTGAAAAAGTAGTGATGCTCAGCGGTGACAATCAACGCACGGCCGATGCAATTGCGAAGAAGGCGGGCATTGACGAGACGCACGGTGATCTTCTGCCGGACCAGAAAATCGACCAGGTCAAAAAGTTGCTGGAGGGCGGAAAAGCCGTGGGAATGATTGGGGATGGCGTCAATGACGCTCCAGCCATGGCAGCGGCGACTGTTGGCATTGCGATGGGTGGAGTCGGTACCGACACAGCCATCGAAACCGCCGATATGACTTTGATGAAGGACGATCTGAGCAAAGTCGCTGAAGCCATTCACCTTGGACGGCGAACGCTCCATATCATTCAATTCAACATCAGCTTCGCACTCGCATTGAAGGCGGTTTTTCTGATCCTCGCTGTTCTGGGCTATACCAGTCTCTGGCTGGCGATTCTAGCCGATACAGGAGCGACGTTGCTGGTGATCGCCAATGCGCTACGCTTGCTGCGCAGATAAGTTTAGTTTGAAAAAAACGAACTATTTATATAAGCCGATCGCTTTGGTTATATCGCCTCTACTCATAGTTTCCAAAACCGCCCTGGACGACACTGAATCAATGGCTGCGCTGGTCTACTCCACAACAAATCAACTAATCTATAGAATAAATTTAGGTCTGATTCCTTGCTTGCGAGTAACGGAATTGTGCATCTTCTCTGCTTCGTGGCGATATTTAGCCTCATTCGCATGGGTGAGCCTTCCCCCAAGCTTTTCCACAAGCGGCGATTTGGCAAGCAGCTCCATCGCCAGTTCCCGGTCAGCTGATGCAGCCATCGCCTCATGCGCTTCGGTTTTGCTCGTGACATAAATCGCCTGACTCTCCCGAAACCGGGAATTACTGACATAGGCTTGCTTCAAATTCGCAGCCTTCATTCCTTCATCGGTCAAAATCAAGATGCCGCGATCCACGGTCTTGCCTTGAGCGGCATGGGAAGTCGTTGCGTAGCCATAGGCGAACCTCCGAAAATCTCCCGGCAATGCGCGGCCATCCTGCAACTGAATGACCCTGTTTTCGCCGAAGCCAGCCACTTCGACAATCTCACCGTTTTGCAGGCGTGAGGCTTTCAGATTACCTCGCAAGAGTAGCTTTTCGCCAATCGCCAGATTCAGCAGCACATCACAACCCACGTCATATCCCGTAATTTGCTTGGGATTGAACGCGCAGCGTTCCCCATTGGTACGCTCCACAACAAGCCCCTTCAGTTCCTTGCCCACGCATCGGACCATTTCGCCTTTTTCAAAGACGGAGCTTTTCCGATGAAATTCCAGAACATCCCCCACCTGATAGTTGGTTACGTCGCTGCATTCCGCTTTCGTCCACTGGTACGAGGTAAATGCCGTTACGGAACAGACATCCTTGCCCAAGGCATTCTTTTCTTTCAGTTCGGCCCGCACCACATCCGTAAACTGATGAATTTCCTCCCAAACGGGGGACACGGCCAAACACGATTTTCCTTCCTGCAAAGTCTGGACGTAATCCTGAGCGGCCTGTTTGTAGAGCAAGTCAGGATTCTTGATTTCATGAATCGCTCCCATCTTGTCAAATTGCTCGAACGCCAAACGCGGCTGCCGTTGCGCGAACAGTTCCACCGCCTTACGGAAGCCAGGATCTTTCTGGCGTCGGATCGTCCGCAATGAGGCTACCTCCACCCTGGCGTACTGGTGCAGGGCCCGTAACGCATCCCCGGCCTCGATGGAAGAATGCTGCTTCGTATCACCGACGAGTAATAGCCGGTTATTATTATCCCGAGCCAGCCGGAACAAATCGCGCATCTGCCGCATGGAAATCAAACTGGCTTCATCCACCAGAATCGTGCGCCCCCGGATTTCCTGCTGGAGCTGCCAGTTCACCAAAAGCTGTTGCAGCGTATCGGCGGCGGAAGTGACTTCCTGCCTCAGTATTTCAGCCGCGCCCGACGACGGCGCACAGGCGAAGATGGCGTTGGAATACCGCTCCATTCCCGACACAATTTCTTTGAGCGTCCGCGTTTTGCCTGTTCCCGCATTGCCTTCGATAATCATCATCCGGTCACGCGACTCGAAAACGGCCCTCATAACCTGCTGTTGCTCCCCGCTCAAAGCAGGGTCAATCCCCGAAACCTCACCCCATCTCCGAAAGACCTTCCTATCCTCGTTCACCAGTCGAATCATCTCCTGTTCCAGTTCCAGAGTTTTTTTGGAAGTGACCTTCGGACCATTCCGAATCAACTCCCCGGTTTTAATGCGAGCCCCAACCGCCCGTTGTAGGCTTTCCAAAGTCACTTGGCCACGGCCATGAATCAATGCCTCGCGCAGTAACACCCTTTCGTTAACCACCGAGCGCCGTTCAAAGACATGCTCTTCGGCATAGGCGATAGCTTGTGCAGACGACACATGCAGACGGGGTTTGGCCACATCATTCGCCTGGGCAACCGTCTCTTGAACTACGGGAAGTTCATTTCCCGCCTCGACTTTCCATTTGTCGCGTAGTTGACCCGCTTCAACAGCCGTTTTGCGATTCCGGCTTTTCCCGGCAATATATTGAAGATCGTCCTGCGATTCCTTCTTCATGGCGTGTGCCCATTCCAGAATCTTTTCACGCCGCTTGCTGAAACGCTTCCGTAGTTCTTCTGGAAATCCCTTGATCGTAAATCCAATGGATCGAGCTCTCTCCAGCTCATACCCCGCCGCTAGCATTCGCGTGGCCAGTTTATTGTAACAGACTTCACGGAAATACCCCTGATGTTTGAAGTACCCGGAAGGCTGAACACCTTTCCAACGATCCTCGGTCGTATCGAACGTGAGGTTCATGATGCACACATGCGTGTGTAACTGCGGGTCCAGGTCACGGCTCGCGTCATGCGTGACCACTGCTGCGATCATATTGCCCGTTTCCCGGTCGAACTTCGCGCCGCCTCGACGCACCCGCGTCAGCGTGGTCAGCTCGATTTCCCGCAATGTCTCGTTCACTGCCTCTTCCCACCACCGGGTAATGCGCTCATCACCACCCACATACAGGGCGATAGAAACATCCTTCGGCGCGGAGATTTGGCCGAAATAGCAGACACGGCGGCCTTCGCCGTCGTCACGCTGCATGAGCTTTGCTTCCGTAAACGGATCGCGTCCCTTGCAGAGCGATTGAAAGTGCCGGGCATCGACCACGCCGGAAAGTCCGAGACGCTCCGCGCCCTCCCCATACCAGACCATTTCCACCGAACCACCTTCCGTCAGATAATCCGACTTGGCCATGTGCTCCGAGAAGTAGCTCGTTGCGCCGTGAACACTCTGACAGGGTTTATCGAATCGGACCATGCTTCTACTCAAGCATAGGGTTCACCCTATTCTCTATAACTACTAAGTATTACTTGGTAGACCCGACTATTTGTATAAAGACAAACTCCCTTTTTGAATTTTCCCATTATTCACCACGTCTAATGTCTTAAATTCCTGCACACTATTTTAAGTGCCCTCTATCTTAAAACCAAGTCGGGTAAGGGACTGACATTACTGCCAGTCCCTCCCCTAAGAACCGGACGTGAGAGTTTCCAACTCATCCGGCTCAAGCCGATGTAAGCTTTGCACAAGGCAAAGCCGGTCTATACAACGGATTTGGATTCGATTTCATAACGATGGATTCCGAACTTTTTGAGGAATGCCCGATCCTCAAGGTACGGTTTCCATTGGGGATCAAAGGGATTGGCATCACCTTTGATTTTTCTCCAATAGCCTTCCATTCTGATGGAGTTGGGGCTAACCAACTGAATCAGGACGGGCTTGCCATCGGGTTGCCACTTTTGGGAAAGCATGGCGAACCGCCAGCTATTCTGCCGCCATGGTCTCCAATATTTTCGGAGAACCCAGCGACGGGATTTGCAGGGGTGTCGTCGTACCGCCCATTTCCAGAGGCATCTCCAGATGGCATCATCTACTTTCTTGAAGGTTTTCTTTGCCGCGATAAAGCGGTGATAGTTCACCCAGCCGCGAATGATCGGGTTGAGTGTCCAGATCAAGTTTTCCTGAGTCACCGAACTATTCCGCCGGATTGTGGTTCGGACCTTGGCCAAGAAGTTGAGCGTGTTTTTCTTGGAAGGTTGGATGAACATCCCATCCCGGAATTTTCGGTAATGCTGTCCGAGGAAGTCGAACCCCTGTTCGATATGAGTGATGCGGGTCTTGTCCGGGGAGAGCGTCAGCCCTCTTTCTTTCAAGAACCTTTCCACCAATGGACGAACTTCGTTTTCGAGCAGTTCTTTCGACCTGCCGGTGATGATGAAGTCGTCTGCATACCGGATCAGATTCACCTTGGGATTGTCGTGTTTTCCTTCGACCCACCTTATTCGGAAGGTCTTTCGGAGGATTTTCTCCAATCCGTCCAGGGTCATATTCGCCAGTGTCGGCGAGATAATGCCCCCTTGCGGTGTGCCCTCTTCCGTGGGGAAGAGCGTTCGATTTTCCACGAAGCCCGCCTTGAGCCATTGGCGTAGCATCTTTTTATCCATGGGGATATGGGCCAGCATCCATTCGTGGCTGATATGGTCAAAGCAGCCTTGAATGTCGCCTTCCATTACCCACTCGGACGATGCTTTCATGCCCAACGCCTTTCGACATTGTTCCATGGCATCGGCGGTACAACGTTCAGGCCGAAACCCGTAGGAATTTGTGTCCGCCGTGGTTTCCGCGATGGGTGCCAAAGCCAGCAAGTATAAAGCTTGCATGGCCCGGTCTCTCATCGTGGGGATTCCCAGCGGTCGTTTCTTTCCATTGGACTTCGGTATGTAGATGCGTCGCAGCGGCTGCGGGTGATACCCGTGCCTCTGCAATCTTGCTATCGCTTTGAGTTTGACCGCCGGTGTGAACCAGATTTCTCCGTCCACCCCGGGAGTCCGTTTCCCTTGATTTTCCGTCACCCGTTTGACCGCCAAAGCCTTGGCTTCAAACGAGTGGGTCAGCAGCCATTGCAAGGCTTTCACCTTGTGATGGCGACCTTCCCGTGTTGCCTTGACGATACGCGCTTGCAGCCGTTTGACCCGGCGTTCATATTGGGGCCAGTCCAACTGGTCCCAGTTTTTCGCCGCGCCGGAAGAGGCACACGCGGATGATTCCGCGCTCATTTGCGATTTCTTCCTGCAAAGGTTCTGCCTGCTCTCTCGTCATCATCGACCAACTGGAAGTCTGCCCGCTTTCGCGTAGAGTCACCGGGACTCCTATCCGCTCCGTTACAGAGCGGCCTTTGCTTTTTCCAGTCTCCTCTGCCCGCCATCCCAACAGCGAGCCTTGCGGCGACGCCTGCCCGTGAGGGCGGAATGACGGGTTTATCCTGTTCTGTTTCGGTAACACGGATGAGTAAGCCCCCGTCCTTTACGCCGGCAATCGTGAATGTCCATGTGCTTCCAGTGTCCGGGGAAGCAACCGACTGCGCACCATTTTGGTCAGAGCCTGTCAGCATCTTTGGCTCCTTAGGTATGACGGCGGCGAAACGGTTTACTTGTGTTGTGCTTTTCATCCAGTCTAATCCTCCGGCCGCCCAATGCTGGCAGCCGCAGAGACGACCTCACGGCCTTCTCTTCGTCCCTTGGAACGGAGATATATTGTCTTGGCAGCTTCTGACCCGATCGTTACCAATCGCGCCAATGCCAATAGACTACTGTGAATGGAATCACAGGTTCTCTCTATTTCTATACAACCTATCATAGTGAACAATTACCTTACATTTCAGTTCGCACGGACACGCCACCTCCTGCTTGCGCAGGAATGAAAGGCGTCAAAACCAGTCCCCGAAGATTCAGAAATACGTCGATCCTCCGCCAACCACGCGGAGGGATACAATCAGGATGAAACGTTAGTGCGGCACTCCATCAGCATCGGCACACCCTTGTTGCCAGGTTCCATCGGCAGCGATACACACAAGGCGCAACAAACAGGTATTTGGTTTGCATTCGCCATGCTCCGGCGATTCATCATTTGCACCAAATCACCGGCATTACTGCAACCTTACTTCACCAGGTATGAAAACATCCTTCACAATGAAGGAAATAGCGCATCAAACTTGACTCACCCAAAGCCGGCCATAATCCAATATTCTTCAATAGCCGACCATCATGCACCTATTCTAATACGGAGATTACACATCACAGCGTTATCAATGCGGCGACGCCAACACATCCATTCACCATGACGCCTCCATCTTACAGGCGTCATGCGTCCGTTGGCCGTGCTTCATCATGCACCAATACTCAACAAAGCATTATTCATTCTGCGGCCAGCCGCCACTATTGTCGCTTCGGCTATTTCCCAGCAGGGACGTAGGCATACACCCCATATCCAACACGCTTCAGCCCCTTCACCTTTTTTCCCGCAGTCGCCAGCCAAACCGAAAGATGCGTGGGTGTGCGTTTCACTGTTGAAGCCAGGTCACGAATGCGTAATCCCTTCTTCCCTGCCGCTTCAAGCGCCCGCAATATTTCATCCTTGATTGGTGATTTCTTCGTCGAACGTCCCGCTTTACGCAACGGACGATTCACTTTTCCTGATCCATCTAGTTTTTGAATGCACTTCTCAATGCGCGTAATTTCAGCGGACAGCTTTTGACGCCGCTTCACCAATGCGACTATTTTCTGAAGCTGTGCAAGAGTGAGTTGGGTGAGATTCATGATGGGTACTAACTATCTACAGGCTCCCTTTTAAGACAAGTCCATACCGGACTTTCACTTCTCCGGCGTTTCCTGTTTGATTCTGCTGAATTTGTTCATCAATGATGCGATTGGATTCAAGACTACCAAGTAATACTTAGTAGTTATGGCGAAAAGAAGATCATCTGTGCTTTAAGATGATCCATGAATTCAAACGAAATCCTCGTCGATCTGGTCAAGGAAGCCGAGGGCTATATTCACAGTCCCGCTTCCTATGCCACCCTTGAGCCGTACCGGGAACCGATTCTGTTGCTCCGGGCCAAGTACGCCAGTTATGAAATTGTCACGGAAGTACTGGTCAGCCGGGGCATCAAGGTTTCTGAAGCCACTGTGCGGCGATTCTGCCGCCGCCATAACACCGAGATGAAGCGGCTGCGTGCCGAGTGGACCGCCAAGCGCAAGGCCGCCACGCCCACCTCCACCCAAGTCGCCACACCACAACATTCACCGGATAGCGAACCCAAGCCCGTCACCACTTCTCCTTCCACCGGCATTCTCAAGATGACGGGAACCGTCTAAAAAATTATGGATACCACCTCCAACAAACGCATTGTCTTTATCACCGGAGACAAAGGCGGCGTCGGCAAGAGTTTCACCGCTCGTACCTTGGTTCAATACTACATCGACCACCAGATACCGTTCCGGGCCTACGACACCGATCCGGTCAATCCCAACCTGAGCCAGTTCTATCCCGATGTAACCACTTCCCTCAATATCGAGGAAGAAGGCGCACTGGATACCATTCGTTACGATTTTGACAAACACTCCCTGTTTGTCGTCGATTGCGCCGCGCGCTCCATCCGGGACTTAGATCTCTGGTTCAAGGAAATGAATCTGTTTGAGCAAAGAACCAGTCTCAAACTGTCCTTCACTTTCCTCTTTGTCGTCACTCCAGACAAAAGCTGCACCTTCATCATGAAGGATGCGCTGGAACGCTTCGGCAAAGTCGCCCGTTACGTCGTGATAAAGAACATGGCCAAGGGCAGCAACTTTTCCCTCTATGACGAATCCAAGCTCCGGCAGGCATTCCTGATCGAATACGGCGGCCAGGAAATCCTTCTTCCGAAGCTGCTGGAACGCACAGTGGTCAATCTCGACCATTACGACCTCGGATTTAGTGCCGCCCTCAACGACAACCGGATCATTTCTCCCGACCGTTCCCGCGTTTTCAGCTTTTTGAGCCGAGCTTACGCCCAGTTTCTCTCCATCAACAACTGGCTCATTCCCGAGGAACAATCATGAATCCCGAACCACCGCCAGCCGAGGCGACGCCGGAAACCAACCCAGCGGCAACGTCGTCCCATGCGCCAGTCTCCGCGCCACTCCAACCTCCTTCGGGAAAGGAAAGCCTCGACAAACCCCATGAACTCCGGCCACCCGAGGAAATCTACAAAATCGACGCTCTTCCCGATGACCTGAAATGGATGATTACTCATTTCAATCTGGCACCATCCGACCCTCTGATTGTCATGCTGGCATGGCATTACACGCATGTCCTCGGATGCCGGGAGGTTGTTCAGAACGCCACATTTGAACTCAGGTCATGTCTGGATGCGCGCATCAAGACCATTCACGACCAAAACGAACCTCTGGAGAGAAATACAGACTCCATATTGAGTCTGACCGATCTGCTTTCGGACAAACCCCTCAAAATCACCGAGCGCGTCGAACAGGAATTAAAAAAGCCCATCGACGAATGCAAAGACAGTTGTGCATTGCTCGCCGCTCAACTAGCCACTGCGGTCAATCAAACCACCACCATCCTCAAAGACACCACGGAGCAACGCTTGCGTATCCATCTCGGGATCGGCTTTGCGGTCGGATGTGTCCTCACCTCATGGATCTTCTGTATTTTTGTCTCCTGATTCTGACGCTGAGTTTCGGCACCCGCATGGCTCTCTGGCAATGGCCGTGGAAGGTGCTGGCGTTCACCGCATTCCCGGCAGCCTTGTGGCTGGCCTACCGTTCGGCCTTTCTGGATAAGGTGAAATGGCCTGACTGGCTTAATCTGTCGAAGGAACCGTGGTATGTCGCCAAAATCGGCGGCGTCAAATTTAGCGAGGAAGCGACTTGCCGGGGTTGGGAAATCGACGGGAAAACCGGTTCCGGCAAGACCGCCTGCGCGGTGATTCCCCTGATCCATGAATTCAAAAAGAATCGTCCCAACATTGGCATTCTGTCCCTCGATACCAAGGGCGACCTAAGCACGCCGATTCAGGCCATTGCCCATGATCTTCACTGCGAAGAAGACTTGAGGCAGCTTATCGTCCGGCCCGATACGGCTTCGGTGGAGTGGACACCCGTTTACACGATGAACCTAATTGCCGATTCCGGCATCCCGCATTCCACCTATGCCAAGCTCTTGGTCGATGTCGCCACGGCAGCCGGTCAAAAAGGAGGACAGGCGTTCTTCAAAAATGCTTCCCAGTCCGCCATTCAGCACACCCTCGATTTGCTGGAAGCTTTGAACCTCCCTTGCACCATTTTCAACTGCCATGAAACAGTCTGCAATACCTCCATACTGGAAAAGAAGATCAAGGAATTGAAGCGGTTCAATTCCACCCGGTACGACTATCTCAAACAGTATTTTGCCGAGTTTGCCGAACAACCGCCGGAGCAGCTTTCAGGCGTCATCACCTCCATTGCCAACTACCTGCAACCCTATGTTACGCCGGACATCGCCCAAATTTTCTCCGATCCCAACCCTACTTTCCATTTCAAGGAGATCGACCGGGGTAAACTGATTTCGGTCAAGGTTCCTCAGAAATACCAGGTCGAACGCCGTTACATTAACCTGTTTCTCAAGTGCCTCTATTACCTCCATGCCTTGAGGCGGTACGATCTTCCCGCTGGCCAGTTCGCGGCCCAAAACCTGATCGTGATGGTCATTGACGAGGCACAGGAAGCCGTGCTGGTCAGCGAGGACGGACTCTCCGACTACAACGTGGTCGATAAAATTCGCGGAGCCAGGGCCACCACGGTCAATTGCACCCAATCGCCTACATCCTACATCCCGCCGATGGGAACGCGCCCCAAGGCCGATGTCTTTTTACTCAATCTGGCCAACAAGATCTATTTCACGGCGGCAGACAGCCACAGCGCCGACATGATCGCCGACGCTCTTGGCAAGCATACCATTAAAAAGGTTTCCCGTAGTTTCTCCTCCGGCAAGCTGACCACCAACATCGCCGAGAATGACGAACATCTCGTCAAGGCCCACAAGCTCCAGAACTTGCCGAAGTTCTCGGCCATCATCAAACACTGTGAACGTTCGCACAAGCAAGTCCGGTTGTGGCCGTCTCCTTTTACCAAACCTCAACCTACTCCCCAACAGTCATGAGTTCCTTTCGTCAATGGTTGGCCTCCCAAATGGAGTTGTCGCTGATGCGGGCCGAAGCGCGACAAATCCGGCGCTATTTCATGGAAAACTTTTTTTTGCTCGGCATCGAAATTGGATTGGGACGTCGATTGAGCGGATCGGAACGATTTCTTTTTCAAAAGACCTTTCCAACCGCAGAAGCCTTGGTTGCCATCGGAAAATACACCGGCAGCGTCAAGTTCGATAGAGAATTCCGGAATAATGTTGATCGAATCGTAGCCGATTGGCTCCACGGTGAACCTCTCTTGAAATCCAATCTCGAATGGCTCTTGCGAATGCCTTTAGAAAAATTCAACCACCCGGCCATCATTCCCCTTGATCTTCGCATGACATTGAAAAAGGAAATGAAGGAACTGGCGGCCTCCTGCGGCGAATCACTCACCGACGAGGAAGTTGAGACGATCATCCAGAAAATCGAAAACCCACTCGACCGCGCATGAACTACTCCCATGCCATCACCCAAACCATCCCCAGCAAAAAACGCTGACCAGCTCGATTTATTCAGCTACACTCCTCGCCATGACAACCACCCCACTGACCCAGTTCGGACGGATGGCGGAGAAACACTGGCGGGAGCATCTGCCCCGGCTGGTACGGGAACTGGAAGCGAAGGGACAGTTGCGCGAGACTCTGGTGGAAGCGGAGGAGAAAACCAAAGACGAGATGGACTCGCTCATCCGCAATCTCAGGTCACAGAAAAATCTGACCGCACAGCAAGCCTACGACGCCGCATGGGAAATCGTGCGGGAGCGGTACATCTTCTTGACCCCGGAAGCGGAGTAGTCCGCAACACTGCCAATTACCGAATCACCGAAGCCGACCGGATTGGAGTCGGTTCCCTTCAGCAGAAGTTCCGGCAAAATCTCACCGCGATTGAATGCCTCAAAAAGATTGAAGGCGAGAATCGTCCTGCGACTGCTGAAGAAAAAGCGATCCTGGTTAAATATGTCGGCTGGGGTGGAATCCCCCAAGTTTTTTCACCCGCACCACCCTCCGATTGGGTGAAAGAGAAAGAGCAACTTACAGCTCTTTTGACGAAAGAGGAATATGTCGCCGCACGCGAATCGACTCTAAATGCCCATTACACATCGCCGGTTGTCATACAGGCGATGTACCAGTCCTTGGAGCATCTGGGATTTGAAGGAGGCAGAATTCTGGAACCGGCCTGTGGGGTCGGCCATTTCATTGGATTGTTGCCGGAGTCGATGAATCAGCAATCTCAGATCACCGGGATTGAACTCGATTCGATTACGGTACGACTCGCTCAAAAGCTTTATCCCGACGCCGACATCCGTCACTCGGCCTATGAAAAATCACAATTGGCCGATGGTTTCTATGACGTGGCAATTAGTAACGTGCCTTTCGGCGATTACCAACCCTACGATTCACGGTTCAATCAGTATCATTTTCCCATTCACGATTACTTTTTCGCCGCTTCAATGGAACGGCTTCGTCCCGGCGGGTTGATGTTATTCATCTCTTCCAAGGGAACCCTCGACAAAAAGAGCAGTTATTTGCGCCGGTATCTCTCGAAGCAAGCTGACTTGGTCGGAGCCATTCGATTGCCCAATACCGCTTTTAAGGCGAATGCGAACACCGAGGTAACCACTGACATCGTGATTCTGCGTAAACGACTGTCAGGGGAATCGCCTTCCGGCTCCCCTTGGCAGGAGAGCACGGCGTATCGCAATGCCAAGGGCGAAGAAATGTTACTGAACGAATATTTCATTTCCCATCCCCAGATGATGCTGGGAACGATGGAACTGACAGGCAGCATGTATGGACACAATGAGCCCACCTTGGTGAGTGATGCCCGCGATTTGGGAGCCGCGTTACGGGAAGCCTGCCTTCAATTGCCACAGAAAATCTATCAAGGACTGACAGTTGAAAATCATCCTGCCGCTGAAATCACAATTCCCGCTCCCGATGAAGTAAAGCCCAATGCCTTCACCATCGTGGATACCCCGATGGGGCCTCAAATTGCCATCCGTGAAGGAAGCAATCTCGTCATGGCCGAAGGTCTCCCCGGAGATACGGTGCGCCGGATTCGGTCCATGATCCGGGTCCGAGATGCGGTGCGGGAATGCCTACGCGCCCAGGTGGAGGATGCCCCGGAGGCACAGATAATGGAAACCCGGAAACGACTCAATTTCGAGTACGATCATTTTTATGGTCGGTTTGGAGCCATCTCAGAACGAGCCAATACGCGGGCCTTTTTCGGCGACCCCGATTTGCCGTTACTGCTATCGCTGGAGAATTTCAACGAGGAAACCCGGCGTGCGACCAAAACAGCCATTTTTAAGGAACGTACCATCCAGCGGCAAAAACCAGCCGAATCAGCCCAAACGCCCAAGGAAGCCTTGCTCATTTCCCTCAATGAGCTGGGACGGGTGGATTTGGATCGCATGAGTTGGTTACTCAAGAAAGGCCCGGAAGAATTCCTTCCAGAATTGAAGGGGATTGTTTTTCTCAATCCTCAAACGCAGGCATGGGAAACAGAAGATGCCTACCTATCCGGCAACATCCGCGAAAAGCTCGCGATTGCCGAAGCGGCCGCCTTGACCGATCCACGCTACAAGGAAAACGTCACGGCTTTGCAATCCGTCCAACCGGAGGAATTGAAAGCGACCGAGATCGATGCCCGGCTTGGCTCTGTCTGGATACCCGAACGGGATGTGGAGCAATTTGTAGAGGAACTGTTGCACATTTCCCCCCAGGCTGTCCGCATCAAACACGTCGCACAACTGGGGTCATGGTCCTTACAGGCCGATTACGAAGCCAAGTCGTGCGTGGCTAATACCACGGAATGGGGCACGCCCCGCTATGCGGCCATTAATCTCATTGAGGATTCTCTCAATCTGCGGACCCCAACTGTTTACGATACCGACCCGCGCACGGAGAATCGCGTGATCAACGCCTCGGCCACCGAAGCCGCCCGTGAAAAACAACAGCAAATCAAGGAACGATTCACGCAATGGATCTGGCAGGACGACACACGCCGGGAACGATTGGTGAAGCAATACAATGAGGAGTTCAATAATGTCCGCGTTCGCACGTTTACCGGGGAGCACCTTACGCTTCCCGGCGCGAACCCGATCATATCCCTAAGACCCCACCAAAAAGCCGCCGTCTGGCGAATCCTACAAACACCCAATACCTTGCTGGCCCATATCGTCGGGGCGGGAAAAACCTTCACGATGGCCGCTGCCGCGATGGAGCAGAAGCGGTTGGGGCTGGCTCAGAAGCCGATGATTATTGTGCCCAATCACATGCTGGGACAGTTCTCCTCGGAGTTGCTGACGCTCTACCCCGCCGCCAACGTCCTTGTTGCCGGGAAAGACGACTTCGAGATGGCCCGCCGTCAGCAGCTCTTTTCCCGTATCGCCACGGGTAACTGGGATGTGGTGATCGTCACGCATTCCGGTTTTGAGCGTATCCCGATCTCTCAGGAAGCACAGGAGGGTTTACTCAAGGAGCAGATTGACGATTTGGAGATGGCCATTCTGCGGCAGAAAGCTGACAGGGATTTCCGGCGTGTCGTTAAGGAACTGGAAGCGGCCAAGAATCGACTCGAAACGAAATTGAAGACTCTTTCTGCCGAGGAGAAGAAAGACAACACACTCACCTTCGAAGAGCTGGGCGTGGATCGCATTTTCGTCGATGAGGCGCACTATTTTAAGAACCTTTTCTACGTCTCAAAAATGACCCGCATCGCCGGGTTACCGCAAACGTCCTCGCAACGCGCCTTTGATATGTATCTAAAAGTCCGACATCTCCAGAAGTTGAACGGCGGTGGAGGCGTTGTCTTTGCTACCGGAACTCCGGTCACCAACACGATGGCCGAGATGTTCACCATGCAACGCTACTTGCAAGGTATTGAACTGGAGAAACAGCAGTTGCAGCATTTCGATTCGTGGGCGGCCACCTTCGGAGAGCCAGTCACCGCGATGGAGCTTTCCCCCGATGGCGCCGGGTATCGGCTCAACACCCGGTTTGCCCGGTTCGTCAATGTTCCCGAATTGATGCAGCAGTTCCGGCAGATGGCGGATATTCAGACCGCCGACATGCTTCAGTTGCCGATCCCGAAGCTCTATCAAAACAAGCCGCTCATTGTCAGCGCCCCAACGACCCCAGAGTTGAAAGCGTTTGTCGCGTCACTGGCCAAGCGCGCGGAGAAATTGAGATCGGGCAGTGTCGATCCGAGTGAAGACAACATGCTCAAAATCACCGGGGAAGGTCGCAAGGCGGCACTGGATATGCGGCTGGTGTTCGCTTCCCGCGATCATCCTCAGAGCAAGCTGTCTCTTGCAGCTCACGAAATCTTCACAATCTGGGAACAGACCAAGGAACCGCAACTCTCGCAACTGGTCTTCTGCGATCTTTCGACGCCACAGGAGAAAGAGACCGTGTTTTCGGCGTATGACGATCTGAAACGTAAGCTGATCCAGAAAGGGGTTCCTACAGAGGAAATAGCCTTCATTCAAAGCTACGAGAGCGATTCCGAGAAATCGGCCCTGTTTAAACGGGTTCGCACCGGCCAGGTACGGATATTGATGGGCAGCACGGCCAAAATGGGAACCGGCACCAACGTGCAGGAGCGGTTGATTGCGCTTCACCATTTGGACGCGCCTTGGCGTCCCGCCGACATTGAGCAGCGGGAGGGACGAATTTTGCGGCAGGGGAACCGGAATCCCGAAGTCAAAATATTCCGTTATGTCACCGAAGGCTCATTCGACAGCTATATGTGGGGCGTATTGGAGACGAAAGCCAAGTTTATTGGGCAGATCATGACAAAGGAAAGTCATGTCCGCAAAATCGAAGACCTTGATGCCCCTGCTCTCACCTATGCCGAGGTGAAAGCCATCGCTTCCGGTAATCCCCTCGTCATTGAAAAAGCGAAAGTCGATGCCGAGATCATGCGGCTCAATCGTCTCCGGTCCCAGCACAGCGAGGCACATTACATCACGCGCAATTCGATTCGTCATACTACGGAAGAAATCGGCATGCTGGAGCGAAAGATTGCCGCATTGCAGCAGGATCTGGCCGTCCGGCAAAATACCAAGGGAAATGCGTTTACCATTCAGATCGAAAACCGTTCCATTACTGAGCGACCAGTCGCCGGGGAATTACTCAATCGTTTGGCCCAAAAACACCTACTCTCTCCCAAGCCGGTAGAGTTGGGTAAATTTGCCGGGTTTACGATTCGCACTTGCCCGGAGCGTTCCGATGAAATCGAACTCTGTGGGAAAAATCTGTATTCAGCCAAGGTATCGGATTCTGCATCGGGCACTATGAGTTCGCTGGAATACATCGTCCGTTCCATGGACGAGCGACTTACGGAATACCAGAAAGACATCGTCGCCGCCAAACAGCGCATCGTGGAATTGCAGGCCCACGAAAATAAACCGTTCGAGCACGAACAGAAATTGCAGGCGTTACTGGGCCGTCAGCAGGAAATCACTCAGGCCCTCGATCTCACTAAAAATCAGGCATCCAATCAACTTTCCGCTGATGCGGAGAAAGAAACGGCTGCCATTGACGAAGCGCCAGAGATTAAACAAAATGTGACTCCGAAACAATCGATTCGGGTGAGCGTTTAGCTCTTTCGGGTATCTCTTACGGCGGGCTTCAAAATCGGGGATTATTATGGGTTCAATAACTGCTTCGAAGGATGATGTTAAATATCTGAACCGCTTTACCACCCTGCCGGTCTTGCTTGATTTACTAAGACGCAAGCGGTTGGTTTTACTGGAGCCGGATAAATGGGAAGACCGCAATGATTCGGAAATCATGCGGGTCTACAAAAGCCGCAAAAAACTAAATCACTTGTACGCTCTTTGCTTTTCGTATGGACTGGAGACGATTCACCACTGGAAAAGTTTTTCAGACGGTATCAGCGGATGCTGTATCGAATTTAATGGCAGGGAACTTCAAAGAGTTTTTCGTTCCCTTGGATTACGGTATGGTCTCGTAACCTACAAAAAACTAGGTGATGTGGATTCCGAATCCATCCGCGTCGATGAAATCCCTTTCACCAAACGCTGGCCTTATCGCTGTGAGGAAGAATATCGCGTTATCAGCGAGAACGAGCAATGCCAGGAAATCCCTATCGAATTGTGGATGATTAACAAAATTACCATCAACCAACGAATGCCGGATCAGGTCTATTACACGATCAAGGACTATCTGAAAGGGGCTTGTGATAATCCAGAGCAAAAGATCAACCGATCCACTCTCTACGAAAATCGTATCTGGATTCGAAAATTCTCAAAATTCTGATCCTTACGATTCTGACTCTGATTCCGAAACATCCTGATCATCTTCCTCTGGGTAATACTTTTCAAACTTTGCTTCGTCTTCCGCATCCCACCATATCGGCAATTTATCCATCCAAATAGTACATTTCGGCACCGACTTGCGCTCATATCTCGGCCTAAATTCAGGACGGTCTTTATATTCGTAAAAGTTTTTAGAAATTTTGACTGGCTGACCTAAAATTGGTTTTTTTATAATCTTATAAGGCATAAAATGCCCTCCAGCCTCTCTGTGCTCTCCCGCATCAGTATCATACCATTCACGATGGTCAATATAGCGCCTCGCTACACCGTAATGAACCGGAGTCACCGTTTCTCCGCAGCCAGGCCACCAATAATATACGCGCCCAAAATAAAGAGAGTGGAAATATCGTTCGTACAATCTTGCCCGAAATGCCTGAGAATTAATTGGCTCTAACAAAGGCACAACCCACAGTATCGGGATTCCCCTTCTGTGATAAACGTCCGAACGTTTACAGATCTTTGGGATCGTCATCGAACTAGCTTGAATCTCGATGGCTAATCTTTGGCCGTTCTTTCCTCCTATTCTGCCACTAATGTCCGGCCTTACAGCAGACAATTTCTTTCCTTTATTTTCGGGAATGGGTCTATCTATTTCCCATAGACCATCAGGATGTACCTTCTGTAATTCGGTGCAAATTTCCTCCATGCAGGCTCGATGACGCTGGGTTTCTTCTCTCGGAACTACGGGCGATAGCGGGGTATGATGTGCGAAATGATCTTTGCGCTCCGCACACTTTCTAAGAATTGCTTGAGACAAACATGCGCCACAGAAAAATGGTCCGTCTCTTTTTAACGCGCTTTCTGCGTTAATGTCATTTCCGGTCTTAACTTGCTTGGCAAATCCCGACACCAACCCATAACACCCTACTTCATGGGCTTCTCGAATTCTGTCAATTGCAGTGTGTTCAGTATTCACCAAAGAGACTTACCCACATGAACTTGAAAATCACTTTGCGAAGTTACCTCAAGAAAAGAAAGCAGAGCAATCTGATTCTGATGCTCGACAGCTTGTCTGTGACTACCTAGGTCAACGTCAAGACTTACCGCTTAGTCCTGTAAGCGGAGCGCCCTGTTTTCTGATACGCCACAGGCTTGCCTGTGGCGACGATAACAACAGCTTTTTTTACCGAAAGCTTTACGTCGCCATATTCCTCTCAAAGAATTGAACCTCAATACCTGAATTTCGTCAGGGAGAGTTCATAGCGTTTCTCTGGAAAACTGTCTTGACCACCGTATTCTGCATATACCGTTCTACGGTATTCCTCATAGGTCTTGCTCCCAGCGTCCGGTCGTATCCCTCCCGAATCAGCATTTCCAAGGTTTCCGGTTCAATTTTCAACCGATGTCCCATCACTCCCAGTCTTTTCACTTCCCGACTGACGATCAACTCGCAGACTTCCCTCTGGACTTCATACGATAGCCGCGCGAATACCAGCCTATCGGTAATGCGCGCCACCAATTCCGGACGCAGAGTTTGATCCACCTTCCTCAGCACCGTCCTTTCAATCGTTGCGAAAGTAGAATTCTCCATTCGCATCGCCTCAGCCGATCCGATGTTTGAAGTGAACACGACATAGTAGTCGCTCAAGTTTTTGGTTTCACCCGTAGCTAGGGTGATTCGTCCCGCATCGAGTATTTGCAAAAACAGATCCAACACGAGCGGATGGGCTTTCTCCATTTCGTCAAAAAGTAATGTTCCCCTCTCACTCTTGGCCAAGGCCATTCCCAACAAACCAATTTCGGAAAGAGACTGCCCCAGCAACAGTCCCACTGATGATTGATTCTGAAACTCCGACATATCGAATCGGTGGAGATGACTCGGACCAAAAAGATACTCCGAAAAGCAATTCGTAATCTCCGTCTTTCCTACTCCGGTCGGTCCCACGAGCAACAGTGATCCACGGGGACGCGACGGATGTGCCAATCCCAATTCCCCGCGACACAGCACGGAAGCGATACGCGGAATGACGTGATTCTGGCCGCGGATATTTTGACGCAAATGGATTTCGAGACTTTTTAGTTTTTCAATTATCGGTGCATTCATTTTCAAATCCTTTTCTTGGTTGGTGCGGGCCGACTATACCTCTGTTTTTTCGTCAAAAATGACTCCCCGCAAAGGGAATGCTTACCAATCGTATATAACGGCCAGAATCGTCTGACTGCTCGCTAGGGCAGTGACGCTGATTTGTGATGAACTCATCAGCGTTATGACAAGCCCTCTCTACACGCTGGCCAGCTCGACTGGAAAACTCCTCGCCACTTCGACAACACACCTTGTTCTACCTGTTCTCGCGCAGACAGGTGGCACGAACGAACTCAAACAGGGATTCCAACTCGCCCTTGGAATCATTTTCATGTTCGGATTCATTTGGGGCGTCATCAAAATTTGGGTCGGAGCCAACGCCATCTCCAAAGGCGATCCCGACGGCAAGGCCGGTATCATCGCCGGAATCATCATTGCCGGAGCCGCCGCCATCATGGGCGCTCTCTTCTCCATCTTCGGACTCAGTGGGGGCGTTTTGACCCCCACGTTCTAGGAGTCACCAGTATCGGAAATTTCCCTCTCACAACTTCGACCTATGGCTGACCTCCGACTCACCGATACCAATGCCGCCGACGACTCGGCCGGTTCCGTTTGGGGACTGGATGGAAATCTGTTCATCCCCGTCGTCGCATCCGCCGCCGGGTCCATCGGCATTGTGCTGGTGCTCTTCAGCGCCTTTCACGTGCATTGGCTCCTCAGCGCGATTGTCGGAGCGCTCCCTTTCGTTCTCACCCTCAGTTACGTCTTGCTGTTCAAACAAGGGAAACCGCCCGGATACGACATCGACCTGTTTGAACTCTGGATCGAAGGCAGGGGTTTCTCCATCGACTCTCATCAACAACACCTCTTTTGCCGTCCCAAATCCCCATTATGAATCGACATTCCGAAGCACCTAACGGCCATTTTGCAGGCGGGCTCATTCTCTACGGCAACCTCGAAGCCGGAGCGATGGCCAGCAAAGGGTTCGTCATTGAGCCGCCCGATTTGCATAACTCCTCCATTTCCCTGCTGAACGAGTTTCAGGACAAGCTGAGAATTTTTCTGGCGACCCTGAATCCCCGACAACGGGCCCAGGTGCAATGGACCTGCAATTCCGATTACAAAAAGGAATTGACCCGGTATCAGCAGGAAACTGCCCAAGCCACCGATCCGGTTGTTCGTCAAGCCCGCAATGAACGGTTTGCCCGCTACTGGCAGCGAATGCTTCAGCGCACCTTGCGCCGTGAGCAACTTGTCCTCTTCATCACCCAGGACGTCGAAATCTATTCCGGCAATCTGGCCGGAAAGCAAAGCCTGTACGATTACTACGAGAAAACTCTGTCGCAGCTTCAGAATGATTTTCACGAATTGGGCGTCACGCTCCAAACCATCTTCGGAAATGGAACCACTCTGCGCCCCATGTCCGACCTCGACCACTTCGCCTATTACAAACTCTTCCTCAATCCGACATTGGCCGACCGCTTCGAGATGCGATTCGAGGAGTTATACCATCCCGATCTCACGATTCAGGAATTGTGCTGGGACAGCGAAGGTGTCGGTATTAGTGAAAAGACCGGTTTTTATCTTGATGGCCATTTTTACAACGTTTTCACCCTGAAACGCTGGCCGCAGAAAACGTACCCCGGCCTCATTCACCGTCTCACCGGACTGCCTTTCTTGGATTATCAAATCACCATCAACCTTGAGCCGATCCCTGTCCGCGAAGAAATCACCAAGGAAGAAAAAGCGATGGACCGGCTGCGGGGCGATTACGAGGAGGAAGGGAAACAATCGTTGCTGGTCGCTCTGCACAAGAAAGAACACAAGATCGACTCGCTCGCCCAGGGGTTCTCCTTCCCGTTCAACGTGCAGTACATCGTCCGTGTTTGGGACACCACCGAAACCGGACTCCATTCCAAATGCGCTGCCATCAAGAACGCGATCAATAACATGAATGGCGCGCAGGTGTACGAAACCGCGCTGCCCACCACTGCCCGCAAGCTCTTCTTCGCCAGTTGGCCCGGCTGGACCGGATCATCCTATCTGCACCGTCATCTTTACGCCGAGGACCGTTACTTGGCCGACATGCTGCCGTTTACCTCAACCTTTACCGCCCATTTATCCGAAGCCGAGGCGATTTACGACGGAACCAATGGCAATCTGGTCGGCGTTCGCACCTTTATCGGCGGCACGCCTCAACATGCCGTACTCCTGGGCATGACCGGGGCGGGCAAATCCTATTTCATGGAGGATTTACTGACCCAAACCCAGCTTCACTACCACTACAATGTCATCATTGAAGAAGGGCTGTCCTATAAAGGATTCACCGAATCGCTTGGCGAGAAACCCATCATTATTCACCCGGACGGTGAGTTGACCCTTAACTATCTCGACACTCAGGGATTGCCTCTCAATCAGCTTCATTTGGCCACGGCTGTCGCGCTGGTTTCTAAAATGATCGGAGAATCGACTGATCCCGAAAAACAACAACTCCGTCAGGCCCAAATCGGCCAATACATCAATCAACTCTACGCCGATACCTACGAAGAATGGTCACGAAAACATCCTGACAAATTGCCGGAGGTTCAGCGACTGGCGTGCGCCGTCCATCATTGGAGACGCGCCAAAATGGAGATGGGCAGCACCTATCTGGAGGCTTTCGCCGACTTCCGCGACAAGTTTGACAAACTCAACGACGAAGCCTTGACGCTTCATCACCATCTTACCTCTGAAGAAATCACCCGTTTTATCAAGGAAGCCCAGACCGAACGGCTGGTGATGGCCACCGCCTACAGCTTCTTCAAGCCAGAGGAATATCCGACTCATTCGGCCCTGATCGACTTAATGTATTTCTCACGGTTCCCGGAACATAAGAAAGACGATATTGACCACATCGCCACGCTCCTAAGCGCATGGACGGCCTCCGGTTCCTACGGGAAGCTTTTCGACGGCATCACCAACATTTCGCTCACGGGAAGAGTGGCTCATTTTGAACTCGGTTACATTCCCGAACAAGCCGTTGAACTGAAAACAGCGGCTGGACTGTTGATTTCGGGTTTTACTCGTCAACACATCATCACGCTTCCCCGTCACTTCTGGAAACGGATCATTTTTGAGGAAGTCGCCCGCTTCCTCGACGTGCCTGGAGGCGAAAAGATCGTGGCTGAAAGCTATGCGCAGCTCCGCAAGTTCAACTGCTGGACCCTCTCTATCGTTCAGCAGTACAGCAAATTCAAGTCCACGCGAATACGCCCCGTTGTCATGGGCAATTCCAAGCAGTTCCTTTTGATGCGCCAGTTTGACCGTTCGGATTTGGAGGACATCTCCCACGACATCCATTTGCCCGAACCCACGCTGGACGCCATTCAGAATTATCCTTTGCCCGAACAGCAGACGCAGGGCCAAAAGTTTTCCTCCCTCTGTTACTACTCTCCCGCATCGCAGCTCCCCCTTTGCGGAACGGTTCGCCACATCAATGCGCCGCACCCTTTCAACTCCACCACCTGACAAACCTCAACCCCAAGGACTCCACGATATGAAATACCTCTCCGCATTCGCTCTATTGTTGCTCACCACGCTCAGCAGTTTGGCGCAGCAGGCATTGATTAACCCCACATCCATCACCCTCACTCAACCGGGCTCGGTCACGATCATTGTGACAGACGCCATTCCCACGTCGGAGGTGGCGACAGTCACGATTGGCAATATCCAGGCCGGTAACTGGATTGTCTCGTCTTCCAATTCATCGGGAAGCATTACGGTCGGTAATGGCGCGGCCAGCGGCACCTTGGATGCCGGAACCTACTCCGTTGACGTGACCGGCAATCCCCAGCAAGTCACCGTCATTCTTTGGAACGAATCGGGCAATGGCATCTCCATTTCGCAAGTGACTCTGGTCAGCACTTCGGACACTACCGCCGATCAAATCTCGTTCCGGGCATTCGTCGCCTCTCAAGCCCAACAGCAAATCGCTGTCCTTCAAATCCAGATCGCCTCACTTCAGCAATCGGAAGGACCATATCCCGATTTGGTTCCCATGCAACAGCAGTTGGTCAACCTGCAATCGGAATACGACGAGTTGACCGGAATATTGAACATCACGGCGGTTGTCACGGCTCAAAACGGCCAGAACGGTGCGGCGGGAGCGGACGGACGAAATTCCGACGACACACTCACCTACGCCGCCATTGGAGTCGGTTCCGCCGCATTCATCGGAACGATGGTGAATTTCTTTGTCGGAGATGACTCGAAAGGCGAACCCCAAGCCAGTGACGCTCCCGCCAAGAACGAATCTAAATAATCACTTGGAGTCGTCCACCAATCGAAAGGATCTATCCTATGAAATTCTATTCAGTCATCGCCTTGCTTCTTGTTTCCATCGTTACCGGGTTTTCCCAGGAAGCCCTCGTCAATCCCACTTCGGTGACTCTTTCTCAACAAGGAGCTGTCACCGTAATCGTGACCGATAACAAGGGATCTTCCAGTGGTGGAAGTTACGCCACAGTCGGCACATTGACGGCCACCTACACCAATGCCGTAAGTGGGTATGCGGCCAATCAAGGTTTCAACTACATCACGGCCAGTTCGGCAACTACGGGAAACTTGAACGCAGGAACCTACCCGGTCACCACCACCAACTCGCCCCAACAGGTGACGGTAATCTTGTGGAATGAATCGACCAACCAAGGGTTCGAGATTTCTCAGGTGGAACTGGCATACAACTCCGCCAGCTCCACGGACCAGTCCAACTTCCAGTCCTTCATTGTTTCCTTGGTTCAGGAACAGCTTGCCGTCCTACAAAGCCAGATCACGGCCTTGCAGGATTCCGATGCGAATCAGAACACAAGCCTCAGCGCCTTGAGCAGTCAACTCAGCTCATTGACCAGCAGTTACAACGCCCTCCAATCCCAACTGGCCGCCACGAGTACCACTGACGGGAGTAGCGCAAACGACGAAGACACTCAGGACAATACCATTGCCTATGTCGGCGTGGGGTTGGGAACTGCTGGAATCATCGGAGCCATTATGAATGCCATTTTCGACTCCAAATCCGATGGGACGCACGAAAACCAATAGTCGCCCTTCACCCCCTTATCAAACCTATGAAGCCATTTCTTATTCTGTTCCTGCTTGCGCTGACCATCGCCCGAGGATGGACGCAGCAAGCGTTAGTCAACCCCACTTCAGTCACCCTCACTCAACCGGGGACTGTAACAGTCATTATCACCGGCCAACTCGTCGGTGCCTGGGAATACGGCAATACCGGGAGAACAACGCCGCCAATCCATGTCACCGTTGGCACGGTTCAGGCCACTTACAGCAGCGCCATTGGCACTTCTATGGCCGAGTTGGGAGTCGTCACAGGTATCATGGCCAGTTCGGTGGCCACTGGAACTCTTGGTGCGGGAACCTACCAAGTAGTCAGCGATTCTACCGTACCCATTCAAATCACGGTCATTCTCTGGAATGAAAGTGCAGATGGAGGCAGCGGAACCATTGCCTTAAGTGATGTCACTTTGTCCTATGCGTCTGCCTCGGAACAAGACAAGGCGGCCTTTCAGGCCCTGATCGTTTCCTTGGTTCAGCAACAATTGAGCGCCCTGCAAGGACAAATCACCACGCAACAAAACCAGATTGCCGCCTTGCAGGACTCCGGCTCGAACAACACATCAGACATCAGTTCCTTGCAGGAACAATTGGGTTCGATGCAATCCCGCTTCGACACGCTTCTTGGTGAATTCGACACCGTGAGCACTCGGATGTCTCAACTGGAGACGCAACTGGCCAGCATCGCTGTGACCAACGGAACAAACGGAAGCAACGAATCCAATGATAAAAATAACGACAATACCGTGACCTATCTCGGAGTGGGCTTGGGAGCCGCCGGAGTTGTCGGAGCCGTTATGAATGCGGTTTTCGACTCCAAATCCAATGCGTCACCCGAAGATCAATAATTCTCATTCAACCCTTATCAATCTATGAAATCATTGCTCATTCTATCCCTTCTCGCCCTGACCATCGCCCACGGATGGACGCAACAAGTCTTCGTCGATCCCACTACTGTCACTTTGACTAAGCCGGGAAGTGTGACGGTCATCGTGACGGCCAAGATCATCGGCCACAATGTGTCCTTTGACGCTTACTACAACGCGACCGTTGGTACGATCAAGGCAACCTATTACCACGCCATCTACGCCAATGAAGGGACTTCGGTAGGGTCGTGGATCGAGGCCAGCGCGGTAGCCTCTGGAACTCTCGACGCCGGAACATACCCGCTCACCCTCGAAAGCAACCAAGACGGCTGGGACAATCCCAATCCTGATCCGGAGCAATACCCGCGTCAAATTACGGTCATTCTTTGGAATGAAAATGCAGAGGGCGGCGGGAGCATTACCCTCAACGACCTCACCCTGACCTATCAATCGGCTACGGAGGAAGACAAGCGGGCATTTCAAGCTTTGATCGTTTCCCTGGTTCAGCAGCAGCTCGACACCTTGCAGGCGCGGATTGATGCCCAGCAGGATCAAATTGATTCGATTTTGAATCAGCTTGCAGCTTTACAGGCTTTAAATGCCTCTCAGAACGCTGGCCTGCAAAGTCAAATCGACGCGCTGCTAGACACTATTGAAAGCCAGCGCAATTCCATCACTTCTCTACAGCAGTCCCTCGCAACGATGCAGAGCCAGTATTCCCAATTATCCGATCATGTGGCCTCGCTTACGACTCCCGTTCATTCGACCGCTACCACGACAAACGGTTCCGGCCAATCGGATGACACCCTCACCAATGTCAGCGTTGGACTTGGAGCGGCTGCGGTTATTGGAAGCGTGGTCAATTTTTTCACCGGAGACGGTCACAATGACAATTCCGCCGCGACCGATGAAGTCTTATTCACCCCTGAAAGGAGCAATCCATGAGTATTCGATTCTTTATCATCCTGATGTTAACCACTCTGACATTGATCGGCTGTTCCAGCACACGCGGGCTCTATGACGCAGGAGGAGCCGCAGCCGGAGGCGTCATTGCGAATAAATTGAGTGATGGCGATCCGCTGATGACCGGAGCGGGCGCAGCGGGTGGCGTGGCTATTGCTGAAATCGCCCAAACCATGTCGGCCAAGAGCGGCGAAACCCAATACAAAAACGGTTATCAGAAAGGCCGCAGCGACGCGGTAAAACAACAATACTGGATTGTTCAAAATCAGCAGAAGAATTTGAACGCCTCGCCACAACCCCGCGTGACCTATCTCCCCGTCACGGTAGGCGGCACCAATGTCAACGGAACCGTTACCGTTCCCACTACTCACAACATCCGCATCGAGGAATAAACGCATGAAACGGCTTCTTTCCCATAGCCTCTGGCTGTTTGCCCTTGCCTGGCTCACTTCCACCGCGCAAGCCCAATACTCCGTCGTGGTAGTCGGCGATCCCATCGCTCAGGCCAATCATGGTGAGGACATCGCCAAATGGGTCGAGTCGATTCAAAAGCTCAATACGCAGATCGACCAGATGAACCAAAGTCTTCAAATCGCTCAAAGCATGAAAAATGTCATGGGCGATCCGGCTTCGGCGGGAAACCTGCTGAATTTGAATCTTGGTAACGGCACAATGGGCAGTTCGGTTGGCCAACTGACTTCGACACTCAACCAAACTGCCAATGGTGTTCAGGCACTCCAATACAACGGCCAGGAATTGTACCAGTCCGTTCCAACCTCCACCCCCGGCGGCTTCGAGATCTCTTACAACACGGATGTGCTGAAGCCGTTCGCGGCTATTCAAAACCAGACGCAAAACGTCGCCACTGTCACCGCCGATACCACGGCACGCATTAAGCAACTCGAACAGGACAAGGCGGCGACTCTCGCCCAACTGAAATTAGCCGCAACCGATGCGGAAACCCAAAAGCTTCAGGCTAAGATCGCCGCCATCGACGGAGAAATTGCCTCGCTCAACGGACAGCAGGCCACAGCCGCCAACCAGATCGTCGCCCAGGACATCGCCAATCGGAACGATCAGGAGTTGAAGTCTCAGGCAGCATCCCAAGCCGCCGACCATGAAATGGCCGTTTCCCTCGAAAACTACATGCAATGGCAGGGCAAAGTCACCAATGCCCGGACTCCGTACAAATAACCCATTCCCTTATGTCCATCAGCGATATTATTCCCACGTTGCAACCGATGGTTGAAAGGCTCAGTGTTGAACTGCGCTTTGTCTGCTATTTCATCCTCACGGCCTCCCTGATCGTGCGCATCAGCCGCCATCAGTTCCACGAGGATATGTCCACCTTGGTCGGGCCAATCGTTACCGTCACGCTTCTAACCGGAATCATTGCCACGTTGCCTTTCTGGTTCAACCTCGTCCGCGATACGTTTTGGAATATCGCCATGATGATCCGGGAGGAATTCGCCAGCAGCGTTGCCCCCACGGGTACAGCGTTGCTTCAGCTCATCAAGCCGCCCGACGATGGGATTAACTGGCTCGACGTGTCGCATTCGCTGATGAAAGCCGTTCAATACGCCATCGGCTGGCTGATCGTTTTTCTCGGAGCCGTCATCCAGTTTCCCATGATGCTGGTTCAATTCGTGATGGAATGTCTTTGTTATTTATTCCTGCCCATCGCGCTGGCTTTGCTCGCCATCGAATCCACCCGCAGCCTGGCCATTCATTACATTCAGCAGACATTGGCTATTCTGGCGTGGCCGATTGGATTCGCCGTCGTCGATCTGGTCGGCTATTCGCTCCTCAATAGTTACGTCTCCGTTGGAAGTGCTACCGCTCTCGCCATCGGAGCCGCCACCAAGTTCACTCCCGCCACGCTCGTCATTGGCTGTCTCGTCGCCGTCTGGCTTATCTTGGGCAGTTTGGGAACTCCCATCGTCATGCAAATGCTTTTCTGCTCTGGCTCTCCCATGTCGTCAGGCATCAGTCAGGCGATGCAAATGGGATTGATGCTGGCCGGGTTTTCACGGCTGGGTGGAAAAGGCGGAAGCCCGTCCGCACCTCCGGCCGCAGGCGGGGCCGTCCCGCCCACGTCTCCCGCAGCCGGTTCCTCCCCGTCACAACCACCACCGCCGCAACTTCCCCCTGGCCCCTCTTCCTTGTCTCCCGTTCCCACAAGTCCCAAACCATCCCCATCCTCCGGTGGAGGCAGCGCCCAACCTCCGCCGGGACATACGTTGCCCCGTCCTCAACCTCCTACGTTCGATTTGAAGCATGATCCCACGGGCGATGCTTACGTGGTCGATTTGAAGAATCTCAACCAAATACCGCAGCCGGTTTCTTACTAGACTATGAACGCTCCTTCTTCCGAACAGCCCCGCGTCACATTGGTAGCTCCCACTTCTGCCGCCAAGCCGTTACCGAAGCAGCCGCACCCAGCTTCGAGCATTTTACGGCTGTTCGCCGATCATGGCTGGGCCGCTCGGGTCTGGTTCGTGATCGCGCTCGTTGCCATCGCCGCCGCTCTCATTCAACCCTATCTCATCATTTCCGCCTATCGCACCCAGGAACGGGTGGTGGTTCTGGACGAAGCGGGAACGTTCCATGTTTCACCACTGCTGAATTTTGAGGACGCCACCAAGCTGCACATCTCGCAAGCTGTGCTCGCCTGCATCGCCCTCTTTCAAAAAAATCCCACTGGCTACGATTATCCCGAAATTCTGGAAAAGTTGTTTCTACCCGATGCGCTGGAACAGACCAAAGCGATCCAAAGCCGGGAACTTCCCGAATTCAAAGCCAAGCAAATCCATCAAAAGGTGGAGATCCTTCGTATCGACATTCTCCAAACCCGCAATGACCTAGTATTAGTGGAAGTCGCCGGGCAATTGTTGCGTGTCGGCATTTTCAACGGTCAGACGTTTAACGAGTCGTCCAAATTCAAGGCCCGTTTGACGCTGGCCCGTAACCCCAACCTGACCGCGAACGGTCGCTACCCAATGGCTGTATGGAAATTCGATATTCAATAATCCTCACATTCCTGCTCCTCACCACGGCGGCGTGGGCCGCTTCCGACACGGAAAACAATTCGATCAAGCAATTCCCATTGGACGAACGAAACGTCTATACCATCAAGATTGCGAAGACTCAGGCCACAACTATTTCCTTTCCGAGCAAAATCTCCGCCTTGGAAGTGGCAGGCGTGGCCGCTGATTTGCAAACGAAGGCACCTGTGTTGTTGAATTACCGGGAAGGTCGTTACTTTTTCTCGGTGCGCGCCTTGACCGATGATGCCGTGGCCAGCATCAACGTTGTGTGGAATCGGAAAACGTACGTTCTGAAGTTAAAGACGGACGAGGAACCGTTTAGTTCCGTATCCTTTTTCCAGCCTGTCGAACGCGATGCCGTCGGAAGTCAAAATGCCGTATCACCCACCAAAATCCTCAGTTTGCTCGACCGCGCTAAATCCTATCCCGTTGTTAAAACGCAATATCCCGAACTGGTTTCGCAAGTTGACGTGGCTTATCCCAACCGCCGTATGCTGTACAAAGATTTCACGGTCGAATTGGCCGAGGTCTACCGGTTCGACGCCGAGGATACGCTGGTCTTTAAGGTTCTCTTTTTCAACAACAGCGATAGGGAAATTTATTACAAACCGCAGTCTTTGGCCATTCGCGTTGGCGCGAACGTTTATTACGCCAGCGTGTCGGATGCTTCGGGAATCATGCCCGAAGGCAATCGGGATTCTTCCACTGATAAGATCATACCGAGCGTATCGGTAGGCTATTTTGCCATCACCGGCAGTCCCGATGGAGGACGAAACAATCTCTCCGTCAAAAATAAATTCAATGTGATCGTGAGCAGGCAGGGTGAGGGTTCGGAACTCATGCCCAAATCTAAAGCACCCACGTCCTCAAACCAGTGATCCGACTTTCTCCAATCCAAAAGCGATTAGGAATAGACCGTGTGCTCGATCCGGCCTAACAGCCGTTCCACTTCCCGCGCTCCTTCTTCTATTTCCGCATACTCCAGCGGAGTGGCCCCGGACAAACCAATCTGTGACGAGGTAAACCATTTCCGCGCTTCCGAAGTTTCACCGAAGACTTTGCGGGCAATGTCGAACAAACGAAAAAAACGTCGGAGCCGATCCGATTCGCATGGGTCGAAACGACCGGACCTCTTTCGACGATATAAAGTGGAACGGGAAATTCCCAAGTGACTGGCGAGCTGATCTTCCGGGATGTTCAAATTCTTCCTTAAATGCTCGAATCGTGCCACGGAAAGACCCGCCTTGATCTTTGCCGCCTCCCTCACCTTGGCCGCCTTACCATCACAACGGTTCCTACGGGCTTGGGAAATGAAGAAAGTTTGATCTTTTTATAAGCGTGCTTCTTGTCATCGTTCGGATGCCGTTCAACCGACAGAATCGTGATGTCTCCCTTTCCCGGCCCATACGCCCAAAACATCCGCCGCGCTCCTGGAGTCCTATTCTCAAGGTATGCCTCGAATACCTTGACCCCGAATTTCTCGCTCAGATCGCTGATCTCGTGAGTACTCAGACTGGGATGCCGGGGATTCTGCGAAAGGAAATTCGTGGTTTTGACCCACTTCCCAAAAAATTCATCCTCGTCCGCATTCAATTCACCCGATGCTTTTCTTTTGAAAAGATCGTCCCATAGAGCCTTGATCTCAGGCTCTCCCATCCGAATGGTGAAGGTCATCAGCGGTAAAGTTTAAGAGCCGCCTTGATGTCGATGGGTTCGGACACCTTGCCTTTTTTCAAGTTCACGATGGAGCGTTCGATTTGCGCCAGCGTTCCCTTTTTAATCTTGGGAGATGGAACGATCTCGCAGGGAATGAGAACCATGTGACCGTCATGGTATTCGAGTACACGGTACACGGTGTGTGTGCCGTTGCGGACTACCATCCGCCTTTTGGAGTCGACATGAGCCACATATTCTTTTTCAGGCGTTAGCGTTGCGGTTGGCATAGGATCTTCTTTGTGGGATATCCCACTATACGATTATTTCTCATTCACGCAAGGTATTTTCCAAAACCTTCCGCATCCAAGTTGGTAATTCCATTATCGGTCGTTTCTCCCTGAAATAAAGCGTATTACAGGGTAAACACCCGCCACGATGAGGAGCCCAATCTCTCCTTTGGAAAACAGTCCTACTGCTCGTTACAAGTCGCTGACTGCTCGCTAAGTGTTTCAGGCGAATTTGTGATGGAATGAATCCATCGTGAATGCGCGAGAATTAGGCCACTTCTTCAAGAACACCGCCGTAGGTAGCTACCTGCTTTTCGGCATCGGTGTAGTGATCTTTGGCGCTCTGGTGTACGGCTACCGCACGTATTCGACGCATCAAGTCGATTCACCGCCACCACCCAAGCAAGCCGCGCAAACCAACAGCCAACCCATCACGTTTCGTTCGGGCATCCCCAGTTTGGATCTGCGAAATTCCCCACCGCCAACTACTGCTTCTGCAACAGCCACCGCGTCGGCGACTGTTCCCCCTCCACCGCGAGCACTCCCGCTTTCCCTCTACAACGACGACAGCCCTGATTTCTCTCCGTCCGAAAACTATGCTCCCTACGGACGGTTGATTCCCTGCGAGACCATTATCACGATTGATTCAGCCAGGATCGAAACGCCCATCATCGGTTTCGTTACCGAAGACCTTTATCACAATGGCCGGTTAATCATCCCCGCCGGAGCCGAAGTGCACGGCAAGGCCCAGACCGACCGTTCCCGTGAGCGCATCGCCAGTGATAACCAATGGTATGTCGTTTGGCGCACCACCGACCAGATGAATGGAGCCGAGCTTTCCTTAAAAGGAATCGCCCTCGATATGGAGCGCAATTACGCCATCGGTACCTGGGCACTTACGGACGGTTCGGCGGGATTACGGGGTGACGTCATCAAGACCGACAATATGGCTGAGATCAAACTTTTCGCCGCAACGTTTTTAAGCGCCGTGGCATCGGGACTTCAAGATACTCAGGAAACCACCAATCCGTGGACAGGCGGTTTGGTTCAAAGCTCCCTCAGCTCTCCCAAAAACGCGGCGTTGCAGGCAACCAGTTCGGTCATCAACGAGTATGCCCGGCAAATTTCCGACGCCATCAAGCGCGATGGATTCTACGTCAGGGTTCCCGCTGGAAAGCAATTTTACCTCTACGTCACGCAAACCATTGATCTCGATGAGGCTCAAAAAGGCCAGTCCAAGGTCAAAGAAATCAACTCCAAAGAAAAGGCTCCGCGCAAATGAAACTCTGCCTCCTGCTAATCTGTTTGACCCTGACCGCCTGTAGTTACACCCATACCAGTCTCGACACGAGACCGTCCACGTCCGCCACAACGGTGGCCGGTACTGTCGTTGACCCGGACAATACCGACAGCATCCGGCACACGGACCAGTTGAAAGCCTACCCAGTGGGGCGTTATCAAGACCCCAACGATCCCGGTGTCATGCACGAGGCGCATACCGTTTATCGTTCCGAGCAAACCTCGCGCTGGAATTTGAGTCCCAATGCTCCGACTGCCGTTCCCCGCGGCCCAACCGTCGCGGTTTCTGATCCGGCAGCGCAAACAACCGTTCTCAGCAGTGAATTGGAGCAGAAAATCCAACAGCAAAACCAACTCTTGCAGGCCACCTATGAGCAGAATACCCGCATGGACGAAGAAATCAAAAAATTGCAGGAAGAAAACAACCAAGCTCACCAAGTCATTACGGCAAATGCCGGACTCCAGCAGGAATTGGCCGCTCGCACCGCGGAACTTCAAAAGATAAAGCAACGCGAAGCGGCGGAAGCGGAAGCCCGTCGCAAGAAAGCCGCCCTGCCGTGGTGGAAAAAGCTTTGGAACCAGTTTCGTTCCTAACCTCAACCCAAAGGAAAAACACCCATGACACATATCACCATCGCGCTGCCCGATGCCGTCGTGCAGCAATATTACAACGCCTCCGAAAAGCTTTCCACGGATCTGATGGATCTCGGGAAAGCGCCCAACGCGCAAACCCTGATGCGCTTCATCCTGGCTTCGTTTAATGAAGAGGACGTGGCCAAGGCATTCGATACTGCCCTGCGAAATCTCGCGGGCGCTCCCATACCGGATGAAACCGACACGTGGGTATTCTCGCCGGAATTTGAAAACGCGCCGTAGCTCCGAATCTTAACTCTCTTCTCTAACTCGATTTTTAATCAGTAATCCAACCCCCAATCGAAAGGTAATTCTATGGCGATCAAACCCAAAGTAACCGAAACCCAGCCGATGGCTAAACCCGGTGAAACGCAGCAAAATATCCGCACCATCAAGCCTGAAATCAACGAACGGCTGAATCAATTCATTGAAGCCAATCCCCAGTTGGCGGAACGCGATCAACGTCTCGTTCGGGAAGACCCGGAATGGGCCGCCCGCACCCTGACTCTCCATCGCATGTTCCGTCACGAAGATCAAATGCGCCTGGTGGAACGCCGCAAGCCGATGGTGGAGGAGTGGGTCAAGGAAACGCCCGGCATGATGGAGCGGATCATGCAGCGCGTTCAAAAGGTCAATCCCTTCTACCGGGAAAAAGCCTTTGTGAACGAAGCCATGCGGCAGCACTCCCGCATGCACTTCAGCCCCAACAAGCCGGGAATGCGCAACTCGGTTTGACGCTCCCTAAACATCCAGACACCGAACACCCGAAAAGATTGGGGGTACAAACCACCCCCAATCCTTTCGGGTGTTTGTTTGAGGACGACCATGACGCTGGCTCCTCGCTCCGTCGCTTCGCTACGTTCCGCGCCCTCCGCTCCTCGCCAACGTCATCGTCGTCTGGATAAGACGGACGCGACAAGCTTTCCTAGCGCTTCCTTTTCTTTTTATTCCTAGTCGGATAGGACGGCACCAATAGGGGCGGAGACTGGGTATAGGCGGCTTTGGCCATCAGCACCATTCGCGGCACCACCGGATGCTTGCTTTCGATCATGGCGATATGATCTTCCATCGCGGTCGCCACAAATTTGTTATAGGAGTACCCGATTTGTTTAGCCACTGCACTCGCTCTTTCGTGCAGCGCAGGCGGTATCTTCACCGATTTGGGCTTGAGTATCTCCACGCTTGGACGGTATCAAATCGCGCCCAATTTTGTCCGGTGTTACTTGGTAGTACTTAGTAGTACCAAGTAGTATTGGATTTTCGCATCCTCTTTTTGATTCAATGGAAATCGCCAATCGACGTGCCGCTTAATATAGAAACTTCAAACGAGTGATTACTATGAATACGGATCGAAATTCTTTCCTGAATCTACAGCACACCCCCGCCCGGATGAACGCCGAGGAAACCGCGTGGTTCCTCGGATTCGGCGCTCATGAAATCTCCATCCTGATTGCCTCCCACCTGCTGAAACCTCTGGGCTCTCCTGCTACCAATGGCTGCAAATATTTTTCCACCAAAGAACTGGAACGCCTCGGAAATGACCCGGCCTGGATGTCCAAGGCTTCGGATGCCATCGTCAAGTACTGGAGGCGGAAAAATGCGAAGAAAACAGAGAGCTTCGCCAAATAACGCTATTTACCGCCTCTTTTTGTAATGGGGCGGCGGGATGGATTTGGTTTTCACCTTGATTTTAGGAGTGACGGGCGAAAGCAGTTCATAGATGGCCAGCCCATAGACGTTTCCCAGTTTTTCGATAAGCCGAATGGAAACATTGGTGCGCTTGCCCTGTTCAATATTCTGATAATAGTCGTAGGAGATTCCGGCCAATTCAGAGACCTGAGCTTGGGTCAACTTGGCTATGGTCCGCAATTCTTTCAGTCGTTTTCTCAGGAACAGTTCAGATTCGCAAGGTGGCATTCCTTCATATCTTCGGAGAAAGACTCGCTACTTGACACGTGCTATAGCCCTTGTACTTTCATTTCTTTAGGAAAGCTTAAAGCGTAGACGGAAGCCGCGGGAGGAAGAGAGGACATGGAACAAAGCGAAAAGACAGCAGCAAACGAACGCCGTTGTCTGGTCATCGTCGATGATGCCATCAGCATTTTGACCATTCTGGAATGGTTGTTCAAAGATCGGGGTTACTCCGTCCACACCTTCACCCGCGCCGAACCAGCCTTCGCTTTCATTACCGAAAATCCGGTCGATGCGGTGATTTCCGATTGGCAGATGCCCGACATGGATGGATTGGAACTGGCGCAAAAGCTTCAGCAATCCGGTTGGACTGGATTTCTCTGTCTTCTAAGCGGTCATGCTTGCTTTCTCAAAAACCGTCCGCTGGCCGAAAGGGGAATTCATCAACTGGTCGAGAAACCCTTCGACGCATTCGCTTTGGCCGATTCCATCCGGCAGGCATTGGAGACATCCGAATGTTAGCCCCATCCGACCAACCGTTTATTCACCGCAAGGCTGTCAAAGGTGAAGTGGGATGGGCCGTTATCCTTGGCTCAGGCCGCAGTCGCTGCTACCGGCATTTTCGGGACGAGAAATACCACGGAACCGAGGCGGCCTTGCAGGCCGCCATCCTCTACCGGGACCAACAGTTGCCCCTCCTACGCCAATCCTGGCTGGAGCGGCCAGCCACCAAGCGCGAACAACTCCGCATCCGCCTTCGCCACGAGGAACGGGAGGCGATGGAACGACGCCGGGAGGAAGATTGGGCCAATGGACAGAAGTTTGCCGAGAATCTGTCCACGTGGGTCAGGCATCAGATTGATTCTCTGGTCGATGCCGACAAGCATCCGTGCGAGATTTCGAGGGAATTATACCGGAAGGTGGAAGAACTGGCCCGATTGCTCGATAAATCCCCGGAAACCATCATTAAGGATTGTATTGACGGTATTGATCACCTAATTCGCCACAGCGATGCCCATCGCCCCCTAATTGTCGCTGAGTGGCGGTTGCGTAAGGAATACGGACTAAAACGTAAATCGGATTAGTCAGGAAAATTGTTGGTTCTTTTTTGTTCTTTGAAAAACGGATGTCCCGTTCCGTTTTGATCTTCCCGCCCGAGCATTGCCGCTCTTTCTTGTCGGTGGCCGGGCTCGTTCTGAAACTCTCGTGGCCGCTTCCGCCCCGCGCGGGAGCTGCGCCAGGACACGGCACCTGTCACAGCCTCCCGCTGGCCCCGAATGATTCGTCGCGGCTCGGCTCGCGCCTCCTGGGGAAATTGGGGAGGCGCTCGCTGTCGCCGCCTTGCGGTGAGAGGGAAGGAAAAGAGAGAAAGGTCGCGCAGGCCTCCGGTCGGCTAGCAGTGTCTTTCGGAGTTTTTTTGCGGCCTCTTTGGAACGTTTGTTCGTCATGCCAACTTTGCGTTTCCCATCGTTAAATACATCACCTTTGAGTATTATTCTGCATAGAAAATGAGAGGGTAAAATTGCTCCAAACTGAAAGAAAAAACAATCGTCTAGGCCGGGTGTAATCACAGGCCAAACTCAGCAATAACCACGACATCACTCACCCCGAGCTACGTAAAATCTCAGGAGCACAATGCCTCCTACCTCTCGGAGATTGGCAACCTATCTAATTTACGCTAAAAGTACGGAATGAAGATACAGCTTGTTGAAATAACGGGCTTCAGAAACTTCGCGTCAGCCGTAGTCAACCTCGCCGATAAAACATTGGTGATTGGGGCGAACGACGTAGGAAAGACGAATTTTTTGCATGCCATCAGGATGCTGTTGGACCGCTCATTGTCGGACGAAGACATTGAACCCAGCGAATCGGATTTCCATATTGCGTTGGACGGCAAACAGGTAGCCGCAATTAAAATTCTTATCAAGCTAACTGAAATCGCCGAGGACGCTGTAATCTCCCGCCTCAAAGGACACATCAGTGCAGATGGAGAATCCTTTATATGCTATACCGCAGAACTCGCAAAACCCGGATATAAAATTTTTATCGGCCATAGCAGTGAGGCGCTGGAGGAAATCGACGGACGATTTTACCTAAAGCACATCCACTTCAAATACGTGGAGAGTTGCCGAGACATCACGGCTTACATCCAGAAAGAGAAAAAATATCTCCTCAAAACTGCAAAATCGAAGCGCAGTGCAGCGCAGGAGACCGCGGATGCGACGAGCGAAACGACTCTTCAGAAAACGCTGAATATAGTAAACGATGGCGTCAATAAGCTCAGTTACGTGGCGGGTGCGACCAAAGGCATCAACCACGAATTACAGGAGTTGTCGCACCATAATACGGATTACAGCGTATGTCTGGAGGCCCAGACGATAAATTTCTCGTCCTTCGTTGACCGGCTCCGGCTGGGAGCCAATTCGGGAGGAAAGCGCGTTGGGCTCGGTGGCGACGGAAGGAACAACCAGATTCTCGTTGGCTTGTGGATGGCAAAAGCGGCGCTTGAACATGATTTGGAAAACGAAGCGGTCATTTACTGCATCGAGGAACCGGAGGCCCACCTGCATCCCCATCAGCAACGGAAGCTCGCAGACTATCTGGTCAACAGCATCGAAGGCCAAGTGCTGGTAAGCACTCATTCCCCGCAAATTGCATCGGAATTTAATCCGGCGGGAATCGTACGTTTTTATGAGAATGACGGCAATACTGTGGCTGCCGGAGATGGATGCTCGGAGGATTTAGAGGACACCTGGGATGATTTTGGCTATCGCATGAGCGTTTTACCGGCCGAAGCATTTTTTGCAGACGTAGTCTTTCTGGTTGAAGGGCCTTCGGAGGTTTTGCTGTACACCACGATGTCAGAAGAACTTGGGATCGACCTCAACTACTACAATATCAGCATTCTTTCCGTGGAGGGCATTGATTTCGATGTTTATGTGCAAATCTTGTCGAAACTGGAAATTCCGTACGTCCTGAGAACCGACAACGATGTGTTTAAAGTGCCCAAAACGAAACCTCAGGAATGGCGCTTTGCTGGTCTTAACCGGGCACTCGAAGTTGCTGGTGGTAAGGCTTACGTCAATAGTACCGCGATTGATTCGCCCGCCAAACTGTCCGCCGAATGGAAGGACACTTCGGCGATTGTAAACCCCAAAGGCATCTTCGTGTCCAAGGTGGATTTGGAAAACGACGTTGCGGCAGTGTGCAAGGATCAATTACTGAAGTTCAGTGGCGAAGCCACCATTCCCGACGCCGTCCAGTATTTGCAAAACCGCAAGGCCATCAGAATGAGGAAGTTTCTCAAGGAAAATCCGGGAATGCTCGCAGCCCTCAAGGGCGATGACATCGCGGCACCGCTGCATTCCGCCGTCAAACTTGCCAGACGACGCAGGCCCGCACCTAAAGCGGAAGAACCTAACGGCGAGTGATGAGCGAGCTTCAGCCAACCCGCGAACAGCAGCCAGCAATCGACTACGATGGTAGCATGGTAGCCATTGCAAAGCCTGGCAGCGGAAAAACCTTTGTGCTGTCTCGGAAGATCCAACGGATTCTGCCGTCCTTTCCGTCGTACAAAGGCGTGATTGCAATTTCATTTACGAATAAGGCAAGTGATGAGTTGAGGCATCGTGCGGCTAGCAAGGGCATTGACTTGAAGGCCAGTTTTTTTGGAACAATTGACCGCTTTTGTATTGGGGAGATCGTCATTCCTTTCCTTACCCACGTTTGGGGAAAGCCGACAGCCGAAATCGAAATTACCCGAATAAGGGATTTACCCGAAGAAGACCGGACTCCATTTGAAATTCTGGATAACGCGGAACTGACTCTGGAAATTTTGGCGGATTTAACAGGAGACCTGAAAGAGCATTTCCTGCAAGGACGGCTTTTTTTGGATACCGTCGGGACGCTGGCATTGTTCACCATCATCAATTCACCCGCCTGCCAACGCTACCTGAAAACGCGGTACTCCCACGTCATCATAGATGAATACCAGGACTCCGGCTTGGCGCAGCATGAACTATTCATGAAGCTGCACGGATTGGGACTCGTAGCCATAGCCGTTGGCGATGCCGACCAATCCATTTACGGGTTTTCAAACAAAGACTCGAAATACCTGCTCAGCCTTGCTGGCAACGCGAATTTTAAAGCGTTTCCGATAACACTAAATCACCGTTGCCATCCTTCAATCGTCAACTATTCGCTACGGTTTTTAAACGCAAATGCTGTCCTTTTAAACACTGACCAAATCCGGGTTTACTACAAATCGTGCGTGGGAAATGTAGGCGCCATTGCGCAGTGGATTGACGCCGTTCTGCCTCAGTTTATGGACGAATTTCAGATCGAACACCCGAAGGATGTCGGGATTCTCGTTCGCGGTAACATGACAGGCGTTCTGGTGAACAATGCGCTCGCCGTTAAGCATCGGATTGCCCAACCCCACCCACTTGAGGAAAACACAAGCCTATGGGGACCTATTTTTTGCGATTTGTTAAGGTATCGCCTTAACCCACAAAACACTGTCCAAGAAATTCTCGACCACCACAATTTCCGCCTAGCGACGACTGAACTTGCAGAGGTACGAAAGCAAATCAAAGAGGTTCGTGATTGCCTGAACGATAAGCTTTTCGACCTGATGGAGAGCATAGCGACGATTTTCCGTCCGAACGCGAACAAGCAAGGCCCTGTTGCACAATTGCGGGCGTCATCCATCGAAGACCTGACTCGAAGTTTTGCGCCCCCAAAAAACGATGAGGTGCAAATCATGACCATCCACAAATCCAAAGGACTAGAATTTGATCTCGTTTTCCATCTCGACCTCCATGAGTGGGTTTTGCCCTCGAAACAACCGGGCGAAAACAATGATTTCGATCACCCGATCTACAAGGACATCGCGCAAGATCGGAACCTTCATTACGTTGGCATAACGCGTGCCCGAAAGCTTTGTGTGCTATGCACATCCACGCGCCGCACAAACCCGAAAAATCAGGACAAAGTAGGCAAGCCATCGGAGTTTTTTGCAGAAAACCACTTGGAACAGTTGCGAATAGTATCCCCGATTTAAGAGACTTTCGACGGGAATTGACATCCTCCAATTTCAAATTTTACACTATTCCTTAAGAACTCGCATGAGCATTCAGGATTCAACGATGAAGCGACTCTTCGGAATGTCGAGCAATCAGTGTGCCATGCCCGACTGCCACGGTCCCTTAATCATCAATGATATCGTAGTAGGAGAAATCTGCCACATCCGAGCCAAACGCAAGGGTGGGCCGCGTCACGATCCAACGCTTACCCCTGCGCAAAAAGATGATTACGATAACCTAATTTTATTTTGCAGTACTTGCCACAAACTTGTTGATTCTAGTCCCGGTGAATATACGCCAGAATGGCTGAAAAGCATTAAATCTAGTCACGAACGTAAGGCTCCGCTTCCTCTCGACCTCTCTATCGCTGATGTTCGTAACGCCTTGCTGATTCTTTCAAAGCACATAGCCAAAAGTGATAAGGGCAAAAACGGTACTGGTAAAACATCCGTTTCGGGGAGCGTCAGTGCTTCCGCGTCCCACAGTAGCGTTTCTGTTGCAATAGGGGGTGCCAATCAAGGCCCAATCCACATCAAAGTACCGGCTCCGAAATCAGGCCCAAGACCCTACCCAGCCAACAGCATCGGCGCAGACGCCAACATGACAAACTATGTTGAGTACCTGTGCGAGCTTTATGTGAAATACATGATTCCCATAGAAAGAGACGAGAATGCAAGTTGGGCGAAACTCGGCAAACACATAAAAAGCAAATTTCACCTTAAAAAGAAGACGCGAAACCATTTATCAGCAGAGCGGTTCTGGGACTTGGTAAATTTTCTTGTCGATGAGAAGCTTGCACTAACGCCCGTAGGAAGAAAGCATTTGCGACAAGGCACTAAGCTGTGCAGGACATTTGAGGAGTACCGGCACGGTCAAATGTAATGCCGATTGACGTCCACACGTGATTTCTATATTGCGCTCGAACCGACCATCCCGTCGAGAGTCCTCGGCCACCTGCTTGCGTTGTGGCGGTGGAACACGCAACCCGGCTTGACGGCGCAGTCGCTGCACGTAACTGCCTACTAACTCTCTCCCTGGCTCTATTAGGCGCATCCGCTCACCGTAAACGTCATTTCAAAAATCTATGCGCCAAACCCAATGCTCTTGGCCCCACGTAAAATAGGGCAGACATAATCAGTTCCTTTGAAGCCACAGGTGCCTGAGTCGTATTGGAGGTGCTGCTTTGCCGGTTTCTTGATAAATAAAAGTTCGACCGTGTTGACTGATATATACCAAAGCATTCGCCCCTGCAGCCTTGGATTTTGGACAAACCTTCGGTAAATCGATTATTTCAAATTCCTTGGCTCGCTCGCTAAGTCCATCTGACAATTTCGGGTCTAAGCTATAACCGGCGCTGGCATAGCCCACCATAAGCGCATTGGGTAATGCCCATGCGTATTCTCCGCGTATAAAACGCGCGATACCTTTCGCTCCATAATGAACCCCAACCGTATGGCTTGCATCGACTGGCTTGCATTCAATAAAAAGCCAATCCTGTGAGGATTTATACACATCATTGCGACCAGCAATGCCAACTAAGAGATCAGGCATTTTATCCAACTTCGTTCCATCGAAGTTTCGGAGTTTAGCTTCCCTAACAACAACGGTGAATCTTTCCTCATCAAAACCATCCACGATGCCCTTTCCGAATACTTCATCAACTAGAGTCTCGTATAATTCATGCGTGATTGCATCCTCGTCTGCCGAGAGCAGATCAATCCGAGACGGTTTCCGATTCTTCACTTGTTTCCATGCAACTCTCATGGCCTCTTCAACTATCAAACACATGGACAAGGGAATTGGAGGATGTGGAATCGTTGCGCGTTCAGCGCGATAAAAGCCATATGACATTAATCAGTCCTCAAAAATGGCCATATGCTGCCGAATAATTTCAGCGCAAAGCATCCGCGCACGACTTGGGGTCCAATATCGGTACTGACGCAAAAGCCCAACGAGAAGTCCCCGCTCCACTTCCTTAAAGATGCACGTGGCACCAGTCTCATTGGCCAAAGGCAATACGTCGCTCTGAAATATTTCTTGAGGATCTCCCGGCTTTTGCCCCTTAACCGAAAGCATGAGCATTAAAAAGGGAGATTCAATATCCTCCGAAGTCTTCCAAATAGTAACTTCCGGTTGTTTCCCGAGTGCCTTAAATAAGGGAGCCAAAATGGATTCAATCCGGCGAATAAACAGTAAACATTCAGGTTTGGTCGGCACCTGACTGGCTCGAATTCCGAGTTCGTCGTTCGGCTCTCGCACCTTTAGCGTATCCGCGATCACCTCTATATCCAGATGATTCAAGCCATAGAGCTTACCGAAAAATGAGTCAATGTTAGCAAACACCGTGCTATCTTCTGAAATAAGACGATCTGACAGTTGCTTCACCTGCTTTTTCTGTGCTTCCGTCAGACGCTCCAAGGGAAAGAACAGACATCTATCCAAGTCTGTCTTGTATACGTTCGGACGTTCAAAACCAAGTTTCGCACTCGTGAGCAAGGCGTAGTGAAGCCAAAGCTGACTGTGAACAAAAAGTTGAAGATATTTGACGAGAAGCTCGCCCTCCGGATGCCCGGCTCCTGAATAACCATAGAAGCTTTGATTGTATGCCAGATCATTTGCACAAAATAATGCCCAGCCTTCTGTTCGATCAGGCCCAGGAGATTCTCTGATCAGCACCAGTGGACCACGATAGACAAGCAAGGGATCGGCAGCATCCTCGCTGATTCTTGGCCAACATACTTTGTCACGCTTGAAAAAAGCTAGTTGATCAGTATCGACTGCAAATTTAAAATTGTTCGTCGTGTTTAGATCTTTTAAGATCTGCATTGGTTTCGCGTTCCGCTGTGTCTGGTTAGGTTTTAATTGATATCCATTTCTGCAAGATAAGTTTAATAGTCCCTCCCAATAATCCTGAAGCGGTACGCCTTTAATCTTTTTTATTTTACGCACTACATCCGCATCCAATACAGTTCCAACCGCTAGGGCTTTCCATAGCCAAGGTTCTTCGATGGTTTCATCGACTTCAACGAGTTGCGCGGACTTTGAATCGATCCGCATTTCACCATAGCTATTGAGATGATAATCCGTATGCGGAGAAATAAAATGCAGTCGGTGGCCAGCCTTTGGCCTCCGATTGCGGGCGAAGAACAGCATAAAAGGCTGATCCATATCTGGCCAGACTTTGGTCTTGCGAAGATTCGAACCGTTGATGATTGATTGGGTCCCCTGAAACTGGTCCAGATTGAGTGAGAGGATTTAACCTGATAAAGGACAGGAAGAATCCAAGCACATGAAACAGAAGCGACACAGCACCGAGGAGATCATCCGGATATTGAGATCCGCCGACAGCGGCA
>JAFIGT010000024.1 GCA_017849585.1 Verrucomicrobium sp.
AAGCCGCTGTAGGTGACCGTCAGGCTAGGAAGCGACGCGCCGTAGACTTTGCTTTTGTCGTCAGCCGTAACGGTGAGCAACGCAGGGGTGATACTCAGCGTCCCACTCGTGTAGGAGATGGTATAGTTGCCGCCGACCGCACCCGAGGCGGTAATGCCATAGGTTCCGACATTTGACGAAGCCAACGCGGAAGTGGTCGCTGAGGCCAGCGTGGTGAGTGACGCCGTCGAGTCGCCATTGACGAAGCCGCTGTAGGTGACCGTCAGGCTAGGAAGCGACGCGCCGTAGACTTTGGTTTTGTCATCGGCGATAACCGTCAGCAACGCAGGGGTGATACTCAGCGTCCCACCCGTGTAGGAGATGTTATAGTTGCCGCTGACCGCACCGGAGGTGGTGATGCCATAGGTGCCCACGTTCGAGGAAGCGAGAGCGGAAGTGGTGGTTGTGGGCAGTGCAGCGAGTGAAGCAGCGGTGTCACCGTTGACGAAACCACTATAAGTGACCGTCAGCCCGGGGAGCGCCGCGCCGTAGACCTTTGTCTGGTCATTGGCGATGACAGTCAGGTTGGCTTTATCGATGGTCAGATTGCCATTGGTGATATCAATAACGTAGAGCCCGGCGTTGAGTGTGCCCAAGCCGATGATGCCATTATAAGTGCCAGCATTCGTAGCGGTGCTGGTCAATCCCGGCGAGCCGCTGAAGAGCGAGGAAGTTCCGGTGATGATTTGATAGGTGAAAGTGGGCAGTGTGCCGCCGTAGGTCATGGTCTGGTTGTTCGCGACCACCTTTGTAATGCCAAGCTCATATGCGCCGATGTCGGGAGCCGAGCCGGTGAGATAACCAGCCGCGCCGCGCACCATGCCGCGCTGGTCGGCACCTGTGAGCGAAGGATTGCCCGCGTCAACGGCGATACTGCCTGCAACCAGCGCCACAGTCTTCGTCGGGCCGCCGTTGTTGGCCAGAATGGGAGTGCTACCGCTGGCCTGAAGGAGTCCTGCGAGGGAACCAGTATAGTTGATGTCCGTGCCTGCTGCCGCGAAACCGGAGGCATTGCCGTAAATATTATAACCGAGAGAAGTAGACGAGCCGACAATGCGGATATCAGGTCCAGTGGTCGCAGTATTGCCGACGACAATAGAGTTTCCGATGGTGAATGTGCCACCACCGGAGTAAATTCCGCCTCCCGTAGAGCCCTGATTGCCGACAATGGTGCTGTTATAGATCGACATCGTTCCGCCATCGTTATCGAGTCCCGCGCCATAGCCGGCCGACGTATTCAAGGCAATCGTACTGTTGGATACCGTCAACACCGCCCCCGGATTGACGTAAATTCCGCCGCTGCTGGCCGCAGTGTTGTGATCCATAGTGCTGTTGAGAAGGGTCAGATTTCCATAATTATCGATAGCCGAACCATACCGGGCACTATTACTGGAAATGGAAACTCCGTTCAGTAACACCGTATTGGCGGATTCGATGGCTATGCCCCCGCCAAAGACGCCGCTACCTCCACTATTGGTGGCGCGGTTGCCGACGATGGAGGAATTCTTGATCGTGACATTGGCGCTGCCGCTGCCATTGGCGATATAGAGGCCGCCGCCGGATGCAGCGCTGCCCCCGGTGAGAGTGAGTCCTTGCAACGTGACGTTGATTCCACCGGACGCGCCGGTGATTTGCATGACGCGCGTGGCATTCTGACCATTGAGAGTGGTCGATCCGGTGCCAGAAAGGGTAAGTGTTTTATTAATCGAGAGCTGCGAAGAAAGAAGATAGCTGTTGCTGGCCAGATTGACCTGACCACCAGCGGTTACGGCGTCGATACCGTTTTGCACAAGGCCGCCAGAGCCTACGTTGACTGTCGTCAATAAGGAAGTGCCCGCGAGTACGCTACCACTCTTGAGCGTGATTCCGGCATTAAGATTGAGAGTAACTGTGTCGAGCGTCAGATTACCAGCGTTCGCATTCGAGCTAGCATTGACAGCATTGGTCACCGTAATCGAGTTAGTGGCCTGTAGCGTTACATTTGCGCCATTGAGCAAGGCTACGAGGGCCGTCGGATCGAGCGTCGAGGCGGTCGGGTTGGAGCCGCCACCCGTGATGATTTCGAGCGTAAGGGGATCGATCAGCAAATTTCCCAGCAAGCCATTTTGAGCCGTGAGATCGACCGTGCCGGTGAGTTGCAACTGCGCGCCGGAGACTTCCGCATCGCCGCCGGCACCGCCTTGTCCGCCCCGGGCGATGATCGAGCCCGAGTGGCTGGCGAGGCCATTGGTGCTCTTGAGGATCACCGTGCCACCCTTGCCACCTGCCGCTGTGGTCGAGGCGTCGAGTGTACCGGTATTGACGACGGCACCGGAATCGGCCGTCAGCCAGATGCGCCCGCCCTGTTGTTGAACCGTCGTTGCTCGGAGGGTGCCTTCGTTCTGAATCGCAAGGGCGTAGATATTGCCATTGGCCGCCTTGAGTTCCGCAGCGGCTGCCGTAATGGTTCCGCTATTGTAAACACCCACTTTCCCGGAGGCGGTAGCGGTGGTCCACTTTGGATTCACTAGCACCGTGCTGCCGTCGGCGTTTTTCTGAGCAAGGAAGACGTCATCGGCCGCAACCAGCGCGGCGGTTCCATTGGACGCTGTAATCGCGCCGCGATTCTGCACCGTCTTGCCGATCAGGACCACATCGCCGCCGAGGGCGTTGATGGTTCCGCGATTTTCCACGCCGGCATCGCTACTGCCTACGAAATGAAGGTTACCATTGAGAAAGTCGGAGTCCAAAATATCCCGGGTACTCGCTACGAACGCGCTCGTGTTGATCTGTGCGTTCGGGCCCATGAGAATGCCATTCTCATTGACAACGTAAACGCGGCCATTCGCCGTGAGCATGCCGTCGATGATCGAAGTTTGCCCGCCGAGCACGCGATTCAGCACCGCACTGGTTGCATTGGGCTGAAGGAATCGGGTCGCCTCACCCGCGCCAATGGAAAAACTCTGCCAGTTGATGATCGCATTCTGGGTGGTTTGGTTAATGGTCACGACACCAGTGCCTTGCCCCGTAATGGAGGCGGATCCTCCACTCACACTCCCTCCGTTGGGATTTGCGCGAAGGTGGACCACAGTCAGGGCCAGGGCGAAATAAATTCCAATACGTGATGTCAGTCGATTTTTCATGGCGATTCCTTTCGAGTTCGAAAATGGCAGCCCTCTGCTGTCGAATTTCCGATCCTAAGTCGAACATCGGAAACTTAATTGAGTTTAATAAAAAAGCCAGATTTTCAGATGAGGAAATTAAGAAGGAGATTTCCGAGAGGAGATGCGTTTGCGCGATAATCATTGCTTATTACGAGCAAACTATTTGATAATCTTATCTGATAGTCGTCTTTCTTTTGAAAAGAGGCACCCACTTCCCGTGCTTCAAAATTCTGCAAAGCATCGGCCATTGCCAGACCTAGTCCCAGAGCAGGCCGCCCACTTCCGAATCATAGTAAGGGCTGGTTTTATCGTGGTAGAGAATGGCGTCGTTTTAATCGCCCGAACTCGTTGGAGCCACCACGAGCCTTCAGCACCAAGCGGTCACCAATATAGGTTTCACAAGTCAGCTGAATCAGCAGAATGGCACCGGCCTGATAGTGACCCGCGAGAGCATTGTTCACGCGGCGCGCCGACGGCGCCCCGTTCGTCTCGTCACTGGTTTCCAGCGCAAAGCCATTTCCTGTCCAGTAGTACAAGGAATACAACTTATTCAACAATATGTATCTCTAGCGACCAGGTATCCAAGTGCAGCTGCCATTAACAGAAAATGGATTATATTTGCCTATAGTGGCTCTGCAGATTTTGGGTCGACTATACGAAGCCAGATTTCCTGATTTTTTTGTTCACAATGAGAGGAAGAATCGTACTAGTTTTACCACCGTCGACATTACACATCTGGGAAATTTGCACCCATTTTATTCTAAATGACTCCACCGCGCTATGGTCTTGAGTCAAATCTTCAAACACTTTCATTGAAGCCCCAAAATCTGAATACAAATTTTGCGGCGCAAACATTACAAGGGCGTCGACAAAGGAGGAAAGATGCGGGAATGTAAGCGCATACATCAGATGCGTCCTTCCTACCTGCACCGAGGGCAAATTCTTCTATCGAAAGTCAGATTATGCGCAAGCAACCCCGCTGGGCTTCCTTCTCTCTGGTCGAGCTACTCGTCGTAGTGGCGGTCATTGCCATGCTGGCCACCGTCAGCATTCCGGCCATAGGTTCCATGGCTACATCACGAGGAGTTACTCAGGCTGGTTTTGATGTCACCCAAGCGCTGGATCTGGCGCGAACGGAGGCACTGGCGCGACAGACATATGTCTGGGCGGCGTTTCAGACGGTAACGAATAACGGGGTTCGTTATTTGCAGGTTGGGCTGGTCTATTCGTTGGATGGATCGACCAATACGACGTCGACCAATTTGAAGCCGGTGGCGATTCCGTATCTGATTCGTCAGGTGGGTCTGGGTACAGCTTCCAATCTTGATTCGAAGATCAACCAGTCGCTGTCGGCGAAGTTTCCCGGGGCGATGCTGTCGGACATTGCAACAAATTCCGGGGTGGGCTTCAAGATCGGGCGTGCGAATTTTGATCAAAACCGGTCGGTGACTTTTACTCCGCGCGGGGAGGCAATGTTAGCTCCAAGCCCGAGCGTTTCGGATGGGTTTGATCGATTGGTCGGCGTGATCGATTTGCATGATTCTGATGAGCGCCTTACTGCTTGGGACGGTGCGAGAGTTGAGCGGTCAGACGTTAGTGCGGATGCCGAGCACGGGCACGTGGCGGATCGATATACGTCGTGAGTTGGCCAAGGAGACAAAAACGTCGACGGCTCCCAATACGCAGACGCCCCCGTCTCCACCCTCAATGACGACAACGCATGTAGGCGATCTTGTTTCGATCGAGGTGTGTCATCGGGAAATGTCAACAGGCGGGATACATTGACGTGGGCCGATCGGACGGCTGAGGAGTATTGGAGGATGAATGGTCATTGGATCTTTCGCGATAGTTCCGGTGAGCTCACTCCTTTGGCCATCTTTGGAGGAGTGGATTTGGGCGGTCGGTGGAAGGCGTTTAGCGCGGCCGAGCTTCAGCAATATACGAAGGACGCAACGGTTAGTGATGGACTATATAAAACCCGCACGGCGCGAATCTATGAAAGGCAGCATACGGTGACCGGTACGGCAATAAGTCCGGGACAGGAGCCCAAGACAACGGTGATTGTCGATTCACATCTTTGGGTCGATCCGGAAACGCTTTATCCTATAGCGCTCATGGAGCAGGGAGTGCTCTATACCTTCACTTTTCTCAACTTCACACCTGTGGCGCTGACGCCCCCGAAGGAATATGCAGAGACGCTAGATCGCTTTCTTGAGTTGAGTCGATCGCCATCGCCGATTCCCAAGAAAACAAGAATTCGCAACACTCCATAGTCGATCCGCTTATTACATTAAAAACTCAATACTAACAACGAATTCAAAATTCCATTTCCTACGGGCACGTCGCATAAGCACGGATCTCGTAGACTCTTGCTCTTGGACATCCCCATGTCATGTCGATCATCAAACGTAAACGATTGGCTACTATTGGCTGAGACAGTCGATGCACCCGTTTTCGCAGGTAGTTATCTTTGACACAAACTAACTCGCGGTCATCCAGTAGCAATCGATAGCTCCTCACTGTTTCCGGTTGTGGCCCACGAATGATCTTTGAGGAAACGTGATCGCTGGGGCTTAAAATGAGTTCGCGATGAAGACCTGTGCAGAAGGTCAGATGGATTTCGCTCACCCTTTGCGGCTGGTCCCAAGACAGATCAATCCAAGCTGGGAGTAATTCCGATTCCCAGACATTGACCATCTCACGCAATTCGATATTCCATTTTTTTGATGTGTCTCGTGCAATCCCATTAATCACACGTCTAGATGTGGACTCCCCACTACTGGCCGTAACGGAGGCTTCGAGCGCCAGATCTTGTGCCTCTTCGTTTTGCACTCCAGGCACGTAAGCGTCCTGTCGCAAAAGAGATTGCTGAATGCGCTCAACCGTAGTCTTGTCCGTGAGATCGGCAATGGCTCCCACCGTATCGCGCAACACCGCAGCCGCTGTCCCAATCGCCTGTCCCATGACAGCGCATGTCCCCATGACTCGCAGGCTGGAGAAAGCCACATGCGTGGCGCTCATATTCCGACCAGCGAAAAAGAGATTACCCACGTTGCGCGAATAGAGTGATCGCAATGGAATACCGTAAAGAGGAATACGGTGATGCACGCATGCCGGCTCATTTACGGCATCCACTCCGGCGGGTGGATGTAAATCTAACCACCATCCACCGTAAGCAACCGTATCCTCGAAAAGACGGCCCGATTCGAGATCATCCTGCGTCAGGATTTTTGGCCCAAGGAATCGACGGGATTCGCGTTTACCGGGAATGGCACCCACCCAGTCAAGTGCCCAATGAGCAGAATCGGGGTGATCTCCCGAGTTTTTCACATAATCCCAAATGCCCAAGGCGATGCGCAACAGCTCGTGTCGAATGTGCTCATTGTCGTGGATCGTATCGAGTTGCCCGCCCCACTCTGCCCACCAGTAGCCATATTCGAAACTCTGAACCGGACGGAATTTAAATTCCTCTTTATGAAAACGGCGCACCCAGTTGGGACGTTGGAATGGCTGCGGCTTTTCGTAGCGGCGAGCCGTAAACAGGATGGAGCTACCCAAGGTTTGACCGTCTGCCCGCTCCAAGGCGAGCGCCTCACCAAATTCATCGCGCCCTTCACGACCCATCCGAAAGTCAGCACCCGCTTCCATGCCAAGCCTCCCATCCCCGGAACAGTCCGCATAAAATGGGGCGACAATTTCAAACTCTTCCTCGGTCGAATGTCGATGCACCCGAATGGAGCGGATCATTGCCTTGGCGTGAGATTGATCCATGACACAACCCACGCACGCGGAATTAAGCAGCAGTGTAATGTTGGACTCTTGAATGACTTTCTCGTAGAGCAGTAGATCCCACTGAGAATAGCTTCGGTGTGGGTTGCGCACGGCATCTTCCAGGCGAAACTCTTCGAGCAAACCAGTCTCACGGGCTCCAGGTCGATTCCCATGATTGTCCGCACCGACGATGTGCATCTTGATCTCGCTCGATGCGTTGCCTCCAAGCACCGAGCGATCTTGAATCAGCACCACTTTCGCGCCTAGCCGTGCCGCGGCAATCGCCGCACAGATTCCAGCCATACCGCCGCCCACCACCGCAAAATCACATCGAAATGTTTTCATATCTATCGAACCTCATTTTATCGTTCGGATTTACTCCGCAACTCGAGGGATCTTCAGAATGTAAATGAGACCGGGCACAAATTCGCCACTGACCACGCCCTGTTTGACGGGCAAAGTTTGTCCGGTGATTATTTCCGTGACTTCACGAATCGTCGCAGGAACTCCCGAAACAGTGACCTGTCGTTTGCCCTGTGCGTTTAACTCTACAAAAGTATGATTCAATTCCCGGTCGCTAGTGGACAAAACAAAAGGCAGATAGTCTGCCTTATCGCTGCACAACGGACGTACCGTGACCTGACGAGCCTCCACGCGATAGGCAATCGGGTTGCCGACCGTTTCATTAACGATGCGCTGGAGATAGCGAGCGGATTTGACAAAATTGATCTGCCCGCAAGCGACCAATACTTTTCCCTTCCCCACTGGTATTGACCACAAAAGCGGGCGCCCCTGCTCGTCACTTTTCTCTAGCGTGGCGCCACTTGCCGGACTCCATTCCACCCGATCAACTCGCTTCACCGTCAACTCTCCGGTTGAATCGCTTGTGCTTCCGGAGGAAATTTCTTCAACTATTCGTCCTCCAAGTGCTTTGACCAAAGCGTGTGCCTCTTTGGCATTTCCAGCCAAAAAGCGCGCTGTTTCCGTGCTCGCCAGAAAAGTCCCGCCGCCGCGCACATAAGCAAGCAGTGTGTCAAGCGATTGCTGCTGCAATACATGAGAACTGGAATCCACAATGAGGCGAAAGGATTGCATCGCCCTAAGGCTGCTATCGTCATCCACCCAACTGCAGAGATTGTGCATGCCTTCTCCCGCGGCCTGCATCAATTCACTAACCTCGGGATAGAGAGCGGTACGGAAAGATCGAGCTTGGAGCATGGATTGAATCCCGTCGAAGTAAGCGGCCCATGGTTGCAGCGCGCGACTGCGGTTCAGTTCTTCCTGATGCGCGGCAAGACCCGCGGTCCATTTGGCGATCTCTTGATATTCGGCGACACCCTCGTGTTTTTGCTTGGCCCAGACTAGGCCCCACATGATGTTTTGGCCCTCAAACGTTCCCGCCCATACGCTGTTGGCAATGACCATCGCCACGGATCCAATATTGGGCATGACGTAGTGACCTTCAGGATTGGCCGCCACACCATGATTACGCATGATACAGGTCTGAATATAGGAAGCTTGTGTTTCCCCTCCGCCATTGGTGTAGCGGAACTGGCTGGCGGCAAAAACCTTGGCGAGCCGGCCCGTTGAACCAAACCCCTCCTTGCCATACGCCATCATGGGGCGATTTGGATCGGCCTCCCGCGACAGCGTGGTCAGCTCTGACATGCGATCGACGACGAAGTCCGCTTTGAAATTATGAAAATCCATCCACGCAGTGCTCGTCTCCCATTTACGTGTCCAGTCGGGCTGGGGCGGTTGCACCTCCGACCACGATTTATAGGAACTCCCCCAGCTCGCATTCAAAGATTCCAGCTTGGAGGAATATATTTTTTGAAGATACGCTCGGAAGGCCTGACGTGCCGCGGGAGAGTAATCACAGATACTCGGCGGCGTATCGGTTAAGAATCCTTCGCTCGGTCCAGCGTAAACCAGATAGCCACCCACATCGGGGTTGCCGCGATAATGCCCGATCAGTTCACGCAACAAAATTTGGTGCGCTTTCGTGAATTGCGGACCAAAGGGAGTAACGTAGTGATAGCTAGCCTGAATGGTTTTCTGATTCTGGTCCATGAGCTCTTCGAACCACAGCCACTCGGGCAGTTTGTCTCCAGTAAAGCCAATACCCAACCATGCGGCTTGACCGTTCTTCCGTGACAACGCCAGCAATCCATCGAGAAGATTCCATTGGAAGTTTCCGGGAGTCGGTTCGAATTCGTCCCAGCCGATGAGAAAACCCGGTGTCATGCCGGCGCTCTTCGACCAGTCTGCCAGCACCGGGAGCGAAGTCGTGGGCAGCCGCTTCTCCTGAGCAGCATCAAAGTGGGTGACCATCCAATTGAGCGAGTAGATATTGAGATCAGGCTTGGCCGAATCCGCTGTGTTTTTTTTGGAAGATGGGCTTACGGACTTACTTGCCGTCGCCGCAGAAAGAGGTGCGTTCACCGGTCGTCCGCCCGAGTCATCGCGCAAGACTTGATAGACCAAACGACTCTCGCCGCCGGGAGCACCTTGGGCATCATAACCGCTCAATTCCAGGAAGTAGGTTCCTTCCGGTAATCGCGGCAACTCTAAAGCGGCACCGGATTTTTTTTCAAAATCGCCACTCTGCCACATTACATCGTTCGACATGCTACGAACAACCGCTTTCACCTTTACGATCGATGCCGTATTGAGCATTCCGTTCCAGATCCACGATTTCAGCAGTGCCGGACGGTCATAACCGTACTCATAATAATTGACTGCCGTCCATGTAATGGAGGAGGGTTTGACATAAAGGAAATCTTTGAGCTTCCACACCCAGGCGGCCTCTGAGGGCAAGCTGCCATTCCCAACCCTCGGCCCGAATAGAGCGCGTTCGCCACGCTCCGAACTGCCCGTGACGTGGACGCCCACCAACTTCAACCCGGCGTGCTCACGATTTAATCGCACCTGCCGCAAACTCCACCCATTAAACACCGCGTCGTAATAAGCTCCTTTTGCCAAGTAGGGTTGCGAACGACCTTCCGATGTCTCTTCTCGCAAGGAAAATGTTCCCGACTCATCACGAAACAGAAAGAGCAGCGCGTCGGTCTTGCGCCCTTTGTACCAGACCGCAACATTCCGATTGTCGGCAGGCAGATCCATATTCAAAACAAACTTGGGAGCAGGGATAGAGGGAGAGACCAGGACCGTTCCCGGCGCGATTCCAATTCCGTCCGCCACTGTTTTATAGGGTGGCGACACCTCAAGTGCGGAGAGATCGGCGTAGCGAAATCCCTTTTCGTCGGCAGCAATCCAACGCATTTCATTTTTAGTGAGACCACTGGAAGCCATGCCAGCCCACCCAATAACTACAAACATCAAGGTATAGAATTTCATATGCGAAAGTTTTATTCCAAAGGACAATTTATTGGCTGACCGGAGTTACATCGGCATAGCTTTCGCCCAACCGGATTTCATCCACTACGACCGAGGTCTTCGAGTCGAGCATGTCGCGCTCGAACCACACACCGCCAAAGGGAGCCGATAATCCACCCACCGTTGCCTGGGGAGGAGTTTCCGGCTCAGTACCGCCCAACTTCGGGTCCACCCATACGCGAATGGTGTCGTTTTTTTCGCTAGGAGTCGTTTTTGCCCCGTATTCAATATGCGCCACGAAAAGATAGGTGTGATCGATTTGGCCCACCACCTTAGTCGAGGTGCTGATCAAGCGGATGAAAGGGAAGGCCGCCTTCTCATTGTACAGCAGTCCAAAGTTGAGGTGACTCGAGCCGAGCTTGACAACCATCACCGTGTTTGGAGAGATCTCCCCTTTCACGCGTAGAAGACAGCTGAACCAGAGATTGCTGCCAGGACGGCCAAACACTTTGGGATCTTCAGTCGAACGCAGAGAGGCAAATGGATCGCCCGCATACGGCGTATACAGCAACAGCATGGGGGAGATGCCAGAGGGCACCTCAACGGCATTTCCCTCCACACTTAAGACCGACGCCTGCGTTTGATATGCCAATCCCTGAGAGGTAACAACGAACGGCTGTCGCTTACCCATGATCTTGAGCTTTTGAAAACCGCTACCCCCATCCGGCAGCGGCTTCCCCGTCGCATTCTCCTGCGAGACGTCAGGATTTTCCACCCCCGCTCCGTCGGTAAAACTTTGATAAGCGATGAGCTTGGCCTGCAGAGAAACCGGAATAGATAGAAGCCCGATGCAGCACATCACCAGTGCTGGAAGATAATAGACAGAGGGGATGATTTTCATAAAAGATTGGCGGGCTTATTGGCCACGAATAAATTGGGAGTAAGTGCGAGCCGAAATATCCGCTGAAGTCGCTGTTTCAACGTGCCCATCGAAAAACAGTACGTTGGCGTAATTTTTGCCGTGACGGCAGGAAATATCCGTGGAGGACTGCAACCATGACGTGTTCTTGGCATCCGCGACCATGACCGTCGTCGCCGGGTTGGCCACGGACAATAATTTATCGTCCGTCGTCAGCACATTATCTCCTACCCGGCTGTTAAAATCATAGCTTCGTTGGGGCGAGGCATCCCGATAGGCAGACGGGCATAAGAATATTGTATCCCGACAGGGCGGCGCACCCAACGTCTCTCCGGCAAGAACCGTCACTCCAACGTATGGAGCGAGTCGTGCGTGCCAAATCAAACCTGATGCCATGGATGTGGGCAAATAGCCATTATTGTCGCTGGAAAAATTCTGCACTCCAAAGAAGATCTGTCGTAGATTCGACGAACACTTTACGGTTCGCATTTTATCCTGGGCCAATGAGAAGACGGGGAGTAAGAGAGCGCCTAAGATGGAAATAATCGAGCTGGCTACGAGAATCTCGAGCAAACTCCAGCCCGCGCAGGAGGATTTGCGGTGGAGAATGTGAATGAGTTTCCCGACCTCCCTCTCTGCAATGACTGCGACGTGCATGCGAAGCGTTCGATTGAATGGGTTAAGTCGAAGTGTGGGTGTAGAACTCTGCGGAGTTTGCGGTTGGCGATTGCAGTCGCGGAGCTAAAAACATCATCTCAGGCTTGAGACTGGGCCGGAGCAATTTCTTTAAGAGCAATGCCACAGACATTTTCGCCAACTCGTCTACATCCAACGCAAAGAGAATCGTCGGCACAGCAAAGGGCATCGGAATCTGCAAATTCGTTTGCGTGGCGATCGTCACATCGGAACGCCCTTCGCGCGCCAGCAGGGATGCACAGGCCTGTGCCGTGATGTCGTCACGAATAAGTACTCCATCGATCTTCCTCGAAGCAGGAGCATCGAGAACTTGCCGCGCAAGTCGGTATCCATAGTCCATTCCCGGCATGCCTGACGCCCGCACCAATGTCCGCCCCATTTCCTTTTGTGCCTCCTCGACAGCCTCCTCAAAGAGATGACTAAATCCATCGTCTGCCGGGCGAACACCCGCCAGAATGTGGCGACATCCACGATTGCGGAGCTCGATCAGAGCCTGCTTCGCAAAAGAGCGTTGATCAATTTCTACACCAAAGGAACTCGCACAACTGGCCGAGCCACATACTGGGATTTTATCCGTCACCAACCTCGTGGAAGTAAGAATGGCATTGAGCATCCCGGCCTCTACGTCTTCTTCCAGCCCTGAGAAATCCGCTAGTCGGCGTACATGCACCTCGCTACTGGGCTGGGCATTAACCGAGAGCATATAGGTTCTATCGGCCAAACCGTTCAAACCCAAATGCCGATGCTGAAAATGGGTAAGTACCGGGAAGAAATAACTACTCGTTAAGGGTGGCACTACAATTCCCACCTGCCAGATGGAGCGCTTCGGAAAACGCGGGTAAAGCTCCGCAATGATTGTACCAGCTTTCTGTCGTCGCGTCAGAACTCCATCCGACACCAGCCACTTCATCGCCGTTGCCAGAGTGCAATGACAGACTCCCAGTTCTTGCACGAGATCAGCATGAGTCGGCAAACGATCTCCGATGCTTAATTCCCGCTCGTGGATGTATTGCAGCATGAGCTGATATGCCGCGAGAGAGGAGTGCTTTTCGCGCGGAGGGAGAGGTCGATTGGCCGAGGGCATAACGCTATAAAAGATGGTTTTAGGCGATTTGTAAAATATAAATTCTGATTGACTATAATATATTTTTCAGCCACAGTCAATCCATCCTGAGAAATAGCCCGCCCTCGGACTGCAGGTCGCGCCTCATCATCGCAATCATCAACCCCTAGACCGCACCACATGAAAATATCCTTCAAAATAATCGCCCTCTCGACCTTTTGCCTCGGTACGATGCTGCAATTCGGTCGCTCCACCACGATCTTTACAGAGGATTTTACGGGAGATACTTCGTTAGGCAGCGCCTTCACCAGCACGGTCAATACAGGAATAACCGCTGATGTTTCCACGATCGATGGATATACCGCTCCGAGCGCCTTCTTAAGCGACACGAGTACAGTCAACTCCGGAACGCTCAGCGTGGCCGGCAATAATTGGAGCGCATTCAACACCGCCACAGGCGCTGAAAAAACTTTTCAGGTCGCATTTGACTGGAAAGTGGCCTCATCCCTATCCACCGCCGCTTCGACTATGCGTGTCAATATCGTCCTGGGCGGCACCACCCCTACCACAGTCAATATCGGCTTTGGTCATAGCACCATCAGCGGAATCAACACGAACTACTTTTATGCCGCAGGCGGTTCAACCGGTGTCACTCCCTCCGCAACCTATGCGATCGGCTACGACGGCACCTCCTTCGCAAACGGCTTCAACTTTGGAACCTACAGCTCCACAACAGACACGGACAACGACACTAATGGTAACTACTATCACTTCCTGTTGAGCTATGAAGATCAGGCGACTACAGCACTATTAACCGTAACCAACAATGCGGATCTATCGGAAACCACCACTTACACTATCACTGGATTAACCGCAACAAGCGTCGCAAATACGTCAGGCCGATTGATATCGCTCCTATCTGGAAATAGTGGAACTGGTGTTTCCTATATCGACAACATCAATGTGTCTGTGGTTCCAGAGCCCTCTACCCTAGCGCTGATTTCGATGAGCGGAATTGCCTTGCTGACCCTACGCAGACGTCATACCCGTTAACCCAGCAAACCAATCGATAGAGAGTCATTGCTCTACCGGCACACCCCCTGTCTATGGCGAGAACGGAGCGAGGAGTTCGCATCGACTCGTGGGGCTCATTAACACGACAGAAGTCAAGATCCGGATATTGAGGACAGATCAAGCGGAAGATAAACCGTGTTATTTTCGAATCTGATCTCGAACACATCACAAACTCATCTGAAATATTCTCCATCTACTCCAGCCCATTATCGTGAACTAATAAGCGATATTAAGCTTGATTGTGTTACGACGGGCCTACATAGTACATTTAGTATACGGGGAAAGGATGAGGCGGCCTGTAACCAGTGAGCCTGATAATTTGATCACCTATCATTTGGATAGGAAAGACCGCATTATTGAAGTGGGTGGAAGCTGGGATCGTTTCGCCATCGAGAATAACTCCTCCCCGGCTTGTCACTCCGACAAGGTATGCAATCGACCGTTGGTCGATTTTATCTCAGGGGATGAAACGCGCATGTGGGTTTGCGCCGTGTTCATGCTGGCACGAGCACGCCAACAGCCCATTGAAAGAAATTACCGGTGTGATTCTCCCGACGAGCGTCGCTACATGCTCATGCGTGTTCTACCCGAGCAGAACGGCGAATTGGAGGTACAGCATGAGATTCTGCGCTGTGAAAAACGTTCGCATCCCGTGAGTTTCACGCCGGTTGCAGAAAAGCTATCACACTCCCATATCCGATGCAGCATTTGTGGCCGATTGCTAAATGGAGGAGCATGGGTAGAGCCGGAGACTTTTCTACCACCGGACGGTCTATCACTTGGAAGCATTCCGCCATTACGGGTCAACTACGGTATCTGCGAGGAATGCAGACAGGCGGTTTCACGAAGCAATAAATCGCGAATGAGCGACAAGACATTTTAAATCACAAGGAACCTATGGATGAGCGTGAGTTAAAATCAGCAATTTCTGAGCCTCTATCTGAAGTTGAAACCGCTTCAACCGTTCTTATAGCCGAGGATCATCCCCTCTTCGTCGTAGGAATAGGTGCTTCTGCAGGTGGGCTTGAAGCCTTAGAATCTTTCTTCAAGGCAATGCCTACAGACAGTGGTATGGCTTTCGTGGTCATTCAACATCTATCACCAGATTTTAAAAGCATGATGGATGAATTGCTGGCACGCTTTACCAGTATGGCGATCGTCAAAGTCGACGAACCCACCACGGTGCAGGCGAATACCATTTTCCTCCTTCCACCGCGTAAAGACATGGTGATGTCGGGCAATCAACTCATTACAAAAGATCGAGTGTCAGAGCATGGCCCGAACATGCCGATCAATCTCTTTTTCCAATCATTGGCCAAAGAACAGGGAGACAAATCGATTGCCATCGTACTATCCGGCACAGGAACGGATGGAAGTATTGGCATCATGGATGTACACGAGGCCGGAGGTCTCGTGTTGGCTCAAAGTGAAAACTCCGCTCGTTTCGATGGCATGCCCCGTAGTGTCATTGGCACGGGATTGGTCGACAGGGTGTTGCCCCCAGAGGCCATGCCACAGCTCCTTCTGGATTACGTCTCATCTCCAGTCATTGTGCGTAATGCAAACATGACATTGAGCGCCGGAGATACTGTTGGCCAATGGACGCCTGTTGTTCAACTTCTGCAGAACACATACGGCACGGATTTTTCCCTCTATAAAATCGCCACCGTGGCCCGTCGCATGGAAAGACGTTTGACATTAAGTCAACTCCCCGACATTGAGGCTTACACCAAGCGATTGGAGAGTGATTCAACTGAGCTCGACGCCCTCTATAAAGACCTCCTTATAGGTGTCACGCGCTTCTTTCGTGATAAAGACGCCTTCTCCCTCATTGAGCAGAAAGTGATTCCATCCATTTTGGACAATACCGCAGCAAACGAAGAGATACGTGTTTGGGTATCAGGCTGCGCCACGGGCGAGGAAGCCTATTCTCTGGGTATTCTCTTTCTGAAGGAATTTCAGCGCCGTCAACGCACACCGCATCTCAAGATCTTTGCCACCGACATGCACAAAGACTCGCTTCGTGTCGCATTCGACGGTTGCTATGCACCGCAAAATCTGGATGGCATTTCCGAGGATGACCGCAATCGCTTCTTCATACTCGAGTCCGATGGCCGTTACCGCGTCTCTGGGCACTTACGCCAAGCCGTTATTTTTTCCCAGCACAATGTTTTGCGCGACACCCCCTTTGGGCGCATCCATCTGGCCAGTTGCCGCAACCTGCTCATCTATTTTAGTCCGACAGCACAAGCACGGGTACTTTCCTCATTTGCCTTTTCGCTACGCCCCAAGGGCTATCTCTTTCTCGGGCCGAGTGAAAGCATTGGAAATCTTGGCCGTTATTTTGAGACGACAAGCCGCAGATGGAAAATCTACGAACGAAACAGCGACGTTCGGCTAGCCGAAGAAATTCGATCCGCGCCACCAGTTCCCGCACTACGCAGCACTAACCTATCTGCCAACGATTCCCGTTTGATGCGGGTCTACGATAATTTGCTGTCGCAATTCATGCCCTGCGGCCTGCTGGCAAATGAGAAACGAGAAGTCATCCACCTTTTTGGCGATGCCGGAAGATTTCTACACCCACCCGAGGGGCGCATAAATACAGACGTTGTAGCCATGTGCCATGGCGAATTCCGCACCGCCATTTCATCCGCCTTTGCCAGCTGCCTTCGCAAGGGCGAAAGGTGATCTGCCGCCGTGTTCAATTCGAAAATGGAGGAGACTCAGCGCTCATCGATATTTCTGCCGAGCCGATTTACGACAAGATTGGCAACGGTCTTTTCTGTCTACTCCTATTTACTGAGGACAAGACCCCACACACTCTCGCCACCCCATCCAATGTCAACATTGGGGATGAAGCTCGTAACCGCATCACGCAACTCGAATCCGAACTGACCTACAGTCGGGAATCCCTCCAGTCCACCGTCGAGGAACTCGAAGCAGCCAATGAAGAACTTCAAGCCAGTAACGAGGAAATGCAGAGCACGAACGAGGAGCTGCATTCAGTCAATGAGGAGCTCTATAGCGTTAATGCCGAGCACGAGCAAAAAATCATCGAACTGACCTCCGCGACCAACGATCTGCGCAATCTCATGGACGCCACCGGCGTAGGCATCATTTTCACCGGCCGCGATCTTTGCATTCGACAATTCAACCCAGTAGCCGCTGAAGTCTTCAACCTGCCGGCCCAAGACTCGGGAAGACCGATTCACCACATCACCTCACGCATCAAAGACGATGATATTTTCGACGCCATAGACGAAGTCGCCAAAACGCAAATACCGCAGCAAAAAGAAATCGAACTTCCCGATGGTCGCTGCTTCCAACGCACAGTCAAACCCTACAAGGATTCCAACCGGGAGCCCGCCGGACTTATCATCACATTCGTAGAAATCACCGCCCTCCAAGTGGCCCAGAAGCAACTCCGCGAAAGCGAAGAGCGATTCCGCACCCTTTCCAACAATGCTCCAGTCATGATCTGGCTGGCCGATGCGGAAGGAAGACGCACATTCCTGAATGCCACATGGCTCAAATACACCGGCATGAATGAAAAGCTGGCACTGGGCGATGGCTGGAGTCAAGGATTGCACCCCGAGGATCGCGTCCAATACCTCGAGCTTTATCACAAGGCACTCGAACATCATATCCTGTTCGAATGCGAAGGACGCATTCGCCGTGCCGACGGCACCTATGGCTGGGTCCTATCGCGTGCCATCCCGCGCTTTGACCCCAAGCATGGATTCCTCGGACTCATCGGGTGCAGCATCGACATCACCCTGTCCAAACAGCTTTCCAAAGAGCAAAACCGTATCGAACAAAAACTGCTCGAAACAGCAAAACTCGAAAGTCTCGGCGTACTGGCAGGAGGCATCGCCCATGACTTTAATAACATCCTTACCGGCATACTGGGTCACTCCAGCCTGGCATTGAAGGAAATCCCAGAAAATAGCCCCTTCCATCCCATATTTACCGATATAGAAAACTCAGCACGCCGCGCCAGCGATCTTTGCCAGCAAATGCTCGCCTATTCCGGTCGCAGTCATTCCGTTCTGAAAAAAATAGACCTTAGCCAACTCACTCGCGATAGCATCCGGTTGATACATGCCTCCATTGGCAAGAAAGTGAAGCTCGACCTCCGTCTATCAGATAATCTTCCCGCCACGGAGGCCGACGAATCACAGTTACGACAAGTGATCATGAATCTGGTCATCAACGCCTCCGAAGCAATGGATCAAAAAAGCGGATCTATCACCATCGAAGTCCATGAGGCGCCCGAGACAATTCCGGGAGATTACACCGCCATCGTTACTCCAGAAATCCCCTCGAAATCAAAAGTCGAATTCACCATCACCGACAGCGGTTGCGGTATTAATCCCGAAGGGATTCGGCGCATTTTCGAACCATTCTATACTACCAAGTTTACTGGCCGCGGATTGGGGCTCGCTGCTGTACTCGGCATCGTTCGCTCACATAAAGGTGGCCTCTGGATCAAATCTCAGCCCGGAATCGGCACCACATTTAAACTGCAACTGATCGCCAGTCAGTCGCCATTGACTAAGCCCCTACCCACATCTGCACCAAATGCAATCATGCATGGCTCGGGAGAAATTCTCATCGTGGATGATGAGCCCGTCGTTCGATCTACCTACTCCCGCATCCTCAAGCATGCAGGATATACCATTACGACCGCCTCCAATGGCAATGAAGCCATAGAGCTTTTTTCCGTAAATAAAGACAGATTTCGCATGGTCATTCTCGACCTCACCATGCCCGAGATGGATGGCGCCGATACCTTATTCCAGCTCAAACAAATACGCCCCAATATCCCGGTACTGATTACCAGCGGATTTCCAAAGCATGAAGCGAAGGCCCGTATCGGCGAGCAAAAACTCGCGGGCTTTCTCCAAAAGCCAATCGGAGCTAATACACTCCTTGAAACGGTCCAGACCATACTCACACCACAGCAAACGGCTGCTTCTAAAAAGAGAGCTAAAGTCACCGCCTCCTAAAATACGTGGTCATTATTGTGGCGCCGTCCATCAGCTAAAAATTTTCGCTGACCGATTTGATTATTTCACTTCGTCACACAACTCACTCTGACTCGATTCCTTCCATTTCCATCAAAACTAATTTTTGATGTGGAGAGGATAACGGACTGCTAAAGCCCCAATTAGCCCTCCTGATACTTATGGCATCCGGCATCAAATACTTGTTCGGGTATTCAGAGACTACTAGTGTTCTTAAAGTTCTGTTTAGTGAAGTTTAATATTTTAAATTGGGGAATCAGTTATGGCAACAGGGATGCAGGCGGCAATGTCGATGGAACGACGTTTGGGGCATGTTCTTTTAGCATTATTGGTATTTATCTTTCAGATAAGTCCTTCGCTCGTGTGGGCAAATCCTAGTGGGGGACAGAGCATTGCCGGTACTATTAGTATCGAAAGCAGCGGCAACACCCTAACCATTACTCAAGGAAGTTCTCGCGCCATCATTAATTGGCAAAGCTTCTCCAGTGTGTCAGGAGAGCTTACCAAATTTATTCAACCAGACGCCAACAGCGCCATACTCAACCGCGTAGTCAGCGGCAACCTTTCGTCGATCTACGGAAACCTGCAAGCCAATGGACAAGTCTATCTGATTAATCCCAATGGGATCCTCATTGGCTCCAGCGGCGTCATCAACGCAGGCAGCTTCATTGCTTCCACGCATGACATCTCGAACGCCCAGTTTATGTCCGGCGGTACGTTGCGCTTTGTAGGCACTTCCGATGCTTCCATTGTCAATCAAGGCCGGATTAATGCGATTGGAGGCAATGTTTATTTGATTGCCGCTAATGTTCGCAATGAAGGGACCATTCATGCGCCTCAAGGCACGGTCGGTTTAGCGGGTGGTCACGACGTCCTGATTCAGCAGGAAGGCGACGAACATCTCTTTGTGGCGACCGGTTCCTCTGGAACTGTGAGCAACCTCGGTACGATTCATGCCGTCCAAGCTGAGCTTAAAGCCGTCGGTGGAAATGTCTACGCACTCGCTGTGAATAATGAAGGCATCATCCGCGCCACCGGAGTTGCAAATCGCGACGGAAAGATTCTGCTCATCGGTCAATCCGGCATCCTGCGCAACACAGGAACACTCTCCGCGCGGAATAGTTCGGGAACAGGGGGATGGATTGAAACCAGCGGCAAACATCTCGCTCTCACGGGTGGAGTGGTGGACGCGGGAATGGGAGGTCTGTGGGTAATCGATCCCTCTGATTTCATCATTGATTCATCCATGGCTTCCACCATCAATACCGCCCTCAACGGAGGAAGTAATATCCTCGCTCAAAATGTGGACGGCAGCCTGACAGTCGACTCCCCTCTCACTTGGACCACCACGGCCAGCTTGACCTTGAGCGCTTCGACCAATTTATTCATCAATGCTCTCATTGAAGCGCCCATTGGTACGCTCCAGCTCAGCGCGGCGGATACCAGTGCCTCCATTACTACGGGTCTCAACGGCGTGATCCAAGTCGATAACTTTAAATTGCTACAAGGCCGCTGGTATCAGGCCGCCTCCATTTTGCCGGGATTTTCGGCCTCTCATAACTTCTCGATCGTACCTGGCGCACAATTTCTCCGCGCCAGCGGTGGAGAGGGGACCGCTATTAATCCCTACCTGCTCTTTGACGTCTATGGATTGCAGGGCATGGCTTATGCGCCCATGTCAAATAGCTATAAGCTCATTGCACATATTGATGCCTCGTCTACGCAGCACTGGAATAGTGGAAAGGGATTTGCAACCGTCGGCTCCGGATCCGTTTCCTATACTGGCACCTTCGATGGCAATAATATGACCATCGATCGACTCTCCATTTTGCGACCTTCCGAGGAATTCGTGGCGCTATTCGGAACCAATGAGGGCACGATCAAAAATCTCACCGTGTCGAATGTGCAGATTAGTGGTGGAATTGAAACAGCTGCCATCGCCGGGCGCAATTACATGGGAACCATTTCTGGCGTCAGCGTCACCGGCACAATCACCGGTTCTGGAGCAATTACCGGGGCCATCGCCGCAGAGAATCTGTCATCCATAGAGAATTGTCGTAATCAGGCAACCATCCGCGGCCAAACTTACTCTGGCGGTATCGCAGGAAGAAATGCGGGAAGCAACGCCACGATCGGCAACAGCACCAACTCCGGCGTAGTCGATGCCACGATGATCGTCGGTGGTATCGTTGGGCAAAACTATCAAGGAACCGTTACCAATAGTAATAATAACGGCACCGTTTCCGGTACTGTTTCTCACATTGGTGGCATCGTCGGATCAAATGAAAACTATGCCGTTGCGAGCAACAATCTAAACACAGGAACGGTCACCGGTCCGACTTACGTGGGCGGCATCGCAGGTCACAATAGCTTGGCTACGGTTTCGAGCAGCACCAATACCGGCAAAATCAAAGCTACCGCTTACTATGCTTATCTCGGTGGCATCGTCGGCAATAACTATTATGCAGTCATCGATAAATCCCTCAATACAGGGACAATTAGCTCTGCCAATTCGAATGCGTATTATATCGGTGGTATCGCAGGCGGCAATCGCTACTACTCTCAAATTACCAATAGCGAGAATCGCGCAAACATCTCGGGAGGCACTTCCATCGGTGGTATTGCAGGATTATCAGATGCGAGCACCTACCAAAACGTAATCAATACTGGAACGATTACTGGAAGCTACCATGTCGGCGGTCTCGTTGGGTCAGATGCGAATGGCAGCATTGTCAATGGATACAATAGCGGCACTGTCACAGCCAACGGCACCGGGGGCAATGTCGGCGGTTTGATTGGCATGGCGCAAATCAGTTACTCCATTACTTCCAGCTCGAATACGGGTACGATTTCGGGAGTCTATAATGTGGGTGGACTCGCGGGATCCTTTTCCAACGGGAGCATTAACCAGAGCACCAATTCAGGCACGGTCACCGCTACCAACACGGCTTCGGGAGGGATCGTCGGCAACCTCACCAATGGCACTCTTAACAACGTCCTTAACACCGCCACAATCAGCGGCAAAAGCATAGTCGGCGGACTCGCCGGTTATATAAACGGACCCACCATTACCAACAGCACCAATTCAGGAACCGTTATCGCCTCCAACTCCTACGCCGGTGGCATCGTTGGAATGAACAGCTCTACCAGCATGCGCAATGCCACACTGAGTCATTGCCTCAATACCGGGATAATCTCGGCTGGGGATTATTTTGCAGGCGGACTCGTTGGCTATAGCTCCTATGGCAATCTGCTCGACTCTACCAACCAAGGCGCTGTTACGGCTATTCACATTGCTGGAGGGATCGTAGGAAGGGCCGAAAGAAGCACGCTTGATCGAGTTCAGAATACCGCGTCAATCTCGTCCGAGATTTCCACGGGAGGTCTCGCGGCTGAATTGTCGTATTCGACTCTCCGTAATAGCTCCAACAGTGGAAAAGTGAGCAGCGGAAATACTGGGGGTGGATTGGTCGGCAATATGGCCAGCAGCACACTCTCTCGCAGCATCAATTCCGGCGATGTCGTGGCGATTTCGACAACACGTATCAGCGCCGAATCTGTCGGAACTGTAATGGGAGGATTGGTCGGTTATGTCAATTCATCCGACATTATCTCTGAGAGTGCCAATACTGGCTCCGTCACAGGTGTCGGATATGTAGGCGGGTTAGCCGGATTCAATCTGGGTAAAATTGAAAACAGCTACACTACCGGTTCGGTCTCCGGAACGAATCGCACGGGTGGCTTTGCCGGATTCAATCAAGGCTACATTACCAAATGCTACGCCTCAGGGAAACTCACGGGAAATAGTGATAGCGTTCGTAGAGAAGTTGGCCTCAATTACGGTGCACTCAGCGGTGTCGTGTCAGACTCTGGAACCGGCGACATTTCACCGGCTCTCCGGAATGTTAATACCTATCTTCTGGCAGGCTTTGATTTCACCTCCATCTGGGCACAGAATATAGATACGGTCGCAAATACTGGCCGTAATGGAGGCTATGCTTATCTGCAATGGCAGACGCTTCCTGTGGAAAGTTTGTCCTCCTACTCACTCCCGCTCCCATATTCACCGGGACTAACCCTGGGAAGCATCACCATCGTTTCGCAAACAACGATGAGCAACCAATTCATCAGTTCCTTCGATAATTTCCAGAGAAGTATCATTCTGCTAAATCAGTTAATCTCAGCACACTACTCTGGCATTGGTGGTCAAATGATCCGGCTGCCTAGCCGGACCCAATATCATTTCCATGGTGCTCTCGCTGTAGGATCGAGCGAGACCAATTGACCGCCATTTCTTTGATTTCGATCAAAGTCGCTTGGGCGAGAGGTTATTAGAAAAATTGGCAAATCTTCTTATTTCCGGCATAAGCGAAAGGTGATGGTCATCCATTCGCCACGGAAATTTGATTCGCGGTTGAGGTGTACAATTTCTCTTTCGGAAGAAAGGACATTGCAATCACCCCTACTCGTTTTATGGTGTGGCGACCTTTTGAAAATCCTCAAGGCGGGTGAGTTTGCCAGGCTGATGAATGAGATTTCGCTCTTGAGGCAACGCGACGATACTTATGCCCCAACCTAACATCCTCTTTTTTTTCACCGATCAACAACGCTTTGATACAATAGCGGCGCTTGGAAATTCGATCATTCGCACACCCAGCCTTGATCAATTCGTACGGAATGGCGTTGCATTTACCAATGCCTTTACCCCCAACCCAGTTTGCATGGCGGCGCGTTGTTCCATGGTCACCGGACTGCCCTGCCATCTTACTGGTGTGACCGACAACACTGCCATCCCCACCGGATTGACCAGTTTCATGCAGGAGCTCACAGCGCTGGGCTACCAGACGCATGGCGTCGGCAAGATGCACTTTGATCCTGAATACAAGCAACTTTGGGGTTTTGAGAGTCGCGACATTTCAGAAGAGGGTCCGACCGATACGGATTTTCATGATTTCCTGAAAAAAAATGGACATGGACATATTTCCGAAGTTCACGGTCTTCGCGGTGAATACTACTACCTTCCGCAGCCGTCTCAACTCCCTGCTCATTTGCATGAAACCCGCTGGGTGGGCGACCGGTCCATCGATTTTCTGCGTCGTCGCGATCGCAAGAGACCATTCTTTCTGTGGAGCAGTTTTATCAAACCTCATCCACCGTTTGAAAATCCGCACCCTTGGTCGAGATTGTATCGCACCATGGAAATGCCAGCTCCCTTTTTGCCCGATGGACATGAAGACCTGCGCTGTCTATGGAACCGGGTCCAGAACCGATACAAATATCGCGACGCCGGGACAGATCTCCTATTAGTGCGAACGATACGGGCTGCCTACTATTCGAGCATCTCATTCATAGACCAGCAGATCGGAAGCATATTAAGTCAGCTCAGCGATGAGGAACGCCAAAATACCTTGATTGTTTTTTCCTCGGACCATGGTGAATTGCTTGGCGACTACGGGAGTTTTGGCAAGCGATGCATGCTCGACGCCGCCTGTCGCATTCCCCTCCTCGTGGTGTGGCCGGGGAAATTAAAGCCTGACACGCAATGCCAGACACCAGCCACACTTCTTGATCTTTATCCGACTTTTCTTCGCGCGGCAGGCGCGGATAACTGGCAGGTGAGTCCTGAAGGAACTGATCTCGTTGCGCTTGCTCAGGCAAAAGCTGATCGTCGGAAAATTTTCAGTCAATTCTCGGAGAAGCAAACTGGGCTGTATATGATCATGGACGGTCGTTGGAAGTATTTCTATAGTGCAGCCGACGAAAGAGAGTGGTTATTAGATCGTTTATCCGATCCAAAGGAGACGCGAAATCTGGCCGCAGATGTCCAATATCGGGACATCCTGAATGAGTTGCGTCTAGAGTGCATTCAACGCTTCGAGAAGGCGGCTTACAACAGCGCCGTTCAAGATGGTAAATGGCGTCGATATGGGTTGCGCGATTTACCCGAGGGCAATCCCGATTATGGACTCCTGCTGCAGGATCAACCTGAGCTGCAAGCCCAGATCAACGACCTTGGCCCGGATTACGCTCGAACAGTCACCGTCACCGATGATGTTGCCTATCGAATTTTATTTGATTTGCGACGGGACTGATGAGGTGCCGAAAACGGCGCCGATGACAAGGTGACGGTCGAGGGGACCGGTATCCGATTCCGGTCCCCATTGTTCGTGGCGAGTCTTACTGTATATTCCAGCTTGAGCCGTGGGCGATGTAGGAGGGATTCGTCGGCAGATTGCCTCCAAAGATAAAGGAAGGTGTCAGCAACGGGGTGAACCTGTCGGTGAGCGCCTGTCTGTAGAGCTCAGATGTGCGGTCGAAGTTGTCATAGAGCGTCGTGAATTCGTAGAACGCGAACCGGGTGCTCTGTGAATTTGCCGACGGCGTAATCGTTTCCACCCCAGTGAGGAACATGACCGTCTTGCCCACGGCCACGGATCCGGTGATCGTAATCTGATTGGTTGTCCCTGCCACGGTATTGCCCCCGACGATAGTGAGCACGGGGGTACCGACGTAAAGCCCAGGCGAACCCATGCCCGGCCCGGAGACCGTATAGGTAGTATTCAGGATGGGCGATAGGTTGGCACTGCTACCTTCGGGTACTTTCTGGTCGAGCGGTGTGAGCACGAGGTCAATCGGGTATTGCCACTGGAAGAAGGGTAGGCCGTTGTTGATGCTGACGTTGCCGCTGCCGGTATTGGTAACGCCGCCTACGCCCCAGACGCCGGTGCTGGGCGTGAAGGTACCGAGATTGGCAAAGGTGGTTGGTGTCAGCGGGCTATTGTTGGTGAAGGACGTCACGTTTAGAATGGTGGTAGTGCTGGCATTCTTTCCGATAGCCGAAGCTTGACCGGTGCTTTCCGAGTTCCAGTAGGAGTTGGAGAACGTGTTGGTGCTCACCGTGGCAGTCCCCAAGTAGGCAATCAGGCCGCCCGTGGTGGCTGTGCCCGTGACAAGTCCGGTGGCGTAGACGTGATCGATATTGGAGTTAACGCTCTGGCCGATCAATCCGCCGACGCCAAGGTTGCCGGTGACAGAGCCGGTGGCGTAGGCGTAGGTGATGTCGGCACCCGTGTTGAGACCGATCAATCCGCCTATGACAGTCGAGCCTGTGACAGCGCCCGTTGCGTAGCTTTGATAAATCGAACCCCGAGTGTTGTAGCCGATGAGCCCGCCGACCCAATCAGTGCCGGTGACCGAGCCGGTGGCGTAGCTGCGGGAAATGGTGCTGGTAGTGCCGTTGTTGGAGCCGATTAATCCGCCCACATCGGAGCTGGAGGCCTTCACCGTAGCGGAGGCGGAACTATTGGAGATGGCAGCATTTGTATTGTATCCAACCAGACCGCCGACATATCGACTGCCCGTCACAGTACCCGTGGCGAAGCTGGTATCGATGCTGCCAGAAGAATTATAACCCACCAATCCACCGGTGTTTGAACCGCCAGTGAGGGTAGTGGAAACGGAGCTGTTGCTGATGTGGCTTTGATTGGCATAACCGATCAAGCCGCCAATGGCACCATCGGTTGCGGAGATAGTGGCGGTGACATAGGCACCGCTAATGGTGCTGCTTTCATTGCGGCCGACCAAGCCGCCGGCATAACCGCCGCTGAAGGTGAGTGAGCTATTCGTCACCAGGCTGTTAATCACCGAGCTGTTGGTATTGTAACCGATCAAACCGCCCGAGTAGCTGCCGGAAGTCAGCGTGACGCCCGAGACCGAGCTGTTACTGACCACGCTCGAATCGTTATAGCCGATCAGACCGCCTGCGCTGCTCGTACCGGAAATCGTTCCGGTCACGTAAACACCGCTGAGCATGCTCGAGAAATTTGAGCCGATCAAACCACCCACGTTGCTGCCGCCCGTGATGACGACATTGGTCGCCAAAAGGCTGCCTGTAAGCGTGCCGCCATTATTGGAACCAATCAACCCACCGATGTGATTACCGGAAGCTGTCACCGTAGCCGACGAGACCGAACTGTCACGGACAGTACCAGCCGTGTTCATGCCGATCAGGCCGCCCACCCATGCGGTGCCTGAGACCGCGCCGGTGAAGTAGCCACTACTGACGGTGCTTGTGCTGGAAGTTGAGGTGCCGACCAAACCGCCAACCCGGTTTGTACCCGAGACGGTAGCGGAAGCGGAACTCGTACTGACGCTGACATTCGTTCCAAAAAGCGTGCCAACCAAACCGCCAGTATCCGCACCGCCTGTCACCGCGCCGGTAAAGTAGCTGCCCGAAAGACTGCTGCCGTTGAGATAACCCAACAAGCCGCCCACATTGGAGGATTGGGCATACACGGTACCCGAAGCCGAGCTGTTCAGGACCTGACCGCCCCAACTGGCGCCCACCAAGCCACCGATCTGGGCGCCATTCGTAACCACAACGTTGCCGGAGAAATACGAATTACTGACAGACCCTCCGTTGAGAGCGCCAACCAAACCACCAAAATTGCCACCTGAACCGGTAACCATCAGGTTGGAGCCAGAGCTGTTGACGATGCCGCTATTTGTGCTGAGGCCAATCAAACCACCCACATAGCTGACACCTGAAACCGTTCCCGTCGCGAAGACATTGCTCAGGGTGCTGGTATCGCTTTTGCCAGCCAAGCCGCCCGCGACACTCCCCGTAGCTGTCACCTTGGCCGAAACGTAGACATTACTGACTGTAGTCGCCGCCAGTGCTCCCACCGCACCGCCGACATTACTGACGCCGGAAACAGTCAGTGATGAGATCGTGCTGTTTCTGATGGCACCTTCAAAATAACCCGCAAGGCCGCCGACCGTATCGCTACCAGTCACAGTACCTGTCACAAAGCTGCCGGTGACCGTTCCCGCCATATGGCTGTAACCGACCAGACCGCCCACATAGTTCGTACCGCTGACCGTGGCCGAAACGGTGCTATTGAGGATATGGCCTGCTTTATTGATACCCACCAAGCCACCGACGGAATCCTGCTGCCCGATTACGGAGGAGCCAGTGACCGTAATCCCCGACAATGTGCCCGTGTCGTTATATCCCACCGCGCCACCCACATTATTGCTGCCGCGAATCGTGGCTCCTGACACCGAGCTATTACGAATGATACCGGCGGTATTAAGCCCCACTAAACCACCCGACATGTCACCGCTATTGCTGACCGTGCCAATAAAGTAGCTGCCTGTGAGTGTGCTGCGATCATTCGATCCCACCAAGCCACCCACCATGCTCTGGCCGTTCACGGTGCCGGAGCTGGAACTGTTTACAATCTGGGCGCTTCCCGTACTCACACCCGCCACGCCGCCGACGCGGCTGTTGCCCGAAACTGTTCCCGTAAAGCCGCTCCGTGTAATCGTTCCCAGATTATACCCCACCAAACCGCCGATGGCATCGCTTCCCGTCACGGTGCCCGAGGCCAAACTACTGTTGACCGTGCCGCGGTTATACCCCACGAGACCGCCACCACTGGTCCCGGTCGCCTTTACCATGGTTGAAGCCGAGACATTGGAAATCACCGCCGAGGTCGTGTCATTACCACCAACCAATCCGCCCACATAGCTCACACCCGAGACGCTGCCCGTCGCCGAGCTGTTGGTAATCGTCACGCTGGAGTAGTTG
>JAFIGT010000025.1 GCA_017849585.1 Verrucomicrobium sp.
CGGGGTTTCCAAAGGGAATCATTCCCTTTGGCGGGGTGTGGGGCGGAGCCCCACTAGCGTATAACGGCGAGGAGGACGGCGGTGAGCAGGATGTTCAGCAAGGCGACGGGCAGGAAGAATTTCCAACCGATCTGCATGAGCTGATCGTAACGGAAGCGGGGAAGCGTCCAGCGCACCCAGATGAAGACGAAGATAAACATCGCCATCTTGATCAGGAACGTGATGGCCTGCAATCCGGTGATGGCGAGACCCAGCCAACCGGCGGGCGGATTATAATACCACGGCGTCCAGGAGGCGGGCGTGAGCCATGACCAACCGCCGAGGAACAACGTCACCATCAAGCAGGAGGCCACGATGAGCGCAGCGTATTCGCCGAGGAAGAAGAGCGCGAACTTCATCGAGGAATATTCGGTGTGGTATCCACCGACGAGTTCGGTTTCGGATTCCGGCAAATCGAAGGGGAGTCGATTCGTTTCCGCAAAAGCCGACACGAGGAAAATCACAAACGACAACAGCAGGCACGGCCAGAGGAGGAGTTGCGACCAGGTGAATTCCGATGTCCACGGGAAGGGGAAGATGAGCCAGCCGTGCGTGGCCTGATATTGCACGAGATCGGAGAGATTCAGTTTGCCAATGACGAGGAAAATCGGAATCACCGACAAGCCCATCGAAACTTCGTAGGAAATCATCTGGGCGCTTGAGCGGATACCGCCGAGGAAGGGATACTTCGAGTTCGACGACCAACCGGCGAGCACGATGCCGTACACACCGAGCGAGGAAATCGCGAAGGCGAACAGGATACCCACGTCGATATTCGCGATCACGCCCGGATTCGGGATGTTCAGCACGAATTCAAAGGGAGAGCTGAAGGCGATGTGAATCGGAACGAGGCAGGCATACGGCACCACGCAGACCACGATGAGCGAAGGCATCATCGCGAGGGCCGGGGCGAGGGTGAAGTAGAACTTGTTCACGCTCGCGGGCGTAAATTCTTCCTTGAGGATGAGCTTGAGCGAATCGGGCAGCGGTTGGCCGAGACCGAGCAGCTTCCACTTCGGGACAGTGAAGAGGCCGAGGACTTTCACGCCACTTAGCGGCAGACCGGTGCGGTTCGGACCCATGCGATCCTGAATGGCGGCACTGCAACGGCGCTCGGCCACGACCGAGTAGGAGACAAAAAAGAGCATGACGCCGATCACCACCGCCACCTTGACGAGAATGAGAAGCGTGATCGTCAAGGCAGGCCAGAGCGAATAACCCGCCACGTTCAGCACGTACCCGCCATCGGCGGCCGCGGTCTGACCCAAAACACACGCGCCAGCCAGCGCGCTCGATAAATTCATCAACATGGACTCGTTCCCTTAAAAAATTACGTTGTTACCGTGGCCGCTGCCGGCGCGACTTCCACGCCGAGATCGCCCACCTTGCTCAGGCTCAATCCGGACAAGGCCGGAATGCTCGCCGCCACCGCCTTGAAGACTTCCTCAATGGTGTGCAGGCTGTTGCCGCCGGTGATCGTCGAGCGGAGTTTGAGCAGGATTTCAAAATCGTCCATCGTCTGGCCGGGAGTCGCGATCGCCTTGTTGAGACGTTGCAGACGGCCCGCGCCGTTGATCATCGACCCACGTTTTTCCGCGAAGCTCGCTCCGGGGAGTGAGAAATGCGCGATGTCGGTGCTGTGGCTCTTGAGCAGTTTCTGCGTGATGAGCAGGTCGAGTTTCGCGAGAGCGAACTCGGAGAGACCAGCGTCGCCAACGGGATCTTCGTGCAACGCGTAGAGCACCTTGATGCGACCGGACTCGATGCCGTCCTTGATCGCGGCGAGATTCTTGCCGTCGTTGGAAATCTGGAACAACTTCGCGCCCGCCGTGTTCGGGTTGAGATCGGCGCTGCGGAGAATGCCGTCCGCTTCGCCGGTGCGAGGAACCACATCAGTAAGCACCGCATTGCCGCCGAGACCAGCGCGCAATTCGGCGAGAAGGAACAACTCCTCGTTGGTCATGCGGGCCGAGCCGATGATGGCGATTTGTTCGGGCTTATACGATTTGATCCGGTCACGAATCTGCGCGAACGCGTCGTCCCACGCGACAGGGAGTGTCGTGGAATTCACGCGCGCCGTCGGCTGAAGCAAGCGCTCTTCAGCATGGATGTAGTGGAAGCCAAGGCGGCCCTGATCGCACATCCATTCGGAATTGACCAATTCGTTCTCGCGCGGGGTGAGGCGATGCACGACGTTCTCGCGACTGCCGATGAGAATGTTGCAACCTGTGGCGCAACCGGTGCAGATGCTCTTGGTTTCCTTCAGGAACCAGACGCGCATCTTGAAACGGAAATCCTTGCTCGTGAGTGCGCCGACGGGGCAGATGTCGACGGTATTGAGAGAGTAATTGTTGTCCAGTCGCTTGCCGGGGTGAACCGCGAGCGTGGTGTGGCTGCCGCGCTGAGTAAAGCCGAGCACGTCGTCATTCACCATCTCACGCGAGAAGCGGATGCAACGCGAGCACATGATACAACGTTCGTCATCGAGCACGATGCGTTCGCCAATGTCGACCTGCTTCGGTTTGTGAACTTTTTGCTCTACGAAGCGACTGTCTTCGTTGCCGTATTCGACGGAAAATTCCTGCAGCTTGCATTCGCCCGCCTGATCGCAGATTGGGCAATCGAGTGGGTGATTGATGAGGAGAAACTCCATCACGCCCTTGCGGCAATCCTGCACCATGGGGGAATCGGTGCGAATGCCCATGCCTTCGGAAATCATCGTGGCGCAACCGATCTGCGGACGCGGAATCCAACCGATCTCGGGCTTGCCATCGGCACCGATGATCGGCTTGCGATCCGGCCCCATCTTGGGCGTGCCCATTTCGATCAAGCACATGCGGCAATTGCCGGAAATGGAGAGCTTCGGGTGGTAGCAGTAGTGCGGGATGAACTTGCCCACGCGCTTCGCGGCTTCGACCACGTTGAGCCCGCGCGGCAACTGCACCCACTGGCCGTCCACCTGCACATTGAGCAGCGGCGCATCCGCGGGAGTGATGTCGTGATTAAAAGGATTCTTGCAAGACATAGGGCGTGGAAGGGTTAGTGTCCGTTCGTGGCTGCGACGGCGGGGCCTTTGCCGGCACGTCCTTTTGCTTCGAACTCGTTCTTGAACTTGGCGACGAAACTCTGCACCGGCCACGAGCAGGCTTCACCCATGGCGCAGATGGTCCGGCCCGCGATGTTGTCGGCCACGCTCTTGAGCAGCGCAACGTCTTCCAGGCGACCATGACCGTCCGCAAGGCGGCGGGTGATCTTCTTCATCCAGAGCGAACCTTCGCGGCAGGGCGTGCACTGGCCGCACGATTCATGCGCGTAAAATTCGGAGAGATTGGCGAGGCAGCTCACGATGTCGCGGCTGTCGTCGATGACGATGACGCCGCCGGAACCAGACATGGAACCGACTGCGGCCATGGTGTCAAAGTCCATCGGGATGTCTTCCAATCCGATTTCCTTGTCGATCATCGAGCCGTCGGCTTGCTTTTCCTTGATCTTGTATTTTTCTCCTGCGCGCAGCACTTTCGACGAGCTGCCGCCGGGAATGACGGCCTGCAATTTGCGACCGTTTTTAATGCCGCCGCAGACATCGTTGATGAGCTGGCCGAGCGTGAGCGAGCCGACTTCAAATTCGTAGTAACCGGGCTTCGCCACATCACCGCTGACGCCGATGAGACGCGTGCCGGTGTTGTTCGGCTTGCCAATCTTCGCGTAATTCGCGCCACCCATGGCGATAATGTGCTTCACGTCGCAGAGCGTCTCGACATTGTTCACGATCGTCGGGCACATGTAGAGACCGAGCACCGCGGGGAAATAAGGTGGCTTGATGCGCGGATAGGGACGCTTGCCTTCGAGCGATTCGATGAGGCCGGTTTCTTCACCGCAGATGTACGCACCCGCACCACGATGGACGTAAATTTCCAAATCGTAGCCGGAACCGAGGATGTTCTTGCCGAGAAAATTCTTCGCCTTGGCTTCGGCAATGGCCTTCTCGAGAATCTTCGCGCCGAGGGGAAATTCGCCGCGGATGTAGATATACGAGAGATGGACGTTGTTCGCGTAGCACGCGATGACCATGCCTTCGATCAGCTGATGCGGATCTTTGTGGATGATCTGGCGATCCTTGAACGTACCGGGTTCGGATTCGTCCGCATTGCAAATGAGATAGACCGGCTTGGTGTTCTTCGTCGGGTCGATGAAACCCCACTTCACGCCGCAAGCAAAACCCGCGCCGCCACGACCGCGCAGGCCCGAGGCTTTCACTTCATTGACGATATCCGGGCCCTTCATGGTGAAGGCCTTCTTCAACTGCTCATAGCCGCCGTGCCGCAGGTAACACTCGATGTCGTTGGTGTAACCGGGCTCGTCGATGTGCTTGAAAACGAGGCGATATTCAGCGGGAGCAGGCATAGTCGTGAGTCGGTAAAATCAATTGTATTTCTGAAGCAGCTCGTCGGCCTGCGTGTGGCTGACGCCTTCGTAAAAGTCGTCGTTCACCATGATGACCGGTGCGGTGCCGCAACTGGCGAGACATTCGACGAACTCGACGGAGAACTTGCCGTCGGCGCTGATGCCGAGGCCGTGCTCGTCGACTTTCGTGATGCCGAGCTTCTTCATGAAGTGCTCGCGCAATTCGTACGCGCCGCCCAGCTGGCAGGAAAGTGTGCGGCAAACCTTGATCTGGAATTTACCCGCTGGGTGTTGGCGGAACATCGGGTAGAACGTGACGAGTTCGAGAATCTGGATCGGGTTCAAGCCGAGCTTGCCCGCGATCCATTCCACGGCCTGATTGCTGATGTAGCCGTGCGTTTCCTGCCAGAAATGGAGCAGCGGCAAGGACGCGCTGCGCTTGGAGACCGGGTAATGGCTGATGAGCTCGTCGGCATGGGCGACGAACTCGGGCTTGAGTTCAACGTGGTCTTGGGTGTCGTGGCAGGTGGCGCTCATGTGGCTCGAAGTTTATTTCTCGAAGGAACCGTTCTTGGCCATGACCTTGTCGTTGACGAAGGTGATGGTGACTTCGGTGTTTCCTTTTTTGTAAAGGTAGGTGGTGCTGGTCAGGCCCATGAAACCGCTGGTCTTCACTTCCGTCGGCTTGCCGAGAATGGCGGTGACCTGAGCGGGCGTCATGTCGTTCTGAACCTTGTCGAGATTGGCGGGCGTGACCTTGGAACCGCAAGCGACGAGCAGGCTCAGCGCGGCAACACACAGCATCAACTTGGCGGCACGAATCAGTGATTTCATCGGAGCGGTTCTTTCGGGGTTGGGGTTAGCGGTCGCACTCGCCCATGACGAAGTCGAGGCTGCCGAGGATGGCGGCGATGTCGCTCACCATGTGGCCGGGCAGCATCTTGGGCAGGATGCTCAGGTTGACAAAGGAAGGGGCGCGGATCTTGAGACGATACGGAACGCCGCCGCCATGGCTGTTGATGTAGAAGCCGAGTTCGCCCTTGGGGTTTTCCGCTCCAAAGTAAACTTCACCAGCGGGCGCATCAATGCCTTCGGTGACGAGCATGAAGTGATGAATCAGTTCCTCCATCTTGGTCAGGACGCCTGCCTTCGCGGGCAGATAATTCTTGTCCTCCACGTGAATCGGACCGGACGGCACGTTGCCCAGTGCCTGCTCGAGAATGCGCGAGCTCTGGCGGAGTTCTTCCAAGCGGACGAGATAGCGGTCGTAGCAGTCGCCCACGGAGCCGACCGGCACATCGAACTGATATTTCTCGTAGCCGAGATAGGGATTCACCTTGCGGACGTCGTAGTTGACGCCCGAGCCGCGCAGGTTCGGACCGGAGAGGCCGAAGTTGATCGCGGTTTCAGCGGTGATGACACCGATGTTCTTGTTGCGGTCGATGAAGATTTTGTTGCGGGTGAGGAGATTGTCTACCTCGTCGATCTTCGGCCAGAATTGTTTGACGAAAGCCTGCGCCTCCTCGATCCAGCCGGGAGGCAAATCGCGCGTCATGCCGCCGATGCGGGTGTAGCTCGTGGTGAAGCGCGCGCCGGTGAGCCGCTCGATCAGATTATGAATCTTCTCGCGCTCGGTCATGATGTAGAGAAACACCGTCATTGCGCCGAGATCGAGACTCATGGCACCGAGGCCGAGCAAATGGGAGGAGACGCGGGCGAGCTCGCAACAGATCACGCGAATCGCCTGACCGCGGGGCGGCAATTGCCAGCCCATTAATTTTTCCACCGCGCAAGCGTAGGCCACGTTGTTGGCCAGCGGCGCGAGGTAATCCAGCCGGTCCGTGTAGGGCACGAACTGGTTGTAGGTCATGTTCTCGGCAATCTTCTCGTCGCCGCGATGCAGATAGCCGATGTCGGGGGTCGCCTTGGTGACGATTTCGCCATCCATCTCCACAATGATGCGCAACACGCCGTGCGTGCTCGGGTGCGAGGGACCCATGTTGATGATGAGCTTCTCGCCGGCAAATTCGGGGGCGCTCTCGACTCCCTGCTGGGCGCGAGCCAGAGCGTCGGGAGTTTGAAATTCGGTAGTGGTGGCGGACATAGGGAAAATCACTTCCAGGTTAGGGCAATTCCGGCGGACGGGCGCGCGGTTCGCGGTCGATGGTCAATGAGGCTGGGGCCGTGACAAAGGGGCCACCCGCGAGCGGGGCAGGCTTGGTGAACGCTTCGCCGGGGACGAGTGTTTCCTTGCCTTCGAGCGGGAAATCCTTGCGCAACGGATGGTACGGGTAGCCTTCCCACATGAGGATGCGGCGCAAATCGGGGTGACCGATGAAACGCATGCCGACCATGTCGTAGGCTTCGCGTTCGTGCCAATTGGCAGTTTGGTACAGGTGGGAGATGGTCGGCACGCCCTCATCGTCCTCGCTCACGCGCACTTTCACGCGGAGGTGCTGGGCGTTGTCGACCGAGGCAAATTCGTAGACGACTTCGAAGCGGGGCTCTTCGCCGAAATTATCCACGCCGGAGAGATCGACGAGGTAGTTGAAACCATTGTCCTTGAGCAATTGGGCGACCGCCACGATCTCGGACTTGTCGACTTCGACGGTGGTCTCGCCGCGAAATTCCTTGGGCACACCCATCTTGCCAGCGAAACGGGTCTTGAGCAATTCGAGAGCGGAAGCGGTATTGGCGATCGGCATGGTTTCCTGAAAGTTTAGGCGGTGGCGACGTTGATGGGGGGACGTTCGCCCTTGAGCATCATGGTGGATTTCTCCGTCATGATCTTTTCCTGCAAACGCATGAGGCCTTCAAGCAACGCTTCCGGCCGGGGCGGACAACCCGAGATATACACGTCCACCGGGATCAAATTATCAATGCCCTGCAGCGTGGCATAGCTGCGGTACATGCCGCCCGTGCTGGCGCAAGCGCCCATGGCGATGCACCATTTCGGCTCCGGCATCTGGTCCCAAATGCGCTTGGTGGAGAGGGCCATCTTGTAGGTGACCGTACCCGCGACGATCATGAGATCGCACTGGCGGGGAGAAAAACGCATGACCTCAGCCCCGAACCGGGCGATGTCGTACCGCGAGGAGGCGGTGGCCATCAACTCAATGGCGCAACAGGCCAATCCCATTGGCATCGGCCAAAGGGAGTTCTTGCGCATCCAATTAATGGACGCGTCGAGGGTTGTCATGACGACATTACCTTCGGTTTTCGGGTTGTAGGAAATCTCATCGTGACCGTGAACCATGCAGATAAACTAATATCCGCTCTACCCATGGCAAGGTCTAATTGTGAAATTTTTCACAAGCCACCCGCATGGCGCGGCCCCACAATGCGGACGCCACCAGTGATGCTTTGGAAAACGAGTCGAGGGGGAAGAAAGGTCGAACGCGGAAAACAGAAGCGCGGCTTCTACTGCCCGTCCATCGGGCAAAACATAAGAAAAACTACAAAAATCAACCGCAACATCCCTTTTCGCCCAATCTGGCTGCCAATCAAGCGCTTCCATTCCGCGAAGCCGTTCGATGATACATTCCGGTAAAGAATTTTTTGCCGCAGGTCGATCACTTCCCTTAAGACCGTGTCGCCCCCGCGAACCGGTAACTGAACGAAAGAAACCATCATGGCCATCGACCTCCTCAAAGCTCAATCCGGGCAGCACGCCCTCGGCACTTTTGCCCGCACCTTCGAGATGGAATATCCGGATGATCGCGAGGAATCGGTCCGCCGCGTTCTTTCGGGCAAGGACTTCCCCCTCGATGACCTGCCCGAGGAGTTCAACCCGCGCCTGATCGTCGACATCGGCTCGAATGCCGGGGCCTCCACCCTCTACTTTCACAGTCATTTCCCCGACGCCAAGATCATCAGCTACGAACCGTCGGTCTACAACTTCCCCTTCCTCGAAACCAATACCGCCGGACTGCGCAATGTCACCACGGTGAACTGCGCGCTCTCCAACGAAAGCGGCCTGCGCCCGCTCTTCTATGGCACCGGATTCCAATCCCGCACCTTCTCGCTGCTCGAATTCGCAGAGAACCGGGGTCGCGAAATGGTCGAGGTACGCCGCGCGTCGGAGGAATTCATCGCCCGCAAGATCTCGCAAATCGCCATCCTGAAAGTCTCCGCCGAAGCATGCGAGCTCAACATCCTGACCGATCTCTTCGAGAACGTGCCCAACCTGAGCGTGCTCTTCCTCTACGTCGAATACCACGGCGGCACCGTGCGCGAACTGCTCAACCAGATGCTCGGCCGCGAGTACGAGTGCAAAGACCTCAACCTCGTCGGCAAACGCCACGCAACCCTGCGCTTCACCAATCGCGCGTTCCTGAAGTGGCTGAACTCTCGCCCCAGCGAGCAGCGTGATGTGGCCCCCAGACGTCGCGCCGCGTAGCAGACAATCGCGTTCAGAATCGTGTAGGACTCGAACCTACAATCAGGTGCTTATGAGTCTCCTGTTCTGTTCACCCTTGTCGTATTGAGTTCCATTCATTACGCTGAGGGCATGAGCCCGACCTCCCGCGAGACCGTTCAAGTCTATCCCGATGCCGATGCCCTGACCCTGGCCGCCGCCCTCGACTTTGTTTTATTGGCACAGGCCGCTGTGGCGGAACGCGGGGTGTTCACGGTCGCGCTGTCGGGCGGTTCCACGCCGAAGCGACTCTTCACCATGCTCGCGGACGAAGCTCATGGCGCCCTCGCCGCGCCGTGGGAACACATCCACTGTTTCTTCGGCGATGAACGTCACGTCGGTCCCGAGCATGCGGACAGCAATTTCCGCATGGCAAACGAAGCGCTCCTCTCGCGCATCGCGATTCCGGCCGAAAACATCCACCGCATCCGCGCGGAAAATCCCGATGCCGCGCAAGCCGCCGCGCAGTACGAAACCGAGTTGCGCGCTTTCTTCGAGCCGCGTGGGTTGGTCCGCGATGGTTTTCCGCGCTTCGATCTCATCCTGCTCGGCATGGGACCGGACGGTCACACCGCCTCGCTCTTTCCGGGCTCTACCGCTCTGGAGGAAAAGCAGCGTTGGGTAGTGTCGACGTGGGTGGAGAAATTCAAAACGGATCGCATCACGCTCACCTACCCGGCGATCAATCACGCGGCCAGGATCTCGCTGTTCGTCGCGGGCGCGGACAAAGCCGCTATGATTCACGAAGTCCTCGTGGAGTACAAAGATACGCCGCGCTACCCGGTGCAATTCGTCCAGCCCGTCGATGGCGAAAAACTCTGGCTCCTCGACACCGCCGCTCGAGGATAGTGGGGCTCCGCCCCACACCCCGCCAAAGGGAGTGATTCCCTTTGGAAACCCCACATTGGGCCGAATTCGCCTTTTACGCAGACGTAAAAGATCGAATCCGGCCCAAGTGAATTTCAAACGCAAATCTTTACCATTTGAAGGGAGCATGAGAACGCGGGTTTCCATCCTCGTATAAGGTATGAACTCTTTGAGAAAACTCCCTTTAGGCAGCTGACATCTTTTGCGTCAGCGCAAAAAAGCCAGCTGCCGAAAGCAGAGGATTCTCAAGGGGCTCAGCCCCTTGAGCGGGGTGTGGGGCGGAGCCCCAAAGAATGCGGAGTTGCCCTAATGCGTGGGCTTTGCCATGCTGCGGGCAGTGGCGATGAGTTCCGACTTTCAACAGCTAATCACCGAGGCGCGCGCGCAGAACCATCGCCGGCTTCATCCCCGTCGCGTGCTGGCGGCGAAACTCGCCACCTATCTTCCTGCTTCGATGCGATTCAAAGTCTGTGGTCTGCCCGGCGGATTGGCCGCAGCGGGCACGTGGAAGAAGCAGGAAGTGGCCCTGCCCAAGGAAGCGGGCGGCGGCACGGCATTTCTCGCCTCGATTGAAAACGGTATCGCGTGCGACTTCGGCGCGCATCTCACCGCCGATGGCCTGATCATTCCCGAGCTTTCCCCCGGCGCGAACGGCCCGATCATGGAACGCTTCCTCATCCACCAACGGATGCTGCCAGAAGTGACCCATCGCGCAGGCTCGGTCATCAGCCTCGCGCTGGACGGTCACAAAAATTTTTACCACTGGATGTACGAGGTATTGCCCCGCTGGCATATCATCAAGGCGTCCGGTCTCACCCACAACGGCGGCGTCTACGCTTTCCTGCAACACCGTTTCCATCGCGAAAGTCTCGCCCTGCTCGGCCTGGTTCCCGCGCGTATCGTGGACTCCGCCTCGCTGCCATTCCTGCGGGCGGATGTGCTGCAGGTGCCGTCCTTCGTGCGCAGTGATGAACCGTGGATCTGCCAGTGGCTGCGCGACTCGCTGCTGGCCCCGGCGCTGAAGCACAGCTCGCTCCACACTCGCAAACGCCTTTACATTTCCCGCAAACAGGCGAACAGCCGCAAGATTGCCAATGAACCGGCGCTGGTGGAGCTGTTAAAGAAATACGATTTCACGGAAATCTGCCTCGAGGACTACGCGCTGAGCGGCCAGATCGCCCTCTTCCATGCCGCCCAGGCGATCGTGGCTCCGCACGGAGCGGGCCTGACGAATCTGACGTTCAGCGAGAGCGGCACCTTCGCGCTGGAGCTGATTGCGCAAGGGCTGGAAGGGCCGTTCTACGAGCGGATCGCGAAGTCGCGCAACCTGCGCTATCAGCAAATCCGTTGTTCTCTGCAAAATCCCGCCGATCTCTACGGCAGCGATATCCACGTCGATCTCGAAGCCGTGAAAACCGCCCTGTCGCAGTTGTAATGGGTCCAGCGTGACGCTGGACCCACTTATTTCATCATTTTTGGATGCAACGTCACGTTGCCCCTTTGACGAGGATTGGGACGGAGCCCCACGCAATCAAACCGCGGTGACAGGGGCCATTTTCTCCAAGCCGAGAGAGGCGAGGAGTTGATCGTCGTCGTTTTCGTCCGGGTTCGGCGTCGTCAGCAATTTGTCGCCGTAGAAAATGGAGTTCGCGCCCGCGAGGAAGCACAGCGCCTGGCCTTCCTTCGAGAGTGAACGACGACCGGCGGAGAGGCGAACCTTCGTCCGTGGCAGCGCAATGCGCGTCGTCGCAATCAACCGAACCAGTTCAAAAATATCGACCATCTTGTGATCCGGCAGTTTCGCCGCGATCTTGGTGCCATCGATCGGCACGAGACAATTGATCGGCACGCTCTCCGGCTCGGGAGAAAACTTGGTCAACACTTCCAGCATCTTCAAGCGATCCGTCACCGTCTCGCCCATGCCGATGATGCCACCGCAACAAACCGACATGCCGACGTTCTGCACGTGCTTGATCGTGTCGAGACGATCCTTGAAACTATGCGTCGTGACGATCTCCGAGTAATACTCGGGGCTGGTGTCGATATTGTGATTGTACGCGCTCACGCCCGCGTCCTTGAGCTGACGGGCGGCTTCCTCACTGAGCTGGCCGAGCGTGACGCACACTTCGAGGCCGAGATCATTGACCGCGCGCACCGTCTCGAGCACGGACTGAAATTTCGCATCCGTCTCGCGAATGCCTTTCCACGCCGCACCCATACAGAAACGGGTTGCGCCATTCGTCTTGGCGAGGCGGGCCACCTTGAGGATGTCCTCGGTCTCCATCAACGATTCCGCTTTCACGCCTGCCTTGGCGCGCGCGCTCTGGGAGCAATAGCCGCAATCTTCGCTGCAACCGCCGGTCTTGATGCTCAACAGCGTGCAAAGCTGGACCTGATCCGCGGGCCAATGTTCGAGAAGGGTGGCACGGGCCTGATCAATGAGTTTGAAAAAGGGTTGATTGTAAATCGCTTCGAGCTGTTCGAGAGAGTGGGCGGCCATAAGTTGTCATTATAGGCGAAGGGAAAGGCAAACGTCAACCTTATGAGGGAGTTGGTTTACAGAGAGGATTCGTGGAATCTACGTAAGTTTGACTGGGATATGCAGCTGGATCACAATAAAGTCATGGGGAGCAAACGACTTTGGAAGTGGTCGGGATTGATTTTGTTTGGGTTGATGTTTGTGGCCGTGTGCTGCGGCTATTTATTTTCCACCATACAAACTTTCGTGGCGTGGGACCAAATGTACGTTTTCAGGGAGTACAGCCGGATCGAGAGAGTTAGTAATGATCCCAAGGAAATAGCCCAATGCCTACGGTCTATTGCTCGTGATTATCCTTCAGGGACTAAACAGAAAACGGGTAATTGTCTCGATAAAATGGTGGAAATAGCTCGCGAGGCATATGCGCGCCTCTGCATTGAGCACCTTCGCAAGTTGACCCAAAAAGATTTGGGTGATGACCCCAAGGCATGGATTGAGGCGTATGATAAGTAGGGATTTACGCCACTCCCTTACGGTAAGCTTCTAACCTCAAGCTTACGCCGTTCGCTTGAGGATATGCGCGAACTCATCCGGCGTGATGAGCATGACGGAGAGGCGCGACTGGCGAATGAGCGCGATGTCCTTGAGCTTCGCATCGGCTTTGATTTCCGGCAAGGCGAGCGATTTTGCGAACGGGCGGACAGCTTTCAGGTCGACGCAGGACCAATCACCCTCAGTGGCGGTGGGATCGGGGTAAGCAGTCTTCGCGACCTCGGCGAGACCGACAATGGCGCGGTCGTCGTTGCTGTGGTAGTAGAGCACCGGATCGCCCTTTTGCATGGCGCGCAGATTATTGCGTGCTTGAAAATTGCGGACGCCGGTCCACGCCGTTTTTTTGTCCTTTTGGAACTGGGCAAAGGAGTAGGCGGCGGGTTCTTGTTTCACGAGCCAGCAGCGGACGGCAGCGCACGAGGTTTTCATAGGAATGTCCGCAGATTACGCAGAATGGGGCAGATGGAAATCAGGAAGTGCGCACAAAAAGAGGTGTCAATTGGCGCCATGTGAGTGGTGGATTACTTGTAGGACGGTACTGCGTACCGTCGCGGCGGTTCACCGAACCACCCTACAACGCAAAGATATTGAGTTGCCGCCCCGTTGGGTGCAGCGTCACGCTGCTAGGCGCGGAAGTTGGTGAAGTCGATGGCGACGTCGAATTCCTTCGCCTTGAGGGCGGCGATGACGGCTTGAAGATCGTCGCGGTTCTTGCCGGTGACGCGGACTTGCTTGTCCTGAATCGCGCCGGTGACCTTGAGCTTGGTCTCCTTGATCGCGGCAGATACTTTCTTGGCGACTTCGTGGTCGAGGCCCTGCTTGATGTTGATGATCTGGCGGGCGTGGCCGATGGAGGAGACTTCCGGTTCTTTGCGCTCAATATTCTTCAAGCTGATGTTGCGGCGGGCGAACTTGCCGAGGACGACATCGCGCAGCGCTTCGAGCTTGTAAGCGTCGATGGCGGTGAGCGTGATCGTTTCCTTCTCGAGGACAATCTCTGCCTTGGCGTCGCGGAAGTCAAAGCGCGTGGCGATTTCCTTGCGGGCCTGGGTCAGGGCGTTATCGATTTCGCCGTGATCCACTTCGGAAACAACATCAAAAGAGGGCATGGGAAAAACTCCGGTAGAGTAAAAAAACGGACCGATCAGCGGCGATATTGCGTCGGCGGGGGCATCCGGTTCTTGTCGAGCCGGTAAACGATGCGCGCCTTGGTCAGATCGTGGGGAGACATTTCCAGCTTCACGCGATCGCCGGGGGTCAGGCGGATGAAACGCTTGCGCATCTTGCCAGAGATGTGTGCGAGGACCTGATGCTTGTTGTCGAGCTCCACGCGGAACATGGTGCCGGGCAAAATGGTGACTATCTTACCCTCTAGCTCAATCGTATCATCGGAACCCATAAATTTAGACCTTTTGTAGGACGCGAAGTGTAGCCCTACGGTGTCTTGTTGACCAGAGCATTCTTTTCATTGAGGAGTGCCGCGTAGTCAACGAGGATGTTTACGGCCTCATCCAGTTGGGGGTCCACGGTGGGATCGTCTTCCAGCAATTCGCCTTCCTTGTCCTTGTCATCATCCACCGGGGCGGCCGCTGTCTTGACGGTCTGGATCTTCTCCAGCGGGGTGTTCTTGTCGACATCCGCAAGGGTCAGCTCATAAATCTTGTCGCGTGGCACGCCGCGGTGACTGCGCTCCTGCTTGCGGGTGGCCGCTTGGGCGAGAAGATCCGCCTTTTCCTTTTTACGGGCTTCTTCGTTGAGCGAAATGCTCTTGTCGGCGAGACGTTTCTTCAGCACCTCGATGTCGTCACGGACGTAGGAGAAATCCTTCGACAAGGCCACGCGCTGGCCGGAGCGGCGGGCGAGTTCCGCCACATAGGGGGCGGCGAGATTGTAATTGTCGTAGTCAACCCGGTTGACCTCGTCATACGGCAGGCAGCTCGTGAGGGTGCGTTCGCCGAGCTCCATGTAATCCAGCAGCGACGGCAGGGTGAGATCCGGAACAACACCTTTTTTCTGCGTGGAACCGCCGGCAATGCGGTAGAACTTCTGCACGGTGAGCTTGAGGTTGCCGGGATCGCCATCGAATCCGAAGCCAACCCAGCGGTCGAGCGGCAGCAGGGTCTGGACGGTGCCTTTGCCGTGCGTGCTGGAATCGCCAATGATCACGGCGCGGTTGTAATCCTGCAAGGCACCCGCGACGATTTCCGAAGCCGAGGCGCTGAGATGCCCCACCAGCACGACGAGCGGACCGGAGTAAAGCTGGGCGCTGTCATCATCGCGCAGGGTCGTGATCTGGCCGTTGCCGTTGCGCACCTGAACAACCGGTCCCTGCCGAATGAAAAGCCCGGTGAGATCGATGGCTTGGTCGAGGAGCCCACCGCCGTTGCGGCGCAGGTCGAGAATGATACCGGCCACCTGCTCGCGCTTGAGACGCTCAATGAGCTTCGCCACGTCGCGCACGGTATTGTCATAGAACTGCGGCAGATTGATCACACCCACGCGGATGACAGTGCCATTGGGGCCGGGATGCTCGAAGATCTGCGCCTTGGCGAATTGCTCGGAGAGCTTGATTTCGTCGCGGGTCAGGACCACTTCCTTACGCATGGAGGCATCGGTCTGCCCAGCGGGAATGACGGAAAGGCGGACCTTCGTGCCACGCTTGCCGCGGATGAGATCGACGACCTTGTTGAGTTTCATGTCGATCGTATCGACGAATTCGCCGTCGCCCTGCGCGACACCGATGATGCGGTCGCCCGCCTTCAACTTCTTGCTCGATTCGGCGGGACCGCCGGGGACGAGGCGTTCGATCTTGGCGTAGCCATCATCGGAACGCAGCACGGCTCCGATGCCGGAGAGCTTGAGCTTGATCGCGTTGATGTTGAAATTCTCCGCGTCGTCGGGAGTCATGTAGTCCGAGTGCGGATCATACGCGTGAGCGAGACCGTTGAGGTAGGTCTGAAGTACTTCGTTTTCGTCCATCTCCAACGTGTATTTGCGCAGGTTGTTGTAACGGCGGGTGATCTTCTTGAGCACATCCTCCGGTTTTTCCTTGGTCAATTTACCCTGGAGAATTTCAAATTTAATGCGGCTGCGCCAGAGCTGCTCGGCCTCGGCTTCGTCCTTGGGGAAGGGCACCTTGGCGCGGTCGGGAGTAAACCGATCCGTCCCGGAGAAATTGTACGGTTCCTTGAGGAGTTTTTCGACAAGCTTGAGGCGCTGGTCGAGTCGCTCGCAAAAGCGTTGGAAGATCACGAAAGCCGGAGAGGCGTCACCGCGGACAGTAAACTTATCGAGTTCGTTGCCGTAGCGGGCGAGGAACTCATCAAGGTCGCTCTGGAGGAAAATCAGGTGCGAGTAATCGAGCGCATCCATGTAGCCCTTCACCATCTTTTGCGACATCTGGTTGTCGAACGGCTGCTGGTTGTAGTGATACTGCTCCAAAATACGACCCACGAGCTGGGCAATCTTGCCATTACGGGCAGGTTTTTTCTCAATGGAACTGGCCGTCGCCGCCGCAGATGGCGTTGTTGCGACAGCTGCCTTGGCGGGTTCTGCCAGAAGCTGCGCCGGTTTGGGCGTCGCCTGGGCCTTGGCATCCGTCTGGGCGATGGCCGTGGCTAGAAGGCCGACGCCACAAGCACCCAAAGCAAAGAAGGACAAGGTCAAGAGACCGAGGGCGGAACGCCGCAGTTTATTCATATCGAGTCACTTCCAAAGTAAGGCTGCAATTTTTTCGGGATCTTGACGCTTCCGTCCGCTTGTTGATGGGTCTCCAGCAAAGCAATATACAACCGAGCCAGCGCCGTGCCAGAGCCGTTTAACGTGTGACAGAAAGTGTTCTTCCCGCTCTTATCTTTATAGCGCAGGTTCATGCGGCGCGCTTGAAAATCTTCGAAATTGCTGCACGAGGAAACCTCGAGCCAATTCTGCAGGCCGGGCGCCCACACTTCGATGTCGTAGCATTTCGCCGCGCCGAAACCGAGATCGCCCGTGCACAGGGTGATCACGCGATAGTTCAATTCCAAGTCGGTGAGCACGCGCTCGGCGTGGCCGACTAGCGTTTCGAGCTGCGCGTAGGAATCCTCGGGTTTGACAATGTGGACGAGCTCGACCTTGTCAAACTGGTGCACGCGGATCATGCCGCGCGTATCCTTGCCCGCGCTGCCGGCTTCGCGACGGAAACACGGGGTGTAGGCCGCGTAATGGATGGGGAGTTGCTCCTCGGTAAGAATCTCCTCGCGATGCAGATTCGTCACGGGCACTTCCGCCGTGGGGACGAGGAACAAGTCCTCACCCTGCAAGCCGTACATGTCCTCTTCGAATTTCGGCAACTGACCCGTTCCCACCATGCACTCGCGGCGCACCATGAAGGGCGTGGCCACTTCGGTGTAACCGTGTTCGCGGGTATGGAGGTCGAGCAGGTAGTTCAGCAACGCACGCTCGAGCCGGGCGCCCGCACCGCGATAGACGATGAAACCGCTGCCGGAAATTTTCGTCGCCTGCGGGAAATTGAGCATCCCTTTTTTCTCGCCGATTTCCCAATGGGTGAGCGCCTTGAAGGGGAGCACCACCTTTTCGCCAACCTGGCGCACAACGGGATTATCGTTCGCATCGACCCCGACGGGCACGCTGCTGTGGGGAACGTTGTAAATCTGGAGCAGGAGAGCTTCCTGTTTCGCTTCGACGTCGGCAATTTCCTTGTCGGCCTCGGCAATAAGATCGGAAAGCCCCTTCATCTTGGCCTTCAATTCTTCGGCGGCGGCTTTCTCACCCTTGGCCATCATGCCGCCGATCTGCTTGCTGGCGGCGTTGCGCTCGCTTTTGCGGGTCTCGTTGAGCGTGAGTAACTCGCGGCGCTTCTTGTCCTGGGCCAAAAGGGTATCAATATGAACTTCATCGCCCCGGTTGCGGGTGGCGAGCCGGGCGCGGATTTCCTCCGGCTTTTCGCGTATAATCTTGATGTCGAGCATGGAAAGCACAACAGCCTATACGAATCCCCCTCACCGTGCAAGCAGTAGGGGACTTTCCCCTCCCACCCCCCGCTGAAGAGCTTGCCTACGGAAAAAACCACATCCGGAAGGCAGCAATATCGATCCAGAGCGAAAGCGCGACGTAGAAGAGCGCCAGACCGATTTCCACTCGCCGCGGCAACGGGTGACGGAACGCCAGAAACAGCGCGAACGGTACGATATAATAGCGTGGCTCCACGTACGGCAGAACCGCCACCGACAGCAATGCGATTGGCAGCAACCACCGCCACCGCTCCTGCAAAAACGGCGTCAAGAACCAGCCCGCCAGGCCGAGCGGAATCACCGCCAACGCCACCACCCGCGCCCACGGCTGCGTCGCCACCGCGTAGAGCACGATATTGTGGAGCACGTAATCCAGATTGATCTTGTTGTAGAGACTCGACAGCTCGTACGTCAGCCCGAATAACGCCCACGACACCGCCAGCACCAGCACCGTCCGCAAACGAAAGCCGCGATCCGACCGCCACCGTTGCCCCGCGAGACGCAGGCCGCGCACACAGTCCGGCAGAAACAGCAAACAAACCGTGAACAGGAAGAACCAGACATTCGTCAGATTCAACGTCACCTGCTGCACCGACCGATCCCCCAGCGCCACGCCGCCGTTCCACGCCATGAAGATCAGGAACGCCGCGAACAACACGAGAAATGGCCAGGTCCGACCCAGACCGCGGTAGAACAGGCGACCGCGCTCCTTGGCTGCGAAATCACAGTACGGTTTCATCAACGCCAGCCAGATCAATCCCGCCCAGAAAATATTCGGCTGCCGGATCAACACCGCCAGCGCCGCCGCCAGCGCGCAGGTTCCCGTTTTCTTCCGCAGCGCGAGCCACACCGCCAGCAGCACCGCCGCCAGCCCCCAGAGATCGGTGTAAACCAAAAACCAGTATGGGAACAGCAACGGGAACCATGCCAATTGCACCGTGCGCCAATACCGTTCCCGGGCCCGCAACACCGTCATGATTTGGAAAAAGAAGAAGAGCGCCACCGCACCGCCCAAGAAGGAAAAGAACCGCAGTGCCACGAGCGATTCCGCGCCCGTAAGCGTCACCGGCACCGCCATGAGCGCGTGATAACCGGGAAAAGTGGTGAGATACGACACCCGCGTGAAATCCCCGTGCGCAAGCCGCAGGATCTGTTCGCCATGACCCCACTCGTCCACGAATCGCGGCCCCGTCCGAAAGATCCAGAACAGCATCAGCAAGGACGCGAGCAACAGGCCAAAGAAAAGAAGGGGACGTTTCATGGTCTCACGGGAAATACAGCAGCCGGAAGGATGTCGACGTCAGCACCGCCGCGCCGATCGCATACAGCACCGTCATGGTCCACTCCACCCGGCGCGAGAGCGGTTCGCGAAACGCGAGGAACAACGCGCATGCCGGCAGATAATAGCGCGGATCGATGTGGGGAATCACCAACACCGACACCACCGCCAATAATCCCATCCAGCGCAGGCGTTCCTGCGCCAACGGCGTGAAGAACCATCCCGCCAAACCCAGCGGCAGAATCGCCAGCGCCACAAGCCGCGCCCACGGCTGCGTGGCCACCTGATACAGCACGATATTGTGGATCATGTAATCCATGTTGATGCGGTTGAAAATGTGCGCGAGGTGGAAAGTCGCACCAAAGATCAGCCACAGCACCACTACGATTCCCAAGCCCCGCCACACCGTGCGACGGCCCCGCGCCCAGATGACGCCCACAGCGCGACCGCACTGGATTGGAAAGAAAATCACCACGAGCCCCAAAAAGAACCACACATTCGTGGGGTAGCACGACACCGGCACTTTTTCGCGCGGACCAATCGCCACGCCACCGTTCCACACCACGAACGCCAAAAATCCCGCCGCCACCAACAGCAAGGGCCACGTCTGGCGCAGCACCTGTTGCAGCCACGGCCACCCCCGCTTCGCCTCGCGCAGATCACCCGCCACCATCACCCATAATAGCCAGCCCCACAGAATCGCCGGAGGCCGGATAACCACCGCCACCGCCAAAGCCAGCGCACACCACCCCGCCTTTTTGCGCAACGCGGCATCCACCGCCCCCAGCAGAAACACCACGCCCCAGACATCGCTATAGGCGAGAAAAAGAAACGGAAAGAACAGCGGGAAAAACGCATACTGCGCCGTCCGCACCCACCGCTCCTGCGGCCAGAGTTGACCCACAATCCGGTAAAAAAACACCACCCCGGCGAAACTCCCCAACAGCGTCACCAACCGGATCATCGCCAGCGAATCATCCCCCACCAGATAAATCACCGCCCCCGCCAACGCGTGATAACCCGGCGTCATCGCCAATTCCGGGTCCAACGAGAAATCCCCATGCGAAAACCGCTGCACCTGAGGCGCATGCCACCGCTCGTCAATCAGCACGTGATGGTGGCGGTACCCCCACACCATCGCCAGCCACGACGCCAGCAACAGACCGAAAAAGAGCGCCATCCGCATTTTCATCTCCCGCACTTAACCACGAGCGCCCCCTCAACGTCCAGCAGGTTGCGGGGTATTGCTCGCCCTTTACAAAGCCTCCTTTCCGCTCTAGTGTAGACGCTCTATGACACTGACGGAAAAAGTTCTGGCCCGCGCCGCTGGCAAGAAATATGTCCAGCCCGGCGACAACATCTGGGTCAATGCCGACGTACTCCTCACCCACGACGTCTGTGGACCGGGGACGATTGGCGTTTTCAAACGTGAATTCGGTAAGACGGCCAAGGTTTGGGACAAGAACAAGATCGTCATTATTCCCGACCATTACATCTTCACCGCCGACTCCCTTTCCAACCGCAATGTCGACATCCTGCGCGACTTCGTCCGCGAACAGGGCCTGCCCTATTTCTACGACGTGATCGACGACCCGAACGGTCACTGGATCTTTGACAAATCGAAGGGCCAGCTCGCCAAACAGTACGGCTCGCACTTCGCGGGCGTCTGCCACACCGCCATCGCGGCCAAGGGCCACACCCGCCCCGGCGAAATCCTCTTCGGCACCGACAGCCACACCTGCATGGCCGGCGCGTTCAACCAATTCGCCACCGGCATCGGCAACACCGACGCGGGCTTCATCATGGGCACCGGCAAGCTGCTCATCAAAGTCCCCGAGACGATGCGCTTCTACCTCGAAGGCGCGCTCCCCAAGGGCGTCATGGGCAAAGACATCATCCTGCACATCATCGGCGAGATCGGTTTTGACGGCGCCACCTACCGCGCCATGCAGTACGAAGGCCCCGGCGCCTACAACCTGCCGATGGACGACCGCATGACGGTGACCAACATGGCCATCGAAGCGGGCGGCAAGAACGGCATCTTCCCGTACGACGAGAAGTGCGCCGCCTACGTGAACGAGCGCACCAAGCTCAACGGCACGAAGAGCGACTACCAGCCCGTCGAACTCGATCAGGACCAGAAATTCATCTACGACAAGGTCATCGACCTCTCCAAGCTCGAGCCCACCGTCGCGCAACACCCCGATCCGGGCAATCGCGCCCTGGCCAAGACTCTCGACAAGGTGAAACTCGACCGCGCCTACATCGGTTCCTGCACCGGCGGCAAGACCTCTGACTTCCTCGCCTTCGCGCAGATCGTCAAAGGCCACACCGTCAAGATCGACACCTTTGGCGTTCCCGCCACCCCGGAAGTGGTCTTCGACCTGAAGAACACCCAATGGGACGGCAAGAGCGTCTGGGACCACCTCGTCGGCGCTGGCGTCACGATGACCGAAAACGCCTCGTGCGCGGCCTGCCTCGGCGGCCCCGTCGATACGTTCGGCCGCATGAACAAGCCGATGTCCTGCATCTCGGCCACGAACCGCAACTTCCCCGGCCGCATGGGCCACAAGGAATCGCGCGTTTACCTCGCCTCCCCGTACACCGTGGCGGCGTCGGCCCTGACCGGCCACATCACCGACCCCCGCGAGTACCTCTCGTAAAGGCAACGGCGGTTAGACGAAATTAACGGAATTTGAGACTGAATTAACGAACTGGAAAAAAGTAAAATGCCTTTCGTAAATTGGTTGAATCATCCCGTTAATTTCGTCAAAAAATCCGCCCTGCTTTTGAGCCTCGGCTTCGCCCTCATCCTCGGCGGCTGCGCCGGCATGCAAGCCAATGGTGACGTACAGCAGTACAAGCTCATCGTCACCAAGCGCACCGAATACTACAAAACCAGTCCCGACCAACCCACCCCACCGGATGGCCGCCTCGACGAAGGCACCCGCATCCGCGTGCTGCAGATGAGCGGCGAATATGCCAAGGTGGAAACCACCTACGGCCTCACCGTCTGGATTTCCTCCATGGCCATCGGCGCCAATCAGGAAAACACCTACCAGCCCACCGGCGGCTAAACCGATTGCCGCAAATCGGAGAGCGCGATTGCATCGCGCGGATGACGTGACAGAATCCATGGCACGCCCATGAACATTGCTGCTGCCACCTCTGCCGACCTGCCAGCCCTGCTCGAAATCCAGCACGCTGCGTTTCGTGCGGAAGCCGACCAATACGGCGACTGCAGCATCCCGCCACTCCGCCAAACGGTGGACGATCTGCACGCCGATCTCGCCACGAAAACTTTCCTCAAGGCCACCGACGAGACGGGACAACTCCTCGGCTCCATCCGCGCCTTCGAAAAAGACGGCGTCTGCCACCTCGAAAAACTCAGCATCGATCCCGCCCACCAACGGCGTGGCTATGGCGCTCAACTCCTCCTCGCGGTGGAATCAAAATTCCCCCACGCCACCCGCTTCGAACTCTTCACCGGGCATCGCTCTGAAGGCAATATTCGCCTCTATCAAAAACTCGGCTATCGCACCGTGCGCGCAGAGGAAATCAGTTGCCGCCTGACTCTCGTCCATATGGAAAAACGCCGCACCCCACCCGGCAGCACGTCATGATTCGCCTGGGCCTCGTGCTGCTCCTCAGCCTCGTCTGCGCTCACGCCGAGACGGAATCGCCCGGCCCCGGCCTCACACTGGAAACCGAGACCCGCACCGCGCCGCGACCGATGCGTCTGCATTGGCTCACCGCCGATCTGAACACACCCGGTCTCGCCCTCGCCTTTTCCCCCGTCGATCCCACGTCCTCCTCCCCCGCGAAAGTGCTCGCCGCGAAACCGACCGAACGGCTCCTCACTCTCGGCTGGAAAGTGCTCCTCAATGGCGATGCGTTCTACGTGATCGGCGATGAAAAGAAACGTTACCCCGCCGTGGGCGATCTGCTCGCGCTCCAAGGCTATGCCGTGTTCGAAGGAAAACGGTATGGTCAACGCTCGCCCAACAACGGCACGTTCTACGTCCTGAACGACCGAAAGACCATGGGCATCACCTATGACGCGCCTCCGAAAAACACGTGGGGCGCGGTCGGCGGCTACCGCATCGTCTTGCACGACGGCAAAATCGGCAGCCACATCGACAACACACGACTCCATCCCCGCAGCGTCATCGGCTTCAATAATGCCACCCGACAGGTCTACTTCCTCGTCGTCGATGGACGCCAACCCGGCCGCAGCGAAGGAGCCACGGAACAGGAACTCGGCGAATGGATGCTGGCACGCGGCGCAACCGATGCCCTCAGTCTCGACGGCGGCGGTTCCTCCGTGCTCATCATCGAACAAGACGGCGGCGCCCGCGTCGTGAACCGCCCCGTCGGCGTCTGGGATCAACCCGGCACCGTCCGCTGCATCGGCAATGCCGTGGGACTGACACTTAAAACGGAGTGATCGTTTTGGAGTGCGGGAGCTTGCTCCGCTTTGCTGTCCGGCGGCTTGCCGCCATCAACACCACAAAATCTTTTAGGCCTCGTCGCCGCGCCCTTTTTCTGTATCGTCAGTACTTTGGTACTTAGCCCTTTTGCCATGAAATCTTTTGCTCTTCTCTCGCTGACGTTTCTCGCTCTCGCGGCCACATCACTGCGCGCGGACACCACGCTCGTCATCGTCGCCGACAACACCCTGCGCGCCGCCCTGCCCGAACTCACCCAGATTTGGGCGGACAAACAGCCCGACATGAACGTCGAACTTCAGTTCACCAACGCCGAGACGATGCAAAAGCAAATCGTCGACAACAAAGGCGGCGACGTCCTCATCTTCGCCAACGCCGATGACCTGAAGGAAGCCACCAAGCGCGGTTACATTCTCGCCAGCGAACAAAAGCAGGTCGCCCGCAACGACCTCATCGTCTACGGTCGCAAGGCGCTCCTGCCCGACGAGGAACTCGAATGGTTCGACCTCGTCGCCCGCGAATGGGAAACCCTCGCGCTCGGCGATCCCGCCCGCACCGCGAGCGGCCGCGCCGCGCAAGCCGCCCTCAAGAAACACGATCTCGAAGCCCGCGTGAAGAGCAAGGAAACGCGCCTCTGCGGCAACGAAGCCGCCGCGCTCGACTGCGCGCGCCGGGCCGAGGTGGAAGCCGTTTTCGTCCTCAGCACCGACCTCGGCAAAACCGCCATCAATGGTTTCGTGGCCTACCCCATCAACCGCGCCGACTACCCCGGCATCTTCTACATCGCCGCCCCCACCAAGAATTCCAAAGCCCCCAGCGCCGCGCGCAGCTACATCCAATCCCTCGCCGCCCCGGAATCGCTCCCGATCTGGACCAAGTACGGATTCAACCGTCCCGATGCCGGCGCGGTCCAGTTGCGATAAGAGAGGGCCGTTTCCAGGGCGCGTGGTTAATCAGAGGTTGCTTTCACAATGGAATGACCTACCTCCCAACACCCGCATTTATAAGCTCGCTAATTATTATTGAGTGCGGTTAATTCTTGGAACAGAAGTTGCAATCATTTCACATCTACTATGGGAGCAGGCAAATTCTTTCCGGGTGGGAGCAAAAAGGGCAAAGCTCAAGAAGAGAAAGCGCCCGAACCGATTCGCGCGGAGCCACCCGCCACTAAAAAATCGGGACTCTTCCCCAACGCCAAATCGCGTTTCTCCAAGCCCGTCGACTCCAAGAGCAAACCCGGCGTCCTCCTGATGAGCGTCGCCTTTTGCGTATTCTTCATCTCCATCGGCTGGTATTACCTCGCCGTGCGACCAGCCAAGATGCAGGCCGCCGCCATGGCCGCGCAACTCGCCCAACGTGACAAGGAAGTCGCCGAACTGAAGAAAAAACAGGAGGAAGTCCAGAAGGAAGCCGAAAAGAAAGCCGAAGCCAAGGTGATCATCAAAGTCGACACCCGCCCCCCCGGAGCGCAGGTCGTCGTCGCAGGCATCACCAAGATGACGCCCGCCACTTTCGAAGGCTTGTCCTCGGGCAAAGCCACCCTCGTCATCACCCTCGACACCTACCACCCCATCACCCGCGAACTCGTGCTTGAAGGCGGCCAGACTTACGACCTCGGCATTCTCGATCTTTCCCTCAAATCCGGCATTCTCAAGGCCACCAGTCCACAAAAGGGAGCCACCTATTCCCTCTCCGGCCCCCACTCCTTCAGCCAAAGCGGCACACTCCCCGCCACCCTGGAAAAACTCCCCGAGGGCTCCTACACCCTCACCGCCACCCACAACGGCTGGCAACTCCCGCCCCAGACGCTGACCATCACCGATGGCAAGGAGACGCTGCAGGAAGTCAAATTCCCCTACGGCACCATCACCCTCCAAACCACCCCGCCCGGAGCCTCCGTCCGCCGCGGTCGTCAGGAGATCGGCCAGACCCCGCTCACCCTCAGCGAGCTGCGGCCCGGCCCGCACAAGTACAGCCTCGAAAAGGAAGGGTATCGCACCGTTCGCGTGGAGAAGGATCTGAAGGAATTCGAAACTTATCCCATCACCCTCACACTGGAAAAAACCCGCGACTTCACCAACAGCTCCAACCTCGCTCTCGTCTGGATGAACGAAGGCTACTGGGTCGGCAAATACGAAGTCACCCAGGCCCAATACGAACAGGTCATGGGACGCGGCGCCAATGCCAGCGTCTTCCGCGGCGCCAACCGGCCTGTTGAAAACGTCACCTGGCAGCAAGCCACCGATTTCTGCACCCGCCTGACCGAGATCGAACTCGCCGCGGGAAAACTCCCCGCCGGATATCGCTACGCCCTGCCGACGGAAGCGCAGTGGAACAACTTCGTCGGCGATGCCAACTACGACAGCGCCATCCTCGCCCTCGGCAACAGCATCGCCCCCGCCTCCACCGCCGATGTGGGCACAGGCGATCCGAATCAGTTCGGACTCTACGACGTCCTCGGCAACGTCTGGGAATGGTGCCAGGACAATTACGACGCCCAGGGCCGCACCCGCACCATGCGCGGCGGCGGCTGGCTCAGCTCACGCGATACCTTCCCCAATAAAAACACCCGCAACGGCGGCGGCGTGAACTACCGCGACAAATTTACCGGCTTTCGCGTGGTCCTCACCAAATAGGGCCATCCCCTCATCGCACCGGAGCCGATTCCTGTTGCGCTCGCTTTAAAACCGCGCTTAGTTTTAAACCCCATCATGAAAGTCACACTGCTCTCCCTCCTCGCTTGCTTGGTCACCGCCAGTTTTTTCCCCGCATTGGCCGCTGACACCGCCCCGATCCAGGCCCAGGACGTGGATGGCCAGTGGCGCACCCTGCCGCCCAAGGGCCGGTTCACCATCGTCATGTACACCAACGCCGATCTTGAGTCCGAGTCCAAAACACTCAGCAAAACGCTCGATCCCTACCGCGGCGCCCAGGATTTCCTCTTCATGCAAATTGTCGATCTCCGCGGCGAAATTCCCGGCATCGCCCGCCGCATGGCCGAAAAGCAAATCCGCAAGGAACTCGACATCGAAGCCACCCGCGTCAAACCCTTCTACGTCAAAAATGGCAGCAAGGCCGATCCCCGCTCCAATCTCTCCACCATCGTCGATTACGGTGGCAGCTACCTCGCCCGCTTCAACTGGGATGATCGCGTCGAGATGGTCCGCTTCGTGATCTACAATTCCAAGGGCGTGGAAATCCGCCGCCTCGACAACACGAGCGACCCCAAGGCCGTGGCCAATTTCTTCCGCAGCCTCTTCGGCAGCAACACCGCCGAACAATAATTTCCAACAGTCGCTCCCGCTAAGGCGGATTGACTTCGTTCATCCGTCTTTCCTACTGCGGCAGACACGCCGACGGCGACACCATCCAACGGAAATCCTGCGCCATGGTCCAGCCACGATCTTCGGGAGCCGTGATCAAAATAAAAGCCTCGGCCGGCAACAGAGCGCGGAGTGCCGCCTGCCGGTTTTCGTCAAGCTGCGGCGCGACATCGTCCATCAGGAAGACCGGCCATTGACCGCGCCGTTCACGAATGAGTTGCGCCTCGGCCAAGCGAAGCGCCAGCGCCGTGGTGCGTTGTTGACCTTCCGAACCAAACTTGCCAAGCGGCTTCCCGTGGCGCTCGAGAATCCAGTCGTCGCGATGAGGACCAAGCAGCGTCGCTTGAAACCGTTGTTCGCCCACCGCGACACTGGCCCAATCGGGTGCAGCTTCGAGCGAGAAACTCGATCGATAGCGCAACGTCACAGCATCGCGTTCGCCGGACAACGCACGCACCGTTTCGCTCACCGCGCAAGCCAGTGGCTCCGTGATCGCCTGCCGCGCACGAGTCATGGCAAGACCGTGCTCGGTCACCAATTGCGTGAGTGATTCGCCAACGCGTCGATCTTCGCCGCCCTGCCGCAACCACGCGTTGCGCTGTTTCAAAGCCCGGGCGTAGTGTTGCGCGGTCGCGAGATAACCCGGTTCGCGTTGCGCGATCAATCCATCGACCCAATTGCGACGGCCCGCTCCCGAGCCGGTCACGAGTTCCCGGTCCTCGCCAATAAAAAGCACCGTCGCGAACTGTCCCCAAAAATCAACCGCGCTGGCCACCGGCTTCCCATCCATCACCAATTCACGACCCGTAGCACTCCATGTCGCAGACAGCGCCGTCCCGCCGAGTTTCGCCTCCACACGAAAGCAATCGCGCTGCCAGCAGACCAGCTCGCGCGTCTGCGCGGTGCGAAACGAGCGCAAGCGGCTCAAGAAATAAACCGCCTCGAGCACGGATGTCTTTCCCTGCCCGTTCGATCCAAAAAAGAAATGACGCCCCACCGGCAACTCCACACGGAGTTCCTCATGACAGCGGAATTGAAACAACCGCAAGTGAAGCGCAGCCAGATCGGACATGGGATGGTGGAGCATACTACAAGCCGGCCATCAGGAAACCAGAAAGCGGGTTTTACCAATCACTTCCGATTTCTCGACAAGCGCGGGCCAACCGGGTATGAAAGAGTAGATCCAGACGAACAGACCAGCCTTTTCCAAATTCCACTTGCACTTGACCGATTAGTCAACTACTATAGTCCTCATGAAACCTGAATGCGAAACCCGGACCAAGCTCCTAACGACGGCGTTAGAGCTGATGTGGGAACGCAGTTACGGTTCCGTCAGCGTGGATGACATCTGCGCCCGTGCCGATGTCCGCAAAGGGAGCTTCTACTATTTCTTCCCCTCCAAAAGCGACCTGACTGTCGCCGCCTTCGAAAAGAATTGGGAGCAAATCTGCGCGAAACTCGACCAGGCTTTCTCCCCGCAGCATCCCCCGCTAGAACGCTTCTCTCGCTTCGCCAAGGCGCTTTATCAGAGTCAGACGGAGAAAAAAGGCACCTGCGGCAAAGCCTGCGGATGCCCCTATATCTCTGTTGGACTGGAACTTAGCACGGAAGACGAAAACATCCGCAAAAAGGTGCAGAGCATCTTTTCCGGTTACTGCCGCTATTTCGAATCCGCCCTCAACGAAGCCGAACGCGAAGGTCTGATTCCACCCGGCAACCATGCGGAAACCGCCCGCGCCATTGACGCACTGGTGATGGGATTACTCGTCCAAACCAAGATTTATAATGACCCCGAAGCGCTGAAGCATACCGAACAAAGCATCTTCCGCCTGATCGGCATCGATGTCGCCCAGTCCATTGCTGCACACTCCTAAAAATTTTTTACCCATAACCTAAACCGACCAGTCAACTACCTATGAAGACAAACCTCCCCAACGTCTCCCGCCCCCGCGCCTCCCGTCGTCGTCCCTCCATGATCAATCCGCATGTCTTTTCCTTGATGTCGATTCCCTTCCCGGTTTTTGTCACCAACGAAAAAGGCAAGGTCGTTCCGACGATCACCCTGCCGGAATTCGCCCAAATCACCCGCTACCAGGAGTAAACCATCATGAGCCAACGATTCGAAAATAAAGTCGCCCTCGTCACGGGTGGAACCTCCGGCATCGGCCGCGCCACCGCCATCGCTTTCGCCCGCGAAGGCGCCAGCGTGGTCGTCAGCGGTCGCCGCGAAAAAGAAGGTCAGGAAGTCGTCCAACTCATCACCGCCGCAGGCGGCAAAGCCCGCTTCATCCAAGCCGATGTGAGCGACGAAGCGCAGGTCGCCACGCTCGTGGAGAAAACCGTCTCCACCTTCGGCCGCCTCGACATCGCCTTCAACAATGCCGGCGTGGAAGGCACCATCACGCCCACCACCGGAGTCACGGTCAAAGAGTACCAACATATCTTCGACATCAATGTGAAAGGCGTATTGCTCTCGCTCAAACACGAGATTCCCGCCCTGCTCAAAAGCGGCGGCGGCTCCATCGTAAACACCGCCTCGGTGCTCGGCACGCACGCGATGCCGAACTTCGCCATCTACAACGCGAGCAAATTCGCCGTGATCGGCCTGACCAAGACCGCCGCGTTGGAAGTGGCCGCACAAGGCATCCGCATCAACTCCGTCTCCCCCGCCGTGATCCAGACCGACATGGTCACCCGCGCCTTTGGTCCTCCCAGCGAGGAATCGAAAAAAGCGCTCGGCGCCATGCATCCGATTGGACGTCACGGCCAGCCCGACGAAGTGGCCGCCGCGGTACTCTTCCTGAGCTCCGCCGAAGCCTCCTTCATCACCGGGCACGACCTACTCGTCGACGGCGGCTACAACGCCAAATAATCCCGCCTCCCCAACCCACCCGAAAGGACAACATACCATGAGCACCCTCAAATCCCTCGACCTCACCCAACGCCCCCCGCGCAGCGCGCGCACTCAACTCGGCGGCTACGCCCTCCTCCCGCGCATGCTCGACAAGGCCCGCGCAACCATCGCGGGCAAGAACGGAGAATTCCACTACAACTGTCCGCTCGATCAACACATCATCAACTTCCTCGGCATCGACCCAGACGCTCTCCTCACCGAATTGAAAACCGGCAAGGGCGACACCGAAATCTTGGAATGGATCACCACCCACCAGAAGAACAAACACACGCCATGGGAAATCAAAGTGTGGACCGACTATCAATCCCAACGCGGCCCCGATAGCGATCCGGAAATCGTGAAGTACTTCTACAGCTCCGTGGAAAAACTCGCTCCGAAACGCACAGACCTGCGCACCTGGTTCGATTACCTCGACCTCGACGATTACGTCACCTTCGGCGGCGCCGCTTAACCAGCCCACAAATCGATTGCAAAGCGCAACGTGACGTTGCTCCCTCCGGAGCGGCGTCACGCCATCCCAGCGGCGCTCCTGCCGCCCCCCACCGGCATGACTTCCTTCATTACTGGGTGCAGCGTCACGCTGCGCTTGCAACATGGGATTGTCTTGTTAGGATGTGCCGCATGTTCCGTCGCTTGACAGTTAGTGCCTTGTTAGTGTTGGGGATGGCCGCGTGCCAGCCGATCGATAAGAATCTCGAAGCCGAAGATTCGCGCAATCCGCACTTCAAGAAGGCTGAAAGTTACACCGAAGCCAAGAACTACGTGGAAGCCGTGCGCGAATACGAAGCCGCGCTCCAGGCCAACCCGAATGTCGCCACCGCTCACTACGAGCTTGGCCGCATTTATGGCGAAAAGCTCGGCGACGAAATCAGCTCCATGTACCATTTCAGCAAGTTCCTCGAACTGCGCCCCACCTCCGAAAAGCGGGAATCCGTTCAAGCCTTGCTCGACAACGCCAAGTTCTCCCTCGCCACCAAGCTCCCCAACTCCCCCGTAGCCAACGCGGAGATGTTTGCCCGCCTGCAGAGCGAGAATGCCAACCTGAAACGCGAACTCGAAGAAGTCCAATCCCGCGTGGCCCGCCTCGACCAGCAACAACAGAACACCGCCGCCGCCATCACCACGCCCGCTCCGTCAGCCCCAGTTGCCACGGCACCCACGGCCTCGGTCGAAGCGCCCAAGGCGACCCCCGCAGCCCCCGTCGCCCATCCCGCGACACCGGCTCCGGCCGCGGCCGCCGTTGTTCCCGTCGCCCCCTCCACCGCACCCACGGCGACTCCAGCCGCCACCGCAGTGACGGAAGCCCGCAGCCACACCATCGCCAAGGGCGACACCCTGTGGAAGATCGCGCGCAAGTATTACAAGGGCGACGTCAACGCCAACATGGACAAGATCAAAGCCGCGAATGCTTCCCAAGTTGACTTCACCAAGCCGCTCAAACTCGGCACCGTCCTCGTCATCCCCTAAATTTCCAACCGACTGAATCCATGTCGAAACCGGCCAAAGACCGCTCCATGAAATCGCCCACTCCCAATTGGTCCAACGAAGAGCCGGACGATCTCCTCGCCGAGGCGTCCCCGCAGGTTTCCAGCGGTGTGACTGCGGACGATATCAACCTGAAAGTCCAGCAGGCGCAAACACAGCTCCTTGAGCTCAAACGCCAGCAGGAGGAAATCGAACGCCAACGCCGCGAGCTCGAGGAGCTCAGCCGCAAACAGCGCGAGTTCGAAGACGGCCGCCGCGAGATTCTCGAAAAGCTGACCCGCGGTCTCGTCGTTCTCGAACGGCAGGAATTCGAAATCAAGCGCGAGGCCGAGCAGATCCAACTCGTCCGCGAAACCTTCGGCGAACACCTCAAGGAAGTCGAAGCGATCAAGCCGCAGGATTGGCAACCCGGAGCCCTCCAAGCCGAGCTGACCCGCGCCCTCGCCATCATCGACCAAGCCCAGGCCGTGCACGGTCAAGCCCGCGCCCGACTCGACGCCCTGCGCGAAGAACCGCTCGATGCCGACGGCGAAGTCGTGACAACCGATCCCAGCCGCAAGAGTTTCGGCGACATGGTACGCGACGGCTTCGCCTACTCGCTGCCGGTCATTCTCCTCGGACTCGTCTACCTCTTCATCCTTATCACCAAGCACTCCGCCTGATCCCCCGGTTCCCTCCGGCAACCATCCCGAGCCACCGGCAACCCGGCACGTTCACCACATGGCCCCCTGGAAATTTCGCGGCGATTCCGATGACCCGGTAGAAAAACGGCGCCGCGAACTTGCCGACCAGCAGCGCCGCCTCGCCGAGCAGATGAGCGAACTGGAAGCCAAGCTCGAAGCCGAGAAAAATCCCAAACCCGCCCCCCCCGTGGAGTGCCGCCCCCCCCGCTGGCCGCGGGGCGGAGAACAAAGCTTCGTACGCCAGGGAGGAACGGCACCG
>JAFIGT010000026.1 GCA_017849585.1 Verrucomicrobium sp.
CCACCGGCCCCATGCCGACCGCCCCCGCCAGTCGCCCCGGGCTGTCCTTGCAGTAATCCCAGATGCGCGTCGTGGCCAGTCTGCTCAGGCTGCACGGCAGGAAGAAGCCAACAAACGCCAGCAGCGCACCCGCGTACCCGTGCACGTGGTAACCGATCACGGAGACCATGAGCATGTTCGGACCGGGAGCGAGTTGACCCAAACTATAAATGTCCCGGAACTGGTCCGGCGTGATCCAGCCGAACTGCGTGACCGTGAGTGCCTTCATTTCGGGCAGGATGGCGGTGCCGCCACCGACCGCGAGGATAGACAGCAGCGCGAAGACGCCGAGGAGTTGAAGGAGGACCATGATTATTCCCCTCCCTTCTTGTCGAAGGCCGTCTTGTCCGGCTTCAATTCGCGCGCCGGATGCGGACGATACAAATAAATCGCGAGCGGCCCAACGGTAAGCAACACGAAGACGAGCGAAACATGAAAGATCGAGACCAGCACCAGCGTGAGTACCACGAGGGAAATATCGAGCGCGTGCTCGAGCTGCTTGTGACCGATCTGTAACGTGACCGCGAGCAGCAAACCCACCGAGGCCGCTCCAACCCCCTTGAGGACACTGATGATCGCAGGGTTGTGATGATTCTCCGCATAGACAATACCGAGAATCATGACCAGTGCGGAGCCGGGCAATGTCATTCCCAAAAACGCCACCACCGCCCCAATCGGCCCGCGTAACCGGTCGCCCACAATGACACTCATATTTGTCGCATTCAGGCCCGGCAACGCTTGCGAAATTTCCAGTGCCGCAAGAAACCCTTCATCATCCAGCCAGCCTTTTTTCGCGACCAATCCATTCCGCAAATAGGCGACCACGCCGCCACCGAAGCTGGTGCCGCCGATGACAAGAAACGTCCAGAAGATTTCCCACAACGGCACCCGCACTGGAGCCGCCGCAACGGCCGTCACCGTTTCGTTTGCCTCGCCGGAAGGGAGATCACTCATGATGACCCGCAGGCTTGCCGCCGAGACCGTACACCATGGCCGTCTTGGTTGCGCCAAGGTGCACCCACTCGGGCGCTTCGGCCTGCACGGCGCAGTAAAACTTTTCGGAAAGCTTTCTGGCGTGATGATGCAGTTCTTCCTTGCGGTGGAACTTCGCCTGAAACGCAAACTCGCCCACCAGCGACGTCTCCGTCGCGCGGTTCCGCCAGATGGAAATGGTCGCTTTCGCCGCGAACCCGTGACCGAAATGGAATTCCCCCACATCCACCTGCACTTCCTCGACCGCCACGCGATTCACCAGCTCGATCCTCGTTTTCGGAGTCACATCGATTTTCTTCATTACAGGGAAAACCCGCGTGATATCCTCCAACCCCTGATCGAGCACGATATTCGGCGAGATCAGTTCGCAATTGTGGGAGTACAGGCTGCGCATCTGGCCCAGCTCCGTCTTCACCGGCAGCAACTCCTCCTTGAACTTGATCTTGTGTTCACCCTCGAGGTGCGGATGAATGTCCGTCTCCGCCGCGATGGTTTCGCTGGGGTGCCGGAATTTCACCGTCAATTCGTGATCCGTCTCGGGCCAGCCGTCCTTGTAAAACGTCCGCTTGCGCAGAATGAAGGCGTTCTTGTAGAGATCGTAGTTCTCCGTATCGTAAAAAAGGACTTCGCGGATCTTGTGATGAAATCCATCCGGGTGGGTGACCACGCCGACGTCGAATTTCTTGCCGATGTGATGAATCACCTTCCAATAATGCTCGAAACCCTCAGGCCGGGTAAAATGCTCCGGTTTGAGCAGAATCTTGTACTCACGATAATGAACGTGGTCCAGCGGATGGCCGTCCGAGTAAACCGTCTTGTGCGCGGTCTCAGTCATAGTGATCCGAATCGACTCAAGCAGGTTGAGCTTGAGCTCCCTCCACGCGGATCATAGGCAAGAGGCTTCGACACTGTCAATCGAACGGCATGTCCCGCACGTGCAGGCCCGATCCGGCGATCGGATCGTGCTCCACCGCCGAGTGCGACACGTAATGCCCTTCATGCAGGGTCATGTGATGCTTTTGCACAAGCCATTGATACCAACGATAGGCGCAGATCGCCACGATGGCCACCACCAGCACGAGAAAAGCCGCCGTCACCGCCGTGTTGATGTAATTATTGACCTGCAGGTGCTCCCAGTCAGCCAATTGCTTCGGCGTGCCACCCGCCGCGATCCTGGCCCCATAATCCCGCGCAGCGGCGAGAAAACCAAGGCGTGGTTCGGGGCTGAAGATTTTGATGTAGCCCGCCGACATGGTGACAACAAACAACCAGACGAGCGGCACAAACGTCACCCAGAAATAGCGCGCCTTGCCCATCTTGATCAGCAACGATGTACCGAAGGCAAAGGCAATCACCGCGAGCAACTGATTCGCAATGCCAAAGATCGGCCAGAGGCTGTTGATCCCCCCCAGCGGGTCGACCACGCCGAAGTAGAGGAACCAGCCCCACGCCCCGACGAACAGCACGCTCGACACCCAACTCGAATACCAAGGCCCATGATGCCCCAGCTTGGGCGTGATATGGCCCAATAAATCCTGCACCAGAAACCGCCCCACTCGCGTTCCGGCATCAATGGTAGTCAGAATGAAGAGCGCCTCGAACATGATGGCAAAGTGATACCACAGAGCCATGAACTCCCCCTTGCCAGCCACCTTCGCGAACATTTGCGCCATGCCCACGGCGAAGGTCGGCCCACCACCCACGCGGCCGATCATCGTATGTTCGCCAAGATCACTCGCGAGATCCTTCATCTGCTGCTCGGTCACCGGGAATCCCGCGGCCGTCACCGTTTGCACCACTTGCGCCGCCTCGCCCTTCATGTTGATCGCGAAATATTCACCCGGTTGCATGCCGCACGCCGCGATGAGCGCCATCATGGCTACCAGCATCTCCACGATCATCGCGCCGTAACCGATCGTCCGCACGCAAGATTCACTCGTGATCATTTTCGGCGTCGTCCCCGAAGCGATCAGACTGTGAAATCCTGAAATCGCCCCGCAGGCAATCGTGATGAAACAAAACGGAAAAACCGGACCCGCGACGACCAGCCCCGTGCCGTCGATGAACTTGGTAATGGCCGGCATTTGCATCGTGGGAGCAATCACCACGATGGCCACCGCCAGCACCAGCACCGTGCCGATTTTCATAAAGGTGCTCAGATAATCCCTCGGGGCCAGCAGCAGCCATACCGGCAGCACCGAAGCGGCGAGCCCATAAATGATAATCGCCCACGCCAGAGTCGTCCCGTTGAGATTCAACAACGAATCCGCCAGCGGAAACCGCGCGTGATATTGCCCCAGCCAGACACTGACGAGCAGCGCGATCACACCAAAAAAAGTCACCCAACCGATCCGGTTTGGACACACGAATCGCAGCGACGAACCCATCACCATCGCGATCGGCACCGTGGCCGCAATCGTGAATACGCCCCACGGACTTTCCGCCAGCGCCTTCACCACCACCAGCCCGAGCACCGCTATGATAATCACCAGAATCGAGACCATGCCGATCAGCGTGATAAATCCCGCGAGTGGTCCGATCTCCTCCTTCATCATCTGGCCGAGCGATTTTCCGTTGCGCCGCATCGAGGCGAAAAGAATCACCGCGTCATGCACCGCCCCGCCCAGCGTGGCACCGACGAGAATCCACAGCGCTCCCGGCAGATAACCAAACTGCGCCGCCAATACCGGACCCACCAGCGGTCCCGGCCCCGCAATCGCCGCGAAGTGATGCCCGAAGACAATCCACGAATTCGTCTTCACGTAATCCTTGCCGTCCTCATGCACACAGGCGGGTGTCGCCCGTTGCTCGTCGAGCACGAGCACTTTCGTCACCAGCCATTTGCTGTAAAACCGGTAGCTGATCGCAAAGACACAAACCGACGCCACCACCAGCCACAACGCATTCACCGGCTCCCCGCGCGACAACGCCACGACGGCGAGACACCCCGCGCCGAGCAAACTAATAAAGGTCCAGAGAAGAATGGAGAACAGGCGCGACTTGGCTGAAGTACTCATAACGTGGAATGAGGTCACAGGCTGGCACTGGAACCACGAGGAATCAATTCACAAGTAAGCTTGTCGGTCAAAAATTGGAAATCTTTTTCATTGCCACGCGACGCTCATTCCGACGATCAGTTGAAATGCCGCCGACCTTGGCTAGTCTATGGTATGGAAGCCAATACGACCGCTGGTAAGGAGATTGTGGTTCTCGGGGCGGGTTTCGGGGGATTGACGTTTTGCCAGAGATTCGAGCATGCGGGGGCGCATGTAACGTTGATCGACCGGCAGAATCATCATTTGTTTCAACCGCTTTTATATCAGGTGGCGACGGCGGGTTTGTCTCCGGCGGAAATCGCGCAGCCGGTGCGGTCCATTTTGTCGGACAAGGAGAATGTCACGGTTCTGCTGGATGAGGTGTTGGGCTTTGATCTGGCGAAGAAAGAAGTGGCGTTGAGTCACAAGACAATGCGGTACGATTATCTCGTGATCGCGTTGGGCGGGGTGACGTCTTATTTCGGTCATCCCGAGTGGGAGAAGTTCGCGCCGGGCTTGAAATCGATTGATGATGCCTTGCGGATTCGTCGCGAGATTTTATTGGCGTTCGAGCATGCGGAGCTGGAGACCGATCCGGAGCGGGTGAAGCAGTTGCTGACGATTGTGGTGGTGGGCGGTGGCCCGACCGGTGTGGAGTTGGCGGGAGCGTTCGCGGAGTTGGCGCGGCATGTGTTGCGGAGCGATTTTCGGCATATCGATCCATCGAAGGCGCGGGTGGTGCTGGTGGAGGCGGGGCCGCGCATCCTGGGGCATTTGCCGGAGGATTTGAGCGCGAGCGCGCAGCGACAGCTGGAGGCGCTCGGCGTGGAGGTGCGGACTTCGACGCGGGTGACGGATATTCACGCGGAAGGGATTCAATTAGGCATGGAATACATCGCGGCGACGAACAAAATTTGGGCGGCTGGCGTGGGGGCGTCGCCCCTGACGGCAAAACTCGGAGTGCCGTTGGATCGGGCAGGAAGAATTCAAGTACAGCCAGATCTGAGCGTGCCGGGTCACGCGGAGGTTTTTGCGGTGGGCGATGTCGCAACCATTATCGATGCGAACGGCCGGGTGGTGCCGGGAGTGTCACCAGCCGCGATGCAGATGGCGAGCCATGTGGCGAGGGAGATCGAGAATGAACTCGGCGGTGGCGAAGGTATTCGCGCTCGGTCCCCGTTTGTGTATTGGGACAAGGGAACGATGGCGACGATTGGGCGTTCGGCAGCGGTGGCGATGATCGGGCCGGTGAAGTTCTCGGGCTTCATGGCGTGGCTATCATGGCTATTTGTGCACCTGATTTTTTTGATCGGGTTCAAGAACAAATTCACAGTGATCGTGCAGTGGGTGTATTCTTATTTCGCGTATAAACGCGGGGCGCGCCTGATCACAGGCAAGTCCGCGTGAGGCGACCGCACACAACGATGGTCAGTTGGCCGCGGGCGCGGAACTGGATGACTCAGTGGTCGAGCTGTTGATGATCGGGACTTGCACCTCCTGGAGGAGCCAGAAGGGAGGCATCCAGGCAGGATTGCTGTAATAGAGAACGCGAGGCGGCCCGTTTTGGGTGAGATTGTTTTGCTTGAGATAATTCTGGATTTCCGTGAAGCCTTTTTTGAAGTTCTCGAGGGTGTAGGCACCTCGCAGGGAGTAGCAGGCAACGCTGACAGTGGGTTGGTCGGTCATGGCCAGACCTTTTTCCTTGGGGAAGGCAAAATCCTTTTGCGTGTTGAGGATAAGATGAACCAGCATCCGAGTCTTGGGCTGCGGCGGTTGATTCAGCCAGTCGGGATAGGTGACGACGATGGGCCAGCGAAGTTCGTTTTCGATGCTGGCGACGTAGCGGGCTCCCTGACGGAAACCGCGCTCCCAATCTTTTTCGACGGAGCCTTCGATCTCGGCTTCGATGGCCGGGTAGCCGGGAATGGTGCGGACGACGATCTTGCCGGGCTCGACGTTGGGAAGAAAATCGTCGGCACGGAGAGCCGGACTCACCAATGCCATGAGAAGAAACGCCGCCGCGGATCGAAAGAATAGGAAACGTCGCATCATTACCTCAGCGGATGTTTTTGACGCCAGAACAGATAACCGCCGTAGGCAAGCGAGAAGAGCGCCGGAACGAGGAACGGCGGCCATGTGCTGAGCGCGAGGAGATGGGGGCGGAAACCAAAACCGAGGAGAAGCAAGAGAACGCCCAAGACAAGAAAGAGGGCGGCGCCGTTGTGTTTGTGAGAGTTCATGGTTTGGGTTAACTCCCTGTTTCCCTGTCAGGATTTTTATTCGAGAATTGTGCCGACGGGGAGGGAAAACCCATTGGCAAACTCGGCGGCGGACATGCGCTTTTTCCCTTCGAGCTGTACCTCGCGCAGGAGAAGCCCGCCTTCTTTTGCGGCGACGAGAATGCCGTGTTTGTCGACGCGAACGATCTCACCCGGAGCGCCCTTGGCCCGGCGGGAGATGATGGTTTGAAAAATCTTGAGCATGCGCTGGTCCTTGCCTTCGGGCACCCAGGTGTAGGCACCGGGCCAGGGGGTCATGCCACGAATATGACGGTCAATCTCACGCTTGGATTTATTCCAGTTAATGCGACCATCCTCCTTGCGCAGTTTTTTCGCGTAGCTGGACTTGGTCTCGTCCTGGGGAATGCGTGGGGCGGTGCCATTCTGGACCAGCGGCAGGGCCTTGATGAGACCGGTAGCGCCGAGTTGGGCAAGTTTGTCGTGAAGGATTTCCGCCGTATCGTGCGAACGAATGGGCGTGCTCTCCTGCAAAAGGATGTCGCCGGTATCGAGACCTTCGTCCATCCACATGATGGTGACGCCGCTTTCTTTTTCACCCTCACAAATGGCCGCGTGGATGGGAGAAGCGCCGCGATACTTCGGCAGCAGCGAGGCGTGGATGTTGAGGCAGCCGTATTTCGGCAGGTTGAGAATCTCGCTGGTGAGAATCTGCCCGTAGGCGGCGACGACAATGACGTCGGGCTTGAGGTACTTGATCTGCTCGATGGAAGCCTTGGCCTTGATTTTGTCCGGCTGAAAGATTTTCAGGTGATGCTTGAACGCTTCCTGCTTGATCGGGCTCGGGGTAAGCTTCTGGTGGCGGCCAGTCGGGCGATCGGGCTGGGTGACGACAGCGAGCACATCATGGTCCGGGTGATTCACCAAGGCCGTAAGTGCCGGGATGCCGATTTCTCCAGTGCCGATAAAGACGATGTTCATGCGTTCTATTTCTATCGTGGGCTGCGCCAATTCCTCGGGTATCACCTCCACCCGACGGATTTACAACGTATCGAAGTTGGAGTCTTGCGCAAGTCGCAACGTCCAAACGGCGCATTTTTTTGGTTTAGGTCTCTTTCGCATCCGGGTAGGATAAAAAGCCTTTCAGGTTCCTAAAAATCATTTGCCAGATGTGCAGACCCGCAGCATTGTGACTGCACCCAACATGAAGCGTTTTTTCCGCATCGTTCTGTTACTCATCCTGATTGTCAGCGGCGTGTGGTGGGTGACGAATCGCCAGAAGGCGATCACGGCTGAGAAGATGGCCTTCAAGCCGGCGAGCACCTACACGCCCGTGACCGAGCCTCCCGTGTTGGCAAAGGATATTCCGCTACTACAGCAGGTCAACCGCGAGTATGTGCGCGTTTCGCAGGCGGTGATTCCCAGTGTGGTCAATGTGCTCGCCTCGCGTCCAGCGCAACCTTCCGTCGATCTGGATGGCGTGCCATTCATGCTGCCTTTCCCGCAAGCACCGAGTGCGCCGCAGACGCCGTCGCGGCCTGCGAAACCCGGCACGAAAAAGAAGTCACCGACGTTGCCAAAAGAGCCATCCGTCGGGTCCGGCGTGATCATCAGCAAGGAAGGACACATCATCACGAATTGCCACGTCATCAAGGACGCGGATGATATCATCGTCTACCTGCACGACAATCGCCGGTACAAAGCGAAGTTGCTGGCCTCCGACGAACTCGCCGATGTGGCGGTATTGAAAATTGAAGCGGAGAATTTGCAACCACTCGTATGGGGGGATTCCAGCACCGTGCAGATCGGCGAACAGGTTTTCGCGATTGGGAATCCGTTCGGCTTGAGCGAATCGGTCAGCCTCGGCATTGTCAGCGCCAAGGGACGCAATCCGAGCCGGTTTACCACCGGGGCGAATTCGAACAGTTACGAAGATTTCATCCAGACCACGGCGGCGATCAATCCGGGAAATTCCGGCGGCGCGCTGGTGAATATCCAGGGCGAACTTATCGGCATCAACACAGCCATCCAATCCACCTCGCGCGGATTTCAGGGCATCGGTTTTGCCATCCCAAGCAACCTGGCACGGTTCGCTTTCGAATCGCTGATCAAGAGCGGCAAGGTCACGCGTGGTTATTTGGGCGTGACGATTCAAGAGCTCAGCCCGAACGATTTGAAATTCTTCAAACTCCAGACCGAAGCCGGCGCGCTTGTGACCGAGGTGGAGCCGTCTTCGCCCGCGGGCAAGATCGGCTTGCAGGCCGGGGATGTGATCGTTTCATTCAATGCGTCGCCCGTGCGCGATCCCGCGGAACTGCGGCTGGCGGTCTCGCAAACTCCCGTGGGCAAGGAAGTGCCAATCGGAGTCATGCGCGATGGCAAACCGTTGACGTTCACCTTCAAGGTTGCGGAGATGACTCCCGATGTGTTGAGCAAGCTGGATGCCCCGGCGGAGGAACCGCCTTCTGGCCCGGCAATGGAACCGCTGGACAATTTCCTCGGCGCGTTGCGCGTGGAAGATCTCACCCCCGCCAGTCGGCGGACGCATAAGCTCAAGCCGACCGTGTCGGGCGTATTGGTGACGTCGGTGGAAGAAGGCTCCGTCGCGGAAGCGGAAGGAGTCCACCCCGGCGATGTGATCGAACAGCTTCGCATCGAAGGGCAATACGTCAGCACCCCGGTGCCGGACGTGAAAACCTTCTATGCGCTGGCACGCAAGCTGAAGAAAGAGCAGGGCGTCCTGCTGCTCCTGCGCCGGGGCCGGGTCACAACCTTTGTGGCGCTGACACCAGAGTCGTAAGCGCGCCTGGCTCTACCCGCACGTTCGCTTTCCTCTATCAAGTCGTGGTGTGGTTTGCCCAAGCACAACACGCAGTCAGAATTGATTCCCTCAACTTCTTGTATTATCAAGATTAATACCCTTAATTAGAAAAGCGATCTTAAAGAACGCTTTCCCTCTTTGCTCATTCTGGTAGCCTCTCACGGCAGGATGGATCTTTCCACACAAGCGGGGCAGGAAATTTTGGCGGACATCGAGCGCAATACGAGCTCAGTCCGGGGGTGGCGCAACTTGATGTTGCTGTGTTTTGACCAGAAAGATATCGAGACCTTCAAAACGTTGCAGATCATTTGCGACGGATTGGACAAACTGTTCGATCAAAAGAAGCAGGAAGCCAAAAAGGAATTCGAAGCCGCAGTCAAAGCCATCCGCGAATCCAAGTTGAAAGCCGGGCAAAGACGGCTGCCGAATCCGATTATCACGGCCATTCCCCTGACCGATGTGCAGCGGGTGACGTTCATCAAGCTGGCGCGCACGCCCAATGCCTCCCTTCTGCTCGACAAGGTGGCACAATTTTATCTGGAAGACTGGAATCTGCCCGAGTGCGCGCAAAAGCATCTCGAACGCGCACTGAATTTCGAGCCCGAGGACCAGCATGTCATGGACTCGCTGGCCAAGGCGGTGGAGGCACTGGCGCGGTCGATCCCCGCCATGCAGACGGCTCCGGCCACGGCTCCCTCGCCAGAGCATGCGCGGGTATCATTCAATGATACGATGCGCATCAAGCTGCCCACGCTTTTACGCAAGGCCTCCGGACCGCTCCCGGCGGAACGCTCGCAAACGCTGCTGAAGCATCACCTCGATCACATCAACGAAAAGCAAGCGTCGCGCGGCCAACAGGCAGGATTCAAAACAGCCAATCTCGGCTCACTCCATCAACAGTTGCGCACGCTGCAGTCGAAAATCGAAATGATCGAAAAGCGGACGCACATCGAACCGCCCGCCGTTCAGACCAAGGAGAAGCCGGAACCGAAACGGACGGCGCAGATTGAACTGCCCCTGCGCGCCCCCGAAACGCAATCGCCGGCAGAACTGATCTCGCACAGTCTGGCAGCGGTTCACGAGGGCCGGCTGGACGAAGCCGCCTCGCTCTGCCGCCGCGCGCTGGAATTGAACCCGGATCAGCCGTTGGTTTGGCACACATGGGCCACGATTGGCTTGGGCTATTTTGAGGAACGGGAAATGGACAAGGCGATTGCCGCGTTCAACGAGGCGTTGCGGCTCGAACCGAATGCGGTGGAGTCATGGTTCAACATGGGCGTCGCCTATTCGGAAAAGGGCGATGTCGAAGGCGCGCTGCGCTGTTACCTGCGCTCGCTCTTCCTTTCGCCGGAAAACCCCAAGGTGCGCTGCAATCTCGGAGCCGTGTATTTCCAAAATAGTCAATTCGATCACGCCGAGCAGTGTTTCCGCGCGGCCATCGGCATTGACGCCACCTACGCGCGCGCCTGGGATAATCTCGGAGCCACGCTCAGCGCCCAGGGAAGGCTCGACGAAGCCGCGACCGCCTGCCGCAAGGCAGTCGAAATCAAGCCCGACTACGCGGAAGCGTGGTTCAAGCTCGGCACCATCCTATTCCAACTGGAGCAAGCAGACGAAGCGCGGCAGGCCTTCGAACAAGCATGCGCCTTGCGCCAGGATTTTCCCGCGACATTTGTTTATCTCGCCATCCTCGACGCGCGCCGCGGAAAATTCGACGAAGCGGAGATCGCCTGCAAGAAATTCACGTTTCTGGGCGGTGTACCCGGCCTCGACTGGATGGCCTGGCAGGAACTGGCCCTTGCGGGATTGCAAGCCAACCGGATCGAAGAAGCGCTGGCGGCGGCAAGCCGCGCCACGGAACTGCAACCGGACGAGCCGGAACCATGGTTCACCCAGGGCGTGGCGCAACATCACGCGGGACGCTTTGCGGAAGCCGAAAAGGCCTACGCACACTGCGTTGAAGTCAAACCCACCATGGGATCAGCCTGGTTTAATCTGGGAGTGATTCGATTGGAGCTGAGAAACCTGGCCCCTGCGGCAGTAGCCATGGAGCATGCCGTGCAGTTGGAACCGGAAAATCCTTCCGCATGGTATCAACTGGGCCGAGTGCGGGAAGCCCTCGGACAAGTGGAACCCGCAGTGGAGGCGTACCGGAAAGCGGTCGATCTGGACGCCGCGCTGGTGGATGCATGGCAAAATCTCGGCGCTCTGCTGGAAAACGCGGGCCGTCACGACGAAGCGGAAGCGGCCAAACAAAACGCCCTCCTGGCCCTGCATCCGCAACAAGCGTAGCGCCGGGGTGTGAGGTCTTGTCGAAAGATCCGTTCGCGGGTACTGTGCACGGTCAACCTGCCGTACACCGAAACCCACAACCGAACCCCCTCCCTCACCCATGATGTTTCCCACAGGATGGATTTACGACGCCCTCGCCATTGGCGGCTATTTTGCGGTCATTCTCACCATCGGCCTATGGCCACGCAAACAGGGCACACTGGCGGACTTTTCGCTCGGTGGTCGTGAGATGCCGTGGTGGGCGGTAACCGCCTCCATCCTCGCGGCGGAAATCAGCGCAGCAACATTTCTCGGCGGACCGGAAGAAGGCTTCAGCAAGCGCAATTTCACCTACGCGCAACTCGCCATCGGTACCGTGCTGGCGCGTGCCATCGTGGCCTATATTTTCATCAAACCGTACTATGAGTACGGCGTGGTCTCGATCTACGACTTCCTGCGCATCCGTTTCGGCAACACCACAAAGAACGCCGCCTCGGTGATCTTTCTGCTAACGCGCGTATTGGCGAGCGGAACGCGGCTCTATGTGGCGGGGGTCATTGTCGTCATTGGCATCGAATACGTCACCGGCATCAAACCCGATGCCGCGACGGAGGTGGCCATTTATATTGGCGTGCTGTCGGCGCTGGCGCTGCTAACAACCATCTACACAGCCATCGGCGGCATCAAGGCGGTCGTCTGGACTGACTTCATTCAGGCCACCCTCATGTTCAGTGCGCTCGGTTACGCCGCATGGGCCCTGCTGGCGAGCATTCCCGGCGGCTGGTCAGGCGCGCAGTCTTATCTGCAAGCGCCGGGCGATCTCGCCTTCTGGAATTTCGGCGTGACGGAAGGCTCGATCTGGAAGCAGGTCCGCTATGTGCTCGAGGAGCCGTACACGATCTGGAGCGCGCTGATCGGGTCAACGTTTATCACCATGGCGACGCACGGCACCGATCAAGACATGGTGCAGCGGATGTTGACCGCCAAGGATTATCACCGCAGCCGACTGGCCGTGATCTGCTCGGGGTTGATCGATATCCCGGTGGTACTGGTGGTGCTGACCGTAGGCATTTTGCTCTACGTCTTTTATCAAACGCACACCGATCCGAATCTGCCCGGGAAAAACATCTTCGCGTACTGGATCGTGCATCAGGTGCCGCCCGGCTTTCGCGGGCTGATGGTCGCGGGCGTGCTTTCCACCGCGATGGGCTCTCTGAGCACGGCGCTCAATGCGCTGGCCACCTCGTTCGTGAAGGATTGGTGGATGCCATATTTCGGCAAGACCGCGGCCGATGAACGCGCGCATGTCCGCGCGGTGCGGTGGAGCACGGTGGGCTTTAGCGCGTTGCTGGTGCTGGTGGGAGCGTTAACGGCCCGCGCCGTAGTGATTTATCCGGACGCGCGCATCATTCCGATTGTGCTGGGGATTTTCGGGTACACCTACGGTTCGCTGCTCGGGATTTTTTTGGTGGGCCTGATCACGAAAACGCGCGGCAACGATGCCGGAAATCTCTTCGCGATGGCAGGCGGATTTATCGTCGTGGCGGTGCTCAGCGGCCTGCCGAATGACCTCTGGTTCGCGGTGACGCATCAGACGCTGGCCAAGCCGGACTGGATGCCGACCATCGCGTTCCCGTGGCGCGTGTTCTTTGGCGCCATCACAACCATGGCAATCGCGTTGTGTTTTGCGTCGAAGACGGAGAAAGCGCGGGTTTAACGAATCGTAAAGAGTCGGGCGTAGATATTTCCGTGTTGTAGGGCGCTTCGGTGAAGCCCCTACAGTTTGGAGTCAGGCGCACACGAGCCGGGCGGAAGTCTCTTCACCAAAGAGCCGCGTAGCGGTTGTTATTGAGCTTCCAGAATTGCAACTCGCCGTGGCTGTCGGCGCAGAGCTTCGCGAGCACCTTGCCGGCGTTTGTGTCGGGTCGGACGAAAAAGCCGAGCGCATTGAGCTGCGACTGGGAATTGTACTTCTGCCGCAGATTGCGCGCGAGCGAAAGCAGCAGTTGATCCTGCGCATTGAACTCCCCATCGGTCAGCAAAAGAACCGTGTCGGCTTTCTGCGCGAGGGCAGCTTGATAACCGGCAGGAAAATCGGTGCTGCCACCGCAGGCGGTATCAGATTGCAGGAAGCGCATCGCCATCAGCTTGGATTCCGGTGTGGCCGGAATGGCCTGATCATGGAAAGAAACCACCTTCTCGGCGTAGAGCACGATATTGAACTTGGTGCGGCCATCGAGTTGCGCGATCAACTTGCGCAGCTCCTGCGTGGCGAGATCGACACGGCGCACGCCACCGACGGCTTCATACATGCTGCCCGATTTATCGAGAAGAAAAATCACGGTGCGGCGGGCAGCCACCATGTCGACCGGCGCCGCAGGCTTGGCCGTGGTGGCATGCAGGGAGGCGAGACGGTCCTTCAGAGAGGACTCGCTATTGTTCACGGTGGCAAGAACAGGCAGGGATTCGGGCGTTTGATCGCGTGCCGCAAGAGTGGGTGCCGGGGTGGGCTCGGGAGTTGCAGAAGCCACCACGGTGGTGACTTGGAATCCCTCCGCATTCAAGAGGAATGGCGCAGGAGCGGGGCGCGGAGAAATGTCCGCAGTCGTACCCATCGGGACCGAGCGGAGAAGCAGGAAGCCAACCGCATGAACGGTGGCAGACACGGCAAGAATGAGCCAAAGGAGACGTCGATTCACCTGCGAGAAAGTGTCGCAGATTTTAACCTAAAGTCACGGTAAAACTGACGTTAGCAATTGTTGTAATAAGTACTTAGAAGTATTAGATCGGCAGAAAATGCCGAGTCGATCTTTAGCGTCGACCCATCATCATCGGGGAACGGACGATGCCGCTTTCGGCTTTGCAATAGCGCCATGGCGCATTATTGGGCAGCATGCGGCAGGCGGTCTGGCCCTGCCGGCGTTCGTTTTCCGATGGGAACGAAATCACGAGATGCGAGCGAGCGCGCGTGACGGCGACGTAGAGAAGACGGCGTTCTTCCGCGAGATCTTTCTCGAACTGCGCGCGCGGGTGCGGCATCTGCGTGGAGCCCGCTCCGATGAGCCAGACATTGTCCCATTCGAGCCCCTTGGCAGAATGGATGGTGGAAACGGTGATGGCGTTGTCGGGATGAAATTCGTCGGTCTTGCGGTCGATGGCGAAACCGTCAAGGAAGGTGACGAGATCACCATCCATTTTCTCCATCGAGTTGACCAGCGCGTTGATCGTGCCAAGCCGCTCCTCGGCTTCCTTCGCGTAGTTGGCGAGGATCAAGGGCCGGATGCGTTCCTGCAGCATGAGTCCCATTTGACCGAGATTCGGGGCTTTGCGGATTTCCCGCAGCCAGACGGGCAGATCGGCAGCGGCGCCGGGCCAGACGCCTTCATCAAAGAGGCCGTTCTGATGCGCCAGGATCGCCTTGGCCGCAGTGCCTTCCCCGATGCCGGGGAATTGCGTGAGCGCCCGCAGCATGGCAATGCGGTCATGCGGATTGTGGACGACGCGCAGGAAGCTGATGAAATCCTTCACCTCGGCGGAATCGGCAAGGGTCTGCCCGCCGTATTTCTTGTACGGCACCTGATGATAATTCAGCGCAATTTCCAGAATGGTGAGGAAGCGCGAGGACCGGGCCAGCACGGCATATTCCTTGGGCTTGCGACCGGCGAGAACACCTTCCTTGACCCACGCAACGAGGCCGTTGGCTTCATCCTGAGGGGTGAGATACATGCGGTAGTCGAGCACGGCTTCGGAGCCTTTGGCACTGCGCAGGGTAAGGGCCGCTTCTTCCTTGGAAACGATATCATTGGCAAGGTCGAGGATGGCCTGGCCGCTGCGGTAGTTGTCCTCAAGGCGCAGGATTTGTGCGCCCTGATGTTTGCGCGGGAAGTCGACGATGAGGCTCACATCGGAACCGCGAAAGCCGTAGATCGATTGGTTGGCATCCCCCACAACGAGGAGATGCTCGGGATTGAGTCCATCGAGGATAAGCTGGTTAAGCTGGTTGTTATCCTGCATTTCATCAACGAGAACGTAAGGCCAACGAGCGCGCAACTTGGCGGCGTATTCGGGGTCGCGCGCCATGCGTTGCGCCCAGAGGACAAGCAGATCGTCGTAGTCAACCACGTTGGCGGAACGCTTGAGCTCTTCGTAATTGCGGACCACGCGCACGGCCTGGTCCATATAGTTGCCGCCAAAGGTGTCGGCCAGCCGCGCTTCGAGATCCGCGCAGGTGTTGCGAACGAGGGAGTAATTGGAGTGCAGCTTACCGGGGGAAAAGAGCGGCGACTTGGAATCAACGCTGCATTGCTTCAAGGCGGATTTCCAGATCGATTGCGCTTCCGATTCGTCGATGGTGGTGAAACGGCCATTAAGCAACCCGAAACCTTCCGCCGACTGGCGCAGCAGAATACTCGCGACGGCATGGTAGGTGCCCACGGTGAGCGTATCGTGATTGCCCCGCTTGGGGACGTTCGAGATCAGCCGCTCGACGCGATGCGCCATTTCCGATGCCGCCTTGCGGGTAAAGGTAATCATCAGGATCGAACTGCGGGGCGCGCCGTTACGGATCAGGTCAGCCACCCAGTGCACGCTCGTGGCCGTCTTTCCCGTACCAGCCCCGGCGAGGACAAGAAGACGCTTTTCGCGGGCGGCAACAACTCGGGCTTGGGCGGGATTGAGATGCATGGAGGAAACGGGAAGGAGTGGAAAATTCGACTGCTTTTCGGGCACGACAGACAACCGTCCGAAAGCTCATTGGGCAAGACAAAATCGGGAAAAAATTTACCGACACCTGAGTCGCGAGTGCGGGCGGATTGCGGCGGATAAATTCAGGTCAAAGCCCACCTTCGACGCCTTGGCGAACCCGGAAAAAGCATCACCCTGCCGCAAAAAATATCGCACACCTAACCAACGTAGCTCACCTAAGACAAACGCTCCCTCTTATTTCCTGATAGAGTTCATTGCAAAAGTAGGAATGGAGTGCGCGAAAGCTTTCCCCTTGAAAACTCAAATCCCCAACTTCAAATGCAATTTGGTCTACAGCGACCGCGACACCCAACAGAGGTGGTCGATTCTTGTAGCGCATTGTCGACGCTCTTTTTTTTCGGGCGATGACCGACCGGGTTCCAAAGTCACTCTGACAAAAAAGACATGCCATCCGCCCTACGAATTCCACTCGTGGAGAGGCGTTACTGGGTCCAGCGTCACGCTGGGGCGAAACGCGCCAGGATTTCCGGTGTCAGCGTCAGTTTTCCGCCGCCCGCATTATCCCGCACCTGCTCCAGCGTTCGCGCGCCCGGAATCGTCACCGTGATACCCGGCTGCGCCACCGTCCACGCCAACACCAACTGCGTCGGCGTCACCCCCAGCTCTTGCGCCGTCTCGCGGATGCGCTGCGCCAGCGCCAGATGCTTCGCGAGATTCTCCTTCGCGAAGTGCGGCCGCTGATGCCGGTAATCGTCCGCTGGTGGCAAATGATCCGCCGTGTATTTGCCCGTCAACATTCCCTTACCCAACGGCGAATAAGCCATGATCCCCACCTTGTGCGCGAGGCAGAATGGACGCCGGTCCGCCTCGATCTGGCGGTCGATCATGCTGTAGGGCAATTGACTCACCGCCACCGGTACATGCTTCAGCGCCGCGCCGAGCAGATCATTCGAAAAATTGCTCACCCCGAACCAGCGAATCTTCCCCTCCCGCTTCAACTCGTTCATCACCGACGCTGTCTCCTCGATGGGTGTCCGCGGGTCCGGCCAATGCGCCAGATACAAATCAATGCGGTCCGTCTTCAATCGCCGCAACTGCTGCTCGCACCGCACGCGGATGTGCGCCGCCGTCAAATTACACGTCCGCTCATCGATCTGTTCCTCGGAGAAAAGCGGTCCCACCTTCGTCACAATCACCGCCTGGTCGCGTGCCTTCAATTCCTGCAACGCCGAGCCGAGCAACTCCTCCGCCATCCCGCGACCGTACCCCTCCGCTGTGTCGAACAAATTGATCCCGCTCTCCAGCGCGACGCGAACCACCTCCTGCGTTCCCGCCCTGTCCGGCATCGCATCCGGCGCAACCGTCACCCCATACCGGCAATCCTTCCACGACATCGTGCCAAGACCAATGACCGAGACTTTCAGATCGGAACAGCCCAGAGTGCGCGTTTGCATGGATAAAAAACTATCACCTCGTATGGATTGATTCCACTACAACTATCGCAAGTCATCGCCCATGTTCTCTATGGATTGTGATTCTTCACAGATGTTACTATTATCAGTGAGAGGCTTGTAAAACGCGCCGTAAAAAAACCACCCAACAAAGGGGACCGCAACAACCACCGTCCACAAAAGTTTCTTCCCGAAACGTTCGCGGCGATGTAGCACCCAAATCCGCGCGATCAGACACAAACTCGCAAATGCCCAAACCGCACAGGCCAAAGTAGTCATCACTCGTTCGCTCATTTTGCCTCCATTTTACAGATCGACGCCACTCGCCCAACAACCGTATCATTCGCTGGTTCTTATGTTCGTCAAGCTCTCCGATATCGTTCACTACACCGACAAACTCCTTCGCTGTGCCGAAGTCAAAGACTGGTCCGGCGCGAAGAACGGCCTTCAGCTCGAAAACGATGGCCAGATCACCCGCCTCGGCGCGGCGGTCGATTCCCATATCGGCGTCATCGAGGAGGCCGTCAATCGCGGCGTCGATCTCCTCCTCGTCCACCACGGTCTCTACTGGGGCGACGTCACCCCGGTCACCGGCGCGAACTACCGCAAGCTCCGGCTCGCGATGAATCACAACCTCGCCCTCTACGGCGCGCACCTTCCGCTCGACCTCCACCCGAAGCTCGGCAACAACGCCCTGCTCTCGAAAGCACTCGGCCTGACTCCCTCCAAGGGCAAACCGTTCTTTTTCGAAAAGGAGCAATACATCGGCTTCAAGTACGAGACCAAGTTCACCCGCGACTCCCTCGCCAGCAAGCTCACCCAAGTCCTCGGCCACGCCCCCACCATCCTCCCGCACGGCCCGGAGAAAATCCGCAAACTCGGCATCGTCACTGGCGGCGCGGGCGGCGATCTCGCCAAGGCGGCAGCGGAAGGCATCGACACCTTCATCACTGGCGAAGGGCCCAATCATTCCTTCGGTCAGGCCCGCGAACTCGGCATCAATGTCTTCTACGGTGGTCACTACGCTACCGAGACCTTCGGCGTCAAAGCCCTCGCCAGCCAGCTCTCTGATCACTTCCAGATCCCGTGGCAATTCATCGATGTCCCGACGGGACTCTAACTCCGGTGACAAAGAGGAAACTTTTAGTCGTAGCACAAAGTTTCACTCGACCTTCAAGGCGGACTTGGCATAACGGGCTCTTGGTTCATTCGGGAAATTAAACTTAAAAGGGAAAAGGATAAGTTATGTCGTCGACCGGGCTCACATTGGACAACCTCACGCTACCCAAGGAAAAAACCTACTTGGGGATTATTGCCGTCATCGCCGGAGCCATATGGCTGCTGCTGCTCTGCCTCATTTTCCCCATCTTTTTCGGTCTCGGTTTTGCCCTGCTCATCTGGCTCGCCAACGGCTTGCTGATTGCCCGCCTCAAATCCGAATCTGTTAAGGTAAGCGATCGACAGCTGCCGGAATTGAATGCCGTCTTCAAGGAAGTCTGTAAAAAGCTTCAATGTAACGGCACACCCGAACTCTACGTCCTGCAATCAGGCGGCACTCTCAACGCCTTCGCCACACGCCATTCGGGTCGTAATTTCGTGGTCCTTTATTCGGACATGGTCGAAGCCTACGGAGTCAATTCCGATGAGATCAAATTCATCCTCGGCCATGAGATCGGCCATATCCACCGCAACCATTTGCTCAAGCTCATCCTGCTGGGTCCCGGCTTGTGGCTCCCGCTCGTGGGCCATGCCTATAGCCGCGCTTGCGAAGCCTCATGCGACCGCTACGGTGCCTATGCCACGGAAAATATCGATGGAGCCTTGCGCGCCATGATGAAACTCTCCGGAGGAAAAGAGGCCGCTCGCGCCATGAACCCCGATTGTTTCGCGGAACAATACCATCAGGATCGTGGCTTCTTTATTTCCTGGCATGAATTGATTTCCGGCTACCCCACTCTCTCGCAGAGAATGGCCAATCTGGTTGCCATTCGCGACAATACCCAAATGCCCCGCGCCGGACGCAATCCCTTGGCTTACTTATTTGCTTTCTTCAGCATGGGTAGTTCGACCAGTGGTGGCGGTGGACTGTTGACCACCATCTTCGTGATTGCCTTGATGGCTGGTTTAGCCTTGCCCGCTATTGAAGGAGCCCAAAAAAAAGCTCGGGAAGTGCAACGTCAGGCGGAATTACACCAGCAACAACAAAGCTTGCTGGATGAAAAGAGTACGCCAGCCAATCCCAATACTTTGCAGCCACTCGCTACGGAATCGACCTCCGAAACAACCCCGGCTCCAACTGCTACCAACTAGCGGCGGCAGATCAGGCGAAATGACGGATGCAGGTGCCTTGCTGTATGGCGGTTCGGTGAACCGCCTCAGCGGTACCCACTTACGCTACCCTTGACGTAAACAGCGCTCTCTCGCACACTGGCAGCTTCACTTTTACCCAAAGGATTTTGATTTATGAAAAAGACTGTCGCTTTGATCATCCGAGACGGCTGGGGCATCAGCCCCAACGGTCTCGCCGCCGCGCAAAAAGAAGGCAACGCCCCCCTGCTCGCCAAGCTGCCCTTCCACGATTCCGTTTATGCCAAATATCCCCAGAGCCGCCTCAGCGCCTGCGGCACCGACGTCGGTCTGCCGGAAGGTCAGATGGGCAATAGCGAAGTCGGCCACCTGAACCTCGGCGCGGGCCGCATCGTTTATCAGGATCTCACCCGCATCAATCTCGCGATCAAGAACAACGAACTCGGCAAGATCCCGGCGCTCGTTGACCTCTTCAAGACGCTCGTCTCGACCAACAAAGCCCTGCACCTCTGGGGTCTTCTCTCCGACGGCGGCGTGCACTCGAGCGAAGAACACCTCTACGCCCTCATCGCGGAAGCGAAAAAAGCCGGCGTGAAGGACATCTACGTCCATGCCTTCATGGATGGCCGCGACACCTCTCCGAATAACGGCGTCAAATACGTCGCCGCGCTCCTCGCAAAAATGAAGGAAATCGGCGCGGGCAAACTCGCCACGATGGTGGGCCGCTACTACGCCATGGATCGCGATCAACGCTGGGACCGCAACAAGCTCGCGTGGGATCTCCTGTTCTCGGGCAAGGGCGCTTACGCCGCCGACCCGATCAAGGCGATCGAAGGTTACTACGCCGACGGCAAGACGGATGAATTCCTCCCAGCCACCGTCTGTATCGAGCAGCCCCGCCCGATCATCCAGAACGGCGATGGCATTCTGTTCTTCAACTTCCGCTCCGACCGCGGTCGCCAGCTCAGCCGCGCGATCCTCGCGGACAAGTGGGACAACTTCGACCGCGTGGTGCACCCGAAGGTTCACTTCGTCACGATGACCCAGTACGACGCCACCTACGGCGTGCCGATCCTGTTCCCGCCGCAAAGCATGAACAACATCCTCGGCCAGGTTGTCAGCGCCGCGGGCAAAACCCAGTTGCGCATGGCGGAAACCGAAAAGTATCCGCACGTCACCTACTTCTTCAACGGCGGCGTGGAAATCGCCTACCCCGGCGAAGATCGCGAGATGGCCGCTTCCCCGAAAGTCGCGACCTACGACTTGAAGCCCGAGATGAGCGCACCCGAGTTGACCGACAAGGTCATCGCCCGCCTCGACACCGGCAAGTATGATCTCTTGATCCTCAACTTCGCGAACCCGGACATGGTCGGCCACACTGGCAGCCTGCCCGCCGCGATCAAGGCCGTGGAAACCATCGACGCCTGCGTAAAGCGCGTGGTGGAAAAGCTTCTCGCCATCGGCGGCTGCGCCATTCTCACCGCCGATCACGGCAACTGCGAACGCATGATCGCCGAGGACGGTACGCCGCACACCGCCCACACGACGAACCTCGTGCAGTTCATCTACGTCGCCGCGAATGCGGACAAGGCCAAGATGGAAGACGGCATCCTCGCGGACGTCGCCCCCACCCTGCTCTATCTGCTCGGCGTGCCGAAGCCTGCGGAAATGACCGGCCACAGCCTGATCACCATCAGCAAGTAAAGCCCAGAGGGGGACTTCGGTCCCCCTCGCTCCCACCCGGGCAGCCGGCGGGTTACCCTCCCTCAACATCTGCGTTTGCCAACTCGCATTAAGGGAGTATTACAGAATGAGGCACAAAAAAACTCCACCCTAGGATTTTTATGACCACTCCCACCACCAGACCGGCCCTCGACCTTATCCGCCGTCCGCGCCGCAACCGCCTCTCTTCCGCGATTCGCGATCTCACCCAGGAAACGCGCCTCCTAGTCACTGACCTCGTCGCCCCGCTCTTCGTCAAGGAAGACTCCGGAGCGCCCGAACCGATCGCCAGCATGCCGGGCCAATTTCGCTATAACATCGCCGACCTCGTCAAGGAATGCGGCCACCTCCAGAGCCTCGGCATTCAGGCCGTCGCACTCTTCCCGCAAATCGCCTCGGAACACAAGGACCCGCACGGCTCCTATGCCCTCGCGCAAAAGAACGTTCTTTTCGCCGCGATCAAAACCGTGAAGGACGCCCACCCGGACCTCGTCATCATCTCCGACGTCGCCCTCGATCCCTACACCGACCACGGCCACGACGGCTTGGTCGACGCGCAGACCGGCATTGTGATGAATGATGCAACCGTCGAGATTCTCTGCCTGCTCTCCATCGAACTCGCCAAATCCGGCGCAGACATCGTGGCCCCCTCCGATATGATGGACGGCCGCATTGGCGCGATCCGCACCGCGCTCGACGAAACCGGTTTCATCAATCGCGGCATTCTCGCCTACTCCGCCAAATTCGCTTCCGCCTACTACGGTCCCTTCCGCGACGCCGTCGGCAGCAAAAAATCACCCGACGCGCCGCCGCTCGATAAACGCAACTACCAGCTCAACCCCGCCAACGCGCGTGAAGCCATGCTCGAAGCGCGGCTCGACGAGGAAGAGGGCGCGGACATGCTCATGGTGAAACCCGCCGGACTCTACCTCGACATCATCCGCCAACTTCGCGACCGCACGGCACTTCCCGTCGCCGCCTATCAGGTCTCCGGCGAATACGCGCAGATCCACGCCGCCGCCGACCGCGGCTGGCTCAATCTCGCCGCCACCCGCGACGAATCACTCCTCGCCATCAAACGCGCCGGAGCCGACATCATCCTCACCTACTTCGCCAAGGACATCGCCCAAACCCTCGCATAGCAGGGCTGAGCCCTGCACCCCGCTCAAGGAGTTCATACCTTTGGGCGAGAGTTGAGACCACTATTCCAGAACCCTCAGCAAATGGCGAAGATTCCCTTTGATGGGAGTGTAGGGGCAATGCCCCCACCCTCACGGCTGCACGTCGACGGGCGTGCCGATCTTGATCATCTTGTAGAGTTTTTCCGCGTTCCAGTTACAGAGCCGGAAACAGCCGTGTGATTGCGTGCGGGAAATATCCTCCGGCTCCGGCGTACCGTGCATGCCATAGCCCGGCAGACTCAGACCGATCCACATCGTGCCGACCGGATTATTCGGACCGGGAGGAATGATGATTCGCTTCGTGATTCCCTCTGCCGTCGCCACCTCGGGAAAGAGATCCGGACTGAACGTATAGTTCGGATTCGGCGCGTAGTTTTTCACCGTCAATACCCCGTTCGGTCGCTTGTTTTTATCCTTCGCGATGGAGCACGGGAAGCTCGCTAAAATCCGACCGTCCGCATCGAGCGCCTGAATCGTTGTTTCCGCGAGCAAAATACGAATCGAAGCGGCCTTCGGCAGCGGCGCCGCGGGGAATACCTTCGGACCGATCACTTCGGTGCCCACGGCGATCTCCTTGATGTCCGGATTCAACGCCTTGATGTAAGCGCGCGTGCAGTGGAATTTCTCGCCAAGCATTTCCCAACCGTCGTTATACCCGAGGAACGGCACTTTGCTTTTTTCCAGCCACAATTTCGGCGGCGGCGCAATGGTCGCGATATCCGCTTCGGTGATGACGTAATTGGTAAACGGCTCGCCCGGCTCGCCGATGCGCGCGCGCGTGTCGGGATCGAGTTGACTCGTCACCGGCAATCCGTTCGCTTCCTGAAACGCCTTTAGTGCCCGCTGCGTTCGCATGCCCACATCGCCATCCACAAAGCCGCAGGAGAAATGCATCCGTTCCAAAGCGACCTGATAGGCCGCGACCCGTTCGGTCGTGAGCTTCTCCGGATCCTCCGGCAACGCGCGCAAGGCGGGTGGTTCGGCGGGAGCGGGAATCGGTTTGGGCGTCGGCGTCGGCAATGGTTGCGGCGGGGTCGGTTCCTTGACCGGTTCCTGTACGGCGGGAGAGGTGGTCGCCACAGAAGGAGCCGGGGCTGGCGTAGGCGCGGGAGCCGGGATGGGAGATGGCACCGGAGTGGGAGCGGGTGGAGGCACCACGACCGGCGGTGTGGGCGTCGAAAGAGTTGCCGTGTCCGGTTTAGGCGGAACGGTCTTCTTTACTTTTTTTTTTCGCCGCCCCCCAGATCGAATACTTCGGCATCGGGGTGCTGCGTGGTCAGTTGCTTGAGTCGCTTTTGATTTTCGCGCTCAGCGGTCGATGGCCCAGGTCGTGGCCAGACGTACCAGAGAATCGCCCCCAGCAGCAGCACGACAAACGCGCCGATCAATACCACGCTCAAATCGAAAGAGGAACCGCCACCTCCGCCACTGGAGGGTTTACGCTTGCGGGAAGGTTTGGCTGGAAGGCGTTTATTCGCCATGGCCGAGAGCATAACGCTCTTTGGCCACTTGCCAACGGGAAAAAATAATCGTGAGCGGAATGGAGAAGTCCGCAGATTTCTCCTCCCCTACGGCTCCAGTGGTCCGAAGAGCTTGGCGCGTTCACGGGCCTTTGCGGCCGCATCCGCATGACCGAGTTGCTCCTCCACGCGGGCGAGCAGTTCGTAGCGACGGACGTTGGCGATGGCGAACAGGTCATTCTCCCGCAACAACGGAGTCGCGTCATTCACGCGCCCGGTTTCCATCAACGCTTCGGCCAGTAGGGTAAACCCAATATCATTCGCCGTGTGGCGCGGGAGCGGGTCCAATAGCGAGATGACCGCCTTCCATTCGCCGCGCTGCGCCAGCACGGTAGCGCGAAAAAGCAGACTGGCCGGTTGGTTCTCCGGTTTTTCCGCCAAGGCATACAACGCCGCGAGGGGCTCGCGCGAAAGATACGGCGGTGCAGTCACCATTTTGCGAGCGACCTCCCAGAACAGAAACTTCGATTGCCACAGTGCGGGCAATTGCATGAGCTGGGTAAACGCGAGTTTGTTGCAGCCCCGGCCCATGGAATGCAGCGTGAGCAACTGCCGGTAATAGAGAAACGCGCGGGAGGGAAATCCGTTCTGCTCGTGATTGCTCACGAAGCGCTGCGCAATCGATTCGCAGGTCATTTCGGATAGCTCTGGATGCGCCTCGTTCGGCAGCCAGACCGAACCGTCGGGCGCATAGAACACGCACCGCCACCCCTCCTGCCGCAGATAGTACGGCCAGTTATAGGCCATGTTCGCGACAATGGTAATATCGGGTTGATAGCGTCTCAGCAACACCGGCAGCGAGGCAGGCTGTTCGCTCGCCAGCCCGATCTCGTGAATCATCGACTCCGAATATTTGCCAAAGCCCGTATCGCAATAGGTCTGCCCCTGGTTATAGCCCACGTATTGCAGCCAGCCACCAAACTCGGAGCGATGGAAGAGCCGTCCATTCAACCCCTGCTGTTTCATCCACTCCACCGCATTGAGCGGCAATTCGGTTTGGCGCTGATTCCAATCTTTCCACCGTGCCACCGGCGAAAGAGTCGAGGTCGGGCGCAACTCCTCGTTCAGGAGCAGCAGAACTCCAAGCAACAAAACCAATGCGACCAGAAAGGGCCGTATCGACGAGGTCATCGAGACAGGAATCGCGGCGGCCTCGCGCTCCCGTTTGCGCGGCTCGAAAACAATCGCGCTCAGCGCAACTCCGGGCGCGAGCAGGGCGAAGATCGCGAGATGCCGTTCGCTGGTGAAGGTCGCGCGGAAAAAGAACAGCGCGAGAATCAGAAACGACCACGACAGCCCGCCGCGAAAGCGCAGGCAGGCCAGCGCAATCAGCGCGAGCTGCAGCAACATCACAATGACCGTGAAATCGAATGGATTAAAAGCCAGCGGCTGCATCTCCGTCACATACGCGCGGATCAACTCGTTCCCCTGATGATAAAACGGCAGCCACAGCCGCGCAGGACCATACGGTGTGAAGAAACAGGCCCCCACCACCAAGATCGAGATCTTCGCCCAATGCAGCGTGGCAGTACGAGGAAAACGTCTTTCGCTCCATGCGGCACGTAGAGTCATCTCCACGCCAAATCCCACCACCAACGCCGGGCCCAGAATAAATCCGCTATGTGCATTCACCCACAAGACCTGTCCCAGCACCAGCGGCCAAAAGGCTTTCCAGCCTTCCTCCCGATGGAGCAGCAGAAAGGTCAAAAAGAACACGAGCCCCAGTGACGTCGCCAATTCTGGCCGCAATGTAAACCGCCCCAGGCTCAACACCACGCTCAGAAACAGCGAGGCTCCGAGCAAGGCCGTGGGGAAATGAAGCCGGCGTCCGGCACGAAAATAGAGCGCGTAGAGGAGAACAAGCAATCCCGCGCACAACGTCGCCGCGCCCACTTCACCAAAGCGCCACGCCAGCCAGATCACCCCTTGGTAAAAAGGATACTCATTGATCAGCGGCGCGTGGAGATTCGGGTAGTTGAATACATCCTGCCGCAGGAACGCCCCATGGTGGATCATCCAGTCCGCTTGCGCCAGATGCCAACCCAGATCCGGCGCGGTGATTTGCGGCGCGAAGCCATAGAGAGCCACGCAGGCATAGAGAAGCCATTCGAAGCTATGAATCAAAACGGTTTGCGCCCGTCCAAGGACGAGCGCAAAACCTGAGAACGAGCCGGACTGCGGGGCCGGGTCCATTCTCCCCCTTACTGCGATTGGGCACCCAACTGATTGATGATGCCGATGAGCGGGAGGAAGAGGGCGATAACGATCGTACCGACAATGACGGCCAGGAATACGATCATCACCGGTTCCAGCAAGCTGGTCAAACCGGCCACGGCATTGTCGACTTCTTCGTCGTACACGTCCGCGATCTTGATCAACATGTCAGGCAATTGACCGGTTTCTTCGCCGACCTGAATCATGGAAATCACCATGGGCGGAAACACGCCGGAAGCCTCGAGCGGGGTGACAATGGTTTCACCCTCCTTGACGCTGTCGTGCACCTTCGCGATCGAATTCGCGATCACGATGTTGCCAGCTGTTTCTTTCGTGATGTTCAGTGCTTGCAGGATGGGAACACCGGAACTGACCAGCGTACCCAGTGTACGGCTGAACCGGGAGATCGCGGACTTGCGGACCAGATCCCCAAGCAGGGGAGCCTGCAGCTTGAAGCGATCAATAAAGAGAGCGCCGAACGGAGTCTTGGCAAAAACCTTGTAGGCGATGACCACCACCACGAGGCCGACACCGATGAGGATGAAGTTATCCTTAAATCCCGTACTGACGGCGATGACGAACTGGGTTAGTCCCGGGAGCGGCTTGCCGCCGAGCATGTCGGCGAAAATCTGCTGGAACTTCGGCACGATGAACACCAACAGGAACGCCATGATCGCGACAGCAATGAGGAGCACCACAATCGGGTACACCATCGCGGAAACAACCTTGCCCTTGATCTTCTCGGACTTTTCCTGGAACTCGGCCAGGCGGGTGAGAACGATTTCAAGCACACCACCCAATTCACCGGCCTTCACCATGTTGACATACAACTTGGTGAAAATCCGGGGATGTTGCGCCAAGGCTTCGGAGAACGTACCGCCGCTTTCCACCGCCGTGGCCATGTTCGTCATGGCGTTGCGCAGGACGGGACTCTTTTCCTGCTTGATCAGCGTATTGAGCGCTCGCAGGAGAGGCAGACCGGCGTCGATCAGCGTGGCCAACTGCCGCGTGAAAACGGTGAGCACCTTACCGCTGACAGAACCACTCGATTTTTTGCCCTTGGCCGGAGCCCCGGTGACCGATGCGGCCGCTTCCGTTCCCGCCTCGGCGATGCGGGTGGGGAAAAAGCCCATCTTCTTGATTTGTGCTGTCGCGTCGTTCGTATCCGCCGCGTCGATGGTTCCGCTTTTTTGTTGGCCGCGGGCGTCAACGGCGGTGTAGGCGTAAGTGGGCATAATGGGGTAAGGTCAAATCTCAAAAATCAAATTTCAAAAGCGGCCGAACGAATCTGGGCTTTTTCCATCAACCTTCATAGCTTTTACTTTTGAGCTTTGAGTTTTTTTACGTGTATTTCAAAACTTCTTCAATCGTGGTCTCGCCATCAAATATGCTCCGCAGGCCATCCGCTCGCAGCGTCGTCATTCCCAGTTCAATCGCTTTCTGGCGGATGACAATGGAGGGGGCCCGCTGGCTGATAAGCTCGCGGATTGGTTCCGTGATGTCCAGCAATTCGTAGATACCCTTGCGGCCCTTGTAACCGGTGTTGTTGCACTCGTCACAGCCGCGCCCGTAGTAAAATGTCTTGTCGCCGATCTCATGCGCCGCGAGGCCGATCTGTTGCAAAATCGCCTCGGTCGGCTCGTATGGCGTCTTGCAGTTCGGACAAATCTTGCGGACAAGCCGCTGGGCGAGAATTCCCTCCAGCGTGGATGAAATCAGGAAGGGCTCCACACCCATATCGATCAAGCGCGCCACGGCACCGGGAGCATCATTCGTGTGCAGCGTGGTGAAGACCAAGTGTCCCGTCAACGAGGCCTGGATGGCGATCTGAGCCGTCTCAATGTCACGCGTTTCACCGACCATGATGCGATCCGGGTCCTGACGCAAAAAGGCACGCAGTACGCGGGCGAAATTTAATCCGATGCTTTCGTTGATCGGGATCTGGATGATTCCCTCGATCTCGTATTCCACCGGGTCCTCGGCGGTAAGCAGCTTGCTGTCGGGCGTGTTGATGCGGCGCAGGCAGGAGTAAAGCGTCGTCGTCTTGCCGGAACCGGTCGGCCCTGTCACGATGAAAATGCCATTCGGCTTTTCAATCGTCTCGCAGATGTAATCAAAAATGCGCTTCGGCATGCCGAGCGTCTCGAGGTCGAGATTCACCACGGAGCGGTCCAATACACGGAGCACCACGCTCTCGCCAAACTGCGTCGGCAGCGTCGACACACGCAAATCCACCTGGCGTCCCGCCATCGTGGTCTGAATACGACCATCCTGCGGAATACGGCGCTCGGCGATGTTCAGGCCCGCCATGACCTTGATACGCGATGTGATCGCGACGGACAGATGCCGCGGAGGCGGTGACATTTCGTACAGAGCACCGTCAACACGATAGCGAATCTTGAAATCATGCTCGAACGGCTCGAAGTGAATATCGCTCGCCCGCGCCTGAATCGCCTGCGCCACCACCGTGTTCACGTACTTGACGATGGGAGCGGCGCCTTCGAGATCAGCCGTGACGTCGATGCTGCCGTCTTCCTTGACCGTAACTTCACCGGCCAGTTGCGCCAGCAAATCCTCCACCTCAGCCTCTTCGGAGCCGTAGTACTTCTCCACCAAACCGCGAATCTGGTCCGGCGCGGCGACGTAAATCTGAATATCCTTGCCCGTGGCGAAACGCAGATCATCCGCAATGCGCGGATCGAGCGCATCGACCAGGGCCACCTTCAACAACACGCCGTCAAATTCTAGCGGCAACGCCCCGTGCACACGCGCTGTCTGCGGCGGCATCATGCTGAGCAATTCCGGCGGGAATTCGATGCGGGAGAGATCGATCACCTCCGTGCCGAGATTCTGCGCGATGGCCGCGTAGAGCTCGTCCTTCGACATGATTCCGTAGTCCTCGACGACTTCCTGAATCCGCTTGCCGGACCGGGATTGCTCGTCGCCGAGTTCCGTGAATTGTTCCTCGGTGATGTAACCGTTGTCTTTGAGGAAAGAAAGGAGCAGGGACGGATTCATGGCGGTATCGTCAGGCTTTGTCGCCCATGGTGGCGGTAATGACTTCCTCCGGAGTGGTCATACCGGAGAGAACCTTGCGCAAGCCGTCTTCGCGCAGGGTGCGCATGCCGAGATCGCGTGCCCGCTGGCGGATCGCCATGACGCTCATCTTCTCGTTGACCATGCGACGGATTTCATCGTCGAGCACGCAGATTTCAAAAATACCCATCCGGCCCTTATGCCCGGTGTTGCGACAGTAATCGCAACCGTGCCCGTGCATGAAGTTCGCCTGGGCCAGTTGGTTGGCATCGAGGTTAAGGGAACGAATCTCCGCCTCGGTCGGTTGATACGGTTCCGCGCACTTGGGACAAATCTTGCGCACGAGACGCTGGGCCATGATGGCCCGCACCGAGGAGGCGACGAGGAACGGCTTTACTCCCATATCCACCAGACGGGTGACCGCGCTGGGCGCGTCGTTGGTGTGCAGCGTGCTGAAGACGAGGTGACCGGTCAGCGACGCATTGATGGCAATCTGCGCCGTTTCCAAGTCACGAATTTCACCGATCATGATGATGTTCGGTGCCTGACGCAACATGGCGCGCAACGCAGCGGCGAAGGTCATGCCCACGTCGGCATTGACCGGCACCTGGTTAATGCCCGAAAGCTGGTACTCCACCGGGTCTTCCACCGTGATGATCTTGCGGTCCGGCTTGTTGATGTAATTCAGACACGCGTAAAGTGTCGTCGTCTTGCCCGAACCCGTCGGCCCGGTGACAAGGAAGATGCCGTCCGGCAAACCGAGCACCCGCTCCATGACCGCCTGGTCATCGGACAGGAAGCCCAGTTCCGGCAAGCCAAGCACAAGACTCGATTTGTCCAAAATACGCATGACGATGCTCTCGCCGTGATTGGTCGGCACGGTCGAAACACGCAAATCGATCGATGTCTTCTCGCCGACGCGCAACTGGATGCGACCGTCCTGCGGCAATCGCTTTTCCGCGATGCTCATGTTCGACATGATCTTGATGCGGCTGATGATCGCCGCCTGCAATTTCTTGGGCGGGTCCTGCATCACCTGCAGCACACCGTCGATGCGGTAACGCAGGCGCAACCGCTTTTCCAGCGGTTCGAGATGAATATCGCTCGCGCGCATGCGGTGCGCTTCAAGGATCATCAAATGCACCATCTTGATGATGGGCGCGTCGCCTTCCGTCGCATGATCCGCGCCTTCTTCACCGGCCTTCCCGGCGTGAACCTGCAGTTCATCACCCTGGTAACCGCTGATCAGCGAGTTCACCGCGTCATCAAGGCTGCCGTAGTAACGCTTGATCGCATCGTCGATCTGCGCCTTGGGCACCACGATGCTTTCGATATCGAGCTTCAGAACATTCTGCAGCGTATCGATGGTTTCAAAATCGTAAGGATTACTGATGGCGAGGCGTAGCGTACGTTCGTCGCGCTCCAGCGGCATGACGCCATAGCGATAGACCAGCGGCTTCGGTACAGACTGCACCGCATCGTCCGGAACGCTGTCGATGTGCTCGATGACAGGCAACCCCGCATCGTTGGCCATCGTGTGCAGCACATCCATGTTGGTGATCAGCCCACGACGGACGAGCTCCTCCACGGGACCGTGGCCATTGAGCTTGGCGGCTGAGCGCGCGGACTCCGCGTCCGTCGGTTCGATCAGGCCGTTGTTAATTAGAAGTTCGAGGATGTAATCTTCGTTAGCTAGCACGTCTCTGTTGCCTCGAAGGTCAAAAGTAATGCACGCAACTATCGCTGCCAAGCGTTTATTACTATTTTTTATACGAAATTTCCATCGGCATTCCCAAATTGATATTTGATCCCTGATCAAACAAACCGATTTCTCCTCTCAAATAGATCACTTTCGCCTTCTCTTTTCGTCATCCTCTCGATCTTCGAAACACAACGTTCCCCGCGCATCAAAACGCGCCGCGCTTGCGCTGAAGGAGAGTTTTGCGCGAAAGAGCGCTGCGACGGGTCAGAGCCCGTCTTGCGGTTGGAGATGATAAGAAACAATTTGGAGTGCTGCCGCAAACAGGGAGAAACCTGCGCACCCAACTAAAAAACCGCGCCTGCCACTTGGGCCAGTCGCGGTTTTATTAGTTAAGTAAAAATAAGCCAATGCGTCCCCTCCGCCAAGGGGATGAGGACACCACAGGATTATTGGTAAAACTAGACCGCCTTTTCGCCGGTCTCTTCCGTGCGGATACGAACAGCGCTTTCCACTGGAAGCACGAAGACTTTGCCGTCGCCGATTTTGCCGGTCTTAGCCTGCTTGAGAATCGAGGCGACGATCGCTTCGACCTTGTCGTCCGTACAGACGATCTCGACCTTGACCTTGGGCAGGAAATCCACCGTGTATTCGCTACCGCGGTAAATTTCGGTGTGACCCTTTTGACGACCAAACCCCTTCACCTCAGTCACCGTCATGCCTTCGACTCCGAGTTCGTTGAGACCCGTTTTGACTTCTTCGAGCTTGAATGGTTTGATGATGGCTTCGACTTTTTTCATATTCGTTGTTTCTTTCTATTCTACGTCCTACCAACCCTAACGCCAGGGGGCAAGTTTCCTGTGCGATTATTTTACAAGCAGCCAGCATGCCATCTATCGGTTTCAATATAAGATTTATGAATGAGAATCTTTCGCCTCGACTCCAACTCCCTGACGCATGCGCTGTGAATATGATTGCCGCGAGCTCACTAGTTCTTTAAACCATATCCCCTATGTTGAAAGCCGGTATCGTTGGTCTGCCCAATGTGGGCAAAAGTACTCTTTTTAATGCCCTCACCCGCACCCGCAAGGCGCAGGCGGCGAACTATCCCTTCTGCACCATCGATCCGAACACCGGCGTCGTGACCGTGCCGGACGAACGTCTCGCGGTTCTTTCCAAGATCAGCGGTTCGCAAAAGCTGATTCCCGCTGTGATCGAATTTGTCGACATCGCCGGCCTAGTCAAAGGCGCCAGCCAGGGCGAAGGTCTCGGCAATCAATTCCTCCAGCACATCCGCGAAGTCGACGCGATTGTCCAAGTCGTCCGCTGCTTTGAGGATACCAACATTCACCACGTCAGCGGCAACATCGACCCGATCCGCGACATCGAAGTGATCAACACCGAGCTCGTGCTGTGCGATCTCGCCACCGTCCAGAAACGCAAGGATCGCTCGACGAAGGGTGCCCGCGGCGGCGACAAGGTCGCCAAGGCCGAAGTGGAACTCTGTACCAAGCTCGAACCGCATCTCGACTCGGGCAAGCCCGCCCTCACCCTCGAGCTTTCCGACGATGAGAAAGCGCTCTTGAAGACGTTCTTCCTGCTGACCTCGAAGCCGACCCTCTTCGCCTGCAACGTGGCCGAGGGCGATCTCGCCACCGCCGATGACAACCCCTACGTCAAGACCGTGCGCGAGTACGTCGGCAAACATCACGACACGGAAGCCGTGGTCATTTCCGCCCAGATTGAATCCGATCTCGTCGACCTCTCCGAAGCCGACGCCAAGGAATACCTCGACGGTCTCGGCGTGAAGGAGTCGGGCGTGGGCGTGCTCATCCGCGGCGCCTATCACCTTCTCGGCCTGCGCACCTACCTCACCACGGGCGAGAAGGAAACCAGCGCGTGGACCATCCACCAGGGCGACACCGCCCCGAAGGCGGCCGGCGTCATCCACTCCGACTTCGAACGCGGCTTCATCGCCGCCGAGTGCACCGCTTACGAAGACCTCGTCCGCCTCGGCTCCTTCGCCAAGGCCCGCGAAGCCGGCAAGCTCCGCATCGAAGGCAAGGAATACGTCGTCAAGGACGGCGACGTCCTCGAGTTCCGCTTCAACGTGTAAGGGGGCTCACTCCTACAGTGAAGATCGAAGAAGTGGGGCGCCAAAGGGAATGATTCCCTTTGGCGGAGTATAGGGCAGAGCCCCAATCTCGACATTTGGAAATTGCCAATTATCCTCTCGTCATGGTGCATCTGCTGGAACGCCTGCAACAGCGTGCGGAACAATTCGGCCCGGCTTTCTCGCCGGAAGCCGTGCAGGAACTCCGTCAAGCCGCCTCGCAGCAGCACTCCCTGATCGGCACCATCCTCGACAAACATCCCGTCGACGAAACTGGCTTCCTCTCCGCCGTCGCCGCCGATTACGGCATGCCGTGGTGGGAAGATTCGAAAGCCACCATGCCCCCCGAGCTGCGACAGAAATTCCCCGTGCGCCTCGCCTTGCGTCATCATTTATTACCCGTGCAACAGGATGAGACCGGCATCTGGCTGCTGACCTACGACCCGTTCGATTACCTCGGCCAGCAACTCGTCGCACAGGCGCTCGGCTCGAATGTCCGCTGGGCCATGGCCACGCGCAAACAGGTGTTGCAGGGCTTGCGTCAGGGGTACGGCGTCGGTGCGGAAACGTTCGAAGAGATTTTGGAAGGTCGCGCCGGGGAGGAATTCTTCGACCAACTCGCGGAGGAGACGAACAAGATCGACGAGGAGGACAGCGAAGCCTCGGTGGTTAATTTTGTGAATCAGATCATCCGCGCCGCCATCGCCGAGCGCGCAACCGACATTCACGTCGAGCCCCTCGAGGATGATCTCCGCATCCGCTACCGCACCGACGGCGTGTTGCACGAAGCGCCGGTTCCGCCGCAGATCAAACTCCTGCAGGCGTCCGTCATCTCGCGCTTGAAAATCATGGCGCATCTCGACATCGCCGAGCGCCGACTCCCGCAGGACGGCCGCATCAATCTCGAATTCGAAGGCAAACACATCGACGTCCGCGTCGCGACGATTCCGTCCGTCACAGGCGAGAGCGTCAGTCTCCGTTTGCTCGGCCAGCAGAAATTCACCTTTGAACTCCTCGGCCTCGAAAGCGAGGACGAGGCCCGCATCCGCAGCCTGCTCGCGATGCCCAACGGCATTGTCCTCATCACCGGCCCGACTGGTTCCGGTAAATCGACCACGCTCTACACGCTCCTCTCCAGCCTGAACGTCAAGGAACGCCGCATCGTCACGATCGAAGACCCGGTCGAACACAAGATTCCCGGCGTCATCCAAATCGCCGTCAAACCGGAGATCGACCTCTCCTTCGCGCGCGGATTGCGCAGCATTTTGCGCGGCGATCCGAACGTGGTGATGATCGGGGAAATGCGTGACTTGGAAACCGCCGAGATCGCCATTCGCTCCGCGCTGACCGGCCACCTCGTCTTCAGCACGCTTCACACCAACGACGCCATTGGCGGCATCACCCGCTTGATCGACATGGGCATCGAGCCATTCCTCGTATCCAATTCCGTCCGCTCTTTCATCGCCCAACGGCTCGTCCGCACGCTCTGTCCGCATTGCCGCACCCCCGCCAATTACCCGGAGCATTATCTCCGCGAGATCATCTTCGACCTCCCCGAGGGCGCCACGATTTACAAGGCCGCCGGTTGCGAACAGTGCCGCCACACCGGCTACCAAGGCCGCATGGCCATCTTCGAAGTCTGCATGGTCACGCCGCAGATTCAGGAGATGATCACCTCCCGCAAATCGCCCAACCTCCTCCGCCATGTCGCCCTGCAGGAAGGTATGCGCACCCTGCGCATGAGCGGCTTCTCCAAGGTACTGCGCGGCATCACCACCATCGAGGAAGTCATGCGCGTCACCGCCGCTGACTTGGATGCGCTTGATGAATAAACTCCTTTCAAACGCACACCGACGCTACGCGCCATCCCTCTCGAAAGAAGGGACTCCTGCCTGCAAAACCCCGGAGCAGCCCATACCGGTAACGACAAGTATCACGAGTCGCATTACTGGGCGTAGACTCAGCCTGCTATGAGCACCTTTACCTATGTCGCCCTGCGCCGCAATGGCGAGAAGGTCACCAGCGAAATCGAGGCCGCCAACCGCACCGAAGCGTACCGCAAGCTCGATCAGGAAAACCTGCAGCCGATCTCGCTCACTCTGAAGGCCGACGTCATCCTCCCCGGCTCCAGTGGCAAGCCCGGCAACGGTAAAACCGTCACCGCCGAGAAATGGAACGGGGTCTCGGTCAAACTCAGTCACGTCCAAGTGATCGCTTTCACCGAGGAAATCACCGACCTGCTCGAAGCCGGGTTGCAACTTGAACAGGCGCTCAAGGTGATGGAACAGCGCTCCGAAGCTTCCGCCATCAAGACGGTTTCCACCGCCTTGCGCCAGCAGGTGCGCGAGGGTGCAAATTTCTCCACCGCGTTGCGACGCGTCAGTCCGAGCTTTGGCGAACTCTACTGCAATCTTGTTTCGGCAGGTGAACTCAGCGGTGCCCTGCCCCAGATTTTAAAACGGCAGTTGAGCTACCTGCAACTCATCAAGGAACTCCAGGACCGCGTCACCTCCGCACTGATTTATCCCTCCGTCATTTTTGGAGCAGGTCTCGCACTGGTCATCATTTTCATGACCTATTTGGTCCCACAATTGACTGTCTTGTTCAGCAAGACCGGCAAGAGCCTCCCCTTCGCCACCCGCGCGCTCATCGGCACCAGCAATTTCCTCACCCACTACGGCTGGCTCGTCGCGCTCGGCGTGGTGGGCGCGATCGTCATCTTCCGCGCCATCATCGCCAAGCCCGAGGGCCGACTCTGGTGGGACCGCACCAAGTTGAAACTGCCCGTGATCGGCTCCGTGCTCAGCGCCCGCTTCTACGCCCAGTTTTCGCAAACGCTGGCCACCCTCACCACCAACGGCATCCCGCTGCTCAACGCCCTGCGCCTCGTCAATGCCGCCACGCCGAACGTCTACCTGCGCGGCCTGCTGGAAGGTGTCGCCAATGCGGTCGGCGAAGGCGCGCCGCTCTCCCGGTCTCTCACCCGCACCGGGGTGTTTCCTCCGGTGTTGATTGACATGGTCGGCGTCGGCGAACAGACCGGCGATCTGCCCGTCGCCCTCGAACGGGTCGGCACCCGCTACGATAAGGTGCTCAACAAACGCATCGAATTCATGACCTCACTCGTCCAACCACTCGTCATCATCATGGTGGCCGTCGTGGTCGGTCTCGTCGCGTTCTCCATGATGACCGGCATCTTCCAATCCGTCTCCGGCCTGCGCGGCAAGATGTGATGGAGGCAAGTCAAAAGTCAAAAGTTAAAAGTCAAAGCTAACTTTGCGGACACCTGGTCTTGCTCACTGCGAGATGCTTTAATGACAATGACAAAAACTTTTTAACATTTGCGCTATAGTTTTGACTTTTATACGCCACGCTTTACTCCCTGCGATTTTCCTCTATACATCAAACCGTACTTTCATGAGCCGATTCGCGTTATTATTGGCCTTGCTGTTGGGGAGTGTTGCCAGGGCGGCCAACGCCGGGGAATCATATGTCCATCCTCTCCCCCTGCCCGCCCATGTGACCGCGCCGGAATGGCTGCAAATCCGCGAACCTGAACCGGCCGTATCCTCCACCTTCGCCTCGTGGGAATTCGCCATCAAGGCCCCCGACAATACAGGCGACCTTGCCGTCACGTTTTACTTCACGGAAAAGGAAGGCAGTTTCCTAAAGCTCTACTGGCAGGGCACGGCCGAAGCGGAAACCCTCTGCGATAATTTGTACGACGGCGTCGCCATGCCGAACCAGAAAACCATTCTCATCCCCAAGTCGGTAATTCGCTCCGGCGGCACGCTCACCGTCCTGTCCGGAACCAGTGACACCGGCATTCAGCGCGTGGAATGGAACTGGGTCACCCCCACCACCATCGCCGTGGTCGACGCCGCCACCGCTCCGGCCTTGCTCCGCGCGGGCAATCAACCGCTCCGCGCCGAGGAGATCAGCGGCAACGAACATGTCCCCACCAGCGACCGCATCCATGGCAACGCCGTCTCCGCCGTGATTCAGGAAGAACCCGTCCGCATCGAGCAGGGCGTGGAATTCCTCGCCTCGTTGGAAGCCGTTCCGCCGCTCGCGCGCATCGAAGTGCAACTCCTCGGCGTACCGCTGAATCGCAACATTGCCGTCTGGATCAATGGCATACCGGTCAATCAACTTTCCCTCGACGTGCCCGACCTCTCCGATCCCGGTTACCTGCCCCCCACCGAAACCTCAGCCCCCGTCTATGTCGGCTGGCGCAAAGGCACGGTCTTCGTTCCCGCCACCGCCTTGCGCGAAGGAGAAAATCTCTTCCGCTTTGCATGGATCGAGAACGACCCCACCGCGAGCGTAACGACGCCATTGGCCTTGAAAAATTTCTTGCTTCAGCTGAACTTTGATGCGGCGCCCATCGTGCCGACCGCAACGAATCTGCCGTAAGGAGTTCCTATGACTATGCCTGCCGCCTCCCCTTTCTCACTCCATCGCCATGTCCGTTCTCCCCGCACCCGCCGCGGTTACACGCTGGTGGAAATCATGCTCGTGCTCTCCATCATCGCGGTCCTGCTCGCCGCGGGTATTCACTACATGGCGGGCAATCTCGACATCGCCAAGGAAACCCGCGTAAAGGGCGATCTGCAGACCATCACCGTCCAGCTCCGCACCTACGAGATGCAGAATTTGTTCATGCCCTCCACCGAGCAAGGCTTGCAAGCGCTCGTCACCATGCCGACCAGCGAACCCAAACCCACCCGGTGGCGTCAGCTTCTCGAAAAGGACGCCCTCATCGACCCGTGGGGCAGCCCCTACAAATACGCCAATCCCGGCAAGCACAATCCCAGCAGCTTCGACCTCTATTCCATCGGTGCCGACCGCACCGAAGGCACCGCCGACGATTTCGGCAACTGGAATGCTGACGCCAACACCAGCGGGAATTAGACGGTTCGCCCGCGCCCGGATCCCGGACCGCGCGGCGTATACCATCCTCGAAATCTGCCTGGTGCTTTTCATCATCGCGCTGATTGTCGGCGCCTCCATTCCCTTCACCGGTGGCCTCATCGCCGAGCAGCAACTGCGTGAACCGGCGCGACAGATTGAACTCCTCGCCCGCACCGCAAGGCATCTCGCCACCCTGCAACAGCGCCCCTACGTCCTCATCCTCAACGCGGACCACATCATTCTCCAGCCCTACAGCGCCGCCGATCCCCTCGCCCCGTTCCAGATCGATAGCACCGCCGCAACCGCCAATGCCTCCAACTCCCCTCTCGTCAGCACCAACAAAACGACCATCACCACCACCTTTTCCACGGCCAATCTAAGCTCCACCAATAACGCCGTCTCCTCCTTCGACGACGCCCCCGTTTACACGCTGCTCGATCCGGTCACGCAGGAGTACGAGATTCCCGAGAAAGTCACCTTCACCGTGCGCGGCTGGCAGGAAAAGGACTGGTATCCCCCCGAGGATCGCACCTGGATCTTTCCACCGACCGGACTGTGCGAACCGCTGGAAATTCGCGTACAAAAAGGCGAAGCCTACATCGAGAACACCTACGATCCCCTCACCGGCTCGATCAAAAGTGAACGGTTCTATCTCCCATGAACCGCACCTATTCCCACACTTCCCGCCGCGGTTCGCTTCTGCTCGAAGTGATGCTCGCCATGGGGATTTTCTCCGTCGGCATCGTCGGCTTCGCCCTCTGCCTGCACAAGACCATGGAGACGGTCAATTACAGCCGCAACGAGATCCGCATCCGGCAGGAACTCCAGACCCGATTGCAAGATTTGCGGCAAGGCCGCTTCACTGTCGAAACCAAGAACGAGCCACCCGACGCGTTCGGTGTGCAGTACACGCACGAGATCACACTCCTGCAAATCGAATCCGACCGCAAAACGCTCCTCAACAATCTCTACGACGTCAAAGTCACCGCCCGCTGGAAAGAAGGCAACGAAGAGCAGGAACGCTCCACGGAGGTCTATGTTTACCAGCCCTGACGCGGCATCAAAGTCCCCTGTAGGGCGGTTCTGTGAATCGCCGCGGCGCGATACAATCGCGCCCTACAAGGCAGAGAACTTACAGTTGCCTAAAGCGACGCGCATCGCGCGTCAGCTACCGGGTCCAGCGTCACGCTGGCAGCGTCACGCTGGCTTCACCCTGCTCGAAGTCATGCTCGCCATCGGCATCCTCGCCCTCCTCATGGGTGTCATGCTCGCCCTTGTCGAAAAAACCCTCGAAGCCACCGTCACCCTCGAGCAGGAACAACAACGACTCCAACAACGGCAAGGCGTTCTCGATCTCCTCCGCACCACATTTCGCACCCTGCCCAACGACGTCCAGATGATCAGCCGCCGCGTCAACGACTCCGCCAACGGCACCCAGCAGCAAATCGTCTTCGCCAACGCCCCCACCGTCCTCTCCTGGGGCAACCCCGACGAAATGCTTCACAGCTCCGTCATCCTCGGCACCCCCGCGCAAACCGGCGGCGGCCTCAACATCTCCATCAAGCACGTCCCCCCGCCCGACATCGATATCGCGCCCGACGCCACGCCGAATTACATCGGACTTCTCCCCGCCGAAGGTTCCGCACAGGACACCGCCCTCTGGCTGCCCCTTCTCGAAAACATGAAGAGCGTCCAATGGCGTTTCTTCGATCCCCGCACCGTCAACTGGCTCGACGACTGGACCGATCCCAACACCCGGCCTGCCCTCATCGAACTCCAATGGCAATTCCTCGACGAGACCGCCCTCCAGCGCTACGTCTTCTGGCTCCCGCCACTCACCCCCAACGCCCGGCCCAAATTCACCCAGCCCGCCGCGGGTCGCGCCACCACCACAAACCCACCCACCGGAGGTCAACCCCAACCTCCGTCCAGCCCAACCCCCGCCCGATGAGAACCGCCCGCTTCTCTCCTCATCGCCACCGTGGATCTGCCCTGCTCATTTCCCTCTGGGCGCTGGCCATACTCTCCTTCGCCATTCTGGGGGCCGTCCAAACCTCCAGTGTCCGGCTCGATGAAGACCTCGCCCGCCAGCGTGAAGCCCGCGCGATGGAACTCGCCGAGTCCGGCCTCGCCATCGCCTCGCATCCCAACGTCCGCCGTGGCGAATCGATCCTACAGAAAGAATTTCCCCCCTATGAAAGCTTCCACGCCGATCTCGGCAGCGAAGCCGCCCGGGTGCAGATCAATGCCTGCCTCGCCGACTCGAAAAAGCGCCCCATCCTCGAGCGCCTCTTCTACCTCTGGGGACTGCGCAATGCAGAGATCGACCTCGTCATCGACAGCCTCGCCGACTGGGTCGACGCCAACGACATCAAGCGGATCAACGGAGCAGAAAGCGCCGAGTACACCACCGACGGCAAGACAAACTACCCGCCCAACCGCCCCTTTGAATCGGTCGAGGAAATGGCACTCGTGAAAAACATGAATCTCCTTGAGAAAGTCAAACCCGACTGGCGCGACTACTTCACCGTCTGGAGCGACGGCAAGATCGACCTCAACGAAGCCTCCGCCGAAGTCATCTCCGCCGCCTGCAACATCTCCCTCGGCCAAGCCCAATCGCTCGTCAGCAAGCGCAACGGCCCCGATGCCCATTCCAATACCCCCGACGACGTCCGCTACACCGATCTGAACCAGATACGCATTGCGCTTGGCATGGCACAACAAAACTTCCAGTCTGTCGCGGAGCATGTTACGCTCGAATCGTCGCTCCGTCGCATCACGAGCACGGGAAAGGTCGGGCCGTACCAGAAAACCATTTCCGTTCTTGTCCGCGTCAGCAACCAAACGATCCAATATTACGAATGGCTGGAACAATAACCACCGCGCCCACGCCGTCCACCCCGCTACGTGCCCCGCAGCCGGGCGCCACGCCACGCCGTGGCCGCAAAGCCGCCGAGCGCCGCTTCATCGTGCCCGGTGAAAGCGAGTGGGAAATCTGGGCCGGCTCCGACGCCGCCTCCAGCCACTTCGTCGCCACCGTCCCCAGCCCGAAGCAGGCCGACGCCGTCACTGCCCTCGGCCTCCCCGCCCGTGAAGTCGTCACCCTGCCGATCTGGCTCGCCACCATCGACCGCGCGCTCCTGCCGGAAATGGTCGCCCTGCAGTGCGAGAAACGCGGCGTCCTGAACCGTGCCCGGCACGACAGCCCGTTCGACTTCGAAGTCGTCGCGCAGGAAAACAACGAATCCCTGCTCCGCGCCCAGATCCTACCCCTCACCCTTTCCCCAGATGTCTGCGCCGAGGAAGTCGAACACTTCGACCTCGCCTGCCGCTTCGCCCCACTGCCTAATCAGGCGCTCCTGCTCTGGCGCGAACTCGGCGTGCTCTGCGCCGCCATCACCCGCCGTCACACCCTCGTCTACGCCGCTTCCCTCGGCGAGGAACAGATTCAAGACAGTGTCATCTCGCAACTCTTTCGCCTCCTCTCCATCGCACAAAGCGAACGCTGGATCACCGGCACCACCGAGATCGTCCTGCGCGGCACCTTTAATTCCGCCGAGGAAGCCACCGTCCGCACCGGACTCAATCTCCCCGTCCGCCGCGAAGCCCGCCCCGCGCCGTGGCCCACCAGCAAGCCCACCGCCCTGATCCCCGACTCCGTCCGACAATCGCTTCTCCTCCGCCGCAAATCGGCCACGCTGCAAAAACGCATCGCGATTGTGGCTGGCATTTACCTCCTCGCCGTCGCGGTCTGGAGCGGTTACATCGGCTGGCTCACCATACAAACCCGGAGCCTCTCGACTCAGGTCGCCGCCACCGCGTCGCAGGTCCAGCAACTCCGCTCCACCGCCCTGCGCTGGAATCTCCTCCAGCCCGCCATCAGCCCCAGCCATTACCCGGTCGAAATCCTGTACCGCTGCGCCAACGTCCTCCCCAAGGAAGGCATCCAGCTCACCCTCTTTGAACAACGCGGTCCCCGGCTCATTCTCTCCGGCGAATCCAAAGGCACCGACAGCCTCGGCACCGTCAACGCGCTCCTGAAAGAGCTCAAGGCCAACAAGGAACTCAAGGATTTCACCTGGACCATGCCGCAGCCGCTCATCCGTGACAACGCCTGCAAATTCCAAATCGAAGGAACCCGTGCGCCCGCTCACCCCTAAAGAAAAGCGCCTGCTCATCCTCTTCCTCGCCCTCGTCTTCATCGTGGGCAACCTGATCGGTCTGCCCTGGCTCAGCGACCAGCAAAAAAAGCTGGGCCGCCAACTCATCGACCTGCGCAGCCAACAGGAAGTCGCCACCTCCTGGCTGGGAGAAAAAGATCTCTGGACCGAACGCAAGGCCTGGCTCGACGCCCACCAGCCCAAGCTCACCTCCAGCGGCGACGCCAGCTCGGATTTTCTCAAGCTCCTGCAAGACACCGCCCGCCAGAATAAAATCAAGATCGTCGACCAGAAATTGCTCGAACCCGAGAAACATCCCGGTTATGAAGCCATCTCGGTGCGCATGACGGTCAATGGCAACATGGAAGCCATCGCCCGCTGGCTTAGCGCCATCCAGCAACCAGACAAATTTCACGCCGTGCTCAAGTTCAACCTCAAACGCGAAGGAGAAGGCGACAACATGCGTTGCGACCTCGACCTCGCCCGCTGGTACGCCCCGCCCTCATGAACTGCACCGGCACCACCTCTTTCTCCATGATCTCGCGATGGGCTGTAGCGCGCTTCGCTCACGTGTCCTACTCTCTCTCAACGAGTGAGTACAGCGTCACGCTGCTGGCACGCAGTGCCGGGGTGTGTGGTCTTGTGGCAACCGCATGGATCTTGCTTACGCTCCCCTCCTCCGCTGCCGGTAACCTCCCCGAAGGCTACCCCGCCACCCGCTACGAATCCCTCTGGAAACGCTCCCCATTCACCCTCTCCTCAATCACCGAGGATCAGGGTCCCACCAGCGCCTTCAGCGAGCGCTACAGTCTCGGTGCCGCCTACACCGTCGGGAAGAAAGACTACGTCATCGTCGTCAACCGCAGCAATCCGCAGGAACGGCTCACCGTCAGCGCCGAACCCAACGAACAGGGGCTCACCCTCCTCTCCATCAGCTACGACAACGCCGCTCCCATGAAGACCACCGCCGTCATCAAGCAAGGCGAAGAAACCGGCCCCATTTCGTTCGATGAATCGCTCATCAAATCCACCGCGACGGCCGCCGCCAATGCCGCCATCCCCATGCCTCCGCCACAAGCCCCCCGGCAGCCCACTTACACTCCGGGCACACCCGGCGCTCCCACGCGCCGGATCGTGCGTCCGCGCATCATCGCCCCGCCGCCGGGGACCACCTCGACTCCCACCCGACCATGAATAACGTTCGCACCATCCTTCTCATTTTGACCGGCGTCAGCCTCGCCACGCTCCTGCCCTTGTCCCTCTCGGGACAGCAGCCGGCCAATCCAGTTCCGCTGCCCACGCCGTCCAACACCGCCCCGCCAGAATCCATCGCAACACCCCGCACGATCACGCCTCCGCCCACCACGACCATCACCCCCGGGGATGACGAGCCGGTCCCGAACCTCCTCTTCCCAGGCAGTCCCGTCGAGGAAGTCATCAACAAATATGAATTCCTCACCGGCAAACGCGTCATCCGTGATGCCACGCTCGCACAAGGAGTGAATATCAAGATTCAGGTCATGACCCCGATCAAAAAGAGCGAAGCCATTCGCCTGATCGAAGCCACGCTCCTGCTCAATGGCATCGCCTTCACCCCCGGCCCGGACAACACCATCAAGGCCCTCAACGTCATCGGCGGCGGTAAAAATCCCCGCAGCGAAGGCGTCCCCGTCTACGCCAGCCTCAGCTCCCTGCCGCCCGGCGACCAGATCGTCAGCTACTTCATGTCGCTGCGCTACATCAGCGCCGCCGAGGCCGCCACGGTTTTCCAGCAACAGGTCGCACTCCACCCGCCCTACGGCGTGGTTGTCCCGGTGCCCAATGCGCAGGCTCTGATCATCACCGAAAGCACCAGCGCCGTCCGCCAGCTCGTGAAGATCCAAAAGCTCATCGACGTTCCACCCGCCAAGGTGGTCAGCGAATTCGTCACGCTCCTGCGCGCCGACGCGGAGAAAGTCGCCGACGTCCTCACCAAGATGCTCGAAGCGCGCCGCAATAATCAGACCGCCCTCGGCCAACCGCCCGCTCCATCGCCCGAATTCGCCGACGACAGCGGCCCGAACGAACGCAACATCGTCGCCGGGACCGTACAGTTGATCCCCGATGCCCGCACCAATCGCATCCTCGTCGTCACCCGCCCGATCAATTTCAGCTATATCAAGGGCCTCATCCAGCAATTCGACGAAGCCGCCACCATCGCCGTGCCATTCGAACGCCCGCTACGCTACGTCGCCGCCGCCGATGTACTGCCCGTCCTGCAAAAGGCACTCGCTGAAACAAAGGAAGACGCCCAAGGCACCACTGGACAGGCCGGACAAAATAACCAGAATCGGCAAACCAACAACCGCAACAGCAATAGCAGCAGCGGCAGCAGCGTGGTGGACGATATCCAGAGCCCCACCGCCGACACCACGCCCGAGTCCGTCATCGTGGGCAAAACCAAGATCATCGCCGACAACCGCGCCAACTCCATCCTCGTCATCGGCCCGCCCGAAAGCATCGCCCGCGCGGCCGAACTCCTCACCAAGCTCGACTCGGCCCCACGCCAGGTCTACCTCGCCACAGTCATCGGCGAACTCACCCTCAATGACGACAGCGAATTCGGCATCGATTTGCTCCAGAAATTCAAGGGCTCCAACCACGGCAACGTCGCCTCTCAGGTCAATAACAGCGCCACCACCAAGCTCGACCCATCCTCCCTCACTACAGCCGCCGTCTTCCCCGCCACAGCGGGTCTGAGCGTTTACGGCTCGATCGGTTCCACTCTCAACTACTACGTCAACGCCCTCCAGACCAGCAACCGCTTCAAGATCCTCTCGCGCCCATCAGTCTACACCTCCAACAACAAAAAAGCCGTCATCTCCTCCGGCCAACAAGTCCCCGTGCCCGGCTCCACCCAAAGCACGGTCAACACCGGCACCACCAACAACACCGTCGTCAGCGCCAACGTCGAATACAAACCGGTGGAACTCAAGATCGCCGTCGTTCCGCTCATCAACACCAACAAGGAAGTCACCCTCCAGATCGCGCAGAAAAACGACACCATCGGCGCCACCTCCAACATCGGCGGCAACGAAGTCCCCGCCATCAACACCCAGCAGTTCACCACCTCCGTCACCGTGCCCAACCGCCAAACCGTCGTGCTCGGTGGCTTGATCATTAACAACGCCAACAAAGACATTTCGGGCCTGCCTTGGATCAGCAACATCCCCGTCATCGGCCTCCTCTTCAAACAAACCAGCAAGAGCACCAGCCGCCGGGAAATCATCATCCTGATCGAGCCGAATGTGATCGAAACCCAGGAAGAACTCGCCGCTGCCAGCGCTTACGAGAAAAACCGCACGGTCGTCGGCGACGAAGCCTCGAAAATGAGTGCCGATCCCGGTGTATTCGTCCCCGACCCGAATTTCCTCAATGAGAAAAAAGTGAAGAAAAAGAAAGACCCTTCATCCAAAGCGTCCACCACCACCATCTCCAGCACTACGACCACCACCAGCGGTCCCGCCACGAATCCGTAGGATAAAAAACTCAAAGCTCAAAAGTAAAAAGTCAAAGCGACAGCTCAAAATGCAACACTTTTTGGCAACGAGGCGTTTCAGTAACCGCTCCGTTCAAAGCTTTGACTTTTGACCTCTAACCTTTGACTTTTCCACCATGATCACCCGTCGCGAATGGATCACCGGCCTCGGCGCCAGTGCCCTCCTGCTCAGCCTTCAAGGTTGCGAAACGAAAGCCAAACCCGCCCGCTTCGTCTACATCACCGACCTCCACAGCATCAATGATTGGGGGTGCCCCGACGCCCTCACCCTCGTCAGCGACCGCATCAATCGCCTCAATCCCGAGTTCGTCCTCATCGGCGGCGACCTCGTCCATGGCGGCTTCCGCTCAACCCCCGAAGCGATGGAACCGCACTGGCAGGTGGTCCTGAAATTCCTGAAATCGCTCAATGTCCCGTGGTTCGCCGCCCCCGGTAATCACGACCTCGTCGGCGCGCAACATCCCGATTTCTCCACCAACCTCCCCGACCCGCGTCAGAGTTTCCGCGATAAAATGGGACTCACGCAGACCGCCTACCACAGTCACGACATCGCCGGGCACCATGTCATCCTCCTCGACTCCGTCCAACCCGTCGCCGGCAACAAATGGGGTTACGAAGGCCGCATTCCCGACGAGCAAATGCAGTGGATTCGCAATGATCTTCGGAACGTCCATCCCCACACGCCCATCATCGTGGTCACCCACATGCCCATCCTCAGCGGCTACTACCAGACCGTTCTGGGGTCGACCACCGCGCCACCTCCCAGCCTGACTCTCGTGAATGGCATGGATGTGATTCGCCTCTTCGACAAACACAACCTGCAACTCGTCCTGCAAGGCCACCTCCATGTCGACGAAATGATCCGCTGGCGCAATTTGACCTTCATCACCGGTGGCGCCGTTTCCGGCAAATGGTGGGGTGGCCCCAACCACGGCACACCCGAAGGCTACGGCCTTGTCACCATGACCTCTCCTCACCCGGACTGGGACTACCGCACCTACGACTGGAAAGCCCAACGGCAGGGCTGAGCCCTGCACCCAGTAACGCTTCGCCACAGGTTGGCTCCTCGCCGAATCCCATTTTTCGGGCGCGATTACACAGCGCCATGCCGTTCAATTGGCAATGGCAATCTCAGGCCGCCAGCGTCATCAATCCGAGAATAAGTGGCAGATAGAGCAACGAGCCCCAGAACAAATGCCGCGCCCGCTGATTATCCGATTGCTGAAAAAAACGCCACGCCAGCCACGCGAACGCACCGCTGCATAACGCCGCGCCCAAGCCGTACGCAATCCCGTGCCGCAGCCAGAACGCCGCCAGCAAACTCACCGGCACCAGCATCATCGCATACAAAAAACTGTGCGTCGCCGTGTGCCGACCGCCCACATCGTTCAAAGATAGCATCTTGAAACCGCCCGCCGCATAATCCTCCCGGTACAACCACGCGATTGCGAGGAAGTGCGGCATCTGCCAGAGAAAAAGCACCGCGAAAAGTTCCACACTCTCCACCGTCAGCGAACCCCGCGCCGCCACCCAGCCCAGCACCGGCGGCAACGCTCCGGGGATCGCGCCGACCAACGTGTTCAACGGCGTCTGTTTTTTCAGCGGCGTATAAACCAAAACGTAAATCAGCAATGTCGCCGCCCCAATCGCCGCCGCCAGCCCGTTCACCAACGCAGCCAAATAGAGCGTGCTCACAATGGCCGCCGCCACCGCCAGCACCACCACCTCATCCGCCGCAAGCCGTCCCGCCGCCAAGGGCCGGTTCCGCGTCCGCTTCATCCGCGCATCCGCGTCGCGTTCGAGGTATTGATTCAGCGCCGACGCCGCGCCCGCCAGAATCGCCGTGCCGAGCAGTGTGTGAAAAAGTTTTTCGCCATTAAAAAAGCCCTCGGAGCCGAGAAAAAAACCAGCCAGCGTGGTCAGCAACACCAGCAGCGTCAATCGTGCCTTCACCAGTTCCGAAAAATCACTCGCCAACGCCCGCCACGAGACGCTCTCGACCGCCACCGATTCCGCTGCCACAGTTTTCATTCCGTTCGTCAAACTATCGCATTAGAGGCGTTTTATGCAACCATAGTATTACTAATACCTCGATTATCGTCCACCCGGTCCGGGTTCGACTGGATCCGCCAGGTCATGGCCCCCAGCATCGCCCCGGCGAGCAGCGTCAACGCCCCCACCACCACGTGCGCGGTGGCGACATCGGCTGCCTTGTTCGACCACACCGTTGCCGCGCCCAGCACGAATTGCAGCGCCACGAGTCCCGCCCAGAACATCACCATCCGGCGCAGGACAAGCGGTGTCTGGGGCCGGCGCGCTTGGTCGGCGCACACCATGATGGCCAGCAAAATTGCAATCGCCAGTGTCCGGTGCGTGAACTGCACGGCAATTTGTTCCGTCGTGGTGGAGAGCATTCCCTGCTGATGCCTGGCCTCGTTGATCCGCTCGACCGACGCCGCATCGAATGGCGGAATCACCTGCCCATATGCCAGCGGGTAATCAGGAATCGAAAGTCCCAGATGCGCGTGACGCATCCGCGCACCCAGCGCCAGTTGCAGATAAACCACCGCCGTAATGACGATCACCAGCCAGCGCCATTTCACCGACACCGATCGCGGCGAAATCGTCTCCGCCGTTTCCGCCCACCACCGCGACGTCGCGAGTGCGAGAAATCCGATCAGCACGAAAAACGCCTGCGCCAGGCACGCATGCACAATCCCGATTTCATTCTTCAGCAGCGTCACCCGCAACCCGCCGAGCACGCCCTGCACAATCACCAGCACCAGCGCGGTCCAACCCAGCCGCCGCATCCACGCGCGCGGCTCCTGCCACGCCAACCCCACCGCGAGGACAATCGTCAGCATCCCCACGCCCGACGCCCACAGCCGATGCAAGTGCTCGTAGAAAATGCCTCCCACCCATTTGCTGATGGGAAAAAGAAACATATTATAGCCAAACGTATTCGGCCAATCCGGCACCGCAAGACCCACGCCGTGACTCGTCACCAGCCCGCCCATGCCGAGCAGACCGAGCGTTGCCAGCAGGGTCAACAACGCCCAAAAATGAATCCAGCGCGGAGGAAGCGAACGTGCAGCCATAAGTCGTTCATCTTAAGCCTCACTACCGCAAAGGTCAAAAATCAAAACCGCTGCCGATCATTAGATTTCTACATCCTACGAAAACATGCTCTTATACTCCTTCAGCCCGCCCCTTTTCCCTAGCTATAATCTCCAACCGAAGCTACCTTACTTCCGCTTATGTCTTGCTGTGCAACCCCCTCAGCACCAACATCTGGATGTTGCGGTAGCCCGACTGACACCACAGCGATGTCCTCCAGCGACATCCAGTGGCTGCGCTTCGGCATTGCCGGTTTGGTGGCAGCACAGTCGATGGTGCTCGGTCTGGCCATCAATCTCTCGCCCCCGCTAGGTCTCGCCCGCACGGTCACGCATACGCTGCTTGGCTTCGGTGCTGCCGTCGTTTTCGCGCTGGTCGGCGGTCCGGTTTGCCGCGAAGCGTGGGCGCAAGCCCGCGCCCGCCGTTTCGGCATGGAACAACTTTTCCTCATCGGCATTCTCGGCGCGTTTTTCGCCTCGCTCGTCACCAGCTTCACCGGACAGGGCAGCGTCTACTACGAAGTCGTCACCATCCTCCTCGCGATCTACACCTTTGGCCGGATCATCGGCGACAACCGCCGCGCCGCCGCATGGGAAGCGGCGAAGACGCTGGAAAAAGAATTCAGCCAGTGCGACCGCCTCACCGCCGAGGGTCGCATCGAACGCGTCGCCGTCTCCGTCGTGCAGCCCGGCGACCACTTTCGCGTCACGCCCGGCGAAGGCATTTCGCTCGATGGCCGCGTCGTGCGCGGCGTCGCATTCGTCCGGCAAACTCCGCTCACGGGCGAAGCCTTTCCTGTCGTGAAACGCCCCGGCGATAAAGTCTGGGCCGGCAGCCACGTCCTCGACAGCGCGCTCGAAATTGAATCCGACACCGACGGCACGCAACGCCAGCTTGACCGCCTGCTCCAATCCGTCGCCGACGCGCGCCAGCGTCCCACCCATTGGCAGGCGGAAGCCGACCGCCTCGTCGGCTGGTTTCTGCCGACCATCCTGCTCCTCGCTCTCGGCACGTTTGCCTTCTGGACGCATCACTCCGGCTGGGCCGCCGGATTATTCAACGGCCTCGCCGTGATTCTCGTCGCCTGCCCGTGCGCGCTGGGACTCGCCACGCCGATCGCGATCTGGAGTGCGCTCAACTCCCTCGCCACGCGAGGCATCGTCGCCGCCTCCGGCGACTTCATCGAGAAACTCGCCGCCGTCGACACTGTCGTGTTCGACAAAACCGGCACGCTCAGCGACGAAGAATTGCATCTCGTCGATTTCATCACCGCTCCCGGCCTCGACCGCGCCCAACTGCAAAAGGAGATCGGCGCCGTGCAATCGCAGAGTCGCCACCCGCTCGCCCGCGCGTTTTACGGCTGGGCTGGAACCGATTCCCTGCCCGTCGAAAAACTCGAAACCCTCCCCGGCGTCGGCGTCACCGCGCTCATCGACCACCACACACTCGCCATCGGCAATGCCTCTTTGCTCCGCGCCGAAGACGAACCCATCGCGCGCGATCTCCGCGCCGCGCTTCTCACCCATGCCCCCCGCCGCGCCTCGCACGAAGTGTTCATCCAGCGCGACGGCACGCTCGTGGCACTCGCCTTGCTGCAGGAAAAATTGCGCGAGACCACGCAGGTCACGCTCGAACGCTTGGCCAGCATCGGCGTCGCGCAGGAAGTGATGACCGGTGATCGCGCGGAAAGTGTCGCCCATCTCGGCCTGCCTCCGAGCCGCACCGGACTTTCCGCCGAACAAAAAGCAGGGCTGGTCGCGGACCTCCAACGCGCCGGTCGTCGCGTCCTCTTCGTCGGCGACGGCATCAACGATTCCCCCGCCATGGCGCAAGCCCACGCCAGCATCGCCCTCGCCGCCGGGGCCGGACTCGCCCGCGAAGCCGCCGGGGCGCAACTCTACGGCAACGACCTCACCGCCGTCCCCGCCGCGCTCGTCATGGCCCGGCGCGTGCGCGACGCCCTGCGCGGCAACATCCTCTTCGCCATCACCTACAATTTGATTGGTGTCGCCCTCTGCATGGCGGGCCTTCTCCACCCGATTCTCGCCGCGATCCTCATGCTCTTCTCCAGCCTCTCCGTCACATGGCGCGCGCTGCGACTCGAACAACTCCTCCGCTCCCTCAACGAACGCGACGCCACCGAAGCGTGGGAAGAACTCTCCCGCGGCAGCGTGACGCGGCACCCAGCAACGCTTCGCCCCAAGTGGTTTTCCTTTAACGGGGAAGCTTTCAGCAACGAGGACTCCCATCAGCTGACCGCCTGGTTCTTCGCCCTCTCCCTCATCGCCCAAGGGCCGCTCATCGCCTACCTCGCGCAACTCCCCCTTCCCACCTCGATCACCCTCACCGTCGCCGCGACACTCGCCGGTGTCCTCACGCTTCGCTTCTGGTCCCGGTGGCAAAGTTTGAACGGGCAGATGACCCTTGCCATGCTCAGCGCCGGATCACTCGGCATGCTGCTCGGCTGGTGGATCGATGCCGGCATGCAGCCCATCGTGGCCGCCGCCAGTCATAGCTGCTGCCACACTGCCAGCGGACCGTGGTGGCAACCGCTCGCCCCGTGGACCGGCATGAATCTCGGCATGATCCTCGCCTCGCTGCCCGCGATGGTCCTCGTCCGCGACCGCCAGATTCCGCTGCTCGACTCTCTCCGCAATCGCTGGATTCACGCCCTCTGGGGCACCGTCGGCATGTGGCTCGGCATGGCGCTTTCCGGCTACGTCATGGCGTGGTTCCCCAAGCTCGAACCGCAGCCCCAATTTTTCCTCTCGTTTGCCGCCATGACCCTCGGCATGCTCCTCGGCATGTTCGCCGCCTGTGCCCTTTGGAGATTTTTGGTCCTGCGACAACACACTTTCACGACACAATCATGACTACCCCTTTGACCGAAGCCCAACGCCGCCAACTCATCGCCGACCGGCAAAAAGCGTCCGCTACCTGGGCCATCATCCACATCCTCGGCTCGCTCAAGCTCGCGATGTTCCTCCTCTTCACCATCGCCCTCGCGGTGGCCATCGCCACCTTTGCCGAATCCCATTTCGACACCGCCGTCGCCCGCCACTACTTCTACCGCGCCCCGTGGTTCAGCGCCTGGCTCATCGTCCTCTGCATCAATCTCGCCTGCGCCGCCCTCACCCGCTGGCCGTGGCAACGCAAGCACCTCGGCTTCGTCATCACCCATATGGGCATCATCACGCTCCTCATCGGAGCGATGGTCGGCCGCCTCAACGGCTTCGAAGCGTTTGTCACCCTCCACAAAGGCACCCCCGTCAAACGCCTCATCACGCAAGACACCATCCTCACCGTCCAAAGCGCGCGCGATGGCGGACTCGACCGCATGCTCTTCCCGGTGGAAATCCATCCACCCAGCGAAAAGTCCCCCCGCCAAATCTCCCTCCCCGACACCGCACTCCAACTCAAGGTCGACGGCTATTCCACCCAGATGATGGAGATCAAACAAATCATCCCCTCGCCCTCCCCCGCCTCCCCGGCCGGGGACGCGCTGGAATTCCACAGCGGCATGATGGGCCAATCGATCCCCATTGGACTCCTCCTCCAGCCCGAGGACGCCAGCACGTTCGACTTCTTCGGTCTCGCGAAAATCCAGTTCCTGCCGAAGCTCCCCGACGCGAACGCCGACAAAAAGAAAGCGCCCGCCACCCTGGTGGAAACCCACGTCGTGCTCGCCGCCGCGCCGGATCAACCCATCGTTCATAGCGCCACGAATAAACCCAGCGGCTACCGTCTTTTCCTCGGAGCGGAAAATCCTCCCACCTCGGCCGACGTCCCCGTCGACCAGATCAAGTTCATCGTCGTGCTGCGCTCCCCCCATGGCGAAGACCAGAGCTGGCCGCTGAGCACCGTACTGAACAAAACCACCACCTTGCCCGATGGTGCCTCCAAGATGGTCGTCGCCGGATTCTGGGCCGACTTCGCCATGCGCGAGGGCAAGCCGGTCTCGCTCACGAACCAACCGCTCAACCCCGCGATTCTCGTTCATCTCCAGATCAACCCCGCCGCACTCACCCCCCCGAGCCGCCCCACGCTCACCCTCGCGCCGGTCGGCAAAGACCAGATTGCGTACCAGATCGTCAAGCAAGGCAAACTCACCGGTCAAGGCACCGTCAAGGCTGGCGACTCCTTCCCGCTCGGCTGGGCCGATTGGCAAGCCACGGTGAAGACCGTGGAACCGCAGGCCGAGATTCGCCGTGACTACACCCCCGCGAAATCCGCTCCTGCAGCCGACAACAAAGACGATGCCACCTCGCCCCAAGGCATGGCCCTCGCCAGCTCCAATCTCCCCGGCATTCGCGCCCGCCTTGTCGCGCCCGATGGCCGCACCGGCGAACCCCGCTGGATCGCTTCCGGCACATCGCAAGTCATTACGCTCGGCAACGAAGTCATCCGTGTCGGCTTCGGACTGAAACCGATTGCCCTGCCGTTCTCCATCACGCTGGAAAAGTTTGAAGTCCCCCGCGACGAAGGCACCACCACACCCGCCAACTTCATCAGCTCCCTGCGCTTCGATGATCCCACGATGTCCGCGCCCCGCTACGACACCGCCATGATGAACACCCCCGCCATGCATCCCGGCGATTTCTGGCGCTCGCTCCTCGGCTGGAATTACAAATTCTCGCAGGCGCAATGGAATCCCGACGACCTCGACGAAACCACCCTGCAAGTCCTCTACGATCCCGGCTGGCCCTTCAAGTGGACCGGCTCCCTCATGATCTGCCTCGGCATCGCCGTGATGTTCTATTTCAAAGACCCCAAGCGCCCCTCCCAGACGTAATATGAAATCTCCAATCTCCAATTTGAAATTCCTCCCCCTTCTCCTGCTCCTCGTCGGCTCCGCCTTCGCCGCCGACATCGTCCCCGACGACGCCCAGCTCGCGCAACTCGCCGTGCAGGATCGCGGCCGCAAAAAACCCTTCACCACCCTCGCGCAGGAAAGCCTCCTCACCCTCACCGGCAAGAGCGACTACCAGCCCACCGAGGTCAGTCCGAAACAAAACGCCGCCACTGTCCTGATCGACCTCTGGATGCAGCCCGACAAGTGGGAACGCAAACCGCTCATTCAGGTCAGCTACCAACCGCTCGCCGTCGGCGTGATGGGCCTCCCCGCGAAGCAAAAACTCTTCTCCTATCGTGAAATCGCCGACAGCGTCCCGCTGCGCACGCTCCTCACCGACCTCCAACGACAGCGCATGCGCACGCCCAATGCCGAACTCACTCCCTTGCAAAAACAGGCGCAGCAACTCGCCGAACGCGTCCGCCTCTACGAGAGCTGGGCGCGTGGTCAGGTCGCCCTCGTGCCGCACCCCTCCAAAACGGACGGCATCTGGCTTCCCATCCAGGACATCGGCAATTACTACAACGACGCCAGCGGAGCCGCCGCGCAAAACGCGTTCGTCGCGATGCGCGAAGCGTGGCTGAAGAATGACGCCGCCACTTTCGACACCGCCGTGGGCAAACTCAGCAAGCAACTCGCAGCGCTCTCGCCCGGCGTTTATCCCACGCCGGACGAACTCGCCTTCGAACGCTTCTACCAACACTTCCATCCCTTCCGCTGGGCGTGGATCGCCTACGCGCTCGCTGCGATTGTACTCGGCGTGACCTCCGGCTGGCTGGAAAAACCGGGCTACAAACTCGGCTGGATTTTGATCCTCCTCGGGTTCGGCTTCCAGATTTTCGGCTTCTACAGCCGCATCGCCATCGCGGGCCGTCCCCCGGTCACGAATATGTACGAGACCGTGGTCTGGCTCGCCTTCGGCACCGTTCTGTTCGCGATTATTCTCGAAGCCATCTACCGCTGCCGCTACTTCCTCCTCGCCGCCGCGCCGGTCGCCGTGCTCTCGCTCGTGCTCGCAGACGCACTGCCCACCGTGCTCGACAGCTCGATCAATCCTCTGGTCCCCGTCCTGCGGAATAACTTCTGGCTCATCATTCACGTGCTCACCATCACCCTGAGCTACGCCGCCTTCGCGCTCGCCATGGCGGTCGCGCACATCGTCCTCGGCAAGATTCTCGCCAACCCGAAGCGCAACGACCTCGCCATGCTCCACAATTACCTCTACCGCACGCTGCAGGTCGGCGTCCTCCTCCTCGCCACCGGCACGATTCTCGGCGGCGTCTGGGCCAATTACTCCTGGGGCCGGTTCTGGGATTGGGACCCGAAGGAAACGTGGGCGCTCATCGCGCTGCTCTGCTATCTCCTCGTGCTCCATGGCCGCATCGCCGGATGGTGGGGTGGATTCGGCCTCGCAGTCGGTTCCGTCGTCTGCTTCCTCGCCGTCCTCATGGCCTGGTATGGCGTCAATTTCGTCCTCGGCAAGGGACTCCACAGTTACGGCTTCGGCACCGGCGGCTACTCCTACGCCCTCGCCTTCGTCATCGCCGAACTGATCTTCGTCGCCCTCGCCATTTTCAAAAAGCGGCAGGTCTGAGCCCAGCACCCACTAACTGGCGGCACTTTGTGCCGCCACCCCTTTGCGGTCTTGGCGAGCTTTGCGAGAAATCCGCCCTTCGCTGCAAAAATATCGCACACGCAGCTCACCTAGCAAACCTAAGGCAAACCTCCTTGCCCGCTTCCGTGCTATAACTCTCCCCATGCCCGCTTTGCGCCCCTTTGAAATCTCCCATCCCAAAATCGCGTGGTCATGGCAACACGAAGACGACATCCAACAGAGTCGGTCGCTTCTTGTAGCGCAATGTCGCCGCGATTTTTTCCGCGCCCGGACGTCCCCTCTTTTCTATCGTCTCACGCATTCACCCATGATTTAATCCTACCGTCATGACTCTCTCTGAAATCATCCGTTGCACCCATTCCGAAGCTGGCGAAATCGAAACCGCCCTTCCCTGCCAGCTCACCACGCTCCGCCCCGCCTCCACCCGCAACGGCAAGCCCTACCTCGATGTCGAATTCTCCGACGGCACCGCCTCGGAAAAGATCAAGATCTGGCAGGACTCCAGTGCCTACGACCAATGTCACGATCTCGAAGCCGGTGACTGCGCGCAGCTCGAGGGCCGCTTCTGGCGCAATCAATTCGGTCTCAACATCGACAACCTCCGCGTCCGTCCGCTCACCCACGAGGAGGAAGCCGCGCTCTTCAGCGGCACGCCCGAGCGTCAGGCCAAGCTCGCCGCGGACATGCTCTTCATCGACGACACCGTCGCCGCACTGACCGATCCCCGCCTGCGCCTGCTCTGCCAGACATTCCTCACCCAGTTCGGAGAACGCTTTCGCCGCGCCGCCGCCGCCCGCAGTTATCACCACGCCCGGCGCGGGGGCCTGCTCGATCACACCTCGCAAATGATGCGCGCCGCCGTCGCCCTGCGCGCGGTTTATCCTTCCGTAAATTGGGATCTCGTCATCGCCGGGGTACTCTTCCACGATTGCGGCAAGCTCTGGGAAAACGACTACGAACCGCAGGGATTCAACAGCCCCCTCACCACCATCGGCGAATTGCTCGGCCACATCACCATCGGCATCGAACTGGTCAACCGCCTCTGGCGCACGCTCGACACCGACCCCGTTTTTCAGGCCACCGGCACGCCGCCCAAGGAATCGGTCCGCGAACACCTCCTCCACCTCATCGCCTCGCACCACGGCCAGCGCGAATTCGGCGCGCCCGTCACACCCCGCACGCCGGAAGGCTGGATGCTCCATTACATCGACAACATCGATGCGCGGTTTGAAATGCTGGCCATGACCTATTCGGAAAAGGGGCAAACCGCCCCCGGCATCTACGAACATCGCCCGCCGCTGGAAGGCCGCGCCATCGCGCCGCTCCCGCATTGGACGGAATAAAGCCAGGATTCGGAAACGATTTCTCCCGACCTAAATCATGTCCGGAAAAATCTTGAACTGCTCGTGGAAGTCCGACACGAAATCCTCGTAGGCGTAACTCGTGCGGCGACGCTTCTGCCACAGCAACGCGGTCGATTCCATCTCGGCCCACGGCACATCGCCCAGCAACGGTTCGCCGCTGTAACCGATCCCCATTTCCTTGCAAAATTGATTGGCCGAAACCAGCGCGTGCGTCAGCAACGGCAGCTTGTGTGCGTTCGGCCCGAGCGGACGCTCATGCTGCGCGATCGCATCAACCATTTCCTTCGGAAAGAGATTATTGTTCAGCCACACCTCGACCAGCTCCGAGTGTTCCATGCCGAGAATCTCCCGCTCCACCCGGGACAAATGCTCCTCATCCCGAACCGCTTTCTCAAGCGCGCAGAAGTATCCAAAGGGATAAAGCTCCGCAAGAATGATCTTGCCAATATCGTGCGTCAACCCCGTCACAAACTCCAGTCCGTTACGGCGCAGGTTGAGCGCATCATACATGAAATCCATCACCAGCCCGACGGCCAGCTGATGATTCCAGAGCGGATACCAGTCGAAATTCACCGAGCCGCGCATCTCGTAGTGAAAGGCAAAATACGTCAGTGCCAGCGTATTCGCCCGCACCAGCCCCAGCGTCTCGATCACATTCTCGTCATTGAGCTGGTGATCCTCCGCCGAGCCCATGAACTTGGCCAATCCATAGGCGGCTTCGTGAAAATTCGGCACCTTCTCGAATGCCGTCACGATGTCCTCTTCACGCCCCTTGCCCGGCTGACAAAGCTGGTGCAACGTCTTGATCATCGGATCGATGTTCAACGGTTCCGTGCGCGACTTGAGCGCGTCGAGAATCCCCTCGCGCGTAATATTGATATTCGCATTCGTCCCGGAGCTGCTCCACACCTCCGTGCTCTTGCGCAACAGACCGTGCAACGATTCGATCGAGTAATGCGAACGAGGCACCACCAGCGGCTTTGGCGGTTTGACCTCCACGATCTTCTCGTAATGCTCATAGGTGAACTGCTCGACGTTCGCCAACGCAAGGGCCAGTTCCTCGTAATTCTGAAAGCGGTTGCCCGGCTTGCGCTCCATCATTTTCTGGATCAGGTTGATCCAGCCCGGCTGCACATGAGCCTCATAGGCGGCGGCGACCGGGAACGGCTTTTCGAGATGCCCCCACACGATGTCTTCCACCGTCGCCCCGTCAAACGGCGGCAGTCCCACCATCAGATGATAAAGCGTTGCCCCGAGGGAATAAATATCGGTCCGCTGGTCGGTCGCCTCACGCGTGATCTGTTCCGGCGCCACATAGGCCGGGGTGCCGAACGCTTCGCGCTCCCCTTCGCCGAGATCCGCCTTCCCCAGTTTCTTCGCGAGACCAAAATCGGTCAGCATGACCGTGTTGCTCTGGTCGATCAGGAAATTGGCCGGCTTGATGTCGAGGTGAATGATGTTCGCCGCACTCGCGGCAGCCAACGCCCCCACTGCCTGGTTCATGAACCACTGCGCTTCCGCGGGAGAGAACCGGCGATGTCCCTCAATCCAGTCATCGAAGTTTTCCCCCTCGATGTACGCCATGGCGTAAAAGGCAATCTGAGTTTCCACACCGATGTAATAAATCGGCACAATATTCGGATGCCGCAACGCTGCCACCGCGCGCGCCTCCTGCTGGAAGTACTGGATGTACTCCTCGTCCATGGCAAACTCGGGCCGCAGAACCTTGATGGCCACGTACCGTTCCAAGGCCGGTTCAAGCGCCTTGAAAACGGCCCCCATGCCGCCTTGGGCGATTTTCTCGGTGACAATGTAATGCCCGAGATGCGTCCCGGGCATGATGTCGTGATAATTCGTAGGCTCTGACATCGCGGTAGCTTTATTGGAACAAAATCAGACAACGGACGGCAATCCGAATATTCAAGAAACTGTCGAATACTTCAAACCGGCCTATTGGGGCGATGTCACCGCCACCTCCATCGAAGGATTGGCCGGGGCCTGTGGAGGCCCGTACGCTTGAATCAACCCCTCCGTCACGGCATCCGCATATTCCTGGAAAATGCTCCCGTATGGCTTTCCGTCAAAAAGTTTGGTCCCCTCGTAATCTCCCGCCAGCAAGCGCCGGTACGTCACGGTCTGGTTCATAAAGTAGGGTTCCGTGCATACGACCGGCCCGGCGTAATTCCGGTTTGCGGCCAGATTGCGCGCCACCACGTACCCTTGCCCCAACGGAATCAACCGCGTGGTCTTGGAATCTCCATACCTCACCGCCGGGAATCCAGTCTTTTGCTTGAACGCCATCGCAATCGCACCGGCCACTTCCGCTTCCACGCCGCTCGCATCTTCCAGCAATTTGCCCACCATCTGGCGGCGTTGATTCACATCGGCCAGCTCCTCTTTCGTATAGCTGCCATGAACGAAAAAGATATTACGATTGATCGGTGTCAGTCGACCCCGGCCACTGTTCTGCGTGGCATTAAGATAAAGCGTGATTGTAATGTCCGGCTTGAACTCGCGCCGAATCTTGTTCCCCCGTTCGGGGATTTCCGATCCGCGGTAAAACAACAGATCCGCCACATCCTGCACCCGCTTGCCAATGTAAGCCTTCCGCTGCTCCAACGTCTTGTTCGCCAGCTTCGCCGCGAGCTTGGGATTCTTGTCCATCAGCACCTGCACCGCCTCAGTCGTGAAATCCTTGGGTCGAAAGGGCGTCACCGGCTCCGTATCCTCCCGGACGAGAAACACGGTGGCTCCCAGTTCGGTCAGTTGCTTCTTAAGGATATGCGCCGTGATGATGTTGAGATCCCCCTCGTTCACCGGCGCGCTGCCGCGATAACGCGTGGAACGGTTCTCCACCTGCGCCCATCGGCCACCGATATGGCCAGGATCAATCGCAATGCGCAGATCCGAGAGCGGCTTGCCCGGCGGCTTCGGCAAAGCGCGAATCTCGGCCGGCGCCCGGAAGGCCTTTGCCACTACCGCGCGACGCTCCGGGTCGGGGGCGAACTCAAGAGTGAAAATCGGTATTTCCTTTTTCGAAGGGGAAATCCAAAACACGGCCCGCTCATCTGTAATCTCGATGTACGGGCGAAGGCCATCGAACGGATCATACAAGCGGTCGAGCTTCTTTTCGAACTCTGCCCGGGTAAGGCTTCGCTGCCAGGGCTGCAGCGTGAACCATGGATTTGGCGTTTCCACCTCGGGCACGGTATATGGCTTCGGCGGTGGCGCCACTGGCTTCTCAGCCTGCGCGGGTTGGACGATGGCAGGCTTGCATCCCGGTGTGAGTAACACCGCTGCGACAATCCCGGATGCAACGACCTTCCGCAAAAGCATGCGATACGTTGGGTAAACTCCTCGAAAAAATCAAGGCCTTTGCCGTCGAAAAGGAAAGCGTCCCGTTTACCGCTTCCCCCGCACCGGACGATTATCGATCAAACGGGTCGTTCCCACCCAAACCGCCGCGCACAAACGCCCGTTGGCCAGCTCCACATAATCGAGCTTTATCCCCACCACACGGCGCAAGGCCTGCCGCAACCACGCCTCCGGTTGCTTCTGTTGGCTCGCCAGCCGCAACAGGCGGGGAAAGGCCAACGCTCGCTTCCGCTCCTCGGGCGAAAGATAACGATTGCGCGAACTCAATGCCAGCCCGTCCGCATCGCGCACGGTCTCAACCGGAACCACCTTCACCGGCACATCCAGATCGCGCACCATGCGCTCAATCACGTCCACTTGCTGCGCGTCCTTGCGCCCGAAGTAGGCCCGGTCCGGCAACACAATGTTAAACAGCTTCAGCACCACCGTGGCTACTCCTCGAAAATGAATGGGCCGCGAGACGGCACAGCGGCCCTTCGATTGCACCGTTTCCTCCACCCACGTCGAGAAATCCTCCGGATACAAGCTCGTCGGGGCAAACACGGCATCGACTCCGGCCGCGCGGCACAAGGCCAGATCTTCCCGGCGCGGACGCGGGTATTTGTTCAAATCCTCCTTCGGGCCAAATTGCGTCGGATTCACGTAAATGCTTACCACCACGCGATCATTCTCCCGGCGCGCCTTCTCCACCAAAGTCATGTGCCCACGGTGCAACGCGCCCATCGTCGGAACAAAACCGACGCTCTCGCCGGCGCGATACCAGCTTTGGCTGAGTTGTTGCATGGCTCGCGAACTGGAAACAATTTTCATAAGCCGCCACTATAGATCGCCGCAGCCCGGTTGCGAATCGATTTTCAATCCTCTATTGACCCCTCTCCAGCCCGCGCTAATTTGAAATTTATGACCACCCTGCGACTTCGCTCTCTCGCCGGTCTCTGCCTCCCGGCGCTCACCTTTCTTTTCGCCAGCAGCCTCAGCCTGCACGCTCACCCGGGCCACAACGTCTCCGGCTTCGCGCCCGGGCTCGCCCACCCGCTCAGCGGACTGGATCACGTTCTTGCCATGGTGGCCGTGGGTCTCTGGGCCGCACAAATTGGCGGTCGCGCCCGTTGGGCCGTGCCCGCCACGTTTGTTGGAGCCATGACCCTCGGCGGCATTCTCGGGATGGCAGGCATCCCAGTTCCATTCGTTGAACAAGGCATTCTCGTTTCTGTCTTTCTGCTCGGATTGCTCATCGCGTTCGCCGTCCGGCTGCCCCTCGCCGCAACCGCCCCACTCGTTGGCGTGTTTGCCCTGTGCCACGGTTACGCTCACGGCGCAGAAGCCCCGGCTCATGCGTCCGCCCTTACTTACTCGCTCGGCTTCATTCTCGCCACCACCACGCTGCATGCAATCGGCATTGGGCTCGGCGTAATGATTCAACGCTTCTGCAGCCCGGCACTCGTCCGAGCAGGCGGCGTGGCCGTGATCGCATTGGGTGGCCTGCTGTTGACCTCCGCTCCGGTGGCCGCGGCACCGCTGGACAAACCGTTGCAATCGGTCATCGACCCTTACCTCGCAATCACTACGGCCTTGGCGAGCGACTCCTTCAAGAACGTTCCCGAAAGCGCCGCCGCGCTGAACAAAGCCGTCGAAGCCAATGCGAAAATGCTCCCGCCCACTCTGCCCAAGGAAGCCACCGCCCTGACCCAAGCCAAGGATATCGCCTCGGCCCGACTCGCACTTAAACCACTGAGTGCCTCGTTGATTTCCGCACTCGCCGCGCAAAAAACCAAGACCGGAACTCTCTATGAAGTATTTTGTCCGATGTCCGGCTCGTGGCTGCAATCAGACAACAAGAAAGTCCGCAACCCCTACGACGCCACGATGAGCGAGTGCGGCGATTTCAAGCGTACGTTCTAAAATAGCGCTTGCTAGATATCGATAACGGGACCGTTGCCCGGCGGCGGATTCCGCGGCGGCTCGCGACGAACCGTCTTGGTCTTGAAATTAGCTCCCAGCAACATACTCACCAGACTGATGATGATCGAACCGCCCAGCGCGGACCAGAAGCCCGGTACGTGGAATCCTTCCACCACCGAACCAACGAAGTAGAGCAAAAGGGCATTGATCACCAGCACGAAAAGCCCCAGCGAAAAGACCACCAGCGGCAGCGTGATCAACAACAAGAGCGGTCGCACGAATGCATTCACCACGCTCAGCACCAGCGCCGCCACCAACACATCCGTCCAGTGCGCGTAGGTAATACCCAGAAATGACAGGTGCGCCGCCACAAAGACCGCCACACACAACACCATCCACCGCCAGAAAATTTGAAACATCGTTCGTCTCCGGTTACTTGAAGTTTTTGTAATATCGCACCACCCGGGGGCTGATGCTTGTAAAAAGTTCGTAGCTGATTGTTTCCGCCCAACGCGCCATCTCGTTGGCCGTGATTTCCTCCCGGCCCTGCCGACCGATCAAAACCACTTCGTCACCGGGTTTCACCGCCCCCGCGCGACTGACATCGACCACGATCTGGTCCATCGTCACGCGACCGCGTAGCGGACAGCGCTTGCCATGGATCAAAACCTCGGCTCGGTTCGAAAGCAGGCGATGATAACCATCCGCATATCCGACCGAAACCACGGCATGCGTTTCCGCATGGTGCAACCGATATGTGGCCCCGTAGCTGATCGTCCTTCCCGCAGGGACATAATCCACGTGCGACACACGGCTTTTCCACGTCAATACCGGACGCAGTAACCGCTCACTCTCGGCAGTTGGACCCGCGCCATAAAGAGCAATCCCGGGCCGCACCATCTCATAATGACTCAGCGATGGAATCGCCGAGAAAATCGACGGACTGTTCGCCACGTGCGCGCATAGCTTGGGAAAGACCCGGCGCACGCGATCGAAATTCTGCCATTGCCGCTTTGTCAGCGCCGCATTGTCATCCGAACACGGGAAATGCGTCATCACCCCTTCCACACTGAGACCCGCCAAAATCCGCGACAAGGCAATCGCAAGTGTCGCCTCCTCGTGCCAGATGCCGAGCCGTCCCATGCCGACGTCCACCTTGAAATGCACCCGCGCCTTGCGCTGCAATTTGCGCCCCACGGCGGCCAGTTGTCGGGCTTCATCGAGAGAGGAAATGGCCAGGACAAAACCACGTCGGACCGCCTCGGTCATTTCGCCGGGCAAAACCGCACTGAGAATCAGGATCGGTTGCTTGAAACCTAGTTTTCGCAGCCCCATCGCCTCGCGTAAATTCGCCACGCCGAACCAGGTTGCCCCAAAACGGGAGCATTCCCGCGCAATGGGCTCAACACCATGCCCGTAAGCGTTCGCCTTGACGATTGCCATCAGGCCCGTGCCGCGCGGGATCGCCTTTCGAATCGCCCGTAAATTATACCGTAACGCGAAGGCGTCCACCTCCATCCAGCAACGATCCGGAATCCCACTCATGCGGCCACCATCGGCTCGCGGAGATAAATCGGCTCCAGTTCGCGATGCCGCACCCATTGCGGCAGATCGGGCGGCAGCAACAAAAGATCCCGCGCGCGCGGGTAAGTCCGCTGGGAAACGCCGGGAATAGCTTCCGCGCTCACCGCGAGCGTCACTTTACCGAGCTCTGCCTCCAATTCGTCCCGAGTCAAAATGAACGATTCCTTCTCCATTTTTCCCCGGTTGAAAATCGTGCCGTAAAATTCTCCACGCCGCGCGTCGGCAAAGACACCAAGCCGAGTCACCTCAGAATGTTGCGCCGCGATGGAAAACGCACTGCAGATACCGTGTACCGGCACCCGCTGCACCAACGCGATCGCCTGCGCCGCCGCGAGCGCCACGCGAATGCCGGAAAAGGAACCGGGTCCGATGCCAATAATGATGCGCGCCAAGGCGAGCCGGGGCAGACCGAGTTGCATCAGCGCATTGAAAATTTGCGACGAGTGCTGCTGCTTGCCTTCAAAAATAATTTCCCGCACCACGACGGAGCGATTCCCCAACGCGAGACTGCCGCGGCTCGTCGAAGTTTCAATGGCCAGTTCCAACATGATCGCAAATACTATTCCTCCACACCGCGCTGACCAGAAAGAACTATGCGCTCGCGGAAACACCGGGACGAATCAGCCGCTCGTTCAAGCTCGCCACTTCGATGGTGAAATGGCGCGTATTGGCCGGCAGGAGAGGCAAAACCCGATCGGGCCACTCAATCACTGTCACGCCATCGGAAGGGATATAGTCATCCATCCCGGCCCGCAAGGCATCCTCAACCGACTCGAGCCGGTACAAATCGAGATGATAGAGAGGCAGACGCCCCCCGATATACTCATGAATAATCGTAAAGGTCGGGCTCGTCACATCTCCATCAAAGCCCAGCCCCTCGGCCAGTCCCTTGACGAGTTGCGTCTTGCCCGAGCCGAGCACACCATACAGCGCAATGACATCCCCAGCCCGGCAGGTGTCCGCCCATGCCTTCCCGTAAAGCTGAGTTGCCTCAGCGCTGTCTAAAATGATCGAATCCTCCGCCGCCATGTAAATCTTTCCTCGTCTTGGTTAAGGCACCAATGCAGGTCAGTGCAAGCGGAAAAGGCCAGCGCCGCAGAAGACGTTTCGCGTCCCGCGGTGACACAGCGAACAACAACTCGTAATCCTCCCCACCCTGCAACGCCTCTTCCACGCTGATTCCACGATTGCATGGCACCGCTTCCAACTCCAATCGAAAGCCCACTTTCGAGGCTTTAGCCAGCCGCGGCAAATCCGCCCCCAACCCATCGCTCAAATCCATCATGGCCCGAGCCAGTCCGTTCCGGGCCAACCATTGCCCTTCTTTCACGCGCGGCTCGAAGCGCAGATGCTTCCCAGAAATCGTTCCACCGAGCCGGCCCGTGACAAAAAGCAAATCCCCGGCCCGACCTGTCGCCCGCAGCACCGGTTCATAGCCTTTCGTCTTCCCCAACAGACTGATCGAGAGAAAAAGCCGATCCGACCGCGTGGTCTCTCCACCAACCAAGGCCACGCCATAGTGCCGCGCCACTTTTTCCAATCCGCGATAAATGCCCCGCAGCCGGACAACGCTCGTATGCTTCGGCACACCGATCGTGACCAGTGCCGCCCAAGGCTCGCCCCCCATCGCCGCAATGTCACTGATCGCGCGGGCCAATGCCTTGCGTCCGACGAGCACCGAATTTTCCGCCGGCGTGAAATGCACCGACTCGACCACCGCGTCAGTCTTGTACAGGAGCCACTCGCCTTTGCGTCCACTCTCGAGCACGGCGCAATCATCGCCCACACCCACGCGCACACCCCGTCTGCCGCGCCACTTCGACGTCAGCAAACGGATGAGACCGTTTTCGCCCAGATCAGACAGTTGCATACTTGATGACCAGCAGCACGCCGGCGCTGACGAAATTAAAGCACATATGAATGCCGACGCATAGCGCGAGTGATCCGGTGATTTCATAGGCTGCCGCGAGGACCAGCCCCAGGACGAACAGCTGCGGAAACGTCATCGCGTGAAAATGAATCGCCGCAAAGATCGCCGCCGTCAACACCCACGCGATGCCGACCGGCAGGCGCAACTTGAGTAGGGGATATAGAAAGCCGCGAAAAAGAATTTCTTCCGACACGGGAGCCAGAATGACCGCGAGAAAAAGGAGCCAGCCGACCTTCCAGGGACTCCCACTCTCGAGCAAAAGTTCCACGGCGATCTGCGGCGCCATGTCCCAATGAAAACGCGCCGCCAACTGATCCATCACCCACGAGACCGGCAGAAGCAGCCCCATGACCACCAGGTAAGTCCACAACGCCAGGCCAACGAGCTTACCCCACGAAAGACGTTCACTACCCCACTGCACGCGAGCGTCAATCCCATGCCGTCGAAACAGCCAGATCACCCCACCAATGGAAACCGCCGGAAAAAACCACGCCCCCACAGGAATCACCATCAACCAGCTCAGGATAAACAGCAGCAGCAAGGCATCGCTGTCCGGTATCTTCAGCGGCTGGACCCGGGTGAAAGTCAATTCCCCACGTTGGCGCAGCCGCCGCAATACCATTCCCATCGCCATCAACGAGATCAGCACCAGTACCACGATGCCCATCCAAAGGAAAAGAAGCGCGGGATGGGCCGCGAGAAAGCCTGCCAGTTTACTTTGAAGTTCCACCGGGCCATTCAACGGAAGCCACCCGCTCCCGACAAGCGCAATCCGGCGGCATGACTCACTCGCGCAGCATCAAGCCAAAAAGATAACCCAGCAGGGCGGTAAACGGCATCGTCAGAACCCACGTCCAGATGATGCGCTCCACGATACCCCAGCGCACCGCGCTAAAGCGCTTCGTCGCCCCCACACCCATGATCGAAGTGGAAATAATGTGGGTCGTCGACACGGGAATTCCCATATGGCTCGCGCCGAGAATCACCAAGGCCGCGCTCGTCTCCGCGGCGCAGCCATGCACCGGCTGAAGACGCACGATCTTATGCCCCATCGTCTTGATGATGCGCCACCCCCCCGCCGCCGTTCCGGCAGCCATGGTCATGGAACAAATCACGATGATCCAACTGGAAATCGTGAAATCCGGATGCCGGAGAAAACCGAGCCACTCCGGCAGTTGATCAAACTCGCCCGCCCGGGTGCCCGTCACCAGAGCCAGGGCTATGATGCCCATCGTTTTTTGCGCGTCATTGGAACCGTGGCTGAAGCCCATCAATCCCGCACTGACCAATTGCATCTTGCCGAAAATCGACTTCGAAGTCCGCGGCGTGATCCACCAAAAGACGATGATGATGAGAAACATCAAAAACGCCCCGAAAATAAATCCAATCACCGGAGAGGAGATCATCGGCAGTACCACTTTCGGCCACAGACCTTCGTGCTTTCCGTTACTGATTACGTTCCACTTGAGCGCCGCCCAGTTGCCATGCGATGCCGCCAACGCCGCACCACACAAGCCGCCCACCAATGCGTGGCTCGAACTCGATGGTAACCCGTACCACCAGGTAATCAGATTCCAGACAATCGCCGAGAGCAAGGCCGCCAGCACGATGCCCATCGTGATGTATTGCGTATCGACCAAACCCCGGCCGATGGTCGTGGCCACCGCCGTGCCGGTCAACGCCCCAACCAGATTGCAAAGTGCCGCCAGCGAAACCGCCTGACGCGGCGTGAGCACCTTGGTTGACACCACGGTGGCAATCGCATTCGCCGCGTCGTGAAAACCATTGATATATTCGAAAGCCAGAGCCGCGATCAGCACCAGCAGCAGGATGATCATGATGAGGTCGTTCGTTTAGGAATTCTTCAACACGATCTGGAACACCACATTACCCGCGTCGCGGCAACGGTCGACCGCCTTCTCCAACAGGTCGCTGATGCTGAGCAACAGGATGGCTTCCTTCTGTCCCTGCCCGTTGCGATGCTGCTCGCGCAGAAAATCGAGCATGATCTTGTCGGCCTTGCCTTCCAGCTGTTGCAGGCGGGCCTTCTTGTCCCGCATGCTGTCCAGATGCGGATTACGGCGCAATTCCCCCACCATTTCCACGAGAACCGCCGCTGCTTGTTCGAGCAAAATCACCTGACTCTTAGGCCAGTCGCCCTTGATCAATTCCGGAGCAATCAAAAGACGATCCCCCACCTTGTTCACCGTCTTGGGAATGCGCGACAAGGAATGGGAGAGGGATTCGATGTCCTCCCGCTCCAGTGGCGTGACAAACGTCTTGCAGAGCAACTCGGTGATTTCTTCAGTGATCAGCTTGTCCTTGCGGCGATGCAACACGCAGAGATCCAGCGCCTCGGCCACCTTGCCCTGCTCCACCTGCTGCACAAGCTCCACCAGCGCCTGGGCACTCGTCCGCGCCTGCGCGGCACTCGCTTCCAGCAATTCGAAAAACTTCTCATCCTTCCCCAATATTTTCTGCAACGAAATCATAATTCCTTTTCTCTTTTCTCAATTCAGCCATGGCCCCTCACAACGGATCCCCTCCATACGCCACACAATAGACACCTGATTGTAACAATAAAATCAGCCCTTTCCGCAAACTGATTTTTTATTTCACCTGAAAATGAGACGTCCGCCGGACGTTACTCACATTCCCGTGAACAGATGTGTCGACAGGAAGTAAAGCTTTCCCGTCTCCATGTTTAACGTCTCCGGCCCCACGGCAATTTTAATCCGGCTGATGTCGCTCTTGCCGAAAATACGCAACAACTGACCAAAGCTGAAGGTCGGCCGCAAACGGACCACTTGCGCTTCCTTGATCTTCGCCCGCTCCTTGGCCTGAGTAATGGCGTCTTCCATATATCCAAGCCCATCGACCAGCTTGGCCTGTCGCGCCTGCTCCCCGGAAAGAATACGGCCATCAGCGATACCAGACTTCAACTCGTCAACGCTCAGCTTGCGTTCCTTTGCCACCAAGCCGACGAATTTATTGTAAGTGCTGTCAATCATCTCCTGTACGAGCTTCTCCTCCTCAGGTGTCATATCTCGAGCGCCATTGAGCAGGTCCTTGTAACGGCCCGACTTGAAAGTGACCGCTTTCACTCCAATTTTCTGTATCAAATCCTTATAATTGAGTGTCTGCAAAATGACACCAATACTTCCCGTAATGGTCAAATCGCTCGCCATGATGTAATCGGCGCCCACAGCCACATAATAACCGCCCGAAGCAGCTACAGATCCCATATAGACCACCACAGGCTTCACCGCTCGGGTTTTAACCACCTCATGATAAATAATATCGCTTGCATTCACCTCACCGCCGGGAGAATCAATATGCAGCACGATCGCCCGAATGGAATGATCTTCCCGAGCCTGCTTTAACTTGCCCACCGCATCTTCCACCATCGATTCCCCAGCCTGGCCTTGAATCGAGGAACTGATCACGCCAGTCAAATCAATCAGGGCGATTTTATTGTCGCTGCCCTCGGCACCCTCAACGAATTGCTCCTCAAAAACCGGCTCACTCTTCACATGCACGCGACCGGAACTTTTGCTCGCCAACCCAACCATCAAACCGAGATTAAACAGCAAGCTCACCACCAGCAGCACCGCCCCCACAGCAATCAGGCAACCATGTAGACGCGATTTCATTGCCACCCAGCATAATCACTTAAAGTGCCTCGGCAAGCTTGCCGATAGGACATTATCCTTCCTACTTAATTGAAGGCCCTGTTTATAAGAGATTTTACTTGAACACCGCATACTTAGGTTTATATCTCAATTAGCCGTGAGAAAAATAGCCATCACATCTCCGCTCTCCCACTGCTTCCCTGGCTCCCGTCTTGCTTCTTCTTTCGCTTTCGTCTCGCACGAAACTCTTTTTTTAAGAAAGGAGGTGAAATAATACCATGCTAACCAAACTCGTTATCCGCGCGAAGAATGCCTTCTGGCGCTTCAAGCAAAATAAGTCGGGTCAGACTCTCGTCGAATACGCCTTGATTCTGGCCTTCATTTCGG
>JAFIGT010000027.1 GCA_017849585.1 Verrucomicrobium sp.
CTGCCTCAGCAGGTAGACTATCTGCTCCTGGTTGTATCGCTTTCCTTTGCTGTTCATGGTTCGTTTGGCCTTTCTACGAACCCTCCTCACCCCTGCCAATTCCTAACTCTCACCTGGTCCAGTTCTACGGGAGCAGGTCAACTGTAAATCTACTGGCTTACGCCTTCATAGGTTCGAATCCTATTCTGCCCACTCCCTTTTCCCCGTTGCTTTCCTGATGAATCCGGTCGCGTTTCGAGTCGAGCGCTTTGTCGTGTCGACATGGCAGGGTTGCTTGGGCCGATTCGATTGGGTTAGGCGCAAGAAGTCAGGAGTAATGCGGAAGTCAGGGGCATGAGGACTCCTGTGTAGATGGACGCGCCTGCGTGCGCGTAGGGCCGGGGTGTGTCAAGAATGCGGCGGTGGAATCCGAAAAGGATCCGTTGGCTGCTGAAAAAGTCCCGTCTGGTGGTCGGGCGTCTGTTTCAGCAGCCGGTAAGTGTGTGGCGCTTGGGGGCGCGTTTATTTCATGCGGTCGAAGGTCGACTGGAGGATGTCGAGGTCGCTTTTGCCGGTGAGTTTTTCTCGGGTGGCATCGATCCACTTTTTCTCGAGTTGATTCTTCGTGGGGCGGTCGACGTCGTAGAAGACGCCGAAGAGGCCGGGGAAGGGTTCGTTGGCGAGTTTGAAGGCGGCCACTTCGTCGGTGACGTCGTGACGGGCTTCATCCTCGGCGGTGCCGTCCCATTTCTTTTCGTCGATGAGGTTGAAGGTGCCGCCTTTGCGGGGGTTGGCGGCATCAAAGGCGCCGGGGTAGAATTCGACGCATTCGGAGAGGCATTCGATGACGGCGAAGCCGTTGTGCTCCATGCCGCGTTCCATCATCTGGATCATGTGCGCGGGATTGGTGGCGTGGGTGCGGGCGATGAAGGTTGCGCCGTTGGCGATGAGTTTCTTGATCGGGTTGACGGGGCGGTCGATCGCGCCGGTCGGGTCGGTCTTGGATTTGTAACCGATGGGCGAGGTGGGGGAGGTTTGTTTCTTGGTCAGGCCATAGACGAAGTTGTCCATGATGACGTACATGAGTTTGATGTTCTTGCGGGCGCCGTGGTCGAGGTGGTTGCCGCCGATGGAGTAGCCATCGCCGTCGCCGCCGAACACGAAGACGTGCAGGTCGGGCCGGGAGAGGCTGACGCCGGACGAGAACGGCACCGCGCGGCCGTGGATGAAGTGGGCGCCGTGGCCGTTGACGAAGTAGGGGAAGCGCGACGAGCAGCCGATGCCCGCGAGCGTGACGATATTCTCGTGCGGGAGATTTTTCTTTTCGAGGGTTTTGTAGAAGCTGGAGAGTACGGCGAAGTCGCCGCAGCCGGGGCACCAGGTGGGGTGGTCGGCGGTGAGGGCTTTCTTCGTCAGCTTGTCGGGTTGCGCGGGCGTTTGGGCGGAGGCGGGGGTGGACGTTTCGGCGGACATGATCGTGTTCTCCAATTAGCGTTTGATCAGGGCGGTTTCGAGGCTGGCCTTGGTGCGGTCGAGGATTTCGCGCACCTTGTAGTTCAAGCCGTCGGTCTTGGTGACGCTCTGGATCTTGGGGTTGCAGTAGCGGGCGCGGAGGATGCTGGCGAGTTGGCCGTAGCCGTAGACGCCTTCATCGTTCATTTCCACGACGAGCACATGGTTGAAGCCTTCGAAGATTTTTTCGAGGCCATTGGGGAGCGGGTGGATGTGACGGAGGTGGATCGAGGAGACGCTGTCTCCGGCGGCGCGGGATTTGTCGACGGCTTCGCGGATGGGGCCGTAGGTGGAGCCCCAGCCCACGAGGAGGATATTGCCTTCGCTCGGGCCGTAGACTTCCGGCACGGGAATTTCTTCCGCCAGAACGCGCAGTTTGTTGCGGCGCTTGGCGGTCATCGCGAGGTGAAGCTTCGGGCTGCCCGTGGGGTGGCCGAGTTCGTCGTGCTCCAATCCGGTGATGAGGGGGTACTGACCCTCGGGGATCTTCGATCCGGGAGGTGCATGCTGCGTGATCTTTTCGAGCGGGTAGGGCTTGAAGTTGGGTTCGCGCGGCGAGAGATCGAGTTGCGGATTGATCATCAATTCCTTCAGGTTCGGCTCTTCGAAGGCTTCGATGCGGGTGGCCAGCGAGGCGTCGCTGAGGATGAAGACGGGTGTGCTGTATTTGCGGGCGATGCGGGCCGCTTCGATGGCGATGTAGAAACAGTCTTCCACCGATTGCGGGGCGAGCACCACGCGGGGGCTGTCGCCGTGGCCGCCAAAGATGGCCTGGTTCAAATCGCTCTGTTCGACGTTGGTCGGCAAACCGGTGCTGGGACCGCCGCGCTGGATATTCACGACAATCAGTGGCATTTCCGCCATGGAGGCCCAACCGATGGCTTCGGTCTTCAACGAGATGCCGGGACCGGAGCTGCCGGTGATGGCGGTGTGTCCGGCGAAGGCAAAACCAAGAGCCATGGAGACGGAGGCGAGTTCGTCTTCGCATTGCACGAAAAGTCCGCCGTATTTGGGGAGCTCGCTGCGGAGGGTCTCCATGATTGTCGTCCAAGGGGTGATCGGGTAGGCGGCGCCGTAGCGGACGCCACCGGCGATGAGGCCGTAAGCGATGGCCTGGTTGCCGTCCATGGTGACCTGCGGGCGGGAGCCGGGTTTGGATTCGGCGCTTTCAAATTTGTAGAGGTCGATGATGTTGCCAACCGGGTAGGCATAGCCGGCATGGAAGGCCATCAGGGAGTTGTTGACCACGCTGGGGTCTTTGCGACCGAAACGTTCCGCCATGAGCTTTTCCAGCTTGGCGACATCGAGGTCAAAGATCTTGGCGAGGAGGCCGAGTACGAAGATGTTCTTGCCTTTGTCCTTGGCGGTGCCGCCGAGTGCCTCGACGGTGAGGCCGGTCATGGGGACGCCGACGTAGATGTAGTTCTTGTCGTTGAGGTCGGGTTGGACATGGTCGGAATCGTAGAGAAGGATGCCGCCCTTTTTGAGGAAGTTGATGTGATCTTTGTAGCTGTGCTGATAGAACGCGACGAGGAAGTCGGCCTCGTCACCAGCGGAGAGGACTTCGCCCGAGCCAATGCGGACTTGGAAGATGGAGGGGCCGCCCGAGATGGTGGAGGGAATGGTCATGTAGGTCATGACCTCCTGGGCGCTGCGGCCTGCGAGGCGGGCGAGAAATCCGCCGATGGCTTGAATACCGTCCTGAGAGTTACCCGCGAGGCGGATGACGGCGTCATTGATAAGCTGCTGACGTTTCACGGCGCGCTCGTCTGTGGCGATGGGCGAAGACGACGAAGGGGACGTTGGAGCACCAACTGGAGCATTATTCATAGGTGGTAAGGTGTAGGATATACCTATCGGCAGGAAAGTCAAATGGATTGCGTGTTATAAGTCGCTGTTTGGCAACATTTTAGAAGAATGTCTTGTCTGGGCTTGGTTTTTCATAAGTAGGTCTAATAATATTAAATTTCAAACTTATCAATGGCAACAGGTTAGACGATGCTCGATTTTGCTGCGGCGAGCGGTGTTTTTTGCGGTGCGCGCATTCAGTGTGCGCCTGCTAGTCGTCGTCGGATTCGGTTTCAATGTCGGGGATGCGGTTGAACGCGATGCGCATTGGGGCGGCTTGAAGTGCGGTATGGGCGCCGCCGAAGTAGACGGTGTTTTTGCCGTAGAGTGTATTGAGTTTATCGACGACGGCATTGAGTGCGGGGCGGGCCTTGCCTTCACCGAAGAGGGGGAGGGTGCGACAATGGATGTCGGTGAGACCGAGTAAATAAACGCCTACTTGTATCGGGGCGCCGGGAGGCCGGGAGGGGCGTTGTTGCCAGAGTGTTTCCATCACGCGGAGAAATTCGATGGTGTCCTGCGTTTCCTGAAAATGCATCTCCTGATGCCAGCCGTCGTTGCCGCCGGTGTACTTGAGGTAGATGCCCATCGCGCCGGCGAGGTAGCCGTCCTTGCGCAGGCGCATGGCCGCTTTTTGCAGTAGCCGGTTAAGCACCGAGTAAGCGTCCGCATCGTTGCGCAGTTCGGGTGCGAGAACGTGTGAGTGGCTGATGGAACTTTTCTGGGTCGGGGGAGAATAGACCACTTCGCCGCGGAGCTTGGCGTGCAGCCGTTCGCCTTCGATGCTGCCCCATGCGCGGCGCAAGGTGGCGGCCGAGGCGGTGCAGAGAGCTTCGACCGTGCAGATGCCGTGCTGTCGCAGCCGCGCTTCCATGTTGCGGCCGATGCCGCAGAAATCGCGCAGTTCGAGGGGGTAAAGACACTGGGGCAGATCGTGCGATTCGATGATGACGAGGCCGTCGGGCTTTTGCATGTCCGAGGCGGTTTTGGCCAGGAAATCATTCGGCGCGATGCCGATGGAGCACTTCATCCATGGGCCCACACGGCTGGCGATGGTGGCCTTGACCTGATGCGCGAGGGCGAGGGCTTTCTCGCGTTGTTGAAAAGGACCGTTGAGGGCGCAGGCCATTTCGTCGATGGACTGGATGGAGGAGACGGGCAGGACGGAGTCGACGGCTGCAACGAGATCGTTGTGATAACGCACGTAGATTTCCGGGCGGGCTTCCACAATGCGGATACGCGGGCAGAGTTTGCGCGCGTCGTGGACGAGCGTGCCGGTTTTGACCCCAAATTTCTTGGCCTCGTAACTGGCGGCAATGCAGCAGGTGGTTTCGGAGAGGACGGGGACAACGCCGACAGGCCGGTTGCGCAGCTCGGGCCTCGTCTGTTGTTCGACGGAGGCGAAGTAGGAATTGAAATCGACGAAAAGACTGCGCAACGGCATGAGGCCATTTTGAAACGGTGGCGGTGGAAATCAAGAATTATACCTCTGTATAATTGTAACAATTTTTCGCCATCATTTGACCCGGAAAGCGGGGGCTCTAGAATAGAAGAATCATGAAGGCAATTGGCTACCAACGTTCTCTTCCCATTGAAGACCCGCAATCTCTGGTCGATTTTACAGCGGAGGTTCCCCAACCGGGAGCGCGTGATTTGCTGGTGCGGGTGCAGGCGGTCTCGGTGAATCCGGTGGATACCAAGGTGCGCGTGCGCAAAACGCCTCCGGCGGGGGAGTATCAAATTCTGGGTTGGGATGCGGTCGGCGTAGTGGAGGCGGTGGGTGCGGAGGTGATGTTGTTCAAGCCGGGGGATGCGGTTTTTTATGCGGGCTCGATTGTACGCCCCGGAACCAACGCGGAATTTCATCTGGTCGACGAGCGGATCGTCGGTCGCAAGCCGAAATCGCTCAGCGTGGCGCAGGCGGCGGCGATGCCGTTGACCACGATCACGGCATGGGAACTTTTGTTCGACCGCTTTCAGGTTGGCCGGGCGAGTGCAACCTCGGGGGCATTGCTCATTGCCGGTGGCGCGGGCGGGGTGGGGTCGATGTTGATTCAATTGGCACGGCAACTGACCTCCCTGACGGTCATTGCGACCGCTTCCCGTGCGGAATCGCGGCAATGGTGTCTGGATTTGGGAGCGCATCATGTGGTTGATCATTCGCAGCCGCTGGCGCCCCAGCTCAAGGAGATTGGTTTTTCCACCGTGCCGCTGATTGCCAGTCTGACCGGGACGGAAAAGAATTATCCGGGCTTGGTCGAGGTGCTGGCGCCGCAGGGGAAGTTCGGCCTCATCGACGATCCGAAGATGCTCGATGTGACGTTGCTCAAACAAAAGAGTGGATCACTTCACTGGGAGTTCATGTACACGCGGTCCATGTTCGGCACGGCGGATATTCAGGCGCAACACCGCTTGCTCAATGAGGTCGCCGATCTGGTCGATGCGGGAAAGTTGCGTTCCACCTTGACGCGGGAATTGGGAGCGATCAATGCCGTCAATTTGCGCGAGGCCCATCGCGAAATCGAAAGCGGGCGCACGATTGGGAAGATTGTGCTGGAAGGATTTTAGCGGCACTCAATCCACTATCCGCTTCGTCGATAAGCGAGTGGCGGGACGCCGGTCTTTTGCTTGAACTGGCGGCTGAAGAAATAGACGTCGGCGTAGTCGAGCCGCTCGGCGATTTCGCCAATACTGAGCGGTGTTTCCCGAAGCAGATGCCGCGCGCGGGCGAGTCGTGTTTCCACGAGAAAATCGAGCGGACTCTGCCCTGTGGTTTTTTTGAACAAGCGCGAGAAATGACCCGCGCTCATATGCATTTCCGTCGCCAGCGCCGCCACAGTGGGGAGCCGTTCCGAGCTGGAACGAATGCGGGCGGTGAGGGCGGCGATGCCGGATGCGGGTGCTGGAGCGGCGTGGCTGCCGAGAACCGGACGTTGCAGAAGATCTTGCAATAATCCCCGCAGGAGATCCTCGCCCAGCCGGGGGTGGGTGGGAAAGAGTTCCACAATGCGGCGCGTTACGACATCGAAGTAATCGGGATCGCTGATCTCGAAAAATTCTGGCCACTGGCGCGCGAGCAGGGAGGTCATTTTCTTTCCGGTGCGGACGGTGTGCACGTCGAAGTGGATATAGGTGATGCCCAGTGGATGGCCTTCATCATGGCCGGCATCGTAAATGCCACCGGGTCGCATCAATGCGCAAAAGCCGGGGAGCAGGGTGAATTGTCGATCCCGGGTTTTCATCCAGCCGCGACCTTTCCAGACGAACCATAACTCCAGATCGGGCAGTCGCAGGGAAGCATCGCGCTCGCGACCCCAGCCCGGGCCGCAACCCATGCGCCCGCAAGGATCGTTTAAATGGAGGGTGTGGATCTTGGGGTTAAATGTCATAAAAACACAAATAAACGTGCAAATAATCCATTTAATTCGAAGTAAATGAAATTAAACTGAATGAAGGAACACAAATACGATGAATGCGATTCCGTTAAAAAACAAGGTGAAACTGAAAACGCTTCAAGCTGACTTTGTCGTTGTTGGCGGTGGCATGGCGGGCGTGAGTGCGGCACTGGCGGCGGCCCGCAATGGGCTGCGCGTGGTATTGATCCAGGATCGTTCCATGCTGGGCGGTAACGCGTCGAGCGAAGTGAAGATGCATATCGTCGGCGCGGATTGCCACGGTGGCAAGCGCGGGCTCCGCGAGTCGGGACTCATCGAGGAATTGCGATTGGAAGACGCGATGCGCAATCCGCACCGAAGTTATTCGCAATGGGATTTATTACTTTACGAGAAGGTGACGCTGGAGCCGAACATCACTCTGCTGCTGGATACAGCATGCATCGGTTGCACGGTTGAGGGAAAAGAGATTCGCAGTGTGACGGCGCTGAAAAATTCGACGGAGGAGCAATTCGAAATCACGGCGATGTTCTTTGCCGATTGTTCGGGGGACTCGCGGTTGGGTTATGAAGCGGGTGCGGACTACACGGTGGGGCGTGAAAGCAAGGCGGAGTACGGCGAAAGTCTTGCGCAGGAAAAAGCAGACCGCTGGACGTTGGGAAGTTCCATTTTGATCACGGGTCGCGAGCATGCCACGCCGCAGCCGTTTCGCGCGCCGAGCTGGATTCGTAAATTTACCAAAGCCGATTTTAAGCATCGCCCGATTCACAGCTACGAATATGGCTATTGGTGGTTCGAGTGGGGCGGTCAGTTGGATACAATTGCGGATAACGAGCCGATTCGTCACGAATTGCTGCGTATCGCACTTGGGGTCTGGGATTACGTCAAGAATTCGGGCGATCATCCGGCGGCGGCCAATTGGGCGCTCGACTGGGTGGGATCGATTCCGGCGAAGCGCGAATCGCGGCGATTACTCGGACCGCACATTTTGACGCAACACGATGTGCTGGGGGGGCGTCTCTTTGCGGACGCCGTGGCGTACGGGGGATGGGCGATTGATATTCACCCGCCGCAGGGAGTGGACGTACCGGACGAGCCGCCGTACACGCCGACGCATCTCGATAAAATCTACACGATTCCGTTTGGATCGCTCTATTCGCGTAATATACCGAATCTCCTTTTTGCGGGACGTAATATCAGTGCGACGCACGTGGCATTTGCCAGTACGCGGGTGATGGCCACGTGTTCCGTGATGGGACAGGCCATTGGCACGGCGGCGGCGCTGGCGGTCGAGCAGGGGGTGACTCTGGCGGAACTGAATCGCGAGGAACGGGTGAAGTCCTTGCAGCAGCGGTTGATCAAAGACGATGCGTATTTGCCGAACCTTCGGAACGAGGCGGTGCTTCAATTGACGAAGCAAGGCGACGTGAAAGCCTCGTCGAGCCGGGAGGGATTTGGCGCGGATCTCGTACTGGATGGAGTGAGTCGTGATCTGATAGGTTCTTTTGGTCCGTGGGCGGATGGAAAGCCGCACCACTGGGAGTCAACGGAGTTGCCCGCCTGGCTGGAATTGCGCTTCGATGAGCCGAAGGAAGTGAGCGAGATTCACCTGACCTTCGATAGCGGCATCCTGCAACGCGAGTTGATGTTGACGCCGAGCGATCACCACACGAAGCAGGGGATACGCGGGCCGCAACCGGAATTGATCAAGTCGTACGAAATTCTAGTCGACGGCAAGGTGATTGCGACCGAGACGGATAATTACCTCCGCAAGCGCGTGCACCGGTTGGAGTCACCGATCAAAGTGAAGACTTTGCGGATCGTGGCGAAAGAAACGCACGGTGCGACGAGCGCGCGGCTGTTTGAGATCGCGGTGTATTGAGTGGGACGACGATCTGTGAAATAAAAAACCGGCGGCAGCGTCAAGCTCCCGCCGGTTTTATTGTCGAGTCCGCTTACGCGAGCTGGATGGTGTAATTCCAGGTGTGAACACCCGGCTTGATCAGGTAGCGATCCAGCGTGTCGGGACCGCAACTGTTCGTGCCGAGACCGCGTTGATGGAGGTCCAAACTGAGGATCGTCTCCGCGCGAGGTGTCAGATCATACGTGTGCGTCGCGGCGAAGAGATCGTCGGCCGTGAAATGACTCGCTGTGAACTCGAGCGATCCGGCGGCATTCACTCGCAACGTTGCTTCCTGACCGTCGCTCACTTCCAGCCAGCGGACATCGGTATGGTTGCCGTGTTCCTGCGGGAGGATGTAGGGCACGTACTGGTCGGTAACGGTGCTGGTGTAGAGATCCACGATGGCAGCGCGCTTGCGGTCCCAATAATTATCGAACGGTCCGCGACCGAACCACTGGAGTTTTTCCAGTGCGGGTGGCAGGACGAGTGAGACGCCGAGACGCGGTAGATCGGGCAGCGCCTTGTCGACGGTGAAGCGGTTGTTCACCGTGATCAGGCCATTGGGCCGGATCGTGTAGGAGTGCTCGTGACGCACTGCGTTTGAGGAGGCGAGGCAGGAGCCGATGTGTTCGAGTGTGAGCAGGATGCTGCCGTCATTGAGAGACTTGATCTGGCATTTGCTGGGCTTGAGCGCGAGTTTGTCGAGCCCGGCTTTCAGCCAGCGGCCCAATGCCTTCGTATCCTGCCCGGTCCATCCCTTGATGCCATCGTTGTCCGTGGCACCGCGCCAGATCTGCAATTGCGGACCGCGGGAGATGAGATCCTTTCCATTCCAGCGAACCGTCTCGATGAGGTTGGTCGTGGTGGAGATGTTCAGTTGCAGGGCGTTGTTGCCGATGGTGAGCCGTGCGCCGGACGATTGCACCGCGAGCGGTTCGGATGTTGAGGCCGCTTTGGGTGCCTTCGCAGCGGGTTGTGTTTTCAGCGCGAGCGGCAGTTGATCCCAGCCGAGGAGATGGCCGGCGTCGCACCAAGGCATTTCGTGGGCGCTGAAGTAACGCAGGTTGAGGAAGGCTTCCTGCCCCTTTTCCATGGTGAGGGCGGGGAGCTTGAGTTTGATTTTCTCCACGGTCTGCGGGGCGGCTTTCAGCGTCGGGAGTTTGCCCTTGGCGTGAAGCACTCCATTGATCTTGATCTCCCATTCGCCGCGAATCCACGAGGCGGTATTGAAGTCCTGTTTGTTCTTTATTTCGAGAACGCCGGATTTGGCGTTGAAGGTGAGCGCCTTGACCGGTTGCGCGAGATGCTGGAATTCGTAGAGCCCCGGATGGGGCGTGCGGTCGGGCCAGACGAGGCCGTCGCAGACGAAGTTGAGATCGTTTGGTGTATCGCCGAAATCACCGCCGTAAGCCCAGTACGATTTGCCATCGGGCGTGGTTTGCTTGATGCCGTGATCGAGCCATTCCCAGATGAAGCCGCCTTGCAGGCCGGGATATTTTTCAAACGCATCCCAGTAATCGGCGAGTGAGCCGTTGCTGTTGCCCATGGCGTGGGAATATTCGCAGAGGATAAGCGGGCGGCGTTGGTCGGGATGTTTCTTGTCCGTGGCCCACTTCACGATATCTGCAATCGAGGCGTACATCGGGCAGACGAGATCCGTGACGCGGTCGCCGTGAATCCACGAAGATCCATTCCATTGGCCGTAAGTGGCGCCGCTGATGGCGCCTTCGTAATGCAGGGGACGGCTGCTATCGTAACCGCGAATCCAGCCGGCCATGGCGTCGTGGTTCGGGCCGTAACCGCTCTCGTTGCCGAGGGACCAGAGAATAATGGAGGGGTGATTCTTGTCGCGTTCCACCATGCGCACGGCACGTTCGATGAAGGCCGAGGTGTAACGGCGGTCGCGGCAGATCTGGTGATAGTAATCGTGCGATTCCAGATTGGCTTCATCGATGATGTAGAAACCGAGTTCGTCGCACAGGTCGAGCCAGTACGGATCGTTCGGGTAGTGCGAGGTGCGCACGGCGTTGAAGTTGAACCGCTTCATCGTCAGCGCATCGAGCCGCATCGTTTCGCGGTCGAGCGCTTTGCCCTTGGTATCGTGGTGATCGTGGCGGTTGACGCCCTTGATGAGCACGCGCTTGCCGTTGATGAGGAGCATGCGGTCGCGTACTTCGACGGAGCGGAAGCCAAAGCGCGTGGCGGTGCTTTCCACCGCTTGCCCCTGGGGGTTGCGCAGCGTGACGGTCATCTTGTAGAGATTGGGTTGCTCGGCGGACCAGAGCAACGGCTTCTTTAGTGGCACATCGAGTTGTGCCTGCAGACGCGGCCAGTCGGTGTGTTTGCCGAGCAGGATCGGCGTGAGCAGCGGTTGCTTCCAGACTTCGCGACCGCGCGGATCGATCAGTTGCGTTTCTACCTGCCAGCCTTCTTCCGGTTGACGGGGGAAGCCAACTTTGACGCTGCCTTGGAGGCGGCCATCGGTGTAGCGGTTCTCGAGATTGCCCACGACGAAGACGTCGGCGATGTGCACCGGCGCGGTGGAGTAGAGATAGACTTCGCGATGCAGGCCGCCCATCCACCATTGGTCCTGATCTTCAATAAAGCTCGCATCCGACCACTTCACCACGACGGCAACGAGCAGATTGGTCTGGCCCGCGCGGACGAGGGAGGTGAGATCGAACTCGGAGGGCAGGCGCGAGTCTTTGCTCATGCCGACGGGTTGGCCGTTCACGTAGACGTAGAGCACGCTTTCGGCTCCACCAAAATGGACGATGATGCGGCGGCCATCCCACTCCTTCGGGACGTTGAATTCCGTGGCGTAGATGCCGGTCGGGTTGTCTTCGGGAACAAAGGGCGGCTCGTCATTGAAGGGCATTTGCACATTCGTGTAGTGCGGCTTGCCGTAACCCTGCAGGGTCCAGTTGCCGGGAACGGTGACCAGATCCCATTCGGCGCGGTTGGTGTTGGTCGCGATGTCCTTCTCGGTCACATGCTCCGGGCGGTCGGCCATCTTGAAATGCCACTTGCCGTTGAGCGGGCGATACCAGGGCGATTGTTCCCGGTCGAGGGTGAGGGCCGACTTGGGAGAGGTGAAAGGGTACAGGGTCGAGCGCATGGGCAGCCGGTTCAGGCTGATGGTTTCGGGGGAGATCCAGGTCTTGAGCGTATTGATTTCGAGCAGGTGCATAGGTGAAAATTGGAGGGTGGAAGAGTCGAGCTATTCTCTTGGCTATACCGCCCGTAAGTCAGATGTCACTCTGAACTTTCAGGAGGTATTGCGGGGAAGTGGGGGGGGATGCTTATTCCCGGCGTAACATTCTGACGCCGTAGGCCGGCAATGACAGCGCGCCCGTGACTGGCTGGTCGTTGAGCATGTCCCGGAGCGGGAAGGCGGGGGCGGGCAGAGTGACTTCGCGTGGATTGAAGTTCATGGCGAAGTAGAATTCGCCTTGGGCCGAGGCTCGTTTCTGGATATTGACTCCCTCCGGTAGCGGGAGGGGCCAGTTGGACTGAAGACCGATTCGCGCTGCGATGTCGCGCAGCAGGGCATGGGTGAATTTCTCCTCCACCCGGCAGGCGACATGATAGGCGCTGCCTTGTCCAAAACGATTTTCACTGAGGCTCGGTTCGCCCGCGTAGAATTCCGAGCCATAGACGGCCAGAGGAACGGCGGTTTCGAGATGCACCCGCTCGCAGATTTCGCGGGCGGCGAATTCGCCTTGCAGCGAGGGAAGTCCCTTCAGAGGGCGCACGATTACGGCGTCGTGATCATAGAGCGCATCGGTTTCTTCCACCCAGAGACCCAGCAGCTGGCGCATCGGTCCGGGAGCGCCACCGGCGAAAACGAGATCGTCCTGATCGACGAGGCCGGTTACGGCGGAGGTGATGAGCGTGCCGCCGCGTTGCACGAAGGTTTCGAGTTTTTCAGCCATGCCGGGCTTGAGCATATAGAGCATCGGCGCGACGACGAGTTGGTAGCGGTCGAGATTGGCGCTCTCATCCACGCAGTCGGTGGAGATGGAGAGATTCCAGAGGCCGCGGTAGTATTGCAGCACTTCCTCGAAGTAATTCTTTTTGTCTTGGCGCAGACCGTAGTAACCATCGATGGCCCAGCGATTGTTCCAGTCGTAGATCACGGCTGCGCGAGCGGGAACGAGGCTGCCGGGGAGTTGGGAAAGTTGGGAGAGCGTTTCGCCAAGCTGTGTGACATCGCGAAAGGTACGGGTGTTTTCATGCCCGCAATGATCCACAACGGCGCCGTGAAATTTCTCGCAGGAACCGCGGCTCTTGCGCCACTGGAAATATTGCACCGAGTCGGACCCGTGGGCGATGGCTTGCAGCGAGGAGAGCTGGTGCATGCCGGGCCGCTTGAGCTTGTTCACCTGCTGCCAGTTCACCTGGCTGGGCGTGCTTTCCATGAGGAGGAAGGGCTGATCCATCTTTAAGCAGCGGGTGAGGTCGTGCGTGAAGGCGGTCTCCGCGCCCATGGCGGCGTCGGAATGCGGATCGCTGTGCCAGCGGGGGTAGCTGTCCCAACTGACGATGTCGAGGTGACGCGCGAACTCCGCATAATCGATGCCGGGAAACGCGCCCATGAAGTTCGTGGTGACGGGCGTTTTCGTGTCGAATTCGCGAATGGCCGCTACCTCGGCGTTGAAGAAGTTCACTGTCTGGTCGGTGATAAAACGTTGCCAGGCGAGATTCTGGCCGTGCACCCGGTCGCCACGCGAGGAGGGGGCGTCGATCTGATTCCAGTCGGTGTAGCGATGGCTCCAGAAAGAGGTCCACCACGCGGCATTGAGCGCGTCGAGGGTGCCGTAGCGGCGGCGCAGCCAGTCGCGAAAAGCGGATTGGCAGAGGTCGCAATGGCATTCGCCGCTGAACTCGTTGGAGATGTGCCAGAGGATGACGGAATCGTTCGCGCCGTAGCGTTCGGCGAGACGGCGGTTGATGGCGGCGACTTTCTCGCGATAGATGGGCGAGGTGAGGCAATGGTTGTGGCGCTGGCCGTAGAGATTGCGAATGCCCTGATCGTTGACCCGCAGAACCTCGGGGTAACGTTGCGACAGCCATGGTGGCCGCGCGCCGCTGGGTGTGGCGAGGACGGAGGCGATGCCGTTGCTGCTCAGGAGCCCGATCAATTCATCCATCCACGCGAAGTCGTAGCGGCCTTCCTCCGGCTCGAGATGCGACCATGAGAAGATGCCGATGGAGACGCAGTTGATGCGGGCCTTTTTCATCAGGCGGATGTCTTCGCGCCAGACGTCGGGGGACCATTGTTCGGGATTGTAATCGCCTCCATGGAGGAGGTCTTTGATCGGGTGTTTCCAGGAAAGTGCCATAGAGGTCAAAAAGTCGGAGTGAAAGAGAGGGTTAGCGTCCGCGAGCATGAAATATTGCAAACATAGTTGCAATAATAATCAAAAACGAAACGGGGAAGTGGAGAGAAAAAAATACTGTCGACAAAGCTCTACAAGAATCGACCGCCTCTGTTGGGTGTCGAGGTCGGTGTCGACGAGAATCGTGAGGAATGTGAAATTTGAGATCGGAGATTTCAAATGAGCAGAGACCAGGCATGCGTCCAGTTTTAGCACAGAATGAGCCCGAGCGTTTGCGTTAGGTGAGCTAGGTTCGCTGCGTGTGCGATATTTTTGCGATCTGGGCTCGCTGAGGCGCTAAGCGGGCGGCGCGGTGGTCGCACCGGGCAGCCATTGGGGGGCGATTTTTTGTGAGGGAATGAATTCCGAGGGTTTCTGGATTTTTCGCATCAGCATCTTCACCGCGCCCGCACCAACGGCTGCGAAGTCATTCTTCATCGTGGAAAAAGCCACACCGACTGTGTCGGCCGGAAAGTCGTGGATCGCGATAATCGAGAGATCCTGCGGGACGCGAATATGGAGCTCCATCGCGGCGGAGAAAATGGCGTAGGCCTCGTGATCCCGGTAGGTGATGACGGCGCTGGGTCGATTGGAGGACTCGAGCCATTTTTTCACGATCGGATAACGGTCCGGTCGCGGCACGAGCCGGGTGAGCGGATTGAGCGGCAGATCCTGCGTCAGCATCGTTTCCGCATAGCCATCGTAGCGATCCTGACCGCTGTAGTGCTGATTGCGCGTGAGGTCGACGTAACCGATGCGGCGGTGGCCCATCTCGATGAGGCGGCGAGTGGACTGTGCGGCGGCCTCGATGTCGTCGGGATAAACGCTGTCGACTTCGAGCTTCGCGTTCATCCAGACCGATGGCACGCGGTAATCGCGGATCAGGTCAACCATGCGGAGCGGGAAATTGTGGGTGTAGTTGATCAGCAAGCCGTCCGACGACCAGCGGCGCAGGGCTTCGTGGATGAACTCTTCGTTGATCAATTCCTGGTCCGGGGAACCGATGAGGCTGAGCTGCGTCTGCTGTTCGCGCGCCTCGGCCACAATGCCGGGAATCAATTCGTAGGGCAGATAACTGTGCTGGTAACGCATGCTCAGCAGGAGCGAAATGCAACCAAAGCGGCCGGTGCGGATGGCCTGCGCGGAGTTGTTGTGGCGATAGCCGAGCTTGATCGCCTCCCGCTGGATGCGGGAGCGGGTTTCCTCCGCCATCTTGCCGGTGCCGCGCAAGGCCATGGAAACCGTGGCTTGGCTGATGCCGAGTTGCCGGGCGATTTCACTTTGGGTGGCGATCATGCATTTCTCAGTTGAAACTTTATAACCTTATAATCTTGGAATTACTCTTTGGCAAGCATGAATATAACTTCCTATAACCATCGAGAAATGAGAGGGAATCGAGGGGTGAATTTCTACGGTTGACGGAAATAGGTTTTACGTATAATCTAATCCATATTCCGAGGCGATATGTCCACTTTCTCCCCACGCAGGTTATCGGCCTTCACCTTGACGGAGCTTCTCGTCGCGGTGGCGATCATCAGCGCCTTGGCTGCGTTTCTGATTCCGGCGTTGAGTACGGCATTTGAGCGGTCGCGCTCGACGAAATGCCTCGGGCATTTGCGGCAGCTCGCGTTGGGGATGAGTCAATATGCGGACGAGCACAACAATCAGTTTCCACTGGGTGGCAACGATGCGAGCTCGGTCGGCGCGTCGGCCTGGTATTTCGCGATCGCTCCGTACATGGGGATTGCCGACGGCGAGATGGGGCTCGCCCCTAAGCCGCGCGCGGTGGGGCCGTTCCTTTGCCCTTCGTTCAAACCATTGGAAAACCGGGCGGCCTCGTACGGGATCAATATCTACATGATGAATCTCTATTCGCCGTGGCGGTACAAACGGCTGGTCTGCCCGAACCCGGCAGGAACGATTCTGATCGGCGAGAAGAATTACAACACAGATCAAGTCTACCCCACGGGTGCGTCGGCGCGGTCGGCCGTGGAGAAGCGGCATCTCGATGGGGCGAATTACGTGATGGTCGATCTCCACGCGGAGTACATCGCGGGCGATCTGCCAGCGACCGATTCGCGGTGGAAGTGGTGGTAGCCGATTCCCTTTTGAAACCAGAAAACACAAAGCAAGAGGAAGAGAATGAAACAACAAGTGATACTCATGGCGGCAGCATTATTGCTGATTGGCGCGACGCCGGTTTGGTCGCAGTTTAGCACCGGGTTTGAAACGAGTAGTGGCTACGGAGGGAACGCGACAACGGTGGTGGGCGTGCAGGATGTCAATGCGCCGGCTTCATCGACTTGGTCGAATGTGTCGGGTTTTACCGGAGGGGGCGCGGTCACTTCCTCCACCGTGAATCCTCGTTCGGGTGCGCAGGCGTTGCGGTTGTACGATAGCTCGGCGAGTTCCGGGACCGGCGTGGAGTTGAATCTGGCGGGGACGACGGGTCTGAGTCTCGCCAATCCGTTCACCATCAAATTCTCCTGGGCGTATAGCGGTGTGGGTGGAACGTCGGGGCCGGCGCTCAATGCCTGGTTCGGGACCGATAGCAACAGCACATCGGCCAAGGACTGGATGCATGTGAACTATGACACGAGTAACGATTACCTCGGAATTTATCTGGGTAATTCGTTGGGAACGACGTCCACATTGATCACGCTGGCCAAGTTCGCGGATCTCGCGAGCACGGGCAGTTATGTGAGTTGGAGTCTGACGATCGATCCGACGAGTCATGTCTATACGAATGTGACCTTGAGCGGTGATCTGGGTTCGGTCGATGTGACAAGTCTGGTAGCGGCGTACAATTCCGGAACGCTGCCGTGGAGAAGCAATACGGCGGGCGATCCGGCTTCGATCCTGTGGTTTAGCACCGGCGGCGCGGCGACGATCACGGCCTTTGTCGATGAAGTGTCGATTTCCAATGTGCCCGAGCCCTCATCCATGGCGTTGATTGGATTGAGCCTGTGCACGCTGGCGGGGCTCATGCGCCGACGTGTTTCGTAATCAGAAAGACGCAAGCTGTATGACAACGCAACCGGTTCCGATTTTACGCGGTATGAGTTTTGGCTATCTGGCCAAGCGCGGGTATTATTCCTCTCCCCAAGGCTTGGCGCAGGTGGAGCTCATGGCCGAGCGGGGCGTGACCTCCGTGGCGCTGATGGCGAGCGTGATGCAGGACACGTTCCATAGCACGCGGCTCTATCAGGACTTCCATTTCACGCCGTCCGATTACGAACTGGAGAAGATCATCGACCGCTTTCACGAGCGCGGCATCAGCGTGATGCTCAAGCCGATGGTGGAGTGCGCGGACAGTTCGTGGCGCGGGAATATCAATTTTCCGGACGACAATCAGCAGATTCAGGGGCGTCGCACCGATTACTGGGACCCGTGGTTCCGCAGCTTGCGCGAGAGCGTGGAGCATTACGGACGGCTGGCGCAGCGCACCGGTTGCGAACACTATTGCATCGGCTGCGAATTGCTCAACGCGGAGCAGCCCGTCCATAGCCAGCGGTGGGAGCCGGTCGTGGAAGCGGCGCGGGAAGTGTACCGGGGCATTCTCGGTTACGATTCGATGCCGCAGACGCTGGAGTTACCGGAGATTCCGGCGTGGTACCGGCTGCTCGATGAAATTTGCGTGAGCTATTACATCTCCGCCGCGCAGCGGCCCGGCGTATCGGTCGAGGAGATGGTGGCGAATCTCAAGCCCTCGGTGCTGCACTTGCGGCAGCTCGCGAAGAAGGTGAACAAGCCGATCATTTTCGGTGAAGCGGGGTGCCGGTCCGTTTCGGGCGGCGCGATTGTTCCCTCGGAATATCGCACCAGCGGCGCGTACGATGCGAAGGAGCAGGCGAACTATGCTGAAGCGATGTGCCGCTCTTTCTGGGAGGAACCGTGGTGGGGCGGACTCTATTGGTGGAAGTGGGACGAGCAACAGAATCGTCCGCATTATGAAATCGATCCCGCAGGGAGCACAGGCTGGACCGTTCTCGGCAAACCGGCCGAAGCGGTGTTGCGCCGCTGGTTTGAGCGGCCGGAACGGCGCGAGGAATCGATGACGAAAACCGCTTCCGTGGCAGGACGCTTATGAGAAAAGTAGTCTGGTTATTATGGATGTTGGTTTGGCTGCCTGCCTTGCAGGCCGATGAGCGCGACGACGCGCGAATTGATCTCATCGCGGAGAAAGACCAGATCGAAATCGTCGTGCAGAAAATGTCGGAAGGCGGGACGAGCCGCCACGCCGACTGGCGCAAGGAATTGGCTCCGTATTATATCGCGGCGGTTTTTCCGGCGAGCAAGGAATGGAAGACGGGCTTCATCAACTTTCTGCCAAAAGGTGCGGGCAAGGTGGTGTTGAATCTCGCCGGGCCGAACATCAAGGGGAAAAACAAGATTCCCGAGAACATCTGGATCGCCTATGATGATATCAAGGTCGAGGGAGCCGCGCTCGAAAACGGCAGCTTTGAATCGCTGCACCCCAGCGGCCAGCCGAAGGGTTGGCACATGCCGCCGTATCAGACGGACATCGTGGGGTCGGTGAAAAAAGGCGGCGCTCCCGAGGGGCTGAACTACGTCGTCGTATGGCACAATTCCCGTTACGCGCAGGCTTTGACCGTGACCGAGGGCAAACCCGTGACGTTGACGTTTCGCTATCGGCTCGAGCCCGAGTCGTAATTTTTCATTTTCCCTTTTTTTCACTTTTTATGCTGCGTTCCTGTTTCGTTCTGCTGACTTTTCTGTTCACCCTGACTCTGGCGGCGCGCGCCGCAGAAGCGGCGGCGGACACGGCGCAAAAAATGTTTCCCTTCGTGCTGCCGTGGGATGACAGTTCCGAGTCGGTCGCGAATGTGAGCGGCTGGTTGGAGAAACCGGCAGGTCGGGATGGTTTTGTCCGGGCGGAGAACGGGCACCTCGTCGTCACGAAGTCGGATGGTACGACAAAGCGGATGCGGTTGCTCGGGGTGAACCTGTGTTTCGGGTCGAACTTCCTCGATCATGCGACGGCGGAAAAAGTCGCAGCGCGGATGGCGAAGTTCGGCATCAATTGCGTACGGTTCCATCACATGGACAAGGAGAGCGCACCGCGTGGGATTTTCCTGCCGGACGGTTTCACGCTCGATCCGGCGCAACTGGACAAGCTGGATTACTTCATCGCGCAGTTGAAGGAGCGCGGTATTTACGCGGATCTGAATCTCAAGGTTTCGCGCACCTACCCCGAGTTCAAGGACATCAAGGAACTGCCCCGGATGCACAAGGGAGTGGACTTGTTCAATCGCGCGATGATCGACCGGCAGAAGCAATATGCGCGTGATTTGCTCACGCATGTGAATCCCTACACGAAGCTGGCGTACGTGGATGATCCCGCCGTCGCCATTGTGGAGATCAACAACGAGAACGGCCTGATCAGCACATGGTGGGAGAAAAAACTGGATGCGCTGCCCGAACCGTTCGCGGGGCAACTGCGCGACTTGTGGACCGCGTGGCTGACGCGCCGTTACGAGTCGCTGGAGAAAGTGACGGAAATTTACAAGGGCGCGCGCCCGTTTGAGATCAAGGAGGGCAAGGCCTCGCTGATCGCGAAGTCGACTTTCTCGCGTCAGCCGGAAGTGGTGCAAATCGATTGGATGCGTTTCCTCTGGGAAACAGAAGCTGCGTATTGGCGCGAGATGACGGCCTATTTGAAAACCGAGCTCAAGGTGCGCTCGCTGCTCATCGGCACACAGCTCGGTGCGTACAGCGTCTTCCCGATCCAACAGGAAATGGATGTGGTCGATGTGCACACGTATTGGAAACATCCCGATTTGCCGACGCCGGGGGATTACAGTGTCTGGTCGGTCGGTCCCGAATCGATGCTCGAGGATGACGACGGCGGCACCGTGCCGATCATGGCGACGCGGCGGGTGGCGGGAAAACCGTACGTCTGCACGGAATACAATCACGTCACGCCCAACCCGTATGGCGCGGAGGGATTTCTCCTCGGCACGGCCTACGCGGCATTGCAGGATTTCGACGGGCTTTTCGCGTTCGCGTACTCACATTATCCGGATAAAATAAGCGCGGGAAAAATTCCCGGCTTTTACGACATCGACCAGCATCCGCTGAAGATGGCGACGCTGCCGATTGCGGCGGCGCTCTTCGTGCGGGGCGATGTGAAACCGGCGGTGGGAGAATCGTTCACCGCTATTTCGTTGGACGCGGCTATTCGCGCGGCTTGCCAATCCGGGACGCGCGTCGGGGGTAACGAATTTGGCGTGTCGCCGTTGGAATCGCTCCGGCAACGAACGTCGGTGCGGTTGGCGGAGGATGACGCGAAATCGGCCAAACCATCGCGCTCGACGGAGAAGTTGGGTGCGGAACCGATTGTCTCCGATACGAAGGAATTGAAGTGGACGCCGGTCACTGGCGCGAAGAGCGTGTTCAGTCTCGAAACCGAGCGCTCCCGCGCGTTGCTGGGTTTTTCCGATGGAAAGACGATCACCCTCGGTACGCTCACTTTTGAACCAAAAAATAATCTCATGGGCTGGTCCGTGCTGGCGCTCGCGGCGATGACGGGTGAAGGGATGGACAAGCCGGGGCGTTATCTCCTCGTCGCTTGCGGCAAGGCGGAGAACACCGCGCAGGTGTGGAAGGATGCGAAGATGAATTCGCTCAAGGCGTGGGGCCATGCGCCGTCGCTCGTCGAGGGCGTGGAAGCGGCGTTCCGCTGGAAGCTTCCGGCTCGATCGGTTAAAATGTGGGCGCTGGATGAAAAAGGCGCGAGGAAAGAGGAAGTGCCGGTCAACACCGACGCTGGCGGTCTCCACGCTTTCGCCATTGGGCCGCAGTACCGCACCATCTGGTACGAGATCGAAATCCTGAGTCCACAAATCACGCCGCCCGCCACGGCCTACACGGCTCCCACCGCGAAGGAGCGTCAACCCGTGCCGAAGGGACAGGAATTGTTTCCGTTTGTGTTGCCGTGGAATGACGCCTCGCCCGGCGTGACCGATTACAGCAGTTGGAACGCGACCCCGGCGGGGAAGTCCGGTTTCGTGCGCGCGCAGGGGGAACATCTGGTGGTGGATCAGGACCAGCGCATCAAATTTTTTGGCGTGAATTTTTCCTTTGCCGCGAATTTTCCCGCCAAGGAAGAGGCCACGCAAGTCGCGGCGCGACTGGCGCGCTTTGGCATCAATGCCGTGCGGTTCCATCACATGGATCTATATCCGGCCCCGCGCGGGATTTGGCAGAAGGACATCAAGACGATTGATCCAGCGCAACTCGACCGGCTGGATTTTCTCTTCTCGCAGCTCAAGGCGAAGGGCATCTACGGGAATATCAATTTGCACGTCAGCCGCACCTATCCCGACTTGCCGCCACGCGACAAGACGCCGCGGTTTGACAAGGGGCTGGACCTGTTCATGCCGCAGATGATCGAGTTGCAGAAAGACTATGCGCGGCAATTGTTGCTGCACAAAAATCCGTATACTGGACTGCGCTATGTCGACGATCCCGCCGTCGCGTTTGTGGAGATCAATAACGAGAACAGCCTCTTCAGCCGCTGGTGGGAGGCGAAGCTCGACGAGATGCCGTCGTTTTATGCGGAGGAACTCACCCGGCAGTGGGCCCAATGGAAAACGGGTCATGCGCCGAAGAGCGTGACGTTGCCGGGGAATTGGATTTCCAAGAAGGAATACGATGCATTGCCGAAGGACGTGCAGCGGGTGTGGGTCCGGTTTCTGTGCGAAACGGAGCGGGATTACTGGCGCGAGATGCGTCGGTTTCTCAAAGAAGATTTGGGCGTGAAAGCGGTGGTGGTCGGTTCCGCGCTGTACTCGTTCAGCGGCATTCCGCTGCAGATGGACATGGACGCAATCGATATTCACGCCTACTGGTCGCACCCGGAATTTCCCGACAGCACGAACCGCAATCTCTGGTATGTGATCAATGAATCGATGGTGAATCATCCCGATGCGCGCACGCTCTCTGAGCTCTCACTCCAACGCGTCGCGGGCAAGCCACTCATTGTCACGGAGTACAATCACAGTACGCCCAATACCTACGGCGCGGAGGCGTTTCCCCTCGTGGCGGCGTATGGGGCGATGCAGGATTGGGATGCGATTTTCGTCTATTCCTACGCGCATGGTGTGGCGGGTTGGGACAGCCGCCGGATCACGGGGCAATTCGATATCGATCAACATCCGCTCAAGATGGCGACCCTGCCGCTCGCGGTGGCGTTATTTCGTCGTGGAGATGTGAAGACGACGGGCCCGGTCATCGTCACGGACGCGGGCGAGGACGCCTTTCTCGAACTCTACGCGCGGCACGGGGTGAATATCGGTGGTGAATATTTTGGAGTTTCGCGACAGGACGCGTTGCGTCGACCGCAGGCGTTGCGTGTGGTGCCGAAGAGCGGATTCAAGGACGAGATCAAGCCGAGCGTCTATCAGGGGCCGATCACCAGCGACAGCGGCGAATTGACCTGGGACGCGAAACCCACGAGCGGATTGGCCACGATCAATACACCGCGAACGAAAGTGATGATCGGCCATGCCGACAATCGTGCGGTGAAGCTCGGGGCGGTCACAATCGAACCGGGCCCGACGCGGCAGCAGTGGTCGATGATCGGATTGACCTCGAAGGAAAGCGCGGTCATCGGACAGGCAGGTTCCAGTCTGCTGGTGGCGTGTGGGGATATCGAAAATACGAAGATGGGCTGGGTGCCGGGAAAATTCTTTTTGTCCTCGTGGGGCGTGGCGCCGACTTTGGTGGAAGGCATTCCCGCCGAGATTACGATTCAGTCCACCTGCGCGACAGGGAAAGTCTGGGCGCTGGATGACAAGGGACAGCGGCAAACCGAAGTGCCCGTGCGCAAGACGAAGGATGGTTTCGCCTTCACGATCCAGCCTGCGTACCGGACAATCTGGTATGAAGTTTTTTTCGGCGATGCGAAGTAATCGTGAAGAGTTTCCAGCAGCCCGCTAACGGTAATAGAGTTGAATCGTCACGGTCTTTATTGTTAGGGTGCGGGGATGGTCAGCCAGAAAGAAATCGCCGACGCTACCGGTGTCTCCATCATGACGGTCTCTCGCGCCTTGCGCAATCACCCGGATCTGGCTCCGGCCACGCGGGAGATAATTTTACGCAAGGCGGCGGAGCTCGGCTACGTGTCGCCCACGGCGAATGATCCGCGCCGCAACCAGCCGCAGCGCATCGGAGTTCTGGTCTACGAACTGGGAAGTGATGGCACCAACCGCTTGAACGAAGGGGTGCCCCGCCGGATTTTTTCCGCCATTCAAAAGGAATGCAAACAGCGAGGAGTTGAGGTGCTGATCGAGGCGCTGCAGCCCAGCGAGGTGCCGTTACTGCTGCGCAATAAAACGATCGACCGGGCCTTTCTGTTCGGGCGTTATACTCCGGAGACCCTGCAGCGGTTGAACGGGCTGCCGGTCATGGCGGTGAGCAGTTACATTGAATGCAAGGGGCTGCCCCGGATCATTGCCGATAATGAAGGCGGCATCCGCGAAGCCACCGAGCATTTGATCCGGCTAGGTCATCGTCGTATTGCCTTTCTGGGGATCGATGAAAACGAATTCACCGAAATCTTTCATTCCCGCGAGACGGGATATTTGGCGACCATGTGCCGCCACGGGCTGACCCCGCTCTCGCGCATTACCCGGCATGCGGATGGCCCCCTGGATCTGGCTCCCTTCATCAAGACGCTGTCCAAGGCCACGGCGGTGGTTTGCGCGACTGATTTTCTGGCTTTCATGCTCGATTTCGAATTGCGCCGGCTCGGTTGGGATCTGCCCCGGCGCTGCAGTATCACCGGCTTCGACAATGTGGAGCGGGAGACGGGAAATCATCTGACCAGCTATTCACCCGATTGGTCGCTCATGGGGACTTTGGCGGCAAAGTTTCTACTGGATCATCTGGAAGATATTCGCGGCGAGAATATCCGCTTGGTCGTTCCCGGCGAATTGGTAGTGCGCCAGTCCACCGCGGCAGTGAACCCCTCTTAAAATTCCACTCAAGACCAGCTCCGAAACACTGCTTGACTTTGTTATGTTAACGGTAATAATCGTTAGTATAACGGGAAAGGGCTTGCCTGAGGGTGCCTCCGATCTGGTGAGGCGGGGAATTGCCCCCGTCATGGGACAATGACTCCAGACCGTCCTGGTCTCCCCGGCCAAATAGAAGGAAAAGAAATGTCTCAAATGAAAACCATCGCCCTCATTGGGGTATCAAGTTATGCGCGCATGATTTTGCGTTGCCTGCGTCGCGCTCTAGATACGGGTGATTTTAAATTGGCCGCGGTTGTCGTCATAAATCCCGTGGAAGAGGCGGAGACCTGTCGGGAACTGGAGGCCATGGGTTGCCGGATTTATGGCGATTACCGGACCATGTTGCGCGAATGGTCGGGACGTCTCGATCTGTGCATCGCCCCGACGAGCATCCATTGGCATAAGCCGATGACGTTGGATGCCTTGGCGGCGGGCGCGAATGTGCTGGTGGAAAAGCCGCTGGCTGGTTCCGTGGCGGAGGGACGGGCGATTCTGGAGGCGGCGCGCATGGCGGGGAAATTTGTCGCGGTGGGTTTTCAGGATATGTACGGCCCAGCGATTTGGGAGCTCAAGGATTGGTTGCTCGCCGGGCACGCAGGGCCGATCGAATCGGTGCAGGTGACAGGCAGCTGGCCGCGTCACCATGACTATTATACGCGCAATGACTGGGCGGGACGGCTGCTGTGCGGGGGGCGTCCCGTTTATGATTCCCCCTTGAATAACGCCTTTGCGCATTTTGTGAATCTGGCCCTTTTTCTGTCCGGCAGTGAACGCCATGAAGCGGCGGAAATCCAGAGCGTCTCCGGCAATCTCTGGCGTTTTTACCCGATTGAGACTTTTGACACGGCGCGGGTTTGCTGCCGGTCACGGGAAGGCATTCCGATTCACATTGCCCTAACTCATGCGGAGATTGAATCGGTAGCGCCGCGCATAGTGATTCGACTCCGGGATGGAGAAGTCATCTGGACCCACGATCAGGATGCCGTTTTCCGTGGGGCGGATGGACAGGTGCGGCACCGTTGGCTCATTCCCACTGGGGAGGCCAAGCAGGAGACGATGCTGCGTGAAGTGTTGTCGAGTCTGGTCACCGGCCTGCCTCCCCGTTGTCCCGCAGCGTTGGCGATGAGACATCTGGAGGTGATTGCCCAATTGCACGCCGGATTACCCATTCGCGAGGGGGCGGAATCCTTCCCTGAACTGGAGGCCTTGCGGTCCGGCCCGTGGGAAAGCGTTCCTGGTCTGCTTTCGCGCTTGGAAGAGAGTCCTGCTTTGGCTGCCGCTGAGATTTCTCACAAATAGTTGCACCTTGAGTTGAATTTAAAGCAACTTTTCGGCAGAATCGTGGTTTACAGCCTAAAGCAGTAACTCATGAGTAACCGCCGTAAGTGTGAGCGACTGGCTCAATTTCCCTTTTATTGGGGATTGGGTGCGTTGTTTATTGTTCTGACCACAGCGCTAGAAAGCCAGGGGCAGACGGCCACGACTCCGGCGGGCTCTGTCACCCCACCCCCGGCCAAAGTGGAGAAAGCGGCTCCCAAATCTGCGGAGCCCGCTCCGACGACTCCCCCTCAGGAAGACAGAAAGAAATGGATGGTGGTTCCCATTCATCCTTCGGAAATCCTGGAGGGACGTGGCTGGCGGCTCTTTGGGGGCACGACCTCGATGTGGATTGATCACCAGCAGACTTTGATCCAGTTGCAGGCTCCTGGTGGCGATGCTTTGGTGCTTGCGCCCGGGGTGGTGTTGGAGACGGGGGCGATCGAGCTCAACGTACGACCATCTGAAAAAGAATCCCGGATCTGGTTGCATGCCTTGAATGCGGAGAATGGTGATTTTGTGTCCGTGCGCCGCTTGCCAGCGAAAGCGGGGGAATCAGGTGTGGATCGGATCGCGATTGGCATTGCCTCGCGCCGTAATGGGCAGATGGTCAAAGGTGCCGACAAGACGGCCGAGATCACCCGGCCGGAATCGAGCGCTTCCATTCCGGTGCACATTGAGGTTCGAGGCAAACAGGTTGTGGTTACTGTCAATAACAGCCCCAAGCCGACCCTTACGGCGGACATTACCGGGACCATGCCGGGCAAGGCGGTGGGTTTGGGCGCGGAAGCGGGTGGGCAGGCAGGATTCGGCAGTGTGACGCTTTATCTTCCCTGGGCGAAGGGGCTCAAACCGGATGGCAAGGCGGGCATGGCTGCCTCGGTGCAAACCTACGGTTTGGATAAAGTCGTGGCCGACGCCTGCACGATGAGTACCGCCATCAAGACCGCTGAACTGGAAATGCAAAAGATGCTCCAGATCATCAAGCGCGTCAAAACCGGTTACCTGCCCAATTTCAAGATCGACGCCGTTGCTCCGGATTATCGCAAGATCAATCTGAACGACAGCAATGTCTCCAACGCCCAGAGTAATTTCGACATCTTCGAGGCGAGCGGGTCGGCCAGCGTGACGGAGCATTTACCGACCAATACGGATATCCTCGTGCGCGGCTCCCGCTCCATCAGCAGCGGATCGGCCTTGATCTCGGATCGTCTGCGCATCCAGATCGAGCAGGAGGTGCTGCGTAAGGACACGGTGGCAAAGGCCAAGTCTCTTGCCGAAGAACAGGCGGAATTGCAGAAGGTGGCCAATCGCAGCATTCGGCGCAATTTCGTCAACGTGGTGAAGCGCACCTATTATAATTATCTGGAGGCCCGCACGCTGTACTACAACACGCTGCAGCGCTATCGCGACGACCGATTGCTCGATCAGGAGAGCGAACAAAAATTCCGCTCAGGCATCATTGCCGAGTACAATCGCTTCGACTATCAGCGCGATTACGAGCGGTCAATCTCACGCCTCGTTTCGCGGGAAACGGCTTACCTTCAGACCCGCACGGAACTGTTCTTCCTGCTGCACCGTGAGGATAATCCGGGGGTGGAATTCGAGGATATTGCCGAAAAGGAGCTCGATAATATTGTTTTGCGGCCGGATCAAATGCTGCAAGCGGCGTTGCACCAGAGCCTTGATCTGGCGGAAATGTCGTTCGCCATTTTCTCGAACAACCTGAATGTTTCCTATCTTCGCGACCAGCTTTTGCCCTCAGTGAAACTCCGCGCGGGGACGGAGTGGGGCAAGAATTCCAACGACGTTTTCAATGATCAACCCCGCAGTTCGACGGAGTACTTTGCCGGGGTGGGATTGATCATGCCCTTTTTCGCCGACACTTTTGCCACGAACTATTCCATCCAGATCGAGCAGACGGACAAGGAAATCACGCGGCTCGATCTCGAGGAACGCTTCCGTTACTACAAGAAGGAGCTGCAGAAGGATATCGTGGATCTGGAGGATATTTACCGCCGCTATCGCGTTTCGAAGGATATTCAGGCCGTCTCGACCAAGGACTACGACCTGAGCCGCAAACGGTTCGAAGTTGGCGCGATCAGTTCATGGGACATGATTCGCAGCAAGAATGACTATTTTGACAGTCTGGATCAGGGAGCTTCCCTGCGCTTCGAGGTGTTGCGTCGGCTGGCCGACCTCGAGCGGGATTATCCGGTGGAGGAGTCGACTTCCTATGCCGCCAACTGAGACGCTGGTTGATTTTCGCAACTTGGAGAAAAGCTACTACCTCGTGCATGAGGAGATTCCCGTTCTCAAGGGTATCAATCTCGCCATCCGCACGGGCGAATACACGGCGATCATGGGAGCGTCCGGCTCGGGGAAATCAACCTTGATGAATATCATCGGGTTCCTTGACCGGCCCACACGAGGCCATTATTTCTTCAAGGAAAAGGACGTCACCTTTCTCAATGACGATGACGAGTCGGGCATTCGCAATCAGGAGATTGGTTTCGTCTATCAGAATTTTAATCTCCTTCCACGCTGCACCGCCTACGAGAATGTGGCCATGCCGCTTTTCTATCGGGATGAGCCGGGTGATGTTGATGCGGCGGTGATGGACGCCTTGCGCGTGGTGGGGCTGACCGATCGTCGGCATCACCGGCCGAACGAGCTTTCCGGCGGACAACGGCAGCGCGTGGCGATTGCGCGCGCCATCGTGACGAATCCATCCATCCTGCTGGCAGATGAGCCCACCGGGGCGCTCGACAGCAAGACTGGTGTTGAGATTATGGAGCTTTTTCGCGGCCTGCATGGCCGGGGTTGTACGATCATCATGGTGACGCACGATCCGAAGATTGCGAATCACAGCGAACGGGTCATCCACATTCAGGACGGGGAAATTCTCGAGGACAGGCCGCCGGGCTAGGAAAATATCATGGCACACGCAGGAAATTGGTTTGGCACGACGTTGCAGCGGTTGAAGTCCCTGTCACGACTGCAGCAGGCTGTACTCTTGGTGGCGGTACTGGGCGCGGCGCTCGTGGTGTATTTCAGTTTGCGTCCGGGCGAAGGGGTTTATCCACTGCGCTGGACCGAATCGACGGCGGGAGATCTCTCAGTCGAACTCGCCGATAACGGTGTGCTGGAAGCGGAGACAGCGATCAATATTGCCGCGCCCAACGTCAATTACGAACGCAAGTTGATCGAGCTCGTACCGGAGGGAACGATCGTCAAAAAGAATGACGTCCTGGCGAAATTCGATACGGCGCAGCTCGAGGAGAAGCTGGAGCAGCTCAAGCATTCCGGCCTCGGTGCGGAAATGCAGGACGCCAAGATCGCGGCGGATATCAAGCTGGCCGATCTGAAGGCGGCGCTGCAGACGTCGAAGGAGAATGCCAAGCTTGCGGAGTTGCAGTTCAAGACGATGGCCTACTCCGCGCAATTGGAGCGGGACGCGGCGCAGGCGCGTTTGAACAACGCACGTAATGACATCAAGGTCGCAGAGAACCGGATCAAGCAGGAGGAGAATCGCCGCGATGTACAGATTCGCCAGATTCAGGAGCGCATCGATCAGAACAAGGAAAAGATCACCGAGGTGGAAGATGCCATTAAGGCGTTCACGGTGACGGCGCCCGAGGACGGTATCGTTGTTTATCCGGTGATCAAGGTCAGCGGTCTGAGTCGCAAGGTGCAGACGGGAGACATGCTCTACAAGTCGCAGATTTTTATCATCATTCCGAACCTGTTCAAAATGACCGCACAGCTGGAGGTCAGTGAGGAGGAAATTCGCAAGGTGAAGATGGGGCAGAAGGCAGAGCTCATCGTCGAGGCATTCAAGAATACGAAGTTCACGGGCGAAGTATACCGGGTCGATCCGCTCGCCCACGTGAAGGAGAATAACGAATTCATCAAGGTTTTCACCGTGGGAGTACGCATCAAGGAGCGGGATATTGACAAGCTGCGTCCCGGCATGAATGCACGGGTGACGATCCTCATTGCCCAATACAAGAAAGTGCCCTTGCTGCCGGTGGCGGCTGTCGTGCGCGACGGGGATCGTTCAGCAGCCTATGTGGTGCGCGGGGAGAAGATAGTGCTGGAACCGATTGAGGTGCTGGACATGGGGCGCGATCAGGCCGTGCTGAAAAAATCGTTGGAGGGGCGAGTGATCATTCCTGATGCAGCGATGCGAACTTATCTGAATACGCCTGGAGTCACCTTGCAAGATGTGAAGTGGTTGCCGCGCCAGGAATAGTCGCTACGGCCATGAAACGCTTTTTTCGCTATCTGATGCTGGCTCGCCGCACGTTGCTTGAGCACAAGCTACGCTCGTTTTTGACGATCCTCGGCATCATTTTCGGCGTGGCGGCGGTCATTGCCATGACGGCCATTGGCGAGGGCGGCAAGCAGGAGGCGCTCGCCCAGATTCAGCAGATGGGTATCAATAATATTTTTCTCAACGATCTGCGCGAATCCCGCCGCAGCGCGGCGGAGAAGGGGCGTTACGCGGGTAATGGCTTGGACCGTCTCGATCTCGAGTATCTCCTCAAAACCATTCCCGCGCTTGGCAATGCGGCGGCGGTGCAGGAGAAGGAGCTCTTCGTGCAGACGGACAGTTACAAGAGCAAGCGGCGTATCCGCGGCGTGGATGCCTCCTATTTTGATATTCTGGGGCTTGTGGCGGAGGATGGTCGCGTCATCTCCCCGCTCGATTTGCAGGAGAGTCCGCGAGTCTGCGTATTGGGTCGCGATGCGGAGCAGGAGCTTTTCCAGCGGCAGGTGTCGCTCGGCGCGTTCGTGCGGATCAATGACCAGAACTTTCGCGTCATCGGTCGGCTGGCCGAACGCCCGGGCTACAATAACGAGGTGATTGTGCCGGTGACCGCCTCGGTTTTATTCGAACGGATTGAACCCTTCGAGCCGCCGCTCAGCCAGATGGTGGTGCAGGTGAAGGAGACGCGATTCATTCCTTCCACCGCATCAATGGTGGAGCGAGCGATGTTGCGGCGTCACTTTGATGTCAAAGATTTTGAGATGATCGTGCCCGAGGCTCTCTTTCGGCAGCAGGAACACACACGCAATATTTTCAATAGCATCATGATTCTCATTACCGGCATTTCCCTGCTGGTCGGCGGCATCGGCATCATGAATATCATGCTTGCCTCCGTGCTGGAGCGGACGAAGGAGATTGGCATTCGTCGTGGCATGGGCGCGACGAAGAAGGATATTCAGATTCAATTTCTAGCGGAGGCCATTGTGCTGACATCGGCGGGTGGCGTGATCGGTATTGTGCTGGGATTGTTGATGACGCTTGGCATTTCATGGTTTACCGGCTGGCCCACGTTTATTCCGATCTACGCGATCATTGGTGCCTTCTCTTTCTCGGTGCTGACCGGTGTGATCTTTGGCTATTACCCGGCGAAGAACGCGGGAGAACTCGATCCCATCGAGGCCTTGCGTTATGAGTAAATTTTTACTCATCTTGGCAATGGTGGGGGGGCTCGTTGGTCTGGGGGTATGGAAGGGAATATTTCGCGCGAAGGCGTTGCCGGATTTGAGTTTGATGATCGAACCCAAGCCGTTCGAGGAGGTGATCGAGGCGGAGGGACATATTGATGCGCAGAGTTATCACGATGTCTTTGCTCCTTACTGCCGATATGAACGGCGCGTGATTTTTTTGGTCGAAGAGGGGACGACGGTGAAGCCCGGTGACTTGCTGGCGCAGTTTGACCCCGGCGCGATCTCGCTGGCGATCGAAGATCTCGAGGACCGGATTCGCAGCTTCGACCAGGCTAGCGCGGACATTCGTTTTCGCTCCAAGGCGGAAACTTATGAGCAACAGGTGCGTGCGGACACGGCGCAACAGGGCGTGGTTCTGAGCGGTATCCGTAAGGAGATTTCCCAGTTCGAATCGTCGCTGCGCAAATCGACCGTCGAAGTGGAGTTAAATAACCAAATCAAGTGGGCTACTTCAGCGAAGGATCAGCGCAAGCGGTTGGATTGGCGCGATACGGTGACCGATCGCAACCGTGCGATTCAACGGGATTATTACGAGCAGAAAGTGAAGGATCTCAAAGAGGATGCCGAGCAGCTCAATCTCTATTCCGAATATGAGGGCGTGGTATTGTATCCGCCCATTCCCCTGCAGGGAGACCTGCGCAAGGTGCAGACCGGGGATTATCTCGAGCGCGGCCAGCTTTTCCTTCGCATTCCGGAGCCCGGAGTGGCCATCATCCGTTTTCATCTTGAGGAGGCGCAGATCAATCGACTTCGCGAACGGATGGAGCTTACTTTTACGACGGCCGCTTATCCGGGCGAGTTGTATCGGGGGCGCGTACTGTCGATAGCTCATTTTTCCGAGCCGGCCTCCTTTCTGCAAAACCGGCGTCTCTATGAAGTGCTCGCGCGGGTGGAGCTCAAGGATCAACAGCCACCGCTCAAGATCGGCATGGTGGCGCGGACCCGGTTTCTGCTGCATCGCTACAATCGGGTCTATGCCTTTCCGAAGGAGTGGGTGAAACCGGAAGCTGACGGCATTCGCGTTGTTTTCTATGAGGGGCAGGTGCGGCGTTCGTTGGTGGTGAGGAATGCCATCGAGACGGAGGATTATTATCTGGCGGAATCGTTGCCGGAGATCAATGGGGCGATCCGATTGGTCATGGCGACGGATCACAAGGAGCGACTGCCATGATTCGCACTGCATCCAATCTCAATCGTCGGTTTGTCGTCGGAGTTGCCTTGGGAATTGCCTTCATTGCGGGCGCGGTGTTTGCCATCACCCGCCCCAAGCCGGAAAACTTGTTGAAGTTGACTGTTCCTTGCGCTGATTTTGAAGAGACGGTTCGTGCCATGGGTGTGGTGGAGGCGGCGCGGTTTGAGAAACTTCGAGCCCCCTCGGCACCCTATGAGCGGCAAGTGACATGGCTGGTGGAAGAGGGGACGCGCGTAAAAAAAGGGGATCTCATTGCGCAGTTCGACATCGCCGACGTGGAACGCAATTGGGAGCGCGAGACGGAGCACGTGCAACGCATCGAGTACCGGCAGGAGGAGGCGAAAGCGGATTGGAGCGTCCAGCTCTTCGAGGAAAATATCAAGCGCGACAAGGAATCCGAGCGCAACGAGTTTGCCCAGTTAAAATACAAGCGTACGCAGCAGGAGCCGCCCTTGCCGAAGGAAATCGGTGTGACGGAAAAGGACAAACAGGAACGCTTGGTCGATGAGGCCAAACGCCGTATTTCGCAGGTGGAGCGGCAGCGCAATATCGATATTGGCCGCCGGACTTGGTGGCTGAAATATCGTCAGGGGAAGACGCAGGAAGTGAAGGACATGATGGAGCAATATGAGGTGCGCGCGCCGATTGATTCCATTGTGGTGTATCCGCTGATTCCCATTAACGGACTCATCAAAAAAACGGAGACGGGCGATCTGTTGAATCGCGAGCAACCGTTTGCGCAGTTGCCGGATCTGAATTCCCTCATTGTGAAACTTGGCGTGGAAGAATACCGGGTGCAAAAAATCGAAGAGGGCACGCAGGCCCATTTTCGCAGTCGCGCGTACCCGATGAAGGAATTCGTCGGTAAAGTCATTTCTGTTTCGCACATGGCCTCCAACGATTTGTTTCATGATGGCCGACGACTCTTCGAAGTAATCGTGGCGGTGGACAATGTGGCTTCCACCGGATTGAAAGTGGGAATGGTGGTGGAGGCTTCCCTCGTGGTGGCAAAACATCCGCAGGTTTACGCTTTCCCGAGGGATTACGTCGTCCAGGACGAAAAAGGAAAATGGCTGGAAATCGAAACCGCAACTGGTCGCACAGAGCGGCGTTCGATTGAGAAAGCTATGCTGACGGACGACTTTGTGTTGCTGCCGCAGAGAGACGGAGAGAAAGCACCGCTCACGGTGGTGTATCGTCCGTCCAAGCATGTGGGCGATGCGTCACTCCATCCAGCCCGGTAACAGCGGTCAGTGTCGCGATATCTGTTGTACAGTCGCGACAAAGGATTCGGCCAATGATCCTGCGGTGGGTTTCCAAACCGCGCCGAAGTGCAACGGGGGCAGTTTGGGTGTCAGCGGGAGCAGCTTGAGTCGCGAACTCGCCAGGTGTTGCAGCGAGGCGGTTACGAGTGCGATACCACGGCCGGCTTCCACGGCGGCGATGAGTCCGGTCACGCTATCGTATTCCTCGCCAGCTTGCGGTTGGAAGTGATAGGGCTGGAAAAGTGCTGTCAGCCATTCGTGATACTCCGGATAATCCTCCCGTGTATAAACGATGAATCGCTCATGTTCGAGTTGCGCGATCGGGAGTGTCCTCTTGCGTGCCAGCGGATGGGTGCTGCTTACCGCGCAGAAGAGCGGAAAGTCCTTTACACGTAGGAAGGTCAACCCGCGCAGCATTTCCTGGCAGGGTTGGGCCGTCAACGCCACATCGAGCTTGCGTGCCGAGAGGCGCTGGAGACATTCCTCGGTGGAGAGATCGTATAGCGACACACGCACGCCGGGATGATCGTGTTCGAAGGCGACGAGTGCGCGCGGCAGAATTTCCACCGTAAGGGAGGGGGCATAACCGATGCGCAACTGACCGCGATCTCCAGCCGCCACGGTGCGCACGGTTTGAACTGCCTTCTCTGCGCGGAGCAATACTTCCCGCGCTTCGGTTAGGAAAATCTTTCCGGCTTCCGTTAGGGCGAGCGACTTCGCGGTGCGGCGAAAAAGGGCCACTCCAAGCTCCTGCTCCAGATCCTGGATCTGGCGGCTGAGCGGCGGTTGGGAAACATGCAGGCGTGCGGCCGCGCGTGTGACGTTCTGTTCCTCAGCTACGATGACGAAGTAGCGCAGGTGTCGGAGTTCCATGATGTGGCACTATACCTGAAAGGTATCGTTAGCCAAGGAACATAGTATTTAGAGAATTCGCCAGGAGAGCTTAGGTTGCGAATAACAAAAGGAACACCATGATTGAGATTCGCAAATCCGATGAACGAGGCCACGCCAAGCACGGTTGGCTCGACAGCCGACACACCTTTAGCTTTGCCGATTATTACGATCCGAAGCATGCCGGATTTCACTCCCTGCGCGTGATCAATGAAGACCGCGTCGCGCCCGAGATGGGGTTCAGTACGCACCCGCATCGCGATATGGAGATCATCACATACGTCATCAGTGGCGCCCTGCGGCACCGCGATTCGATGGGCAACACGGCCGTCATGCGCAGCGGTGATGTCCAGCGCATCAGCGCGGGAACCGGGATTGAACACAGCGAGGTCAACGACTCCACTTCGGAGCCGGTGCACTTCCTGCAAATCTGGATAATCCCCGATCACAAGAGCGCGAAGCCCGCCTATGCGGAAAAATCGTTCGCGAATGTGAAGTCAGGCGCGCTGCACCTCATTACCTCGAAGAGTGGTCGCGCAGGTTCCATTCCGATCAACCAGGATGCCGATCTCTATTTCGCCCGTCTCGAAAAGGGACAGGCGGTGGAGCATGCGATTCGCGCCAAGCGGCACACTTGGGTGCAAGTGATTCGCGGTGAACTCGACGTGAACGGCAACCGGGTGTATGGTGGTGACGCGCTCGCGACGAGTGGGGAGGAATCCCTGTCCGTCAAGGCGCTCGATGCCGCCGAATTCCTGTTATTCGATCTCAACTCGTAAAAACAAAAAATAGAAAGGTATCTGATTATGTCCAAACTCCTCTACATCGAATCCTCCCCCCGCGGCACGCGCTCGGCTTCCCACACCGTGGCGCAGCACTTCATCGACACCTATCTGGCATCGCACCCCGGCGACACGGTGGAAACGCTCGACCTGTGGCATACGCCGTTGCCGGAATTCGACGGTCCGACGATTGATGCCAAATATGCTGTACTGCACGGCCAGAAACATACACCGGAGCAACTACAGGCGTGGAATGCCGTGGTGGCGATCGCGGATCAATTCAAGTCGGCGGACAAATATCTCATTTCCCTGCCGATGTGGAATTTCGGCATTCCCTATAAACTGAAGCACTACATCGATGTCCTGCTTCAGCCCGGTCTCACCTTCAGCTTCTCTCCGGAAACGGGCTACAAGGGACTCGTCACCGGTAAGCCAGTCGTCGCGGTCTATGCCCGCGGCGGCGCTTATGGTCCCGGCACCGGAGCGGAGGCGTATGACCAGCAAAGCGGTTACCTCAAGCAAGTGTTGGGCTTTATCGGGTTCACCGACATCAAGGAAATCTTCGTGGAACCGACGCTCGCCAGCGCCACGTCAAAGGACGAAGCGGTGAAGTCAGGCGATCACAAGGCGGACGAGATCGCGGCGAATCTGTAATTGTAACTAATCGTTGGCCGGTTCCAGTTGTTGGTCGATGACCTTCCCTGTGAGCCGGTCGATGGCGACCGAGAGCCAGTAACGGCGTTCGCCCTCCACGATGAAATTGTCGAGACTGCCCGCGTTGGCGCTGTAATGACCCGCCTGCGCCACGACATCAATGAGCAGGTTCCACGTCCGCGTCTGCGTCGTATTGGACAGACTGCGGATCACCGCTTCACGACGATACTTGATTGCATCCAGACCGTTGCCACCACCGATGGGGAGGGATGCGGTCGACATGAAATCCACGGCATTGCTCACGGTGACCGGCATGGCGGTGGTGGGAATCCCGCCGCTAAAGGCGTAGTTTGCATAAGCAGTGGCCAACGCGTTGGGATTCGCCAGCGGACTTGTCCCATCGGGAGCTTGCGCGGCCCCGGTGAAGATCGCCTGATGCACACGGGTCTGCGTCGTATTGAGATTCACCCGCCCCACGATCACCGTGGGTTCGTCAGCCACGCTGAAGAGATCGAGCAGCCCTTTGTCGCCGCTGCTTGGGTCAAAGAAGTTGAGTGATTTCCACGGGCTGTCACGAAAGACCTGGCCGAGTTCGGTCACGGTGCGAAACGGACGTTGTAAAATGACGGGACGCCGGGTGGCGTCGGACATATTTCGAAACAGATTGGCGTTGGCTCCATTCAGTCCTGCATCGGCGGGCCGGGTCGTGCCATCGGGATCGCTCACATTATTGATGGCGCTTCCGTTGGCATCATTCCAAGAGGTTGTGCCTCCCTCCGCCCAAGATCCAGGATAGACATAGTTGACCGCTCCACTTCCAAACGGCAACGCGCTGTCCAATCCAAACGCGAGCAAGGTATTGGCCGGGGCAGGCAACGGGGGAGAACATACGAGTGGCTGAAAATTCGAGCCGAAGCCCAGTCCGAAGCGGGTCGTTCGTGGATCGAATTTCAAAAGTGCTCCGACCACGGCTCTCCAGTCGGGGCTGCCTTTGTACTCTCCCGTCGTTGCATCCTTATTTCCGATATTCGGAGGAAATGCCATTGTAAAAGGGCGTGCGGCGCTTTGTTTGCCGCTGATTCCCGAGGAATAATCCTGATCATTACCCACCATGGTGTCATAAATGTGCCATTGGCCGCCTGAGCTATATTCGAGAACGATCATCAGGCTGTCCACGGTAGCGACGAGATTGGCCGGCAGAGACCTGTCGTAGGTTTGAGGAAGCTCCGAGCTGTACTCGTACATTTTAAAGCCGTGCATTTCCTTTTGATTGGATTGCGCGTTGGGAGCGAGTGTATTCAGCCGGGTGTTGGAGCTGGCTAAAGATCCTAAGACAGGACCAAATGTGTTGCGGAACGTATCGGCGGTGGTGGTGGAATTATAGGGGATAACGATCGCGGTGGTAGGATCGGCCAGGTTGCGTGGAACACCTGTTGCCGCCAGGGTTGTGGCATTATAGGAAGAGTAAACGGACTGTAGGACTCCGTTGAGAATGCGGATTCGGATATCCGATGGCGTTGCGCTGGGGGACGATTTGGCATGGGGGTTAAAGAGGGTGGGGACCACGACGAGCGTGCAAGCGCTCACCGTGGCTGTCTTTACCGTGCTGTTGTTGTCTGCCACGGAGATTCTTCCCAGATGTAGTCCGTAGAGATAAGGCAAATCTTCAACCCCGTAGACGGTGAGATTTTTGAGGGTGAGACAAGTGGGATAATTGTCACTGTCGGCGCAGTCGATGATGTTGGCCCCAATGCGCAGGATTTGCAGATCTTTTTGGGCTTCATAACCTCTCTGAGGATCGCCGGCAGTCGTTCTATTTGTGGCGGCTTTGCCGACGGAACCATCGAGGATGCCCGCCTTGAGCATTTCGAAGAAATTCGGTTCGCGATTCTCATTGGCGACTTCGGTCAGGGTTTTAATGACGGAGGCCGATGTGCCTGCCGTATATTTCCAACGGTCGTTGGTCCATTCCAAGCCGAAGCAACTCCGGATCGCCTCGTCCCGTTGCGCGGAGGTAAGGGTTGCGTTGAAGGCGGTGGCATTGGGACCGTTGGGGCCGAGCCACGCGAGCTTCGCGAGGGAGAAGCGGCGTTGGAGTTGGAGGTCGCCCGCGAGGACGGCGTAGGTCTCCGTAGTGCCGTCGTCGCGGTAGTGGATGACGGAGGAGTAGGAGGCGGGGAAGCGGAGCGTGCCGAGGTTGGAGTTCGTGGTGGTGACTGTGGCGGGTGCGAAGGCGGGACTGTTGAGCGAGCGGGAGAAATGGGAGAGCGTGCAGGTGCTGGCGGTGAGATTCGGGTGCGATAGGAGATCGCGACGCGTGAGTGGTGTGTTGTCGCCCATGACGATGGAGCGATGACCGGAGCGTGCTGCCGCGAGTGCGGCATAGTTGCCGATGCCGGAAGTGCGCGTGATTCCGGCGGCCCATTCAAGATAGGTAGCAGCGTCCGCGCCGGTGATGGCATTGCGCCATGATATGAACCGGTCGAGGTTCGTGGTGCTGAATCCGAAGAGCGATAAATCCACGTAGCTGGTCGATGCTTTGAAACCGATATCGGTGGAGGGAGTGATGAACGGGCTGCTCGTCGGATACCCGGCGACGGTGGCGTCGAAAAGTTCGCCCGTGTCGTAGATCGTATAGGCGAAGCGGCCAATGACGTAGTCATTCTGGGTGGGATCTTTCGCGGTCGCAATGCCGGGAGTTTTTACGCCATTGGAGCGTGTCATGAAAAGCCAGGTGGGCAAGGGACCGGTTCCGAGTTTGGGGCTGGATGTGCTGGAGGTGTACCAGCGTGCGGATGAAAGCGAGCGGCCATTGATGCTGGCGGTATTAATTGAAATCGAGGAGCCGGTGATGGTGCCGCCCGCACGAATCGGGATGCCATTGCCGGAGACCTTGACGAGCGGTCCGGTGGCACCGGCGACGCCGAGGGGTTGCGGCAACCAGTCCACCTTGTTGATTGGTTGATAGAGTGTGAGGCCGGATGAGGAGCTGCTGGTGGAGCGGGTGGTGTCGGTGATCTCGGCGCGGAGTTCGCCGACGATGATGTCCAGTGCTGAGCGGGAAAGCGCGTCGGCCTTGAACAGGTTTGTGCTCGAAAAGGAAATCTGGCGATTGAGTTGCGCTCGGGAAAAGAAGGCCAGCACGAGAACGGTGAGGAGTACCACCGTGCTGAGGGTGAGCACGAGTGCCATGCCGCGCTGGGAGTGCCGTGCGGTCTGCGAATTGTAGCGCAAATCAATCATGGGCTTTGAGTGGTGAAGGGAGTGATCGGGTAGGTGCGCTCATAGACACGAACCGACTGGCGTACGGGTAGGGGGACGGTCGTGGGCAGCGATGCCACGGAGTTGGCGGTGGTGGTCCATGCTTGCACCGGGGTTTTATTGTCGCTGTCGACCGGTGTGGCGAAGGCATTTCCGAGCAGGACGGCCTGGTCGGCGTTTAGCAGGCGCAGGTTCTCGCCATCGACCGTTACCACCCCCACAACGATGGCGCTTATACGATTGAGGTCGATGTATTCGGCGGTGGCACCGGTACTGGAGGTGACTAGCCGCGTCGGGGGATGATAGACGATCTGGCCCCGGGCGAGGTTGGGGTTGGGGGGGGAGGCGTTGAGGAGTAGTACGGGCTTGTTGTCCGGGTAGAGTTGAAATCCGATCACCATGCGGATCACGCCAGCGGACAGTACGTCGAAATCCAGTTCATTGCTGGGGAGCAGCGCTGGCGGGAAGGAGCCGCTGGTGAAGGTTTGCGGCAGGCCGTTCGCTTGTAATCCCATAAAGCCTGCGGCGGGAGTGGAGCCAATGGAACGCCACGGGATCGCTTTGCCGGCGCGGGTCAGGCAGACTCGGGGAGTTCCTTGCGGATCCTCATTATCGGAATGCGTGCTGACCCGGTAGGCGATGACGGAGAGTCCGCGATTTTCCGCGGTGGGAATTCCCGACGAAGGCACGGTGGATAGAAAGAGCAGCAACGATGTGGCTCCGGCGCTGGATAAATTCTGTGCGACAAAATCCGTGTCGCGGCGTTTGACGAGGCCTGCGAAATCAAAGCCAATCCGATCAAAGGCTAATCGCGCCTGCGCGGAGGCATCCATGATCCGGGTGCTTTGTTTCGTGCTGCGTGTGATGGAGCCCGTGATCTGGCTCAGGATGAGCCCGAGAATGGCCAGCACGGCCATGGCAGCCAGCAATTCCACGAGACTGAATCCTTGGCGGGCGAGGGTCGTTTTCATGGCGCGGGGAAGGTGACGTAGACTTCCACGTAACCGAGCACGGACTTGAGCGAGGTCAGCTTGGTAATGTCCGTCGTATTCACTGCGGGCCAATTTACGATCAATCGCGCATGGATCGGCTGTCCGCTGGCTGCGGGCAATTGGGTGTAGAGGACGGTGGCCTGGTAGCGGGGCCGGGGTGAGGTGCTGGCATAGGAGAGTGTACTGGCGTCTTCATTCAAGCCGGTGGAATAAGCGGCGCTCAAGGTGTTCAGGGTGACGCTTGTATTCTGGGTGAGTCGCGTGCCGGTGGCATCCATCCGATAGGGCAGGGTGAGGCCAAAGAGCCGCGATGTGCCGTTGGCCTTGGCTTGTGGGTGCGTGTTGCGCAGGTCGGCCTCCAGAGTGCTGAGAATATAGGCCGCGCGCGTTTCTTCGGCGGAGATTTGATTGGTTTTGATGCCCACGGGCAACAAGGCCACGAGGCTGAGCAGGGCGAAGGACACCACACCCAAGGCCATGGCCACTTCGACGAGACTGAAGCCGGAGCGATCTCCTGACTTCATTGAATGCCTTCTCCTTTGCGCAGGATGTTGATATTGCCGTTGAGGCCTGACATGCGGATCAGGAAGGGATTGGTGCCGCCCTGGGCTCCGGGCTTGTCCACGCCGAGTTCGATGAAGCGGGCGGGCTCTCCGCGCGCGACGCGTGCCTCACCATTGGGATTGAATTGAATGAAGGAATTGCAAGCGACCGTGCCACGATCCCCCGCCTTGAAGGTGACCGGGTGGGGGATATCGGTTTTATCCGGGGAAGTATAGTCGGAGGCGTCGAGGGTCCTGCTCACGGACAAGCTGTTGCTAATAGTCAGGTTATCTAGGATTACCGGCTTGACCAAGGGGCGCCATTTGGAGGGATCTGTCATGCTGGATGTGGTATCGGCATCAAGCGTTCCGTCCACGGAGTAAATTGCGATCAGGACCGTCGAGGGCGTCAGATAGGCGCCAGAAGCGCCGGTCTGTCCAATTCCCACTCGCACATAGGTGTGATTACTCATGGCGTAGATCCGAGCGTATTCAAGGGTCCGGGAGGTCTCGGTAATCGCCTTGTTGACCCCACCGGAGGATTTCAAGGCCTGAAGCGCGGGACCCGAAGCGGCGGTCATCACCGCAATCACGGCGATGACCGTGAGTAACTCAACGAGGCTGAACGCGCGCAAGGGACGGCAACGAGAGGGGATGGAGGGCTTCATAACAGCTGAAGAAGGTGACAGGGCAACAATCGCACCGATTGCCGCAGAATTCAACATAAAATAAGTAATATATAAAAATCATTTAATTTGAAGGATGGCGTGACAAATAGCCGACTTCTGATAAGGTATTCTCATCTCAAACAGGAGCTTATTATATGTCGGGGTTATTTCTCATTCATTCGTCTCGGACTGAGTTGTCGGGGAGCGAGCAATGAAAACGCCTCTTTCTCTCGGTCTTATTGGGGTGGGTGGCTTTGGATTGTTTCACCGCAATGCGATGGCTCTTCTGCGTCAGGAGGGGCGTGCCCGTTTGACCGCGGTGGCGGATCCGACGTTGGATCGGCATCTGCAGTTGAAGCAGGATCTCTTGGCGCAAGGAATTCGGATTTATGCTGACTACCGGCTCATGCTTGAATCTGAGCCTGGGCTCGCTGCCGTGACGATTGCGGCTCCCATTCCGTTTCACGAAGAGATGGCGCACGCATGCTTGCAGTTCGGTCATAAAGCGTATTTGGAAAAGCCGCCGGTCCCTCTCATTCAGCAATTGGACCGCCTCATTGCGGCCGACGGCCAGGAGAGGATTCACGTGGGGTTTCAATTAGTGGTCTCCGGCTGGGCGGCGCAGATCAAGCAGTGGATGGCGGAGGGGCGATTGGGTGATATTCTTTCCGTCCGGGCGGGAGCTTGCTGGCCGCGTACCGACGCTTACTACGCCCGGGCGCCCTGGGTGGGGAGGATGATCTATCAGGGGCGACCGGTTTTTGATGGGCCGGCATCGAATGCGCTGTCTCACCTGATTCATAGCGTGATGTATCTCTCGAACGCGCGGGAGTTCGGTTTTGATGAGCCGTTTGAAATTCAGGGCGAGCTGTATCGCGCCCGACCGATGGAGTCTTACGATACAGCCTGTGTGCGGGGTATATTCCGCACGGGGGTGGAGTTCACGGTGGCAGTGACTCATGCAACAGAAAGGGAGTTGCCCTTCCAGCTACGCATTAACGGGACCAAGGGATGGGTTCAGGTTTCGCGGGATGGGCGCCGACTTGAAAGTAGTTGGGGTGGGCGTGATTTTACGGAGGAAACCGACTCGCTCGTGAATCTGTCGTACCGACGGTTTGTCGATTTTGTGGAGGGGCGCAGCATCCGACCGTTGACCCGGTTGGTGGATACGCGCGGCTACGTATTGGCGACAAATGGTCTGTTGATTTCCTCCGGCGGGATTCATGAGATCGAGCCGCAATGGGTTCGTCGTTATGAGGGGCCGGGCGGAGCGGGTTATGTGGTGACGGACCTTTATGAGGCAGTTGTGGAGACCATTGACACGGGCCGACTCTTTTCGGAAATGAGCCTCGGCTGGGGGAAATCGACCGGGACGGTATTGGTCGAAGAGCTGCAAGGTTGCGTCCTTCACGAAACGGCTAAGGTTCATTCTTCACGAGAGCCGGCACCGCTCACGCCAGCGTAAGTCATATTTTTGCCGTAGATTTCTCACACTTGCTTTTCGGCTAAATCCTTAAATAAATAATGATACAATTTATATCTACACAATAAATTGTTAATAAGGAATTTATATATTAATGAGTAAATTATAGTTGTAATCGCAATTAAAGAAATGTATGAGACTAGGCAACCAAGGATTCCATCATGTCCACCGTTTGCCTTCAGTCATCGTCTACGTTGTCACGTTGCTGGGTTGTTCTTCGGGTCGTTGTTTTCGCCGTACTTTCGTTCCCTCTCTCCACACTGGCGGGGTGGAATTTCCCCGATATTTGCGGTCCTGACGGGATTGTCTATCCCAACTGGACCTACACCGGGATACCGGGTGGCATTCCCACCTCCTTCTCGCAAACGGTGAACGCTGCCTCGGCGCCATATAATGCCATAGGCTCCGATTCGCTCGATGATTCCATTGCCTTGCAGGCCGCGATCGAAGCGGTGGGCAGTTCCGGTGGGGGACTGATCACCCTTCCCGCGGGTACTTACTATTTGGATAAACCGTTGCTGATTCGTTACAATAACGTGGTCTTGCGCGGAGCCGGGAAGGGCAGCACCACTCTCGTCATGCGGTATCGTCCACCGACGGGCAACGTGACTTTCTACCAACCGGCGGCGGGAACCGCGACTATCTACCAGAACACCTGGGTGGAAATTCATGCAGACCCGGTGAATCTTAAAAAACTTTCGCTCTTTGCCAGCGGTGTCCTTGTTTCGAGCGTGGAGAGGACCGATGATTCCTGGAGTGGTACCTTTTCCCTGACGAGCAAGGGCGCTTACCTGTTGGACAAAGCGGGCGGCTCGGGTGTGGGAAAAGTCATCACGGCACAGGCGGAATACCTCGACGGTACCGTCAAAACCAAAACGATGACGGTGGCCTTGAGTTGGGCCATCGATTCGAACGCGGTGCCGCGCGCAGGTTTGCTTGGGGCGATCAATTTTTGTGGTTACGGTCTCACCGGAGTACCCTATCCGTTGGCGACAAACGCCAGGCGTGGGCAGATGGTTTTGCAGGCGGCCACCACTCCGTCTATCGGTGTCAACGACGCGCTCTATCTCCATGCCCCCTTGAGCGATGAGTGGATGCAAAGCACAGGCTACGCCGGGACGGCGGATATTTTCCGTACGTATCTTTTTCAGGTGACATCCATCTCTGGCACGCAAGTGTCGGTGAATCAGCCGCTGCGCATCGATTATCCGCTTACGGCCAATTCCGTGCAGACGCCCTTTCTGCAAAAGGCGCAGATGATCCAGAATGGCGGTGTGGAAAATCTCACGATCAAGCAGACGCAGGATTTATGGACCAGCGGCATCGTGTTCAACTGGGGCTGGAAATGCTGGGTAAAGGGCGTGGAAATTGTAAAGACGGGGCGTTTTCCCATTGTCATGAGCGGCTCCAAGTGGTGCGAGATTCGGGATTGCACGATGGACGATGCGTGGTGGAAGGGACTCGCAGGCACAGCCTATCTGGGATTCAGCAGTGCCTATGATTCCCTGTTGGAGAATATCACCAGCACTCGGTTGCGGCATGCGCCCTGCCTGGTCAGTGCGGCGGGAAACGTGCTGCGCAACAGTACCTTTGCCGATAGCGACATGCAATGGCATGCCGGTTGGGCCAATGAGAATCTCTATGAAAATCTCTCCGTACAATCCAACCGGGGCAACGGCGGCTACGGCTACGGCATGTGGGCTTCGCCCTCCGAACAAAATGATCATGGACCCAATGGTCCGCGCAATACGATCTATGCGTGCGATGTCACGTCGCCACTCGCAGGAGCGTGGATGGGCGGCTCGAACAAGGAATGGATTTTTGCCTACAACCGCCTTGCGGCGGATATGGGGCCGGGTTGGTTTCTGCAGCGCGACAGCAGTGATCATGTGATTTACAAAAACACGGTGGCACTCGGTTTGGCTACGGCGGGGGTGTGGACGGACACGTCGGATTGCACCGGAGTGGTGATTCAGGAGAATACTTTTCGCGGCATTCCCTCGAATGCGCTCGCTTGCGGATTTTCCGCGGCGGGACCGTGCGCGAATAACACCACGACCGATGCGTTGACGCTCACCACGGTCAGCAACTCTGGTTTCGAAAACGATCTGTCCAACTGGATCGTGACCTCCTCCGATAGCGGCATCAGCAGCGTGTCCACGGCGGAGAAGCATTCCGGTGCGAAGAGTCTCTATGTCAGCGACGCTCAGACTGGGGCAGGCTCGTATGTCTATTCCCCGGCCTTTCCTGTGCAGCCGGGTAAAGTCTACGCCACGCGCTTCTGGCAAAAGCTGACTTCCGGCTCCAATCTCGGCGTTTACCTGCAATTCTACGACAGCGCGGGCGCGTCCTTGCTCGGAACGTATGTGGTCGATAACACGCTGAACCAATGGAAGCAGGTGGTCTGGCGCGAGACCGCCCCGCTCAATGCGGCTACGGCGAAGATCCTGATCCATTCCATGAATGCCGCCCTCGTGACGGGTTATCTCGATGACTTTGAATTTGGCGAGCAAGTCGAGGCGCTGCCCAATGGTGGTTTCGAGCAAGGACTGGCCCATTGGAGTAACGCGGGCGACAACGGCATGACTGTCGCTACGTCGAGCGCGACCGTGTCGGGCACGGCCGGAATACGAGTCACAGATGCGTCGACGACTGCCGGTTCGTCGTTGCTGTCGAAGCGCTTTGCCATTCAGCCCGGCTGGACAGCACAAGTCCGATTCTGGTCGCGGCAATTGACTTCCGCGTATGGCATCGCGGTGTATCTCCGCTTTTACAACGCAGGTGGACAACTGACCGGAACGACTCCCTCATTGCAACTGCCCATTGATGACACCTGGAAAGAGCGGTCACTCCTGGGAGTTGCGCCTGCGGAGGCGGCACAGGTGGAAATCTGGATTCACTCCTACTCCTCAGCGCAGGTCACGGCGGATTTCGATAGTTTTTCATTCATGATCCTACCGCCCAAACCGAGCCCGGTTGCCTCGTCGATCTACGACTGGCAACTTGCGCAGAACAATCCCGGATTTGAGAGCGACTTCACCGGTTGGACGGTGGGTGCGACGGATAATGGCATGAGTCAGATCGTAACCACGGACGCCCATGGCGGCAGCAAGGTCTTGCGCGTGACCGATTCCAGTGACACTACTGGATCGGATTGCTCCAGTCCCAAATTCATGGCGGAAGCGGGGACGACTTATCAGGTTTCCTTCTGGAGCCGGTTGATCAGTGGTACTGGTATCGGGGTGTATCTCCAATTCTACGATACGAACAATGCGCTGATCACGAGTGGCACGCAATCCATGGGTATTCCTTCCAGTGCCAATTGGGCCCGCTCTGTTCTTACGGGAGTTGCCCCGGCGAATGCGGTTTATGCCCGCATCTGGGTGCATTCCTACAACGCCTGGAAGCCGGTCGCGGATTTCGACGACTTCGATTTCCGGGTGAATTAGAGTAGGGATCTCTGGGGACAGATTCGATTGAGATGCAGGGTCACTTTTCACACACACGGCGCTCCCGCACGTTCCTTTTCCCTCTTGATGAAACCCCAAAGCTTATAACCATAGTTACTTGCGTGAGTAACGGCTTTGAGCATAACAGAATTCATAGCAAACGCTAAAAATTCGAGAGGGGTTGACGAGCCGCCATAGTGTATATGGCAACGGTTATCACAAACGGAAAACAGACGGTCAAACTTTATCAGTCGGTCAATCGTGGGAAGGCCATGTTTCAACTGGCTTACTACAACGGGGGCAAGCGGGTACAACAGAATTTTACCGATAAGGCGCAAGCCAAGCGCGTAGCCAATCAGGTGCTCAACGGCAAGGCGGGTGATTCGGCCTTGGTTGACGCGGCGGCGACTCCCGAAATTGAAAGCTTGGTGGCGGCCAAGAAAGTTCTCGCTCCCGGCTACGCCTTGCATGTGGCCGTTGAGGAGCACGCGCAAGCAGTGGCAAAACTCGGTAAAGCGACGTTGCGGGATGCGGTGGAATTTTATCTGCGCCATCACAATGCCAACGTGCCCCGGCTCTCCCTGAAAGAGACTTCGGAGCAATTCGCAAAATCTCGGCAACAGGCAGGACTCTCGAAAAATTATGTCGACCTGTGCCGCCGTTATACTCGCCTACTGGCCGAAGGGTTTCCCGGTCTGTGCCTGACCGATTTGACGACGGCCATGCTGGATAAGTGGCTTGGTAATCTGAAAATCAAAGAGAAGTATATCAAGGCGTCGTATAAGAACGATATTCGGCGGGTGCTCGTGGTCTGCGGGGGTTGGGCGGAAAGACAAGGGTATCTCGTCAAAAATTGCAGCCCCTTCCCCGGCATGATTCGGTACAAGGAAGAGAAAACGCCGGTGACGATCTTCACTCCCGAGAACATCAAGACGATGCTGACGACTGCCGATGACGGCGTAAAAGCGTTTCTGGCTATCGGTGCGTTTGCGGGATTGCGCACGGCGGAATTGGAGCGGTTGGACTGGAGTGAGGTCAATCTGGAACGGAGCTTTATCACGGTCGCGGCCAGCAAAGCCAAAACGCGCCGTCGTCGTCTGGTGCCGATCTCCGAGAATCTGAAGCTCTGGCTGACGCCGTTGAAACAGGAGGCGGGGCCGATCTGCCTGCACCGAGACCCCCAACGGTCGGCAACTCGGTTCTGCAAAGGATTCGAATGGCAGCGGAACGGATTACGGCACTCGTACATTTCGTACCGTTTGGCAATCCTGAATGATACGGCGCGGGTCGCGCTGGAAGCGGGTAACTCGCCGGATGTGATCTTTGCTCATTACCGGGAATTGGTCACACCGGAAGCGGCCACGGCATGGTTTGATGTCCGTCCCGCCTAGTTCCAGTCAATCGCCGTTCTGCAGTCCGGCGCGGGACGGCGGCATTTTAACCCGATTAAGAACCCACTCTAGCCGCCAATGTGCCTAACGGCCTGCGGGCGGTGCCCATGAGCGGGGAAATGGTACGGGCTTTCGCCCGGTTGCGCCAAATGGCCCTTTTCAAATGCTTGCATCTCGACCTTTCACTAACCATCATAGCAATAATGCTCGTACTCGATAATTTACCGAATCCCAAGCGTGATCGGTCTTCTGCTGTCGGCAGAGCCGGCTGGTACCCTTATTACGCAGGGTTTTCTTCTGACTTCGCGCAAGCTGTATTAGACTATTTTGTAAAATCGGCAAGCAGCCGTGTACTTGATCCATGGAACGGCAGCGGCACTACTACAGCGGTAACGGCAGGTAAAGGGCATGAAGGTTTTGGGTTCGATTTGAATCCAGTGATGGTGGTGGTAGCGCGAGCGCGCCTTCTCAATAAGCGCGAAAGGTCCAGTCTATTACCGCTTGCAAAACTTATCACATCGCTCGCTGTAAGTAGACACGAAGTTCAATCTGATGATCCTCTAAATCTTTGGTTCAAGCCGCAGGCTATAGGTTCACTACGCCGAATCGAACAGGGCCTTCAAAAATCACTTTTTGGATTGGATAAGTGGGTGCCGATGCAAAAACACATCCAAGCGAATGATTTTTCTGATATAGCGGCGTTTTTTTATGTTGCCCTCTTTCGGACAATTCGTGCTTTTCTGACGAGATTCGAAAGCTCCAATCCTACATGGATCAAGGCCCCTAAAGGATACTCGACCAAGCTTGAGCCTTCCGAAAGGACAATTCGAGATCAATTTTTGATGCAGATTTCGTCCATGATATCTGCGCTCGATAGCGACGTTTTGGAGAAGGATGGTAAAATTAAAATTGGTCTAGCGGCTTCTCAGCGAGTACCTTTACCAGATTCCTCTATTGACTTTATCTTGTCGTCTCCTCCTTACTGCACTCGAATAGATTACGCATCAGCTACGCGTGTTGAATTGGCAGTGCTTGGTCTTTCAGAGGGCGATGCATTTGAGAATTTGCGTCGGTCATTACTGGGAACGCCTACTGTACCACCTGAAGCTCCCGCGTGTTTACCTGGATGGGGACCAACCTGCGAGTCTTTCTTAAGAGCGGTTAAGGAGCATACATCTAAAGCATCGTCGACCTATTATTATAAAGGACACTGTCAGTATTTTGATGGAATTTATAATTCAATGCTCGAATTGCATCGGTGCTTAAAGCCATCTGGACAGGCCTGTCTTGTCGTTCAAGATTCATTTTATAAAGACGTGCATAACAATTTGCCCACAATCTACGCAGAGATGGCCGAAAGCATGGGAATAAATCTTACTGGACGAAAAGACTTTCCCTTGTCTCGGAGTATGGGACAGGTAAACGTCATGTCTCGCCGCTATCGTACTTCTGGCGCAGCAACTGAAAGCGTACTTCTTTTTACCAAGGACTAATATTATGGCGATTCCAACTGGAACTCTACGGGAAATGATCGACCAAAAAGCGGTCATGGCCAAAACCAAGCGGCTCGATCTTTCCTTCAATGAACTGCTCGACATGTATAAAAATCATGAGCTTGAGATCCAACCAGCATTTCAAAGAATATTTGTTTGGGATTTAGTCAAACAATCCCAATTTATCGAGTCGCTCCTTCTTGAGCTTCCTGTACCTCCCATCTATGTTGTGGAAGAAGAGGAAGGACACTACGTTTTGGTCGATGGACTCCAGAGGCTATCAACTTATTTGCATTTCCGAGGAGTGTTAAATAATACCTCAAAAGGAATAACCGAACCGCAAACCTTTGCTTTGGAAGGGTGTGATATTGCAGGGGAGTTGAATGGGAAGGAATGGAAAGATCTTGATACTGTGCTTCAGATCCGGTTGAAACGCGCGACTGTAAGCGTGCAAGTTATTCGAAAAGAAAGCGACAAGGGGCTAAAATTTCACATGTTTAAGCGCTTGAATGATGGTGGGACACCAGTATCACCGCAACAGGTTCGGAACTGCGTGATTCGCATGCTCGAAAATGGTCCTAAAGTCATGGATTTTATCGACAAACTTTCCAAGAATGGGGATTACATCGCATGCTGTGTCGAGTCCCTAACGCAAGACCAGCAAAATAACCAGTTTGATCAGGAGCTCGTGCTTCGCTTTTTTGGCTTAAAAAATCGGCGAGATTTGTTCAAGCATGATGTAGGTCCGTTTATTGATACATTTACGGAAAGCATCGCTGGTTTGGACCCTGAAGCAACGCCATTTGATTTTACGAAAGAAGAGGAAATTTTCGTTAAGACATTTCGAATACTTGCAGTGTCGACCGGCGAGTTTTCTTTCACTTTCCCTAACAAGACAGGTTCTGAACTTAGCCGAGGATTTAGTGCATATCATTTCGAGGGTGTAACTCTTGGTCTACAAGCGTCTCTTGATAAGCTAAATCCGATGGATGTTGGGCAAATGCAAAATCTTAAGGAGGCCCTGCGACTTGCGCGTCTCAGTCAAGACTTTCGCGATGTGTCATCTGGTGGTGGGCGTAATTCTCCTGGCCCACTTAATAAGAGAATCTCCATTATTGAAAATGCTGTTGCTAAAATTGTAGCATAAAAAAGAATTATGGTGGACGCGGCAACGGAGCTGGAAGAAGAGCAGCGAATTCGTATGGAGGAAATTCACTTCCTCCAAAATATATGTGCCGCATTGCCAGACGAGCAGCAGCAAAACCGCATGCGTAGAGCTATGGTTGTTATGCTCTATTCTCATTTTGAAGGATATGCCCAATTTACTTTTGAGGTTTACCGCCGCGCTATTGAGAATAGCCAATCGAAATGCTGTGAAGTGCATCCGTCATTAGCCACAGCTGCGCTTAATGACATTTTTAAAGCCATTCGTAATCCGGATAAAGGGGTTAATCTTCTGCCAGATGCAATGCGAACTTTGGGTGAATTGCGACCATTAGCAATTGAAAGAGCATTCGTTGAAAAGGCATGGGACTTCGGCCAACGAATAGCGACTGTTCCAGAAGAATTTGTCGATATGGAATCGAACCTAAAGCCGATTGTTCTTCGAAAAAATCTGTATCGTCTTGGTTTGCCGCATGACTTATTTGACGAGTTAGAAGGAAGTATCAATAAATTGCTCAATTACAGGAACAATATTGCCCACGGCAGTAAAACCAGTGGTGTCGATGAAGTTGAATATAACGAATTGCTACAGGCCGTTATTCGCATCATGGATGAATTGAAAAAGACTATTCTGACCGCAATTACTACGGAAGCCTTTCGACTTCCAGCCTCTCAACCGGCTTAATTGGAGAAGGCGACCACAGTTGCAGGCATTTAGACTCCATTAAGTAATTCGTCCCACGGGACCTTGAATCGCCTCGGCGTTAGAGCCCGCATTCTCCAACGCCTTTCCTTTTTTAAGGTCGGCAAGCCGACACTAGACGTGCGGAAGCCAAGCTCCCGAAAATCAGCCAGCGAAAAGCGTTTTGCTCCCAAACACCCCGCACAAGTCAGGGGGTGTTTGGCGGGCAAAACGCGGAAAACATCCGACACTCGCCCCGGACGCGGAAGCAACTCGCCCCATCGGCAGGAGCGATTCGCAACGTTCGGAGAAGACACCGCAAGCGGCACCGGAAAGTCGTTTAACCCGAGCCAAGAAACCCGTGGAATTCCACGGAAACATAATCGGACAATTCAGGGCCCGAGCAGGATTTCGAGATTAAGAAAGAATCAGCGGCTAGCTCAAAACAGTCTTGCTGCTTTCCCAGCATCAGGCTTGGACGCGCTTGTTAAGATCGGCCCAATCAATTTCGATTGTTGAATTCATCGGAAAAATAGAATTCTCCTCCTGAATTTGCTACGGAGTCTTTTGGCCGAAACGGATCGCCTCCGCGGTGGCACGCCGTTCCTCGGCATGCTCCCGTTCGTTCTGCTCCCAGTTATAGCAAGATTGGACCATAATCACGTCCGGATAGGATAAAGGAATAGTTGGGCAGGGCAATTCTCGAAAGCGACTCAGAACGGCTGGCGAGGCGTCCCGGCCACTAGCTGCGAGTGGCGGGCGGCGAAGCCTGCCGTTCAGGGTCGCGCCGTTGGCAGGCCGGAGCCTGGGTGCGGGCTCTGACGCACGCAGGCTCCGGTGGGTTCAGGTAGCCGATGATGAATTCATAATTTTCTAATTCAGTTTTTGGGATTGTTCAAAAAAGTACTTCCAGCCTGCGCGGAAAAGCCACTGGAGCAGTCCCGTTCCCACCGCGAACAGCCCCAAGCCAATCCACGGTGAAAACTGCATGCTGACTCCAAGCGTGATGGCTCCGGCGATATAGCCAACGGTGAGCCAATGAATGGACGCTTGTTTGGTGAGATGTTTTACCAGTTTCTGGTTTTCCTCCTGAATGGCTTTGATGGTTTGCGTGGCCTCGGCAATCTGGGCGGTCGATTCGTTTTGAAGCTTCGACTGGCGCTGAAGTTGGCTGAGATCAAGGGTAAGCTCAATCAGGCCCGCTTTCAGCGAGTTGAGAGAGGTTTTAATCTCCTGTGCTTCGCTGGTAATTTTCTGAGTCGTCTGGTTGGCCTCCTTGAGTTGAGTCTGGGTCAGTTCGACTGCCTTGATGATGACGTTTGAGCTGCGGGTCGCTTCGCTGCGAAAATCCGTCACGAGTTTTTCAACTTCACGATTGATTCGCCAGAACGATTCCTCTTGGAGTTTCCGCGCATTGCCTTCGACCACACAGAACTCTTTGACCAGTTCACTCATCGCGCTTGGAATCCCGGCCATCTTGCGAGTGCAAGCAGCCAGCAGGATAGCGGCGGAGACCGGTGCGCTGTTGGGCACGCCACTGCCCACCTCGAAATAGGCTTGAACGACCAGACTGCCCTCTTTCGAGGGCAGTCCGTCGGTCAGGAAGTTCAACACGACATCGTTATTCTTGGGAGGAGTGTTATTCATGAATGGAGAGCGGGTTGAATTCGTCAATGGGCTGGACACTTTTCGTGCCGGGACGGACAACCTTGTTTTGAATCGGGGCCGATTCCGGTATCAGAATCCTGGCGTTATCCTCGCACTGGAGGTAGAAACGGTTCAGGTAAAACTCAATCTCATACCGGCAAATCTGCGGAATGGATGCAGTCTTTGCTGCTTCCGCAAACGTCAAATGCCGTTTCTGCTCCGCGCTGGCGGCTTCAATAGCCTGAAGTGTCGTCGCGGTAATAGGCGGCAAATCGAGTACCGGCGCACCCTTGCGCTTAAACACTTCGGCCAATGCCGACTCATCAAACGTATGGCTGCGGAACCGGGCCGGATTCTTGACCAGCACGTAATCCGCCCGATCTCCCAAGGCGCGGTACGTCTTGGCCATGCTCGCCGTCGCGGTGGGGTCATCGGCGGCAAACATGAGCACGGTCAGGCGTATTTCCCTCGCCTCCAATGCGTCCAGAACACGCAGCGATTCTACTGCCCCCAACAGGAAGTCGGTGGCTTGTGCCGGGAAATCGGCCACGGCCATTGGCATGTCGGGCAAGGCCATGATGAGCTGTAAAAACTCGTCATGGGAGCTGGTGGCGTCAATAAAGGCGGCTTCGGGGAACCGTTTGCTTAACGTGCGGTGCTCGGCATCGCAATCGACGGTGGCAATCGGTATCCCGGCGAATCGTGCCCATGAGATGAGGCTTTCGAGCGCGGTCGATTTGCCGATGCGACCGCTGGATTGAAAGCAGGTGATGAGACGATGATTAATATCTGACATATACTATTTTCCTTTCGGTTGTTTGTTTGGATTCAAAGCTGGCCCCAATACTTCTTGGGCTTCCCTTGAGCGGGTCGTGTCAACGGGTCGGACGCAAACTCATCTTGTGGGGTTGCGTCTGCCGTCAATTCGGGCGCGGCGCAGTCCGGTGGCTCCGCTTGGGATTGGTGCGGTTTGGCTGGCGATGTTATTTTTGCGGTGACAACGCCCAACGGATAACGGCGTTTGAGCCGTCTTTTGATAAAAGCGTAAACCAACTGTTTTTTGGTGCTGACACCCTTGGCGGCCAAAGCTTCGACAATTGCCTGCCAAGTCTCACGGTTGCGTCGCATTTCCATGATAAAATCGAAATACGGCTCCAGTTTGCTGTGAAAAGAGATTCCGGGCATATATATAAGGGCGTGTCGTCAACCCCCGTCATCAGAAATGATCAGGTATCTCTATGAGTTATCAGATGTTATCAGGTGGAGAGATGTCACTTTTTGCGATGTGATAACTTCTGAGAACAAAATCCGCCTTCCTCTCGGCCTGAAAAGGCCAAGAGGGACATGTGTGCTTAGTTTTTATTTCTTCTTTTTGGGTTTCTTGGTGTGGTTCCTTTTTTCTTTGGTTTTGGGTTGAGGTTGCGTTTTTAGTTTTGGTTTGTTTTTTGAGTTTGAGGTTAAGTTTTCATTGGGTTCTTTGTCTTGGGGTTTGGTCTTTCTTTTGGTCTTTCGGTAACGAGTGGAATAGAGAGGAAATGAGCATTCCTATAGAATAGTTAAGTATAGATAGGCAATGATCGGTAATAGAGAATTATTTCTATTTTAACGCGCAACTTCTATAGAATTATTTCGTTTATGGTCTATCATTATTTTTATGATCTCCAAAGCGGTATGCGCATCGGCCAGCGGGGCATTGGCCTATTTTGAAGCTCATCTCAACGTGGCCGACTATTACGCGGCATCGGAAGAAATCGATCGCGGGCAATTCATTGGCCGGGTCGCGGAACGATTAGGACTCGATGGGGCGGTTGTTACGCGGGAACGGTTCACGGCGTTCGTGGAATGCGATCTGGAGGCGCTTGGCGCGGTCTCGGGCCGTCCGTGCACCTCCGAGATCAAATACATTGAATTCACCTATAGCGCCCCCAAGGCGGTGAGCGTCGTGGCCGCTCTGGATGACCGGGTGAAAGGCGAACTCTACGCTGCGGCTAAAGAAGAGTTAAACTGGTTTGAGACCCTCGTGGATGTGCGCGACCGTCGGGGCTCCTTGGTCGACTTGGAAATCACCAAGCCAACGGGAGAAATGATTGCCGCTCTGTTCCGGCATGAAACCAGCCGCACGAACGATCCCGATTTCCATGTTCATGCGCTGATTGGAAACGTCACGTGGGATGAGGAGCGGCAGCGCTACCTGGCCCTTCATTACGGGCGTATGCATGAGTTGCGCAAAACGCTGGACGCGCGGATTCACAATAACCTCGCCGCTCGCATGGCGAAGCTGGGCTATCACGTGGAAGCCGCCGCCGCTGGCTTTGGGTTGAAGGAAGTTCCGGCTGACGCCCTCGCTCTTTTCAGCGAACGGGGCAATCAGGTCAAAACGGTGAAGGCACTCTTCAAGCGCGGCTATACCCCGGCGCAACTCCACAAGGCACTCGTGGGATTACCGGAAGATGAGAAACGTCGGTTATTGGCGAAATCGGATCTACTGGTGGAAAAGATGGGGCGACCGGAGAGCAAGCCCCGGCAGGTGATTGATCATGTGATGGATCAACAGGCCGTCACGCTGACTCGTCCTAAAAAGGTGGCGATTGCCAGTCAAACGTTGCGGGAAGATGTCGGCAAGCGATTGGAGAAAGCGGGGCTAGTGGCGGAGAAACCGGCTCTTTCTGCGGTGAACGTGGAATTGAACAGGGAGGAGGCCATCATACAGGGCACTCAAATTGCTTTTGAAAAGCAGAGTGTCGTTCGCCTCGAACTCCTTCACGGGGAAATCATCCGGCTCGCTCCCGGCGTGGTGTCCAATGAGCTGTTAATGGAACAATTGCGGGATGATCGCCGTTTTATGATCCGGCGCGTGGACGGCCATGAACTGGTGACAACCAAGGAGATTCTTTCCGAAGAAAAAACGCTCCTCACAACCATTGTTCGGGGGCTGGATCGGAGGGAACCACTTACACCCAACTATGAGCCGCCCGCTTCGCTCGTGGCAACGGAGCAACGACTGGAGGAATTGCTGGCCCAAGCGCGTGCCCGTGGTGAGGAATTGACTCGCGCTCAAGCCGAGCAATGGCTCAATCAGTTCGCGGCGATTCACCAGTATGTCTGCACTTCGGCCGATCACTACTTGAATATTCGCGGGGGCGCTGGTACTGGAAAATCTTTCTCACTCGAAATTCTCGTCGGGGAGAGCCAGCGTGCGGGTCGTCCAGTGTTCCTCTGTGCGCCGTATGGCGAGCAAGCGCGGGTGGTGCTTCGCAATGAAGCGGCTCGGATTGAAGCCGCTGGAGCGCCTGACGTAGCGCGTGCTTTCGCTCAAGCCAATACGGTCGATGCGCTGATTGTGAGGGCGCGTCAGGATTCGGAATTATTGCATGGCGCGGATATTTACGTCGATGAGGCCGGATTGCTCGACACTCCCAAAGCACTCGCATTAGTCAGAGAAGCGGAACGGGCTGGGGCACGAGTCATCTTCCAAGGCGATACCGAACAAATGGCGGCGGTGGGCCGTGGTCAGCCTATTAAACTGCTTCAGGAGGAATTGCAACTCGGCATGCATGTGCCTCGCGCTTCCATTTCCCGGCGGCAACTTCGCAGTGAGGATAAAAAGCTCGCGGCGGATTTGTCGTCGGGTGATGATTCCAAGTTTGCCGATGCGGTGCAAAAGATGATGGACCGGGGCATGGTCTGCGAGACCGCTCCCGATGTTGCCATTGAAGAAGTGGCCAAAGAAATTGTTGAGGCTCGTGCGGCGGGTCAGGAAATTGTGGCGGTATCATCTGTCCATCGGATCAGCGACGCGCTGGCCGAGCGGATTCACTCCCTGCACCTCGAAAAAAACGGGAGCGATGGGCAATCGTTTCTGGACGTGCATCTCAAACGGGAATTGCAGCCTGCGGAATTGAAGTCCTCGCAATTCTATCGCGTGGGTGATGTGGTGGAATTCAAAGACAAAGGGAGCGGGGCGATTGTACGTGCTCCCGTGGCGTCGGTTCTCCCGAACGCGGTGGTGGTGGTGGCTCGTGAGCATCAATCACGGCAGATACCATTGACGCAGGTTCGGGCGGTGTTTGATTCGTCGCGCATCGAGCGTGGTTCCGGTGAAACCCTCCTCCTTCAGGAAAAAATCAAACAGGACACTCGTGTCTTTGAGAAAGGATCGCGGCAAATCATCTCCGCAGTCAAGGACGGTACGGTGCATTTCAAGAGTGGATTAAAGCTCTCTGTAACGGATGGCCGTGTCCGGCAAGGCGATTGTCTCACCGATTACAAGGCGCAGGGTTTGAAAGGCATGCAGGTGCGTGGAATCGAGGATAACGGTTCGGCTTCCTCCATGGCCAACAAGGAAGCGTTTCACGTCAAAGGCACGCGCCACGTTGACAATCTCAAGCTCCATGTCGAAAACAAAAGTCTCTATGTCGAATTGATCCAACGTTCCAATATCAAGTGTTCCGCGCTCCATCTGGAACGACAACCGGTCGCGCCTGCGGTCGTTCCGCTCGCTCCAAGGGTTGACAACGCCACATTGGTTATGAAGGCATTTCAATGGGGCAAGGAATTCACGGCGCGTTTCTCCCTCCAGAAAGTCGCCGAACAGGTGAGGTCCCAACTCGCCCGGTTCGAGGCCATACGCTCGCGCGTCGTGGAAGTTCCGGCGCAAACGGTCGAGGGCAAGGAAGCGGCTCAGGAAAAGACGACCCCGGCGGTGAAACCGGCCATGCAGGAAAAACAGAGTCTGATTCAGAAAGTGGTGGAACATCCCCCACGTATCAAACAGCCCTTCAAAGTTACGCAAGCCGTGAAGGAGATCGTGAAAGAATCGCTCCCGGAAAAACTTCTCCCAAAGCTGGCTCCCAAGAAAATCATTCCCAAGCCCTCGCAACGGCATTTCCCCGATCCGCCTCCTCACCGACAGGGGCCAAGCCTCGGCTTGTAATTTCAAACATGGAGGACTCTATGACGGCACCCCATCCTTTTCTGGACAGACCACACTATTACGATTCCGATGTGCATGGAAATGTTTCCGGCATCACCTTCCATCTGCCCACCTATCGCCGGTTTGTTCCTTATCCGTGGCTGCTTTATTCCGAAATGAACAAGGAAGAAACCCAGATCACCCTCTACTATACGCATTGCATCGTTTCGGTGAAGGGGAGATGCCTGAAGTCGGTCCATGAGCGGATTGAAAAGTTTGAACTCTGCTGGGTAAGCGAGGGCATTCCGTCCAACATTTCCGATTCTGATCCCGCGATTTTTCGCATCGAGATTTCCGAAGTGGAACGCTGAGCGGTTCTCCGATTGCGAAAATCGCCATGTCGCGGGCATGGCGACAAATAATTTCGTTTCCATTCCTTTCCGAGCCTTTTCGCGCCGTTCCGTGGTTTTCCGCTGCCTTCCGCCGCTTTGCAGGGCTTTTCATGCTATGCATGTATGGCACGTCATTTTGTCCTTGAGTTTTATTTTTCCGCGCCGTAATAGTAGGTGCATGGAACAATCATCAAAGAAACGCAAGCGCCTGACACTCGTGTTGCGCACTGATCTGATCGATGCCGTGCAGGAAAAAGCTGCCGTCGTCAGCCAAGGCCCCAACCAGTTCGTCAATATGTGCGTGGAGGGCATTCTTCTGGCTATGGAAGCCGAAGACCCGAACGAATATGAAATGCCGATCCTGGAACTTTACAACAAGGTCAAGGGACGGATGTCTCTTTCGAGCAAGGCGGCCATGAAACTGTGCTCGGTACTCGTTCCACAACTCTACGACATCGACCGGCATGAAAAACAGTTCCTTGTTGGTCTCATTAACAAACATGAAGGCAAGCTGTCGCCGCAGATATTCAGCGGCTACTGCAAGCTGGCTGAAAAGATGAACCAAGACCGCATCGCCAATGAGCGGCAATTGGCCAAGCTCCAAGCCAAGTCAAAATAAGGGAATAAAGCCAACAAAAACGCCGAGGCGACTCCGCTTTAACAACAAAACTCAATAGAAAGGAATCTATGATCGAACCGAACGCCACCACTCCCGAAAAGACTCCGGCTATCGGGCAGAATCCCTCACCGGAACCATTGGTGGCTCCCGCTCCCGTCGAGCAATTGTGGCTGACAAGGCAAGTCGCTCAATACATGCAAGTCAGTCTTAAAACAATCTATAACCGGCGTAAAAACGGATTGCCCTACGTGTTGGTGGGAGGTGCGGTGCGGTTTGTTCCGCAGGACGTGAAAGACTATGTGGCCAGCAACGGTAACGTGGAAAGGCACCGCCAGCGTCAAGCCGTGCGCAAGGGAGGCAAATTATGATTATGCCATACCACCTGCCGCCGAACGCTTATTTTGACGATCCGGTGGATCGCATTGAACCCCTCGTCAACAAGGAGGAGAAAGCCGATTTTGCGGCGCTGCGGGAGGCGATCAATCGTACTCTCGGGTGGGCGATTCGCCCTGGGATGACGCAAATTGGCCTTCGTGTTCATCTCATCATACTGGCCATCAGCCCCGGCCAGTTACCTTGCAAGAGGCCGTCCCTGAGTTGGTGCGCCCGCGCACATGGCGTCACTCGTCAACGTGCGTGGAGCATCTGGCAAGACCTCAAGCATGAATTGAAAGATCATGTCCGGTTTCCTCAGAGACGTTCTCATGCCCATTCGGGTGCGCCGGTCAACTTGCAGAGTAAAGGTAAGAATCCAACGTCTCATAATCCCAAATAACGGATATTTAGGCCAGCTTGCAGAATTGCCGTCTTTAAAAAATTTTGTGAAATGAGAAGGGTGATTTCGTGGAATCGCTATCATTAGCGTGACTGTTGAAAAGGTTCTCCTTGATGGAACCTCCTAAATTTGCCAGCGTGACACGCCATGCAATCCTCGTGGCCACAAGAGCAACCTGAACCGGATAAGGTGGTTTCACCTTTTGCCCATGCTCAGGCTGCCGTACCGCAAAAAGGCGGTGGAAATCAGAAACTTTTCATCTCGATCGGATTGGCGGTCATTTTGTTAATCATTGGCGTGGTGAGCGGCATCTTTCTCACGCGCTATTTGAACGATCCCTATCGAACACTGGAAACATTCCCAGTGGCAAAGTATCTGGAAAGCCATCGTGCGCTGGCGGGTTCCAAATTCAGGGCAGAGCTTCGCGTCGAGGCCGATTTGGGATGGAAAGAGGGAGTGGGCAAGTTGATGCTTTTTTCGACCAAGGAAGATTTCCGTCCCATTGCGATATTGGTGCCGATGGCGGTGGCCAAGGAGATTTATTTCACCAAGGGGCAGACTTACATTGCTGAGCTGGAAGTCAAAGAAGGAGGGTTGATCTATGCAAATTCGTGCCGGAAAAATTAGCCGCCATTTGGCGACCTCACTCTTTCTTGCCGTCTCGTTACTGAGCGTTTGGGCTCAGGATAACTCCGCTTCCGGTAATGCAGCGACCGGCTTGGCCTCGTCGAACGGCTCCAGTTCTACCGGAGCGCCCGCCGCGACGACCGCGAAAGCCTCTGATGAGGCCGCCAAGCAGAACAATGGCGGCGCTGGACCTGCAACCTCATCAGCGTTGGATTATCTCTTTAATCGCAAGCCCAAAGAGGGTACGGCGGCCAAGGAAGCACTGGATGCCAATCAGGTTGCCAAGTCCAAGGCCATTGCTCAGGAAGCGTTGGGTGGAGGCCGGATTGAAGATCTGCAAATGCGGGCACGATTTGAAAAATATCTGGCCACCACAGAGGTTTCTCAGGAGCAACTTAAAGCCTATGCCGCCGACTCCGATAAAGTGCTTCAGCTATTACGGGAGGGAAAAGAATTTGAGGCATGGAAGCAGCTCTACAAGCTCGCCTCCTATGAGACGATAGATGCCGGGGTCAGTTGGGAGTTGGCCAACCGCATTGAATCGATCTGGAATGCAGACAAGACGAACAACCAAATTTCCAAGCAAAACGACCAGCTCCGGCAGGACATCGATCGCTCTAATCGCAGCGCCGATATGATGAGCGATGATATTCGCAAGCAAGAACTCGAATATCAACGCAAGATGCGTGAAGGCAATAGCAATAAATCGTCCCGGAATCAAAATAATGGCGGCGTTCCACAGATGAATGTCAATAATCAAGACGGGAGCGGCGGAAATGGTGGCTCGTTCATGCCTGATGCCAGCTCAGTCATGGGCAAGCTTCAATTGACTCAAGAATACCTCAACACGCTTGAGTCCAAGGCCAAGATCAAAATGAATGAGTTGAAAGCTCAAAAGTTGTTCGATCAGGCCAAGGCTGATTTTGCGGATTATATCACCACTCTTTACCAAAGTGGACGGCATCGTCACGTCTTGATCGCTTCCGATTTCTGGCGGCGTATTTTCGATGAAGGCCAATACCCCGTCTCGATGGCACAGCAGGTCAATGCGTCATTGGAAATGAACCGGGATGTTCAATCGGCGGTTGCCGTATTCGAGACTAACCTGAAGGAAAACGATATTGCGGCAGCCACAGATCGGCTGCAGGAGGCGTTTATGACGAGCGAGTTTAATCCGGCCCTGCTCGGCTTGCCTCGCGTTGAAAAGAAAAAGGTTGAGGTCTTCACCAAGCGTCTTGCGAGAATGCAGAATATGATCGAAGCGCGGGATTTCTCCAACCTCGAATCATTGCTGGATGACATGAAGAAAATGGCTCCAGACTTTGATACGACCAAGCCCACGGCCATCGTGAATGCTGTGAAGCTGGAAAGTCAGCTTCGTTTGGGCAAGGCCAAGATTGCCGCGCAGCAGGGCGATTTGAAACAAGCAATGGAGGAATTTCAAGCCGCTGCTGAGGCGTGGCCGGGCAATCCCGATTTGAAGGACAAGGCGCTGACCTTCTTTAATTCACAGGATGTCCAGACTCAATCGCTCACGGAGTTTGACCGTTTGGTGGCTGACAACAACTACCGCGCCATCTTCGACAAACAGCTCATGTTCGCTCCAGCGATGAAGGATGACAAAAAACGTCAGGAACAATTGAAGGATGCCCTTACCAAAGTGAAGAACGCAGAAATGGCCATCGAGAAAGCCAATCTCATGAGAGCCAATGGAGACGTCTTTGGTGCATGGGAAACGGTTGAAACGGCGATTAAAGACCTGCCGAACGATTTGAAGCTCAATACGCTTCGCGGCGATCTCTCCGGCAAAGGCGCGGAATTCGTGGCAGCCATCAACAAGGCACGGGAAGCGGAAGATAAAAAAGAATTGGGTTTTAGCCTGACATGGTACGCTATTGCGCAGCGTTCCTATCCCGCGAGCCAAATAGCCAATCAGGCGATTGATCGCCTGAGCAAACAAATTCTGGCGCAGTGAGGCGGGGATGACGTTATGCGGCATCACGGGGTATACGTCGCCAATCTGGCGGTTCTGGCAGGGAACAAAACGCTGTTAAAAGGCGTTTCCTTCGATCTTCCCACAGGAAGTTTTACAGCTATTATTGGCGCATCGGGGTGCGGTAAAAGCACCTTGCTTAAAACGTTGGCGGGATTGATTGCCCCAAGTTCTGGAGCTGTTTTTCTCGCGGGTAATCCCGTACAGACCTTGAAGGAAGAGTTTCCTCTGGCGGTGGGATACCTGCCCCAGTTTGGGGCATTCCATCCCGATTTGACCGTTGAGGAAAACCTGAACAACGCCGTGGCGCTACGCCTTCCGAGTACGGTTTCTTCCGAGGTCAAGGCGAACTGGCTCAATCACATTATTCAACTGGCGCGACTCGATTCTTTTTTGCGCCAGCCCTACAAAACGCTTTCAGGAGGGCAAATGCGCCGGATGGCCCTCGCCGAGGAATTGATTGGTGATCCCGCTTTTCTTCTTCTGGATGAATTGACGAGCGGACTCGATGCTTTCTCGGATCGCGAAATGATGCAGTGGTTGCGTGACTTGGCGCATGAACATTCCAAGACGGTCGTTTTGGTCACACATGCGACTTATCATCTGGAATATTGCGATTCCATTTTGTTTCTGCACCAAGGAAGGCTCATTCGATACGGCAGCCTTGAATCGCTGCTGCAAACTCATGAAGTGAGTTCGATTACCGATCTCTACGAAATTTATCAGACAAGGACTGTGGAATTGTCAGAATCGGAGGTTGTGGAGATTTTGCCAGCCGAACCAGCTTTGCTCAAAACGGCGAAGCCTCCCTCCGGTTGGTCACAATTTGCAACCTTGCTTTGTCGCCAAGCGGAACTTTTCTGGCGGGATAAGGGTCAGATTTGGCTCCATCTCGCCCTTATCATTACTTTCCCTGCGTTAGTGGCGGTCTTTGCCTATAACGGCCTTCCCCAAGTGCGGCAGCTTACGCTCTCGCTGGAATCGAACATTCTCAAAACGCTGGCCGAACAGCTTCTCTATCTCAAAGAATCGTTTCATGCGGCTTCGCTCGTTTCAGGACTGGCCATGTTCCAAGTGATCCTGCTCACATTGATAGGAGCCAATAACGGAGCGCGGGAAATTGCCAAGGAACGCAACGTTCTGACAAAGGAGCTGAATGCGGGATTGTCACCTTTTGCCTACGTTACGACCAAGTTTCTCCAGCTTTTAGTATTGTGTGCGATACAGGCTTTTTGGATGGCGTGGTTTGTCAAGGTACTCTGCGGGTTTCCGGGCTCACTGTTTGCCCAGTTCGGAGTGCTGTTTGCGACGACCTTGGCAATGAGTACCACCTGTCTCGCTATTTCGGCCTATGCACCAACACCGGAGCGGGCTTCGCTTCTGGCCATTTATCTGGTGGGATTCCAGCTTCCACTTTCGGGAGCGGCCCTTTCTCTTCCCGATTGGCTCTCGGTCATTTGCCGTCCCTTCATTGCCGCCTATTGGGGATGGTCTGGCTACCTGCGGACGTTTGAGAGCACCCGCCATTACGATATTGTCAAGCAGTCACGGGATATTTTCATCGCGCCGTATGAATTGAGTTTTTCCGTTCTTGGGGTGCATGTTGCCGTAGCACTGTTTTTGACGTGGTATTTTGTGGGGAGGACCAGAAGCTGATGCCACGCACCGCTTGCATTCTGATGGCGTGGATTCTGGCGGTTGCCATGGCAAGTGCGGCAGATGTAGTTGAAAAAATCTCGTTACCCACTTCAACGGAAATTCAGCGGGCCGATCTTTATTATTGGAAAGAAATTCGCCGTCCCCAAGCCGTACTGATCCTTTGTCCCGGCTATAACGGTAACGGCGAGGGATTGATTAGACAAAAAATCTGGCAGGAGTTTGCAAAGACGCATCGACTCGGTTTAGTAGGGTTGTCTTTTGCCTCAAAGGGCGATCCGCATACAGGCGGTTATTATTATGCTTCCCAAGGATCGGGAGAGTTGCTTTTGACCGGCATTCGAAAAATCTATGGTCGAGAGTTACCCTTGGTCCTCTATGGATTTTCGGGAGGAGCGCATTTCACATCTCGGTTTGAAGAATGGAAACCCGAACAGGTTGTCACATGGTGCGCTTATTCGGCCGGATGGTGGAATGAACCACTGTCTTCACAAAATTGCCCTCCTGGAATAGTGATTTGCGGGGATGAGGATGCACGCTTTGGAGCGTCACTCATTTATTTTAAACAAGGACGTGCTATTGGCAAACCATGGCTTTGGATTAGCGTGTCCAAAACCGGGCACTCACCGTTACCGACGGTGGAAAATTTTATTCGCAGTTACTTCCACGTGATTCTCGAAGAAAAAAACGCTGCTGGACTATGGGTAGATATAGATAAGAAAGCCAAGGCAGATTCTAAGGACGTGAAAAAAGTGCCTTCTGTCACCGCATGGTTGCCCGACAAAGCACTTTTGGATAATTGGAAGGAGATTCACGAACCATGAATTTCCTCACGAGGGTACTTTTTTTCGGTGTCATTGCATTTGGAGCTAATACTGCTTCGGCAAAGGACTTTTTTACGATCGAGAGAATTGATCATCTCAAAAGAGAGCCGCGCGACAAGGACGGCGCTTATCAAGAAATCGAAAAGGTGGAAAACAAGAAGAGAACCACCCTAAAAAAATTCGTTCCTTGTCTCACCGTGCGGATTCGGACTGATGAGCAAATTCGCTCTTCCGGCATGGTTTGCAAGGCTTACTTTTATGACCGGGACAATAAGCTGCTGGCTTCCTTATATGAACCGACTCCCAAGATTTCCGGGGGAAGAATGCCTAGCTTTCCAATGCCGTTTTTTTTCAAGAAGAACGATCCTACGGACCTTTATTTTGCTGTTCCTGAAAATCTACAAAAACGCAACGACTGGAAAGTACTGGTGGTGATTGGTGACAAATACGAAGCGGGGGCACGAATTTGGCCAGACGATGGATCGCCGAATTTTTTGGAGTTCCCTGAAAAAGAGCTAGTTCGAAATCCTAAAGAACGGCCTGAATATAAGGCCGAAATGGACCCGCTGATTGAATATGTGGTGAAAACCAATAACGATAAGCAACCGCAAATCACCCTTTTTGTCCGTCCCCCAGTCGGCATGACTGACGCCAGTGAAGCCCAAGGCGTGTTGGCGATGTGCCTGCTGGCTAATGGCATCGAAAGCATCAGACGAAAACTTCAGGGGTTGGAATCAGGCGAGGAAGTAGGCGGATTGATCCAATTTGCCCAGGAACACAAGCTTATCATTCTTTGCTGGGGATCGCGTAGCTTGTGGAATCCTGGCAAAAATTGGGACGAGCAAAGCAAAGAAGTCACCCGCGCCATGGACGAAAATTTGGATGAAGTTGCAAAAGCTTGGGCAAAAGGCATCGAAGAACTCCACAAAAAATATGGAATTCCCGATCATAACTTTCTCTTGCGTGGAACTTCTGGTTCGGCTCAATACGCGTTGCGTTTGGCTCTGCGTCAGCCACAGTATTTTTTGGCGGTACATGCACATATTCCGAGCAGCTTCGATAAGCCCACGCTCGAAGGGAATCGGGTGCTTTGGTGTTTGACAACCGGAGAACTGGAAAGTGGATATGAACGCTCCAAACGGTATTACACACAATGTAGAGAACTGGGATATCCGATGATTTATAAGGCCATCGTCGGCCTTGGTCATCAAGGTCATCCCAATGCCGAAAATCTCGGGCGAATTTTTTTCGAATATGCTTTAAGCGTCAAAGATCAACGTGAAGCTTATGAAACGAGTCTCAGGGACGCTTTTGGTAATTACAAACCTCTTCTGCAACTTCATGAGGGTGCTGCTTTGCAGCCATGGCCAGAAGCATTTCGCACCCCGGCATTTGTTGGCGATATTGTGAATCAGGAGATGTACCCGTTTGCCCAGCAAAATATGGTGCCAGTAGGTTTTCGCGTACTGCTGCCAACAAAGGAACTCGCGGAAGCTTGGGACAGGAAATAAATATGCCGGATTTCTTTTATAAAGGAATTTGGAGAATGGATTGGGGATTTGGAAATCCCAATAAAACAGCGACCCTGATTGCCATGCTGATGATTGCGGTATGGGGACTAGCATATGTTCGCAGATGGGGATTTTGGGCGGCGTTGGTGCTTTTTACGAGCTTCGGTATTTGCCTAATCCACACGTTTTCTCGGGGCGGTCTTATCGCATTGGCCGCAGGAATCATTCCATTGGCATTGTTTGCTAAACGTCCTTGGCCAAAAAGCAAATCGTTAGGTATCGCGGCTTCTGTTTGGATAATGATGGGAGTGTCAATCTATCTCAGCGCTCACGAACGCTACGGAAAAGGAACCGAAGATCGTTCGATTTCAAATCGGTTGGAATTATGGAAAATGGCCCCAAAAATGATGGTGGATGCTCCGGGCGGTTGGGGGCTGGGTAATGCGGGAAAAGCTTACATGCAATGGTACCAACCTCTCAATCGTTCAGAAAGCTACCGTACTTTAGTTAACAGTCATCTCACTTGGTTAGTCGAATTCGGTTGGCCGTTACGAATTTTATATCCTCTGACCTGGTTGTTGGTTTTTACTCTTTGTTGGCCTATAAGGAAATGTCGATGGTTTGTCATTCCTTTAGGTATGTGGCTTGTATTTTTTGTTGCAGCTATATTTAGCTCTGTAGCGGAATCGCCATGTCTTTGGATCGTTCCCGTTTTAGCGTTAACCAGCATTTTGATCGTGCGAGTCAATGCTGAGGCATGGCCAAGCCGTTGGGTGTGGAAAATAATTATAGCGACGGACGTTTTTATTTCTGCATTTTTTTATCTATCGGGGAAATGTGAAAAGAGTCTTGTGCGCCATAGTTCGGACTTGGTTATCTATGGGGATGGCAATCCATCCAAAATTCTTGTCATAGATTCTAAAATAACCGGAAAGTATTATGGAAGAAAAATTCGTTCGCTTGCGCCTCAATCATCCGCTATTGGCATAGCTGAATCTATAGAGTTTGTTTTTAATGTTCGCGGAAAGGTGGTTTTTGTTGCGGGATCGGTTTTCAATAAGCCTAAACTTGCTAAAATCATTTCCGAGGCCGATCACAGTGTCTTACTGAATCCTAATTATCGTCCGGAGGATTTGAATCTTCCCAATGAAGCAACTAAGAAAATATACGTCATTCTTGGGGAATTTTCCCAATCTTCATCAATTGCAGCATGGCAACAAACTGCCTCTACTGCACAACTCGAAGGTGTCGGCGATTTCGTTCCCAATTGGACCCAATTTATATTTTAAGCGCATAAGCTACAACGCCAAGTAAGAGTATCTTTCTAATACGACCCAGTAAATCCTCAATACGTCAGGTCTGAAATGGAATGCGCTGACTAGAGTAGATTCATCTGCTTCGTGACCGAGAATATCTGCGTGAAGGCGGTAAGTCTCACAGGCAATGCGGATAATTGATAAGGCCCGATCTTCGAAATAATGGATAGTTTTAAAAAAACTAGAAGATTTTTCTTGAAAATTTGAAATATCCAACAATAAACTCCAGCTCCATGATGGGGAGCTTAATGTTAAGGGTGTTCGTTATTTGTTTATTATCCTTCGGCTTTCATGGGGTCTGGGCGGAAGAAAGCAATATCGGGCAAGTCTTGGATTTAGTAGATGCTTGGAAGAAGGCTCATCCCAATCAATACGTCATTTATAGGACAAGTTCGCCGATGTGTCGCGAGTACAGTGAATTTTTTCAATTCATTGAAGATGGCTCAAAAAAATGGATAATGACAGTGCAGGGAGATGTTCCTTCGTACTATAGTTATATAGCATATGAAGAAAATGAGGATATTCTGGCGTTCTTCCCATTGACTAGTAGGGTTGTTGTGCTTGCGAATAAAAGTTCCTTAAAGGAAATGCGGGACAAAATCGGTCATGATGTTACTTCCCAAGTTAGAGGCATGTTAGAATATGCTAAAGCTTCCAGTCTTAGAAGAGAAGATGGCAACATTTATGTGAATCTTGATATTGATCTTGGAAAACTAAATTCGAAGGGGGTTGGGACGCCTGGCGTGTCTCAATTAACGGTCCAACTGCGGATTGGAGGTGATGGGAAGGTCAATCGAATCACGCAAAATGCCAATGGTATTTTAACGGAAGTCAATTTTGATTATAAATCTTTCGATTTAAAAGTCATAAAGGAAAAAATTCCAAAATTACCTTCCCCGAGCTTGCTGGACAAAAAGAAAACATTTGAACAGGCTTTGCAAGAAATGTTGGAGCTCAAGGTTCCTTCTAAAGTGCCTTCGCAAAATCAAACTTAGGGAAATATGGAGACGCCGCTAATCGACCCAATTGAACCGAAGAAATTTAACTTATTCGCAGTGGACGATTTTATTAGAATGTCCCACGCGCCATCATCCAGACTGGCGCTTATTCAAAGGCACGGACAAACTAGGATTGCGCGAGAAAAGTATGAAATCGAAAATAGCTTGCCTTCTGGAGCGTTTGAGTATGCCGTAATGATGGCTGACCCGCGCGTTCAGAAAATTATAGCCGGATTAAATGCTAGGGTAGAGCTTTGCAGGAATGATGAAGACTATAAGATCATATTAATGGATTTCAATAGTGCCCTTGAAGGGATTTACAAGTTATATCCCGGGGCGATGAATTTTATTATCGCATACCATAATATTGTTCGCGAAAACCAAGCCAAATATGGAATTCCAGATATCCGTCCCAGCCTAAGAAAGGCGCAGGTAGCTAACAATACATTTCTTGCCTTAAATGTAAATATATTAGTTAATATAAATGTTCAGACTAGTGTAATCACATTAGTGAAGCTTTGGGTTACTGCGTGGGTTTGGGTTGGAGGAGGTAATGAATAGGAGATAAAATGACAATACTGCCGCATACTCTATCTTTGATTGTAACGCATAAGTGTACTGCGGCTTGTGATCATTGCTGTTTTACCTGTTCTCCCAAACAAAATGCGGCAATACCGGTTCCCAATCTATTTAAATACATCGAAGAGAGTACCGCAATTGCAGGACTTCGCGTAGTTGTATTTACTGGAGGAGAGTGTTTCTTGTTGGGGGATCAATTGGATGAGCTGGTTGGACATGCTGCTAAATTCAAATATATCCCTCGATTTGTTTCTAATGGATACTGGGCTACTTCAGAGCAACGAGCGCGTAAGCGCATCGATAAGTTAGTTCAAAGAGGATTGGAGGAAGCTAATTTCTCTACGGGAGATATGCACTCTCAATATGTGCCTATTGAGCACGTCAGAAACGGTGCTATTGCGGCGGCTGACGCAGGTCTTAGGGTCGCAATTATGGTAGAGTTATTTAAAGGAAGTCAATTTAGTTTTTCCTCTTTTATCGAACATCATCGTTTTAACAAATATGTAGAAGAAGGTCGCATTAGATTTGTAACATCTCCATGGATGAAATTCCAGGGAAGTTCTTCTTTGAAGTACAATCGTGCATATGTAGATGCCATTGCTTCTGCTGGTAGTAGTTGTCCAACGGTTTTGCGCGTTTTGGCGATCACTCCCAGCGAACATCTTGTAGCTTGTTGTGGTCTTAGTCTAGAATATATACCAGAATTACATCTTGGTGATTTACGAAAAGATTCGATTGCCAAAATACTGCAACAGGTGCCAGATGATTTCATTAAAATTTGGATTCATTTAGAAGGACCAAGAAAAGTGATGCAATATGCTAAATGTATCGACGATTCTATAGATTGTGTAGCGAACGATGCACATATATGTGAAACATGTCGGGCTGTTTATGCTAATCCCAAAATTCGGTCTGTTTTAAAAGACAATCCCCCACCCTTTAGAGATAAATTAATTCTCCAATATTCAAGACAGCTTTTGACGGGAAGTGCTCCGTCGTTATTCGATTCCTTATCGAGTCTTGATGTTAAAGCGGGGGAAGATATGTACTATAGACAAGCCAAAGAATTATTGGAGCTTGCGCGCTAATGACTCGTCTTTTACCTTGTCTTTTGTCCGAGCTCCGTGCGATAGGCTATTTTTCTCTTTATGCAAGCTTTGGAGATTTAAATCTTCGTCGCCATGACTGGTTGCGCGTTAAGTCTAAATTAGACGGGGATGCTCTTCTCGCTTGGAGCCTGTTTCTTTGTGGAGAATCAATTGATGTTGGCCAATTTAAGTCTCCCGAGATTAGAAATGCGATTCCACGTTTAATAGATTATGGGGTTGTAGAAAATGCGAGCGATGACCTGATTACGAGCAAATTCTGTCTTCTCTCGATATTTGGAGTTCCATTTTTTGGCGACTATGAGGCTTTACAAACAAAGCTTGCTGGTGAAGTTATGCGGCACTTTTCATCATTCGCATTTCTTAAAAAAAATGATTCTTGCATGTACATTGGTTCTGACATTGGAGTTGAATCGGTATTTAATGGCTCAAGGAACGGAATTTTGGTCGCCCCCAATGTCTCTCGTAAACTAATTGAGTGTAACTCCGAGCTTCTTTCCACGGAAATGCGTGTTCACGAAGCTTTAGACTTTAATGTGCAGAATTCGACGGCGCTGGCCTATATTATAGGCTTTATCGAGCCGGCAGGGATTAATTTGCCTAATTTTCTCTCTGGAGGAAAAGATGGTAATGAACGCCTTAGATGGTTGTTGAGCGAATTCACGCGAACGAACCTAACGGCTGGAAATAGCAGCTCGGAATTGACAATAATTGGCTTGGGATATGGTACCTCATTTCAACAATATATCGATTCGTATTATTCTCAGTTCCTTAATAAAAGTGAATTAGGAGCAATATTTACTGTCACTTCCCGCCATGACTTTCGACGTAACAGGGGAAGCTTTATATTCAATCTGAACATCGAACAGCTTTGCAAATATAATGGAAATCGTGATTTTAACTTGACAACTGAAGCATTGCAGTCTATAGCGGAGGTTGAGGGAGTGGATTCTTGCTATATGTATACAGCAAGAATCGGTCCAAAGCGCGGGATTTCGATCGTTGATCTTAGCGATCTTTACTACGGTACGTGGGTTGTTTAGATTCTATCTGAGGAAACTGATATGAATAGAAGAGAGTTTTTGAGTGGTACTTTGGCGGCCGCAGTTGGTTTGGAAGTGGGAAATTCAATTGAGCTTTCTTCCCGCAAGGAAAATCTTTCTAGTTCTGTAAATTGGGAGGAAATTCTTGTTGAGATTCCTAAGTTCGAAATTCCCCAAACCCTTTCTAATGTGCTTAACTCATTGGCTGTGAGTTGCTATAGTATGTATTTGACTGGAGGAGCAATTACAGTTTTATTGCGAAAACTCGAATCAAGTGTTTACGAGTTAATTGTTTCGACTCCAAATTTTACCGGCGCTAAAAAAGATCTATTTCTACTGGGAGTTGTTCCAATTGCAAATCCCGAGGAACATGGGAATCGTGTAGCCTTTCACTATAAAGATGCTCTATTCTACGTGGAAAATATTTCCATGGATAGCTTTGCTCAGCGTAAGATATTCGAGTTTCAGCGTGGACTTCTTGCATTCTCTCACCGTGCACTAGCATTGAATCCGGTAACTTTTAAGTTATGGGATCCTTACAAGGTATGTTCGCAGGTGGACGGTGATGGGTGGAAAATTCAACTTCAATCAAAGTGCACGACAGATTTGCTTTCTGGGACTTCAGTTATTTTGGAGGGATTGTTGGAGGCGTGCGTCTTTAAGCTTTCTTCTTCATCGTCTTTTAATGCGTATCAGAACGATGTTCTCAATACTAACCCCACTTCTGCTGATGCGCTACTAATCGGGGGAATGTTAGCTGATACAGCCCCATCTTTATTGCATTATTTGGGCATGGATAGATTGATGAAGATGCTTTCGACTCCGCTTGCTAATGCGTCTCTTCAGGCTGCTTTTCAGAAGGATGTATCGAAAGTATATTCAGATTACTTAAATTTGCGAGCACGAGCGAAGAATTCCTATACGGATGAGGATGTGTTATTGGCTGCAATAATGATAGATAGCGATAGTAAAGCAGAGCCCGCACTAATGCCGCAGGTAGCCATGTTGCGTTCACCAAATTACAATGTCTGTCCGCGTCGAAATTACAATCGGAATAAGGCGCGCATCTTAATTAACGAGGTATTGTTAACATGATTGGAAGAGAAACTTTTCCCGCCGCAGCGAGCGGCGTAATTTCTATTACTATATTAGGTATTGTTGTACTCGTCTTCGTGGCAGTTGTATTAGGATGGGCTGCTATGTCAGGCGTAAAAGCGGGTAATAATACCATGCTATTTTGGGCTATTGGCTATAGTATTTTTGCGATCGGAGCAATTATATGGTTATATGGAAAAAAACCAGTTGCTTATACCATCGATACCAATACGCTTCAAATTAAGACAAAATTTTTCAAATATAATTTTCCTGTGGATGGAAACGTTCGGATCGATGTAAAGCCCACATTGTTACAGGCATCGAGTAGGAGAAATGGTGTAGGAGGAGTCTTTTCATTTAGCGGAATTTTCTACGCAAAAGATGTTGGTGCTTATACGGCCTTCGTTTCCGATCCTAACAAGACGGTATTAATAGAATTTTCTGATAAAAAAATTGCAATATCACCACAAGAGCCGAAGGCATTTATTGACGCGGCTAACAAAGTATTTAAAAAGTGACGATATGGATGCTCCGACAAAGCTAAATAAGATTTTAGAGCGTGAGGGCTTCTTTAACTTCTACTTGGTTTTCGGGGAAGGAAATTTACGTTTTGCTGATTGGCACCTAGCTGTTAAAAATTTACCTCTTCGTTTAAAAGCCTTAGTTGAGTTGTTTTTACTTTCAATAGAAGTTCCTTCGGGTTTAGTGATAGAGATTTTGACAAAGGAATGCGTTGATGTGCTCTTAGCGAACAAAGTTATCTCGCAATTTAAGCTTGGATTTAAGTCCAATTCGTACATATTAGCGTCACACTCTGGCTTGAATTTCTTTTTTCAAGTATCTCGCAACCCTTCAACATATTTTGGTGATGATAGTATCGCGCTTTCAGTCTTTCAATCGTCTAGAGCCAAAGAAAAAGTTTTAGATCTTTGCTCGGGGTCAGGGATTCAGGCCATGAAGGCGAGTTTACGTGCTGAAAAAGTCGACGCTGTCGAGATCTCTGAAGAAGCGTCAAGCATAGCAAAACTTAATTGCAGCATGAACGGCCTCGGAGGAAAAATCAATATCTTCAACAAAGATGCTGTCGACTTCCTCGCTCATAGCTCCGGTGGATACGATCTTATATTATTTAATCCGCCGCTATTGCCCATTCCCCCTCAATTAAACGCAGCCTTTGTGGCAGATGGAGGAAGTGACGGGCTGGCATTAACCTCCAATATAGTAAGCTTAGGTCAAGAGCGACTTAATTCAGAAGGAATCATTCAATTTATTGGTACGGGATTGGCGACAGATAAAAACTTGTTATTTCTAGAATCTGTAAATGATATATTATTGCCTTCTATGTCCACGAGGTGCGCTTTATTAAGTAAGCATCGGATAGAAGAAGGCGGGGACTTTTTAGAGCGATTAGTTATTACAGCCTGTTTGTATAATAATAAGCCATATGGCGAGGTTCTTGATATCTTTTTAAATCATTACAAATCATTAAATGCTTCATTCATATACTGCTATTTTTTAACAATAGAAAGAAATTCTAATCATAAACAAACTAACCATCAGATAATAGATATTTCGAAGTCCCACTATGGTCTTTGGTTTGTTTAAAGGAATATATGCGCAAAAATGAAGGCGAGAAGGCATGTCTTTTTGCGCTACTGTTTTTTATATATTGCGTATCTATTTCTCGCCTGATTTCTCAGGACATATGGCTTGGTGAGCGTGATACTAATCGATTGGGAAGTTGCGATGAGTATGGTTTTTTTCAATTTGCTCAACCGATTGGTATTTTACGTTTTGGAGGAGTGACATTCCCAACCTATTTGACTTTATCTAGTTCGCCTCAATTTGCTTCATCTCTAATGAATGGAGGATGGTCTCTGCCTCTTTTTGAATCATCGGCATATCTGCTTGATGAAAAGCACATGGTAGTAAGAATGCCTTGGGGCGAAACTATAGATCTTTTTCAGTTCAAATCGAGTGAGTTTATATCAGTCAATCCATTAGGCGGGCCGAATTGGAGGGCTACTCCGATCAATGAGAAAGAATTAAAGTTACAAAGCAGTCAGGGAGTATCGTTTATTTTTCGAATTGGCAAATTGCGTGAAATGTTGGTCAGGGATAAATGCGTAATACGTTGGTCCGAAGAAAGTCCCAATTCTCGAGTTGTTAAGAGTGATCTTGGCGAAATATTGGCTTCTTACTCACGAACCGGGAATCGCGCAATTTATGAGATACATCATTCGAAAACAGAACTTATTTTTGGAAATGTACCTTGGTATACAGAACCATGTCTTCAACAGCTTCAAAAAGGAGATCAAGTCATCCTGGATCTTTCATATCTACTAAAGGGACAACAAATTCAATTGTTTAAAAGCTTGGTTCCTCTATCACAAATTGGCTCTTGGGATATCAAATCAGGCCAAATTTTGGAGGATTCTTTGTCTAGATATCGAGTGCAAAAGGGGGGTGATGGTAAGATATTGGCTATACAAAGAGATTTTTCGGATGGGAAAAGCGAGTCTTATAATATATATAAGGATAAAGGCTATGATGTATATGTCAGTAGCGATGGGAAAAAGATCACACGACGATTTTTATTTGCATTTAAAACGGCCCTAAAGAGCTTTGAGGTAGAATCTCAAAATTCAGAAATCTATTCTCGAAAGTTTAGCTACAATGAATCTGGAAATGTCATTCGAGAAATTGAATCTATAAATGGAGAGGAGCGGGTTAAAGAGTTTGACGAAAAAGGAAGAATTATTGCGATCAAATACCAAGATGGTAAGGCTGAACAATATCAATTTAGCGATAGCGGATTTCTTATCAGTAAGAAAAATGTCGATGATACGTTAACTAAATTCGAATATGGGCCATCCGGTAACCTTGTAAATATTACGCGCGATAATAAAGCCGTATGGCAGAATCGTGACAAATAATAAGAACGATTCTGCAATCATCCCACGACACGGATTTTGTATGAGATATGGATTATATCTTTCGCATACCATTTTTAAGAAGAAGTGCATAACAGCGGCTTGCTTTTTGTTACTGAAGTCTACTACATAGCGCTTGCCTAAGTAGTAATAAGTAGTTAATGTGAGCAAGCTTAGGAAAGGGCAGCGCGACTTGACAACCCCTCTTGATAGAGGGGATTTCAGCAACTGGGAGTTTCGCTAGCATGAATCCCCTCTATCAAGAGGGGGGCACGGAGCGCCGGGGTGTGTCAATCTTCACTGGAGTTCTTACGATCGCTGACTCCACATTGCTCCTGACCTCTTGCGACTACCTAAATCGAATCTGCTCTATCGTCCAGATAGACAACAACTACGTCGAAAACGCGATTCGCCCCACGGCTGTCGGAAAGAAAAACTGGCTCTTCTTCGGCGATGCCGACGCCGGTCGGCCGCAGCTCCATCCTCTACACCCTCGTCGATGCTTGCCGCCGTCGCCACATCGATCCGTACTCCTACCTGCGCGATGTCCTCACCCGGCGCCCCTCCATGACCCTACTGGCAGATCAAAGATGTCACGCCCGAGGCCTAGTCGAAAGCACCGCAGCAAACACTACGATCTACTGCTAATGCTCAGGCTGCGTAGTCTCTCGTATTTATCGTAAGTGTCGTACCACTACTCCTACGACGTCTACACTTTCCCTATGTCAAGAAGGTCACTAGCGTGACGCTTACAGCGCTTACTTTTGATAATTCCTTTTTTCTTGAGGAGCAAACTAGCTTCCTGCACGGACGGTAGCGGACGCCTGCATGAAATCATGCGAATAGACGATCTTTCCTATAATCCCAATGAATGAATCTTCTCTTGATTCAGTCCTTCAGATTTTAAGATATTTGTTAATTCTTGAGAGAAAGCTTTCGCTCTAGTCGGATCTAGATTTTTAATTTTATTAAGGATTTCCTGCGCGGTCAAATTGTCCGCACTATTCTTTGCTAGAAAACCTTTTGCTATTATTTTCGGATTTACTGACTTTTCCGATCCTAAATAAACCAGCCGTTTCGCGGACAATAATCTCATGGTAATTGAGAAAATCTCATTGTCGGCTAGCTTAGTATATAAACTAATTGCCGAAAGATCAGGCTCAAGGATCTGAGCGCATGCATAAGTCACCAATGCACTCTCTTTATTACGCTCAGCGCATTCCAGAACCTTATTTTTAATGTCTTTTAGGCGGTAGTCAGGCGAATACTTCAAAATTAAAAGGCATTGATTAAGTATGGCTTCTTCTCTGCCTTTACTGGCAGTCGACTTTAAATAATTAAATACGTTATCATAAGTAGGTTCTTTTTGAGAAAGCGCAGTAAAAGTTTTTTTGCGTCATCAAATTCGGCTTGGAAAAAAACCGCCTCTACTGGACGCGTATTTGCTTGAAGAATTAAAATTGGAACAATGCATAGAAACATAATCCGCTTCATAAAATAAAGACTCCCGGCCCATATTTGGGGTAGGGAGTCCATCTCAAGTTTAATATTATGGAACTGTATGAGGAGGACGTGATATGGCTACTGCAGGATGCATAAAGCGGGGGACAGCGTCACATATCTCGAAGATAGATCGATGAAGAGAGGGGGGGATCAGGCGCTGTCGCGGATGACGAGCTCCCCGCGCACATGTTTTTCGGATGGAGTGGCCGGATTGCCTTCGAGCAGCGACTCCAGCATCTCGAAAGAGAGTCGTCCCATTTCTTCGTAGGGCACGTGATAAGTGGTCAACTTGACCGGGCCTTCGCTGGCGAGGGAGTAGTCATCGATGCCGGTGACGGAGAGATCTTCAGGAATGCGAATTCCTTTTTCCAGCGCAACATTGATCAGGCCGCGTGCCATGAAATCGGAGGCGGCGACGACGCCTTGCAGTCCGAGGTCTTGTGTTTGTTCCAGATATTGACTGGATAGGTCGATTGATTCCTTGAGCGGATTATCAAAATCGAGATGCATGGATGGACTTAACAAAACCAGATTTTCATCCAACGGGATGCCCGCCTCGGAGAGCGCCCATTTATAGCCTTGATAGCGATCCCGGATCGACACGGCCCACGAGCGGTAGGCAAGGAAGCCCAGGCGTTTGAGTCCCTTGTCGAGCAAGTGGCGGGTCATGGTATAGCCCGCGTGAAAGCCATCGATTGAGACTCCGGAAATTCCTTGGCCGGGCAACCCGACACCGACTAGCACCACGGGCAATTTCGAGGTTTGCAAGATGTCGGAAAAGTGGACCAGCTCATTGAACGAAGGAACAACTGGATAGAGTACTGCGCCTTGGACATCGAATTCCGTGAGGCGACCGATGATCTCCACTTCTTTTTGATAATCCGATCCAGACGTGAGCATCAACATGCGGCGTTTTTTCGCCTGCGCGGCGGACTGAAATCCCTTCATGGCGCGCCACACCCCTTCATGCTGGTCGCTCGGGCAGATGAAGGCGTAGGCGTCGAGTTTGATTCCGGTGCCGACAATCGTATTGCTGAGAACGCGGGTGCCCATGCGCGTTTTGCGTTCGATCAATCCTTTGTGCACGAGAAGAGAAACGGCTTTATTGACTGTGCCCACGCTGCACTTGTACTTGACCGCGAGTTCCGCCTCGGTCGGTAGCTTATCGCCCACTTTCCAGACTTTTCGCAGAATCTCCTGCTGAAGTTCAGATTGGATAATCTCCAGTTTGGACGACGAGCTGTTCTTCATTTCTACAAGATTGATCTTCTGACTGAGGAATCGCAAGAAAAAATAAGTATTATTTCTGTTCCATAATTCGGAGTCGTACGCTTCTTAATTTCCTTTTAATGAGGATATTGCGTACATATCGGGAAAGGGAGGGTGTGAATGAAATCAATCAAGAGCGAGTTAATTGCGGGCGATTTCGCCTATAAAGGCGTGGTTTAACTGAGTAATGACTTTGATGGTGGTTTCGGATTAAATTTTGAATGAATAAACAAAGAAAAAAGGAGTGTATTATAAGATTTTAAAGCGATTATTGCCTCTATTCGATCTATAAAAATAAATTGTAACACATTAATTAAAAGCGTATTAAATCAAAATAGTGGTAGCGGATTCTAATTTTAATAATTTTAAATAATTACTCATTTTTTTATTGCAAATTCTGTCGCCAATGTCATCCTTGTGGTAATGAAGCGGGGATCGAATGATCCTGGCCTCAAAATTGAGAAAACTTCGTCCGACGAGCCTGGAACCCAGGGATCGCTGCAAGAAACGAAAAGGAAAAGACAAATGAAAGCGGATGTGAAATCAACGTGGTGTGATCGACAGCAGAGTGGATGGTGGGGACTCTTTTTACTCGTTGCCTTGGCAATCGGCGCGAGCGGGTCCGCCTTGGCACAAACCCAGACCTACACATGGAGCGGCTACACGGGCTCGGGCTACAATGGGAACTGGTCCAATACAGCGAACTGGACGACGACCGTTTCCCCGGTGAGCAGTTCGACGACAAGTTTCTATATCAATGCCTCGACGGCCAACCGAGTCTTAAATCAGGATGTCGCAACGCCGTTTCAGTTGTCGACCATGGTCATTTCTTCGGCAACAGCGGGTCAATTCACCATAAATGGAGGGGCGCTGCAGATTTACGGATCGGCGGGAAGCACGACGAGTAGCTATGCGATCACGGCGGGAACGGGGCCCAGCTCGATCGGTTCGGTGCAGACCATTAACAATGATATTCAAATGATGGCGGATGCCATGATGCAGGCGAATTATGCTTCGCTGACTTTGGGTGGAAATATCGATCTGAATGGTAAGAATATCCGTTTTAATTCGGCCAATTTATCGGGTGCGGCAAATCCCACGGCGCTTCGTCTCAACGGAGTCATTAGCGATACGGCTGGAAGCACGGCAAACCGGGTCTACTTTACGGGACCCAATTCCGGAAGTACGGGCGGCGCTGCCATTTATGTGAAAGGCAACAATACGTACACCGGCACCACGACCATCTACAATGTGACGGTTTATGCGGGACACAACAATGCCTTCGGCTCCGCGACTTCGGATGTGGAGATGGGGGTGATGGGGGGTGGGACAACCAATCCGACGTTGCTTACGGATGGGGCTGTGAATATCAGTCGTCGTATTCGCGTGATGTCGGCCGCGGCAGGCAATACATCAAACGCGACGATCGGTGGTTCCACGGCGGGCAACTCCACTTTTAGCGGCAATATCATCCTCAACCGGCAGGGATCGACGAACACGATGACGGCGCAAGCGCTCATCGTCACGGCCACCAATAGCGGTCGCGTCGATTTCACTGGCAACATCCAGCGCGAAGCGGCGGCGCTCACGACGGCCAGCGATACGTTGACGAAGACAGGCGCGGGCATTGTGGCTTTGAGCGGTACGGCGAATAACTACCTTGGCACGACGAGTGTGAATGAAGGAGCCTTGCTGGTAAATGGAACGCTGGCCAGTGGTGGTGGGGCCGTTTCGGTGGCTTCGGGCGCGGCTCTCGGGGGTACTGGCACGATTAACCGGACGGTGAATGTGGCGGATAACGGTATTCTCTCGGCGGGTGAGATGTCCAACTCCCTCATCAGCCAGGCGGGAACATTGACCCTGGGAGGGGACCTGCTACTCAATAACGCCTCTCAGCTCAACTTCAATCTCGGCGCCCTGCAGGATTTGATTTCCATCTCGGGAAATCTGACGCTCGATGGCGTGCTCAACGTTTCGCAGGATGCGGGTTTTGGCGCGGGCACGTATCGTTTGTTCGATTATACGGGCACGCTGATCGATAACGGTCTGGCGGTTAATCTGAGTGGTTTCACGGGAACGATCGACACATCGGTGGCCAATCAGATCAATTTGATTGTGACCGTTCCGGAACCTTCCACGATGGCGCTTTTGGTGGGAAGCTCGCTGCTGCTGGTCCGGCTGGGTTCCCGCCGTCGCAATACACTCGACGCATAAAACTGCGGAGGAAAAACGAGCTGGTCTGGCCTTAGGGCCTGACTGGCCGTGGAGTGAAGGCTGAGCACACAAAGAAATTTCGTGAAGAGGAAATGGCGGCGGCCCTACGCCTTCACTTTGGTTGAGTTAATGGTTGTCGTCGGGATTATCGGTGTGCTCGCTACGCTCGCCTTTCCGGCATTGATGCGAGCACTTGAAACGGGACGCAGTTCGACTTGCTTGTCGAATCTCAAGCAATTGGCTACAGGATGTCTCGCCTACAGCTCGGAAAATGATGGAGTGCTTGTGCCGATTTGTTCGGGAACTGGCGCGGCCGATGGCAAGACATGGCGGCTGTTGATTTCTCCTTATGTGGGTACGGGTGCCGCGGTTTTTCGTTGCCCCTCGGACCGGATTGGGCGTTCGGAACAATTCAATGCATCGCGGGGCTTGATGCCAAGCTCTTATGGATTGAACTACAACAAGGCGAAAATCGGTTCGGTGGTCATATCTCAATTACATGAATACCTTGGTCAAAATCCGGGGCGGCGATTAACTTCAGTGCGTGAACCGTCTGCCACGATCATGTTATCCGACATTGGTTATGTGCAAAATCCATCCGCTTCGCCCGAGGCGTGGAAAGAGGCGGGTTCGCGCGGTGGCAATTTTGGCTATGCGCGGTTCCCCGGCGATACATCCGATCCGTGGATGATCTATCCACGCCATGCGGGCATGAAGTCCAACGTGGCGTACTACGATGGGCATGCGGCGAGTGTGAATTTTATGGAAGAGATCATCGCTCATCCGGGTACGGACGCGGCATGCCTCTACGATAACAATTAGACTTGGTGAGTAACACGTATGACGCGGATGATAAGAATTGGATTTTGTTTGATCGTCTGGATGCCCCTTTTTGTATGCGGCGCGGATCTCGACGTGCGCGAGGCCTTTCCGGTGAACGAGGCCGACAGCGGCCGCAAGCTCGATGGTCTCGAGTTGTCGGGAGGGCTTTCTTGGACGGCGAGTCCTGGTATTCTGGTGATCCGCAAGAATAATGAAGCCTACGCTTCGTTTGCCGACAAAGGGTCGGCCATCGCCAAGTTGCCAGTGGGGGAAGGGGCAAAAGTCATTCGCGTGGAAGCACGGCTGCATCCCCGAAAAATCGATGATAGTGGTACCTGGCTGGCGGTGGGAATGGGAAATCCCAAGGACTTTTCCGCTGGACTGACTTGGGGCGGCGGCGTCTTTATGCTCGTGAATACGTCGGGGCAGGTGGAGTGCTTTTATAATGCGGGAACCAAACCGGCGCGTATCAAGGGAGTGAATCCGAAGAACGTCAACCTGGATGACTTCAATTTGTTGGCCGTGGAATACGAGCGATCGGGAAATCGCGTGTCGATGTTTGTGAACGGTGTGCCGGTAATCGAGCGTTTTGATCTTGGTGCTTTTTCTTTTACACCCGAGACCAAGTGGGCGGGATTTTCCGGATTCGGTCAGCCTGCGAATCAAAAAAGTGTCGTGGATTTCATGCTCAAGGTGGAGCGTTGAGACCGGGCGTGGTCGATGGGCGTGACTGCTAAAAATGGCGACCTGCGGCAATTCTTAGCCGTGACGCTGAGTCGCAAGAAAAGGATTAAATCATGGTAAATGAAGGGATGTTTCAGGGCGTGCGTAGGCTGATTTTCGCGGCGCTGTTGACCGGCCTGAGTTCGCTTCCAGCCGCGGACAAAGTATGGCATGAGGGCGATGTCTTTTATAAGCTGGATTTGACCGATGTTCGTGTTCGGAGCGCCCTCCAGGCGCAAGGGGCGGAAATAGTCAACGAAGGTCCCAGTGCTGAACTCTGCCTGCGGATCACCTCGCCAGCGGGGCAGGCGGGAAACCCGCGCAAGATGGTATCGATTCCGGTGGATTTGTGTTCGTTGCAAGGCGTACGGGTTTGCCTGACCGGTATTGTGCGCGGTGAAAACATCCAGAGCACGGACCCGGCGATGCCTTTAGCCAAATGGCGCGGCGCGAAATGCCAGCTTAACTTTGATTCTCCCTCGCGCGGTAAGCGCTGGTACGATGAGCCGAATCTTCATGGCACATTTCCTTGGCGATCGGTGGGAGCCATCGGTGGAGTCGCGGAGGATGTGGCGAAAGGACAGATTGCCCTCGGGGTGGAAGGGGCGACGGGAACTGTCTGGATTTCGAATGTACGTTTGACGGTGTTGCAGCCTCAGGCTCTGCGGGAGATTCCGACGAATGCCGAGAACAGTTTGACTCAAAAGAGGACGTGCCTGCGCGGAGTGATGTCGCCCAATTACTTTGCTCAGCAGGACTTCGCCGATCTCGCTGGCTGGAAGGTTAATCTCGTGCGCTGGCAGGTGGGTGGTGGAGAGAAGAATCTGGCGGTTTACGACGAATGGTTTGAGGGAAAGCTGGGCGATCTTGGCCAGGCTCTGGATGCGGCGCAGGCCAACGGAATCAAGCTGGCGGTCGATCTGCACTTGCCGCCCGGCGGACGTTATCCCGATGCCACACTGAAGATGGTGATCGAGGAAAAATATCAGCAGGAATTCATCGCCAATTGGGAACGCATTGCGCGGCGGTTCAAGGATCACCCGGCATTGTGGGCGTATGACCTCATCAATGAACCGGTGCAGAATCGTCCTTCTCCGGCTGGAGTAGGTGATTGGCTGGAAATTCAGGTCAAGGCGGCGAAGGCGATTCGCGCGATTGACAGTAAAACGCCAATCATTATTGAAGTTGATCAATGGGACTCGCCGGATTCTTTTGCTTGGTTGCAACCGGTGGATGTACCGAATGTCATTTATCAGGCGCATATGTATTGGCCGGGCGCTTACACACATCAAGGCGTGAAGACGGATCAAGGTGTGGCCAAGGACAAGGATTTCACCAAGAACAGTCTTACTTATCCTGGCATGATCGAGGGAAAGCAGGTTGATCGGGAAGCATTGCGGCGTTATCTGGAGCCGGTGCGACGCTTTCAACTGGCGCACAATGCGCGCATTTACATTGGCGAATTTAGCGCGGCCCGTTGGGCACCAGGAGCCGCCACCTATCTGGATGATTGCATCTCCATTTTCGAAGAGTATGGCTGGGACTGGACCTACCACGCGTTTCGGGAATGGCCGGGCTGGAGTGTCGAACACGCTGATCTCCCGTATGACCGGTCGAATCATCCGAAGGCAACACAACCGACGGAGCGGTTCCTGGTATTGCAAAAATGGTTTGCGAAAAATGAGATCGCCGGAAAGTCCGCTGTGGCTGAGAATGCAGCGAATCGGAAATGACCGCCGGAATCAAGTAGAGACGGAGGAGGGAATTCCTTCGAGCAGGATTAATGATGAAAGAAAATGTTGCGGCTTGTTTGCAGGCTCATGAAAGCCGCTGTCGAGCCTTGTTGGAACGCGAAGCAAGCGGCCCCATTGAGCTGCCTTCTCTCGATAATCTGATTCATCATCTTTATCCCATGGCGGTGGGGCGGCACCTTGCAGAAGGAAATGCGATTTTACGAAAGCTGGCTGAATGGATGGATCATCCGTTGGGCGGTGTTGGCAATCCGCAGGGTGAATGTGATTTTGTGGCTTTGAAGTTGTGTCGTTTCTGGCATCTGTTTCGAGAAAGTTCAGTTCTGGAACCGAATACGGTGGGGAAGATTCGTGACTTTTATTTGCGGCATAATTTCGCCAGTCATTATCAATCCGAGAACCATGCACTAATTTTTCACACCGCGCGCTATCTCATGGCGCAGGAGTTGAGCCAGGAATTTTTTCAGACGTACGGCAAGACCGGTGCAGAATTGATTCCGCTTGAGGTGGAATGGTTGACGCGTTATTTGCGTCACCGGGCGCAACATGGGTGGGGGGAATTTGATTCATCGGTCTACATGTGCCCCGACTGGGAATGTCTCTGTGGATTGTATGATTATGCCCAGGATCCTGTATTGAAGGAGATGGTTGGAAGGATGATGAATCTGCTTTTGGCCGACATGGCGGTGGATTCGCTTCAGGGCATGTATGCCGGGGCGCATGGACGCATTTACCCCTTGCAGGCGTTGGATCATGCGTCGGAACCGACCCGGGTCTTGCAATACATTTACTTTGGATTGTTCGAACCGACGGAAGTGACGGGACATAATTTTTTGCTGGATGCAGCAGTGTGCACCTTTCGTCCGCATCCGGCGGTAATTGATCTCGCCTTGAATCGAGCAGAGGCATACGAGAACCGCGAACGAAAGCATCTGCACAATCTCGCAGATGTATTGCCTCTGGAACCTCTCGAAGGCAGCGTGCGCAAGTACACATACTGGACCCCGGATTATGCGATGGGAGCGGTGCAGTTTCAGGACGCTTACCCGGTGAACTCTTCGCGTCCTTGCGACTGCCTGAGTCACCCCATGATGGCTTTGCATGGCCGGGTGGACCCCGGTCAATCCTGCACCCACGAGTATGCGCACCATCAGCAGCACCAGTGGGATTTGAGTTTTGCAGCGCGACCGGATGCCCGACTTTTTACGCATCATCCGGGTCAGGATGGAACTCACAATTACTGGACCGGAGATCGTCGCTGCGGCTGCGGTCATTTTTTTCAGAACAAGACCGCGCTCGTGGCTTTATATGATATTTCACAGGATCAGGCGTTGCCATGGATACACGCTTATGTACCGAAATCGGCCTTCGATGAAATGGTTGAGCGTGACGGAGCCATTTTTGTTCGTTCACAGGTGACGGTGGCCGCTCTGCTTATTCTTCCTCACTATCGATGGACGATGGAAGGCGAGTGGAAGGATCGGGAAGTGATCAGTGACGGTCTGCGCCATGGTGTGATTTGCGAGGTGGGATCGCTCGTGGACTTTGGAAGCTTTGCGGCATTTCAAAAGGAAATTCTCGATAATGCCATTCGTTACGATGAATCAGCAATGACTCTGGCCTACGCATCGAAGCGCGCCGGGCTTCTCGAAATTGATACCCAGGGTAAGCGTCAATGGAACGGGAAGCCGGTAGACCTTAACTACGCGACCTACGATAGTCCGCACCTGCGCTCGATCTGGAAGAGTGGTCAAATTGAAGTGATTGGCAGTAGCGAACGACTCAAGCTTGAATTTTAGTGCCGCGCCATAAACCTCCGACATGCAGGGTTCTGGAGTTACAGGCACGGGACATATGGCGCGTCGTCGTCCAGATGACACGACCTGGCATCTACGTCTGGAGATCGAGGCAACCCCATCTGGGGCAATTAGTCGTATATGATCGGTAACACGACGCATCACTCTGAGCGTGACTAATGCCGTTAGAGGGGTAGCATACGCATAGAATGAAGTATTGACCTGCTGACTGGATTTTCTCGTTGGCGGGAGTATCGAGAAAAGGGGCTTTGTTTTGGAAAGGCAAAGAATCATCAGTTGCGTCTGGTCTACGCGTGGAAGGAGCTACGCTGCAGCGATATTGGTTACGCTTGCCACGCTGGGGGTGCGATTGGTGTTTAAGGATTGGTTTGCCGATCGCCCGGTTTTGATTCTCTTTTTGATACCCATCATCATTTCTTCCTATTGGGGTGGACTTGGCCCCGGCATGGTATCGACTATCTTGTCGGCATTAGTCGCCGACTATTTTCTGATTCCCCCCATCGGTAGTCTGGAATTCGGGCGGTTTGTGGATTTTTCGCAATGGTGCCTTCTCGCTGTCGCGGGGATATTGATCAGTTTGTTGAACGAACGGCTGCATCGGTTGCGCTGGCAGGCGGAGGCGCTGGCCTTGAAGTCCAGACAGGCCGAGGAACGTTTTCGACAATTAGCGGAGGCGTTGCCGCAACTGGTTTGGACGACTAATGCGGAGGGGGAATGCGAGTATCTAAGTCCCCAATGGCTGGAATATACCGGGGCTTCGATGGAATCTCAACTCGGACTAGGTTGGATCGAGGTGATTCATCCGGACGACCGCACGCGCACGCTCGAAGAAAAGCATAGGGCGTTGGATACCAAAAATGAATTTCGCGTGGAATACCGAATTCGTCGTCACGACGGTTGCTATCGCTGGTTTGATACGCGAGCCGTGCCCTTGCGCGACGCGAAAGGACGGATTATTAAATGGATCGGGTCCAGTACCGATATTCAGGATCAACGGGAGGTGCAGGAAGAACTGCGCAAGGGCGAACAACGATTTCGCACGGTGGTGGAGACAGGGCCTGATGCGATCTTTATTCAGACTCGAGGATGCTTTGCCTATCTGAATCCCACTGCGGTGCGGTTATTTGGCGCAACCAGCGCAGAGCAACTTATCGGGCGATCCGTACTGGATCATTTTCACCCCGACTACCGTGACGCAGTTCGCCAACGTATTCAGCAACTCAATCAGGAGCATCAAGTGGCTCCACTAGTCAACGAACAAATCATACGCTGCAACGGAGAGGCCGTGGATGTGGAAGTGTCAGCGGTCCCTTTCGTGTATAAGGGAGAGCATGGAGCTCTGGTTTTCGCGAGGGACATTACGCTGCGCAAGAAAGTGGAGCAGCAGCTTCTATTGCGTGGCAGCGCTCTGAAAGCGGCCGCCAACAGCATTGCCATTTTGGACAACCGCGGAGAGATCATCTGGATCAATCCGGCTTTTACGAAGCTGACAGGTTACGATGAGTCGGAGGTGTTCGGCAAAAGCTTGCGTCTGACCCGGACGGAGGCTCAGGACGAAGCCTTTTACACGGGGATGTGGCAGTCCGTTATCACGGGCAATGTCTGGCGTGGCGAACTTCAGGGACGTCGTAAAGATGGTAGTGTTTATACGGAAGAAATGACCATCACGCCAGTGTATGACGAGGATCGACGCATTACACATTTCATTGCCGTGAAACAGGATATCTCCGCGCGCAAAACGGCCGAGGAGGATCGTAAACGATTGGAGGCTCAGCTTCTCCAGGCGCAAAAGATGGAGGCGATTGGTCGTTTCTCCGGTGGCATTGCCCACGATTTTAACAATATTCTGGCGGCCGTGGCTGGCAATGCCCGGATTGCCAGCGAAGAGTTGCCACCGGCGCATTCCGCTCGGACTCAGATTGAGGAAATTGAAAAAGCGGTGATTCGCGCGCGTGATCTGGTGCGTCGACTGCTCACCTTTACGCGCCATGAGGAATCGGTTCGAGTCCCGATGGATCTGCCCTTGGCCATTGAAGAAGCGGTCAGGATGTTGCGTCCGCTGTTGCCGGCGATGATCGAGATTCGGTCACGTTGTATTGGCCCTATTCCTCGCATCAGCGGGGATGCGACACAGATTCACCAGATTATCATGAATCTCGGTACAAATGCGATGTATGCGATGGCCGATCTGGGTGGTGTGCTTGAATTGGATCTGGAAGCCGTGACGATTGATGCAACCCAGGCCCGAGAGACGCCGGAGCTTTCCGAAGGGCGATTCGTTCGCTTGACGGTGTGCGACACGGGGTGCGGCATGGACGACTCCACGGCGGAGCACATTTTCGAACCCTTCTTTACGACCAAGGGCGTGGGAGAGGGCACTGGGCTGGGACTCTCGATGGTGCACGGTATTATGAAAAGCCATAAAGGTGTCATCACGGTCTACAGCTTGGCGGGTCGCGGCACCATTTTTCGTCTGTATTTTCCCGCGATGGAAGCGCCTAATGAACGCACGCCGACAGCGCCTTCAACCATTCCGCACGGGCATGGTGAGCACATTCTTTATGTGGATGATGAAAAGGCATTGGTCACGGTCTCCAAGATGATCATCAAAAAACTCGGTTATCAGGTGACCGGCTTTACCAATCCGGCGGAGGCTCTCGAGTCATTTCGCGCCAATCCGAATGCTTATGACGCCATCATCAGCGACTATTCCATGCCGGGGATCACAGGTTTCAACCTAATCAAGTCGATGCGCGACATCCGGCCTCATTTCCCGGCGGCGTTGGCCAGTGGTTATGTCCGGGACCAAGACACGGATGCCGCGTTCAAAGCCGGGGTGAAACATTTTATCGCCAAACCGAGCACGATTGACGAGTTGGCCAACGTATTGCAGCAGATTCTGTCAGAGAAGCCGGAGTGAATCACTTGAACTGGGCGAAGGCAAAGGGCCGCCAGAGATCGCACGTGACGTCAGCACCCACGACGAGTTCAACTGCATCCGTGTCGCCAGAGTAGAGTTATTTTCGGCAGGATAGATCGGGGCGTTGGGTGTGATCGATCGGAGGCCGATAGCCCAGCCGCCGTTGTCAAACCGGCTGGGATGAGAGACTGAAAAAAGTGCCAACTTAGCGCCAAAATCACCCAACAAAAAGCATTGGGCATTAAAGTGCGCTCGAGAGGACTCGAACCTCCACTACCATTCCGCCCCATTGCTGATATCAATCTCCCTCTGAAAATACAAATTTAGACACCCAAAAACAAGGCTTTACAGTCTTACTTTTGTTCTTACCATGTTTCGCATGGCGAGCGTATGGAGACATCCCAAGAGCAAGTACTGGTCAGCTTGTTGGACTGAGCGCGGCAGGCGCATGAAACGATCCACCAAGGAGACAGACCGAAAAAAGGCCATGCAAACCGCCGTCTCTCTCGAGAAGGCCGCAGTCATGGCTGAGAGAGGAGCACTCACTGAGGCTTCTGCGCGTAATATCTTGGCCGACATCTTTCAAACATCCACAGGTCAACGCCTCAATTTTTACACCGTTCGTGCTTGGTTTGATTACTGGCTGCTGCAAGTTGAGGAAGGCCGCGCCGCAGGAAGCTACACCCGATACCAAAGCGTCAGCAATCGCTTCCTCGGTTTCCTTGGGGAGCGTTCTGAATCTGGTATTGAAACCATTCGACCAGATGAAATAGCTGCATTCCGCGCCTCTGAAGTTAAATCAGGACGAGGGGCTACCACTGCCAATGCCAACGTTAAGACGCTTGGTGTAGCCTTCGGACTAGCAAAACGACATGGCATCATCACAACCGATCCCACGAAAGCTTTAACTCCTCTTCGCAAAACTCAGAAGGGGGGAGGCAAAGAGCCCTTCACGATGGAAGAAGTTAAGGCTCTCGTTGCCGAGGGGAACGAAGGCGATAAGGAGTGGAAGACACTCATCCTCTGCGCATTTTATCTTGGTGGGCGACTCCAGACAATGGCCACACTGCGCTGGTCTAATATCGACCTCGCCAAAAAGACTGCCAGCTTCCGTGAACGCAAAACAGGTTTGGCTATGACCATCCCCCTCCACCCCACCTTGGAGTCCCACCTATTGAGCCTCACTGCTCCAGATGCTGACGCCCCCCTCATGCCTCGTATTGCCGCCATGCCCTCTTCCGGCAGAAGTGGCCGCTCTGAGCAATTCAAGAAACTCATGGCACGGGCAGGCGTTACTGCCGCCAAGTTACAGGACGGCAAAGGAGCGGGGCACGATGTGTACTCGAAAAGTTTCCACTCGCTTCGCCGATCCTTCGTCACCGAGCAGGCAAATGCTGGAGTCGATATCGACATCCGCAAAAAATTGGCAGGCCATGCCAGCGATGAAATGAGCGAACACTACACCACCCGCGATATCACAACTCTCAGAAAAGGCATCGACTCCTTACCCAACTTATGAGTACACCCGATCTTCCCAGCACTTTAGAATTGGCCTCGTTAGCAGTCGCCTTAGGAAAAAACAAAAATAACACCCCTGCACAGGTAGCTGAACAAGCTCTGAAAATTTACAAAGCTGCTCACAAAGTTTTGGTGCGAGAAAAATCTCCAAAACACAAATGGAGAGGTAAGGATAATTTCCTCGATTATCTGCGGGTTCTTGTAAAAGGATATAGCGCAAAGGTATTGAGAGAAGCGGCGATTGAGTTCCGATACAATACTTTCAAATCGGCTCATAAAGCTGCTCGCAAATCAGGAAAAATTCCAAAAGATTTGGTTAGTCCCCAGAACCGCAGGAAAGCCATACGAGAAATAGCGTCATTCGAGAAAGACAAAACTAAATGGCAAACAGGTCTAATTGCTTGGGACTCAGAATTTGTTGAGTACTGCAAAAAAAACGATATCCACTTAATTGCTCAAAAAAGAGCAAATGAACGATTAGCCAAATCAAAGGGCGGGAGGAAAGGTTCTCAATCGAAGGCACGTACTCGTTGGATCAAAGCAATCCAGTCCAAGAAACCGCCCCAAGATCAAACTTCTCAAAAAGTTCTGGCAACTCTAAAGAACGCGCCTACAGCGAGAGATGCCCAAGCCCTCCTTAACCAAATGGGGCATAAGATAGATTTAAAAATTGTCGAAGAACTTCGCGGCCTACTGACTCAAAAGATCGAATAAAAAAAGCTTGCAAGCACTTTTTTACGGCGAAATTTGAATAAGCGTACGGTATCCGTCTTCCTGTTTAAAATAAGCATATTACTTTTCTTATAAGATTGATTTTCAGCAAATAATTCAAGAAAAGCTTGGTGCTAATCTAATTAAGTTTGATTTCCGTTATTGGTCAGCATGCTACTGCTGTTTGCTGATATTTTCAGCATGTTACGAAACGAGAAGTTCCAAAACAGGGCTGAAGCCAATTCAGCCATAACCAAGAGTCTTGAACCACGCTGGCTACGCCCAGCAGCAGCCGCCAAATATGCCGGGATGAGTCGCCCCCGGCTTTATCAGCTCTTACAGGATGGCTCGCTTCCTTCCTGTAAGCTTGGCGGTTTGCGCCTCATTGACCGCCAGAAACTCGATGCCTTGCTTGAGGGAGGTGCGAAGTGAAGCCTCACAACTCAGACTCCAGCCCACTAAATGGTGCGCTCCACATGGTGACCTGCTCCCGTAGAACTGGACCAGGTGAGAGTTAGGAATTGGCAGGGGTGAGGAGGGTTCGTAGAAAGGCCAAACGAACCATGAACAGCAAAGGAAAGCGATACAACCAGGAGCAGATAGTCTACCTGCTGAGGCAG
>JAFIGT010000028.1 GCA_017849585.1 Verrucomicrobium sp.
GGACTCAAACGCACCACTGGCTCCACCCTTAACGCCCGCAAGCAATCCAACCTCCTCAGCGAAGCTGCCTTCAAAGTCCTCACCTACGCCCTCAGACGTTAGGGCCACCGTGTGACCGAAAATCTATTCTACAGAGCATTAAATCATCAAATTAGGAATTCGATCTACAGTCCAACTATTGGTGTCAGTACTTTTCTATTTCGCGGAAAATTCAATCAGCATATTGGAGCCGTGCTTGCAGACATCAAACGGAGACACCCTCGTGGCGGCGGGCGATCTATGTTTTTTCTTGATCAATGCGGTTACTCTAAAGTTTCACCTAAAACGATTCATAAGATCCACACAGAACTTTCATCCAAAGCTGAGTTCATCGTGAATTTCGCCATTGGCTGGTTGGCAGATACCTTAAATGACGCATCGGATTTCAAAAAAATTATCGCCGATTTTGACCTTAGTGAATATGTAAATCTAGTCGAAATATTGGCGATCAAGGCTCGCCTTTCTGATTGGCGGTACCTTATCGAAGCGAAATTTGGAGAGGCCTTTCGCAAGGCGTCAGGGCTCCCTTTCTTTTCGCCATTTTATATTGAGCCCGTCGATAATCATCGAGGTTATTGGCTCCTTCACTTGGCGCCGGTTGCGCGAGCAAGATTTGCCATGACCCAGATTCACTGGCAAAATGCGAACGGCTCAAAACACTACGGTCCTAAAGGGCTTGGCATTCTCGGCTATAAGCCGGACGGAGACGACACGCTTTACCTTAACGGAATGTCTTTTGACGTAGATACTCGAACAGAATGTAAGGAGGCTCTTGTCACGGATCTCGCCAAGGTGATACGCAGTCAATTCAAGGACGGAACAACAGTTCAGGAACTAAGTATTCATTGCTGCAACGACACAATCGCCGATATATCCATGTTGAAGGCCGCTCTTGCCAGCTTGTCTGAGCGAGAGGACATCGTTGTTTTATCAGGAGGGGGGAATGAAAAGAGGTCGCAATCAATCAATGATACGGATATTATTCAATCTAACCGTCAATTCAGACTGAGTTTTTGATCTGTCTTATTGATCGTTATCCAACTCGAATTTGTCTAGGAGTTTCATAGCCTCAGCGTATGCGTCGCCCTGATCACAAGTCGTCTTTTTGAACCAGATGCTTGTGCCTCTATTTTCCACACAGGAATTATCAATAACGATTTGTAAGCCTGCATTCCAGGCGGCCTGAATTAATGCGGCCATACCCAAATCGTTGAAGTGACCAAACCGAATGAGACAATGAGCTTCGTCTTTAAGGAGCGTCGCTGAGGCCACGAGCGCTGGTTGCATTTCCTTGGTCAACGGGTCTGTGTCTTGATCATCTGTGCCTGGAATCAATACATAGTCCAGTAGTACCAAATCGCATTCGAACTGGTTTTTTGTTTGAATTATTTCTTCGAATGTTCTGCGGTGAAATTTTATATTTGGAATATTAAGCTGCTTTGCCCATTTTTCTCCCAGGATCAGAGGGGCGGTGGCATGATCAATGACATGAAAATACCATTGTGGATATTGGCGCGCCGACCATATACTAGCGAGTCCAACGCCTCCTCCTAAATCAGCTACAACTCCAGATTCTTTTTCTAGCAAAGGAATGGACTCGCTGAGTTTTTCGAGCGTACCCAGTACACGCTCGACATCTCCACAAAGAATTTTTTTGGCGATACGCTCTGTTACAAAAAGGGCATTGTGAAGGTTCTCTGAGGTACTGCCTTCGTTTTCGATGATCTGATCGAGGTCATAGCCCAGAGATTTTATCTCTTTCTTATCTTTGGAGTTTAGGTGCGAAGTGCATCGAGTTACGCCCAGAGCATTTAAGAAGCTAGCTGCATTACGCATTGGTGTTGTGTATTTACTAAAATACAGATAAAAAGTCCACCATGCCGAAAGAATTTCATGCCGAGGTGAAAATCTGGTCGCAGATCAAACACGAAATTCTGCGCCGGTATCTTCGGCTATTTATAAGCAAACTCGCTGGTGCCGCCAAACAATACAGCAATTCCCAAGGTGGGAGGATTTACTATGTTGATGGTTTCGCAGGCCAAGGAAAATATGAAGACGGGCGCGAAGGCTCCGCTTATCTCGCGGCAGATTTGGCTGCCAATGCACCAGGATCTATGGCAGGAGTCCTCCAGTGCATTAATGTGGAGGCTGATCCAGATACATTCGCCAATTTAGAAAAGCATACTTCGCCTTTCGTTACGCTCGGCTGCGTACAGAACATCCACGATGAATTCGAAGTTGCGCTGGATCAAATTATTAAAATCATTGGTGGAAACATCGCCTTTTTCTTCATTGATCCATTAGGAGCAAAAGGAACTGGATTGCCACAATTGGAGAAAATTGGAGCAAAGCAGCGAGGGAAGACCGAGGTACTACTGCGGTTTGATGACATTCGCATAAGTCGTACCATTGGTAATATCGTGGGCTTAGAAGCACGACAGGATGAACGTTCACACAAGGCGGCACAGACTTTGACGACCTTAGTTAAAGGCATGGCAGATGAGAAAATAATTGCAGCCGCCCTCAAAGATGGAAAAATCGATCGTCAGGAACTACTTAATGCCTTTATCCGACTTGTTGTTAAGGAAAAAAAACTTTTCCGTTTCGGTCTTAGTTACCCGATCACCAATCCCCTGACCGAAGGCCATCATTATTTTTTAGTCCACTTTTGCAATCATGCGGACGGTTACATTCACATGGCTCATTTCATGGCGTGGGCCGAAAGATCGGTAAAGAAGCAGATTCACGACCAAGCCCAATCACTGTTTCAAACTGAAGTCCAATCAGAGATTCCCTTTATTGTGGACGCTGTTCAGCAAAATACTGCAAAGCAAAACGTGGATACCATAGTGGAAGCACTACCGATGATTTTAAGTTCGCTGAAAGGGAGAGCTGGCCTTCAGCTTCGAAACGTCTATGCGGCGATTGTGGACCGTTTCCAGTGGAAGTATATTCGTCGTGAGTGGGAGGCTGCCATCAAAGAGGGCATGGCTCGAGGCCAAATTCGGACTGATGGAAAACTTAGTGCAGACTCGGCACCAATCATTCTATCCTAAACCTATGGTTACTTTACTTCCAAATATAGCTGGGAAGCCGCCGTTGCGGTCGACACGGACCGTACCAACAGATGGTATCCCCGTTGGCACATGGTTTTCGCCGGCAGTAATTCAGCCTAACAATTTCATTTACAAGAGCTTATCATCATGGTCCTTCAATACAGCAGTGGGTTGCACGCATGCCTGTCGTTTTTGCTATGTCCCGAGTGTAGCCACCATAAAGCAGACTCCTCACTTAAAAAAGTACGGCGTTAAGGACCCTGACCAAGAGTGGGGTAATTACGTTTTCTTGCGGCCATGGGATGAATCAAAATTCCTTGCCTCGTTAAAAGCAGCTGAGAATACGCCGCAGTCTAGCCTAAAGCCGGATGGAAATCGGGCAGTAATGTTCTGCACTACAACTGACCCATACCAAGTCATTAGGCACCCAGACGCAAATCGACAGAAGGAACTATTTGAATTATCGAGATTTGTGGTACGGCGCGCACTCGAGCTAATTCGTGACTGTTCCACCATTAACGTTCGAATTCTGACTCGTAGCCCAATGGCAAAGCTTGATTTTGATCTCTTTCAGTCCTTTGGTAAAAGACTCGTTTTCGGAATGAGCCTACCCACACTACGCAACGATATTGCTAAAATTTACGAACCACATGCCCCAGCTCCAAGTCAACGCCTTGCTACACTTATCGCCGCTAAAAAAGCGGGGCTTCACGTGTATGTGGCAATGGCACCTACCTACCCCGAATGCGATGAGGCAGATCTGCGTAACACTTTGAAGGCAGTATCTGACCTAAATCCAATTACCATTTTCCATGAGCCGATCAACATCCGCGCCGAAAATGTGGCGCGTATCGAAGCCGAAGCGACGGCCAACGGATTACATCTAAATACTGAGGTTTTTGCTACGCGGGAAGCATGGCGCACTTACGCACTGGGATCACTCAAGAGTGTCTGGAAGATCGCTCAGGAGCTCGGTCTGAGAAAACAGCTTCATCTCTGGCCGGATAAGGTACTGGGTTCCCGTGATGCTATTCTGTCCGTGAAAAATTCCTACGCTTATGAGCGTTGGCTCAAAGCTCGGTGGACCAGAATTAGCGAGTGGCCAAAATAATTGCCCCACCGTACTGGTAATCATCAACAGAATTTTAGCAAAACCTATCTCAGTAGAGGGAATAACTGCATAGTGGGGAGGCGAGTTTCGGCAGGGTAAACTCAGTGGGTCTCAAATGCACCCGGCGGAATGCTTTTTCGCAATGCTTGATGATGGCATAGTGTTTGGGCAGAGCACGTAGCTGGTGGGCCTTGACCCAATGTTCGTCTTCCTCCTTCCAATTCATGGTGCGCTTACCCCCGGAATGGCCATAGGTTCGCTTTTGTACCGTATGCTTGCCAATGGCGTCGGCGATCATGTCCGATGCTTGGTTGTCGGCGGCGGTGAAATAGATTTTGTTGCCGAGGTTCAATAAAAAGACTTCGGCTTTCTCCTTGTTGCCCATCGGCGGGATGTAGGAGGTGGGGGATTGGGTGGAGTTGATCGTCGTGGCGCGTGCGCCGCGTATCTTATCCACCACATTGTAGTCGGACATGCCGTCTTCACTGACAAGAACCGTTTCCTGGGCTTCGTCCAGCACCATGACAATCAGTTTTTTCTTGGCACGCGCTTCATAGCTCAGGTCGTAGCGTCTCAGGGCATGCATGTAGAAAATGGTTTTCAAGAGGAGGCTGACATACTTTTTTTCGACCTGATATTTCTGTGGGATTTTGACGCTAATCAATTTCCCTTGGTCGATCTCACTCAATGAGAACGTCGGCTTTTCAGCATCAAATACCTGCGCGATGTCCGGTGCGATAAAAGGTTCCAGATAATTGGCAACCGTGGAACAAACGCCGCCGAGTTGTTCGCGTGGTTGTTTGACGAATTCATAAAAGTATTGAACGAGTGGACGCAATTCAGGTCGGGTTCTGGACTGGTCTTCAATGGCTCCTGCCATCTCTTTGAATTGGGGTTCGTTGGCAATGATCGCGGCGCATCGGCTTACCGTGACGGGACGCCCGAGTACGGACAATGCCGTGAGGGTGTTTTTAATGATGGTCTGCGCTGCCACTTTAAAGAACGCCTGCCCGCCTTTCTGTCCGGCTGCAGTCGCTATATCGACCAGCATTTTGGCGTAAGTTGAATAGGGAATGCTGGTGTCTGCCAGAAAGTTCATTGTCCGTATCGGCTTCCATTGCTCCGTTGCGTTATCGGGCCTGACCTCCAACTGGGCGAGCTGATCCGGGCACTTTAATGACGCGGCAATGCGCGTGAGTGGTTCGCTCAAGTCACCCTTGGTATCCAGCACCAAGATGCCGACATCGGGGCGTCTCGCCTTGAGTTGATAGATAATCGGAACAACTCCACAGGCGGTTTTACCGGAGCCTGTGCGTCCATCAATTTCCCATCCCCGGCAAAACTCTTCCTCTGTCCACTCAACTCCGCCAAAGACAAGCACCACATTGGGTTCTCGTTGGGGTGGACTTAATAGTTTGATAAGGAGCGTTCCGATGAGGCCACCCAGCAAGGCAATCAGCCAGCGACTGACACCCCACTGGACGGCGCAGAGAGCGACAAGATAGCCAATGGCTACAAAAGGCAATACTAGACGACGCATAAAATCAGGATTGAGCCCACGGCCATGCCCGCAATAAAGCAGGCGACAGCCCGTTGCCAGTTCAGTTCACGCCATTCTCTGTCTAGATCGGCTATGACTTTTTCCATTTTTTGAGAAATCTGAACCATCGGTTTCTCCAACCCTTGGTGCAGCTTTTGTTTCATGGTCGCTTCGTCCTGCCCCAGTATCTTCGCTATGGCGTCGAGGCCGGGATACAGCTTGTCCATGATGGCGGCATAGGCTTGCATCCTGTCGAGGCGCGGGTCGAGGACAGACTTAAAATGCAATCCTCCTTCGTTGATGAGTTCGTAATGCTGGCGTACCCGGTTCCAGTGCCAGGCGCAAAAAACAATGGTTGGGTCGTCCTTGGGTAAATCGAAATTGGTCATCAGCCATTTCAAATCTTCCGGTAAGTTGCCTCCGTGAAATACTTCCTCGGGCGGCCTGAGATCGGGAGGATTGCTCATACGCCCAGTATCTCCTTCACGGTCTCGAACTGAGCATAGGATTTTCTGAGATAGGCATGCACTCGGGAGCGGTTGGATAGCGTTGCCAGATGGTGATGAATCGCGTCACGAAAGGCGATGTCATGCCGATCCAGCAGGATCACGGTTCGCTCGGCGAGCGTGGGCAGGATGATTTCTTTGGCGGCGGCTTCCTCCAGCATGCGCTTTTTGATTTTGGAGTTCTCGTAGATTGAGAAATCCTTTCCACGCGCTGAATTTTTGACGATGAGGTAGTCCCCCTCATGGCCGAACATTTCCAGTGCCTCGGTCATAATCGCCATGCAGCTTTTGTCCGGAGTTATTACGAAGACAAAGGTGAGGGCGAAATCAAGGCTCTGGCGTTCGCCCATGAGATCCACCTCCTTGAACCATGTATTGAGATCGTGAATGGATCGGGCGGCGCAATCGACGAGAATCAGCGAGTTATTTTCAATGGCATCGTTAATCGGGTCGAGATTATCCAAGTCCGAAATATCAATCTGTTCCGTATGATTCGGATAGTACTGATGAAGGCAGGGATTAACCGGGTCGATGTCGAAGGCGCGGCAGGCAATCTGGGTGTCGATGTAATACTGTAACAGGGTGCGCGCCATGAAGCTCTTGCCCACACCTCCTTTGTCGCCGGTGATGAAGACGATGCGTTTACGTTTGTTTGCAGGTTCATTGGTAGTCATAGAATTTAGAATTCACCTCTCAGGTCAGTATGCTTCTGGCCTTTCGGGGCGGTGGGGTTGGTTGTTGGTGTTGGGGTGGATAAGGCGGGTGATGCGACGGGAGGGCGCGGGCTCGATGCTGGCTGCGTGACTGGTGCGGCGCTTTGCGTGATTTCCTGCCTGAGTCGCTGCGATTCGGCGCGGTGTTTTCTGCAAAACCGGATAATGGCCGATTCCGAAACCAAAATGGCGTACTGCTGCAATAGCTCGTGGATTTGCGTGGTCGATGCGCCGCGTGCGCGGAGTTGGAGTACGGCGTTTCGGTGCCGTTCCAGCAGTTCAGAGTGTCTGGGTTCGACCGTAAACCGGATGGCGGCCTCGTCTAACGTAGACGGTTTGGATTCTTGAAACGGTGGCGCAGATGCGTTCATGCGCCATCTATATAATACACATTTTCAGGAAATGCTAAAACTACTTGGTAGCGAATTTGGCCGTTTTCGCTACCAAGTAGCGGCGTTCGACAGCATCCGATAGCGACTGATGATAGACGATACTGCATGGCGTCTGTAGATGCCGTCGTATGTGAGCGTCCGACGTCGATAAATAGCGAATGGCGTTGCGCGACAGCGTCTGTTATTGCCTGCCAGCATCCGACATGAACGTCCAATGCTACCTGACGTCCTCTGATGAAGCCTGACGACGACAGATGACGTAAGCCGTCATCCGGTGACGACCGACAACGATGGACGATACCGTTAGACAGTGACAGGTGGCAGCGTCAGATGGTGCACGATGACATCAGGCGACGACAGGTGTTGCTCGACACCGTCTGATGACACCACGCGATGTCAGTACTTGTCACCTCGTGACAGTCCGCGTCCCTTAGGGCTAAGGGGTGGCGTGTCCTTGCGAATTGTAACCTTGATACATTGTTGAAACATGAAAGGAGTTAACTCACATTCATAGAAATCAACCTGCGATTCCGTTCGCAGTAGCCTAGGAGCATTGGCTGGATCGGCAACGATCTGGTCAAAAAGCTGCTCTGACAATATACCTTCGTTCTTCGGAATGAGGAAAATTCCGTGAGGAGTTTTTCGAGACGGCCAGCGTTAGGCTGTCTGAGGGTTAGGCTCGGATGACAAGTCCAACAGAAGTGAACTGCTTAAAGGCATCGTCACACCCAACGAGCCAAAGACGCTGATTAAGGCTCCGACCAAAATGGTATGCAGCCGGTTGTTCTCTCGGACACTGAGAGCACACGGACAAAAAACGGCTGCCGGTGTAAGAGGCAGGGACTAAATCATCCATTGATGCAATCAAGGCTAACAAGATAAACCCCGCATTTCGCCTTCTCAGGAAGGCAGGCGTTTCCGTAAGGAACGCTGTTGGGATGTGGGGCATGGGAAGCTGGAGAAAGCGAATGCCGCTCTGTAATGGAGCGGATAGGGGTTGCAACATCACCTCGCCGCGTCAAGCGGGCAGACTTCCAGCCGGTCATTAATGATGAGAGAACCTGTAGAACCATCCATAGAAGGAAATAGCAAATGAACGCAGACTTATTAGCGTGTGCCTCCTTCGGCAACACTCCACCCTGGGATCAGATCGACTGGCCTCAGTGTGAGCGTGAAGTGCGGAGGCTGCAAGCGCGTATCGTCAAGGCAACACGGGAAGGCCGCTGGAACAAAGTGAAAACTTTGCAATGGCTGCTGACCCACTCGTTTTACGGCAAAGCCTTGGCCGTGCGACGAGTGACGGAAAATCAAGGTAAACGGACTCCCGGCGTGGACGGAGAAATCTGGCAAGCACCGGGAACCAAGTATAGAGCCATAGGAACGTTACAACGACGCGGCTACCAGCCACGTCCGTTACGACGAGTCTACATTCCGAAAGCCAATGGGAAGTTGAGACCGCTGGGAATTCCGACGATGAAAGACCGTGCCATGCAAGCGTTGTATTTGCTGGCATTGGAACCCATCGCGGAAACGACAGGCGATCCCAATTCATATGGCTTTCGTCCGGCTCGGTCTACGGCAGATGCCATTGGCCAGTGTTTCCTTATGCTGAGTAAGGCGCAATCTCCTCAGTGGGTCTTGGAGGGCGACATTCGCGGCTGTTTCGATCATATCAGTCACGAATGGATGCTATGCCATGTGCCCACGGATAAGAAAATACTACGTCAATGGTTGAAAGCCGGGTATATAGAAAATCGAACCCTCTTCCCCACGGAAGCAGGCACGCCACAGGGAGGAATTATTTCCCCCACGCTGGCTAACCTGACCTTGGACGGACTGGAGAAATTGCTTCTGGAAAAGTTTCCAAAAAGCAAAACTCCCAGTCGCAAGGTAAACTTGATTCGGTATGCGGACGACTTCATTATCACCGGCGTCTCGAAAGAGTTGCTGGAAAATGAAGTTCGTCCACTGGTGGAGCAGTTTCTTCACGAGCGAGGCTTGGAGCTTTCGCCCGAGAAGACCTGCATCACTCATATCGACCAAGGGTTCGACTTTCTCGGTCAACACCTGCGCAAAAGGAACGGCAAGTTGCTGATCCAGCCTTCCAAGAAGAATACGCTTCACTTCTTGGAAAAGGTGCGCGAGGTCATCTACCGAAACCGCGGACTGAGTCAGGAATACCTGATCCGAACGCTCAACCCGATCATTCGGGGCTGGGCCAACTATCACCGCCACGTGGCGGCATCGGACACGTTTAGAAAAGTGGACAACCTCCTGTGGCAAAGTCTCTGGCAATGGGCCAAACGTCGACATTCCGAAAAGCCTCGCCCTTGGGTGCTACGAAGGTACTGGCACCCATTGGGACGCAAATGGAAATTTGCGGCGCAATTGGAAAGGAAAACGCCGGACGGCAAAGTGGTTTGGTTCAAACTGGTCAATCCAGCCGCAACCAAAATCTACCGACACCGCAAGATCCAAGGAGCAGCAAATCCCTTCGATCCTCACTGGCGACCTTATTTTGAGGAGCGAGAGTTCTTCAAAAAATTCGGCGTCCATCGCCCGGATACCTCAGATGATCCGTCGTGAAAACCGGTTCCGTTAACCCGGAACTTATAATGGCTTGAGCCGGATGAAATGGAAACTTTCACGTCCGGTTCTTAGGGGAGGGACTGGCAGTAATGCCAGTCCCTTACCCGGCTGCCTTTAATTCACTGACATGAATTGAATTTCTACACATGATTCTTTCTATGTAGAAACTGCAATTCTCTATTACGAAGTAGCGAAATCACCGAAATTCGCTACCAAGTAGTATGAGACAAATCCTCTGGCATGTTGTTAATTGAGTCATGGTTCGCTTCGACAAACCCTGCTGCCGCAAGGACGGTGCCCTGAATTATCTTTCAGCCACAATGATGCCATGCTAGTTGCTCTTGTGACGACGCCTTTACTGGAAGACTCAACTTTGACTTGGATCAAGGAATTCCTATTTTTTTAACTAAACGATTGATTGGTAGTGAAGAGAGCTTATCTTACCGATGGATGTCCTGCACCGATGACTTTTCACAATAACAGGGGGAATACTTTATGAGCTCAACCACGTCTCCCCAGATTAAGGAAAACCCGACATTTATTTTTTCTTGTTCTGGAGGTTCGGATGCAGGTGAGATTGCAGATCGCGCGGTGCGACTTCTGTCTAAGGAAGGTGCTGGAAAAATGTTTTGTTTAGCAGGAATTGGAGGGCGTGTTGACGCTATTCTAAATCCAACCCGAAAGGCACCTCAAATTCTAGTGATTGATGGCTGCCCTCTTCAATGCGCAAAAAAAACAATGGAGCAAGCGGGATTTTCGGATTTCCTGAACATAGAACTTTCTTCTTTTGGTATTAAAAAGGGGAAAACGCTACCTTCGGAAGAAACTATCACAGGCGTTGTTGAAAAAGTAAGAGTTGCACTGTATCAATCACGCACGAATCAGGGGCGATAAACCAAAGCTAAAAGTTTGGCTCATTCCAATTTCTAAATAAACATCGAGCGTCGTCATCAATTTGTACCGAAACCATTCGTCCGACCTCTATAGCTTCAACGAGCCACTGTTGAAAGCCGCAGTCTCCACTCGTCACTTTTCTTTCAACTTGCGACAATACCTCTCTCGGATAAAAAGCGGCCAATGGCTGGTAGGCTTTATCGCGCGCTACGACACCAACTCCTGGCACACAGTTTTTCCACAGGAAATTCAAGTAATTCGATCTCATTTCCGGAAGATCGACTGCCAGTAATAGCAGGTGACTCATCTGAGTTTGATGCAGGCAAGAAAGAAGACCTCCCATGGGACCGCAATCAGGAAACTCATCAGGAATAATCCGATAGCCGGAATTAGCATAAAGGCCATTGAGCGGACCTGAAATGACTATCTCATTCGCGCCAGCGGCGAGGAGAGTGTCCACTTGGTGTTGCCACAGCAATTTCCCGCCGGACATGGGAAGCCCGGCTTTGTCTCGTCCCATGCGCGTCGATTTTCCGCCAGTCAACAACGCTCCGCTAAATTGCATGTTTAAAATTATATACCTGAGCGCACAATTCCGTCGCTTAAAATTCGCGCGCGTAAACCGCCGCGTCCTTGGAGCCACTTTTCAGCTCCCGGAGCTATAGCTTGGTCCATCCAATAGCAGGGTGTACATTCGGAATTCCCCTGAAACTGCACTCCTTGTATTTCAAATATCTGCCCAATGAGATTGTTTAAATCGGTTCCTGAGGTGATCACGTTACGGCGTGTTACTCCTGCTTCTATACCACTGACGCCTAATTCAAGACAAAGATCTTGAAATACTTCGGTGGAAAAAAAGGTGATTTGTCCCTTGTAATTTTCCTTGAACTCAAAAAAGCGATCTCCTCGTATTCCTTTTCCTGCGATACACTCAATTTGATCGACTTCCATCAATATATTTTCACCGGGAGGTTTGTCATGGTGGCCAAAAAAATTATGACCTGATGAGACGTAAAGGTGTCGAACTATAATCATAACATTAACAATGCGTTATAGAAGTTTTGCGCCAATAAAACCACCAATTAAGCGCAAAGCACGACAATGCGAATAGAGCCATAATCATATAAGCCCATGCCGGTGTACCCAAATGCTCCAAGCACCAGCCTAGCAAAAGCGGTGGGAAAAAACCTCCAAACGCACCAAGACAACTGACAATTCCTATCACCGCTCCGGCGTCCTTGGGATTGACTGTTGGGATGATTTTGAAAACGCTGCCGTTCCCTAATCCCGCTGCTGCGCAGATGACCATAATCACAGCAAAGAACATCAGAAAATCAGTTGGACGCAAGAATTGGGACAAGCTAAAACCTCCCAAAGCCATCACTCCGATGGCAATTGCCGTGATTCGTCCCGCGCCGAGCTTGTCCGCTGCCCATCCGCCAATCGGACGCATGATGGTGGCGATCAAGGGAGCCCACGGGGCGTAAGCCAACGGACTTGGGGCTCCACCGGGTGCTTTGATAAAGACCTCCTTGATGATCAAGGGCAGCGAGGCCCCCATCGCCACGAAACAACCAAAGGTGAGAAAATAGAGATAGGAAAGCACCCACGTATGTTTGTCTCGGCCGACGTTCAACTGCGAGGCAAGCGTCTTGGGCTCCATCGGAAAATCCTTCGTTCCGAACCAAATTGCGGCTGAGCAAAACAGAATGAGGGGAATCCAGATAAAGGCGGCGTTCTGGAGATAGACCGATTTCGTTGCGCCGGACTTCAATGTCATCACTAACGGCGGTCCGCTCAGAGCCCCATACACAGCAAACCCGATAACAACCGGGATCGTGAATTGCGCGAGTGTCACTCCCAGATTTCCCAAACCATTAATTCCAAGCGCAGTACCTTGCATTTTCTTGGGAAACCACAATGTAACAGTAGCCATTGATGTCGCGAAATTTGCTCCCGCGATACCTGTTGCCGCCGACCAGAAGAGAAGCACCCAATATGAGGTTTTAGGATCTTGCACGGCCATTCCAGTACCCATGCACGGAATAATCATGATCAGCGTGACAAAGGCGTAACTCCGGCGACTGCCAAATCGCGAGACAATCAGGCCATAGGGAATGCGCAGCACTGATCCCAAAATGACCGGTGTGGCTGTGAGCCAAAAAAGTTGTCCCTTGGTGAAATGAAACCCACTATCGTTGAGTTTCACTGCGATGGCCGACCACATGAACCAAACCGCAAAAGCCAAGGCGAGCGATACAAAGCTGATGATCAAGGTACGCCACGCGAGCGCCGCTTGAGAAAAGGCCTCTTCCTTGACCACTACAACGGGTACTCGCAACGGTTGCGGCAGGAACCGGAGTAAGCCCACTCCACCTAAAAACAAAATCAACGAAGCGTAGAAGGTTGGCCAGGCAATAGTCGTATCGCCGCCCAAAACCGTATTTAAGCTCGCGGTCAAAAGCCAGATTTGCAGGCTCACAATACCTATGAGTAAAACAACGATCCCAAGCGTCAAGGTGTTGGTCTTCGTCGGATGCGCTTGATTTTGCGCCAGTCGAAAATCACTCATGACTTCTCTCCCGCATGAGCCTTCGGCATAGCCGAGACGTAAACTTCGTCTCCGCGCACCTCGACTTTCAATTGTGGCAACGGACGCGGCGGCGGCCCCTGCAAGACGGCTCCCGTGCGTGCATCAAACCAGCCATTGTGACAAGGGCACTCGATCTTTCCTTCCTTGGGCTGATAAAATACGGCACATGATAAATGGGTGCATTTCTGTTCAAAGGCACGCCACTCATCCGTTTCCAAGTGAATGAGAATGTAGGGAAGTTTCGTCTCGGGAAGCGTAAAAGCCCATGTCCCACCCAAAGGCACCTCACTGGTCTTGCACACGAGATGCTCACCTTGAACCTCCGCTGCGGGAAATAGTTTGTCCTTTACCGCGAGCCACCCGCTGCCGGCACAAAGTCCACCCGAAACGAGACAGAGAAATTTTGCGAATTCACGTCGCGACACGTGAATGGCTTCGACGCGTTCTATCGGGAAATCGGTTTCCCAATCGGGTTTGGGCGGTAATGTTTGGTTGTCCATAATTCAATCGACCACCAGTTGGGTGCTCCCTTTGGGCATCATAATGTTTACCTTGGTTTTCACGGCCTGCTTGCCGAACTGGAATGAATTCACCGGAGTGCTATTGGGTCGCGCCTTTTCAATGTCCTCACGCTTCCCGTACCATAGCGCTCCACTCGGACAAACGGTCGCGCACATCGGTTTTTTTCCGGCACTGGTGCGGTCGTAGCACATATTGCACTTCATCATGAGCTGCATCGGCTCCACTTTTTTCGGCACGCCAAAGGGACAGGCCAGCACACAATTCGAGCACGCCACGCAACGCGCGACGTTGGCGCTATGAACAATCCCGAACTCATCCTTGGTGATGGCGTCCGCGGGGCACGCCTTCGCACAAACCGGATCTTCGCAGTGCATGCAGATCTGCACCGATGTTTGCGTCGTGGTAAAGCGATCGACGTAATCGACGCTGATCATCGGAGTCTGCCCGTTCGTTTCGCACTCGGCGCAAGCCATTTCGCACGCATGGCATCCGATGCACCGCTGCGGGTCCATGAAGAATTCCTGATCCGTCTTGAATTGCGTGTTGTTCATGCGCTGGCGTAGGCGTCGATTTGAGAGGCGGGAGGCGCTTGGCGTCCGACTGGTTCCAGTCGAGCGGCGCAGACTTTGAACTCGGGGATTTTGGAGATAGGATCGAGATGGCCAGAAGTGAGTTGATTGGCCGATTTACGCCCCGGCCAGTGGTAGGGAATGAAAATAGTATCCTCACGAATCGTTTCGACCAGCTGTGCCGGGAATTCAGCCGCGCCGCGACGCGTGACGACACGAACGAGATCACGATCACGGATATTGTACTTCGCTGCCAGATTGGGATGAATTTCGAGCAGCGGCTCCGGGTATTGATCCACCAGCTTTCCAATGCGACGTGTTTGTGTGCCACTCAAATATTGCGAAACAACTCGGCCCGTGGTGAGAATGATGGGATATTCAGCATCAGTGATTTCACCCGGTTCGCGATAGGCTACTGGCTGAAAATGAGCTTTTTTATCATCCGTCTTGAACTGCCTATCTTCCCATAAGCGCGGCGTTCCGGGGTGATCCAGCGAAGGACAAGGCCAGAAGACGCCCATGTTCTTTTCGATCTTCTCGTAAGTGATCCCAAAGTAATCGGCGGTGCCGCCCTTTGACGCCACGCGCAGCTCGTTGAAAATTGCCTCATTGTCTGGATACGTGAACCGCTTTTCTTCTCCCAGACGCTTGGCCAGTTCGAGAAGAATACTGGTATCGGTTTTCGCTTCGCCCGGTGGCGTAATGCATTCGCGAATACGAACAACTCGTCCCTCGGCGGTCGTGACTGTGCCGTCCTCCTCTTCATGCAACGATCCGGCAAGAACAATATCCGCGTGCCGCGCTGTCTCGTTCAGAAAGAAATCGATGCAGGCGTAAAACTCCAACTTCTCCAGCGCCTCACGCACCATGTTGCTATTGGGCAGCGAGACGAGTGGGTTAAAGCAAATGGAGAGCAGCCCCTTGATCTCACCGCGATGAATCGCTTCCAGAATTTCATAGGCGGTCAGTCCCTTGCGCGGTATTTCGGGCTCGGGAACATCCCAGACCTGGCTGATATACTGGCGATGCTCCATGTTCTCGATATCGCGATTGCCGGGAAGTTGATCGCATTTGTGTCCGTGCTCGCGTCCGCCCTGACCATTCCCTTGCCCAGTGATCGTGGCATAACCGCAGTACGGTTTGCCGATGCGGCCTGTTGCGAGAACGAGATTGATACACGCACTGACGTTTTCAACACCCTTGGATTGATGTTCAATACCGCGCGCATGCAGCAAGAAACTTGTCTTTGCCTTGCCCCACATCTCCGCTGCGAGTCGAATCTTTTCCTTCTCGATACCTGTTGTGCGCTCTGCCCAGTCGAGATCATAGCCTTTGATCGCTTCGATGGATTTATCAAAGCCGCTCGTGCAGTTATCGATGAATTCGTGATCAAGCCAATCGTTCTCCACCAATTGATGCAGGATTGCGCCGTACAAAGCGGAATCGCGCCCCGGTCGAATCGGGAGATGCAGGTCCGCCGTACGAGCAATCGGCGTGAGTCGCGGATCGACAACGATCAACTTCGCTCCATTATCGCGCGCCTGCCAAATCCAATGCGTAAGAGTCGGAAACGTCTCGCTCACGTTTGTCCCGCAAATGATGATCACCTCGGCGTGAACGAGGTCGGTGAAATTATTGGACGCACGGTCGAGTCCGAAAGCTTTCTTGTTCCCCGCTCCAGCACTCACCATACAAAGACGTCCGTTGTAATCGAGGTTCTTTGTCTTCAAGGCCACGCGCGCAAATTTCCCGACGAGGTACGATTTTTCATTTGTCAGCGAAACACCGGAAAGCATGGCGAAACTGTGGGGGCCATACTTCTGCTGGATACGCCGAATTTCTGAGGCAGTTCGATCCATCGCCTTGTCCCAAGCCACAGGACGAAAACCCTCACCCTCAACGCGCTCCAGCGGATGGAGCAGGCGGTCCGGGTGATTATTTTGCAGATAACGCTGTACACCCTTGGGGCAGAGCCGCCCTTGATTGAAGGGGAATTCTTCCCACGGCTCAAAACCAACAATCTGGTTGTTCTTCACCAAAAGCTGAATGCCGCATTGCATGCCGCAGAAGCAGCAATGGGTTTTTACCACTTTATCCGGTTCATCACGTCCGGCGTAACCTTCGGGTGACGGATAGTTTTTATGCGGCCCGAATTGTTCGATCAGACGCTCAGGGGATACGGGAAGTTTTGCCATGATTTTCCTTTGTGAATCAACCGAAGTAGGAACCTGACTTTTTGCGCGCGGCCAAATGGGCCTTGGCCAAAGCAGCGCGTTTCCCTTGCGGGCTTAAATCAAGATGCGATGTCCCGTCCTTGAGATCGTAATTGAATCCAAGCTTCTTGGTGACTTCCTTCAAATCGTTGATGTGCAGTTTCGATGCGAAGGGCTGTTCGGTATGAGGGCAAATCGCCTGTTCGCCAATTTCCCCTTCCTTGCGGTAGATCGCCACGCCGAGTTGTGCCGGGCGTTGAAAGAGATGGAAAAACTTGCCGAAGGGCAACCAGATCAAAAAAAGGATCACACTGATTGCATGTGAGATGGCCATGAATTGATGCGCCTTCCCCTGCATGAATTCGTAATCCCACGTTAGTCCCAAACCCGTGACTGAAATAGCCAGCAGCAGGATCAAAGGGAGCCAGTCACCCTCAAACGTTTGGATCGCAATTTGCCCCGCGTCTGTCAATCGCCGACGCATCATGAAAGTGACGCCAATGATCACCAGCACGGAGCACCAGTTGAGAATATGGAACATATTAAAGGCGATCCACGTATGCAGCGGAAACTCCATCGTCTTGAAACCCCAGAAATAGGCTTCGTAAGTATCGATCGTGCCTTGCTTCAACCCGAAATGAATCCAGCCAAACGTCAGAGGAATCGTCACCGCAAAGGCTATCATACAACCCACTACGAGCGAAAGATGCGCGATCCAGCGTTTAGTGCCGCGGTGATAGATGAACTTCTGGCAGACGAAATCGTTGAAGAAATGCTTCGCCAGTTCCCACCCGTAAACGAACATTTTCCTGCTGAAAAACAATTGCCAGCCCCGCACCCAGTAGCGCCATGTGGGCGGGCGCTGGAGCCAGACCACATACCGATAGGCGATGCCGAAGCAGGCAAAGATCGTTCCAAAAAGATAGGCGATGAGCGCCCCGTCGAAGTTTTGTAAATTCCGCGATCCCACAATCACGGATGCAATGAGCCCCAAGGTCACCACAGTTGCAACAAGAACCGCTTTAAGATTCAGTGTCTGGAACAAGCCTCACCTCCCATTGACGGTATAATGGTCACCAACGACTTATAGGACACAAACTGTATCACGACCTTGACCTGGATCAAGGATTTAGAATGTTTTCACGTTTTTTAAACCTTTAGCCTTTGATGAGAACGTAAGATAAGAGTAGTTGTTCTCTATTATGGATGCTTTGGGCCGGATTATTGATTATTTGCGCATCTCCGTTACCGACCGCTGCAACGAACGCTGCCTCTATTGCATGCCTGAAAGATACAAAGGTTGGGCACAGCGTTCCGATCACATGACAGCAAACGAAATTGTCCAGATCGCCCATAGCGCCACGACATTGGGTTTCCGTAAATTCCGACTCACAGGTGGAGAACCACTCCTCCGCCACGATATTGTTGATATTGCCAAAGGCCTCTGGGAATTGCCGGGAGTACAGACTCTTGGAATTTCCACCAATGGCACTCGTTTATCCGCATTAGCCGAAGATCTCAAACAAGCGGGAGTGCGCTCTATCAACGTCAGTCTGGATACCCTCGATGCAACGCGCTATCGCACCATTACAGGCGGCGATCTAAATCAAGCTTTGGAAGGTATCGAAGCGGCACTTTCCGTCGGCTTTGAAGTGATCAAACTGAATTGCGTGCTCATGCGCGGAGTGAACGAGGAAGACATACTCCCCTTGATCGATTTTGCGGCGAAAGGGGGCATGCCCCTGCGGTTTATCGAGCTGATGCCTCTGTCACGTACTGACGCCTTGAATGAATCCAATTTTCTCTCAATCGGAGAAATCATGCGACATATTCAGCTGCACGGCAATCTACTCTCTCTTCCTGGGTATCAACCGGGTCACGGGCCAGCCCGCTATTATGAATTTCAGCCCTCGGGAGCTAAACTTGGCTTTATCGGAGCACTAACCAATCCCCACTTCTGCGAAAGCTGCAACAAGCTCCGGCTGACAGTTGACGGCAAACTGCGCCCCTGCCTCGGACGCCATGGTGAAATTGATCTTCTTACGCCGCTACGCTTGGGTGCAACCGATTCCGAAACACTTCTTCGTACTGCTATTGCCAATAAACCAGAGAACCATGAATTCTCCGATTGTTACACACCTTGGCGTCCGATGACGGCGATCGGAGGATAAATGCTCCACCATTCCCATTCAGACCAACCAGAAGGCTCGATCACGACGCTACGAGTCTTGTTTTTCAGTACAGCACGTCAAGCTGTAAAAGCGTCGGAAACCCAGATTCCCTGCTTCCACTCCTTTGTCCAAAACGAGCTGTGGAGCACGTTATTATCTGTCTATCCGGAGTTGGCCCAACTCCGCCCGCAACTTCGACTCGCGCGGAATGGGGAGTTTGTGCGGGATGATGAGATATTTAAACCCGGCGACGAAGTGGCCATTATTCCGCCAGTCTCTGGAGGATGGAAACCAGCACGGCCAGTGCCCACTTTATCAGTCGTAGCGGCAGGCAGCGCAAGAAATGGGTGAAAGTATCGGTGGCGGTGATGGCGTGGGGGGGGGCCGAGTAATGACAAGACCCAAGCCTGGAAACTTCTGGAGCGCTCCTTTGCCCAAACCAAGCCGCCTCTGCTTTACGCCGATGCCGGTTACGATGCCGAATGGATTCACGGAGTCTGCCGAGAAGACCTTGGCATTGGCAACACCGTCATCAAACCCGCCCGATGCGCCGCCGATGGCACTCGGCGCGGCGAATATAGAGCCCAAATGTCCGGGCAGTTTCTTAAACGACATCACTACGGGCTTCGCTGGAAAGTCGAAACCTACATCAGTGGACTCAAACGCACCACCGGCTCCACTCTCAACTCTCGTAACCCTCGGGCACTCCTCAAGGAAGCCGCCTTCAAAGTCCTGGCCTACGCCTTCAATCGTTAGCTTCCTCATACCTATTCAAAATCGTTTCAACAGAGCAACATGAATTAAAATCTCCAGATCTATTTCGTTTACGTAGATTATGTGGTTCTATATTACGAAGTAGCGAAATATGGAGAATTCGCTACTAAGTAGTATGAGACAAATCATCTTGCTTGTTGTTAATTGAGGCATGGTTCGCTTCGATAAACCCTGTTGCCGCAAAGACGGTGCCCTGAGTTATTTTTCCAGTCACATGGCGAAGCGGGATTATCTGACAGAGAGTGGCCAGATAGAGATGGTCTGGTATGGCTATGGGGCGGCCAGGCTGGGGTTGTCTGGTCAAGTTCACGAGGATCATTTTGCCCGACTTTGTTCCGGCCATGATCCGTTCACTGATGAGAGTCTCATGTTGCGGGACAAGGGTGAGAACCGTCGTATCTGCTATTTCGGACAAATCTCCGCACCGAAGGATGTTTCCATTGCCTATCTGTTAGGTGGTGATACCCGCATCGCCGGATGGTGGCAGGAGTCAGTACGGGAAACGCTGGAAGAAATCGAGGCGATGACCGGAACCCGTGTCCGGTTAGGGGCGGCGATGGAAGATCGGGTTACTGGCAATATGGTGGCGGCGGTTGTCACTCACGATAGCAGTCGCGCCCTTGATCCACAGTTGCACACGCATGTGTGCATTATTAATGTGACATTTGACTCGGTGGAAAACCGCTGGAAAGCGGTTCAGCCGAACGGCTATTTCAAGTATCAGAGTTACCTTCGGGAGGTCAGTTATAACAAACTGGCTGAAAAGATGAAGGTGGGTGGCTACCAGATTGAGAAAGCCCGGTTCATTGGATTCAATATCAAGGGGTTCCCCGCCGATTTGAGGAAAGATTTCAGCAAGCGCCGGGAAGAGATTGAGCGTGTGGCCAGTATCAGGAATGCCCACAGTCAAGATGAACTCCAGAGTATCGCCGTTAAAACCCGTGCGGATAAGGTGCATCGAACGCCGGAAGAGCTAAAAGCCTCTTGGCTGAAGGAAGCTGCTGATTATCTCCACAAAATCCAGCCAATCATTGCGGCGGCGCAACCGACGGTTGGACGCTCCTTGGCTGTAACGCCGTCTCATACGATGGCATTGGCTCAGGCACATCTGTTTGATCGGTTGTCGGTGGTGGATGAGCGTATTCTGTTGCGGGAAGCCTTGATTGTAAGCCGGGGCGACTTGACGCTCGCTGAATTAAAACGCGAAATAACGCAACGAGTGAAGGCGGGCGACTTATTACAACGTGGGAATTTCATTACAACTCCCGAGATGGTGGCGCTGGAAAAGTCGTGTATCGACTGGAGCCGGGAAGGGAAAGGTTGCTACCGGGAGATGGGAGATTATGCGGCCAGTGCATTCCTGAGCGCGGAGCAGAATCATGCCGCTGAGACCTTGCTTGCGTCGCGTGACCGCCTCGTTGTGCTGGTTGGTGATGCCGGAGCTGGTAAAACCACTACGCTGTCAGCCATTGTGCGGGGCATCCACAATGCGGGTGGGCTGACATTTTCCTGTGCGCCGTCATCTGGCGCGACGCTTGAACTGAAAGAGAGGCTTGGTATTCAGTCTGAAACCGTGCAGCAACTGTTGGTCAACGAACGCCTGCAAATGCAGGTGGCGAATCGAACCATTATTGTCGATGAAGCAGGGCTGCTGTCGATGCACCAGATGGCTGGACTTTGCCGCGTGGGGGAAAGGCACAACTGCCGTCTGCTGCTGGTCGGTGACGTCAAGCAGCATCACTCGGTGGAAGCGGGGGATGCCCTGCGAGCCCTCCAGAAATATGCTGATGTGGAGACGGTGCGATTGCAGGAAATTCATCGGCAAAAAGATGAGGAGTACAAGCAGGTAGTGAAATATCTGGCCGATGGGCTGCCGTACTCGTCTTTTGCAAAACTGGATCAACTCGGGGGAATACAGCAGGAAAAGGATTGGGATAAACTGCTGAACGAGGCAGCAACGCGCTATGTCGAAAAAATCGCCTCTGGACAATCGTGCCTGGCGGTGTCTCCGGTTTGGTCAGAGGTTAATGCGTTCACGGCTGTGGTGCGGGAGCGGTTGAAGGAAAGTGGGGCGTTGGGAACTGGGGAAAGGCTGTATAAAGCTGTCCAATCGCTGCAATGGACTCCTACCGAAAAATCACAGGTGGAAAATTATCAGGAGGGCGACATGCTGACATTTCACAGGGATAGTGGAGGTCAGAGCAAACATGAAATGGTCTCGGTTGTCTCCAAAGGCGGGGAAGGTCTTATCTTGGAGCGACAGGACGGTTCACGGTTGGCATTTGATCCACGGGAGCGTAAGGGCTTTGACGTTGGGTTGCCCCGCATGCTTGCGGTGGCTCCCGGTGAAAAACTTCTGGTGCGGGCCAACTTCGCTGCAAGCCGGTTGAAGACGGGCGATATTGTGACGGTCAAGGAATTGAAGGAGGATGGCTCGATTGTGCTGGTGGATGGTCGTGAAATTCCGGCGCACTTTCGTCAATTCACGCATGGATATGCAACGACTTCGCATACCGCTCAAGGCAAGACCGTCGATCACGGTATTCTCGTTTTGGGAGAGGAGGGATATGCTGCGGCCAATCTCAAACAGGCTTATGTGAGCAATTCCCGGTTCAGCTATACCCAGACAGTCTTCATTACCGACAAAAAGCTGGCTTTTGAAGCAATGGCCAAGTTCCAAGAGCGTCCGCTTGCTGTCGAAATAGTCCGTGAATCTGTTGAGCCAATTACCGAAAAACAAGGCATGAATGTGAAATTGGACGGTTATCGTTACTAGTAGTAACCCGGCCAATCGGAATGACCGACATGACGGCCTGCAAGGTCAGATCGGCGCGGGATTCCTTGCGAGTGATGGGGTCAACGTAATCGCCGTAGATGTCCGTTGTGCCAAACGAAGTGGCGATGCTATTGGCTAGACCAAAAGTGGCGGCGTTGAGCATGGAGCCGGTAAGGCGCTGCTCGCTACGGTCGGTGATGGTGTAGCCGTACTCGTTCTGGACGAAGCTACGGAACGAGGTCTGGAGGCTCTTGCCGAACCCGCCATCTGGGGCCCGCTCGTTGACGGGCGTTTCTTTTTATCGAGATGTCATACTTGATTGCAGAATAGCTCCGTCTTTCTTGCGGATTTTCATGAATAAATTACCGCCTTTCTGGCCTCCTCCCCAAACAGTAAAACTTAAAATCCCCCACCTCACCTTAGTCTGATTATTCCAAGGCCAGCCGCATCGAACGCATTCATCTCGCGCAATTCTCAGTGCATCTTCTTTGCTAATTGATCTCATCGGTTTCCTTCTCCCAATTGGTATCCAATATACCCTGCGCCAAAAACTCCAGCACCCGCAACGCCACCTTCCAACAATACCCCACCCACGCTTATATTACATCCGTTGACAACTGGATGACGCAATCCTTGAAGCAAACTTCGACTGCCATATGTTTCGGCTATTGCTTCTTCCGTGAATCGTAGTAATTGCGAATTATCGTAACCCCACTGACCAATATTCTGCCGGAAAGTCGCTACTGATCCGCTACCTCGTGGAGAGAAGAACGAGTGTACTGATTCGTGTCGCAAGGTTGATGCCTGTACGGAGCGGGGTAGACCCGGTTGTAAATACACACTCCCATTAGGCTTCGTATAACCTAGTGTAGTACTGCCTGCGATCGCTGGATTAGTCGCAGGGAGCCTTAGTTCCTTGGCCGCGAGATTGAATTCCGCAGATGCCATCCTTGTTTCGAGGCGTGAGATGCTGGCAAACGAACGCGAAGCCACGGAAGTTTCAGCACGTGCCAGAGAGGTGAGCGAACTTGCACCTCTGAACTCTGGAACAAAGGCGGCGGAGGTCACCAGTCCGATAGCCGCCTGTGTAGGACTGAGTTCTTCTCCAGTGAAAGCGTCGCGTCCTGTGCCAAACTCATACGCGCTTTTGAGCGCACCAATGCCGGGGATGGCATCAGAAAACTATTTTAAATTCTTTCTTCTAAAATTATTAGAAACTTTCTGGAGGAAACTCACTGGTAAGATATTTTGCATAAGGTTGAAAGCTGAACTGCTTATATTTGGCCTCGTAATTCTCTAGCTGCTTTACAATTTGTTCGAAATAACACTCCTCCCAGTTCACCATATAACCGGGAATATTCTCCAAAGTATCGGCGAGGTCATAGGCCTGCGTTGTCTTACCATCTTTTGCCAAATACCGAACATCGGAAAATCCCCTATGCAGGACAAATAGCAACCTATGGAGCGTATCTGATGGAGGTGTTTTCATATCAATGAAGATCAACGTCAAGTAAAGGAGTTGTCGATGATTGTCCGGGTAGCCCTTTGGGTTGTATTTCTATCAGAGGATAATTAGGTCTCAATATTTTACTGAATCTTGGGTCAGCATTTATTATCAGCGTTCGTTTTTCTTGTCGGGCTGATTGTGCCCATTTCTCATCGTAGGGGTTTTCTATTTTTGGAGCGAAAAGGAGCGACAACAGTTCCTTGGGGTTTCTGTCGCCATTGTTAGAGCCGTACTCTCCGGCTCCATGAAACGTCTTACCCCCTATTTGAAAATGCGGGTGCTCGGTGCAATTGAAACCGCTCCCGGCTCCTCGCGTATCGCTCGTATCCGTCATGTAGCCACTCTCCCGTTTGTGGATGAGTACGGCTACACCCACTTCTTTACCTGGAGGACCATCCAGACGTGGTGGAGTCGCTATCAAAAGAACGGCATTACCGAGATGAACAGCAAGCCGCGCTCGGATCGCGGCACGTTCCGTAAAGTATCTCCCGAGGCGGTGCTCGAAGCCGTGCAATCAGTGTTGCCTTCCTTCCATCAGAAATCGTTCAAGGTCTCGACTATCTACCTACGATCTTCACGCAACCTCAAAGTTCGAATTGCGCGGCGGCTTCGCAGAATCGTTCCATTGAGCAACCTTACCTCTGTGACGATATCTAAGGACCGGTTATGCTCTGTCCCTCTTCTGGATCTCGCAATTGCTTTTCTGCGAAAGGGATTGGTCTCGTCAATGCAATTGTCCGTTCTGGCAAAACTTGTCGTATTTTTTTGGCTCTTATCTCAGATACGCCCATGAAAAGCCCCGCCACCTGTTTCATCCAAGACGTCTCTCCACTCAAGATGTCGCGCCCGTTTCTCCCTAAACTCTCCGCGAACAAAACAAGGCCCCTCTTTGCATCTGCGGCATAATCCGCTCCGAATTCTATTTGGCGCGGCTTCACTAATTTTCCTGTTCTTAACAAATAGCCACCAATATCCAACTCCTCCGTATTCAAGTTTCTGAAGTTGATATACTTCATAGAGAAGCCGTCGGGGGCCATTTGAGCTAGTAAAGCAAAACCCTTACCATAAAGAGCTATTTCATCGTCCGTGACTTTCTGCAACTGCAAGCCAAATTCTGTGCATAAATGTCCGAACGAGTCTTTGACGAGGTGCTCGAAGTTCCTGAGTATCATTGTTTTTGCCTTATCAATTTTCCAACTGAGACGCCATCCCATTTTTCCGGAGATAGTAATATTCTTTTCCAAATCCGCTCAATTCGTATTTTTGAGTGGAGCTGTTGAAACGTATCAACGATCCTTCCTTAATCGCTGGTTTCGTGGCGAAGAGTATCTTGTCGTTCCGTTGCACGGCTGCCTTGAGCCAAGGAAGATTGTACTCTCTCCAAAACTGTGCAGGTGTTTTATAGAGCTTGTCGGGAACATTGAGCACATTGAAGCCTCCCGGCTTGGCGCCGAAGTTAAGCGATTTTATGTTACCCATCTCAGTGACAATAGCTTGCATATCTCTAGTATAGCTTCCCAAGATCGTCGTGGTTCTCCCGGCTTCGCCTTCGATGATTGCCCCTGAAGTCGAAATATAATTGAGTCGAGCAACCTCCGCAGAGGCCATCCGCGTCTCCAACCTTGCAAGGGAGGACGCGGAGCGGATCGCTAGCTCCGAGGCACCCGACGAAATCCGGCTTGTGGGAATGACGGACATGACGGCCTGTAGGGTCAGGTCAGCACGTGCTTCTTTTCGTGAGATGGGATCAACGTAATCTCCGTAGATGTCGGTTGTGCCAAACGAGGTGGCAATGCTATTGGCCAGCCCGAAGGTGACGGCATTGAGCATGGAGCCGGTCACGCGCTGTTCGCTGCGGTCGGTGATGGTGTAGCCGTACTCGTTCTGGACAAAGCTACGGAACGAGGTCTGGAGGCTCTTGCCAAAGCGACCGTCTGGGTCGTGCTGGTTGACGGGATCGCCGTTGCAGTAGTCGTAGAGGCTCAGGCTGCCTGCATGCCCCATCGGATCGGGGGAGAGGAAGCGGCCACTGGCGAGGTCGTAATAGCGGTCGCCCATGTGGATGAAGCCCGACCAGTCGCGATAATGCCCGCGCCAAACGGGAATCGGCACGAGACTGTAGGGCAGGTTCGTGCCGGGCATGGCTCCGTAGCCGCCAAGGAGTGTTGCCCAGCGACTGGTTCCAGACGGGGTGACGCTGGTGGCATTGCCCAGTGAATCCCCAAAGAAGTTGTGGATTTGGGCATTGGTGCCTCCGGTGGATTCTGAAATAACGGCGTCGATGCCGCCGCAACCGTTCTGGCCACCATAGACGCCATTGGTGTCGGGGCCGCAGACTTTCCATGCGCGGGAACCGTTATTGACGCCCAATTCGAGGAACTCGAAGAGTGGATCGTAGAAGTAGGTCAACGAACTGGAGGCTCCGTTATTGACGCCGTTATTCATCGGCTGCCAAACGGTCTGCAACCGTCGTCCCAACCCGTCATAGACGGTCGTGGAGTCGAAATCGTTTGAGCCGCTATTGCGCTGTGAGATTTTGACGAGGCGACCTTGCGCATTCCAAGTGAAGTTCTGCGCGAGGATGCCGGTCAACGTGCGGGTGCTGACTTGACCAACGGAGTCGTAGCCGAAACCGATGGTGGCGGAGCCTCCGATCACCGACAAATCCGCCGTGGGCTGCTTGAAGTCGTTTTGCGACGTGACGAAATACGCGGCATAGCTGCTGACGTATTGTTGCGTACGCACGCCCAAGCCCCCCAAGGGATTGCTATTGGTGGTTTGATCAAAGCCATAGACCGCAGTCTGTTGGCCGTTCGGCAGGTAAGCCAGCGGCGTGGAATTGCTCAACAGGTAAGGTTCGTGCAGCAAGCGTCCGCGAGCGTCGTAGGTGTAGGTACGGCTTTCGGCATTCACCATCGGGCCGCTGCACGTGTAGGTATCGAGCCGTGAATCGCTACGATAACTCATGCCTTCCGTCAGCAAAGTCACTCCGTTCTGGGTGACTTTCCGGCCACGGGCTCGGCCTTGGTCATCCCGCTGGGTGATTGTCGTCGTCAGCCACGGCGCGGTGCGGGTTTGCAGCAGGCCGTTGTCCGCATAAGCGTAGGAGTAGGTCTGCCCGGAATTGGTGACGGCGGTCAATAACCCCAGCGCGTTGTAGGCGTAATTGTACTGGCTTCCGGCTCCGTTGCCTTGGGCGGTCAATCCGAAGTTCAAGGCACTGCGCCGTCCGGCGTTATTCCATGACTGCGCCCATTGGCTCAAGGTGGTGCTGTTGGTGGACGTGGTCAGCGAGACGGTTTCCGCATCCAACTGGCCATAAGCGTCGAAGTGGCGGGAAACCACCGTGCCGGGGCCCGTGGTGGCCAACGCATAGCTTTGGGTGACGGTCTTGAGCATCCCACGACTGTCGTAATCGTAAGCCGTGTTTTGATTGAGTTCCGGCGAACTGCCGCCGGAAGAACTGGCTGAAACCGGTCGCAACCATGCGTCATAGGAGGTCGTCGTGGTGAAGAGCCGGGGGTCTGCCACTGTCTGGAGCAACCCCTTGTAGTCGCCGCTGGTGTAATACGCGTAGGTATAGGTGCGCGTGATCGCATTGTTATTGCCGAGGAGTTGCTCCAGCGTTTTGCGTTCGGCGTTATCGTACACGGTCTTGGAGGTGATTCCTCCCGGCATGGCCTGAGTCACCGTCAACCCGGAACTGATCGTGTAGGTGTTGGTGATAACGGCGGCATCGGTGCTGTCTTTGTAGGGCAGTACGGTGACCCCTAACCGATTTAGCGCATCATAGGTGTAAGTCCAAAACGCTCCCTGTTCATCCTGCTGGCCAATCTTATTGCCTAGGGCGTCATACGCGATGCTGCGGGAGGTGCCGTCCTTGTGGACGATGCGCACGGGGCGTCCCATCGTATCGGAATACTCGGTGGTCGTGATCGCATTGGTGCCGGTTCCCACGGTGGTGGTGACGCTGTTATGATCCGGCGCATACCAGTAACCCGTATGGGTGGCGGCAGAGCCGTCCCGGTTGAAGACCGAGACGAGCGTAGGCCGTCCCAAGGCATCGCGGTAGGTGGTGGTGCGTTCCCCCGCGGCATTGGTGGTCATGTGCTTGACGCCCGCCGCATCATAGATGTTGAAGGAGGTCTGTTGCGCGGTGTTGCCGGACGCGCCCGGGCCTGTCGTGCGTTTGATCCGGTTCAACCCGTCATAGGCGAACGTGAAAACATTGCTGCCAAGGTCGGTTTTGGAAACCACATTGCCGCGGCGGTCGAACTGCTGGCTTTCCACTCCAAGCTGCGTGTCGTTGCGATCATAGAACCGACGTGTGACCGTCCGGTTGAAGTCATCGTAGGTCGTCGTCCAATAGCTGTTATTGGTGAGGGTTTCGCGAACCACCCGCCCCGTCAAATCGTAGAGGTAAGATTTCTTCGTGCCATCCGCAAATGTAACGTCTTTGAGTTTTCCGGTGGACGTGTAATGACGAGTTTCCACGCCGCCATACGGGTTGGTGTGGGTGGCCATCTGTCCGCCCGCTTCGTAGGTGAACGATTCGGTGGCCAGCACTGGCCCGGTCTTGGAACCGGTATGCACGGCGCGGCTCAACATTTGACCGAGGTCGTCATAGGTCATCGTCGTGGCGTTGTTTTTGGCATCGTCGATTTCCTTGAGATTGCCGAAGCTGTCATAGACATAGCGGGTAATCGCGTAACCGCTGGAGATGAGCGATGAGCCATCTGCGGAAACGCCACTCAGCCACTTGATTTCCTGCGTGAGTCGGCCTGCGCCATCATACCGCTTGGCGAGGTAATCGTTCGGTGAATAGCGCGGCCCCTGTATCCATTCCGGCTCGCCATTCTGATTGTAGTAGACGTAATTCCAACTGATGAGATTACCCCATTCGTCATAGCGTTCCTCTCCGGCGCGATTGCCGCGAGCGTCGTAGGCATAGCGGGTCGTGCGGTTGGCGGCGTCGGTTTGCGAGGCCAGTTCGCCTCTCAAATTATAGCTGTAGGTTGTCGTGACGTTCGGATCGCTGGTGTTGGTGTACTCCGTCTTGGAAGTCAGAAACCCGCTGCTATTCCAGGTGAAGGCGGTGATGGCCTTGTCGTTGGTGCCTGAGGCGGCGGTTTCCCGCTGAAGCAGACCATAGGCGTTGGACGAAGCACCGGTCACATTGGTGTATTGCCGTACCGTGCTGGAGACCGTGCCGGACGGGGACACTTTCGAGATGGTCGTCGGCAGGAGCGGATGCGCGGAATCGTCATAACGATAGGCCACGCCATTGCCCAAGGAGTCCGTGACGGTGGCAAGGGCGTTGGCCACCATCTGCACGCCGGAAACCGGCAAGGTGACGGTCGCCGTGTAGTAGGAAATGGTGGTGGTCGCCGTCTCGCTGGAACTGGCTCCCCCGGTGAGATTACCCGTTTGCGTCAACTGGGTGAGATTGCCGGTGGTGTCATACTTGTAGGAGGTGTTCAAGCCGCGCTTGTCGGTAATGCTGGCCAGACTGCGGGGGAATCCACCGGAGGCCGTCGATGTGTGCCACGTTTGGGAAATGACCTGTCCCAACTGATCCCGAATACCGGTGATCTGACTGCCCGAATAGGTGTAGGTCGTCAGCTTGCCGTTCACATCGGTAATGTTGGTGTACCCGGTGATGGTATTGTCTGCCGAGTTGGTCGCGGTCACCGTATAGGAGAACGTCGCATTGGCGATTAGGCTCGAATTGGTTTCCACCGAAGCCATCTGCACCTTGACACGACGGCTGGCGTAATTGTTGTCCGGTTCGTAGACATTCTGGAGAATGCGCCCATCGGGCTTGGTCTCCTGCGTGATCAGGTGGGTGGAATAGGTCGTCGTGACGCTGTTGGTCGTGGTGGAAAGATGCTTGTACGTGTAGAGGATGTTGGAAGCATCCGGCAGGGTGACCCGCGTCAAATCCCCATGCGTATCGTACTGGTAGGTGAGACGGCGACCATCGCCCGTATAGGCTTCGGTAATGCGCCCGTTGGTGTCATAATTGAAACCGAGGAAGTTCCCGTTACTCGACGCGATCCGGGCTACCTGACCATAGTTCGTTGAAGCGGTATCGGTGCCATAAGCAAAGGCATAGCTGTTGCCGCTGGCATCCCGCCACGACTGGAGATACGGGCGAATCCGTTCCACGGCTCCGGCGATGGCCGGAGAAAAGGTGGTCATCTTAAAGGTGCGAACGCTGCCATCCGCCCCTGTCAAGGTGTAGATCGTATCGCCATTGACCGTCGAGAGGTCGATACGGTTGTTGAACACATTGGACGCACTGCCAACGGTTCCATTGGTCACGTTGGCCAAGGCGGGGTTGTAAGTGGTCGTGGGAATCCAACGGGTATTGGGTGAGGTCTGGTGCTGGTAGGCGATGACAGAACCATCCATCTCGGCGGCATAGATGACGGAGGAAGTTGTCACGCTGTCGGTGGCCGTGGAAAGCATCAGGTACGGGAAATAACTCATGCGCCAGCCATATCCGAAGGTATTGTCGGCCTGGTTGAGGGAGCCGTAGGTGCGGCGGATTTCCAGAGGCATCGGTCCCGCCAGCTTGAGATCGAGGGCATCAATGTAAAACTCGCCCGTAATCGCATTCACCGGATCGGCAATCGCCTGCGTGATGCCTCCCAAACTATAGCCTTGGGAAGTCACCGAGGTGGGCGACATCTGGGCATAGGATGACACGTTGCCGATGTTTCCCAAGGTATACATGCTGCCCAAGGCTGCCGCCGTGGCGGAACCGGTGTTACTGTAGGAAATGGGAGTGGAAACGGAGGTGTAGCCGCTCCACGAAGTGAGGCTGCTAATAATATCCGGCGACGTGTAGAGCGAACTGCTCGAAATCCCCGAATTGAAGGAAGCGTAATTGCCCAAAGACAGGCTCGGCGTATAGGACGGCGAGCCCAACGAGAACTGCGAGCTATTGAATACGCTGAATCCCCCATCGTAAGTGGGTGCCAAGGTGACGTTGTAGACAAAGCTCTGTGGCAGGGCAAACGAAGGGGTGGAGTATGCGACCGATCCCCCGGAACCGCCGTTGGTGACAGCGACGTTATCGGAGATAAACGCTCCGGTTGTACCGGGAGCCATCAGCATGGCTCCCATTCCATAAAACGGTTTGCCCTGCTGCGCTGAAGCCTTGACCGGCCCCGGTGTGATGATGATGGTCGTCATTGCGGCCAGCTTGTTGGTTGAAGCGAAGGCATCGGTCACCTCACTCCACAGGCCAGCCTTGGTCGCCCAATACGACAAGGGGTGTGTCGCCGTGCTCGTGGTGCTGCTATTGAGCGGGGCGGTGTAATTGACGTTGCCTTGGCTCACATAGTTTGCGGCGCTCAGTACAATCGGCCCAACGCCCGGATGGGCTGCCGTTTGAGTGGCTTCCGTCCAACCCTGTGCAATGTCGAGCAGGCGAACGGTGGAGATGGCTGCCGAACCGGAGAAGAATTGGTTGATCACCTGATGCTCTTCCGCCGAACCGTTGGCCACGCCAAGTTGGGACGCATCATAAGCCGCCATTTGTCCGCTGCCGCCCGCTTCCAGGTGCGAGGTAGCATTGCCGACCCAGACGGTGCGTTGGTTGAACATGTCGACCTTGGGATAACGCATGTCCAAGTCCTGATACGTCGTCCCGCTAATGGTGGAGGTGACGAGAACGGGCGCGTCATTGCTATCGCGCTGTGGGCTGAACTTGGCCAACCCGTAGGCCAACTGCGAAACGGAACGCACTTTGGCGAGGTTTTCGAGGGTCTGGTCAAACTGCGAAATCTTGTAAAAGTAGGTCTGCCCCATCAGGTGCAAAATCTGTCCCGTCGATTGTTCCGGGTCGGCTGCCGCCGTCGAACTCGACGAAAGCGTCCGTTGATAACGCCAGTATTTCTCGGCCTGATATTGCTGCATCCGCTCGCTCACCCGTCCGTAGTTCGTGCAGAAGGCCGCCATGTCGCCCTTCTGAAGGGAACGGGTATCGGCAATCGTTGTCACCTCGTTTATCCCGAGAAAAACGTCCCAACCGTTCACGCCTGCGTCCAGCGACTGCGCTTGCTTGTGCCGGGTCATCGTGACGTTGTAGAGAAGCATGTTGTCATTGGTGTTCGGATCGCCCGTGGTGTAGAGAATGGTATTGATCGACTGACGGTGGCGCAGCCAGTCGCTGGCTGGGGCGGGAGAGGAGACCCCGTCAAAGGTCGATCCGCCCGCGAACGTGTACGAGGTGGTGCTGGTATCGAGCGCGTCATACGGTTCGAGGGACAAGACAAGCTTGTATTGCGTGGGAGTGGTGTTCTGGATGACCTGATGGTACAGCAGCAAGCGGCGACCATGGAGATCGGCCAACCGGAGCGTGCCCACATCCAGCACGGGTTCTCCCGCATCGGCTTGTTTGTTGTGGTTGCGGTCGCTGATGACCTGAATCGAAACGGTATCGAAGATGTCATGCAGTGTGGAGGCCAGTTGCGGGTTCTGGCTTTCGGTCAGGCTTTGCGCCAGATTGCTGTTGGAGATGCTCGGGGTCGCCCATGGGCGGGGGAAATCCTCCCAGCGCGTGTAGTAGTTGCGCCGGTCGTAGATCTTCATCCCCATCTGGTCGAGGGAGAGCCCTTTGACTTCGAGATTTTTCTGCACAAAAAGCTCAAAGAGGGTGCCGAGGTTATCGTTATCCGTGCGGCTGCGAATGTAGGAGTCATTGCGCAACCCCGGATCGTTGAGCAGATATTTCTGCACAAACTGGCTGCCGGTGCGATAGCCATCCGGCATATATGTCCACAGGTCAAGCCCCTCGGTAACGGAAGTATCCTTGAGCCACGGGAAGAGATGCACCCACTTGCCCCCGATATAAGCCGTCACCCATGGGTAATTCACCGGAATCAACACCGGGACGTTGTAGCTGCCGTTTTTCCACGATGTCACCGGACTGGCGGCCCCGCGAATCTGCATCCGCAGGAGCTTGCTTAATTGCTGGTCAAACATCAGCAGTCCGTTGTGCTGCGGGAAGACGTAACCGCACTGGATGCCTTTTTGACGCAAAAGATAAATGAGCAATGCACATTGCTCTGCCGGGGAGCCTTGCTTTTCCTGATAGACCGCCAGCGCGTCACGGCTCACCCCGGACGGGTTGATGGACGCCTCGCTTAGTTGCCCATTGACGTTATAGCCTATCGCGTCGCAGAGTTCGATTTCATTGAGTACATAGTTGGCCAGCGCCATGGGATCGCTCCCCAAGTCGGCGGCCAGCTTGTCCAAAAGGGGATGCCGCTTGAGTTCGGGACTGTTGTTAAGCGTGCTCAGGTCAAGGCCAGTGGAGCCGGGAGCCGTCAACGTGTCAGTCACTTGCGGGGCATTGTGAATGAGTTCGTCCACACTCTTGCCCTGATAGGCGCTGGGCAAGGCTGTGCCTTGGAACTGGATTTGGCTGAGGTATGTGGTTGAAACCGTCGAGGCATCGTCAAAATCCAATGTGTAGGAAACATTGTAGGTCGGCAGCCCCGTCCCATCCTCCTGCGCCACTGGGACGGTGGTCACCCCATCGCTGGCATAGGTATAGCCCATGAAACTCACCCGGTAGCAAAAGTCCGCATTGCCTGCCTTGTGCGTCACCAAAATCGGGTATTGCATGACCTGTCCCCACCCATAAAGGGACGCGCCAGAGCCATATACCGCTTCCAAACGGGCGAGGTATTGCACTTGGGTGTCCAGATTGATCGTGCCGCTCTGGGTGCCGGTTAACGTTTCGTTGATCGTGTAATTCTTGACGTAACCATTGGCCGCAAACGCATCCCACCCGGTTGTGTCTGCCGGTCGGGGAAGACTATAGGTCAACGTGCGGATCGGTTGCACATTCGAGGCGGTTCCGTTGAAGGCTGATTTCGCAAACACCTCAATCTTGATGTCTGGATTGGTGGTGGCCGCAGGGAGTTGTCCGCCTGCGGAAATACCGAAACGGTACGCTTGATTGGTATAGAGAGCCGTTCCTCCGCCCAGACTGCCAAAGGCCACGAGGGGAGGAGCCCCCCCCGTCGCGCCACTGCCACTATTGGGGATGTCGTTAAACGTGCTATAGGTCGCCCCGCTACTGGTGATGGTGGCAATGTGTTTCCACGGTTCCGCCAAGGGCGCTTTCGTCCGCAAAAACCACGGATAACCGGTCGGATAGAGTTGCCCCATCGCCGTGTTGTCCAAGCCGTCAAGCCGGACACCTTTTTCAAAATCCACGGCAATGACCGAGGACATCAACATGGCGTCAAGCCCCCATCCCCGGTTGTAGCGATTGGATTGCGTCACGGAAAAGTCGGCTTTGGCCGTGGCTGTGTTCCCCGATAAATCATAAGCTGTCGCCGATACCTGATAGTCCCCGGCCAAAAGCCCTGAATAACTGTAGTCATAGGGTGGTTGCGTCACGCTGCCGGAAAGCGTGCCATCCAAGTAATAATCCACCCGCGAAATAGCCGATGTGGAAGGCTGCGTGATCGCCGCCGTCACCCATACGTTGGCCGGTGCCTGATACGGGCCCGTCGCGCTAATCGCCAATGTGAACGGCTCCTGCGGTGCTGCTTGATTGGGGTTTACGCCCTGTACATAGCACTGGAGAATGGTCAGGCCGCTGCCATTGGGTGCCAGCGTTGCCGGATCAATCCCAATCTGCCCGAAATTCGTCAGCATCCAGTCATTGGAAATCCCGTTGAGGTTCGCCACGCGCACACGCAAAAACTGCTTCGGCTGGCTGGCAATGGTCGACACCGTCCGGTAGGTGAGCAAATTGCGCGTGCCGCCCTGACTCGTCGTGCCCTGCAAAACAACATAGCTGCTGCCGGTATTCCACGTGAACAGGTCGGTGGATTGCTCCACCGAATAACTCAGGTCGGTCAGACTCGTGTCCTGGCTAAACTGGATCGTGTAGTAGCCTCCTTGCACACTCGTCGTTGGCAGTCCGATGGCATTATATGTCTTCGGTTCATAACCAAAGGCATATTCCAGAAGATTGGGAATACCATCGTGATCGGGGTCGGCGGTCTCCCCGCCAATCGACGGATCGGCGATCTCGCTGGCTGTAAATCTTGAAGCCTTCCATGTGTCATACGGCGCGGCCTGTAATTCGGTAGAAACCCCCGCCAGCAGGATCAACGCCACGACAAATTTAGAAACCCTCTTCATATAGCCATCCCTTTCTCAGTCAGCCTCTACATCAGAGACGATGCGCGGCTTGTACTTCTAATTGTAGTACCCCGCATTACTGCGGCGTATTAATCATGTTTCCAGTGAAACACGCAAGATAATAATGAGTCGCAACTCATTTGTTACAAATATGTTGCGAATCAGATGAAGGCAAAAAAGATAGCGCAACCCGTAACGCTGTTTTCTCCAACAACGTGAATTGTCTCCACCAACCCTGTTTGCTTTATCGAACTGCCGTTATCGACAGAACTCGTTGTATGCAGTCCCTGAACTCCTCCAGATCAAATGGTTTGCTAAGGTAATCCACTGCTCCAAGTGAAAGTGACTGTGCTTTGTCGTTAAGCTCATTGCGCCCGGTGAGCATGATGACAGGTATGTCTCGGGTTGCCTCGTCCTGCTTCAATCGCTTCAACACTTCAAAGCCATTCATTTTGGGCAGGTCGATGTCAAGCAGGATCAAGCCTATGTCCCGCCCAGATTGGATCAATTCCAGCGCCTCCAGTCCGTCGCCAGCATGCAACGAACTCAACCCCGACAGGCGTAAAGACAAGTCAACGACCTGCCGCAAGGCCTCGTTATCGTCCACGATCAGAATGTCCATAGTTTCCTTTCCCCCATTCCCTTCAAGCCACTACCTTACGTTTGTGAGGTAGTCAATAGTTCCCTGATTCATATCATGCCGCCCCTTGAGTGCTGCTTCTGAATTTCTGGCCAAAAGATTGAGGGCTTACCGCCGCATTGCCGGGCTTACGCAGGAACAAGCGGCTTTTGCCCTCGGTATTACGTTCAAATACTACCAGCGTTTGGAAGGAAAAAAGGGGATTGCGGGCATTCGCCTGAGCACCTTGGAGCAAATTTGCTCCGGTTATAAAATTACCTTGCGACAGCTTTTCAGCGTGTCTGTTACGAGGCCTCGGTTGACTCACCGCCCCATTGCTCCTCCGCATAAAAAAGCCCCTAAAAAACGCAGTTAGGTTTTCATGCCTGTCGTTTTTGCCTCTGGATGCCTCTGGAATTCTTTTTGACATAGCCCCTCCCCTAAATACCGCAAGGCCTACCATATTCCACATGCGGAATGAGTAATCAAGCACACTCCTCCATGTGCCGGGTAGTCTTGATCGCCAATTCAGTCAGTTCCTTCGCAAGCAGCGCGGGCAAATGACCTACGCCCAGTTTTCCCGTAAAATTGGCATCGCTGCATCCACTCTGTTTCGCCTCGAAAATGAGCAGCAAAGCGTTACCCTTGGGCGCTTGGAGCAGGTATCGAAACGGCTCAAGGTCAAGCTGGCGGATATTTTCCAAAGCCAATAAAGCAGAGGCCGTTGTTTTACTGGTCGTAAGGTTCATTTTATCGCCTCCCGTGAGGCTCGATACTGCTGGCGTAATCTCCATTCCGCAACGATCAATGGCCGCTTTGCGTCGGTACGACGAATGAGATTGTCAATTCCGGTCACACAGTCAGAAATAACCGCTTCTGGCGACTTATTCAACTGCCGAGCTAATTCCTCAACCTTTTGATAGAGGTCATTGGAGATTTGGCATGGCTGAGTATTGCAATCATCCAAAAACGGTGCGATTTGGTGCCGAATCCATGAAGAAAGCGTGGTGGCCTGTGGATGTCCCTCCTGTAAATTTTGGAGTCGCGCTTGCTCCATTGCTTCCCGCTCAGATGGTAATAGTCGAATCCGTATCTGTCCGGCTTTGCGCCGATTGGCGGGTAATCGTGACTGTTTTTTAATCGCGGGGGGAGAGATCATCTGGAATCTCCGAAATACGCATCCCGAAAAAATTCACTATTACTGCCTTTCCAAAAGAAAGATCTTAAGAGAGCCGCGAAACCGCCGACCATAGATAGACGGTGCTTTTTACCAGACCTACAAACGAATTCCCCTCTCATATTCAAACGAACTCTCGGTTAGCAACTTCAAAAACGGAGCCTAACTATTGTTAGGTGCGCTGTCAATCCGCATCTTCGATAATTTGAATACGTGCCCAAGAGCAAATACAGGGACGCCGTCTGCGCTCAGGTCTCCCGCGTACTGAGAGAGGAGCGCGAAGCCCGAAATCTTTCTATGACAGTTGTGGCTACCAAGGCAGGCTTATCGCAGCAAATGATAAGTTATGTGGAGCGTGGCATGAGAAATCCAACTTTGGATACGCTACTGCGAATTACGGAAGCCATTGGTGTCGATCTGGCCGACATTTTCGCTCGCGCTTCCAGTGCAGCGCATCGGAAATAGTAATCTTCGAGTAAGACGTTAAGATGACTACGCTGTACAGAAATGGGATTTGTAATTGCATCCTCAAAATCAAAAGTCCAACGGTTACTTTTTTATTGAGGCAATTGACGGAAGCGTATCAACAGCTTTACGTAGCGGCTCAAGTTCCAGATGGGTATAGGCTTTATTCATGTCAGCAGAAGAATGTCCAGTAAGCTTCATGCGAATTTCCTGAGCAATACCAGCATTGGCCATCGCTGAGTTGAAGCTATGTCGCAAACTGTGGAAGGTCAGAGCGCGTACAGTTCTTCCCTCTCCACCCTTCGTTTTCTCGTGAATGACATCACTAGCAATACCTGCACGCGCCATTATGCGTGAAAAAGCCATAGAAAGGCCGCTACGACCACCCGTACAACGCCCGGCAAGCATCGGAAATATAAATGCCTTATTATTCCACTGAGAAGATAGCGCCTGTAGTTGCGATTCCAATTCGGAATGTAGCGGAATCACGACTAGCTTGCCTGTCTTTTTTGCTCGATAAGTAATCATTCGATTACGTAAGTCAACAGCGCCCCACGTAATATTCGCGACATCCTGTAATCGGGCTCCAGTGTAATAGGCAAACAGAATCGCCCCTTTCCAGTCTACTCCAGCTTCAAATATTAGCTTTCCACTCTTATCTTTCAATATGGACGCATCGAGCAAGGCCTTGACCTGCTGAATGGTAAATACTTCTCGTGATGTTTCCTCTCCATTCTCACCCTTGGCAGCAGGAGGCAATTCCACAGCCTCAGCCGGGTTATGGGTAATAATGCCCTGCCGTCGAGCAAGATTGAATGGTATGCGCAACTGCTTCATCAAATAGCGCACTGTATTAGGGTGTTTGCCGCTGGCAATTTGGCTATCTCGAAAGTTTAGAACATCTTTCGGAGTAATAGCCGCAATATTTAGCTTTGAGCGCTTACCGAGGCATTCCAGAAAACTGTCTACTGTATGGGTGTATTTAACGTGTGTTCCCTTGGATTTGGCCACTTCCTTGCCTTTAAGCCAATCTCGTAGCCATGCTTCGATCGTATAAAACTGCACCGTATCCCCTGTGGTACGCTCCAGTATTTCCCCAATAAGCTCACGTGCTCTCGTCTCTGTAAGGGTGCTTTTTGCGGCCAATTGCTCGGCCCTTTCTAAAGCCAATGCGATTTCGAGTGCTTTATGGCGGGCTGTCTGTTTGGTGCTTTTCTTTAAACGACGCCCATCTGCTGATGTATAGCAGGCGATCCAATACGGACTGCGAGAACGAGAGTCCTTAACCAAGCTAGCCATAATCAGAACATTAATCAGAACGTATATAATGTCAATTATGTTTTGAGACGAAAATTAATCATTAATTTCAAATAACTTACGTAGTTTATAGGGATCGGGATAGATACGAGGGTTCGATTCCCTTCACCCGCTCCCTCTTTTTGCAATCTTCGGCCTTCTGCTGCCGATAGATAAGGGATGACTCTTTTGCCCGGCAGCCTCGTTCTCGTGACGGGGGCCAGTGGTTACGTCGGCTCGCGCCTTGTCCCGCTCCTGCTGCGGCAGGGCTACCGCGTTCGTTGTCTGGTGCGGCACGCGCAGCGCCTTCGCTGCAAGCCGTGGGCGGCGGATGTGGAAATCGTGGAGGCCGATCTGCTGCTGGCCGATTCTCTGCCGAAGGCGATGGCCGATGTGGCGGCGGTCTATTACCTTGTTCATAGCTTGGGCAATGGGACAGGATTTGCGGAAGATGACTTGCGGGCGGCGTGCAATTGCGCCGAAGCGGCCAAGGCGGCCGGGGTGCAGCGACTTCTCTATCTCGGCGGTTTGGGTGATCCCGAATCGCGGTTGTCGCCGCATCTGCGTTCCCGGCAGGAGACGGGGCATGCCCTCGCCTCGGCGGGCGTGCCGGTGACGGAATTTCGCGCGGCGGTGATTCTTGGTTCGAGCAGTTTGTCCTTCGAGTTGATCCGGGATTTGACCGAGCGGTTGCCGGTGATGATCTGTCCTTATTGGATTTACACGCGGATTCAACCCATCGCGATTCGGGATGTGCTGGATTATCTGGTGGCGGCTTTGGCTCAGCCGGACAGCGCGGGGCGCGTCATTGAAATTGGCGGGCAGGATGTGCTGACCTATGGCGGCTTGATGGAGACGTATGCGGCGGTGCGGGGATTGCGACGGCATTTGATCCCGGTTCCGGTGCTGACGCCGCGGCTGTCGTCGTATTGGATTTGGTTGGTCACGACCGTCCCGGTGAGCATTGCCCGGCCGTTGATTGAGGGATTGCGCAACGAGGTGGTGGTGCGGGATGAGCTTTCCAAGCAACTCTTTCCCGAAATTCATCCGCTGGATTGCCGAGCGGCGGTGGAGGAGGCGTTGCGGGAGGGAACGGAAACGCAACTGGCCGCTTCTCAGCGGCTCAAGCCGGACGCGACGCCGGTCTTCATCCGTCGCGAAGGGATGTTTCACGAGCGGCGCTGGTGCCAAGTCGCGACCACGCCGGGCCGGGTCTATGCGGCATTGGGTAAATTGGGTGGCGACAAGGGGTGGCCAGCTTGGAATTGGGCGTGGCAATGGCGTGGGGCGGTGGATCAACTTCTCGGTGGTGTCGGTATGCGGCGGGGAGCGACGGGAGAGTTGCGCGCGGGAGAGCCGCTCGATTTTTGGCGCATCGACCGGGTGGAACCGGACCGGCTGTTGCGGTTGCGGGCGGAAATGAAACTACCCGGCCGCGCCTGGCTGCAATTTCAGATTCAGCCCGAAGGCTACCATTGTCGCCTGATCCAGACAGCCCTGTTCGAACCGCGAGGTTTAGCCGGGATTTTGTACTGGTATGCGCTGTATCCCGTCCACCGTTGGATCTTCCGGGATATGCTAAAGGCGATCGCGCAGGCCGCGTGCCGGGATTGAATGACGTGCATGCCAGGGAATGTGCGCCGGGGTGTTTCGCCACCTGATCAGGGCTCATTTACTCCTCTTTGAAATGGACTTATTGATTATTTTGGGAATTCATTAGGTTAATAGACTAATTGATTGTCAACCGCTCTGATGATGAGCTAGCTTAATAACTCCTTCAGGGGTATGCCGCCAAAGTCTTCACGTAAAAAGCGGAGCAGTCGTGATACGTCACGAGAAGCTTGTATTACTCCAGAGGTTGAGTCCGGCGACGCGGTGAAGTCCGAACGGATCAAATTTTCCGAATCCGACCGGACGGAAACGCTGCCCAAGATTTTGGAGCTGGTCCATGCCCGGACCGGACACGATTTTTCGCAGTATAAATCCTCGACAATGTTGCGGCGCATTCAGCGGCGGCAGCATGTGTATCGGCTGGATACGCCGGGGGAATATCTCCAATTACTGGCGCAGCGACCGGAAGAGGTGGAAGCGCTTTTTCAGCAGTTGCTGGTGAGCGTGACGTGCTTTTTCCGCGATACGGAGGCTTTCGCCTCGATTGAGAACCGCATTATTCCGGAGTTGATGAAAGCGCGTGCGCCGGGCGAGCCGTTGAGGGTGTGGGTGGCCGGTTGCGCGACGGGGGAGGAAGCGTATTCGCTGGCGATGGTGATTCTGGAGGCTTTTCAGGAAGCGAAGATGCGGCCGCAGGTGCAGATTTTCGCGACGGATATTGATCGCGAGGCGCTGACCGTGGCGCGGCGGGGACGTTACCCGCAGGATATTTCGGCCTCGGTTTCGAAGGAGCGGCTGAAGCGTTTTTTCGTGCGCGAGGCGGCTGGTTATCGCGTGAAGGATGAGCTGCGCGGCGCGGTGCGATTCGCGGAGCATGATATTATTCGCGATGCGCCTTTTGGCGGGATGCATCTGATCAGTTGCCGCAATGTGATGATCTATCTGGAGCGGATCATGCAGGGGCGGGTGTACGAGATTTTCCATTATGCGCTGAAACCGGAAGGCTACCTGTGGCTGGGGCCGTCGGAATCGATCGAGGGCGTGAATGATCTTTTTGCGGTGACGGACAAGAAGCAGCGCATTTTCCAACGCCGGCCGCAGAGTCGCTCGGGCCGTTCCGCGCTGGTACAACAAGTCGTGGCGCGTGATTTGGTGGCGCGGGGGCAGGTGGGGCGTGCTCCGGCCGGCAGCGAGGCGTCGCTGGGGCAGTTGCATGAGCGGTTGGTATTGACGCGGTATAGTCCGCCCAGTGTGATCATCAACGATAATTTCGATATCATCCATACGATGGGGGATGTGAGCCCGTTCCTGATGATTCCTGCGGGAGACCCGACGCATAACCTGATGAAGGTGGCGCGCAAGGGACTGCGGATGGCATTGCGGGCGGCGTTGCATCAGGTCTTCAATTTGCAGAAGGAAAGCCGGGTGGAGAATTTGCGGGTGCAGTCGCGCGATTCCGATCTGGTGATCGACCTGACGGTGCGGCCGGTGTTGGAGCCGCCGTTGGTGCAGTCGCATGCGCTGGTGGTATTCGAACGGCAACGCGCGGTGCCGCCGATCGCGGAGACGCCGGTGGCGGAGAGCCCGCACGGGGTGGACCCGGTGATTGACCAACTCGAAGAGGAGTTGCAGCAGGCGCGGCGTCAATTGCAGGCGACGATTGAGGCGTATGAGACGTCCAACGAGGAGCTGCAATCTTCCAACGAGGAATTGCGCTCCATGAACGAGGAGTTGCAATCGGCGACGGAGGAACTGGAAGCGGGCAAGGAAGAGTTCCAGTCCATGAACGAGGAGCTCTCGGCAGTCAACCAGACGCTGAAGGTCAAGATTGATGAGTTGAGCCACGCCAATAGCGATCTGCGCAATTTTCTTACGGCGACCGACATTGGCACCATGTTCCTGGACCGCGGGTTGTGCGTGATCCGGTACACGCCGCGCATCAAGGATGTCTTCAATATCATTTCGTCGGACAAGGGGCGGCCGCTGTCGCATCTGACGCATACGCTCGATTATCCGGCGATGGAATCGGAAGTGCAGCGCGTGCTGGAGCATCTGGAGGTGGTGGAACGCGAGGTCGCCTGCTCGAAGGGGCATTGGTATCTGGTGCGCATTCTTCCCTATCGCACGGTGGAGGAGCAGATCGGCGGGGTGGTGCTGACGCTTGTGGATATCACGGAGCGCAAGCGGTTGGAGAATGAGTTGCGGTTCGACGCAGACATCCTGGCGCGTATTGCGGATGCCATTGTGGCGATGGATAATGAGGGGCGTATCTCCTACCTCAACGCCGCCGCTGCCGCGATGTACCAGATCACGGAAGCCGAGGCGCTGGGAAAACCTTTCACGCAATTTGTCTCGTGCCGCATGGCGGACGGGAGCGGAGCGACGTGTCTCTGTTCATCAAAAGAGCGCAAGAGCTGCCATGGCGAGCATCTGCATGTGACGCGCGATGGACGATCGATTCCAGTCGAGGTGGCGGTGTCGGATTTGACCAATGCCGCCGGAGTGAGCATCGGCAGCCTCTCGGTCATTCGCGATATTTCCGAACGCAAACGCGCCTTGCAGGCCTTGGAGGAGAGCGAGAACCGGCTGCGCCGCATGACGGATGCCGTTCCCGGAGCGGTGTTCAAGTTGATGCAGTCGGTGGATGGTCGCCGGAATTTCGTCTTCATGAGCCGCGGGTGTCATGATGTGATCGGGCTTTCCTCGGAGCAGCTTACGGGAGATATCGAGCTTTTCTACCGACAGATTCTTTCCTCGGATTTGGCGGCCTTGCGCGTGGCGATGGAGGAGTCGGCGCGAACCCTGCAGCCGTTCGTCTCGGAATTCCGCCTGAAGATGCGCGAGGGGCAGACGCATTGGATTGCGATGCGCGCAGTGCCGCATCCGGCCCCGCAGGGTGCGGTGATCTGGAACGGGTTCCTGCTGAATACGACCGAGCGGCGCGAACGGGAGGATTTTCTCGCTTCCATTTATACCGGGGTGGAGTCGCTCATCGCCGTGATCGATGTGAGTGTGGATGGCGAGATGCGGGTGGCGGATCTCAATCCGGCCTACCAGCGCCTGTTGGATCGGCTGGGATGGCAATTCCGCGGGCGCACGTTCCGCGAGTTGGAGGCGACGTTGCCGGAACATTTTTTCAACCCGATGATGGAGCGTTACCAGCAATGTTTGCGCACCGGGGTCTCCATCCAATACGAGCGCAAGATCGAGGTGCGCGATAATCCGGAATGGTTTTTGACCCGCCTGTCGCCGCTGCGCGACGCGCAGGGCCGCATCTTCCGCATCGTGTCGATGTCGAATGTGATCACTGAGGCCAAGCAGCGGGAAGAGGAGCAGCTGAGGGCGTCGAAACTGGAAGCGCTCGGCGTGCTGGCGGGCGGCATCGCGCATGATTTCAATAACATTATCATGGGCATCAGCCTGAATCTGGATTTGCTGCTGCATGAGATGGATCCGGATGATTCGTTGCTGGAGCTGGTGCGGGAGTCGTCCTACGCCACGAGCCGGGCGGGGGAACTGTCTCGGCGCCTGCTGGTCTTTGCCAAGGGGGGCAAACCGGTCAAGCAGGTGGTGGATCTCAAGCCCGCATTGCGGTCCGTGGTCGATTTTGCGCTCACCGGGTCGAACCTCAAGGCGGTCTACCAGATCGATCCCGAGATGGAATGTGTGGATGCCGATCTGGGACAGATTTCGCAGGTGTTTGACAATCTCGTGATCAATGCGCGCGAGGCGTGCCGTGACGGCGGATTGCTCGATGTGTGGGCCGGCTCCGTGGAGGTGGAGGCAGGGCAGGTGGTGGGACTTCAGCCGGGACGTTACGTGCGGGTGGAAATCCGTGATCATGGCGTGGGAATTCCGCCGGAGATCGTGGACAAGATTTTTGATCCGTATTTCACGACGAAACCGGGTGGCAACGGCATTGGTCTAGCCACCTGTTATACGACTTTGAAGAATCACGACGGGACCATTCTGGTGGACTCGGTGGTGGGACAGGGATCGACCTTCTCGATTTATCTGCCGGTGGCTCAGGATGGTCCGGAGCAGAATCCATTGCCCGCGGCGGGAACCTCGGCGGGAGGATCTTCGCGTTTGTTGCTGATCGATGATGACTCGCTGATTCTTTCCACCATGTCGCGGGCTTTGCGCCTGCATGGGTACGAGGTCACCACGGCCTCGGAAGGGGCGGGTGGGGCCGCGCTTTATCGGGCGGCACTGGAGAAGGGCGAGTCGTTTGATTACGTGCTGCTCGACGCCAATATTCCCGGCGGGTTGGGCGGCGAGATGGCTTTGCGCGCGTTGCAGGAGATCGATCCGGAAGTGCGGGTCATTTTGTGCAGCGGTTATTCGGCGAGCAATTTGTTGAGTGATTGGGAAAGTCTTGGCTTCAAGGGGCGTTTGCAGAAGCCCTTCAGCGTTTACGACGTCAGCCATTTGATCCAGAAAACGGCCTGATGGGCAACGATGGGACTCTGTGTCCCTGCGAGCGCACAGTTGACGTCCGGCTCCCGGAGTGAAATGATGGAGTCTTTACTGCAGGCGACGTATGACTCTGGTTCAGCTCTTGATTTGTGGCGGGATTATCCTGGCCGGGTACGCCTTGATGCAATGGCCTTCCAGCCTGATGCGCAAGACGGGCGTTCTCTTTTTCTGCGGCGCCAGCGCCTTGGGCGTTTACTATCTTTCCGGTCAGTGGTGGCTCGGGTTTATCGTGTTGGTGGGCTGGGTGCTTTTCCCGGTTTCCGAGCTCATTTACATTCTGCGGAAATTACGCGTGCCCCGGGACCGGATTCTTGAGGTGGTGCCGCGCGCGCCGGAGCAGTTCGAGGAGCTGCATGGGCTGACGCACGATATGGCGCAATTGGGTTTCCGGCCGGTGGAGGATTGCGAGTGGTACTCGCCGATGCACACGCAGTTTTACCGGTTGTTCGTCCATGAATCCGAGCCCTATCACGCGGGGTTGAGCTATATTTACAATGAGCAGTTCGGGTTTCACTTTGTCTCCTTTTCCTCGCAGGACAACTCGGGCCGCGTGTGGTTGACATGGGATTATCCGCTGACCTACGGGTTGAAGATGCCGCCAGATGTGGCGCTTTTTCGCGCATTGGATTGCGATACGGTGTCGGACTTGTTGGAGCAGCATAAGGAATTCCTCGCGATCAACAACGTGGAGGGCGGGTTGGTGCCCACGCCGGTGAGCGCGGAAGCGGCCCGAGCCCGGCTGGATCTGGCGCTGCGCAAGCAGTTGGATTATAATTTGCACGAGGGGATTCTCTCGCCGGAGCGGATCTCTCAGGAGAGCTTTCGCTACTCGTGGCGCGGAACGCTGTATGTGACGAGTCAGGTGCTGCGCGATTTGGTGAGATTGTAAATACACTGAGAATACAACGTTTGCCGAAATCAAATTTTAAGCCTCAAAAACATTGACCCTGCCCCGTGAGGGGACTATTGGTTACTATCCTTCCGTACGCCTATGCCGCTCAAGACCGAATCCGAACTCTCCGCCGTCCAGCGCGACTCTTTCAACCGCGCCCGTTCCGCTCTCAACGCCCGGAATTACGATTATACCATTTCCCTGATGCAGGGGTTGCTCAAGACCGAGCCGCTTTTCCTGGAAGGGCGTCGCATGCTGCGCGCGGCCGCCATCCAGAAATACAAGGCGCTGTCGGGCTTTTCCAAGCAGATGACCAGCGTCAAAGTAGCCGGCATGGTGGTCAAGGCCAGCGCGGGCAAGAAGCAGCCGAACGACGCGCTGATTCTCGCGGAGGAAATTCTCGCGGTGGACCCGTACAACGGCAAGGGTAACGAGATGATTGCCGAGGCGGCCTTGGCGCTCAATGAACCGGAGCTCGGAGCGATGGCTTACGAGACGGTCAAGGAAGGCAATCCGAAGGACAAGGGCAACCTGCTTCATCTGGCCGATCTTTACATGAAGATGGGCGACTTCCCGAAGGCGGAGAAGACGTACGGCCAGGTACTGGAAATCGATCCCCGTGATGGCGACGCGCTGCACGGCATGAAGAGTGCCAGCGCAGCGCATGCCTCCCGCAGCGGCGGCTGGGATTCGGCGACCGATTATCGCGACATCATCAAGAACAAGGATGAAGCCAAGGCGCTGGAACAGGCGAACCGCGTGGTGAAATCCGACGAGGCGATCGACGAGCAGATCGCCCAGCTTTACGCGAAGGTCCAGAGCGAACCGGCGAATCTGAATCCGCCGAAGCAGATCGCCCAGTTGTGCGAGCAGAAGGAAGATTTCCAGAGCGCGATCCAGTGGTACGAGTACACTTTTGACGCGGGCAAGCGGACGGATAATTCGCTCGAGAAGAAGATCGATGATCTGAAGATGACTGTGCTCGACCGTCAGCTGGCTGATGCCCGCAAGGCGGCGGCGGCTGATCCCGCGCAGGCGGAGCAGTTGAAGGAACTGGAGCATCAGCGCAATCTGGTCTTGCTCGACATGAGCAAGCGCCGCGTCGAGAAGTACCCGAACGAATACCAGTTCCATTTCGAGCTCGGCCAGGCCTACTACAATCTGGGCATGTACAAGGAAGCGTCACCCGAGTTGCAGCTCGGCCTGAAGCAGCCGAACGTTCGCTCCGAGGCGCAGAATCTGATCGGCCTCTGTTACATGCAGCGCCATATGTACGATCTGGCGGAAAAGGCGTTCCGTAGCGCGAAGGAAGAAATGCCGATGATGGATAACGGCAAGAAGGAGATTACCTACAATCTCGCGTTGCTGCTGGAGCAGCAGGGCAAGAAGGAAGAGTACATCGCCCAGCTCAAGGAAATCTACGAAGTCGACATGGGTTTCCGGGATGTCACGCATCGCGTCGAAGCGTCGTACGGACATTAGACCATTGCCAATTTCCAATTGCGCAATGTCAATTGGGAAGGCGGGGACGTTTACAGATTAAAGTAGGCTCCACGTGCTGTTGTAGGGCGGTTCACAGACCGCCCTACAGTTCGGACCCCTTTTTTTTCGCGAGAAACTCTTCAATTCTTGCCGAGGGCCTTCGCGACGACGTCGTAGAGTTCGGTGTAATTTTGAAGCTCGTTCCAGCGTTGCAGGGGTTGGCCATCGGGGCCGAAGACCACGCAGCGTAATTTGTTGGAGACCTTGGGCCAGCCGAGGGACTTGCACACCGCGCCGTTGAAATCGGGGATGGCGCAGAGGTCGGGGCGAGGTTCCTTGTTGTTCCCATTGGCGCGATAGAAGGGAGTGAGGCGTTCGGATTCCTCGTCGAGATCCTCTTGCATGCGCCAGCGCACGATGCCTTCCACCATGCTGCCGAGGGAGTCGCGCAGGTCGACGACGGCGATGACGCGGAAGTTCGAGAGGCCGCGGAATTTATCGAGCTTGCCGGCGGCGTCGCGGATTTCCTTCTGGCTTTCTTCGGTGCAGAGGAATACTGCGGTGATGCGACCGGGAGCATTGACGGTGACGCGCTGGCTGTCCGCATCCATCGCCTGGATGGGGGGAGTGGCGGTTGCCGTCGGAGTGGTGGCAACAGGAGCTGTAGCGGGGGGGGCTTGAGCCATAAGGGGGGAGCTGGCAATCAGACCGCAGCAGGCGGCGAAAACCAGTGGCCGGCTCCAATTATGTCGCCACTTTTTCAAGCAGATATCCACGCAGATACTCCGTTTCTGGCACTTCCGTCAAGATCGGATGATCCCGCGATTGTGTCATTCGTTCCACCAGGCGCAGGGAGAGGTTGAGCTCTCCGGCGATGTCGGAGAGCAGTTCCTGCCACTCCGGCTCGCCCACATGATGGGAACAACAGAAACTTGCCAGCATTCCGCCGGGACGCAAGAGGCGGAGTCCGCGCAAATGCAATTCTTTATATCCACGCAGTGCGGAGTCGACCTGCCCTTTGGTCTTGGTAAAGGAGGGGGGATCGAGAATGACGAGATCGAATTGTTGCCGTTCGCGTTCGTAGACGGGGAGGAGGTCGAAGACGTTGCCGATGACCCACTCAATGTCGAGACCGTGGCGCTGCGCGGTATGGCGGCCCCGGACGATGGCTTCGTCGGACTGGTCGAGCGCACGGCAGGAGACGGCCCCGGCGGCGCGGGCGGCGAGGGCGAAGGCTCCCTGATTGGTGAAGCAGTCGAGCACGCGGCAGCCTTTGGCGTAGCGGGCGACCTTGGCGTAGTTATCGACCTGGTCGAGGTAAAAACCGGTCTTCTGGCCGAGCCACAGGTCGAGGGAGAAGCGGAGTCCGGCGACTTCCACTTCGGTGGGGGATTTGTATTCGCCGAAGAGAACCTTCTTTTCCTGCGGGAGCCCTTCCAGCTTGCGCACGGGCGCGTCGTTGCGGGAGATGATGGCGGCGGGCTTGAGTTTGCGGGCGAGGATTTCGACGAGCACCGGTTCGAGCCGCGACATGGCGAGGGTGAGGGTTTGGATGACGAGCACGTCGGCGTAGCGGTCGACGATGACGCCGGGGAGGTGATCGGATTCCGACCAGATGAGGCGTTGTGCGGAGGCCGGTTTTCCGGCGGACTTGTCGAGGTTGGCGCGCCACGCGAGGGCGGCGTCGACCTGCGCTTCGAGGAAGCGGGCGTCGAGGTCCTGCGTCTGGTGCGAGTAGCGGCGGAAGATGATTTGGGATTGGCTGTTGTAGATGCCGCTGCCGAAGAATTTGCCCTTGGTGTTGCGCACCTCGACGGTGTCTCCGTCCTTCGGATCGCCCACGATGCGGCCGACTTCGCTTTTGAAAACCCACGGGTGTCCGGAGAAGATGCGATGCCGGACGCCGGTGTTGAGGTAGAGAGTCGGTTTCATGTCGGGACTGGAAGAGAGAAGAATGTCCGCAGATTGGGCAGATTACCACAGATTTTTACTGCGGCGAGTTGGGAGGCTCTCGCCGAGGCGTTGAAAAAAAAGAGCGTCGACAAAGCGCTACAAGAATCGACCGTCTCTGTTGGGTGTCGCAGTCGGTGTCGCCGGGAAACTTCAAATTTCAGATTGGAGATTTCACAGGGACGGCGGTCGGGCATGTCCCCGTTCTAGCAGGAATCGCGCGGGAGCGTTTGCGTTAGGTTTGTTAGGTGAGCTGCGTGTGCGATATTTTTGCCACGAGGCGGCAAAAGATCGTGACGATGCCGCTTAGAAGGTTTCTTCGGCGAGGAGGTCGGGGTGGTCGACGGGGCGGCGGCGGGTGGGGGTGATGTCGGGGTATTCGAAGATCTCGCCTTTGTAGTTGCGCAGGACGATGCGGTCGCCGGTGCGGGCGAGGACGTAATCGGGGTTGACGGGGATTTTGCCGCCGCCGCCGGGGCCGTCGATGACGAATTGCGGGACGGCGTAGCCGGTGGTGTGGCCGCGCAGGGCTTCGATGATTTCGAGCCCTTTGCTTACGGGGGCGCGAAGGTGGCTGGTCCCTTGGATGAGGTCGGCTTGGTAGAGGTAGTAGGGACGTACGCGGCAGCGGAGCAGTTTTTGGACGAGGAGTTTGTAGGTCTCGGGATCGTCGTTGACGCCGCGCAGGAGGACGGATTGGTTGCCGAGGGGGATACCCGCGTCAGCGAGTCGGCCGAGGGCGTCGCGGACTTCGCTGGTGAGTTCCTTGGGGTGATTCACGTGGACGCTCATCCAGAGGGGGTGGACTTCGCGCAGCGTGGCGCAGAGTTCGGGGGTGATGCGCTGCGGCATGAAGATGGGGATGCGGCTGCCGATGCGGAGGAATTCGATGTGGGGAATGGCGCGCAGGCGGCGCAGTAAATCACCGAGTCGTTTGTCGGAAAGCAGAAGGGGATCGCCGCCAGAGAGCAGGACGTCGCGGACTGCGGTATGTTCCTGGAGGTAGGCGATGGCGCGGTCGAAATCGAGTTCGAGTTCCTGTTCGCCGGCGCCGCTGACGACGCGGCTGCGGGTGCAGTAGCGGCAGTAGGAGGCGCAACGGTCGGTGACGAGGAAGAGGACGCGGTCGGGGTAGCGGTGGACGAGGCCGGGGACGGGCATGTCGTGATCTTCGCCGCAGGGGTCAGCCATGTCGCCGGAGACGTAGTTCATTTCGTCGACGCGGGGGATGACCTGGGTGCGGATGGGGCAGCGGGGGTCGTTGCCGTCGACGAGGTTGAAGAAGTAGGGGGTGATCCCCATGGCGAGCTTGGTGTTGGAGAGGAGCACGCCGGCGTGTTCGCTGCGGGTGAGCGCGATCTTGCCCTCCAGTTGTTTGAGGCTGGTGATGCGGTTGCGCATCTGCCAGTTCCAGTCATTCCACTGATGGGCTGGGACATCCGGCCAATATCCTTGGCCGGGGGAGGTGAAGTCGCGGAGGGAGGAGGTGCTCACGGAGCTGGTTGGGTAGAATTCTTAACAGGCTAAGGCAATTTTTGCCCTTGTCAAACGACCCCTCGGGGAAGGGACGGTGGTATTCCGCAAGGTTTGCGGAATCCTCAGTCGGAGAGTTGAGCGAAAAAAGCGCGTCGGATCATTTTGCGGGAAAAGGGTTAAGTTTGACGTTTCAGTGACGATTTTTAATCGAAGTTAATAATGGATCGTCGTTGGCTCGCTAAAATCTAATCGAAGTATCTGAAAATGGGAGATGGGGATGAAAACATTAACGCTTGGTAAAAAGATTATCTTGGGATTCGGGTCGTTGCTTTTGATTACACTGATGCTGGGGGGGATGGCCGTTTGGGTCATGAGTTCCTCCTCGGGTTCAGCGAAAATTCTAGCGAATGAATACGCCTCCGAATTGGGCATCCTGAGCGAGATTGGGGAGCACCTTACGGCCGGACAATTGTCCTTCCGTACGTATAGCTTCACTGGCGACAAGGCTGATGCGGATAGTGCGCGGACGCATTTAAATGCGGCGCAGCAACAGGTTGTGAAGGCGACGGAACTGGCGGCGCGCTCACCGCATCTGCCGAAATTGAAGCAGGAGGTGGGGCCGTATGCGCAATCATTGGCGGCGTACATCAAGATGCTGGATCGTACGGTGGAAACTCAGGAGGCGATGCGTGCCACGCGCAAGGTGATGGATGAGAATGCGGCCAGTTTTATCGCGAACATTACGGCGATCGTCGACCAACAGTCGAAGATGTTGCAGGAGGATATCGATAACAAGGCGGCTCCATCGGCCCTGCAGGAGCGCCGGATCAAGATGGATTTGGGTACGAAGATTCGCAATGAGGGCAACCAGGTGCGCATTGCGGGAATGAAGACGTTGGCGGATCGCGATCCGGAAGTGATCCAGAAGGCGCTGGCGCATTTTGCCAACATGACAAAGCTTTTCGCGGAGATTACCCCGCTGATCCGCCAACCGGCCAATATTGAGGAGTTGAAGAAGGCCAAGGAAAGTGCGGACAAGTACGAGGACGCCGTCACCAAGATGGCGAGCTTGCTCCAGACGAATACGAAGTTGCTGGAGGAGCGGCGCGTCCTGAATAAGGATTTGAGTGATCGGGCGGATGCGATTTATGCCAGTGCGATCAAGCATACGGTGGAGGCGGCTACGGGTTCTGCCACGGCGCTATCGGCGGCGAATGCGATCATGATCGTGGGCTTGCTTGTGGCCATCGGAATCGGTGTCACTCTGGCTTTGCTGATTACCCGCAGTATCACCCGGTCGATCTGCAACCTGATTGATTCGCTCAATGAAGGATCGAATCAAACTACCGCCGCTGCCGGACAGGTTTCCGAGGCGAGTCAGACGCTGGCGGAAGATGCGAGCAAGCAGGCGGCCTCGTTGCAGGAGACGAGTTCGTCGCTGGTGGAAATGGCGAGCATGACCAAGCGTACGGCGGAAAATGCCCAAAGCGCCAAGGAGCTGGCCCGCGATGCGCATGATAGTGCGCAGAAGGCGACGGAGGATATCAATAGCATGGCGCTCGCGGTGAAGACGGTGCAGGAATCCTCCTCCCACCTCAGCGCGGCGATGGACAAGATCGACCTGGCGAGCAAGGAAATCACGCAGGTGATGAAGACCATCGACGAGATCGCGTTCCAGACCAACATCCTGTCGCTCAATGCCGCCGTGGAAGCAGCCCGGGCGGGAGAGGCCGGCAGTGGGTTTGCCGTCGTCGCCGACGAAGTGCGCTCCCTCGCTCAACGCAGCGCGGAAGCGGCGCGGCAAACGGCGCGCATGATCAAGGATTCCAGCGATAGCAGTCATCAGGGAACGGTAGTCACGCAAAAGGTGGCGGCCGATCTGGACAATATGAGCAAGACGGCAAGCAAGGTCACTGAGAGCTTGGATCGCATCCTGGGCAAGGTGAAGCAGGTGGACTCCGTCATTGCGGAGATTTCGACCGCTTGCGTGGAGCAGGAGCGGGGTACGGAACAACTGAACGCGGCCGTCTCGCAAATGGACAAGGCCACGCAGGGCAACGCCTCCACGGCGGAAGAAACGGCGAGCGCGGCGGAGGAGCTCAACGCCCAGACGCTCGAGTTGAAGAACAGTGTGCGGGAGTTGCAAGTAATGGTGGGCGCAGCCGAGGAGACCTCCCGCTCCAGCGCCAGCCATGCCCCGTCCCCTGCGTCGCCAAAGCCTCACCGCTTCCAGTCGACCGCACGCAAGGAAACGAATTGGGGGGATGCCATTAAGCGCAGCGAAAAGCCTGCCGCCGCGAAAGCCGAGGTCATCCCGATGGAGAGTGATTTCAAGGATCAGTGAGAACAAATATTGATCGTGGAGGTCTCTCTCGAAAATTTTTTTGATCGCGCGTCTTGCCCGGACTCTAACTATGCCACAGCATTCGTGCTTGCGTAAATAGAACTAGAGCGAAGGGTGTGGGATGAATTATTGGAAGAACGGCAAGGCGAGAATGAGGGTAATCATGGCGTTCGCTTTTTTCGGAGCGAGCGCGTTGTGTGGTTTGAGTCAGGAGTTGACACAACTGACAGAAATGCAACTAGCCAGGGAAGTGCGTACTGCCGCCATTAATGGGGATTTCAAAAGACTGAAGGAATGCTCGCAAAGATTGGTTCAGATTGCGCCGCGTTTGTTTGTAGGGCACTTGGCGTTGAGCCTTATCCTGACCCACGAGGATGAGTATGAAAGAGCAATGGCAAGCTGTCGGAAGGCGGCAGAGCTTGACCCAACGGAGCCTCAAATCGAAGCCTGCATGGCCCGCGTTTTTTACGAATTCGGCTATTTGGATCAAGCCTTGGAGTGCAGTCGGAAAACTTTGGCAATGGATGCACGCAATGATCTGGCGACTGAGGTTGGGGTCATGGTTTTGTTTAGTCGTAAGCAGTATGAATCTGCCCTGGAGACAAGTGGAGCGGTGCTTCGGTTAATTCCGCTTGCAGAGGTTCGCAGTAAACGGATCCTTATCTTGTTGAGAATGAAGCGATATGACCAAGCGCTGGAGGAGGCCGATCAAATGATTGCACAACAGCCCGAAAAGGCAGCCAATTATCTATTACGCGCCAAGGTGCATGGCTTGCTGGGTAATTTGACGAAATCGCAGGCAGATGCTGCTCGCGCGGCGGAATTGGCGCCGAACCATCTTGAAATTATAGCTAATTCCGCATGGCTTTACGCAACGAATCCGGTCCCCGGTTTTTGCGACGGCAAGAAGGCAGTGCAATTGGCGACACGGGCCTGTGAGGTTGTGAAATGGAAAAACCATGAATTAATCACCTATCTGGCAGCGGCTGAGGCTGAGGCGGGGCTTTATGAGGAGGCAATAAAGCATCAACAGGAGGTTGTGGATTGGTATATGACCAATTTCCCGCAGCATTTCCGGTTGCCGGCCGTCAATAAACAACTTTCTTTTTATAGACAGCATAAACCTTATCGCGATCTGGAAGAAGTCGATTAAGTTACAGTCGCCAGAAATGAGGATTTTTCGGGCAAAGAAATCGATGGCAAAAAAAGGTGCAAAAAAAACGTGCAATTTTTCGCGGTGTAAATAAATTGATTCTTCCTGCCACCTCATCGTGGCAATTGGTTTTGGGTAGATACCGAAGTGGCCAAACGGGGTAGACTGTAAATCTAAAATCCGTTTTTTTCTTGTTGTTGCCAGCAATTGCAAGTCTTTGCAAGGCGTTCTTATCGAGAGCAATGCGAAGAAATAAGCCTTTGCGAGACTTGACGCATTTTCGCGTATTTTTGCATAATATTTTCACCAAACCGTGAAAATGACCGTGAAATACTGGCCCGGAAATTTCTATCTGGCATTCCGGTATGAATGACTGGCGCGACGAAAAATGAACGATTGAGTTTAGACGAGCGCGCAAATGAATGGCGGCATGTTTAAATCGACAACGAACTCGACGCTTGAACCTTTTTCCGCAGGATAGTCAGTGAATATTCCTTTGGTTTTGAATTTATAATTTACGAACATGGCTCTTAAGAAATCAGAACTTTACTCGGCCCTCTGGGCATCTTGCGACGAACTCCGTAGTGGCATGGACGCCTCCCAGTACAAGGACTACGTTCTGGTTCTCCTCTTCATAAAGTACGTCAGCGACAAGTATGCGGGACAGACTTACGCGCCCATCACGATTCCCAAGGGAGCGAGTTTTGCGGATATGGTGGCGCTCAAGGGAAAGCCGGACATTGGTGACCAGATCAATAAGAAGATCCTCGCCCCCCTCATTCGTGATAACGAGCAGCTCTCCCAATCGGACTTTGCGGACTTCAACGATTCGAACAAGCTGGGTAGCGGCAAGGAGATGGTGGATCGCCTTACCAATCTCATCTCTATTTTTGAAAACCCGGCTCTCGACTTCTCCAATAACCGGGCAGATGGCGACGACCTGCTCGGGGATGCGTACGAGTACCTCATGCGTAACTTCGCCACCGAGAGTGGCAAGAGTAAGGGGCAGTTTTATACTCCAGCGGAAGTGAGTCGTGTAATTGCGCAGGTGCTCGACATCCGTCATGCGAACGTCTCCAACAAAACCACCGTATACGATCCCACCTGCGGTTCCGGTTCACTCCTGCTGAAGATTGGTGTCGAGGCCAGTCATGATAAAAAGGTGAAAGTGACCCTTTACGGACAGGAAAAGGATTCCTCCACGGCGGGATTGGCTCGCATGAATATGATCCTGCACGATCACGCCACAGCAGACATCAGGCAGGGCAACACGCTCGCCCATCCCTATTTTCTGAAAGGAGAAGCGCTTCAGACCTTTGATTATGTCGTAGCCAATCCCCCTTTCAGCGACAAACGCTGGAGCTCTGGCCTTCACCCCAATGAGGGTGGAAAACCAGCCGCTACCGGGGAACAGTCCTCCACCGACTATGGACGCTTTGCTGGTTACGGCATTCCCCCGGCGAAACAGGGCGACTTCGCGTATCTTCTGCACATTTTGCACTCCATGAAGCCTTCGGGTAAAGGTGCGTGCATTCTTCCCCATGGCGTCCTGTTTCGTGGCGGGGCGGAAGGAGCCATCCGGCGCAATCTCATCCAGCGCGGTGTCATTCGCGGGATCATCGGGCTCCCAGCCAATCTCTTCTATGGCACTGGCATTCCCGCCTGCATTGTCGTGCTCGATAAAGAACACGCTGCGGCTCGCAAGGGCATCTTCATGATCGACGCCTCCAAGGGCTTTATCAAAGACGGGAACAAGAATCGCCTTCGCGAACAGGACGTCCACCGTATTGTCGATACCTTCACCCGGCAGGTGGAGATTCCGCGCTACTCCCGCATGGTGCCAGTGGCCGCGATCAGCGATTCGAAGAATGATTACAATCTCAATCTCCCCCGCTACATCGACAGCACGGAACCCGAAGACTTGCAGGACATTGACGCCCATCTGCGTGGAGGCATTCCCGTGCGCGACATCGACGACCTTGATCGCTACTGGCAGATCATTCCGGGTGTCCGGGCGACTTTGTTCAAGAAAGCAGATCGTCCGGGCTACGGGCAATTGAAGCTTCCCATCGCTGAGGTCAAAGCCGCCATCCTGGAGCATCCCGAATTCACCGCGTTCAACGACTCCGCGACCAAGCTCTTTACCAAGTGGGCCAAGGCCACCCGTCCACAACTCAAGGATTTCGATAAGAATGGCCATCCCAAGAAACTGATCGAAGTCATTTCCGAGGATCTGCTCGGCGCATTTGAGAAAGCGCCGCTGCTTGATGCTTACGATATTTACCAGCACCTCATGGATTATTGGTCGGAGACCATGCAGGACGATTGTTACCTCATTGCGGGGGATGGTTGGTATGAGGCCGCCCAGCCCAAGCTCATCGTCGAGGACAAGAACAAGAAGACCAAGGTGAAACCCGATTTCACTCGTGGCAAAAAGAAGTACCAGGCGGAACTGGTTCCTCCTGCCCTCATCATCGCCCGCTGGTTTACCAAGCAACAAGCCGAGATTGAAAAACTTGAAACAGAGGTTGCTGCTATCCAGCAACAGATTGAGGAAATGGCCGAGGAACACGGTGGAGACGATGGCCTGCTTTTTGAAGCCCAGAATGAAAAAGGCAAGCTGACGCGTGCGAGCGTGAAGGCCCGTTTGGCCGCATGCGAAGAAGGCGGCATTGACGTAGCCGAACCCGGAGAAATGGAATTGCTGAAAGCCTACCTGACTCTCCTAGATCAAGAGGTTGAAACCTCCGACTATCTTAAAGAAGCGCAGGAGGAACTCACGGAATTTGTGGCCGCGAAATATCCCGAATTGACCGAGGACGAAATCAAGTCGCTCGTTGTGGATGACAAATGGCTCGCGTCGATGGCGGCCACTGTGCAGGGCGAACTCGAACGTGTTTCCCAAACCCTCACTGGACGCATCCGCCAACTAGCAGAACGCTACGCCACGCCACTGCCGCAACTTGAAGACGAAGTCGCCTTACTCTCCAAACGCGTCGAGAAGCATCTCAAAAAGATGGGGATGTTATGGAAGTGATGCCGGGCTATAAAAAGAGCGAGGTGGGCGTTATTCCGGAGGAGTGGGAACTGCGTGGGCTTTTGACGACTGTCCGAATTGCGAATGGCCAAGTTGACCCTAGAAACGAGCCATTTAGGTCAATGACGCTAGTTGCTCCAGACCACATCGAATCGGGAACTGGAAAACTGCTTGAGGAACAGACTGCTGTCGACCAACGTGCCATCAGCGGTAAATACCGTTTCGATAGTGGCGACATCGTCTATAGCAAGATTCGTCCCTATCTACGGAAGGCTATACTGGCCGATTTCTCTGGGCTGTGCAGTGCGGATATGTATCCACTGAAGCCTGCTGCTGATGTGGCCGGGGGTTTCATACTCCACGTGCTTCTCGCACACCGATTTACCAAATATACAGAGTCTGTTTCGGTTCGGAGCGGAATGCCGAAAATAAACCGGACGGAAATGGCAGAGTTTGTTGTCACATTGCCGCCCATGTCCGAACAGCGGGCCATCGCGGAGGCGTTGAGTGATGTGGATGCGCTCTTGAGTTCATTGGATCGGTTGATTGACAAGAAGCGCGATCTCAAACAGGCCGCCATGCAGCAACTCCTCACCGGCCAAACCCGCCTCCCCGGCTTTCACGGTGAGTGGGAGGTGAAGCGACTTGGCGACATCGCTACATGCTTTTCTGGTGGAACACCGCCAACAGAAGTCGTGGCCTACTATAGTGGCGATATTCCGTGGATTACTTCGGGCGACCTAAACAAAGGATATATTACCGAGGTTGAAGGGCGAATTTCCCAAGCCGGATTGGCAAACTCAGCAGCGCAGATGGTTGAAGCAAATACATTGTTGATTGCACTTTACGGTGCGACATCTGGTGTAACTGCGATTTCTAAGATACGCGCTGCCATCAATCAGGCAGTGCTCGCAATTATTCCTAGCCACGACAATACGAGCTTTCTCTACTTTCAGCTGCGTTTGCTGAAGGAATGGCTAATTTCGACCTATACTCAAGGTGGCCAGCCCAATTTAAGTGGCGATATCGTAAAATCGGTTGAACTTCCGCTCCCTCCCCACACAGAACAAGCAGCCATCGCAGAAGTTCTTATGGATATGGACGCTGAACTGGCAGCACTCGAACAGCGCCGGGATAAGACACGCGCCCTCAAGCAAGGCATGATGCAGGAACTGCTCACGGGAAGGATTCGATTGGTATGAGTGAGAAAGAGAAAAATCCGATGGGTATAGGTTTCACTGGTCAAAGACCCGAAACACACGGCTTGGAGCCGAATTTCATCCACCGGACAGCCACAATGTAAGCCACCAGCAGTTCTGCGTCAATAACCTCGGCAAATGCTCACGGGACGATAAGATTGATTTGAATGGGGTGCTCGCTTATAATTTAGGGTGAAAGGATCAAACTATGCCGGATCAAGAAAGTGAAATTCAAAGGCTGGAAAGTCAGTTCCCGCCAGTTTCAGGCTCCGCCTTCGTGGCCGCGCGCAAGCTGGTATTGGAATCCGGGCAAAGCGTCCTGCAATCTGAAAACGGTTTTATTTACCGAGTCTACCCAGACGGACGGAAAGAACTGGTCAAACGGATTGATCCGCCAATCCAAGTTGTCTTAGGTGAGAAGCTAGCCATCCAGTGAGCGCCATGACGCCAAGGATGCGGATGTTTGCCGGGCCAAATGGCTCGGGCAAGAGCGTCTTGAAGTCGTGTTTGCCCGTGGAATTGTTGGGCATCTATCTGAACCCAGACGAAATCGAGGCGGGTATTCAACGCGACGGTTGGTTGGATCTTCACGCATTCGGAGTCGAGACGACGGCGGATGAGATAATCGTGTTTTTTTGCGCATCTGAATTTTTGAAGCAAAACGGACTTGGGATAAACGCCGAACAAGTGCGTTTTGAGGGAGGCAAACTCAGTTTTAAGGGAGTGGCGGTGAACTCCTATCTGGCTTCTGTGGCGGTGGATTTTCTGAGACAAAAACTGATAGCGAGCAAGACTTCGTTTACTTTTGAGACGGTGATGTCGCACCGGAGCAAAGTGGAGATACTACAGCAGGCTCAGGAGGCAGGTTACAGGACTTATCTCTATTACGTGGCCACGGATGATCCGCAAATCAATATCTCGCGCGTTCAAAATCGCGTCAAATTGAATGGTCATGCCGTTCCAGAAGACCGGATTGAATCACGCTATTACCGGTCACTGGAACTCTTAATGGATGCAATTCATCACACGAATCGGGCTTACATTTTTGACAACTCAACTGATAATGCGGATCTTACGCACACATGGCTGGCTGAGATTACTGAGGGCCAGACATTGGAGCTGAAAACAGATTTAGTCCCCTCATGGTTCAAACGGGCGGTTTTGGATAAAATCAAATGAGCGATATCGGCAAGCCAGAACGTGCCACGCAAAATCGCGTCATCGCCCTCTTCAAGGACGAGTTGCAGTATCGTTATGTGGGCGACTGGAGCGACCGCCCCACCAATAGCAATATTGAGGAGGGACTGCTCTCCGCGTATCTCACGGGTCGAGGCTATACGACAGAGCAAATTAGTCGTGCCACTCACTTGCTAAAGATTGAGGCAACCAATGCCAATCGCAGCCTCTACGATAACAATAAAGCCGTCTACAGCCTGCTCCGTTATGGCGTCCCGGTGAAAATCGAAGCCGGACGCAATACGGAGACCGTCAATCTCATCGACTGGTTTCATCCCGAAGCGAACGATTTCGTCATTGCCGAAGAAGTGACCTTGCGTGGCCCATTGGAGCGTCGTCCCGATCTGGTGCTCTACGTTAACGGCATCGCCGTTGCAGTTATCGAACTCAAGCGAAGCACGGTCTCCATTGGGGACGGAATTCGCCAGCTTCTCTCCAACCAGCAGAAATCGTTCAACCAATGGTTCTTTACCACGGTGCAGATCACTTTCGCTGGGAGCGATACGGAAGGGCTTCGTTATGGTGCCATCGGTACAGGCGAAAAGTATTTTCTCCAATGGAAAGAGGACGTTGAGGACAACTCCCGATTCAAGCTGGATAAGTATCTGCTGAAGATGTGCCGGAAGGATCGCCTCATCGAGCTCATACACGACTTCGTGCTCTTTGACGGAGGCGTAAAGAAGCTGCCGCGTGTACACCAGTATTTCGGCATCAAGGCAGCCCAGGCTCATGTGCAGGCGTATAAAGGCGGCATCATCTGGCACACTCAGGGGAGCGGTAAGAGCATCGTCATGGTGCTGCTGGCAAAGTGGATTTTAGAGAATAAGCCCAACGCTCGTGTCCTCATCGTGACGGATCGAGATGAGTTGGATAAGCAAATCGAACAGGTCTTTGCGTCCAGCGGCGAAGGCATTTATCGCACCAGCAGCGGACAGGATCTCATGGCCCAATTGGGACAGACCAAGCCGCGACTACTCTGCTCACTGGTTCACAAGTTCGGCAAGAAGGGCGTGGATGATTTCGATGCTTTCATCAGAGAATTGAAAGCACGACCGAGTCCCGCTGTGGGAGAGCTATTCATCTTCGTCGATGAATGCCATCGCACCCAGACCGGAAAGTTGCACAAGACCATGAAGGCATTGCTGCCGGGCGCTGTGTTCATTGGCTTCACGGGAACTCCCCTGCTCAAGGCTGATAAGAAAACGAGTCAGGAAGTCTTTGGCACTTACATCCACACTTACAAATTTGGCGAAGCCGTCGAGGACGAGGTTGTGTTGGATCTCGTCTACGAAGCTCGTGACATCGAACAAACGCTGGGCTCTCAAGATAAGATCGACGCTTGGTTCGATGCCAAGACGAAGGGATTGAACGACTGGCAGAAAGCTGCTCTGCGTGAGCAATGGGGTACAATGCAGAAGGTGCTCAGCTCCCGGTCGCGCATGGAGCGAGTCGTGGAGGATATTGTTTTCGACTTTGGCGTGAAGCCTCTGATCGGGCCCCCTGAACCTGGTCCAGATTGAGTGAGAGGATTTAACCTGATAAAGGACAGGATAAAACCAAATCATGAAACAGAAGCGACACAGCACAGAAGAGATCATCCGCATACTGAGAGCGGCCGACAGCGGCA
>JAFIGT010000029.1 GCA_017849585.1 Verrucomicrobium sp.
CACCGCCCGAGAACACCGCCACGACCCCCGGCCCCGTCGTCGTACCCGTTGAAGGCGCCAGTACGGAGACGCCGGGAAATCTGCTGCGCAACGGCAATTTTGAACGCGGCAAATCCGGCTGGGATTCCCGCGGCAAGATCGTCCAAGTCGACAATCGCAGCGCCCTTGAACTCGACACCACCCGGCGCGATCCCCCGTCCCTTGGCACCTCATGGAAAACCGTTCGCGATATGCGCACGCTGAAAATCTCCTTCGAGGTTAAGAGTGGCGACGGAGCCGCCGGAGACTTCCGCATGCAAATCAGCAAACCGAACGGCGGCCACAGCTTCCGCGACATCACTGTCAAACCCGGCGGCGGCTGGCAGACGATTCGCTGGGATCGGGAAGTCCCCGACGGCCAGCGCGACTTCACCTTCGAAATCATCGCCCGCTCCGGCACAGGCACCCTTTGCTACACCAACTTCGTCGTCATCGGAGTGGAATAACCATTTATGCCCGCCATCCATCACATCGCCTTTCACTGTCACGACATCAAGGCGCAGGAAAAATTCTACGCCCGTCACTTCGGCTTCAAACGCGTCTGGACCTTCAACGAAGGCCAGCCCAACGAATTCATCATGCTGCGTTGCGGCGCCTGCTGCCTGGAATTTTTCCCCCGCGCCGCCGATACTGCCTCCACCGAGCGCGGCGGCGAACAAAAGATCGGCCTCCGTCACCTCGCCTTCAGCGTGGACAATCTGGAGACGGCCATCGACAAGCTGAAAGAAGACGGCATCACGCCCGACCCCATTCTCGACCAACTTCCCGTCCCCGGCCTGCGCATCTGCTTTTTCCGCGACCCGGAGGGAAATATCCTCGAGCTCATGGAAAACTGGCCCACCAACGCCTAAAAATGGAGCTCGCCATTCCGCTCCTTTCGTGCCTACCGTTCCCCGTATGAAACTCCTTTCCACAGTAGCTATGGTAACCGCGGTGCTACTCGCCCCGGCGGTCGTACAGGCGCAGGAAAATCCAACCCCTACCGCGACGAGCAGCCAGCCCGCGGAAAGCACCTCCGGCCCCGCCGTCGTCGAGGTGGAAAAAAAGGACAAGGACAAAGACGAAAATCTCTTTCGCAACGGCGATTTTTCCGATGGCAAAAACGGTTGGCGCGGCAGCGGCAACATCATTGACCGCAACGGAACCAAGGTACTTGAGGTGAAGCTGCGCTCCGCCGGTCCCCACGTGATCAACGGAGCCATGAAGCTTTCCACCGACATTGTGGCCTTCGCGTTTCAATTTGATGTGGAAGGCAGCAGCGATTTGAAGCCCAAGACACCGACCGTAATTCGAGCCTATTTTGACCAGGGACGGACCATCACCTATACCGATGTCCGCGTTGAACCGGGAAAGAAAAGACAGGTGGGATTTGTCTATGATGTTGTCCCCGGCACACGCGACCTGCCCCTCGTCATTGAGATCCAACCCGGAACCGGAGAAATCTATCTGTCCAATTTTGTGGCGACTGCCCGCAGGACGAAATAGCGCTTCCGCCTCAAAAAAAAACGCCCTCCATTACGGAGGGCGTTTTTTTATGCCTGAGAACAATCCCTAATTATGAATGTCGTGGAAATCGCTCTCCATCGGAATCCCGGAATCCTTTTTCGCAGGAGCTACGCTCGCACGAGCGGCTGGCGTAAAGGCATTCTTCTTCGACCCAGCAGCAGTCGGCCGGGTACGGACCGCGGTCGAGATCGGGCTCGAACCCGACCCACTCTTGCCGCCGACCAATTCCAGCAACTGCCCCACCGCGCCCTTGAGTTCCATCGCCTGCGCGCTTAACTCTTCGGCCGCACTGGCCGTTTCCTCCGCACTCGCGGCGGACGATTGCGTCACCTTGTCCATCTGCGTCAGCGCGATGTTGACCTGGCTGATGCCGGAGCTCTGCTCTTTCGAGGCCGAGGAAATCTGTCCCATCGTTTCATCCACCTTGCCGACCTTCGCCAGAATCTCCTGCAAGCCATTATCCACCTGCTTGCTCTTGGTATCGATGTCGACCAGCTTGCTCACCACGACTTCGTTCACGCGGACACCGTTTTCGCTCTTGCGGATGGAATCCTCGATAATTGCGGCCGTTTCCTTCGCCGCATCGGCGCTACGCTTGGCCAGACTGCGCACTTCATCGGCCACCACCGCGAAGCCCATGCCGGCTTCCCCGGCGCGAGCCGCTTCCACCGCCGCATTCAACGCGAGGATGTTCGTCTGGAACGCAATCTCGTCGATCGTCTTGATGATCTTCGCAATCGAATCGCTCGACTGCTTGATCGCTTCCATCGCCTGCGTCAATTCCGTCGAAGACGTCTGCGCTTCCGTCACCGAGCTCTTGAGCTCCTGCACGCGCTCCGTGTTCTGCACGGCCGTTTGACGCGTCTCGCTCGTGAGCGTCTTGGAATCCTGCACGCTCGCCGCATTCGCCGTCACCATGCTCGACATCTCTTCCATCGACGAGGAGGTTTCCTCCAGAGACGCCGCCTGTTCGCTCGCCCCTTCCGCCAGCAACTGGCTCGTAGACGAAAGCTGCGACGTCGCACTCGCAATCTGATTGGAGCCTTCGCCCAGCGAAGTGGCAATCGAAGTCAGCACCCGGCTGACACTCGTGATGATCGCGAAGGCCAGGGCAACGCCGACTACCAGCGCAATGCCCAATCCCAGCAGAATTCCCACCTTGGAACTGGTCACCGCAGAGGTGATGTTGCGCGTCGCCGTTTGCTGTTCGTTCTGACTATAGGTAATCAACGCTTCCAGATCCTTCACGTATTGCTCATTGGAGGCGTTGAATTCCTGAAAAGCCTTGTTGTACGCCTTCTCATTCTCAGCGGTCGGACGCCCCACCGCGACCAAATTGCTGCGTGCCTGAATATAAGCCGGGCGATTGGCCTTCACCTTGTCCAGCAAGGCCTTTTCCGCAGGCGCGGTCAGCAAGGCATCCAGCGCCGCCATCGCCTTGCTTTGCGACTCGGTAATCGCCGCCAGCTTGGCTTTAATACTATCAATTTCCGCCTGATCATTCAGCGTGAGCATCTGGAATACGCCCAACGTGCTCGCCGTCAGGTTATACTTCGCCAGGCTGGCATTCGTGAACGTCGGGATTGATTGATCGGAAATCTCAGTTGAGTTTGCATTGATCGACAGAATCCGCGTATAGGCAAAGATTCCGAGAACGGCTGAGATTCCAATGATACTGGCAAAGCCGAAGATGATTCGTTTGCCGATTGTCCAATTTTTCATAATTTTTGTTGTGTGGTGTGTTGGCTGTCTGCGTCCTGAACGTCCTTGTTCAAGAGCGTCCCCTCTTCCAACACATATCCCGTGCCACATTTATCGGGTCCGATATCTCCTTGTTTAGCAAGTTATTAGAAAAAACCGGGTTTCGAACATGAAGAAAACAGCGTAAATCTTTATACCGAATAGAGATAAAAAATTTTGCATGAGTAAAAAAATTTTATAGGCAGCACAAGTGACGAAAACGTCAGCTGAATGACGGAAAAGTAGAGGATGTGCGGGAGCCAGCTCGCGGCTAAAACCTTCTTCATCCCTCCCAACAAAAAAGAAACGTCCTCCCGAAAGGGAGGACGTTCTGCCTTGCGGGCTGCTTCACACAACAATCGTTCAATTATGGATATCTTCGAAATCGCTCTCCATTGGAATCGCTGAGCTGGCCTTGGCCGGAGCCGGAGCGGGCGCGGCCTTGGGAGCATGCGCTGCGGAGCGAACGGGCGCCGTGAAGGCTTTCTTGGCCGGAGCCGGAGCCGCGGCCGGTTTGGACGTCACAACCGTCGTCTCGCCCACCTTGCTGCTGCCCACGAGACGCAGCAGTTGTCCCACCGCACTCTTCAGTTCCATCGCCTGAGCATTGAGCTCTTCCGCGGCGCTGGCCGTTTCCTCGGCGCTGGCGGCGGACGACTGAGTCACCTTATCCATCTGCGTCAGGGCAATATTGACTTGGCTGATGCCGGAGCTCTGCTCCTTCGAGGCCGAGGCGATCTGTCCCATCGTTTCGTCCACCTTGCCGACCTTCGCGAGAATCTCCTGCAAGCCGTTATCCACCTGCTTGCTCTTGGTGTCGATATCGATGAGGTTCTTCACCACCTCTTCATTCACCTTCACGCCGTTCTCACTCTTGCGAATGGAGTCCTCGATGATGGAGGCCGTTTCCTTCGCCGCATCGGCGCTGCGCTTGGCCAGGTTGCGCACCTCATCGGCCACCACCGCGAAACCCATGCCAGCTTCCCCGGCGCGAGCCGCTTCCACCGCCGCATTCAGCGCGAGGATGTTCGTCTGGAACGCAATCTCGTCGATCGTCTTGATGATCTTCGCAATCGAATCGCTCGACTGCTTGATCGCTTCCATCGCCTGCGTCAATTCCGTCGACGAACTTTGCGCCTGCGTCACCGAGTTCTTGAGCTCCTGCACGCGGGTTACATTCTGCGTGGTGGTCTGGCGCGTTTCCGTGGCGAGGGTTTTGGATTCCTGCACGCTCGTCGCGTTGGCTGTCACCATGCTCGACATCTCTTCCATCGACGAGGAAGTTTCCTCCAGAGACGCCGCCTGTTCGCTCGCCCCTTCCGCCAGCAGTTGGCTCGTAGACGAAAGCTGCGACGTCGCACTCGCAATCTGATTGGAACCTTCGCCAAGTGCATTGGCGATCAAGGTTAAGGCCCGGCTCACCGCAGTGATAATCACATAGGCAAAGGTCGCACCCACGACAAGCGCCGTCACGAGACCAATCAGGATACCCAGCTTGGAACCCGCCACGTCGGTTTGAATCTCCTTGAGCGCGCTGTATAGGGAATCCTTGCTGAAGGCATTCAGGTTATCCAATTCAGCCGTGTATGTAGCGGCGGCCGGATCCATCTCCGTGCGAGCCATATTATAGGCTTTTTCGTTCTCATTACCCTTCTTGCTGATCTCGAGCACCGCATTCGTGGTTTTCGCATAAGCACCCCGAACGCTTTTGACTTTTTCAAGCTGGGCGAGACCTTTCGGATCGGTCACTAACTTGTCGAGCTCGGCAAATATTTCCGTATTGCGCGCTCTCGCCTTTTCAATCGTGGCTTCCAGTTGCACCATGTCCGCCTTGTCATTGCTACCGATGTGCTGGTACGTGCAGAGAAGCACCGTTCTCAGGTTGAACTTCATTTCCCCGCACAAGACCGAAGTGGGAATGGATTGCTTGGCTATGTGGGTCGCTTCGTGACTAATGGTGTTCACGCGCACGAAGGCGAAAACTCCGAGGATGGCGCTTATAAGGATAATACTGGCGAACCCAAAAATGATTCGCTTACCGATGGTCCAATTTTTCATACCGATTGTTTCCGTGTTGATGTGTGTGTTATGCAGCCCGCTTTGCTTCGGCATCGACATCAGCCGTTCGAAAAGCGCCTCTCCCTATTCACATACCCCGTGCCAACAATTATCGGTTTTCCTATCTCCCTGTTTAGCAAGTTGTTACGGAGAAACAATTGTGATACAACGGAAAATAAGTGGCAAATCCTTATACGAAAACGAGATCACCATCATCCGGTTGGCAAAAAATTTTCCAATAAGGAGCGTTAAAACCCTAAATTAGGAGAGCTTCAGATTCGGCCCCATTTGGAGAGAGCGGAAAAAGAGCGAATGGGAGGAGTGCTGGCTTGCCGCCGCCGCAAACCATCACAAAAAAACCGGATGCCTACCGCTGTCGTTTGGCGCGGAAGAAATCCTGCAAAAGCGTCCTGGCCTCCGCTTCGCGCACCCCGGCCACGCATTCGAAGCGGTGATTCAGCCCCGGCAGTTGTAACAGATTGATCGCCCCGCCGCACGCGCCCGCCTTCGGATCGCCCACACCGTAAACCACGCGCTTGAGCCGCGTGTGAATAATCGCCCCGGCACACATCGGGCACGGCTCCTTCGTCACATACAACGTGCATTCCGTGAGCCGCCAATCGCCCGCGAGCTTTTCACCCTCGGCCAACACACGCATCTCCGCATGAGCCAACGCATCCTTGGATTGCTCCACCGTGTTCGCCGCCCGGGCAATGACCTGCCCGTCCTTCACCAACACCGCACCCACCGGCACTTCATCCGCCGCCGCCGCTTCGCGGGCAAGCGCGAGCGCCTCGTCCATGAAAACGAGATCGTCAGGAGTGGATTCAGACATATGCACGGCAGGTTAACCGATTTTCGGCGAAAAAAAGCAAAAGATTTCGCACACCTAGCAAACGTAGCCAACCTAACGCAAACGTTCCTGCGCGATTCCTGCTATAACTCATCACATGACCCCGCCCTCTTTCCCCTTGAAATCTCAAACCGGAAACTTGAAATTTCTCGTCGACACCCACCGCGCCTCCAACAGAGTCGGTCGCCTCTTGTAGCGCAACGTCGACGCGATTATTTTTTATCCCCCTACCTCGATGCCGTGATTGTGCATTGTATGGCTTTCCTCTAGCTTAGGGATACCTCCATGAACCTGGAACTCTATCGCTCACTCCGCGCCGGAAAGCCCGGCTACGTGCGGTTGTCGCGTGCGCTATGGAAGCTCACCGGTAACGACCGCGTGCGCTACCTCAATGGGCAGGTCACCAACGACGTTAAAAAGCTCGCCACGGGCCGCTCACTCTATGCCGCCGTGCCGAATGCGAAGGGGAAATTCGTGGGCGACTGCTTCATCAGCGCCAGCACCGACGCGCTCTGGATCGATGCGCCCCTGGAACTGCGCGAAGCGCTCGACCAGCGCCTGCAGAAATACCTCATCGCGGACGACGCGGAACTCGTCGACGTCACCGACGAGTGGACGCTTTTCCACCTCATCGGTTCCGTGGAAGGCTCCACCCCGGCGGATGCGGCCCACACCTTTGCCAATGCGCGCTTCGGCCTGCCCGGTCACGACTTCTGGATTGCGGGCACCAGCGAACCGAGCTTCCCTTGGTTGCCGGACGACATCGTGGAATCGCTGCGCCTCGAGCATGGTCTCGCCAAATGGGGCGTGGACATGACCGAGGAAAATCTCCCCCCCGAGGCCGGGCTCGACCGCCACGGCATCAGCTACACCAAGGGCTGTTACCTCGGACAGGAAACCATCGCCCGCATCAAAAGCATCGGCCACGTGAACAAAAGCCTGCTTCTTTTCCAGTCAGACACACCGGAAATCCCCACCCCCGGCACCGAGTTGCGCGCGGGCGATAAGGTGGTCGGCACCATCACCAGTTCCGCTTATTCTCCGACGCTCGAAAAAGGAATTGCGCTGGGCTACGTGCAACGGCAGCATGCCCGTATTGGCGAGCGGCTGTCTGTCGGGCCGAACGCCGTCACGATCATCGAACCACCTTTGCAACTGGCTTCCTCTTGAGCGCAATTCGATTCTCCCTCTTACTCGCAGCCGCTTCACTCCTGATCGTGGGCTGTGCCTACGATCCGCAAATTTCCGCGCAATTCTCCAAAGAGGAGAATGACCCCGCCATCATCGGACCACAAATTCCGCTCAAGGGACGCCCCTCCACCGCCTACGATCAAGACGTCGCCCGCAAACGCGCCGCCGATCCCACCACCGAACCCTCGCAGATCAAAAATAAGACCACCACCGTCGCCACCGCCACGAGTTCCAGCCCGGCCGCTCCCGCGAAGAAATCGGCTCCCTCATCCAAAACCCCGGAAGCAAATGCCCCCATCATCGCCAACACCGATGACGACCTGAAACTGCCCAAACCCGACAAATCGGCCACCGGCTCCGGCCCCATTGCCACACCGCCCCCGGAACAAGTCGAAGTCAAAGTGCAGGAAACCATCGTCGTCGATACGACCGCCCCCAAAGTGGAAACCCAACCCGCGGCACCCGCGCCAGTCGAAACGCCCGCCGCACCAAGCGCCCCGGCCCCCACGCCAGCTCCTGCACCTGCCGTCGCCGAAACGCCTGCTCCCGCCACACCCAAACCCGTCGGCGAACAAGTCGCCGTAATCGAAACCAAACTCGGAACGATCACCATCGAACTCGACCCACTGGCCGCGCCGCTGACCGTGGCGAATTTCGAAAAGCTCATCGGTGAAGGATTCTACAACGGCACCACCTTCCACCGCGTCATCCCCGATTTCATGATTCAAGGCGGAGACCCGAACAGCAAGGGCGAAGACCGCTCCACCTATGGCAAGGGCGGCCCCGATTACACCCTGCAAGCCGAAATCAAACTCAAGCACAAGCGCGGCTCCGTCGCCATGGCCCGCCTCCCCAACAACGTCAATCCGCTCAAATCGTCCAACGGCAGCCAGTTTTACATCTGCGTCATCGACTGCCCCTTCCTCGATGGGGAATACACCGTCTTCGGCAAAGTCATCTCCGGCATGGAAGTGGTTGATCGCATCTCCATGCTCCAACGCGACGGTCGCGACAACCCGTTGCAACGACTGGAGATGAAGGTGACCCTCGCACCCCGACCCGGCCAGATTCCTCCCCCACCCCCCGAATCCACTCCGATTGCCAAACCGGCTCCCGGCGCGCTCGATCCCGACGCCACCAAGCCATAATTCCTCACACCGGGCTTCCCATCAACCCGCCGATCGGGTAACCTTCACCCTTCCCTATGAAAGTCACCCTGCACAAAGTTTTTGAATTTGCCGCCGCCCAATCGTTGCCCAATTTCCCCGATGGCCACAAATGCCACCGCCTGCACGGACACACCTTCCACGTGAAAATTTCCGTCACGGGCGAAGTCGACCCGAAGACCGGCCTGTATTACGACCACGCCGTGATCTCCGAAAAGATGAAGCCGCTGATCGAACTCCTCGATCACTCCTACCTCAACGAAATTCCCGGTCTGGAAAATCCAACCATCGAACTGCTCTGCGCATGGTTCTGGAACAAACTCGACGGCATCCTGCCCGGACTGAGCGAAGTCACCGTCCACGAAACCGAACGCGCCAGCTGCAGCTATAGCGGACCGAAAGCTTAGTTCTGGTGCTTCGCGACGCGACGCAATGTCCGCTCCAGTTCACGCAACTGGATCGGCTTCGTCAGATAATCATCCATCCCCGCCTGCAAACATTTCTCCCGATCGCCCGTGAGCGCGTTGGCCGTCAACGCCACGATGTGGGTGGGGGAATGATTCAGGCGTGAGGTCGAAGCCTCGACCGACCGGATCGCCGCGGAGGCCGCATAACCATCCATCTCCGGCATCTGCACATCCATGAAAATCACATCGTAATTCTGCTGCCGGAACGCATCCACCGCAAGCCGCCCATTATTCACCGCCTCGGCTTTGCAACCCAGCTTCGCCAGCATCAGCGTGACCACCTTTTGGTTCACCAGGTTATCCTCCACAACGAGGATCTTCAGATCCGATTCCTCACTGGGCGCGAGATCCCCCAATCCTGCGCGATCCCGCGATTCCTGCACCGCATCCCCCACCCGCTCATCCATGTTCAACGCCTGATGCACCGCATGCCGCAGCTGGTGATAATGCACCGGCTTGTTCAAAAGATGGCGCGGCGCGCTCGTGGGAATTTTATCCACCTCCGGCAGATGATCATTGACCGCCGAAAGAAAGATCAACGGCAATTTCGGGAAAAGCGTTGGCAACTGCTCCAGCAGGGAAGAAGCCACCCCGTCGGATAAATTGCTGTCGAGAATCGCCAGCCGGATATCATTCGGCTCCTCCAGGATTTTGCGCGCCTCCGCAAAAGTACGGACCCCCTTCGGTTGCAATCCCCACCCCTGCAGCAATTCCGCCAGCGAACGACGCAACGACTGGTTATCATCCACGATCAACACCGACAGACCCCGCAGGCGCGGATCGACCTCATCCGGCGCCTCGCTTCCGGCTTCAGCCGGATCAACCACCTCGGTGGGCAACGTAAACGTAAAGACGGAGCCATCCTGGGGGCGACTCTGCACCCGAATCTCACCGCCCATCAGCGCCACAAGATTCTTGCAGATGGCCAACCCCAGCCCGGTGCCGCCAAAACGCCGCGTCGTGGAGGAGTCCGCCTGGCTGAACGGCTTGAAGAGGCGCGAGAGTTTGCTCTCCTCAATCCCAATGCCGGTATCGCGCACATTGAATTCCAAAACAATGCGGTCGCCTCCCTTCCATTGCGTTCCAACATCAATGACGCGGACCGAAAGTTCCACTTCGCCCTGCGGTGTAAATTTGATCGCATTGGCCACGAGATTGACCAGCACCTGGCGCAATCTCGACCAATCGCCCCGAATGCAGGGAGGCACGTTCTCGGCCAGAGTATAGATCAGCTCAATATGCCGCGAGGCCGCGCGCTGCGCGTAAAGCTCGAGCACATCCTCGATCGTACTGCGCAACGGCAGCGGTTGCGCCTCCAGCTCCAGGCGGCCCGATTCGATTTTGGAAAAATCGAGAATGTCATTGATGAGCGTGAGCAGCGACTCGCCGCAATTGCGCACCGTCTCCAGATGATCCCGCTGCGTGTTGTTCAGCGGCGTGTCGAGCAGAAGGCTGGTGAAACCGATCAACCCGTTCATGGGCGTGCGGATTTCATGGCTCATCACCGCCAGAAACTCGCTCTTCGCACGATCGGCACTTTCGGCCGCCGCTTTTGCCAGTCGCAATTCCTCTTCAATCTTCTTGCGCCGGGTGATGTCCATCCCGGTGCCGATCATGCGCAACGCGCGGCCTTCCGCATCGCGCTCGACAACCCGTCCGCGCGTGCCAAACCACATCGGTTCACCCGACTTCGTGGCACTGCGATATTCCACATCAAAGAATTCAGTCTCGCCACTGACGTGGGCATCCAGCAGTTGCTTCACACGGGGCAAATCTTCCGGATGAATCGTCTTGTCCCAAAATTCGATGCGGGGAATGGTGTCCTTCTCGTCGTAACCCATGATGCGCGACCATTCCGAGCTGAAGTAGACCGCACCGGTGGGCACGAGCCAGTCCCAAAGATATTGCTTCGACGCCTTCAGCGCCATGTCCAGCCGCTGCTCGTTCAATGCGATGGTCTGCTCGGCACGCTTGCGCTCACTGATATCGCGCAGCACGACCAGCATGGCTTGCTCCCCATTGATCATCACCGGAGTGAGCGTCGATTCCGTCGGAAAATCCTCGCCCGTCATCCGGCGGTGCACCCACTCAAAGCGATGAAATCCACGCTTACGGGCGATGGTGTCCATCTCCGCCCCTTTGTCAATCGAGGCGCGCCCATCGGGTTGCGTCTCCGGCGAAAAACGGGAGGGGCGCTGGCCGAGAATACGTTTCTTCTCAGGGCAACGCAGCATATCGAGCGTGGCCTGGTTGCAGTCGATAATCCCGCGCTGGTTGTAAAGCATGTGCGCATCAATCGAGTGTTCGAACAGAATGCGGAATTTCTGCTCGGAAAGCACGCGCTCGGTGATCTCATTTTGAATCCCCATGTAATGCGTGATGTTGCCATGCTCGTCGTGCAACGGTTGGACGTCGATCGCGGCCCAGTATTTGCGCCCATTCTTGTTATAGTTGACCACCTCGACGCGAAATCCTTCGCCCCGCTGAAGCGCGGATCGCATCATCAGGCGGGTGGCTTGATCGGTGTCCTGACCTTGCAGGAAAACTCCGGGCTTCTTCCCCAGAACTTCATCCAGGGTGTACCCGGTGATGCGCGTGAATCCCGGATTCGCCCACTGGATATGACCTTGCGGATCGGTGATGATAACGCCGTTGTGCGTACGCATGGCCACCAGGGCAAGCGTCTGCCGGTCATCAAGCAGATGCTGAATCTTCAGATTATGCGCTTCAAGGTTCGCGATTTTGCCACGCAGTTCATTTTCCAGAGCGGCCGCAGTTTCCACCGCGTGCTGGTGCAAATGGATGGCATGGCGGACGGCCACGATGGACAACCAAAAGATCAACCCGCTGGCCGCAACCACCAGATCCATCAAGCCAATTCGCCAGCCCGCGTGTGTGAATGCGTGAAAAATCAGGCCCGTCAAAATCGCAAGGCAGGCACATAAGATCAATGGCCACGGCAGTGCTTGCCGCAGTCGCACAAGTGAGGCTGGCTTCGGTAAATGAAACATCCCGGTCACGAATTGGTTGCTAACTAAATCGTCCGCGCAGAAGTAAAACTTAATGCAATACGGAGGGCGCCATACTTTTTAGATCCTAAAGAATCCCCTGCAAAAAACCGGAACCCGGCAGATTTTGCCGAACTCCCAGCACCCGGCATTGCCAAGCGACACACGTCGCGTTATTAGTGAGGAATCATGCCTTGGTCTGAATACGCCGTCGTTGCCTTGGGCAGTGCGCTGGGAGGCGTCACTCGCTTTTGGCTTTCCGGCCTGGTCGCCAACCGCTACGGCAATTGGTTTCCGTTTGGCACGCTCGTGATCAACGTCAGCGGCTCCTTCATCATCGGCTTTGTCGCCGCGCTCTCCTCGACAGACAGCCGTTATCTCATCCACTCCAATGTCCGTACCTTCCTCATGGTCGGCTTGTGCGGCGGCTACACGACGTTTTCCTCCTTCAGCCTCCAAACCCTCTCCCTCGCGCAAGACGGTCAATGGCTTTACGCTGTCTCCAATATCGTCGGTTCTGTCCTGCTTTGCCTCCTCGGCGTCTGGCTCGGCTATCTGGCGGGGCAGCTTCTGAACTGATCTCACCATCCGCTTCACTCCCAACCCAACCAAGGAATCGATCATGTCTCTGCCTGAAGATGGAAAAATCCTGAAAATCTACATTGGTGAAAGTGATCGCTGGGAACACAAACCGCTCTACGAGGCGATTGTGGAAAAGGCAAAGGAACAAGGCATGGCGGGTGCAACCGTCCTGCGCGGACCGATGGGATTCGGCGCGACGAGTCATCTGCACACGGCCAAGATTTTGCGCCTCTCGATGGATTTGCCGTTTATCATCGAAATCGTCGATACAGGCGAAAAGATCGAGAAATTTCTTCCCACGCTCGACACGATGATCACCGGCGGTCTGGTCACGATTGAGGATGTGAAAGTGATTCATTATCGGGCGGCGCAACCAAAATAACCCGATTTGCAAGGCCCTGGGCGTAACGTCGATTCCCACGATACAAAATGGGTGAAATCGACGTTGCCATTGATCTTCGGGCCGCACCCGGCATAGTCGGTGCTCTTCTCATCGATACGTACTTTTATGGCTACCCCGACTTCCACCACACTCATCTACAAGGCAAAATCCAAGCTCCACGGTTACGGCCTGTTCGCCAAGGTGGATATCAAGCGCGGACAAAAAATCATCCAGTACATCGGCAAGTCCATTACCTACGATGAATGTGACGAAATCACTTCGCGCCGCTACAAATCCGCTGCCGCGGAAAACCGCGCCTACGCCTTTGTCTTTCAGGTCACGAAGGATTACTTCATCGACGGCAACGTGCCGAACAACCTCGCGAAGTTCATCAACCACTCCTGCAACCCGAATTGCGAAAGCTACATCTACCGCCGCGAAGTGTGGATTCGCGCCCTGCGCCCGCTCAAAGCCGGGGAGGAACTCACCTTCGATTACGGTTTCGACATTCTCGAAGGTATCGCCTCGCCCTGCGCCTGCGGTGAACGCGGTTGCGTCGGCTACGTCATGGACAAGAGCTACCGCTCCTATTTCAAGAAGCACGTCGCCCCGCTCATGGAGTAATGGGAACGGGGCGCTGCTCCCCTACACGAGATTCGCGCGGATGTAGTCGAAACTTTGCTTGAGTGAGTCGAGCGGCGAACCGGGGCAGGTGTCTTGCTCCACCACGAACCATTGACAGCCGGATTTTTCTGCGGCAGCGATGATCCTCTTGAAGTTCAGATTGCCCGCGCCGATTTCACAGAGCTGCGGTTTGTTTTCCGCGTTGGTCAGGTAATCCTTCAGGTGAATGATCGGCAGTCGATTTGCCAACCGCTCACACCACTCCACGTTTTCGCCACCGCCGAAATGGACCCAGTACGTGTCCGGCTCGCCCTGCAGATACTTCGGATTCGTCTTCTCGTAGATATGTTCCAGCAACGTCTTGCCCTGCACCTTGCGGAACTCGTGATTGTGATTGTGGTAGCAGAGCGTCAGGCCCGCATCGGCCAGCACTTTGCCGGAGTGATCGAGACCCTTGATCAGGCTCGCCACGCTCTCCGGCTTGTCGAATTCGATTCCCGCGGGGAAAGGGTAGGCCGTGATTTTGCAGCGCAGTTTTTGCAACCGCTCCACGACTTTCTCCGGCGTTTTTAAAATCACATCACCCGACTCATGCGTGGCGCAGCAGATCAGCCCCTCGCCATCGAGAATCGTGTTCAGTTCCTCTTCGGGAATCGGCCCCATGCCGCTGACCTGCACCGCGGTGTAACCGATGGCGCGGACTTGTTTGAGGGTTTTGGCAATGTCGGCGGGTGTCTTCAGCAGATCCCGGCACGTATAGAGCTGAGCGGCAACTTGGGTGAGTTTCATGAGTTGATGGGGTTAGGTTAACAATCGAGCAGGTAATTCCCTGCCGCGCCGCGATAACGGCGCACTTTTTTGCGGAAGGTGGATTGGCGGATGAGCTGTTGCAGCAACCGATCGTATTCGGCGGCCTTGATGGGAAGCGTGATGGCCTTGTCCTTGAAGGAAGCCAGCAGCATCGCGTTGATCAGCTCCACGGAATGAATGCCCTCGACGCCCGGCGCGAGCAATTTTTCGCCGTGCAGAATCGCGTTCGTGAAATTCTTCAGGATGCCCGTGTGTTGCTCGCCGCGATCGCGAATCGGGATTTCGATCTTCCACGTGGCGGGCACCTGGTACGCTTCATTCGTCGTGCGGCTGTAACGCGACGTCGGGATTTCATTGCGCCAGAAAGTCAAGTTACCGTTTTCCAGCGTGAGCCGACCGCGATCGCCCGCCACTTCGAGGCGATTCACGCCGGGCGCTTCGCCGGTGGAAGTAATCAAGGAAGCCGTGGTGCCATTGGCGTATTCCCACGTCGCGGTTACTTCGTCCTCCACTTCGATGTCGTGGTAACGGCCGATATGGCAGACCGCGCGGATCTTTTGCGGCATGCCAAAAATCCACTGATACAGATCGATGTTGTGCACGCACTGATTGATCAGCACGCCGCCGCCTTCGCCCTTCCACGTCGCGCGCCAGCCGCCGGAATTGTAATAGGCCTGCGAGCGGAACCAATCGGTGATGGTCCACTGGATGCGCTGGATCGCGCCGAGTTCGCCCTTTTGCACCAACTCGCGGATCTTCTGGTAATGCGGGTCTGTGCGCTGGTTGAACATCGCGGCAAAGACGAGCTTCTTGTTCGTGTACGCGGCGATCAGCTTTTGCGCATCCGCCTTGTGCACCGAAATCGGCTTCTCCATCAGGACATGCAGTCCCGCCTTGAACGCCGCAATGCCAATCGGCGTGTGCGAGTAATGGGGCGTCGCAACCAGCAGCGCATCGATCGCGCCGGAACGGATCAACTCGCGGTAGTCGGTGAAGGTTTGCAGCTTGGCGTAGGGCTTGAGGCGCGGCGCATCGACGTCGCAGACCGCAGTGAGCTGACAGCCGGGGATTTTCCCGTCGAGAACCGTTTGGACGTGGTACCGGCCCATATTGCCCAGACCCACGATGCCGAGGCGAACGACTGACAATTTGGACGATGACTTTTTCATGAGAGGCGAAACCATGGTTCCACCCTAGTGGATGGAACCAAAATCGCGATTCATAAAACTAACGGTAATCCGGCGGGACTATTTAAATGATTTGCTGAAATCAGTCACCGTCGCGGTCTTGACGACCTTCTTTTTGCGCGGCTTCGATGTTGCGACCAACTTCTTCAACATCTTCTCGAACTTCGCACCGGGCAGCGGCACATCGACCGTTTCTCCCAGCAGGGAGGACATCAGGATGGCATTGCCGAGCTCCACCGAGTGAATGCCTTCCGGCGCGGGCGAGAGCAATTTTTCGCCATGAAGAATGGCGTTCGTGACATTCTTCAGGATGCCGATGTGCTGCTCGCCTTTTTGCGTGACCGGAATTTCCACATTCCACGAGGCCGGACGACCGAAACTTTCCGTGGTCGTATTGCTGAATTCGCTCATCGGAATTTCATTGCGCGTGTAGTGCAGCTTGCCGCCTTCCATCACCAGCTTGCCTTGTTCGCCGGTGATCTCCAGTCGGTTCGTGCCGGGAGCTTCGCCCGTGGAGGTGATGAAAACGCCAGTCGCGCCACTCTTGTATTCAAAGTAGGCGGTCACGTTGTCCTCGACCTCGATGTCGTGGTAACGGCCGAGTTGGCAGAAGCCGCGCACCTTGTCCGGCATGCCGAAGATCCATTGGTAGAGATCGAGATTGTGTGGGCATTGATTCAGCAACACGCCGCCGCCTTCACCGCCCCACGTGGCGCGCCAGCCGCCGGAAGAATAGTAGGCCTGCGTGCGGAACCAGTCGGTGATGATCCAGTTCACACGCTGAATTTTTCCGAGTTCGCCACCTCGCACGAGCTCGCGGATTTTCTGATAAATGCTGTCCGTGCGCTGATTGAACATCGCCGCAAATATCTGCTTCTTGCCCTTCGGCTTGTAGGCCGCGATCAGCCGTTCGCAATCCGCCTTGTGCACCGAGATCGGTTTTTCCACGATGACATGCAGGCCGGATTTCAGCGCGGCAATGCCGATGGTGGTGTGATCATAGTGCGGCGTCGCGATCAGCACCGCGTCGATCAGGTCCGACTTCAGGAGTTGCTTGTAGTCCGTGAAGTGCGCGTATTCCGGATAGTGATCGAGCTTCGATTGTTTCAAATCGCAAACAGCGGTCAGTTCCAAGTTCGGAATCTTGCCAGCCTTGATCCACGAGATGTGGGAGCTGCCCATATTGCCCAGGCCGATGATGCCGAGGCGGACGACGGAAGTGGATTTTTTCATATAGAGAAAGGAAAGAGGAGGGGGATTATTTTTGCGCCGCGCGGAAGGCGTCGGCCTTTTGTTGGGCGAGCATCGCGAGCTCTGTTGCCTTGAACGCGTGGACTTGCGTCATCGCCTTCTCCGTGCGATTCAGGCAATCGAGAATCAACTGACCGAAATAGGGGAAGCCGACCTTGCCCTTGCAATCGATCATCTGCTCTTTTTCCTTGTTCGTCACAAAGACGAGATCGCCGCCGGTCTCGCGTCCGAGATCGAGATACTTGCGCACCTCGATGAAACCGTCCGTGCCGAGCACGAAGAGGCGACCATCGCCCCAGCCGCGCAAGCCATCCGGCGTGAACCAGTCGAGCCGGCAATAATAGGACGCGCCCGTATCAGCGAGCAGGCTGGCTTCGCCGAAATCTTCAAAGCCCGGCTTGTCGGCGTTGGCGAAATTATCGACCCGCGCAAAATTCACCGAAGCGTCCTTCGCTCCCGTGTAGGCGAGGAATTGCTCGAATTGATGCGAACCGATGTCGGTGAGAATGCCGCCGTATTTCGCCTTGTCGAAAAACCAGTCGGGACGGCTCGCCTTGCTCAGTTTATGCGGCGCCAGGTTGATCACCTGCAGCACGCGACCGATCGCGCCCTGCTGGATGAGTTCGCCCGCGTACCAGGCTGATTCCACATGCAGCCGTTCGCTGTAATAGACCATGTACTTGCGGCCCGTCGCGGCCACGACCTTGCGCGCTTCCGCGAGTTGTTCGAGCGTGGTGAAGGGACTCTTGTCCGTGAAGTAATCCTTGCCCGCCTTCATGACGCGACAGCCGATATCGCCGCGTTCTGAGGGAATCGCCGCCGCTGCGACGAGTTGAATTTCCTGATCCTCGAGAATCTTCTCGAAGGAATCGACCGCCTTGGCCTGCGGATAGCGCGCGAGAAAATCCGCGACCCGTTTGGGGTCACGATCGTAGACATACTTGAGGACACCGCCGGCTTCGATCAGACCGTTGCATTGTCCGAAAATATGGCCATGATCGAGGTAGGCGGCCGCGAAGATGAATTCGCCGGGTTTGACCACCGGCTGAGGCCGGCCGGAGGGAGCGTAGTTGAAACCTTCTTTGGATGACATAGAATGGGCTTGAGTTAAGAAAAAAATCGGAATAACTTGATACCAACACGTGTTAGCTCAATAATCTCTCCGCGTCAAATGAAATCCCCCGTCCGCTCCACCAGTGAACTCGCCGCCGCCCTTGGCATCTCCCGTTGGACGGTTTCCCGCGCGCTCAACGGCCATCCCGGCATCAGCCCGGAAACGACCAAGCGCATTCGCGAAGCGGCTCGACGACACGGTTTTGCTCCCAGCGTTTTAGGTCGCGGCTTGCGCACGGGCAAGACGACCATCATCGGCGTCTGTCTTCCGGACCTCGTCGATTACTTTCTCACGAGCAAAATCTCGCGGCTGCAGGACGCGATCGAATCGCGCGGCTTCCACCCCGTCATGCAAATGACGAATGGCTCCGAAGAGCGCGAGGAAGCGGCGCTGGCCAATTTCGCCGCGATGCATTGCGCTGGCGTGATTTCGATTGCTTCCAAATTAAAGCCGACGAATCCCGGCTTGCGTGGACTCGATTCGTCCAGCATTTCGGTCGTCAAAATCGACCCCCTGCACTCCGGACATATTCGCGTCGTGGCCAGCAACCGCGTGCTGGCGATGCAGGAAGCACTTACCCACTTGCATGAACTCGGTCATCGCCGTATCGTTGCGTTGGGAATTCGCCCCGACACCGCCTACGGCCAGCAACGCGTCGTGGGTTTGCAGACCGCCTGCCAAAAGCTGGGCTGGAAATGGAAACGCGACGTACAGCTTTTGAACGCCTCTGTCATCGACGACGATTTCGATGCGGGCGCAGCTCTGGCCAAAGAATATCTCGAACAGCCGACACCTCGTGCGCGCGCCATTGTAGCGATCAACGATCGCGTGGCGCTCGGTGCCATGCGGGTGCTGCAGGCGCACGGCCTAAAGGTGCCGAAGGATGTTTCGATTATTGGTTACGACAACGCTGATTTTTCGCCCTATGCCGCGCCGTCGCTGACCTCCATCGATCCGCAGGTATCGGAATTGATCGACGCCGCCGTGGCCCTGTTGCTCGACGAGAGCGGTCGCAAGAAAGCGCCGTCGACAACGCCCACGCTGATCCCGACCCGGCTCGTGGTGCGCGACTCTACCGGAGCATAGCCGTTTCGCACACAACGGCGAAGCTGGCGGCTTAATTGTAGGGCGCGATTGTATCGCGCCGCGGCGGTTCACCGAACCGCCCTACAGAAAAAACGCCACAATCGGCTTCACCCCCGATACTTGTTGTCGAGCTCAAGTCCGAAGAACTGCTGAGCATTGCCGAAACAGATCTCGCTCACCATCGAACCGAGGAGATCCATATCACGCGGGAGCAATCCCTTTTCCACGTCGTTGCCGATCATGTTGCAGAGGATGCGGCGGAAATATTCGTGGCGCGTGTACGAGAGGAAGCTGCGCGAATCGGTCAACATGCCGACGAAGCGGCGCAGCAAGCCGAGTTGCGAGAGCGCGTTGATTTGCAACTCCATGCCCTCTTTTTGATCCAGGAACCACCAGCCGCTGCCGAACTGGATCTTGCCCGCGACGGAGCCATCCTGAAAATTGCCGATCATCGTGGCGAACAGATAATTGTCCGCCGGGTTCAGGTTATAGAGCACGATGCGCGGGAGTTCGTTCGTCGAATCGAGCGCGTCGAGGTAGCGCGACAGCGCCCGGCCTTGCGGGAAGTCGCCAATCGAATCGAAACCGGTGTCGGCTCCCAGCGCCTTGAACAGACGGCTGTTATTATTCCGCATCGCCCCGAGGTGTAATTGCTTGGTCCAACCGCGCGCGGCGTCGAGCTGCCCGAAATAAATCATCAGGTACGCACCGAACTGCGCCGCTTCTTCCGGCGAAGCCGTTTGACCTGCACGCGCCTTGTTGAAGATGGCCGTGGCTTGCGAAGCGGTACATTCAGCCGCGAAGCAGGATTCCAGACCGTGATCGGAGAGTCGTCCGCCGAGGGAATGGAAGAAATCATGACGCGCCTTGATGCCATCGAGGAAACCGCCGAAGGTGCCGCTGTCGATGCCGCTCGCCGCGCTCAGCTTGTCGCACCACGCGTTGAACACGGCGGGGTTGTTGACGGTCAGGGCCTTGTCGGGACGGAACGTGGGGTAGACGCGCGTGGCGATGCCTGACTTCCGGATCTGCTGGTGATACTCAAGCGAATCGACCGGATCATCCGTGGTGCAAATCAGCGCGACCTTGTTCTTCTCGAGAATGCCGTGCACGGAGAGTTCCGGCGTCGCGAGCTTCGCGTTCGCCTGTTCCCAGATGGTGGCGGCACTGGATTCGTTGATGAGTTCGTCGATGCCGAAGTAGCGCAGCAACTCGAGGTGACTCCAGTGATAGAGAGGATTGCGCAGCGTGTACGGCACGGTGCGGACAAAGGCGAGGTACTTGTCGTAATCGGAGGCGTCGCCGGTGCAGAACTTTTCCGCCACGCCATTGGTGCGCATCGCGCGCCATTTGTAGTGGTCGCCTGCGAGCCAGATGTCGAACAGGTTGCGGAAGCGGTAATTCTCCGCGATCTGCTGTGGGGCGAGATGGCAGTGGTAGTCAAAGATCGGTTGATTCGCCGCGTGCTGGAAATAGAGATCGCGGGCCGCATCGGTTTCGAGCAGGAAATGGTCAGTCAGGAAAGTCTTCATCACTTGAGACAGGGTAGAGGATGGTGCCGGAATCGCAATCAAAAAATCACACACGTGTTAGGCAATGAGTGTGGTCAAAGCGGGCGATGAAGTGAAAAACTCCGCCCCGCTGCAGAAAGGGGACCGCGTGCGGAGCCGAAGACTGCGGATCCTACACCGCGTTCGCGAGCCGTTCCGCGAGGCGCGGGGGCAGGCCAGCGTTGATGATCTTGGCTTGCGCCTTGGCCAGGTCGTAAGGCAGGCGGCGCAGTTCGATCGTATTGGCGGTGGAGTCGTAGATGACGTAGGCAGCACGCCAGTCGCCATCGCGGGGTTGGCCGACGCTGCCGACGTTGACGAAATATCGTTTGTCCGGCAACAGCTCGATCTTCTTGTAGAAAAATTCGTGCACCTTGGTGTCGCGGATAAAGACATGCGGCACGTGGGTATGACCAAAGAAGCAGATATTGGTCTTCTGGTACTGGAAGCTGGTCTCAGCTTCGAGGCAGGAGAAGACGTAGCCCCAGCGGTTCGGCTGGTCGAGGGTGGAGTGGACCACCGTGAAGGAATTCACCGGGCGGGTGAGGGGCAGGGCGCGAAGGAACTCCTTCTGCTCCTTGGTCAACTGACTGCGGGAATACTTGATAGAGGCCAGGGCGAGGTCGTTGAAATGCTCGACTTCGCGCAGCTCGCTGGCTTCCTCGTCGTGGTTGCCTTTGACGATCGGGCAGCCGAGCGCACGAACGATCTCCAAGCACTCGCGCGGGTTGGCGTTGTAGCCCACCACGTCGCCAATACAGACAGTGTGTGTCACCGCCTGGGCTTGCATATCCTCGAGTACGGCTTCCAATGCCTCGAGGTTACTGTGAATGTCCCCAAAAATTCCAAATCTCATCTGCTAGGTTTTGTCACGGTATTGGAAGACTTGTATTAAGGAAAGACTCTTTTTTCGCGCGGCACTTTTAGTTTGGCTTCTAATGCCCGGATTCGCTCTTCCAATTTATCATAGCCATATTGGGGAACCTTGTGGTCCCGAGGCAAATACCAAAGGCGCTTGTATACTTCCAGTGCAGCCGCATCGTCGCCCGCTTTTTCCAGCATATAGCCCGGAAAACGCTCGAGAAAGACCGGGGCGCCGGGGACGGCGGCAGCATGGGCGTAGGCCTCGGCAGCGGCCCGGTAATCGTGCAGTTTTTGGTCGTTGAGCAGGCCGAGAGAACGCCAGATTTCGAAACTGTCGGGATTATTTTCAGCCCCGCGCTCGTAAATTTTTTTTCCTTCGTTGATCCAATAACGCTCCTCCTTGAGACGACGCAGCTCATTCGGCTCGGCGCGGTTATTGCGGCGATCCACGCTGGCATTCCAGGCGAGGTGCCAGCCGCCGAGGTCCCAGAACGGGATAAAGCGCGGCTGCAGGGTAGTCGAGAGGTCGACCATGCTCTTCACCCGAAACCATTGTTTGTCCTGCCAGGAATTCGTCACCATGAGCCAGATGAAATCGGCCACGACTCCGCGGAAGCCGGACAGTAGGCCGAGCATCATCCCCTGGCCGAGTTGATCGCGCAGGTCGCGGTTGATGGTATAGCCATGAAACCGCAACTCAGCCTCGCGGCGTTCGATGCCTTGCTCCCAACACACCTTGAGCGTGCCCCAGGCAGCGAGGATCAACGCCAGCCAGATCGCGGTGCGGTGACGATGGAGAGTGAAGGTCATGGTGAGGAAAGTTTTAAGTACTGAGTTCTAGGTAAAAGACAGGGAGCGATCATCTGATGATTGAGGAGGAGTAAGGATATGTCGCGTTTCATACTTCGTACTTAGAACCTCGTACTGAGTACTTTTGTATTTAGAGTTCCCGCTCGTTGAAAATGAGGATGGCGACCGACATCAGGATCAGCAGGAAGATTCCCGTATAGGAGAGCACATTGAGCGTGTGACTCCACGGGACGGCGCTTCCGGCGATGATCTCATCGATCACGTTGTAAATATTCATGTCCGGCACGAGGAAGGACAGAACGCCGAGGAAGATCTTGGCGGCGAAATTCACCTCACTGCCACCGGTGAGCCACGCGGCTCGCGCCACACTTTCCAGATGGCCGATGATGTAGACCATGAAGGTCGTGGCGACGGTGAAAATGGCCGAGGTCGCGAAAGTGGAAATCAACAGGGCCAGCCCGGCCACCACGGCCAGCTTCGCATAGGTCAGCACGATGGCCTGGATCAGCCGCGGATCACGCGCTTCCTTGTGGATCTGCTTGATGTTCTCATTCGCCATCGCCTGCATTTCGGCGTTGGCGCCTTGTGCGTCGCGTAGCTCGGCGTTGATCATGAGCCGTTCCTTCGTCAGGATGACACCGACAAACACGATCGACATCAGCAACATCGTCGTCGCGAGCAGCGCCAGCATGCCGCAATATTTGCCGATCAGGAATTCGCTGCGGCGAACCGGCTTGGCGAGGATCGTGTAGATCGTCCGGTTCTCGATTTCATTCGGCAATAACTGCGCCGTGCCCATCAGGGCGATCAGCAGACCGAAAACGGACATCGCGCCGATGGAGAAATCCTTCAGGAACTTGAACTGCTCCGCCAGCGTGAAGTTCGCGAAAAGAAATCCGCTCACGATGGCGATCACGCCAAAGAGCAGCAGGATGTTGAGCACCTTCTGGCGGAGTGCTTCCGTCAGCGTGTTGCGCGCGATGGCGCGAATGCGAAAGAGGCTTTCAAACATAGGACGGTTTTTCGTTAGCGTTCGTTGGTCGGTTTCGCCACGCCCGGTTTTTGCGCGGCACGCTCGTACTCGACAGTCTTGAGGAAGAGTTGTTCCAGCGAAAGCTTGGGGCTCGAGACGGAGACGTTGCGGCCCCCGCGTTGCTCGATGAGCTGGCGCACTTCCTCCTGCGCGGCAGGCGACAGATCCTGCGCAATGAACTGGGTGCGATCCTGCACGGTCAACAGATCATTGAGCGAGCCTTCCACCATCTTTTTGCCCAGGCTCATGATCGCCACGCGGTCGGCCACTTCCTGCACCTGTTCGAGCAGATGCGAGGAGAAGACCACGGTTTTGCCCATGTCGCGCAAGCGCACGATCAGGTCGCGGATTTCGCGAGAGCCGATGGGATCGACACCCGCAGTCGGTTCGTCGAGGAAAAGCAATTCCGGATCATGAATCAACGCCTGCGCGAGACCGATGCGCTGGAGCATGCCCTTCGAATAGGCCGACAGTGGCCGGTCGCGACCGTTCTCGAGTCCGACCAGCTTGATCAATTCCTCGATCTTGTTGTCGAGCGCGATGCCCTGCATGCCGGCGAGTCCGCCGTAAAAGCGCAGCGTTTCGTCGCCATTCAGGAATTTGTAAAAGTACGGATTCTCGGGCAGGAAGCCCACCGTGCGGCGCGCTTCGATCGTGTCGACCGGCTGGCCGAAGATCCACGCTTCGCCCTCGCTCGGCTTGATCAGCGACAGCAGCATCTTCAGCGTCGTGCTTTTGCCGGAACCGTTGGGCCCCAGCAGGCCGAAGACCTCGCCCCGGCGCACGGTGAGGTTGAGCTGGTCGACCGCGACCAGCACTTTGCGTTTCCACGGCAGGGCGTAACGCTTGGTCAGGCTGCGAATTTCGACGGCCAGGTCAGTCTTGGGAGAATCGGGAGTGCTCATGATTTTGGCAGATAGTTAAAATCCTAATGGATAATCTTGAACCCTTTGACGTCGCCACGCGGCTCGGACCACTGGACCGAGCGCTCCTTAATATATCCGGCGAGATCGCTTTCGGCAATCGCCTGCAAAAAATCTTCCAGCTCCTGTTGGGTGCCTTCCGCGACCACATGAACGCGGCCATCGGGCACGTTGCACACAGTTCCGACTACATCGAATCCCCGGGCCAGACTTTGCGTGGCCGCGCGAAATCCAACGCCATGAACCCGTCCACTGTAAAAAGCTTCGATCCGTTTCAACGCTCTTATTATTAATACAGCTCACGCCGCTGTCAACCGTGTGACGTCGGAAAGGGCAAAGGTAAAATGCGGGACCGACGCATCTGAATCTTGCTTACGCTTCATGGCACACACCCCAGCATTGACACAGCGCCCGCCTCGGTTATCCTGCCTGCACACGAATGAACCTCGTCTCCGTCACCCACGCCGTCGCCGCGATTGCCGCCCATAAAATGGGTTGGATGGCGCCTGTCATGGCCACGGAGGTTTCGGGTTTCTAGTTCGTCCTAAACACAAACAAACGACGACCCACCTCCAGAAAACGGGGTGGGTTTTTTATTTCCCAATTCCGTTCTTCCCGGGGTGGCTCTTCCCACAAGGAAATCATGAGCACCACCACGACCGAACCGCAGTCCGACACGATCACCCCGACGTCTCCGCACGCCCATGCGTTGATGCCCTGGATCGCCGCCGCCTTCGCCTTGGTCTACCTCGCCTGGGGCTGTACCTTTTACGGCATCCGCGTCGCCATCGAAACCATTCCGGTCTTTGTCATGGCCGGCACGCGCTTCTTCATCGCCGGAGCCATCCTGATGGTAGGGCTGCGCTTTTTTCAACCGAAGGGTTTTCACTGGGGTACGCGCCGCGAATGGCGCGACGCCACGGTGGTGGGCGGCTTGTTAATCGTGATCGGCAATGGCGGCATGACGCTCTCCGAACGCACGCTGCCCTCCGGCATCGCGGCCTTGATCACGGCCGGAACCCCGCTGTGGATGGTGCTCTTCGACTGGCTGCGACCGGGCGGACGCCGCCCCACAGGCACCGTCGCGATCGGCTTGCTCCTCGGCTTCGGCGGCATCCTGATTCTCTGCCAGCCGGAGCACGCCGTTACCACCGTCGCCTCTCCGCAACTGTGGGGCTACCTCGTGTTGATCGGCGCCAATATCTGTTGGGGTGCCGGCGCGATCTACTCCCGCCACACCCATGTGGAAGGCTCTCCCCTGCTTCCCGTGGCCCGGCAGATGTTGATGGGCGGTCTGCTCCTGTTTGCCATCGGCGTGGGCACCGGTGAACTGCACCGTTTTTCACTTGGCGCGGTCTCGTTGCGCTCCGCGTTGGGCTTTGCCTATCTGCTCGTGTTCGGCTCACTGCTCGGCTACACGGCTTATGTCTGGCTCATGAAGGTCAGCACACCCGCTCGCGTCGGCACCGTCTCGTATGTGAATCCGATCATCGCGGTGCTCGTCGGCTGGGCCATGGGCGGCGAGGCGTTGACGCTCAAGATCGCCCTCAGCGCGGCGATCATCATCATTGCAGTTGTGATTGTCATCCGCCGTTGAATTCGACACAATCCCCGCATCAAGGCGAAACGCCTCTCCCGTTTGAAGAGGCGTCCGCCGGGGACTGATTTTTTTGGGAAAATTCAACTTTAAGGGAACTCATTTCATGCCTGCCATCATTCGTCACGCCAGTGTCGTCATCACTACCCTCGGTTTACTTCTGCTCGCCGGATGCGCCTCCGTCAGCGTCAAAGACCAGGAAGTCAACACCCTGCCCGGCGGCCGGTTGAAGCCGAAAAAAATCTACGTGCGCGACTTCGATCTGCCGCTCGACTCCCTCAATGTCGACCGCAGCGGCGCGGAACTTGAAAACTTCAAAAAGCAATCCATCGAATCCATGTCCGCGGCGTTGCTTGCCGAAATCGTCAAATTTTATCCCGCCGAAAAACTCGCCGCCAACGCCCCCGCGCCTGTGGGCAATTACCTCGTCCTCGACGGCCAATTCCTCCGCGTGAACCAGGGCAGCCGCGCACTGCGCATGTTCATCGGCTTCGGCGCAGGCGGCACCAAGATGGAAACCGCCATCAGCCTCTACGACGCAGGCGTCAACCCGATGCAGAAACTCCTCGCCTTTGACACCACCGGCGGCAGCGGTGCGGAACCCGGCGTGGTGGGCGACCCCACTCCCATCGGAGCCGCAGGCAGCATGGCAGGCGGTTCCATGAAGGGCATCTCGGAAGACACCCGGCGCACCGCGCGCATGATCGCCTACCGCCTGTCCCAATATTTCGGCGACCAAGGCTGGATCACCCCCGACCAAGTCAAGGCCGCCAAGATGCAGGGAGAATAAGCCGCCTCGCACCATATAGCGGGAGCACGCTCCCGCTCCTTTGCGCTCGCAAATCCGCTTGCACGCGCCGCACTCGCGGCGCAACGTAGGCCGCACTATTTTATGGCCACCACCCCCACTTTCCCCGACGAACACAGCTTCACCATTTCCACCCCCGACAAGCACCATCTCGCCGCCGTTCTCCACGTACCGAAGAAAACGGTGAAAGGCCTCGTCATCCTCTCCCACGGATTTACCGGCAACAAAGGCGAAAGCGGCCGACTCTTCGTCACCACCGCGCGCGAACTTGCCAAGGCGGGTTTTGCCGCGTTGCGATTCGACTTCTGGGGCTCCGGCGACAGCAGCGGCGAATTTTACCAAATGACGCCCAACACGGAAATCAACGACCTCAAGAACGTCATCCGCTGGGCCCATCAACAAGGCTGGGATAACATCGGCCTGCTCGGCCTCAGCTTTGGCGGCGCGGTCACCATCTGCACCGCCGCACAAATTCCCGATGGAGCCGTGCGCACCATGGTCACCTGGTCCAGCGTGCCGAGCTTCCAATTCTGGCGCTCCAAGCCCGAGATCAATCCCCCCGCCTTCACCAGCGAAAACCCGATTCACATCGTAGGCAAAAAATTCTTCACCGACCGCCCCAAGATCGACGTTCCCGAATCCTACGTCCGGCTGCCCTTCCCCAAGCTGCAAATTCAGGGCGACAAAGACATCGAAGGTTTCCGCGAGGAATTCTCCAAGTACTTCCCCGTTGCCCGCGGCATAAAGAAGCACCTCGTCGTCCCCGGTGCCGACCACGTTTTCACCACGTGGAAACACCGCAAACACGTCATCGCGCAAACCGTGAAATGGTTCAGCCAGCACCTCAAGGCCCGCTAGCCAGCGCCAGCGAGCAGGCCGTTGCATTCCGATCTCAGGGGTCAACTTCGCTGTCCATCGGCCATGGCGAATTTGATTGCTGATTGCTTGGGAAAAATGGAATCTGGACGGCTTCCATGAGAGTCTTAGCCATTCAACTCAACCAGCCGGGTGACGCCATCCTGACAACACCCGCGTTGCGCTGGTTGGTGCGTCAAGGGCACGAAGTGCACGCGATGGTGCAACCCCTCTCGGCCGAATTGCTGCGCACCATGGATGGACTGGCCGGAGTACACCCCCTCCCGCGCGGCTCGTTTCAAATCAGCCGCGACATTCGCCGCTGGAATCTCTTCCGCGCGGTCGATTTCGACTGGGCCCTGGTTTTCTCCCGCTGCTCGGAACGGCCCGCCCTCTGGGCCTGGTTATCACGCGCCCCGCTGCGCTCGGCCTTGCTCAATGAAAATTTCCCCACCCTGCTGCGTCCGCTGCGCATGATCAATGAATGGCGCCGGTATCCCGCATGGCCGGTCCACGTGGTAGAACAGCATCTGGCCCTTGCCGGCGCGGACGAAGCGGACAAGGAATCTGCACGACTGGAGTACACGCCCGCGGCGGAGGCAGTCGGCTGGCATGCAGAATGGCTGGCCCAGCATGGACTAACCCCGGGGGGATATCTCCATTTTCACCTCACCGCCCGCTGGCCCTCAAAATGCTGGCCGGTCGGCCACGTGCGCGCCTTCCTGCAACAAGCGCAAAAGGAACTGCCCGGCCCCATCGTGATCAGCACCGGCCCCGCCGCATTTGAAAAGCAGTACGCCGCGGAAAGCCTCGCCGGACTTTCCCTGCCCGTGACGGAGATTGGCACCCTCGCCCCGCATCAACTCGGCGCCATCATCGCCGGCGCCGGAACCTTTCTCGGCATGGACTCCATGCCCATGCATCTGGCCGCCGCCCTGCAAATTCCCGGCCTCGCCCTCTTCGGCTCGACCAACGCCGACCAATGGGGACCCTGGCGCGCAAAGATCGAAGTCCTCCGCACACCCGACCCCGCCCAACGCATGGCCGCAATCGCCCCCGAACTCGTCGTGGAGCGCCTCCGCTCCCTCGGCGCGCGCTGCGTAAAATAAGCCTGAACGATTTATGAGCAAGCCCCTTCGCATTCTGGCCTTCTGGCCCGCTTCCGATTTCGAGGATTTTCTCGAGCCCGCATTCATGAAACGGCCCGAGTACGAACTGGAGATCGTTTCCGGCGACCGCACCTCCGGCCCGACTCTTTACTCCATGGACAGCGCCCGCCGTCGCTCCCTGCGCCGACGCTTGGAAGCGGGGGAATTCGACCTCGTCATCAGCGGCAACATCTGGAACACCCCCTGGCCCGGCAACAAGGGTTTCTGGACATCCATTGCCCAAGCGGCCCGATTCTTCACCTACAAACGATCCATGCTCGACGCCTGGTGGGCTCCCAACCTCGTGGAAGGCCTGACCGATCGCGTGCCCTTTGCAGTCATCGATTTGCGCGACCCGCACTACATTCTGCCGTGGGATTTTCGTCTCCTCAAGGCCTGCACCCACTACTTCAAACGCGAACTATTCGCCTGGCCGCGCCGCTCTCTCCTGCCACTCTACACCTACGTGGGCGAACGACGCGTCGCCCCGCACGAATCAAAATTGCGCCCCCTCAGCTACGGCGTGAATCATAACAAAATTCCAAACCACGTGCGGCCCATGGCGGAGCGCGACATCGACGTCTTCATCAGCGGCCTCGGCAATCCCGTCCGCAATGAAGTGCGCGAACGCTGCCGCAAGCTCTCCTCCAAATACAACGTCATGATCGTGGAAAAAAAAGCGGAGAAGCTTGATTACATGGATTACCTCCAGCGCGCCAAGCTCGTCGTCTGCACCGAAAGCTACGGCTGCGAGACCTGGCGGCAATATGAGGCCTCCGCCCTGGGCGCGGTACCCGTGATCAATTACCCCTTTGTCCTCCACCATATGCCGATGGAACCCGACGAGCACGCCATCTTCTTCTCCATGGCCGGAAACGATTTCGAAAAACAGATCGACCGCGCCCTGGCCAACCCCGCCCTACTCGAGAAAATCTCGCGCCAGACGCGCGAATTCACCCTCGCGCACAAGGACCGCCGCCGCATCGCCGATTACATCGTCCAGACCGCGCTGGCCGGGAAGTAGCCCGCCTACTCCACTCCCGGCACAGCCGCGGGATTCACCCCGTTGGCAAAACGGGAGCGGAATTCCGCGGCCGTCAGATTCTCCGCATGGCCATCGGCATACAAGTAATTCGCCGACCCGCGCATCCGGTCGCCCGACCGGGGGCCGCTGCGATGTCGATCCACCTCCACGTCGCTCAGCGCCCGCGACCAACTGGTCCAATCTCCCGTATGGGCGTGGTCCCATGTCTGGCTCGGGTTGCGACTCTCGGAGAGAATAAAGAGCAGCAATGTTTCCGCCGGCCGGGGCAACCGCCGCATCTGGCGATAGGTATCATCATCGACGACCAATTCATTCAGCACATAACTGGTCGCCCGCATCTCCCGGATAAGCTTGCGCCGTCCCGCCGGCTCCGCCGGACAGACGCGCACCTTGTCGAAATTGCCGAGATACTCCTCCAGTTGGTAAATCCAACTCTGCGCGATGTAGCGCCGCCCCGTGGTGTGGGTCGAAGGCGGTAGCAAGCCGTCGTTCTCCCCCGCATAGGTCAGCAGGGCCAGACCGATCTGCCGTTCATTCGAGAGACAGCCCGCCCGCGCCAGCATCACTTGCGCCGAGCGCACCGCCGGAATCAGCAAAGACGCCAGCACCCCCAGCAAGGCACACACCAGCGCCATCTCCAACAGCGTAAACGCGCGACGCGATTTCATGTTAATGCTAACGAGCTTTCTAGATGATATGAAGACGCGCCGGAATTTTCCGTACAGGCAAGGCGCGACGAAGACGCATATCCCAAGCGGATCTGCAACTGAGGAGCAACGCCGCCGGCTCGGAAAATAACCAGCGGATTCGTATCATCTTGAAAACGAATTAGCATAAGCCAGTCGCCAGCCACGCCGCAGCCGCATCAGGAGAAGACCCATCCCCGCCACGATAAACAGCGCATTCGTCGACGGCTCCGGCACCGCGTTGAACACAAACGTGCCCGACTTGGATTGAACACCATCCGTCACATGCGTTCCCGACCAGGTGAATTCCAGCGAGTACTGGCCCACCTCGGTGAAGGCAAAGGTATAGTGCAGGTGATCCCCCGCGAACATCTCCAGCGAGTTGCCGGCGAGCGTCGCGGCCGCGCTGTAGGTGGAGAAAACCGTATCGACCACCGCCGTGTTGGACATGTTCGTGCTGAAGATGGCAACTTCCCCCGGACCGCTCCATGCCGTCAGCGTCAGGCTGATCGAACCGCCCACCCAGTCGCCCGGAATCAATTCTTCAGCGCCGAAACCCAGATTCGGCTGATACGCCGCCTTGCCGCAAACCCAGATGGTGCTGCCATCCGCGACGCCAAGGGCCGCCGCGGCACCCGTGGGCGAGGAGAGCGTGGCCGACACCACCGCCACGGCATCTTCCGGCGCATATTCATAGGTGTCTTCAATGTGCCAGTGGGGATTCAACTCACCATCTTCATAGCCAATGCCGAGATCGGCGTGGCCGGTGGTGTATTGATATTGCGCGTGAACCGCCGGAACCGCCAGAAGCGACAGACCCAGCAACAGGGCCGCACGAAGCGCGGAGCGAAACGAGAGCAGATCGTTGGTTTTCATATTTGCAAACAACTTGCATATGATGAAAATAAATGCAAGCTATTTGCATTTATGAGAAATCCCTCCTGCTCGCGTTCGGCTCCGGCCCGTCTTCCCGTCACCGTCCTGTCCGGCTTTCTAGGCGCGGGCAAGACCACCCTCCTCAATCACATCCTCGCCAATCGCGAAGGCCGCCGCGTCGCGCTCATCGTCAACGACATGAGTGAGGTGAACATCGACGCGGCTCTCGTAAAAAAAGGCGACGCCGCCCTGCGCCGCACAGAGGAAAAACTCATCGAGCTGACCAATGGCTGCATCTGCTGCACGTTACGCGATGACTTGTTGAAGGAAGTGGCCAAGCTCGCCGCCGCGAAGCGTTTCGACTATCTTCTCATCGAATCGACTGGCATTGCGGAGCCCTTGCCAGTCGCGCAAACCTTCTCTTTCCGCGATGAACTCGGACGCTCCCTGCAAGATCTCACCCGCCTTGATACGATGGTGACGGTGATCGATGGCGTTCACTTTCTCCAACAATTCAAAAGTAACACCACCCTCGCGCAAAAGGGTATGGCCACAGGGGAGGGCGATGTCCGCTCCATAGCGGATCTCTTCATCGATCAGGTCGAATTCGCCAACGTCCTGGTCATCAACAAGGCGGATCTCGTCACCCCGGCAAAGCTCACCGAACTGCGCGCCATCCTAGCCCGGCTCAATCCCGGCGCGCGCGTGATCGAAAGCGTGCGCGGCAATGTCCCGCTCGATGCCATTCTGGACACTGGACGCTTCGACATGGAACAGGCCATGACTTCCCCCGGCTGGCTGCGTGAGTTGCAGGCGGTGCATACGCCGGAAACGGAGGAGTACGGCATCGGCAGCTTTGTCTATCGCGCGCGACGCCCCTTTCACCCGGAGCGCTTCTGGGAATTCCTCCACGCCAAATGGCCGGGATTGCTTCGCTCCAAGGGTTTCTTCTGGCTCGCCACCCGCCATGCCATGATCGGTGAATGGTCGCAAGCGGGCGGCACGGCGGAGTATCGGCCCATCGGCTACTGGTGGGCAGCAGTGCCGAAAAAATATTGGCCGGAGAGTGACGACACGATCCGCGAGATTCTCAAAGAGTGGAAAGAACCCTACGGGGACCGTCGCCAGGAACTCGTTTACATCGGTCAAAACTTGCCAAAGGAGGAAATGAAAGCGGCACTCGATGAGTGCCTCCTTACAGCGGATGAAATGCGCTCGGACGAGAAATACTGGGCAGCGCACTTCAGCGATCCGTTTCCGAACTGGAAGGCTGCATAGAGTCCCGCAACCTATCGTGCTCATCTTCTCGCGTCCATGCGTTGGATGAGCCGTGCGGCTAAAAATGTCGCGCACCTAACCAACGTAGCCAACCTAACGCAAACGGTCCGGCGTCTTTTCTGCTATAAAGGGTCCATGCCCGGACTCCGTCTCTCTGAAATCTCAATCGACAATGCGAAATCCATCGGCTTGATCGACACGGACCGCGACACCCAACAGAGTCCGTTGATCCTTGTAGCGCGTTGTCGACGCAGTTTTTTTGTGCCGTTACGCGACCCTTGACTTTGCTCACATCCCATACAATCCTGTGCGCACCATGAAGCGGACCCTTACAGCAGTGATGGCATTGGTCGTGGCGACAACCCTGTGGTTTGGTTTGACGCCTCACTCCGAAGCGCAGGTGAAGAAGCCGGCCAAACTGATGCTGATCCGCTATAACGAAGCCGCCGACGCCGAGAGTGGCGAGAAGGCCATCCGGGCCGGCCTCACCAGCGCGGGCCTCGTCGATGGCACCGATTACATTCTCACCGTCTCCTCCGCGCAGAACGACATGCCGACGCTGATCAATCTCGTCGACAAGGCCGTCAACGACAAAGCCGACGTCCTCATTCCCCTCCAGTCCCAAAGCTTGCAACCCGCCGTGCAGCGCGCACCCAAAACGCCCATCGTCTTTCACCTCGTCTCCGACCCGATCCTGCTCGGCGTGGCCAAGAGCGACACCGACCACCTGCCCATGGTGACCGGAGCCTACATCAAAACCCAGCCTTCCGAATTCGAGGCGGTCGTGGCGCAAATCAAATTCCTCATTCCCGACATCAAGCAAATCGGCACGCTCTATGTTCCGGGCGAAGTGATCTCCAACGAGCAAAAGGATCTGCTCACTGAAATGGCCGCCAAATACCGGATCAAGGTGAATGCCGTCCCGGTTGACACGGTAAGCGATATCACCAATGCGGTGCAGGCTCTCGTCAGCCAGCAACCCGGCGCCATCGTCATGATCGAAGGCTCGATCCCGAACGGAGCCTTCTCCGCCGTCGTCGCGCAAGCCACGCGCGCCCGCATCCCCATCTTCGGCTTCACCGCCTATCAGGCGAAAAACGGTGCCGTCTTCTGCATCGTGCCCGATGTCGGTCGCGGCGGCAAAGCCGCTGGCGAAATGGTCTCGCGCATTCTCAAGGGCGAAAGCCCCGCCAACATCCCCCTTTACCGCATGCCCTCCGGCTTGAAGTTGATCAACTCCACCGCCGCCCGTCGCATCGGCATGGACAACATCTCGACCGATACCATCAAAGGCGCGGCCGATGTGGTCCCCGGCTCCTTCGCCCCTTGACACGAACCCGATGCCGGAGCTCGCAACTCCCCCTCAGGCCAGCGCGGCGCGCAGGAGTTGCTTGGCACGGTAAAGGCGGGTTTCGACCGCTTTGACCGTGCAATCGAGTTGCGCGGCGATTTCCGCGTAACTTTGATCCTCATACTCGTAGAGCACCAGCGCCACGCGAAGATCGTGCGGCAACTCCGCAATCGCACGGCGCACCCGCACCGCCGTCTCCTCCCGCACCGCCTGGTCGTGCGGAGTGGGTGCCGAATCCGGAATCGCATCGTCGAGTTCGGCTTGCGGGTGACGTGATTTCCAACGGGCCTGATTGCGGCAGAGATTAATCGCAATGGTGAAAAGCCAGGTGGAAAACTTGCTCCCGGATTTGAAACGACCGCGCGATTCGTAGACGCGGACGAACGTCTCCTGCGCGAGATCGATCGATTCCGCTTCGTTGCCGGTGTAACGGAAAATGAAATTGGCGAGCGGCTGTTGCCAACGTGTCATGAGCTCATTCAGGGCGAGATCATCCCCCGCGGCCAACCGCTCCATCGCGGCAGAATCCAATGCCGGATCGCTCATTTGCCGCCGTGGTGACCCGAGTGCGCACGTGGCATTTCCGACGCCGGACACGTGATCTGCGTCGCCATCATGTCGAGGTAACGTTTTCCCTGCGCGGGAGACATCTCGCGACTCACCGCATAGATGTGATTCAACATCGACAGGCGGCACGCGCTGCGGAGTTCGCCCTCCTCGCGAAAGGCCTGGGCGAGCGCCGGAGTGACACCATTCGGATGTGTGCGTATGAGCTGATCAATCTCCGCATTTTTCGCCGCGATCTTCGCGCAAAGCGCCTCGCAAACCGGCTGATAGTTTTGATGCAACGCCACGACGCGGGTGTATTGCGCGTCATCCAGTCGATACTCCGCGCGGAGCCACTCCAATTCGGGTCGCCCCGTCGAGGAAGCGATCATCGCATAACGACAGACCGCGAACGCTGCCGCGCCCAGCGCGAGCGCGATCAGGACAAGAAATAAAAATGAAATCAGGCGTTTCATCGATGCGCGCTCGAGTAGGGATCAATCAGACTCACGTAACGGGCCTGCATGGTGGCAGGGTCTGGACGAGCGGTGAGCTGCGCCGTCCCCGCACCAATGAGAATGGTGACCGTCATCAAGGCAAGCGCGTAACGCGGTCGCATCAGAATGCCGGACCATTCCTCCATCCAGGCGCGTAGCGGAGCCCAGGGCGAGGCGGTTTCGCGGTCGGCGATCCGTTGCCACACTTCGGATTGGAACCGCGTGGGCAGCGTGATCTCTGGCCGCGACTGCTTGAGCAGGGCATCAAGTGGATCGGGGGTTGGGGAATTCATGAGGAAAGTTCCTTTTCGCTGGAAGCCGAGTCCGGGGTGGTGATTTCCACCCCGGCGGCAGTGTAGCCACTCGATCGCTTAGCGGCAATGCATCTCGCAGGTGGCCGAAGCCATGTCCATCGGCTTCGAACAATTCTGCGTGCGGGAGACGGAGACTTGCTGCGCGGTGCCGGGAGCCTTCTCGGCTTTGGAGCTGATCGCGGTGGCATTCACGGGTTTGGCGGCAACGGTGACCGCGGCCGGGCCGGTCTGGAGGCTGTTGGTCAGCGCGGCTTTGCTGCTGAGTGTGGAGGCGCTGGCGCTACCAGCAAACAGTCCGGCGGCGAGGATCATGCTGAGGGTGACTTTGGTGAGGGTCTTCATCTTCGTTCTTTCTTTGGGTTGGAGAGGTTCTTACTGGGGAGCCTGTTTCTGGGGCTCTCGCTTCTGTATGGTAGAACACCCCGCGAACGAAAAACCCTTACGATACTTCAGTAACGATGCAATCCAGCGGCTGATCATGCGCTTCCCGAGCCACTTCCGTCAGTTCCTGACAGGCAAAGAATGCTCCCACACGAGGAATCGATTTCGGCAATTGCTCCAGCAAGCGATCATAAAAGCCACCACCGCGCCCGAGTCGCCATCCGTGGCGGTCAAATGCCATGCCCGGCACGAGGATGAAGTCGATCTCCGCGATGGATACCCGCGAACAACGTTCCGGGTCGGGCTCGCGCACCCCAAAGGAACCGGGAACCAATTCGCTCCATGCGCGCACGCGATAGAAATCGATTCGCTTGGATTTCATCTCAACGCGCGGAAATACAATCATACTCTTTGCCCCCTGAAAAAGCGGCTGCGTCTCCGGTTCCGAGGGAAGATGCGTGTAAAGTGCCGCCACCTTGGCCGCACGAAATTCCGGTCGGGCGAGAATCTTGCGCGCGATGAGTTGCGAAGCGGCTTGCCGGTCGGTGGCGCTGAAACCGGCCAGCCGCCGGCGAATTTCCTGACGTTGTTCAACCTTGGTCATGGGGCGTGACAGCACTTTACTATTTGCAGCTGCGAAAAGGAGGTTAAAATCACGAAACCTGTGATCGTTAAAAAGAAAAAAGCGACGAAGTGGAACGAGCGGAATTTCATCACGGAAGTGTTGATTCCATCGCTTTTCTCCCGCCGTGGAGGTCAGGAAAATCGCCCCGTTTTTCCGAAGCTGAAAAAGGGACAACTCTGCCTGACTTGGATCGGGCATGCCTCATTTCTCGTTCAGACTCCGCGCCATAATATTCTCATCGATCCGAACTGGGCGAATTGGCTTCTCGTCATCCGCCGCCTGCGCCGCGCCGGAATGGCCATCGCCGACCTGCCGAATATCGATCTCGTCCTCATCACCCACGCGCACTTCGATCACCTGAACCGCCGCACCCTGCGCCAAGTCGCCGCACGGCAACCGATTCTCGTGCCCGTTGGCGTGGGCAATCTCGTCCACGATCTCGGCTTCGAGCATGTGCAGGAAATGAACTGGTGGGAGACATGGCAATATCATGGCCTGAAGATCACCTTCACACCGTGCAAACATTGGGGCGCGCGCGTGCTCATGGACCGCCATCGCGGTTACGGCGGCTTCTGCATCGAATACGAGGGACGACAGGTATATCACGTCGGCGACTCTGCCTACTTTGGCGGCTTCAAAGAAATCGGCGCCCGTCTCGCCCCGGAGATCACGCTCATGCCCATCGGCGCGTACGAACCACCCTCCTTCCGCGATGTGCACATCGGACCGGAGCAAGCTGTCACAGCCTTCGAAGAATTAAAATCCAAGACAATGGTCCCGATGCATTTCGGCACCTACCGCATGAGCTACGAGCCCTTGCACGAACCGGCGCAACGGCTGCTGATGGCGGCGACGAAACGTAAATTGCTCTCCAAGGTGCGGTTCCTCATCGAGGGCATGCCGCAGGTGTTTTAGCCGGCGATTAGTGCTGCAGCACCGCGAGGTAATGATCCAGCCTCTGCTGGTTCTTCGTATCGTTGCGCTTGATGTAGGCGTTGCGCAAATTAATCAGCAACCGGTGCACCATCTGGAGCGGCGTGCATGGCTTGCTCAGGAAGGGGCGTTGTGAATCGGACACCTCCAGCGCCATGCGTTCCCATTCGCCTTCGGTGATGATGCGACCGCTGTAGTAGGGATCGAAAATGATCGGGCCGAGCTTGGCGAGAAAATGACCGGGTGCGTTGATGCCTTCCACTTCAAGACCAACCCGGCGTCCGACGAGAATATAAATCAACGTCAGCGTGATCGGTAGACCTTGGCGAAATTCGATGACCCACGGCAGATAGCAATTCCGCGGGTGATAATAATCGTGGTGATTGCCCGTGAGCCGCTGCTCATAGGCGAGAAAACGTGTGAGCGCGCGGACTTGTTCCTCAACCGTCGCGCCCTTGGCAAGATACGCGCTGAGTGCTTCGGCCCACGCATCGAGTTGGCGCGAGTAGGGGCCGCCGTCAAACCCGGCTTGATCGGAACGGGTCAGATCCCAGCAGAGTTCTTCCAACTGGGAGTAGGTCTTTAGCTTGGCCAGACCGCGCGAGATGTTGCCCAGATTCTGGGCCTCCTCGATCTGGGTAATCACTTCCCGCAGATGGCGGGAAGCGACGGTGCCGCTGGAACTCAGCAGTTTTTGATACTCCTCCAAACGCGCGGGCCCCGCCAGGATCAGCTCCTTTTTAACGAGAGCCACCGTACCGGCGTCGCCTTCTTCCAGCAACGCTACGAGCGCCCGCTGTTGCGTTTGGTTCATGAAAAATCAGGACTGCCGGAGAGAAATTGGAGTTCCCTGGGGTTCACCATGGTCGGAGCAGGCCTGATTGATCGGCACTTCGACGGGGGCGTGGCTTTTGCTCACGATGCCCGCATTGATCATATAGGCTTCGACTTCCTCACCGCTGATATCGGGCAACATCTTGCCGTCGATTTCCACGCAGGGGGAAAGCTCCTGACCGCTCTTCTGGATCATTTCGAGCCGTTGCATCGGATCATTCCAGATGTCACGATCTTCAAAGGGCAAGTCGTACTTGTTCAAAACGGCACGGACACCTTTGCTCCAGCCGCAATGAGGTTTCAAATAGGCAATAATCTTGGGCTTGCTCATAGCACTAATGTTAATTCGGAACAGTGACCCGTGCTACTTAATTTTTTTTAAAAAGCATTAGTAGCCTAATTAATAAAGGGGCAAATTTTTTTAAGGTTGTCTACATCTTCGCGCATATCTTCGCTCTTCGGTGTTTCGAGCACTTTCGGAATATCGCGCCAGCGTTTGTCCTGTAAAACAAAGCGGAAAGTTTCGAGTCCCACATGGCCCGCGCCGAGGTGTTCGTGGCGATCCACGCGGGAACCCAGCGGCGTCTTGGAATCGTTGAGGTGAAAACCGAGCAGCCATTGTTTGCCGATAACGCGTTCGAATTCCGCAAAGGTGGCAGTATAATGCTTTTCATCCCGAATGTCGTAACCGGCTTCCAGCAAGTGAGCTGTATCCAGGCAGACACCGAAACGTTCCGGCTGGCTGACATGATTCAATAGATAGGCAAGATGCTCGAATTTCTGGCCCAAACAGGAGCCCTGCCCGGCGGTGTTTTCCAGTGCGAGCTTGGTCTGCACCTTGGGCGTCGCTTTCAGCACGAGATCGAGTCCCTCGACCACGCGCTGGAGCCCAGCTTCTTCGCCCGCGCCGCCGTGACTGCCGGGATGCATGACCAGAAAGGGCAGGCCGAGGGAATCCGCGCGAAGGAGTTCCGCCGCAAGCGATTTCACCGATGTGTCGAACACATCGTCCTTCGGGCTACCCGGATTGACGAGATATGAATTATGTCCGAAGACGACCAGATCGGCTGCTTCCTGGCGGTCGCGAAAGAGTTTGATGTCCGCCGGGTCCAAGTCGGGCGCGAACCATTGCTTGTTATTTTTGACGAAAATTTGGGCCGCGGTGAACCCTACCGCCACCGCGCGCGGAATCGATTCCGCCACGCCGCCGGAAATGGACGTATGCGCGCCCAGCCGGATTTTCGCGCCCTTCTTGGGTTGCGGGATGACGACCGGTTCGACCACGGCTTGCGGAGATTTTTTAGGAGGCATAGGGACTCAATTCCTGTGAGGGATCATTACCGAAAGCGATGCGCCTCGCGCGTCAGCTATGGGGGACGAACTCTGCCCTGCTAATGCCCTTGCGTGATGGTCACGTCGCCCTTCACCACTTTCACGCAACAGGTGAGCCGGTATTTCTCCGGGTCCTTGTTCCACTGGTCGAGCACATCGAGCTCTTCCGGCGTGGGTTCCTCGAGATTCTCCATGCCGGAAACTACTTCCGCGACGCAGGTGCCGCACGAGCAATTGAAACAACCGGCCTCCATGTCGACCCCAGCATGTTCCCCCGCGTCGAGCAGAGTGGTTCCGGGTTCGACTTCGGCAACGTGATTACCAGGCAGGATCGTGACTTTGGGCATATCGTTTATTAGCTTATCAACAAACTGTCCTTAGGCAAGTTATGAGCCCGGATTTTCACATGAAAAAGCCGCGTCATCTTCCGGCTTGAAAACCAGCAACCAACCTCGCAGCCTTGAGTCATCCCCCATGACTGATCGCCCCATTCCGATCCCCGAGGGCCTTGACGTGATCGACGACTATCTGGGCGTCGTCATCCGTCGCAAATGGTTTTCCCATGTGGTCTGGTTCCTCGCGATCTTTGCGATTTGCTGGGACAGTTTTCTCATCGGCTGGTACTCCATGGCAGCGCATGTGGGGAAGATGGGAGTCATGGGATGGATCTTCCTCATTTTTCCGCTGGGACATGTCGCCGTCGGCGTAGGGCTGACCTACTATTGTCTCTGCCTTTTCTTCAATACAACCGACATCCTCATTCGTCAGGATTCCCTTGAAATCAGAACCTATCCGCTGCCTTGGATCGGCTCCAAGATCATTCCCCGTCAGGAATTGACCGGGTTTCTCGTTCGGAAAAAGCGCACCGGCGGCGATAACGGACACTCGACCTCCTACAAGCTTTCCTATGTCGATTCCATGAATCGCGAAAAGACGCTGTTGCTCGACTTTTCCAATCGCGAGCAGACCGATTACATCTGCCGCTACCTGACCGAATTTTACCGGCTCTCCGCGCGCGGTTGAGCTGGCCGCGTGAAAAATAAAGGGCATACTGCTCTCGTGCTTCGTCGTCTCACTCCCTTCGTGCTACTGGCGCTCTGGATGGCCCTCCTCTGGATCGGTCTCGATTGGTCGCAGCGTCCACCAGCGACTGTATTGCCCCGGGAGCGCGACGTCGCGTATGTGGATTACTTCGCTCGCTACCTGCTCCCCTGTCTGCCGGTCACGAGCGGCTTTGATTATCCGGTGCGGCCACCCGATGCGAAGGGTGCCCTCATCGCGCTCGGGTTCGCGGAGGAAAATCATCTGGGCGAAGATTGGAACACGGCGCTCGGCGACAAGGATCTCGGCGAACCGGTCTACAGCATTGCCGATGGATGGGTGACCCTTGCGGTCGATTTCGAAGGCATGTGGGGCAAGGTCGTGATGATCGCCTATCGCCTGCCGGAAAAGGACGCCTCGCAACTCTCCGTGGTGGAAGCGATGTACGCGCACCTCGATACAATGACGGTGAAGGGGGGCAATTTCGTGAAGCGCGGTCAACCCATCGGCACGATGGGCAACGTCGGCGGCGTTTACAAAGCGCATCTGCATTTCGAACTGCGCGATCAAATCGGGCGCGGACTCGGCGGCGGTTTTAGCGAACGTCAGGAGGGCTGGATCAGCCCCACCGATTTCATTTCCACGCATCGCCCGGCGAGCACGCCCACCGCGTCACTCCAAGCCAAACCGGCCAAAGCTCCCGCCGCGCAACGTGCGAAGTGGGGTTTTGATGGTTGAGCCCGCGTGACGCTGGATTTATTTACATGAAGTCATTGGCTGTCCGGCAGAGACAGAGATTTGACGCCTCCCGCCCGGCGTGCATGATTCGACCTAACCCCCTTACGAATTGAAAAAGTGAAGATTCTCGTTACTGGAATGATCGCGGGCATGGACGATGCCATCGCCCTGCAAAAGGTCGCGGAACTCGGCGCGCGCAATGGGCGCGAGATCAAGATTTTCAATGCGGTGGACGACTTCACCAAACACGGTCAGAAACCGCTGGAGCGTCTCCTCGGCACGACCGATTACGTCTTCGAACTCACCCGCGAACGCGAGTACGAAAAGATCGGTTTCCAGATCCGCAGTCAGGGGCTGCAGGATGTCATCATCCGCGCTCCCGCCACTGTCGAGTGGAGCCGCATCAACCGCAAGTTCAAGGACCAGCGTATCATCAAGGAATTCATCGCGCCGGACGCCATTGTCACCCTCGTCGATGCGGAATGGTCCATCAAACGCAAGCTCGATACCATGGTCGGTGCCGATCCGTTCCTGCTCGCGTTGAAGGCCCGCAATCACACCATTTACGAAATCCTCTCGTGGATGCACGAGGAGGTTTCCCTCTCGGAAGATTGGGCGCGGTACATGAAGATCCCGCATTACGTTTTCGCCGTCACCGAGCCGAGCGAATGCCTTTATAAAATCGTCACGACCAAAGATCCGTGGATGGTCTATGCGAGCTATTCCATGACCTACAGCACGCCCGAGATGCGGCAGGTCATCAACCAGATCATCCGCCGCTTGCGCCAATACGCCGTCGTGATCGACCCGCAGACCGTCGAGATCGGCGCGGATTACGAGTCGCTTTCCACGGCCGACAAGGAATCGATCTACGCCTACACGGTCCATCGCGATTTGCACTGGTATGTCGGCAAGGTCGACGCTGTCGTCGCTATTCATCCCTACCCGGAACGGCCGCCGCTCTCCGCCGGGATGATGGACGAACTCGGTCACGCGCGCGATTACATGAAGGCGCGCTACATGATCTTCCCGAAGGGTTTCTCCCCGTTCACGACGGAAAGTTACATCGAGAAGGGACATCTTTTCGAAAAGGCCGACGATTTCTTCGATTACCTCGACGGGATCGAGAAACGTCCGAAGTTCACCGAGAATTTCGAGACGCAGGGCGAGATGCGGTTGTAGCGGACTGTGCTTTGCGCCCAGTAAGTGATGGCGCAATGTGCCCTCACATGAACAAAAAATCACCTGCATTGCCACTTTGGGTTTTGACTTCATGCCGAGGCGCTACACACTAGTTGCAGATGACCAATACCAACACTCTGACCGAGAATATTGCCTCCCTCATCGACCACACCCTGCTTTGCCCCAAAGCGACGATCCGCGAGATCACCCAGCTTTGCACCGAAGCCAAACAGCACAAATTCCATTCCGTGTGTGTGAATCCCTATTGGGTGCCGACAGCGAAAAAGATGCTCGCCGGGAGCGGCGTGAAATTGGTCACCGTGGTGGATTTCCCCTTCGGCACCGGCCTTTCCCGGATGAAGCAGCAGGCGGCCTCCGCCGCCGTCGATGCGGGCGCGGATGAGCTTGATGTGGTGATGAATACCGGCGCGGCTCTCGAAGGTCACTGGGATTTTGTCGAACACGAGATCCACGAAATTGTTTCCGCCGCCAAGGGCAAAACCGTCAAAGTGATTCTGGAAATCTGCCAGCTCACCGATGCGCAAATCGAAGAAGCCTGCCGCCGCGTGGTGAAGGCCGGGGCGCATGCGGTCAAGACTTCCACCGGTTTCGCCGCCTCTGGCGCGACGGAACATGCCGTGGCGTTGATGCGCAAGACGGTCGGTTGCACCTTCGGCGTGAAGGCTTCCGGTGGTATCCGGGACCGTGCCACGGCCGAAAAGATGCTCGCCGCCGGGGCCAGCCGACTCGGCACCAGCGCCAGCGTCTCCATTGTCTCCTGATCTTAGGATGCTGATATTGGGCTCCGCCCCACCAGGCCGGGCCCAACGTCCGTTGGCCGATAGGGCTTGCGCAACGATTGGGCGAGAGTAGTGTTTATAAGACAACCATGAACACGGTATTAGCATTCGGTTTACCCTCGGGGGGCGAGTGGTTTATCATCCTCCTTATTGTCGTTTTGATTTTTGGAGGGCGGAAACTGCCTGAACTCGCACGTGGGCTTGGCCGCAGCATCAGCGAATTCAAGCGCGGCAAGAGCGATGTGGAAAAGGAAGTTGAGACTCCGACCACGACAGTGGATACTTCCCGTCCTACTGACGACGCCACCAAGAAATCCTAAAACGGCCTTTGCATATGAATCCAATTCTGGCCTTTGGGTTGCCAAGTGGCGGGGAATGGTTTGTCATCCTGATCATCGCTCTGCTGGTTTTCGGACCCAAAAAGCTACCGGAATTGGCCCGCGGCCTCGGCCGCAGTCTCGGTGAATTCAAAAAAGCCAAGGACGAATTTGACCGTGAGCTTCATGCGGCCGCCAACGAGGTAAAGTCCCCCACCCCGGCGCAGGCTCCTCAATCGACGACACAGGCCGAACAACCCGCCGCTCCCGCTTTACTCCCGCCCGTTTACGAACAGGCCGAGGCCAATGTGACCGCCGCGATGCCCACCCCGGCTCCGGCCGCACATACCGTCCCCCAGAACAAGACGGCCTAGGGCGTCTTGTTCTGCAAATACTCCAATGGAACGCCCCGTATTGCGGGGGTGGTAGGGACACGCCCTGCCACGCGCTGGCTAGACAGGCTTGGCGATATTCAAACCAAACGCATCGTGAACGGTTTGAGTGGCCTTCTGGCCAAGCGCCTCGTCGATGGTGACGGAGATCTTGATCTCGCTGGTGGAGATCATGAGGATGTTCACCTTCGCTTCGGAGAGAGCGCGGAACAGCTTGGCCGCGACGCCGCCATGCGAGCGCATGCCGATGCCGACGACGGAGAGCTTGCTGATGCCTTCGAGCGCCGTGAAACCCTTCGCGCCGATCTTGGCGACGATGGGCTCGATCAACTTGCGAGCCTTGCCGAGATCGTCCTTGTTGAGCGTGAAGGTGATGTCGGTCGAGCCTTGTGCGGAAACGTTCTGCACGATCATGTCGATGTTCAGGCTGGCTTCGGCGAGCGCAGTGAAGATCTGCGCGGCGATGCCGGGTTGATCGGGCACTCCCGCAATCGTAATTTTAGCCTGGTTCTTTTCGAGGCTCACGCCACGGACGACGACATTTTCCATATTCTTGGTTTCCTGTTTAACAATGGTGCCGGGGTTGTCATTGAAGCTGGAACGAACCTCGAACACGACTTTGAATTTCTTGGCGAACTCGACGGAGCGAGCCTGCATGACTTTCGCGCCGAGGCTGGCCATTTCCAGCATCTCGTCGTACGAGATTTCCTGGATCTTGGTCGCGTTCGGCACGAGGCGCGGGTCGGCGGTGTAAACGCCGTCGACATCGGTGTAAATCTGGCAGACGTCGGCCTTCACCGCGGCGGCGAGCGCAATGGCGGTCAGGTCTGACCCTCCACGGCCCAGCGTGGTGATGGCCCCCTGATCGTCCTGCCCTTGGAAACCGGCGACGATGACGACATTGCCGGCGTTGAGGTGGTCGTGGACTTTCTTCGGGGTGATGTTGGCGATCTTGGCCTTGGTGTGGACACCATCGGTGACAATGCCCGCCTGCGCTCCGGTGAGGGAGACAGCGGGAATGCCGAGACCATGCAACGCCATGGCGGTCAACGCGATCGTGGTCTGCTCGCCGGTGGCGAGGAGCATGTCCATTTCGCGTTCGGCGGGTTCGGTGGTGACTTCCCGGGCAAGTTTGATGAGGCTGTCGGTGACGCCGGACATGGCGGAAACGACCACGACAACGTGGTGGCCTTCTTTGTGCCAACGGGCGACGCGATTGGCGACATTGCGGATGCGCTCGGGATTACCGACCGACGTTCCGCCGTATTTCTGGACGATGAGAGACATGGGAACGCCCTTTTTAGCAGAAGCGGCGCGGGGTGCAAGCGGGGAAAGAGTGGCAATTTCCAATCGCCAAATAGAGAAACCAGAACTGTCGCTTGTCTCAAGGAAGAGTCGACAAGAGGATCAAGCGTCTCCGTTGAAATTTAGATTATAAAAGGTACGAGTCTCAATATCGTAGTCGACACGCCAAACGCTATCGCCCCCATCTTTTACCACAAATAACTCTTTCTTCCATGTGCACTGCCTTTCTCCAACCGCAAAATCCGATTGAAATGAATAAATGAAAAGTCGCTTTTTCCCGGCGCAGATAATGCCGACGTATTGCCTATTGAATTTCGATAAAGGCAAATGCGGATGTTGCGGAGAATACTGCTTCAGAAATACGGGCAAGTCTTCTTCAGCCTTCAAAACATCTTTAATGGCAGGCATCCAGTAGCTTGTTACCAACGGACCCGAGCGCGGTGAATACTGCGCCATGATATTGCCTACTCCTGACGGAAGAATACATACATTATCAGGCAACTGGAGTGACTCTTCAGCGATTGTTTGAGTCATTGCACCAATCAAAAATCCAACGGCAATAAGAATATATTTGATCATAATATTACGAGAAAGATTGTTTCAGTTGATCTTTCCCAATTGGCGTTTGGCAATTGAAAATTATTCACTCACACGGTCAAAAACGGCGGCAGGGGGCAATCGAGCGTATCCGCCATGGCGCGGAGCAATTCCGCTTCGTTGGGATGAATGGTGCCGTCGTCCGCGACGGTTTCCGCGCAGGCGCCGAGCACCAGTTTTTTGATCTGGGGCGTGGTCTGGTTCAGGCGATTGAGCGCGTAGTCGATGGGACCAATGCCACACTCCTTCGGTTCGAGCAGGCGCATCTCCCCCGCCGCAAAGGGCAATTCCTGCGCACCCCGCAAGAACGCGCGCTGAGCCTGGGCGGGATCGGCATGACCGAAATTGGCCAAAGCGGAAAGCAGAACGAGGCAGTCGGGCAACACCGGCTTGACGACATAATACTGCACCGGCCGCTTGGCGACAGGATGGAAATGCGGACTGAGCCGATGCTGGACGGTTTTCTGCAGCAGGTACTCGAAGAGATCGATCTGGCCGTCTTCCTCGATGAGCAATTGCAAGGTGCGGGTGAAGGCGTCGTACTGCGCGGCGGAGAGATGGCGCAGCGCGGTCATGGCGAGCGTGACGAGCGGCAGGCGTCCGCGTACATCGAGCGAGGCGAGGCCGGGCTGGAGACTCTGCAGCTCGGCGTGAACGACGGGATCGCTCTCGAGCAAGCGGAGTTGGCGGGCGCGGATCGTTTCGTCCGGGTTCAGTACAAGACCGTACAGGAGCGCGGTCGCACTGAGCGGTTCGCGGGCGGCAGCGGTCAGAGATTCCGGCAAGTGGGCGAGGAGATCCTCGGCGTAGGCGAGATGCCGCGCAGTGGGTGCGCCAACCGAATTGGTCACGCTGACACCAACCGGCGTAATCGCCGGAGCTGCCGCGCTGGGCGGGATGACAGCAGGAGCCGCTTCCGCCGCGGAAGCGAGAATGCCGAGTCCGAGGGCGTTCGTCAGCTCCGCGGGCAGCGGCGATGCGGGTTTCTTTTTCGTCGCGAGATCAGCCATCACTTCCGTTTCCGTGCGTGTGGCGGAGAGAAACTTGCCGTCCCATTGGGGATCGAGTTCGCGAATGCGTTCCTCGAGCGGCGGATGGGTCGACATCCATTCAAAGCCGAGATCGCCGAGACCATTGGCGAAGAAGAGATGGCTGGCATCCTCGGCATTCGCGTCGCTGATCGTGGAACTGCGCGAGCCAACTTTTTTCAGTGCGTTGGCGAGGCCGGATGGATTGCGCGTGAATTGGACCGAGGCGGCATCGGCCAGGAACTCCCGCTGACGACTCACCGCGCTCTTGATGAGTTTGCCGAAAAAAACGCCGATATAGCCGATGAGAAAAAGGAGGAGTCCGAGCAATGGCAACGGATTGCCTTTCTTTCCGGACGAGCGCACACGCATGAGCATGCGACCAATCAGCGCAATGCAGAGGATGCCAAAGACGATACCCATGAGGCGCAGGTTGAGCTTCATGTCGCCGTTCAAAATGTGGCTGAATTCGTGACCGATAACGCCCTGCAACTCATCGCGGTTGAGGGATTGCAGCGCGCCGCGCGTGACGGCGACGGCCATATCATCCGTGGAATGACCCGCCGCAAACGCATTGATAGTCCCCTCGTTCGGCAGGACATATACGAGCGGCATCGGTGTGCCGGAGGCGATGGCCATTTCCTCCACCACATTCAGGAGCCGGCGTTCGCCGGGCTCGGTGGTGTTCGCCGCGACGGGTCGGCCGCCGAGCATTTCCGCGACGACGCTGCCACCTCCGGCCAGTTGCGCGATCTTGTAGGTGCTGCCGATCGTCACGACAGCGAGCGTGCCGAGGAAGACGCCGAGGAAACATTGCGGATCCCACATCGGTGACAAATCAACCCCGCTGCGGGAATTCGATTCCCCATACGAAAAAGCGAGCGTGACGGCAAAGTGAACAGCGATGACCGTGCCCAGCACGGCAAGGATGAAGTAGACGACCAGCCAGCGCGTGTTGCGCCGGGCGATTTCCTGTCGCTCAAAGAAGTCCATGGCAAAAAAATCCCAACGTCGGCAGATGAGCCGATCTCACCTGCCTCGCCCCCATTCTTTACGAAAACGAAACTTTCGGCGCTTCCTTTTCCTCGGGCTTCTCGATGGCGAAGAGTTCCGCCGCGGCAAAGTTGAAGAGATTGGCGATGAGCACCGTGGGAAACGTTTCGCGCGCGGTGTTGTAGACCATGACGGCGTCGTTGTACGCCTGGCGGGCGAAGGCGACCTTGTTTTCCGTGGAGGTGAGTTCCTCAGTAAGCTGCATCATGTTCTGGTTGGCCTTGAGGTCGGGGTAGGCTTCCGACACGGCCATCAAACGACCAAGTCCACTGGTGAGGGCGGCTTCCGCGCCGGAGAGTTGCTTCATCGCGGCGGCGTCGCCGGGATTCTGTGCAGCGCGAGCATTGGCCGAGACGGCAGCGCTCCGGGCGGCGATGACGGCCTCCAGCGTGCTGCTCTCGTGCTTGAGATAGCCCTTGGCGGTCTCGACGAGATTCGGAATGAGGTCGTAGCGGCGCTTGAGCTGCACATCGATCTGCGCGAAGGCGTTCTTGAAGCGATTGCGCAGGGAGACGAGGTTGTTATACGCGCCGATGACGACGAAGACGATGGCTAGGGCGACGAGAGCAATGAGTCCGAGGAGAACGAGGAGGATGGTCATAGTGTGGTCCTTGGTTGAACTGTAATCCAGATTGGGCGATTTGGGGCCCGATGCAATTACAATTGGAAGTCGCGTTTGTAACGAATCGGTGGAGGAATTGCCGACTACGGCAGCGCGGCGGCGTAGGTGACTTCAACCGAGGCGTTGATGGTCTGCTCGCCGGGCTCCATGGGGGCTTGGGCGACGTTCATCTCGGCCTTCGCTGCGCGCATCATCATGGGAGCCATCACTGGTCGCGGCACGGAGGCATCGCTGGTGCGGATGGTGATCGGTTCTTTCAGCACGAGACCGCCGACCTTCGCGAGCGCGAGTGCCTTCGACTTGGCATTCTCGACCGCCTTGGTCAACGCGGCGTTCTCGAATTGGAGCGGCTCGGCAAAGCCGAAGCTGGGGCCGTTGACATTGGCGATGCCGGGAACGGTGCTGACCTGGGCCATGATCTTGGCGGACTTTGCTATATCACGGAACGTGACGGAAACGGAATAGTTGGCGGTGTAGGTCACGATCTTGCCCGCGACGTCGTTGTCGTAGTTCGGATAGACGCCGCCGCTCGTGGTGGTGATGTCTTTCTTCTCGATGCCATTTTTGGTCAGCAGCGCGACGAGGGCTTGCGCGCTGGCGTTGACCTGATCAACCGCGACGGCGGCGACCTTGTTGCGGGAGTTCAGGGAGACATTGAAAATGGCCAGATCGGGCACGGCCTTGATCTCGCCCTGACCGGTCACGGTGATGGTGCGCAGATCGGGCTTGGTTTCGGCATGGAGCGGAAGCGCGATGACCGAGAGGAGAAACAGGGCGGTAACGGTTTTCATAGGATTAAGAGTATAACGTATGACGTTCATGGTTTCTTAGGGATTCAAAATAAATGATCACACACCCCGACGCTGCGTGCCCCCGCTTGATAGAGGGGATTTCGGCTCGCAACGTTCACGCCAGCTCCGGCTGCGGCTGATCAAGTGGTGAATTTCGCCTTCAAATACTCGCCAAAATATTTCGCATTGGTCGGTTCGCCGGTGGCGTGACGCATGAGATCCTTCGGCACGTAACGACGGCCATGCGTGTGGACATTTTGCCGGAGCCAGTCGAGCAAGGTGCCGTAACGGCCATTCGCGATTTCCGCTTCCAATCCCTTATTTTTCGCAAGCGCCGTGCGGTACAACTGCGCGGCATTCAGGTTGCCGAGGGTATAAGTCGGGAAATAACCGAAACCGCCCATACTCCAGTGAATATCCTGCAGGCAGCCGCTGGTGTCGCTCGGAACGTCGAGCCCAAAGAGTTCCTTGAAACGGGTATTCCACGCGCCGGGGACATCGACTGGTTTGAGCGTGCCTTCGATCAAGGCCTGCTCCATTTCGAAGCGGAGGATGATGTGGAGATTGTAGGTGACTTCGTCCGATTCGGTGCGGATGAAAGTAGGCTCCACACGGTTGATGATCATCCAGAATTCGTCGAGCGTGACGTACTTCAAATGGGAGAAAACCTCACGCGCCAGCGGATACCAGTGTTCCCAGAAAATGCGGCTGCGGCCCACCTGATTTTCCCACAGGCGCGATTGCGACTCGTGGATGCCGAGTGATACCGATTCACCGAGCGGTGTGCCGTAAGCTTCGTCCCGCAGGCCCTGTTCATACAGACCGTGCCCAGCCTCGTGCATGATGCCAAAAAGCGAGGAGGTGAAATCGGTCTCGTCGTAGCGCGTGGTGAGTCGACAATCGCTCGGACCCATGCCACTGCAAAAGGGATGCGTGGTGGTGTCGATGCGGCCCGCATCGAAATCAAAGCCCATCGCGGTGGCGACCTTGTGATTGAACCGTTGTTGCGCTTCGACCGGATAATGACCGTGTAATTTGGCGGGATTGATTTTCTGCGTTTTCTGCTGCGCAGCCGGCAGCAGCGCGACGAGGGTCTGACGCAAATCGGCGAACAGGACTTTCAGATCGGCCGCATTCGAACCGGGCTCATAGGCATTGAGCAGGGCGTTGTAGGGCGTCTTTTCCCAACCCCAGCAATCGGCCTGTCGCTTGGACAAGGCGATAATTTTTTCGAGCCACGGCAGGAAAGTGGGAAAGTCCGATTTCTTGCGCGCCTCAGTCCAGGCTTCGCGGGCAAGCGCGGAAACGCGGGCCATTTCCGTTACCAGATCGGGCGGTGTCTTTGTTGCCCGGTCATAATCGCGACGCCATTCGCGGATATTGCCACGGCGTTCGTCCTCATCGGGCCAGCCCGATTGTTCGGTTTCGCAAGCGAGCAACCAGTCACCGATTTCGGGAGCGGTGCCCAGCTTGTGCGCATGACCTGCAAGGTAAGAAAGTTGCTCGGCGCGATAGGCGACTCCCTTGGCGGGCAGATAGGTTTCCTGATCCCAACCAATGACGCTGCCCGTACTGCTGATCAAGGCGATTTCACGCGAGCGGGCGATGAGCTTTTCGTAGGGCGTGGGCATAAGAACAGTGGGTTAGGGTTAAACCGGTCAACAGTATGTATACTCAAGCTAGGCTCGTTTGGCGAACCTAATCCGCTACCGGACTGATTGTTACGATGTCTGACCGGGGGCCGGCCACACACAGATCGATTCGGCGGCAAAAATCTTTTCCAATACGGCAGGGGCATTTTCGGTCGTGAGCGACATGACCTCGACGGAAACGGTGGGGTCCCTTTTCTGCGTCGCGATGATTGCCTGCGCTTGCGGTGTAAGCGATTCGGTCAAACGGATGTGGAGCAGATTTTTCATGGGCTTACATCTGGATGAAATAGTCGTTCTCGGCGTAAAGCTTGGCGATCTCGGCCTCGGACACACGTTGGTATTTGAACGGCGAACCTTCGAGTGCATCGAGATCCGTGAAATCGTCGGCGAGATAAATCGGCTGCCCCGCTTCCGCGACGATGGGCAGATAGCGCGTATAGCAATCTTCGTGGACAAGCTCATCGGTGTATTCACCGAGGCTGTACCCGGCGGGACCGCGCAGGAGCAGGGTGACGATGGTCTTTTTCCACGCACCGACACCTGCCGCAATACGAATGCCCTCGGCTGGGCGGGCGCTGGTGCGGGGATCGGAACTGACAACCACCAAGGTGCGGGGAAGCGTGGCCATAATCAGTTGAAGGAAACAAAGCGATCGGTGTTGGCGATAATGTCGGAGACGACGGTCAATCCGGAGAACGCAGCGGCATCATCCACCGTGACATGATGCTCGTGCGCGCCATAGGCACAGCCGAAGAGATGAACGCCACGCGCCTTGAGCGCCTGGACTTCTGGCGTGTGCACGCAATGGACCGCTTCATCGATGCAGTAGAAATAAACCGTCACTCCGGCATCGATAGCCGCGTGAATCAAGGCCAGCACAGGCTGGAAATTCGCGCTCGCGGGTGGCGTGGAAAGCAAGACGCCAAGTTTTTTGCCAGTGAGAGAAGCAGGCATGGCATTTAAACTAGATCGAATCGAGAGGTCTGTCCACGCCGCGAATTTGAATCCTACAAAAGCCCATCGAGCGGAATGGCCTCGTCGATGAGCATGACGGGAATGTCATTACGCACAAGGTAGGCCACCTTGCGATCTGCCCGAATTAAGGCATCGCTGATGGCTTCCGTGACGGCAGTACCGGCGCGGTTTTTGACCCGCCCCTCGGTAATGGCATGGTTCAGCGTGGACAACTCTGCCGCCGTGGCGAGGGTCAAATCGGCCCGTGTTTCAGGGCAGCAAAGCATGTCTAAAAGTTCAGGATCGAGCATGATTGGGAAGGGGACAAAATACGCCGAACGGGCTCTGGTTCAAGACTTTCCTTACGTCAGTGCAATTTCGGGTCAATTTTTTTACTAGTAACTTTGCTAAAAGGGTCGATAATCATGCCTTATCCCTATTCAACATCTATGACCAATCAATTCAAGCTAAGCGCCTCCGGATTACTCTTTATCGCTGTGCACTTTGTCTGCCTCTCGGCCATCTGGCTCGGAGTAACCTGGCAGGCCTTTGCCTTGTGCGTCGGCATGTTTTTAGTCCGCAAGTTTGGCATCACCGGTGGCTATCACCGCTACTTTTCTCATCGCAGTTACAAGACGAGCCGCTTTTTCCAGTTCGTGCTGGCCTTCATTGGCGGGGCTTCTGCCCAAAAGGGCGCGCTTTGGTGGGCCGCTCATCATCGCCATCACCACAAGCATTCCGACACGGAGGAAGATTTGCACTCCGCGAAGCTGGAAGGTTTCTACTGGTCGCATGTCGGCTGGGTGCTTTCGAATGAGTACGACGAGTATGAATCGAAAGCCGTGCAAGATCTGACCAAGTATCCAGAGCTGGTTTTCATCGACAAATACCACTGGATTCCGCCTGTCACCGCCGCGGTGGGATGCTACCTGATTGGCGGCTGGATCGGCCTCGTGTGGGGTTTCTTCATCAGCACGGTCATTCTCTACCACACCACCTTTGCCATTAATTCGCTCTGCCATATGTTCGGCAACCGCCGCTACGAGACGGGCGAACACAGCAAGAATTCCCTCTGGCTGGCGTTCCTCACGCTCGGCGAAGGCTGGCACAATAACCATCACCACTACCCGATCTCCTGCCGTCAGGGCTTTTTCTGGTACGAGGTGGATATCACCTACTACGTGCTGAAGACCCTTTCGTTCTTCCACATCGTATGGGACCTGAAGGCTCCTCCGGCCCGCCTCCTCAAACGTGAGGCCATGATCGCCGGTCAAGCCGAAGCCGCCCAGGCCGAAAATGTAGCCACACCCGAGCCGGAACCAGCCCTCGCTTCGCGCTGATTCCATCCAAGCGTATCTCAAAAAGGGCGATACCAAACGGTGTCGCCCTTTTTGTTGACCGGGATCCAACGTGACACTGACTTGATTGGCGGCACGAGATGTGATTAAACAGCAGGGTGTCTTCTATTACTGCTAAGCGGGTTGGGCTGGGTTGGCGTATTCTGGGTGCAACGGTATTGGCAATTCTCGGTAGCACGGCGCTGCCACTTCATGCCGTGATCGGCGACACGCCGGAACAACTTTTCAAGCGCTACGGTGCGGGCAAGGCCGTGGGAGGACAACTCCTCTACAAAGTCGATATCTACTCGGCCTCCATTTACTTCGACGGTAAAAAATCAACCATGGAAATCTATTCCCGACTGCCCCTGGTGGATGGCACCCATGAGGAATTGACCGAAGCCGATGTACAAAAATTACTGGCTTTGCAAGGGGGAAATCAAAAATGGAATGCAGTCCGGACCAAGAAGGGTGACAAAACGTGGTCGCGGCAGGATGGCAAAGTGCTGGCCCGCTTCAAGCCTGAGGACAAAGCCTTGGTCTTCGTCGATGCAGCGTTGAAATAACGCAGCGCGAAAGACTTTTGAGAAGGGAAAATGGTGCCAGGGGGGAGAATTGAACTCCCGACCAAGGGCTTATGAGTCCCCTGCTCTACCTCTGAGCTACCCTGGCGACGTTTGGTTGGACTTTGCATTATGCCTAAGTTTAGCTTGAGAGCAAGCCTGTCATGAGATCGATTTTATGTTTTGGCGAAGCGCTCTGGGATTGCCTCCCGGAGGGACGCTTTATTGGGGGGGCTCCCTTGAATGTGGCGTTTCATCTCAACCAGTTGGGCTCCATGGCTTATCCGGTGACCGCCGTGGGCCGCGACGAGCTGGGACAGGAGCTGGTGACGCAACTGAAACACTGGAGTGTGGACACCCGCTTTGTCGCCCGGCATGCGGCTTTGCCCACGGGCACCGTGACGGTTCAGCTCGATGCGAACCGCAATGCCCACTACACCATCAATGAGGGTGTGGCGTGGGATGATATCCCGGTAACACCGGAACTGCTCACGGTCGCCACCGAGGTCGATGCAATCATTTACGGTACACTGGCCCAACGCACGGCCCGTAACCGACATCAACTTTCTCTCCTGCTAGAAAAAGCCCCCGGTGCCTTCAAGGTGTGCGATGTGAATTTGCGCCCGCCTTACGATACCGCCGAGCGGGTGTGGGAATTGATCCGCGAGGCCGATCTGATCAAGCTTAACGACACGGAAATCGTCAAATTAATGGACGAGACTTCCGGCCACCACACGCTCGAGGCTTTGGCGCGCTTGATGGCGGAGGAGACGGGCGCAAAAGCCGTGTGCGTCACGGCGGGAGCACAAGGCGCTGGCCTGCTCTACGCACTGGAATGGTATTGGGCCGATGCACAACCCGTCCGTGTTGTCGATACGGTGGGCGCGGGGGATGCCTTTCTGGCCGCGCTGGTGGAAAGTCTTCTGGAGCCGGATGCGGCTCCTTGGGAATGTTTGCATCGGGCGTGCCGACTTGGAGAATTCGTCGCTTCCCAACGCGGAGCCACGCCGAGACATCCGCTGTAAATCCAGACGTTTGAGAGTCTCCAGCTCCACGATGTCGTTTTACTCAAAGCGCACCAGCATCCCGTCGACAGCCTGCAGAGGCGGTTAATTTTGTAGTGTGTCTTCGATTCACCTCGTGGCTTGCTCCAGCGCGGGTAGCCGGGCAAAGTGGAGGACGTATGGCCAAAGGACGTCGACTCGATCAGGAACTCGTCGCGCGCGGACTCTTCGAGTCCCGCGAACGGGCGCAGGCGTCCATCCTGGCGGGAGAGATCTGGATCGGCGGTCATCGCTCCGACAAAGCGAGCAAGCTGGTCCCGCCCGACGCGCAGATCGAGCACCGGGGTGCGGACCGCTACGTTAGCCGCGGCGCGTACAAGCTCGAAACCGCCGTCGCCCACTGGCACCTCGATCCCACTGGACAGACCTGCCTCGACATCGGCGCCTCCACGGGCGGCTTCACCGATTTTCTGCTCCAGCATGGCGCGGTCAAAGTCGTCGCCATCGACGTGGGCCACAGCCAGCTCCATTGGAAGATCCGCAACGACCCGCGCGTTGAAGCGCACGAGGGTGTGAACGCCCGTTTTCTCAAGCTCGACGAATGGGAAAAATCCGGCGCGCCCTTTCCGCTGATTGTGACCGATGTATCCTTCATCTCTTTGCGCTTGGTTCTTCCCGCCGCCTTTGATCTACTGGCACCGTCGGGACGGGTCGTGGCGCTGATCAAACCGCAATTTGAAGCGGGCCGCGACCAAGTCGGCAAGGGGGGCATCGTCCGTGAGGAATCGGTGCGGCAGGAAGTCATCAACGGTCTGCTCGACTGGGTCCGGCAGTACCCGGTGGAATCGCGGGGCGTCGTGCCCTCGACCATCGCGGGCCGGGACGGCAATCAGGAATACCTATGGCTGCTCGAAAAACGGTGAGAATCGGAGTGGTGGTCAACCGCCAGAAGCCGGGCGCTCGCGCCCTGCTGCGCGATTTATTGGAATACAGCCACATTCATCGCGACATCGAATTCCTGATCGAAAAAGACTCCGCCATTCTGCTCCGCCAAAAAGGTCTGCCGCTCGCCAAACTCAAGGACAAGGTCGACCTCTTCCTCGTCGCGGGTGGTGACGGTTCGCTCCTCGAATTCGTCCGCGCGCTTTATCCCGCGCAAGTTCCCACCCTCGGCGTCAATCTCGGCAGCCTCGGTTTTCTCACCACTCTGGCGCAACGCGAACTCGCCGGAGCCCTGCCCCTGCTCGCGCGAGGCAAACTGCGCCTGAGCCCGAGGCTCGCCTTGGAAACCATCGTGCATCGCCGCAAGAAAAAGGAATTCTACCCCTGCGCGCTCAATGACGTCGTCGTCTCGCGCGGCGGCCGCTCGCAACTCGTCCGGCTGCGCGTCCATGTCGGCGACGTCCTCGTAACTGAATACGTCTGCGACGGGCTCATCGTCTGCACCCCAACCGGTTCCACCGCCTACTCGGTGTCCGCGGGCGGTCCGATCCTCAGCCCCGACGCCCGCGTGCTCGCCCTCACGCCGATCTGCCCGCACACACTCACGAACCGCTCCATCGTGGTCGGCACCGATCACCCCATCCGCATCGAGATTCCGCCACAGCCCTCTTCGCTCGTGCTGCAATTCGACGGCATCTCCGGCGGCCACCTCCGCGCTGGGGACTGGATTGAAATCCGACCTGCGCCAGAACCGGTCGTTCTGGCTTACACTCCCGAAACGGACTTTTATTCCGTTTTACGACAAAAATTACGGTGGAGCGGGGGCAGCGTGCCCTTGCATCCGCCCAAATGTACGTAACGTTAATTCCATGCGCTCGTTTTTCACCGCGCCGACTCACTATCGGCTTGACCTTTCCCCTCAGATGCTGAGGAATTGAGCCCCCACCCATGCAAATCAGTAGTTTACTCAAAGCCGAACAAATCAAGCTCAAGTTGGAGAGCTCCAAACGCACCGCTGCGATCAATGAAGTGGCGCAATTGGTTCAATCCAATCCCGCCGTGGTGAAGTGGGAAGGCTTCTATGAGGAACTGCTCGCGCGCGAACGTGTCGAGTCCACCTGTCTCGGCAACGAGATCGCTTTCCCACACGCCCGCACCGACCACCTCAAGGGCATGGTGCTCGCCATTGGCCGCAGCCCCGACGGCATTCTTTTTGAAAACTGCAACCAGACCGTGCGCCTGATCTTCGTCATCGGCACCCCCAAACGCATGGTCACCGACTACCTCAGCGTCGTCGGCGGGTTGGCCCGCATTTTGAAGGAACCTTCCGTCCGGGACAATCTGATCAACGCGGCCACCACGGAAGAATTCATCCAGAGATTGGTGGACGCGGAAAACGGCCGGGCATAGCCGTTCTGTCAGCACGAATGGCCACCCTCAAAGAAATCGCACGCTCGCTCGACCTGTCCGTCATGGCCGTTTCCAAGGCCCTGCGCGACGCCCCCGATATCAGCAGCGCCACGAAGGCGCGCGTGCAGGAGGAAGCCCGCCGCATCAACTACGTCCCCAACCAGTCGGCGCGCAATCTCCGCTCCCGCCACAGCCACCTACTGGGCGTCGTCATCCCGAACATCAACAACACCTATTACTCGAACCTCGTCTGGGGCATCGAACGGCAGGCCGAGTCGATGGGATTCCAAATTCTCCTCGCCCACTCGCTTGATCAGGCCGATGCGGAAGTCGCCGAAGTGCGCCGCCTGCTCGCCCGCCAGGTCGAAGGCATTTTACTCGTCCCCGCCGTCCGCTGGCAGAACCGTTTCATGACGCTCGAGCTGCTGCGCCAGGCCGGCATCCCCGTGGTCATGCTCGACCGTTACCCCGCCGGTGCGGAGCAATTCCCGCAAGCCAGCTGGGTCGTCTCGCGCGATCAATACGGTGTTGAACAAGCCGTGCGTCATCTGCTCGAACTCGGCCACAAGGAAATCCTCTATCTCTCCGGCCCGAACGGTTCCTCCGCCAGCGCGGCCCGCTTCGGCGGCTATAAGAAGACCATGGCCGATTCCGAGATTGGCCACGATGACCGCCGCGTCTTCCTCGCGGGAACGGACATCAATTCCGGTCGCAAGGCCATGATTCAAGCCCTCTCGGAAAAAGTGCCCTTTACGGCCGTGGCAGCCTTCAACGACCACGTGGCCATCGGCGCGGCGGAGGTGCTCGAACAACAAGGCTTCCGCGTCCCCAGCGAGGTCTCCCTCGTCGGCTTCGGCGACGGCCTGCTCGCTACTCATTTCCGTGTCCCGCTCACCACCGTGCGCGTCCCGCAGATCGAACTCGGCACCGCCGCCGTCTTCCAGCTCAACGAACTCCTCGCCGGTCGCAGCATCGACCCACGCGAATTGCCCGTGGAGCTCGTCATCCGGTTCTCCACCGCGAAGCCTCCTGGCGTTTGAGCGTATGTGTTGGGTTAAACTGGGTGCGGCGATTTTGAGTGTTCTGACAGGGCTCTACCTTGCCACGTTTGCCATCGGGAATTTCGCGACCACGCTCATTAACCTCTCCGTGGCGCTCAATTTCTGGAGCGGTTCCCCCGAGCAACAAGGCTCTTTGATGACTTTGGGGGCTGCCTTGCTCTCTTTGCTTCTCGGAATTCTATTCGGCGCGACGTCTTGGTTCTTGATCCGATGGGTTCCCCGACGATTGTTTCCACCGGTCAAGAACCCGCCGGAAACGCCGGATCGGCCCAAACGCGCGTTCTAGCCGACGGCTTGAAAATAACCAAAGGGATAACGTGGTAAACGAGATCATCAAGTTTCTCGCAGCGGCAATGAGTGCCATTTTCGCGGCAATTCTAACTCTACAAACCCTAGGCTTTTTGCTCACGACCATAGGTTATCTCCTGGTCGAGGGCTATTTCTTGTTTGGCTCGGCGAATTCATCCCTGCCTGCGCCCCACAGTACAGACTTCCTCACATGCGTGCTTTTCGGTCTGCTGTCTGGCCTCGCATCGTGGTTCTTTGGCATCTGGATTCCGCGCCGCTTATTCCGGCCCACGAATCTCCACCCAAAGGTTCTCGCTCGCCTCGCCAAAAGACACGGATAATAGCTAGACGTCACGGCCTCAATGAGTCTAGTTTTTGCTGTTACTCTATGACATCCGATGAAAGCTTCTGACCTCCGCGGTATCCTGACCTACATTCCGCGTTTCCGCGAAAAGGTCTTCGTCTTTGCCCTCGACGGCAGCATCATTGCCCACGAGAATTTCTCCAACATCCTGCTCGACCTCGCGGTCCTGCGCTCTCTGAACATCCGCATCGTGCTCGTGCATGGCGCGTCGCTCCAGATTCGCGAGGAAGCCCGCGCGACCGGCTCGATCATCACCAATGCGGACGGCACCGGCGTCACCGACGAAACCACGCTCAAGGTGGCCATGTACGCGGCCAACCGGATCACCCACGAGATCATGGAAGGCCTGGCCTCGAATGACCTGCGCGCTTGCTACACCAATGCGGTTATCGCCCACCCCTATGGCATCGTCGGCGGGGTGGATCACCTCTGTACCGGCCGTGTCGAACGCGTCGACACCGAATTTCTCCAGCAGCTCCTCGAAAAGGATATCGTCCCCGTCATTCCGCCACTCGGCTTCGATGGCGATGGCCGCACGTTCCGCGTGAACTCCGACGGCGTGGCGCAGGAAGTGGCGGAAGCTCTCAAGGCAACCAAGCTCATCTACGTCACGACCCAGCCCGGCCTCCTGCGCGAGGGCGAACTGGTCAGCCAGATGTCGGTCGCGGAAGCGGAGGATTTCCTGAAAAAGTACCGCAACGAAATCCCCGGCGATCTCGTCTCGAAGGTGGACTACAGCATCAAGGCATGCCGCGAAGGCGTCAGCCGCGTCCATCTCGTGGATGGTCGCGTGGACGAGGCGTTACTCTCTGAGGTCTTCTCCAACGAAGGCGTCGGCACGATGATCTACGCCAACGAGTATCAGCAGATCCGCCGTGCGATGAAAAAGGACGTGCGCAATATCCTGAGCCTGATCAAGCAATCGATCGAGGCCGAGGAACTCGCCAAGCGCACGCGCCAGAGCGTCCTGCAACAAATCAACGACTATTACGTTTTCGAAATCGATCGCCACATCGTGGGCTGCGTCGCCGTGCATCCCTACCCGGAAGAAAACAAGGCCGAGCTCGCCTGCATGTACGTGAACAACGCGCATGAAAATCAAGGCATTGGCAGCAAGCTCATGCTCTTCGCCGAGAACGTGGCACGGGAAAAAGGCTTCAAGGAAATCTTCGCGCTCTCGACACAGGCTTTCAATTATTTCCAACAAAAAGGCGGCTACAAAGAAGCCGGACCCGATTTCCTGCCAGCAGCCCGTCGCGAGAAATACGAACTCAGTGGCCGCCGGTCCAAGGTGCTCTTCAAGACACTCCAGTGATTCGCTCCATGAGAATCTTTCACACGGAGTGCGGCCAACAGTGGGGCGGACAGGAATTGCGTTCGCTCATTGAAGTGGAGGCCGCGAATGCGACGGGCCATCAGGCTTGGGCGATTGTTCACGAGCAAGGCAAGATGGCCGAGCACGCGGAAAAGCGCGGCACGCCACACTACCGCATCTCGATGAAATCGAGCGTGGACGTCAAAGGCTTCGCGCAGATGGTCAAACTCGTTACGAAACATCGGCCCGATGTGATCTGCTGCCACAATGCCCGCGACTTTTATCTGAGCTTTCCTTTTCGTGCGCTCGGTATTCCGCTGATCCGCTATCGTCACATCAGCGCTCCAGTCAAGGCCACGTGGAGCCGCAGTTTCGCTTACCGCAGCGGTTCGAATGCCGTGGTTGCGACGGCGGAGTTCATCAAGAACCAGCTCGTCGTGCAAAATGGCGTCGACCCGGCTCGCATTACCGTGATCGGCGAGGGTGTTGACCTAGCCCGCTTTCACTTGGGGGTGGATGGTAGCGCCGGCCGGGTGGAATTTGGTTTCACGACAGACCAACTGCTTATTGGACAAGTTGGCATGATTCGCGCCGACAAGGGTTTTGATGATCTCATCCGCGCAGCCTCCCTGCTGCGCGACAGTCATCCCCAAGTGCGTTTTCTATTCGTGGGTGGCCCCACCCGCGACGGTGCCTACCTGCGTCAGATGCAGGAGCTCGCGACAAAGCAAAATGTGGCGGACCGCATTGTCTTCACAGGCTGGCGCGAGGATGTGCCGCAACTCATGGCCGCATGCGATGTGATCACGCTGGCCTCGACCGGAGTGGAAGGCCAATCGCGCGTAATCCCGGAAGCCTTCGCATTGAAAAAGCCCGTGATCGGCACACGGTTGGGGGGCATCCCGGAACTGGTCGATCACGAACGCACCGGCCTGCTGGTGCCACCGCGCTCACCGAAAGAACTTGCTGCCGCCATCGCGCGTTATGCAGAAGACAAGGAGTTGCGTGAACGTTGTGCCGTGGCCGGGTACGAACTCGCGCAGTCCACGCTCGACATCAACAAACGGATGGAAGAGAGCTACGCGCTCTATCGTTCCCTTCAGTAATCTGTTGGAACGGATCAGGGCTTATACGCGTCTTGTGTCAGCGGCGCTGTTTCAAGCGATTTTTTGAGGTGGGCGAAGTAACTGTCCGTCGCATACGACCCGCCAAAGAGCCAGAAAAATGCGGCGATGGCGAGGAACGGTCCATACGGCATACGCGTACCCCACGTGCCGCCTTTCGAGAAGATCATGCCGATGCCGAAGATCGAACCGATGAATGCGGAGATGGGAATGATCCACACGATCGAAGTCCAGCCGAGGAAGGCTCCCATTCCAGCGATGAATTTCACATCACCCATGCCCATCGCTTCCTTGCGGAAAACCTTGGAACCAATCATCGCCACGGCCCAGAGAACGAACCCGCCGACAAAAGCGCCGCGCAAACTTTCCGTGAATCCAGCAAAGGCCGTGCTCTGACCGTGCAGCGCCGGCACAAGCGTGCTGCACACCATGCCAGCGACAGCGCCACCGAGGGTAAAACGATCCGGGATGATGAAGTGATCCATGTCGATCGCGCTGGCGATGATCAAGCCCGCCGTCATCAAGGCATAGGCCAGCACCACGCCGAGCCCATGCGTATGGTACTTCCAAAAGATCGCGGCAAAGGCGAGAGCGGTGAGCAATTCGATCATCCAGTAGCGGCGATCGATGCGTACACCGCAACAAGCCGCACGACCACGGAGCACAAACCAACTCACGATTGGGAGATTGTGGTACCATGGAATCGGCGTGCCACAGGTGGAGCAGTGCGAGCCGGGCGTCACCACTGAGACATCAAGCGGTATCCGGTAGATGCAGACGTTCAGGAAGGATCCCACGCAGGCGCCGATGACAAAAGCGAAAGCGGTGAAGAGGGGAATGTTAATGCCGGTGAGTTCGATGGTCGGGATCATGGTCTGGTAAGGATGATGAAAAAGTTTAGAGACTGGAGGAAGCTGCCTGTAGCAACGCCGTGCGCATGGCGGTAAGCGGGGCGGGTCGTCCCGTCCACAAGCTGAACGCGGCAGCGCCTTGATGCAACAGCATCGACAAGCCATTTGCCACGCGGGCTCCGGCTTGCTCAGCATTAAGCAGCAATTTCGTCCGATGCGGTTTGTAAATGGTATCGTACACCAGCAGGCTCGGTGACAACACGCGGGCGGGCAGCAATGGCAGGTCGTAACTTTTCAGTCCCGAGCTGGTGGCATTCACGAGCAAATCGATGTCGGCAAGTTCACGGCCAATGATTTCTTCATCCCACGGAATCGCTTCGATCCGCGCATGCGCGCCGAGCAGCTTGTCGCTATGGATCACCGGAGCGAGTTGCGCCGCCAGTTCCTGCGCGCGGGAAGTCGTGCGGTTCACCAATACCAGTCGCTGACATTTCTCCAGCGCAGCCTGAGTCGCAAGCGCGCGGCCAGCGCCACCGGCCCCTAGGATCATGATGCGCAGATCATGCACATCAACGCCGAATTCCTCGCGAATCGCTGCGACCCAGCCTTCACCATCGGTATTGAAGCCAATGAGCCGTCCATTGTCGTTGAGCACCGTATTGACCGCACCGAGGATACGAGCGGTTTCCGTCGCTTCATCGACGAGGCCGAGCATATCGATCTTGAGCGGCAGCGTGCAGTTCCATCCGCCGAACTGTTGTGCCTTCATTGCCGCCACGACGGCGGGAAGTTTTTCCGCTGGCGTTTCGATGCGATGATACTGCGCAGGGATTTGCAGCGCTCCGAATGCGGCACGCTGGAAGGAAGGGGAGAGCGAATGTGTCACCGGATAACCGAGTACGGCGTACGGTTTCGGGGCAGCAGCGATCTGCCCCATGGTTTCGAGCGTGAAAACCTGATCAGAGTCGGGCGCGGCAGTAGAGGGAGTGGCCATCGGTAAGACGTCTACGTTAGTAATGGCGCACGGGGATTGACGATCAAATTATGCGAAAGGGGTCACTGCGGTTTGACCGGCCCGTTGGCCGGCGTGTTCGCTTCCGGAGCTTTGCCTTTGGCTGTGGCGCTTGGGAATTTCGCTTCCGAGAGGCGATCCCGGCGATTCTCCTGATTGAGCACCTGCCCTCCCGCCACCATGATGGCACCTTCGCCCGCGGAAGTCAGACGCGGCGGCATTTCGGGCATGGCTTCGTAATTACTTTGATTTTCCAAAACGCCGGTCGGGCTCACGCGATTGTAGCGGTAGCTGCCCTGCCCGACGGTGTGCAAAACATGCAGGTTGCCGTCCTTGTCGAAAGCGATCTGCGGTGGCACCACGGTGGAAGTGACGGGGCCAAGCTCCAGCGTGGAATAAACGAGATTTTCCTTCGCGTCATCCACCCGCAGATAAAGCTGGGTGGAGGTATTGTCCGGCGAAAAACGGATCAGCGTATACGTGCGCTCCGATCCCTCGAGCGGGCGCGTCCGGCTCAGCACAGTTTGGCCCTTGACCACGTTGAACTGCAGATTGCCCGACAGCATTTGTCCCTGACCCGGGATATCCACCACGGCGCGCACCTTGTAGTTGCCCTGCTCGCGAAACGAATAGTGGGGAGTCAAATTTATCGTGGTGCTCTTGGTGGCACCCGCCTTGATAACGACGGGACCCATCTCCAGCTTTTGGTCGGTGTGCACCGCAAAACCGTCGCCGCGCGTGACAATGAAACTCAGCCAGGATTCTCCCTGACTTTGAAGGGACAGATCGACTTCGGTATTATTCTGAATGATGACGCGCACCACCACTGGCGCGTATAACAAATAGTTCACCCGCTCACATTCGATGCTCACGCGTACCTCGGCCCGGACGCTGAAGATCCCCGCAGTGAAAAGCAAAGCCAGACAATAAAAAAGGCGGCGCATTTGCAATAATCTACACGAGACTCCCGCCTCAATACAAGCCACCCGACAGCCCGCACAAAAAGCGCTTGGAGTGACTGCCATATCCATTTCCATTTTTGGAGCCCCTTACTTGGCAGGCTCAGAAGAGAGTTTGATTTAGAGACCAACCGAGTTTTATTTTATCATAGTTAAACAATGCCCATTCATTATTTAACTCTTAAAAATACAAAATTGTAATTATTTCTGATAAAAATGACTATTTTGTTTAATTCTTAATCACTTTAAAACAGGATATTTACAGTATAAATTTTAGGATAAACATATTTGATATCCATAAAGCACTCTCGCATTGACCTTGATTGTATTTTCTGTATCAATTCAAGCATTGACCGTTTAAAACGGTCGCTTTTCAACCCCAAACCACTCACCACCCCAAACTCATGCCTACTCTCCTGAAGTTGTCTGTGTGGCTGTACCTGTGTCTCTTGTTTCCCCTTACCACCGCGAGGGCCACGGTGGGGGGGCCTGTCCAAGTGGGTTATCTGGTCGATTATCATTTTGCGCATCTCGACGGAGATTGGGACACGACGGGCGTGCAGGGGAAAATTTCGGACTGGGATGTCGACTCGCGAGCCGGAACGATCGGTTTCGCGTATTGGAATTATCTGACCCTGACCGACTCCAGCGCCACGAGTGGCATCGAAATGTGGAAATCGTTTCTGCCACAAGGCACCGGCACGATCAGCGTCGAGTTCAAGTTCATGTTACCCACCAAGGTTGATGGAATGGTCTGGTCGGTGAATGCGGATCGTACCAGCCCGCTCCTCAAGTTCCTCACCTCTGGCGGCAATTTCGGTTATGAAAACGCGAGTGGCACGTTCGTGGCGCTGATTACCAACTACACCGCCGGGCAGGCATACACGGTGCATGCGGATATCTCGTTGCCGAACGTCTCGGCTACGGTTTTCATCGATGGTGTGCAGAAGGCAATCGGCAGCACGGTGTTTCGCTCGACGACGCTCACACAGGCGGCACAATTTTACGTGGGCACGCCGGTAACTGCCACAGGGGTGCAGAATCTTTACTATTTGACCATCACCAAGGGCTACAAGCTTTACGAACGGTTCACCAACGCCCGCAGCGGGGTGGTTCCAGATAATTGGACGGCGACCACGGCGGGCGGAACTTCTGCGGCGCAGCTCGCGCATGGCAGCAATCCGAAGGATATGTTGAGCTTCAAGCTCGAGGACACATCTGTCGCGGCAGCCGCCTCCCTGGGACGTACTTTCACCACGAGCAGTGGCAAGCTCGTGTGGGAGTTCAAGTTCATGCTCCCGGCGAAAGTCGACGGCGTTACGACCCAGTTGCGCAATGGATCGACCTCAGCCTTGACTTTCACCACTTCCGGCGGCGCGCTGGCGTATCTGAATAGTGGTGGCACGGCGGTTTCGCTCTGGCCCAACTACAAGGCGAACGTCTGGTATATCGTCCGTGTAATCGCCAATCCTGCGACGCAAAAAGCGGATATCTACATCAACGGCAAATTGAAGGGTACCCAAGTCGCCTTCGCCGCTTCGGCCACGACGCTCGACAACGTGCTCTTCAGTTCCTCCGTTACGGGAACCGGCACGCTCTGGGTGGACGACATTTACGTGTACGATTTCCAACCCGACGCAGCGGACTACGTGCCCGCCGTGCAGACCGTGACGAGTCGCGGATACAAAGTTGGCATGCAATCATTCTTCGCCGGGTGGCGCGACGGTCATCATTGCGGATGGGACTGGATTTACCGCTACCCGAATCATGATCCCTACATCGGTTTCTACGACAACGGTAAACCGGAGGCGATGGATTGGCAGCTCAAGTGGATGGCCGAGTCAGGAGTGAATTTCTTCCTCGATTGCTGGTACCGCAACAACGATGGCCCCTCAATGAAGGAGCCGCTGTTCGAGTACACCGATGGTCCGCTTCACAATGCCTATTTCTACGCGAGATATTCCGACAAGGTGAAATTTGCCATCGCCGATTACTCGCTCGCGGCCTGCACGGCGTCGGATTTCTCCACCTATATTCTCCCCTACTGGATTGAATACTATTTCAAGGACTCGCGATACTATGTGATTCCCGGCGCGACGAAAGGCTATCCCGTCATCAGCATTGGTTGCGCGACCTCGTGGATTAATCTCGCAAATAACGCCATGAAAGATTCCATCACCGCCTTGCGAGCCGCTCTCGCAGCGGAAGGGTTCGACGGTGTGGTTGTGCTGGCCTCCTACTCGGGTTCAGATAAAGCCGTGATGGATAATCTCTACAATGCCGGAATCGATTACTGCTATGCGTACTGGGGTGGGCATGTGATCAGCACGACACAGAGCCGACTCGTCGCACAGCGGGATGCGGGATCGGAACTCATGCCCATCGCGAACGCCGGTCAGGGTCAAAGCGGCGAGGCGTGGGATGTGGTTTTTTCTGGAGCGGCTTACACGAGTCTGACGAATTTCAGTACCATGAGCGCGTGGATGCGGGACACCTTCCTGCCTTCTGCCACCCTCTCCGGCCTGCTGAGCAGTTCGATGGTGATGTACGATAACTGGAACGAGTATGGCGAGGGGCATTATATCTGCCCGACGAACCTCGCAGGTTTCGGTTATCTGGACGGCATCCGTACAAATTACACAACAGGCAGCGTAACCTATACCAAGCCGAACGCCGCCCAGAAAGCCCGCTTCAATGTGCTTTACACACGCGGTTGGGAAGGCCGCATCTGGGCGTTCGACTCTCTCTATCCCGACACGGAGGGATGGACCGGCAACAGCCAGGTCAGCGGTTTGACCCAGAACAAAGGCTTTCTGGAAGGCACCATCGCCGGGACCGATCCCTGCCTGCTCTCGCGCGATGGTTATGCGATCGATGCCTCGCTCTACAAAGTCATCAAGGTGCGCTTGAAGAACGCCACCGCGGGCACTTCAGCCAAGGTCTTTTTCATCACCACCACCGATGGCAGCTACAGTGAATCCAAGGGCAAGGACTTCCCGCTTGTCGTCAATGATACCGGCTACACCGAGTACACCCTCGATATGAGCACGGTCGCGACGTGGACCGGCACCATCCGGCAGCTTCGTCTGGACCCAGTCAATATTGGGGCGGTCTCCGGCATGACCTTCAGCATCGACTACATCAAGGTGGTCTCCGATGGACGGTCGTGGGAATTTGGTTCTCTCGATGCGGGCACGGAGGGGTGGACGGCGAATTACCAGACCAGCGGCGTCGTGCAGAATAACGGATGTCTGGAAGGCTCCATCACCGGCACCGATCCCAGCATTCTCTCGGCGGACAACTGCAACATCAATGCCTCGCTCTACAAGAAGATCAAGGTGAAGCTGAAAAACGCGACAAGCGGGACTGCCGCCAAATTCTACTTCATCACCAACGCCGACGGCTCTTATAGCGAGTCCAAGGCCAAGAACTTCGCCATCACCGCCAATGACACGGGCTATACCGAATACACCATCGATATGAGTGCTATGGCGACATGGACTGGAGTCATCCGGCGCTTCCGGTTTGATCCGGTGGATACCGGTGCGACCGCAGGGACCACCTTCAGCATCGATTACATCCGGGTGGTGCCGTAGGACTCTAAACGAAAACGGCCGGAACCTAAGAAGGCTCCGGCCGTTTTGAATTATTTACTGCGTGAAGGATTCAGCGCTGCTTAGGCGGCGATGCCGCTCTGGGAGCGGTCCGACACCTGCGAAGCCTGCAGGGCCTTGCTCCAACTGCCGAAGAAGCGGGGCTTGCAAGCGGCGGCGAAGAGGGCCGGGTTCTGGCGGCGGATTTCACCGCTGCGCAGGTCGGCACCTTTGGAGTTGAGCTCACGGATTTCACCCAGGATCTGTTCGCGCGTCCAACGGCGGCGGCGGCGGATCTGGTTGTAATCAATCCCAGCGCGCTCGAGAGCCGCACCCCAGTTGCCGAAACGGCGACGGGCGGTGGCGATGAGCGGGTTGGCCGTTTCGTCCATCTTCTTGGAGCTGAGATCCGCGCCGCTGTCCTTGAGGCGTTTGATCTCGGAGATGATCTGATCATCGTCCCAAGAGCGGTAACGGTAGATTTCTTCCGGAGCCAGACCAGCGGCGGCGAGAGCGTCCTTCCACGAGCCGAAATGGTTCGGGCGAATCGCCGCGTAGACCATGGGGGCGTACTTGCTGAGCATCATGGAGCGGAAGGAGAGATCGACCCCTTGCTTTTCGAGTTCCTGGATGGTGGAAATGATACGTTCCTTGGACCAGTCGCGGTATTTGCGGATGCTGTCGTAAGCAATGCCAGCGGCCTCGACCGCCGTGCGCCAGGAACCGTAGTAACGGATGCCCGCGGCGAGCAGTTCCTGATAGTTTTGCCGCATGTAGTGGGAATAGAGAGGCTTCCCGGCTTGATTCCAAGCCTTGACTTCTTCGATCACAGTCTGGTTATTCCAGCTTTTGTTGCGATTATCGTTCATAGTGTTGTGTCCTTTGTTTTATATTAGATAGGCTACTTTCATGCCAAGTCAAACGCATTTCGACAAGTGACATTTTGGCGACAAGGTGATACAGAGCCATTAGGCAATTGAGCGACCCTTGTATGTCGCTTATAAGCAAACACTACCGCAAAAGTATCGATAGTTGGCTTGCCACAGCGTCCGGAGAAATTCCGGTTAAACATTCCATCGGCACATCTCGGTAGCAACGCCGTTTTAGGCACGGTGCACAAAAAACGTCATGGGTGAGTACCTTGACCTTACGCCCGGCGGGCTTGGTCCGGTGCCAGTCCGTTGCGCCGAAGAGCACGAGGGTAGGAACCTCCAGTGCGGCGGCCAAATGCGCAGGACCGGAGTCGGTACTGACCACGGCTTGGGCACTCGCGAGGACGGTCATTAACGTGCTTAAGTTTAAGCGACCGCGCAAGTCGGTAAGGTTCGCTCCCTCGATGGGAAACCACGGTCCCTCGCCCAAAAGGACAAAGTGCTGTTGCGGCATCTGGTTGATCAGGGTCTGAAAATTGCGCCACGGCCAGAGCTTCGTATGCCAGCGGGAATAGGGATGTAGGACGATGTATCGACCAGTCCGCCCGCAGAGTGGCTCCGGTAGCGGCGCAGTTGGTTTGAGCTGGAAATCGAAGCGCTGCGGGGCGATGCCGAGGTGTTCGAGGGCGCAAAGATAGCGTTCCGCCGCGGCGAGTGGGTAGTCGTCGATTCGCTCGGTGTAGAAATGGCGGGCACCTTCCCGGGCAGACTCGAGCCCGATCCGGCGGGGTGCCTTGGTCGCAGCAGTCATCAATCCACTGCGCAGCAAACCCTGCAGATCTATCACGAGATCGTACTGTTGTTGACGCAAGTCGCGCGCCCAACGCCAGACTTCCCGCAGGCACAGCGGAGTCTTCCATCGACGGCGGGGATAGAGGACCAGTCGATCAATGGCCGGATGACCAGAAAGGAGATCCTGATACGCCTCGTTGATGATCCAGTCGATCCGCGCCTGCGGCCAGTGACGTTTCAGGCCGGTCGCCACCGGCAGCGCCTGAATGACATCCCCCAGAGCGCTGGGTTTGACGATGAGAATACGGCTCGGGGCGGTCATGATGAAAAATCGAGACTAGGAACTTGTCCCGAAAAGCGCAAGATCTGCCCGCGTGTAGCTTGATTCGATCTGGTTTGTGACCGGTGTGCGTTTATCCGTGCGGGACTTTAGTTGCATGGTGTTGCATTTAATAAATATATTATTCTAATTCATCACGCTCATGTTACAGTCTTCTATGCCAGTTACTTTAGCGGCAATTGCCAAGCAAGTGGGAGTCTCCAAGGCTACCGTGTCCCGGGCCTTGAGGAACGATCGCTTGATACATCCTGAGACCCGGTCACTCATATTGGAAGCTGCTGCGCGCGCTGGCTATGAACGCCCGACACGCAAACGTCGACAGCCGGAGGTCTCGTGCACCCGCATCCTTTTAGTTTTTCCCAGCGGAGCCCAGACGCACTACGCTCTTCCCGCCTACCTGAAGGGAGTGACGCGTGCGTGCACGGACGCGGGTTGTCAGCTTGTCGTGGAGGAACTACGCCCAGGCAGTGAGAGCTCCAATCCTCTACCTCGCGGCCACCAACTCGGTAAAGTGGACGCAGCCATCATTGCGGAACGCCATTATCCTGAGCATCTCCAAGTCATCGCAGAGATGGCCAATCGCATCCCCGCTGTCAGTATTCAATGGGAGCGCTCTCCTACCAAACTAGACATGGTTTCGGCCTACAATGCGCAAGGAATCCAAACGCTCGTTCAGCATCTTTACGAGAATGGACACCGTAAGATCGGCTGGGTGGGCGCCCAATACGACGCATCGTTCTTTGCGGACCGCCAAGCCGGCTTCTTTCGCGGCTGCATCGATTGTAATCTCAAAATCGATTTCGCCCATCTCTACCGCAATAGCCAGAATATCAGCACGCCTGCACGCCTGCTGCAGATCGTGAAGGCAGGAATTACAGCGCTGGTTTGCTCGTGTGATTGGGAGGCGATCCAGATTGGACGCGCCGCTTTGCTGGCTGGGTTACGCATTCCAGAGGATTTGAGCCTGACGGGTTTTGATGCGGGGCCAGAACTTCTGGCCAACGGCAAGCTGCTCACTTCCTATGACCCCAACTTTACTGAGTTGGGCCGCCTCGCGGTCAAGGCCGTGCTTCAGCGGTTCAAAGACCCTGGCGCGCCGCACATGACTTACATGCAGGAAGGCCGGATACACGCAGGCGAAACCGTGACGAAATTGACCGCGTCCTCGGCTTGAAATGAGTTAGCAGCCTGTCAGGCTTCCATCCCTCTCCGGATGACAAAACGCATACATGAGAGCGCTTGTGCAAATTCATAAGTTGCATGTTGTTTAATAAATATCATTGACGAGTTGCATAAACAGTGATACTTGTTTCTGTATGAACTGGCGCCTATTCCAACGTGCATTTCTCCCCACCGTGCTAACCGTGATCTTGCCGTTCGTTCTTCCAGCGAGATCCGCGATTGTTGCTAACTTCGATGCGGGCAATACCACCAGCTCTGTCGATGGGTTCAATGGGATGTCCGGCAGTGGCTGGGGCACGGCGTGGATTACGAAGACAGATGGCGCCGCGATTACATCGGTGACTGTTACCAATGCATCGGTAATGACCGCAGGAGGGGGGAATTATTTTAACTTTGGCTATTCGTCTCCCGGGAGCCTGTCGTCCACGTCGGGCGGTATCAGTCGCCAGTACGGCGGTGGCACGAGCGGGGTCACTCTCACTCAAACCGTTCAGTACTCGTTTTTATTTCGTCCGGAAATTACCAGCACGGATTACCGATATACTTTTTTTGATGCGACTGGCGCGCAGCCGTCTACGGGATCGAATTGCACATGGACAATTGTGGGCACATCGAGTGGGTGGCAGTGGATTAACGGCGACCGGGCTGGAGGCCAGACGGTGGTTAGCTCGGGGCTCTCGATCATTTCGGGAGATACGTACCTTTTCACTGTCACCGCGGATGCATCGACTGGCTCTTGGATTGGAGCCGTTCAGGATTTGACGCTGGGCAGCTCGGCAGTCACGAGCTCGACGCTGTATTTCCGCTCTTCTGCGAGCTCGCTTGGTGGCTACTTGACGATTGGCGTTTCGGATGGAAATGCATCTACTACCGGCACGTACGGTTTCTCGCTCGATTCCATATCGATCGTGCCTGAGCCCACAGCGATGGCATTGAATCTCATGGCACTGGTTATAGCCTGGACGGGCCACAGGGCTATGCGCCGTCGCCAATCCGCCTGAGATCTCACTATTACCGCTTACATTTGGGGTCGATACAAAACTACCACCTACCTACTGTGCTCAAAACAAAACTGCTTATAACGGTTGTCAGCATGCTGCTATGGCTCGGAGTCTCCGTTCTGCCGGCAAGCGAGGGGGCGGTGGCGTTTGATTCCTCCAGTTCCTTATCCGCAGCCAATGAATATCCAGGACATCGTGGAGCTGGATGGAAGGGGCGTTGGGAGCAAAAGGAAAAGGGCGGCAGGCTTCAATCCGTTATAGTGATGAATGACGCCCAACTGGGGGACACGGGCAAGCCTTACCTCGAAGTCAAAGGCGTGACTGAAATCACGAATATGTGCACCGTCTCGATTGCACGCCAACTGGCAGGAGTCGATGACGGACCGCTTACCTATCCGCTACGCTACGAGTTTGTTTTCCAAGTAGACAGAGTGGAGAGTCACTTCAGGTATGTGCTGTTCGATGCTCCCGGGCCGCAGCCTGCAACCGGAAAAAATGTTACCTGGCAGGTGAGCGCTGCTGGTGGTTTTTGGCGCGTGATGGATGGCAGTGGCAATGGAGGCCAGCAAAACGAGATCAATACAGCGATCCCGATCGAGCCCCAGATAATCTATACTTTTACGATCGATGTGAAACCAAAAGAGCGTAAATGGAGCATCCAAATTTCCAATGGTCGAAAAATATTTTCCCGAGATGACCTGAACTTTCGATCCGATGCTCCATCCCTAGGCGGGTGCTTCCATGCAGGCTTCTCATGCGCAGATTCCACAACGGAATCACATTTTGGCTTTTCCATAGCAAGCATCAAAGCAAATGCGCTGACCGGCGGAAAATAATCTACAATAGAGATGTCATACTAATTTTATGTATTCATTTAAATCCAAATTTTCCACTACACGCCGCATTATCGGCCTGGTCCTGACGGTACTAATGCTAAAAACTGGCTTCGCTATGGGCGCGGATGCGGAAGCGGGATCTCTACAAGCACTCATTGATGAGGCGATTCGCAGTCAAAAAAAGGAGCTCGAACTTCCGGCGAATACCACGTATCGACTGACCAAAACCTTGTTTATTTCGAATGCCCGCGATTTTGCACTCAAGGCAAACAACTCAACAATCCTGATGACCGTCCCGGGAGAAGCATTGAGCATCTCCAAGTCGGTCAATCTTCAGATCAAAGGACTGAACGTGGATTATGATCCGCTTCCCTTCACGCAAGGCACAGTCACTTCCACGGCCGAGGACGGCACCTCACTGGAGCTTGTCATTCATGAAGGCTATCCACTGCTTAAGCCAGACATGGCAGCAGGCGTGCCACGGCATTTCTTTGATCCGAAGACTCGCCAGTGGAAGCAGAACTCGAATTTTTTCAACCACGCCCAACTGAATATTAGTGCCGATGGCCACAAGGCCAAGGCCACGTTTCCGCAGCCACAGGTCGATGTCAAGGTTGGTGATTTGATCGCGTTCGATCGTCGCGGACTTGACCGTTTCGCTGCTGTGAGCATCAAGAAATGCTCGGACGTGGAATTGCAGGACGTACACATTTTTGCCGCGCCAGGCCTCGCATTTGTTGGTCGTCACAATAAAGGCAGAGTGACTTTCCGCGGGGTGAAAATTGAGCGTGGCCCCAAGCCTGTCGGCGCCACCGAAGAACGCCTGCTCTCCTCCAATGCCGATGGCGTTAACTTCGCCTACTGCCGGGTGGGGCCAATACTGGAGAATTGCGATTTCTCCTATATGGGAGATGACAGCCTCAACGTTCACGGAACTTTCGCTCCAGTTCTACGTATCAAGTCTCCAACAGAACTCATCGTAGCACTTCCGCGAAAGCCAGAGGACACTTGGAGCTCTATGGAAGAGGGAGACGAAGTTATCTCGCTGGAAGAGGGAGCATTTGGTGTTGTCGGAAAATCACGCCTGAAAATGGTCGATGCTTTACCAAGTCGGGAGGATGTCACGCTCAAGGAAATTGCGCAGTGTTTTGCCGAATACAAAAATCCGACGGCTCCATACACACTCTACCAGATCACTCTCACTCAACCCTTACCGGGGATTAAGCGCGGCCAATGGCTGGAGTTTCCTTCCACCGGCTGTCCGCGCTTCATCGTGCGCAATAGCTACTTTCACGATCACCGAGCCCGTGGGCTGCGTATTATGGCCTGTGGCGGCATTGTGGAAGGTAATCGCTTTGAGCGCATCGGATCCTCCGCCATCCAGGCTGGGCCCGAGTTGAAGTACTGGCGTGAGGCCGGTTGGGTACGCGGTCTGCGCATTGCCAAGAACCAAATCCGCAATATCGGCTTTAGCGGAGAACTCCTTGGACCCGGATCCTACAATCCGGGGGCCATAGCCGTTTGCATTCGTAATGATAAAGGGACCCCTCCCTGGCCGCGAGGCAATGAGGATATCGCCATTGAAGAAAATGTCATTGAAGATTGTCCCGTCAGCGGCATCCACGCCTATGGAGCCAATCGGTTGATCATCCGCAATAATATCCTACGTCGTGTGGCGACGCAGCCGTCATCAGAGTCGGGAAAGGCAAATCAACTATATTGCCAAAAAGCCATTGATCTCGACGGCGTCTCCAACCCCGAAATTAGTGGAAATGAGGTGCGTGATTGAAAGTAGTTCGTACACGCCGTGCCTTCACGCTGGTCGAGTTGCTTGTAATAGTAGCCATCATCGCGCTGCTTTCCTCGCTTCTCTTGGCATCTACATCTCGTCTTAAGGTTCAACGGGACAAAGTACTCTGCATGCAAAACATGCGGGAGATTTTCCACTGGCTTGAATTTTACGCGCAAGAAAACGGCGGCAGTCTACCAGCGCCATTAACAAACCTGAGCACAGGACAAACTTCTTGGTGGACATTGGTAGGTTTGTTCAAAAATCCGAAATACACCACCACTGACCCAACTCAGAATGCCATGTATCAGTGTCCTGTCGCCAAAAGGACATTTCCGGCTGGCAGTCCCATGCGCACTTACGGGCTTAATACTGAGGGGCAAAGTAACACATTATCGATGCCGATTGTCCGCAATACCATGCCCAGCACGACACTCTTGGTGATCGACATAAAACGAAATTCCGGCTCCGACTCTTATCCCTATTTCCGTTATACACAAACACCCTATTTTACGGAATGGGTGGATGCACGGCACGATGGGCTTTTCAACGCTTTGTTTTTGGACGGTCACGTGGAACTTCTTTCACCTACTGACCCACAAGCAAAAATCTATATCACAAATTTCGGAAAATAATAAATCGTAAGTCTATATATGAAATCACTTAAAATTACTTTTATCGGTGGCGGTAGCTATCAGTGGGTTCCCACCTTGTTTCGCGACATTGCGGTGAATGCGCATCTGGTGAATTCCACTTTTGTGCTCCATGACATCGAGCCTCAGCGTAACGCCGAACTGGCAGGGGTCTGCCGAATCATTGCTCGCAAGGTTCAGTCACCCATTCGTATCGAGACTGAAGATCGCCTGGAAAATGCACTCGATGGCGCTGACGCCGTCATACTTTGTATTTCTACTGGTGGCCTCGATGCGATGGAGCATGATATTGAGATTCCGAAGAAGTATGGAATCTATCAACCGGTCGGGGATAGTACTGGACCGGGCGGCATCTCGCGCACCCTACGCAATGTCCCAGTTGTTATGACACTTGCGCGCAAGATGGAAAAACTTTGCCCGCGGGCATGGCTTTTGAACTTATCCAACCCGATGGGGCAGATTGTTCGTACCATTGAGAAGACCAGTTCCATCAAAGTTGTGGGGCTTTGCCACGAGTACATGAGCTTCATGGGCAAAGTGCAGAAAATGTTCAGATTACAAAACTGGCAAAGCGAGACTTCGGCAACTATCGCCGGAGTTAACCATTTCGCCTGGATCACGCGTCTCAATATTCGAGGCGAAGATGGCTTGCAGCTTCTACGCGATTTTGCAGCTAGCGACCGTACATCTAATCTAGACACAACGGGCAGCCTTACCAATTTCAGCGAAAAATTAAGTGGCGATCAGGTGAAGTTTATGCTCTTGCACGATTATGGAGCTATGCCCTATCCAGGGGATCGGCATCTTGTTGAATTCATGCCGCATTTCATTTCCAAGGCTACCCGCTACGGCCAGAATTTTGGAGTCTCACTTACGTCCGTGCAGGATCGACGTACAACCTGGCTTGATACATTCAAAAAGCGCATCAGTGAATGGACTTCCGACTCTCCCGATTCTGTTCCTCGACAGCCTTCCGAAGAGTCCCTCGCGCCTATACTCGCTGCTCTTTTTGGCGGTCCTGTTGCCGTACAGCCTGTCACCATTGCCAACAGCGGGCAGGTCTCCAACCTACCGATTGGTGCGGCGGTCGAAACGCTGGCCACATTTCAAGAGAATCAACTTTCACCGCACGCATCAGGGGCTTTGCCGGAGTCCATTGTTTCGCTCGTGCACAAGCATTGCGTGAACCAGGAGCTCACTGTACAGGGCGCCATTGAGGGCGACAGACGGATGATTCTGCAAGCCATGATCGCTGATCCATTCAACATGACGAACGATTATCACCAAATCGGCACCATGCTCGATGAGCTTCTAAAGGCCAATCGTGAATTATTGCCGCAGTTTTTTCCGCATGCCAATCGCAATGGCATCAAGCGCAAGGTAACCTCTGATAAGACTAGCCAGCTCATATCTGCTTCCATTCGCTAGGCACATAGAATGTTTCCACCGAGAGCCTCAAGCTACCCCTTGAGGCCGTTGAAGCGCCTGTAAGACACTGGCTGTCTCTATATATAAAATGTAAAATGAAACGCATAGCATTCCTTATCGCAATTCTGAGTATATCTGCGGCCTATGCTGAACAGATGGAAAGCGTTTGCTTCTTCGTCAGTCAGGTGCACGGCGATGATTCTAATAGCGGTAGCGCAACGCGCCCATTCAAAACGGTTGCCCGCGCTCTCCGTGAAGTGGACGGTAAAGGAGGAGAGATAAACCTGGACCCTGAGGGTGGCTATTATACCCAGTCCATTGTGATTAGAAAAGGTGGACAGCTCAATCGCCCGTTGGTTATTGACGGACACGGCGCCATCATCAACCTCGGTATTGATGTGACAAAGGGGCCGTGGACTGATACTGGGAATGGCTTTCTTCTCGAGCGAGCAGTCGTCCCTAACACGCGGCTATGGATTGCTTCCGTAGCTTTCGTCAATGGCATCCCGGTTTCCTGCGATGCGCCGAAAGGAAGCGGAGCCTGGCACGATCAACCGCGCGCTTCGCATCAAGGTTACGTGCGCTATGACGATCAGAAGAGGCTGATACTGACTTTTCCCGCCGGACTTAATCCAGCTAACTCCGTGATCGTTTTGCCCGGCGGCGGAACGGATTTTTCCAGCGGAATTCAAATCAATGAAGCCAGCCACATTCGCATCCGAAATATCACAGCAGCCTTTGCCTCAAACGATGGCTTTAACTTTCATGGGGACTGTCGTGATATAGAAATGGAGAATGTAAAAGGTCTTTTTAATGGAGATCAAGGAACCAGCGCTCATGAAACTTGTGAAGTCACGGTTCGCAATTCCGAATTTGCTTTTAACGGCAGCGGCGACGGAGCCGTGGAGGATATACAAAGTTCCGTTACCAGTTACTATAATGTTCTTGTTCATCACAATCGAAATAAGGGTTTTTCATTTCCGATCAGACAAGGAGATACTGGCCGCCATATTTTAGATAAGATTACTAGCTATGGGAACGGACAAGAGAATCTACCACCGCCTTCAGATATTGTTGTAATGCGCGACTGTCAGGATCTCGGAAAGTCCAAGGTAGAAAAAAGTATACCCATCCTTACGAATCCAGCCAAGGCACACGTCCAAGAATCTTCCGTATCTGATGACGATCAACTCGGGCGATTTCTTCGTCTTCGGCCTTAGAAACTGCTCAAAATTCAAATGGTGAAGCATTTGAGCATGAGACATGAGGAGTCCATCAGCATCATGACTTCACTGTGGCCAACGACCCGATCCATCCCAACGAAGATCCCTCTGCCGCGACCTAGCAAATGGGAGCGGGTCGATCACCGCCACCGCGCGCAATTCCGGCGCTCGATCCTTACTAAGCGCGAAACGAAAACAGGCTCAGTAGTGAGACTCGATCCAGAGTTGTATCGAGCTTCACATTGAGGCGCAGCTGATAGAGCGGGAAGGGGCAGAAGCTATTCTCACCGCCGGGTGTCCGTTCGCGTACGGGCACGGACAGGACTTGAAGTTCTCCGGCAATGGTTTCTGATTCCGGCTTCAATTCCACGGTTACTTCTGATTGGCCATCGCTCCATCGCACGGCGTGGGGCCACGCAGTCGAGGGCAGCGGCTTGCACAGGGAATACCAGATTCCGTCAGCCCACCGCACAGCGGGATTCAATGTCACCGGTACGGCCAGAAGATAGGCAGCTGATCTGAGATAGAGTCCGCGCGGAAAGCGAAAACCCCAGCGCGAGGAAAAGGTCGTGGGTTGATACGCGTTTTGCGTGAAGAAGCGAAGGTTCTGTTGCCGCAGATTTTTATGCCAGTCGGTTTCTGTCGGACTTTGAGTGACCGGGCTGTAATAAGGTTCGGCGTAGCTCGAGAAGCTATCGGCGGAGAGTAGTTGCCCTTGGGAATTTTTTACAGTCATAGCGGTATCATCCGCAAATGATGACGCACAACTGCGGAAGACGTTTCCGTTGACGTCGATCAGCTCGCAATGCCACAGACCTGCCGGATCATTGGATGTGGTGTACAGAAGCTGGTTTCCGACAAAGAGTGTGGAAAGCGGAGTGCCGCCATGCATGCAGCCGAGATTGGGATCGCCGTAATGGCGAGCCACCGGGATGTTGCAAAGAGAGGTGGTGCCAACAAAACTGGTTTCGTAAGTCGGGGTGCTGACGCGCAGCCAATTGTGCCACCACGCATAGCTGGCCAGTGCGGGCGGTTCAGTGGCGGGCGTGGTCTCCAGATCGTATTCATACAATCCGCGAGCCATCTGCGCATAGAATCGCGAACCGAGCAGGGTGGGGAATTGCTTTTCGATGGTGATGTTGTGACCGTAGGGACATTGATCGGGCAAGCCGGTTTCGTCGAACTGCGGGCACTTGCGGATGAAGTCGATATAGCGATCGATGTACCAACGGAACCATTCCTTCACCTCCGGGGAAAGGCCGACTGCCTTGGCTGCGCCGACGGCCTCGATGGGAACGGATTCAAGCAGGCAACCGCTGTACCAGGCGCGATGAATGCCGTAGCCGTCGAGATCGCTGGAGGTATGGCCCGCACGGGAAATATTGCGCATCAGTCCAAGCAGATACTTCCGGCAGAATTCATTCCACTCGGGATCGGATGAAAAGGTTCCATCCTTGAGCCCGTGCATGTAGAGGAAAACAAAACCTTGCGGCTCGGTGCAGTAATAAACCGGCGTGTGCGTATTGGTGGAATACTCGGTCGTCGTGCCCGAACTGCAGGTGTAGTTCCACGTGTAATCGGGATGCAGGCTGGGTTGAAGCAAGCCGCCGCAATGCGCGATGGGATTTTGGTAGGCGTGGATGCCGTTCTTCCAAAGTTGACGGCAGGCATTCTCATATTTCTTCTCGCCCGTAACGCGCCAAGCCCAGTAGAACGCGCGCAGTTCGAAACGCATTTGCTGCGTGCGGCCCAGAATGCCATCCGGCAAGCGCACGACCGGATGCTGGTCGACGATCCGGACGAGGGCGTCGCGGGTGATTTGTATCGTTTCTGTACTCCAACCAAGCTTGCCGGCGTAGAAACAAAAAGTCCCCAGCGCATCGGCGACGTGACAAGCGGCGGCGGGGTGATCGTTGCGCGTGCCATCGGGTTCAAGCAGCACTCCATCCTCTTGCACGGCCTGCGCAATGAACGTGGCCATCGCCTCGGCGCGTTCACGGTGGTTCCATGTCTTGTCTTGTAGCAAAGCAAGGTAGACGTGATAGCTCAACAGGTAGTGGCCAATTCCCGTTGAAGCCGCCAGTCCGGAGGTCGGCTCCTTGTAGTAGAGCCCCTCGACCCAGCAGTTATCGAGAATGCGGCTAAAGCCCGGATTGGTGAGAAACGCGCGAAGATCGGTAATCGGAGTCTGTGACATGGGATTAGAGATTTTGAGTGTAGAAATGTGGCAACCCGCGATGCGATTCGTAGCGCACTTCCAAATGTCCACCCTCTTTCAGCGGTAGTTTGATGGTACGGCTTTCCCCGGGTTTGATCAATTCCGCGTACTCGGTGCGAAGGACCTCCTTGCCGCGGACTATCAGTAAGCTCACTTGCCGCATGGGAGCTTCGCTACGGTTTTTGAACGTAATCGCAGCCTCATCCTTGGCGATCTCAAACGGTGAGTACAGATTGAAGATAAACTGGCAGCCGCGCTCATCCTCCAGCTCCCCATGCCATGCGAACAGGAACGCGCCAACAGAACCGGGCGTTTTCAAAATCAACTCCCAGTTCTTGCGCATATCCGATTCCCATGAATCGATTTTCTTGCCCTCGCGGTCGGGCTTACCCTTGAGTGTTCCATACTCGGTGAAAACGATGGGCCGTCCGCCCGCCGCCTCCATGACCTCCGGCAGTTGCTTGGCGAAGATTTCCGGCTTGTTATAAATATTCCATCCGATGACATCCTGTCCTTGGAAGAAAAACCAGCCCTGCGCCCACGTGTCGAGATTGGCAAAGGTGACAGGACGTTTGTATGGATCGTACATCTTGAAGGCTTCCTGAATACCTTCGATATACTTTTCCAGAATTTCCCGGTCCGCGTAGCCCGGTGTGTGATGGATTTCGTTGCCTCCATTCCACATTAAAATATTGGGAGTTTCGTGCAGGAGAATCGACAGATTCTTTTGCCGGTCCCATGCCAGGCGCAAATCCGGTTCCACCAGTTGACCAAAGATGCCCATGCTCAAGTCGGTCGAACCGGCGGCGGTCACCGGCATAATCATCATGCCATGTTTGAACGCCTCTTCCAGATGCCACGGTTCGAGGCCTTCGATGCGGAGCGTATTGAGTCCAACCTGTTGATAATGGCGAAGCAGACGCACAAATTCCTTGCGCGTCACGGTGCGATCATTGTCCCATTCGACACCCGCAGAGGAATTGACGCCGCGCACGAAGTACGGATCGCCATTGACGTAGAGTTGCTGCTTCTTTACGGAAACAACAACACCATGGAACGAAATCGTCTGCTGATCGAGCACTTCGCCGTTTTTTCCGAGTGCGCTGGCCACGCATTGATATTGAGTGAACCGGGCTGGCAGCGTGAATTCCGCTGCGGTCTCCTTACCTGCTTGGACTGGCACGATCTGATTTTCGTTTCCGCAGCTAAATTGAACTTCTTTCACCTGGCTGGCGCTCGCTTGCAGGATGCATTCAAATCGATGTTTAGCCAGACCTTCTTCGCTGACATCGACGGGCGGACGGCGCACGAAGCTTTTGATGAAAGGATTGGCCACATTCTCCAGCGTTACACCGCCGAGCAAACCGAATACATTCTTCGCCGAGCGATCATCGCGATGCCGAAAAATCCACCACCCCGCCATGGGATTCCCATAAAGCCGCACGGCAATGGTATTTTTTCCCGGCTTCAAGACAGAGGAAATATCATAGGCGTAAGGCCAGTAATATTCCCCGGAATACAACGGCATGATCAAACGATTGGCATCATCGGGTATGCTGGCGGAGTCGAAGGGAAAGGGGATCTGGCAGCGGTCAAAGTGCCGCCACGTCATGGCCTTTTTGATCGGGACATTGACCATGAAAGGAAAGCGGCTTCCATTCTGTGCCACCCAATCGAGCCGTTTGCTGACGGAAGTTTGTGAGCCGACGAGAGTGCCGTTGATATAAATTTGACCATCGTCCGCGAGATCGTCGAAACGCAAATAGGTTTTTCCCTTGGTGAAGCCGTCGGGCAATTCAAAGGTGCGGCGGTACCAGTAGTGGCCACCCTTTTGCTCCGCCACGGCGGGCTCAGGCACGGCCACCTGACTCCAGCTTGAAGCATCAAAATCCGGTTTGGCGGGCTGGACATCCGCGAGAAAGGCATAGTTCCAAGTCTTCTCACCAAAATAGGATTTCTTCCAGTCGCCGTTCAAAGAAAACCGCTTGGCCCCAGGTGTGGAATCAATCTGATTCCAGGTCACAATATTATCGAGGTGCTCGTAATAGAGCGGCTCGATCTTCTCGATTTTAGGCCAGTGATATTGCGCGGCGTAGATTTGTTGTTTTTCCTTCTGCCAATTGGCCGAGGGTGGCACGAGAGCTATCTTTTTGATTTTGATAATAGCACTGCCGCGCGCGGCACCTCCGAGATCTTGAATAAAGAGATAGAGATTGTCCCTACCCGAAGCCAGTCTCTTGGCGGCTATGCCATCCATATAGAAACGGTAGGTGTGCGAGCCGGATTCAAGATTCAAACCACCTTCGAGAGCTTGCCGGTATTCCCAGAAATTCGAGGCATCTGTCACCTCCGCTCCAAGGCGTAGCACGGGTTGATCCACATCCACTTCCACCTCAAGGTAACCGCCGTTTCCATAAGGAGCGAGATTCACTTTTCCCAAGTCGATATGAATATAGTCATCCGAATTCGCTCCGTCGGTGAAGTTCACTACGAGGGCTCCTGCCGTGGATTGAAATTTGAACGCCTTTTCTCCATGCAACGGTTTGGGGGTGCTTCCGCCGGGCCACAGCACAGTGGTTTCTATGGCATGGATTGGAGTAGAGAGCGCAAGAAGACAGGAGAGGATGGGGAGTAATTTCATGGAGGAAAACAGGCGCGAACAGGTGAATTGAACGAATTTCAGTTAGCCGATGTTTCCGTGCTGGGAATCCGGGTGCTGAAGAGAATGTCATCGAGATAGATTTTAACGCGAGGTGAGGCGCTGAACTTGACCTGTGATTTTTCGCCGAGGGTTTCTCCCTCCCACGTATCGGCCATGCGGAAATTCAAGCCGCGAACCGGAGCTTCTCCACTGATGGTGACATTGTACTTTTTTGTTTTGTAATCCTGTTCGATTTCCACCGAGATCCATTTGTCGTAATCCCAGCTCCCGGCTTGCCGCCAGACCACGCTGCCATTGCCCGGTCCGTCCGTGGCCATCACAACTAGCCCCTTCTTCGTCTCATTGAAGACAGAAACCATGGCAGCGGTGCTAAAAGGAGTATTGTTGCGCTGTTCAATATAGAAAGTAAGTAATCCTCCCGTCACATCACTGCTTTCTTTGGGGATGTAGAAATAGAAGCGGTGGTAGGTGCGGTTAACGCTCGTGGCCGCTTCCCTCCATTCCGGTGTCAGCGCCGAATCATGACTCTGGATGTAATAGGAGTCGGCGCTTTCGTTATGGAGCAGGAGGGATTGGTGTCCTTTATACGCGAGAGTGGCGATGGAATTATACGCCGGAGCTGCCTTGGGCCATTGCCCCCAGCGTTTATTTTGTCCGCCCGGACCCACCCACGGCTTGCCGTCTCGGTAGGACTCGAAATCCTCATAGAGAAAAGGACCCGGCCAAGCCGTCCCCAGCATGAGACTGGTGAAGATCAAAAGAGGAAGTAAAGAGTGCGTTTTCATTTTAATCATTCGGATCTACTGTCCACATGCCGCGCGGGTGTTCCATGCTGCCATTGCCAATGGTTTGCTTCGGCGCCAGACTCTCGGAGTGACCATCCACAAAGAGGTAACTGAATTGGGATTCGTGCAGGTTATTGGCCATGCCCATGGTTTGCTGCTGGGTGGGGCGATCGACCACGGACCCTCCTGCATTGCCCGCCAGATTATCGCCAGAATCTCCTTTGGATTTGGCGGTGCTGAATTCAACCAGCAGTAACGTAGTGGTGGGAGAAGGGATGGAAGCGAGTTTCATGCCTTGGGGTGCGATCGCGGAGACGTTGAGCGTTTTGCCCACGCCCATAGGTCCATTGGCGTCGTAATCGCCGCGCGGCATGGAATAGGAGCGGCGCGCCACGGGGAGAGTGGGCAATCGGTCGGCCGGGCAGGCTAAGACCGGAATTTTTCCCGCGATACTTCCCGCATTGATTTGCGTCTGGGTCAGGTTCAATCCCAGATAAGGGCTGATGAGATCGTCCCACGACACGCCGCCCCCGCTCATGCCCACCCAATAGGCGTAAGGCAGTGACCCGTCACTTTCCGAGCTGTAGAGACGCATGGCGACCCCCAAGAACCGCATGTTCGAGAGACAGGTCGACTGACTCGTTACCGCCAATCCCTTCTTGACGACGGGCATGCTCAGGACAGCGAGCAGCACAATGATGGAGATCACGATCAAGAGCTCCATGAGCGTGAAAGCTCGCTTTCGGGCGGATCGAATCCATCGGCAGGCGGCGCCGTTCATGATCGTGGGTGGCTAGAAATACTATCGACTGTCTCGTGAAGATATTAGTCTAACTTGGCCATTCGACCAGTCCGCACTACGCGACTGATCAGTAAAAGCAGGCCACAGGCAATCATTGCCCAGGTCTGTGGCTCTGGAACAACCGATAAGCTGAGATTATCCAGAGAGGTGCTCACATTCGGATTCAAGTCACGAAAACCGAACACGGCATCTTTTGTTCCGATGGAGGTTCCCGTCACGCCATCAGCAAAAGAGGTGGCCGGGGCCTTGTAGTAGAATCCTAGATCGGTTTGAGAACTACTGCCGAGCTGCTGTGTGCCATTCAGGAAAAGCGTGTACGTGTTCGTCGCATAGTTGATTTGACCAGATACGGTCAACCAGGAACCGACTGTCGTGGTGATAGCACTGACCAGAGAGGTGTTGGTACCATCGGAATATTTGAAGAGACTGTTATTGTTCGCGACGCCGTTGGCGACCAGTTCCAACTGCAGTAATTGCAACCCACTACCCATGCCGCTGCCGAAGTAATAGCGCATGGCTGCAGTCGTTGCCGCCGCCGTATCCAGTCGAATCTGGAAGCTATAATTCAGGATGGACGAACTGGCATTAAACGCATTCACCAAGTCTCCACCCGCACCCGTGCTCGGATAGAATCGGAACAAGGTGACACCCATGGTATTGCCACCAGGCATGACTTGGGTTTGTAGGACTTGGTTGCTGGCATTGGCCGGATCTGTCACCACATGCGCGAGGTCAGTATAATTAGCGGATGTGTTGGTTGTCGGCCCACTCCATTTGGTCGTGCTGCCCTGTCCACCCAGATTACCAGCAGTAAAAGCAGTGTAGGAACCCGTCGTGCCACCGGTTGTCGAGTAGCCGCTGGCCGATTCAAAATCGATTATGATCGCGTGTGCGGTGAACGTCCACCCACAAGCCAAAGCCAGCAGGCAGGTTTTCAGTTGAGTGTGCTGTTTCATAGGTTTCTCCTCTATTTGCTGCATTCTTTCATGGGGTGGTTATTGGCGTCGGTAAGGGGGACGGAACACCGGGATTCAGACTCCCGATCCGGAGTTCGGAGCGTGAGCACGGATTCGCGTTCGATGAGTTCTCCGCGGATGAGCTGCTCTTCGAAATGATGGCATAAGGTCGGAGTTTCAATCCGGGCAAAGAGGGCAATGGCCGCAGCACGCGCCGTCGCAGTGAAAGGGATGCGGTAGCTGGTGAGCGGGGGCGTTAGCGCAGAGCAAAGTTCCTCCGTATTATCGAATCCCACCACGCTGACGTCTTCGGGAATGCGGACGCCCCTCTGCTTTAACGCGCCATAAAGCCCCCGAGCCATCCAGTCGTTCGCGGCTATGATGGCGGTGGGGCGCTGCGACACATCAGCATTCAGCAATTGCTCCACCTCGCGGCGCATATCGCGCGGAGCCTCTTCCGGCGCCAGGCTGTAGTCGTGATGAGGAGGGACGCTGACCAGCGCCGGATTAAATGCGCGCTTCTCGCGCATAAAGCTCTCGTATCCCTGCAGCCGGGCGATGAACATGGGGTGCGTGCTGTCCGTGGTGACAAAGGCAATGCGCCGATGCCCCTTTTGCCATAAATAATGCGCCATCACCCAGCCCGCACCCCGATTGTCGGGAGAGACCTGATGGATCGAAAGAGCGGGGGCGTTAAAACTGACCCCCACAACTGGAAATTCAGTGGGCAGATCCTTGATGAAATTCGGAGCCCGGCGAGTGGACTTGATCAGGATTCCATCCACCTTTCCTTCGCGCACGCAACGCGGAATGGATTCGCTCTCATCGGCCATCTCGACCATGGCGTTAAATCCCCGCTCCTGGCATGCCTGCTCCACGCCCAGCGCGTAAGCGGAAATCAACGAGTGAGTCGACCACGCACGACCGAGCTCAACAAAAACGAGCCCGATATTCCCGGTCCGGATTTTGGAACCGGCGCGGCGCGGCGGGATAGTCGAGGGGGTCTTTTTCTTATAACCCAAGCTCGCCATGGCGCGATTCACTCGGTCGATGTTCTCAGGGCTAATGTTGGCCTTACCGTTCAATACTCGACTCACTGTGCCAACGGAAACACACGCGGTGTTTGCGACATCGAGCACGGTAACGGATGAACGCATAATAGTATTCATTGAATCTACAACTACATTAGTGCGTATCGCTATCAATGTCAAGTAGGTGATTTGAAATTATATTGTATTAATAAATATTTTAATAACAATTATTTAAGAATTATATTTGCGATTTGAAATTGAATTCGTCATTGAACTCCAGCGTATCATTTATTGCGATTGACTCGCCTTTTTGATTTTGATAGTTCTTTTATCATTGAATTTATTCAATGAAATTCATTTGAAATAACACCCAACTACGAAAGGAAGAACTGCGCATGTCGACGACCTCTCTCTGGCCTTACCTTTTTCGGAATTCTCACCGCTTCGCCTGTCTGATCGTCGTGGGGTGCTTGGCATTAGTCGTTCCCTCGCGGGCGGAGCGGGAGACAGCCGCGTCAGCGGATGGATTTGTCGATTCGATTGGCATTTGCACGCATATCACGACCGTGACAGGACCTTACAGTGCGGCGCACATTGCCAATGTGTATAGCGCGTTGGGAGAGCTCGGTGTCCGGCACATCCGCGCGGACGTCCATAGCGGCTCGCTCTATCCCTCACGGTGCGATTACCTCTACACGACTTACGGCATCCGCTCGACGATGATTGCCAATCGTAATCTCGAGCTCAGCCTGGCAACTCAGGCGCAAATTTTTCTCACGCACGATTCAATCGAAGCGATGGAGGGGCTCAACGAACCGGATAATATCGCCACCTACAACTACACCAATCTTCAAGGTGTCGTGCATACCGATACGACGAGCGCCAATATCTTCGACGCCACGCGGGCGCTGCAAATCGACCTCGATTCGTACCTGACGGGCGGGACGAAGCCATTGCTCTCGCCCGCAATGACCAGTCCGATGCGCGCGCAGTTTCTCAACCCACTGGCAGTGGATGCCATCGCGATTCACTGTTATCCTTGGGGACGCATACCGAGCGGCTTTGGCTTTTCCAATTCGGCTATTCAGGAGGCCAGGAAGTTGGGAGAGAACCTCCCGATCATCGCCACGGAGAGTGGCTACCACACCGCCACGCTCTGCACATCGCCCAATCCCTACGTGACGGAAGCCGCGCAGGGGAAGTATATCCCCCGCTTGTTGGCGGAATATTTCTCTCGCGGTATTACGCGCACCTACACCTATGAATTGATGGACAGTGGCGACGATGCAAACGGGACGGATCTGACGGACAAGGAACAGAATTTCGGACTGGTGCGCTATGATTTCAGTCGCAAGCCCGCTTTCGATGCTGAAAAAAATCTCATCAACCTGCTCAAGGAATCGACATGGGACTTGACCAACCAGCGGTGGGTAGGCGGATCGGCCACGTTTGCTCCGGGTATACTCGATTACACCCTGACCGGTGCGCCCAATACGGTGCATCGACTTCTCCTGCAAAAAAGCGATGGCACGTTCTACCTGATTCTTTGGCAGGAAATTCCGGTCTGCAATATCAACGTGACGCCGCACTCCGATATTATTAATCCCACGGTGCCGGTGGTGTTGACGCTCAACACGGCGATCCGGAAAGCGGAAATCTATCAGCCCAATCTCTCGAGCACCGCCTCATCGGTCATCTTTACTCCACGCACCATCACCCTCGACGTGCCGGATCAATTACTCGTCGTCAAACTCACGCCAGCGACCTATCCCAAGCCATGGCTCAGCGCCGATCTCGGCACCGTTCCGGTCCTCGGCAGCACGCAAACTGTAGGCGGCACACGCAACGGATTTCGCGGCGATTACTACGACAATCAGGATTTCACCAACTGGAAATTGAGCCGGCTGGATAACGTGATCAACTTCAACTGGACGCCGACCACACCCGATCCTCTCATCGCGCCGTATTCCTTTACCGTGCGATGGACGGGACGGATTACCCCTCAGTATTCCGAGACCTACACCTTCACGACCACCAACGACGATGGTTCGCGCCTCTGGATCAATGGTACGCAATTGATCAACGACTGGACCTCGCATGCCGCGCTGGAGCGAACTTGTTCCATTGCGCTCACTGCCGGGCAGACCTACGACATCAAGCACGAATATTTCCAAGGGACGGGTTCCGCTGCCGCCAAGCTCGAATGGAGCAGTCCCTCCACCCCGCGCGCCGCGATCCCCGTGGCCAATGCCTGGTTGATTTCTGGTAGCGGATCGGATCTCGGTGGGACGGTGGATGCCGGGCAATATGCGTATCAGCCGTTCAATGGCGACGGCGAATTCATTGCGCGGGTGGTCAACATGCCGGGCGCGGCGGCTGGCTCGAAAGCGGGCATCATGATCCGGCAAAACCTCACCAGCAATTGTCCCTATGTCGCCGCGCTGGTGACGCCTTCGAAAGGGGTGAACTTCCAGTACCGCGCTGCGACGGGTAGCAATTCCGGGGGGACTTCCCTCGCGGGAGTGACTTCGCCGTGTTGGTTGAAGCTCGCGCGTCAGAGCAACACCTTTAGCGCCTACACCTCGACCGATGGACTGAGTTGGACGCTCCTGGGCACGCCCCAGTCGATCGCCATGGGCACTAATCTCTATGTGGGCATGGCGGTTTGTTCGCGCTTGAGCACGGCCAGCGCGGCGACATTCGATTCCGTCTCCCTGACCTTCCCCACCGTATCGATTCAAGCCACCACTCCGCAGGCCAGTGAAAGCCCGCTAACGGCCGGAGCTTTTACTGTCACGCGCACAGGTGCCACGTCGAGCGCCTTGACGGTATCTTACACCGTGGCTGGGAATGCGACCAATGGAGCGGATTACGCGACGCTTTCCGGCACGGTGATGATTCCAGCGGGATCGACGACGGCGAGTATCGCGGTGACTCCGATCAACGATACCAATCTCGAAGGTGACGAGACGGTCCAGCTCTCGTTAGCCGGGACCAGCACCTACAATGTGGGGACTCCGGCGTGCGACACGGTGAAGATCACAAGCGAGGAGGTAATTGATGATTTTGAGAGCGGCAGCTTGAGTAACTGGACTCTGCAAAACAATTCCCGTTCCGCCATCAGCGTGGAAACCATTAATGTGGATACCGGCAGCAAAGCCCTGAAGTGGGTCTACACGGATGACGGTGTGAATTTGTACACGAACGTCTTATCGCGGAATTTCGCCACCGCGCAAAACTGGACCAATGCGGGCAAGTTGGTGCTTCGTCTGGCTGAAAGCAGTGCGAATCCGATGAGCGACCTCGGCAACAATCTCTTCTTTGATCTCTATAATAATGGCGTCAAAGTGACGGGTGGCTGGGCAGTCGATACCATCACGCTCGACGGCACCACCGCTTATCGCACCGTTGAGTTCGACTTGAGCAACTTCCCACGTGACCAGGTCACCTCGATTGTTTTCTACGTGCTGGGCAATCGCCTTTCGACCGGGCCACACATCTGGTACATTGACAACATCGCGCTCTCGGCGGTGACCTTCACCAATACCTCGACAGTCACCGCGCCCACTCCAACGGCTGCCGTTTCGCGCCGAGGGCATGGCACGGGAGGGAATTTCGATATTCCCATCAGCGTGGTGAGCGGAACCGCTGGAGTGACCAGTCCGCCGGTTGAATGCCGAAGCGGTACGAGCGAAACGCTGGTGGTGACGTTCAATAAGGCGATTCAAAGCGCGCGCGCTTCCATCGCCTCGGGAACAGCCACGGTGAGCGCCATGCCGGTGATTAACGGCAGTACGGCTACGGTGACGCTCACGGGTGTCGGCAACGCGCAAACCGTGAAGGTCAACCTCTTCAATATCACCGCGACCGATGGGGGCTTTTTACCCAATGCCGTCGTCTCCTTGCGCGTGCTCGCGGGTGACGTGAATGCCGATGGCGCGGTCAGCACCACCGATGTCTCCGCGTTGCAAGCCAGTTTTGGGGCCACAGCGGGACAGGCAGCGTTCAACTGCCGTGCCGACCTGGATCAGGACGGCACGGTGGCTTCGCCGGATATCACCGTGATCCAATCCAACTACGGAACGCAAGCCCCCTAAATCCATGATACACCTGAGTTGCTCAAAATTAAAAAGCGCGACACTGATCCTGTGGTTGGTGTGCGCGCTCGGAATGGGAAATCACCGCGCGCAGAGCGCGGTGACTCTCGAGTTGGTCAGTTCCGTCAACCCAAACCGTGGGCCGATAAGCGTGACTGCGTTTGAAACATTTTCCGTGGACGTATGGGTGAAGGGACTCGCTTCCCCTGCGCTACACAGCTTCAATCTCACTCTGGCCCCATTACCGGAGGGATTGATTCTCAACGGGTACACCGATTTGCTGCCTGTGGGATGGCTGACCTTTCCCAATGCGAGCAAACACCGGTATGGGGGATACAATTGGTCGGCGGCGGATCTAACGGGCGATACCGCTCTCGTGCGCCTCCAATTGACCGCCGGAGCCTCATCGGGGACCATCGATTTTGAATCGCCGGGGATCTTTCAAAATCTGCTGGATGGAAACGATCAATCTATTGCCTATGTCTCGTCCGGCCTTTTAGTGAATGTGGTGCCGGAACCGCAGTTGATGTCGCTGCTGATGGGCAGTGTCCTGTTGGTGTGTGCAGCTAAGCTGCGGAGGTCAATGAACGAACCGATTCACGCTCCACGATCGTACCGCGAACCATCTGGATGCTGGGGTCGCGACGGCGACTCGGTTCTTCGATTTGCGCAAACAATTCCCACGCGGCCGCATAGGCTGTTTTAGCAAAGGAAATATCATAGCTGGTCAACGCAGGTGACATGCTCGTGCAAACGGCGGTGGCGTTGTCGAAGCCGATCACACTCACATCCTGTGGCACGCGCCACCCCGCCTTTTCCAACGCAGTGTATAGGCCCCGCGCCATCCAGTCGTTGGCGGTGATGATGGCCGTGGGGAGATCCTTGACCGTAACCGCGCGCAAGAGTTCGGTCATATCAGGCGGCGTCAGTTCGGGACTTTTCCCCGCAGTGGAATCATCGCCCAAGACCAGCAAGCGCGGATCATAGGCTTGGTGAGCGCGCAGGAAGGCTTCATAGCCCTGGGCTCGCGCGAGAAACATGGGATGCGCGGCTTCCGTGGAAAGAAAAGCGATCCGGCGATGGCCCCGCTCCCAAAGATGGTGGGTGACTGTCCATCCCGCACCGTGGTTGTCGGGAGTGACTTGCGGCAATGTCGAAATCGGATCATCCAGTCCAATGGTAACGACGGGAAGTTGCGGCGGTAGATCGCGGACAAACGCCGGCAGGCCGCGGGTGGTTTTGATTAACAACCCATCGATCTTCTGATCACTGACACAGCGAGGCAGCGGATCGCCCTTGACCCAGATTTCCACCAAAGTGTGTAACTCGTGCTCCTGAGACGCGCGTTCGACGCCCATCGTGTAGGAGGCCAACAGCGGATGATTCGCCCACTGTTTGCTCACCTCGGCAAAAACCAGGCCGATATTGCAGGTGCGAAAACGAGACCGGTTCAACCGCATGAGTGGATTGGCGGCGGCGCGCGGTTTCTCATACGCCAGTTCCTCCATCGCCCGCTGCACGCGCTCGCGATTATCCTCGCTCACATTAGCGAAGCCATTGATGACCCGGCTCACAGTCCCAACCGAGACACCGGCTTTGGCTGCTACTTCGGGGATGGTGGCGCCACCTTTTTTACGGGGATGATCAGTCGGTTTCATGATTTGCTTCAGAACTTGCGAGTAACTTTGAGATTTTCAAAAATACCCTTTCCAGAGGAAAGGAGAGGTCATGCCTATTCGTCTGGTTTGGTAATCGTAACCACAGCCATCCCATAAGGCAATGGAGTGAGAAGGATGATAAGGGAGAAGCAGTCAACTTTGGAAGGATGAGTTTAGGATTTTCAGTAGAAGGTATAAGCTGTCCCACAGGATCTGGAAGTCATGAAATGGATGAAGCCGGGGAGGAAGACTATCTCGCGCTCCTTGCCGTCGACTTCAACTCGGTTTTCTTAGTCTGCCACACGAGGGTACACTTCTACTCTCACCAAACTCTTCGTTACGCGTGGAGGTTACTTTCCCAACCCGTCATCCTGGCTTGTCGAAGGATCAGGTGAGATGGTTTACGGTGCGACTATTTATTTCTACACCTTGCTGACGGGGTCCACTTTGGTCGGAGTCTCTCGCGGCTCGCCAAGATTGTGGTGATTGCGCACGGTGCCGTCGTCGCTGTCGACGCGCTTGGCGGTCTTCAACGTGCGGAAGAGGTCCAGCAAATCGTGGGTCACCCCGATGCCGAACCAGACCGTGGTGATGACTCCAAGTACCAGCGCCTGTCCCACCCCGGCAATCATCGCATAGTTAAAGAACCAGTTTTCCGAGAGACGCCCCACGACCAAGGTCCAGATCACGATGCCGACAGCCGCGAGAAACCAGAAACTTGTCCAGCATAGCGAGGTGATGGTGAGGAAACGATCGCTGCGGGTGAAATGCTCGTCAATTTCCAGAACCCGATGCAGCCATGAGGGCCTTTTTTCTGGTGCAGCCACCTGAATGTCCTCGCTGGCGATGCGGTACTTGCCGCGGTGTAGCATGGCGTCGAGGTTGAAGTCCTCCTTGCAGGTCAGGAGCGAGACGACAATGTAGCCCGTACCCGCGATCAGGGCGGTCAGGGCGGAAAGCTGAACGCCGTTGAGCGGGAATTTTGCCGCGTGCGCCGCCAGATAGCTGCCGATCAGGCCGGGGCCCGACCAAGCGGCCAGCACGGGATTGAGCGAGGTCCAAAATTGCTGGATCAGGTTGAAGCTGACAGCCAGTCCCGCGCCAAGGCTGAGCGAGGTCCACGCGCCTGCCGTGGTGCCCTTCTTCCAATACAATCCGCCCCAGACGACCAAGCCAACTCCACCAAGATAGATGGCGCCGATCAGGGCGATGATGAGCACCAGATAATCCACTGGTTTATAAAGAATGCTGAAAGTGCAGACAAAGGCGGCCACACCAAAGATGGTCCCCCGCAACGCACGCACATGCGCTTTCGGTTCGAACGGTTTCTTGCGCAGCGGCAGAATCACATCCTGCAAGAACGTCGACCCGAAACTGTGCAATTGCGCCCCCTGCGAAGCGAGCAGGCCAAAGAGCAACACCGCGCAGAAGGCACCCTTCACTCCTGGAGCGAGAAGCACGCCGAGCGCCATCGGCATGCGCATCTGGATGGCAAGTTGATTGCTGCCGATGGTCTTCAGGCTCTCATCGACCTGAGCTTGCTGGGCAGCGAAGTCCGGGTGATGCAGCAGGGTGAACGCGGCGATGGAAACCAGGACCGTCATGGCTGCACCGCCGAATTGACGCCAGTGGCCCAGAATACCCGCCATGCGCCCCTCGTGCGCCGTCTTGGCCGCGGCGACAAAGCCCATCAGTGAATTACCCCGGTAATAATAGAGCTGCAGGCCCAGCGCCAGGATGATGTACCAGCCGTTGAAGTCCTCACGGCTGCCAATGTCGAAGGGATCAACAAACGAGCCTCCGGGCGGACCGGCCAGCAACGCACCGCGCGCTTCGGAAATCGAGATGGTGTAAACGAGGAAAAAGGCCACCACGAGATAGAAAATCGACGAGATCACGCCTTCGAGACAGTCGGTGACCATGACGCTGATCTGTCCGCCAGTGAGCGCGAAATTAAGCGCCATGCCCATGAGTACCAGCATCACCGGAACGTAGGTGGGGAAGGACCATCCGGCAAAAGTGAGCGTCGTGGGCAGGCCACAGAAATAGACGAAGAAGCGCGCGCCGAGAGCCGGCTGCACGCCAAAGTAAAAGAGTCCGGAGAAGACATTGAGAATACTGGCAAAGATGCGAATGCCCTTGCTGTAGCGCAGTTCAAAGAATTGGTGGAAAGTGAGCGCCCGGGTCTGGCGCATGCGATACACCACGAGCCCCATCAGCCCGAAGAAAAAGGGAATGAAGTAGGCGATCGTGTCCCAGACGCGCATGGAGAAGCCAACGCGGGAGAACAGTTCCAGCGTCATGATGAGTGCCATCACGTTCGAGTTGGTTTCGCCATAGGCCGTGGAAATCAGGTAACGGCCCGCGCAACGGTTGGCCGCGAGAAAGTCGGCCACACTGTGCATGTAGCGCTTCATGTAGAACGACACCGCCAGCACAATGGCCAACGGAACGCAAATCACGGCCAAGTCCAACCAAGTCAAATGGGTGTAAGCGAGCATGAGAAGCAGCGGTAGAGGGGTGGATGTAAGATGTAACGAATCGAACCCGCGCGAACGCGAGCCGGTAAAAGTCACCGTAAATAAAACGTGATTGCAATCAAGGGGTTAATGGACGGATGCGCGGGATTCGCATCATAATGAGCAAAATACATAAGAAGGCGGGTCTTCAACGGACCATGGCGTTGGATAACCGGAGGGTGGTGGAGCACGGGTTCAGGAACTGATTCTCCCACTGGAATCAGTTTCCGGTAAACAGGAAATGCGCTCTATGATTGAAATAAATCAATCTATGATCTAAATTTAAAATGGAGGAAGATCGCCGCAACAAGACAACTTCCTCCAAAATGATCGAGCAGCGCCGAAAGCTATGGCTTGGCAAACCAGCGACGCAAAACCTCGGCGGCGGGTTTGCCGTCGAGGGTGAATCCGGTGTCGCCGGCAGGATCGGTGTAATAATGGGGGCGGTTTTGTTGCTCCTCCCACTTCCACCAATAGAATCCGCGCCACCAGGGTTCATTCCAAAAAAGCGTGCAGAACGCGTCGAGATAGTTCGCCTGTTCCGACGGATCATAAGCGCTCTCGGGCTGGTAGGCAGATGGCTCGATGGCTCCACCCACGCGCGAACGGCAACCGGTCTCGCCGAAGATCAGTGGCAGTCCGCCCAGCCTTTCCGAGGCGCGGCGGAGGTTGGCCACGGTGGGGCGCAGGGTCTCAATCATCTCCGCGACAGTCGCGCCGGGCTTGCTGGCGGCGGAGGAATAGTAGCTGATGCAGACAGCGTCGAGGGCCTTGAGCCAGGCGGGCGGTTGATCATGGTTAAGCAGGGTCGAGGGCATCGCGTCGTAGCACAGCATGCCATGGTAGCGTTCGCGGGCTTCAGCGACAACCTTGTCCCAGCGGGCATTGTTGTACGCTTGCTCGGCACCGTCGAGTTCGCAGCCGATGCAATAGGATTCGCAGCCGGTGCGCTCGGCAAGCAGGGCGTAATGATTGACACTCGCGCCGAAGCTGGCGAACCACGGATCCCATTGCGCGACAACACGGCCCTGAATCTGCTGGTCGCCGTCTGGAAAGTTGACGCGACCACGCCACGCGCTGTTGTGACATTCGACCATAGGCTTGAGCAGGACGCGGATGCCGCGTTGATGAAAGCGGGCGATGATGGCTTCCAATTCATGATCCGATGGGGTGAATTCGAAATCCTGATAGAGACGCGTGCTGTAATGGGTGTCCTGCATGACACTGGCCATGAGTGCGACCCACGTAATGCCAAGATCGGCCATGCGATCAACTTGGTTAAGTCCCTCGGCGGAACCATAATAGCCGCGTTTGGCCAGATACCCAAAACTCATTCCGCGATGGCGTTCGGTCAGGGACCGCTCCTTCAGCGATGCGGTTGTGGATTGGTTCTTGGGAGTCGTGGGGGTACGACGGGCCGTGGGAGAAATCAGGGTGCTGGAAGCCATGTCCCCAGTCTGGACTGCCAAATGACAGTCTCAAGGCAATCCCACTTTCAAACAGTCGTATTTCTTTCAATTTGTTATCATTGCCCCAAGCGAATGTCCTTCCACACGCTGCGATTGCGCCGGTACAGACCGGGTCGCAGTCTCGCCAGCCGGTGAAACCATACGGCAAAATTCGCGTCGGAACGAAACCCGAGGCGAAAGGCGATTTCCTTCACGGGCATGCGCGTGGTTTCCAAACATTTCTGGGCAAACTCCAACCGCCGCTTCTCCCAGTACTTGTGCGGGGTCAGACCAAATTCATTGAGAAAGAGGCGCGTGAGATGAACCTCACTCAAGTCGGTGGCCTGCTGGAGCCGTTCAGCGGGAAAGCCCTGATCGAGCGGCGCTTCATTCAGCCGACGCAACGCCTGAAACAGGCGATCATCTCCCGAGTGCAGACGTGTGAGAAACGCGCCGTTTTCGACCAGCGTTTCGAACCAGACGGTGAGCCAGTTAAAGAAATGCGTCTGCAATTGCAGGAAAAGGGGGTAGCCGACCTGTTTGCCCGAGTAGAGTTTGAACTCCAGGTCCCGGTGGGGGAAATGGCGACGCACGAGTTGCTCAAGCCGCACCGCCTTGCGCTCCATGTCCGGATGCTTGGCCGCATCGATTGTGAGCGGTTCCGGTTGGTGGAGCAAATTTTGACCCGAAGGCCATTGGCAAAAGAAATGAAGTGAGACGATGTGGCAGTCACGTGAAAGCTGCAGGCGGATTTTGCTCGAGGGGGGAATCAACCACATTCCCGACCGGGCGATGGTGGTGCGGGATCCCTGCGTGATCTTCATCTCTCCGCGTCGCACCAACCAGGCCCAACTCGCCCGGCTGTAATCATATTCCACATCCCAATCGAGAGGTGGGTGGTCATATACCCAGATCAACTCCGTATGCAGGCAGGCCCATTCGTGGAGCGAGAGAGAAGATTCCAGGCTCATGAAAGAATTAAAAATGATAATAAAATGAAAGAAAGAAGAATAGACACTTCAGACATACGCAAGTGAGCTTTACATTGTTTAAAATAGCAATACACTCATTGAGATTTTGGCGGATAAAATTAACGATTAAATAATCAAATCATGAGCATACTTCGTTCTACTCTCGGCTTCCTCAGTGTCGTGGTCTGGGGTTTTGGCCTGATCTCCACCTTCGGCGCGGACCCGGCTCCACCCGTCAAATCGGGCGAAATGCTCTACACCCTCGATTTATCCGACACGGCCGCCTTGGCCAAAGTTCTGCCTCAAGGAGCGACCATTGTGAAGGAAGGGCCATCGGGTGGACTCTGCCTGCGCTTCACGGTGAGTCCGGAGCAGGCCAAGCTGGGCAAGGAAACAACGATGTTGAACCTGCCGCTGGATCTGAGCCGCTGGCAGGGCATGCAGGTGATGCTCATCGCGCAAGTCCGCGCCGAAGGCGTGACCAAGCCGGACCAGAGTTACAATGGCGTGAAGCTTCAGTTGCACTACGATTCCCCGGCCAAAGGCAAACAATGGCCGGGCGTGAGTGCTGGCGAGTACGGCACCTTTCCATGGAAAGAAATTTACGGCCTCGCCCAGATCGAAAGTGACGTCACAAAAGGATGGCTGCAACTGGGCTTGCAGGGCAGCTCTGGAACGGTTTGGATGAGCGATGTGCGCATCGTGGCGTGGAGGCAAAAGCAGGTGCGACCCGCTCCGATGGCCAATGCCCCCGCTCCTTTCCGCGGGCACTCGCTTCCCCGCCTGCGCGGTGTGATGAGTCCGAACACCTTCAGGATGGAAGACTTTGACGCCCTTGCCAAATGGAACGTCAATTTGATCCGCTGGCAGATGACCCGCGACTGGGGCAAGTCTGGCACTGACCGCGATCTGGTCGAGTATGACAAATGGCTCGAAGGCAAACTGGCGGATTTGTCCAAGGCCCTGGATGCGGCCGCAGCGCGCGGAATCAAGATTGCCATCGACCTGCATTCGCCGCCGGGTGGACGTCTGGACGATCGTTCGATGCGGATGTTTTACGAGAAACCCTATGCGGATCATTTCGTCGCTGTGTGGGAACGCATGGCCCGCCGCTTCAAAGGACATCCCGCCGTCTGGGGCTATGATCTCGTCAACGAACCGGTGCAGAACCGGCCTTCGCCTCCCGGCCTGCTCGATTGGTATGGGTTGCAGGTTCGCGCCGCGAAGGCAATCCGCGCCATTGATGACAAGGTGCCGATTATTTTCGAAGTGGATCAATGGGACGCCCCAGCGGTCTTTGACTATCTGCAACCGACGGATGTTCCCGGCGTGATCTACCAGGTGCACATGTATCAGCCCGGCAGCTTCACCCATCAAGGCGTGCATGGCGCGTGGGGCGAAGCGAGCGGCAAGGCGGGCGTGGTCTACCCCGGCATGATCGAGGGACGTCCGTACGACCGCGAGATGCTGCGGAAAATTCTCGAACCTGTGCGCGCGTTCCAATTGGCCCACAACGCGCACATCTTCGTGGGGGAATTCAGTGCCATTCGCTGGGCGCCCGGCGGAGCCAAATACTTGGAGGACTGCATGGCGATATTTGAAGAGTATGGTTGGGACTGGACCTATCACGCCTTCCGGGAATGGCCCGGCTGGAGCGTGGAACATGCCGACCTTCCCTATAGCCGCGACAATCATCCGTTGGCCGAAAAACCGACCGAGCGTTTTCTCGCCTTGAAGAAATGGTTCGATCAAAACCAGAGAGCTCCGATTCCGGAACCCGCGAAAGAGACGAAGTAAAATTCTATAACTTAAAGCAAAAACCAGACAAGCGAAGCCTGTCGACGCATCTGGTGAATTGATGAGAAAGTGGGAACTCCGGCACCCGCCGGGGTTCCTATGAACGCTCAACGTGCTTTCAGTTTGATCGAACTACTGGTTGTCGTGGTGATCATCGCTGTGCTTGCCGCCATGGGCATGCCTGCGTATCAAAATGCGCGCGCTTCCACGCGGCGCGTGGAGTGCCAGCAAAATCTCAAGCAAATCTACACGGCGTTAGTCTCCTACGCCGGTGAGAACAACAACATGCTGCCACCGACCTATGTGAGTACCGGCAATGGCAATGACGGACAGGAGCAAGCCTGGGGCTATCTGATCTGGCCCTACGTGTACGGCAGCCGCTCCAATTGGAAATACCCGGAAAACTGCCTGCAAATGGGAACGCCGGTCTATTCCATTTGCATGCGAAATGTCTTTCGCTGTCCTGCCACGAAACAAAAAGTGGTGCCAGTGCCGGGCGTACCTGCGGCGTCGGTCAAAGCGCGTTATTCTTACGGATTAAATTGCGATCCAGCCCGTCCGCCGGGTGCCACTTCAAGCGTGGCCTTGCCTATTCCGCTCCTGAGCGTGCCCGCATCCACCACCACGGCGATGATTATGGAGACAAGTTTTCCCGTGGGCAATCGTTACGGCTATTTTGAAGCCTATGGATTGATTCCGCACATGGGCGGCGTAAATGTGCTCTACTTCGATGGCCATTGTGAGGGATTGACTCTGGCGCAAGTCCCCAACGACCAGAGCAATCTCTTCTGGATGGGCCATTAGCAACTTGCTGAGGTTATTTAGATCGGAAGGGGATGGGAGCGGCGGAAGGCGAGAGGCGTCATGCCGGTCTGCCGTCGAAAAAAACGATGGAAGTACCCTGAGTCGGGCACGCCACATTCCACAGCAATATGGGAAACTTTATACCGTGTGTTTGAGAGCAAGCTCTTGGCCCGTTCCAACCGCAGAATGTCGCGCAGTTGCGTGAAGGAATGGCCCGTGATTTCCTCTGTCAGATGGCTGGTTCGAGAAAGGGAAAGACCCAGATGCTTCGCGAGATCGGGTAGGCGCGGGTTTTTGCGTAACTGGTCGCCGAGGAAGCGCCGGATCATTTCCTCGCGGTAGCCGCGAGCGGTGTGACTGGCAAATCGCGGTGCGCGGAGTTGTTGCTCCAGATAGGCAGCGATGAGCCGCGCGGCATCGAGGGAGCGCTTGATATCGTCCGGCGAGTACCGGGGCAGCAGCGGATTGCCCTTCTTGGTGCGGCGATATTGTCCGAGAAATCCGATGACCGACAGGGTGCCTTCAAAAAAAACCGGGATGATGATCTCCTCGGCACCCGCGTGACAGACATTCGTGAAAATCGTTTTCCTGCGCTCGCACAAGGCGGGGACGTCACGCAGATCGCACTGGATGCAGCCCTGGCTGCGAGTCTCTTTCACTCCAAGACAAAACGAGGAATCGTGAATGCAACAGGTATCCGCCAGCGTTTCCACCTGGGTCCCTTGCGGCAACGGAGAATGAAAGACTTTGACGCAGAGCTTGAGTCCGGTGAGCTGACGAATCGACTCGATAAGCGATGCGGGCGGCAGTGCAGATAGGGCAGGCATGGGATTTCAGGTGCAAGAATAGCATGAAAGTCCATAAAAATGGAAGATTCGACATCTAGCAGCCGAAAGGGATGAAGCCTAGAGTGCGATCATGCATGTGAGTCCTGCCTCCATCCCAGCTCCCCATCGGCCGGTTTTCGAAACCGTTTTCGACGCGGCGGTCTGCGGAACAGGTCTGGTAGGAATCGCCGCAGTGCAGGAGTTGGCTGCCGCTGGGCAATCGGTGTTGTTGATCGAAGCCACCGGCGATCTGCTCTGGGAAGCGACACGCGCGCTGCAAAACGGAACGTCATTAACGACGGGAAAAAATCCCGCATGGCAAGCGTGGATGGAAGAACTGGCCGAACGGCAGGGGGTGGGTAACGATTGTTTCGATAGCGCGCTGGCCGAGGCATGGACCGCACACCACTTGCAAGCCACGCCGCAGGTGGCGACTCTTTTCCACGCCGTGCCGGTGGCAGTCGAGCGCTCCGGGGACGGAATCGGCACCGTGATCATTGCGACGAAAGCCGGACCGCGCCGCGTGCGTGCCCGGAAATGGATCGATGCGACAGAACGAGGCGCATTGGCGCGGTTATGCGGCGCCGAGTTGAAGTCCCGGCAACCGGAGTTCGTGCGGTCACTGATTTTGCAAGTGGCGGAAAACGTCGCAGGTCTGGAACAAGCCGTGGCAGTTCTCGCTTCTCGCTATGCGGGAATAACGCCGCTTCTCTCGGTGCGGGAAACGGAACGGCGCTTGCAGTGGACGCCGCAGGGATTGTGGTTTCGCGAGACGGTGGACATCGTGCGGGCATTGCGCGAGTCGATGGACCTCTGGGATCATCGATTGATTTTAAGTCAGGGCGCGATGCAAGATTACCCAATTTACCGCGCGTCCGCACGGACTATGAAGTCGCCCGCGTCGAACCTGCTGGTGCTGAGTCCCGCGCTCGTAGATGAAGTGATAGTCACACCCGGAGACCGGTTTGCCCTCGGCGCTTCAGTGATGCAGAAACTCGATGAAGTTGCCTCGTGCGAAAACGTTCCGACCGCTGTTTCGATACCGGAACCAATCTACTCCGAAAAACTCACCGCGAGTGTGGTGGTGGCTGGAGCAGGGACGGGTGGCGCGATGGCGGCATTGGCTGCGGCACAACAAGGCGTGCCCGTCGTAACGTTCGATGCGACCGTTTTCCCCGGCGGGGTGGGCACGGGCGGGGGGATCAATGGTTATTTCCATGGCGCGACGGGCGGACTACAAAGTCAACTCGACGCGGCGAGCGGTTGGTTAACCCTGTTATTTCGAGGTGTCGAGCCAGGACAAAAAGTAGAGCTACCGCGCCTGAGCGCATTGACTCTGGAGTCGGTACCGCCATGCCCGGAGACAGATGGCTGGCATCACGAGGCGAAAAAAATCGTGTTGCTCGAATGGTTCAAACGTCTGGGTGTGCGTTTTCTCGGCGGACAATTGCTCAGCGACGTGCGTCAGCACAACGGCACGGTCACGGCGGTGCAGATCGCTTGTGAAGACGGAGTGCGGGAGATTGCCGCCCCGGCGTTCATCGATGCCACGGGCGATGGCGATCTCGCCGTGCTGGCCGGAGCAGAATCAGTCCAAGGCCGTCCGGGCGATGGCCGGACGCTGGCATACAGTCAATCGGCCTTTGTGATCTCTGCGAACGGCGGGGGTCTCCAAATCACTTCACAGAATTATGATGCGGGCTGGCTTGATGCGACGGATCCTGTGGACTTGTCTCGGGGATTATTGGAAGGTCGCGCCCAATATCTGGCGGAAAAATGGACTCGCCCGGAACGACCGGCCGCCATCGCGCCAATGATCGGCTTGCGGCAATCGCGGCAGATCGTGACGGACATCTCACTCTCGTTCGCAGATCTGATTGAACGCGCGCAATTCGACGATGCGGTGGGCGTGACCGATTCAGTCTACGACACGCACTCGGTGGATTTTGAATTCGAGAGCGACGACGTGGCGTTTTATTACTGGGTCTGCCGCGCCTTCCGGTTTTCGGTAGGGTGCGAGTTGCCCTACCGGATGTTACTGCCACGCGGACTGAACAATGTCTGGATCGCGTGCCGGGCGGCGGGCATGCAGGCGGAAGCCGCCTATGCGTTGCGTATGCAACGCGACATGCAGCGGCTGGGAGAAGTGTCGGGACGAGCAGCGGTCTTGATGGTGAAATCGGGAAACGATGCGCGCCAGATTGATCTGGTATCCTTGCGCGAATCGCTCAGGGCCACCGGCGCATATACCGGCAGAAACGGGAGTGGACCGAACAGCCCGGACGATTCGGATGCGCTGGAGCGTTTGCAGCGCGGCGAGACCGGTGTGTTTCTGTGGTCGATTTTCCGACACCCGGAATGTTACCGGTCGGCGGTGATGAAATGTCTACATTCGGAAAATCTCACCACCTCGTTTCAAGCGGCGGCGATTTTGGCCTCGTGGGGCGACGCGGAGGCGGAGGCTCGCCTGCTAACGGCGATCACGACACGCGAACTGGGACCGGAACCGACACAGGAAACGCTCGGAGCCTTCGGACAGGTGATCGATATTCCGTTCTGGGTGCAGGCGGTCTTCCTGTTGCGACACGGCGGGACGACAAAATGCGCAACCGTGCTGCGTGAACTGGCCACACAGTCGGGTCTGCCGTTAAATGTCCGCACGCAAATCGCGCTCACGGTCGAGCGATTGGCCGCGCGCGGGCTATCGACGGAAGAAGGACTCGCCATTCTTGATCCGCTTCAACGCGACCCCCTCCCCGAAACGCGACTCAATCCTTCGCGCTCGTTGTGGCGTACACTGGCTGGTGAACCGCAGACAGCTTACCAGTGTCCTGTGGGAGTCGATCCCCGTCAGGATCATGGCTGGCAATGGCAGCTCACGCTGGCGCGAGCCCGGCGTGCCTTGGGGGCAGAACTTCAGCCGGAAGCCCTGGCATATCGGAGCGATCCGCGGGCGTTTGTGCGGCGTGCTCTCGAGTCTGTGTCGCACTAACCACGACGTGGCGGGTGGACTCACGGCGGACGTCATGGGAGCGTTTAAGCCCGACAGACGCACGCAGTGAATCCACCAGCCAACGCTGAATGGTCAACATCACTTCCGGGTGACACGAATACATCATCATACGCGTGTGATCGTCAGAGCCCGAGGCGGGTTCTGCCAATCCCTCCCGTAATGGTTGCTTCCGGAAAGTCAGCCAAGGCCGACCGGTACGCCTGCATCGGGGTGAGCCCAAGTTGCAGGTACAACCCGCACAGCTCCAGCACAGCCTGATTCAGGTCCAACTCCGTCGCCGGCGTGATCTTCGTCGGAAGCGGCTTGGCTTCTTCCGCCCGGTCAAAAGTGATGTTCTTCCGCGCCGGGCTGAGCGGGATGAGCTTCTTCCGCGGGTTCCGCGGATTCTCCAACTTCGGGGGATCTATTTCCAACTTCATGTGTGTTTCTCCTTTTTCTTTTTTTGAGAACCACCACCGGAAACAGGGGAAATAAAAAACCCACCACTGTTTCCAGTCGTGGGTTGCTCAAATTTCGTTTTCTTATTCGATTTTATGAACCCTGCGACTGGCTCCGCGTACGGGACGCGGAAATAACGCAATAGTCAGCGCGCCAATGCATCGGTACGGCGGTAACGACTACGTTAAGTTTGGTCTGCATGAGGTTCATTGCTGCAGGAACCATACCAAAGCCGCGCGAAATTTCAAGTAACAATCGCATGACAGGTCGATTCCCCTCTCTTCTCTCGGTACAAACGGCTGCAACTAAAGTAAAAATGCCTTCGTAATTTTTTCAAATTCGTTACGCTCCTCAAAGTTGGTTCTTTTTCAGCATGCTGCCCGAACTGATCACTTCCATCCCCGGCCCCCGCTCGCGCGCCCTCGCCACGCGATTGCGCGATCATGAATCGCGCAATGTCACCTTTCTCTCCCCCGGCTTCCCCGTATTCTGGCAGCGCGCCCATGGCACGAACGTGTGGGACGCGGACGGCAACCGCTTCCTCGACCTGACGAGCGGTTTCGGCGTGGCCAGCCTCGGCTATACACCGGATGTCATCGTGCAGGCGATGCAGGCACAAGCCGCAACACTTTATCACGCGATGGGCGACGTGCATCCGACCGAGGAAAAAGTGGAGCTGTGCGCGACGCTGTCGAAGCTCACTTTCGAAAGCTGGAGTGTGGGTTCCGGGAAAACGATTCTGACGAATTCGGGAAGCGAGGCGGTCGAGGCGGCATTGAAGACCGCGTTCGTTGCGACGGGTAAACCGGGAGTGATCGCGTTTCGCGGGGGCTATCACGGGCTTGGCTACGGGGCGCTCACCGTCACGGGTAATGATTTTTTCCGGAGCCGCTTTTCACCCCAGCTCGCCGAGTGGGCCCACTTCGTTCCTTATCCGAGCGAGCACGACCCACGCGATCCACTGGAGTGCTCACGTGAAATGGAGGAATTACTTCGGGCGGCGCTGCAACGCGGCACGATCGGCGCTATTCTGGTGGAACCGATTCAAGGGCGCGGCGGCGAAGTGGTCCCTCCCGAGTGGTTCCTGCCGCTGCTACGCGTGTTGGCGGATGAATTCAAGGCCGTGCTGATCTTCGACGAAATTTTCACCGGCTTTTACCGCACCGGCAAACGGTTCGCCTGCGATCACTGGGAGGTCGTACCCGACCTCGTTTGTCTCGGCAAGGCGTTGACGAGCGGTTTTCCCCTCGCCGCTTGCGTCGGTCGCGCTGCCGTGATGGACGCGTGGCCGCCGTCCGATGGCGAGGCGATTCACACCTCGACGTTTTTGGGCAACCCGCTGGGTTGCCGCATGGCTCTGACCGCGCTCGAGGAAATGGAGCGGCGCAATCTCGCGCCCAAGGTGCATGGCGTGAACAAACTGCTGCGCGCAATGTTGCAACAGGTGCAGGGACACGGAAAACCATGGGGCGCGATTCGCGGCCGGGGTCTGATGCTCGGCTTGGAAGTGGTCGACACGCATGGCAAACCGGATTCCGCCCGTGCAGGGAGATTCATCGAGAGCTTGCTCGCGAAGGGCGTGATCATCCTCAGCGGCAGTCCCGAGCGCAATACGCTGTCGTTCACGCCTCCCTTCGATCTGAGCGCGGAAGAGATCGCGTTCGTCGGCAACGCGCTGGCCGAAGCAATGTGACGTTGCTTCCAATTAGACCCTTTTCGATTTAGTAAGTCGCATTCTTTTCACGCACCCCGACGCTCTCGCAGCAACCGCATGGGAGTGCGCGCGCAAGGAGAGATCGAGGTGTGCCGCGTACGTGCCCATACTGCGCCCAGACAAAATGCCTGTATCTGGCATGAATCGGGGTACGGCGGGCATGCAATCTGCACTCTGAAAGCGATCACCATGGTACACGCCTCTTTCTAAATAGTTGGAAGAACAATACTTCACATCGCTGCCCCCTCCCTTGGCACATGGTTTGCAAGGAGTAAGGCATGAAAAGAATCCATTGGTTAAGCATTGGTACACTGATCGTAGCCGGCAGCATGGCACCGCTCCTAGTTGGTTGCGCCAACACCGGGGAGGATCGTTACACCCAAGGCTCGAAGGAATCGCCAAGGCTGGTGGAAAAGAAGTTCCGCTTCAAGGGCACGGTTCTCTATCACCGCGACAGCCGGGACTATGCAATCCTGTCTGATTCGGGTGATGAGTATTATCCGACGAACCTGCAATCAGTCTATCGCAAGTCGGGCTTGCGCGTTCAGGTTTATGGTGAAAGCCGTGGTTACGCGCATGGCGGACGCATGCGCGCGATCGAAATCTACGATATCACAGCGCTGTCGCCGCACTAAAAAAACCGAATACTTCCGGCGGAGAAGTTCCGCCGGAAATGTTCGATTACTTTCAAATAAGATCCTATGAAAACTCCATCCACTCTTCAAAAAATCCGAGGTCGCATCCCCCTCCTGCTCTTGTGGCTGCTGGGTATTCCGCTGCCGATTATCCTCCTGATCTTCCTCTTCCGCGGCTGCTCGGCGTAGAAGTCAGGTATCGGGCGCGATGAGATCGCGCCTGCGTCTATAACAGGATACTCTGCGCGTAGAATCCATCATGTCGCAAGACATGAACCATTAGCCGACAGCCGGAACTGTCGCATCGGATTCCACGGCATCATCGGCAACGACGCGCACATCCACCTCAATACCGAGAGCAGCATCGGCCGGGCCAGTGTACGTGCCCGCGATGGGCGAGGCTTTTTCCGGATCGCGCGAAGTCGCCACGGCAACGTGTTGTGCGCCGATGAGAATGCCCGAAGTGGGATCGAACCCTTTCCAACCTGCCCCCGGCAAATACACCTCGGCCCAAGCATGCGTGGAAGCACCACCGGCTTCGGTGGCTTCGCAGAGCATGTAACCGCTGACGAACCGGGCGGCGAGCCCCCAACAGCGGCACGCTTCGACAAAAAGCGTGGCGAAGTCGCGGCAGGAACCGCTGTTGTTCTTCAGCGTGACCGCGGGCGTCTGCACGCCAGGCTCGTCGCGGCGTTGATAGGTAAAGGTGTCGTGGATATGCTGGTTGAGATTTTGCAGCAAGGTCATCGTCTCGATTATTTCGCCCGGTTTCCAAAATTGGGTGAGCCAGTTGGAGAGAATGTCGGCATCCTTCGGATAGATGATGTGGGTGAAGGCGGCGAGCTCGCTCTTGCTGCCGGGTTGATAGACGAAGGGATAATTCACGGCGCTTTCATCGAGCTGAAAATCGAGTGGATTGGTGTCGTAATGCTGCAGCACGAGTTCGCTGTAGATCATGAGCTGGTCCGCCGGCTCGGTGAAATCCACCTTGGCAATGCTGTTGCCGTTGACGTCGCGTAACCAGTGGATGTTGTGTGCCGGCGTGATCTCCAGAATGGAGCTTTCGATGTGCAGATCGTGCCCCTCGCGGGGCCGGACCATGATGAGGTGCGGTCCAAATTCAACACGCTGTTTATAGCGGTAAGTGGTGCGATGCTGGATGCGGATTTTCATGGGTGATAAATCGTTAAGGGATCAATAATGAGCGCAGTTCACTCCTGGCTGAGAATGATGAGACCATACGGTGGCAGGGCGATCATGGCGCTTTGCTCCATGCCGTCGCAGGGCGTGGTTTCCGTGATGAGGCGACCTTCGGGATTGCTGACATCACTGAAATCGGGGCTGTAGCCTTTCCAATCCGAATTGAACCGGATGATCCAGTCTCCACACCGGGGCAAGCCGATGCGGTAGGAGGCGTCCACAGTGTGATTGGAGAAGGAGGCGATGACGACGACATCATCCTTGGGTCCTCCTTCCAACCAACGGTGAAAGGCGATGACTTTATCCTGATCGTTGTAGTGATGCACATGGACGTGGGGACCGGTTAATCCGCGCGTGTGGCCGTGGAGATTGCGCCGCAGATGAATCAGATCACGATAGAGGCGGTTGATGCCTTTGAACGTACCAAGCTTGTTCCAGTCAAGCGCCTGGTCATCGCGAAACCATCCATCCGTGAGAAATTCCTGACCTTCGAAGAGCATGGGAATTCCCGGCACGGTGAGCACGAGACCAGCCGCGAGGGTGGAGCGTTTGCGGGCGAAGTAATCGGCCGTATTCTCGGGATTGATCTCCTGCGGGATGCGGGCTTTGCCGTTGGCAACTTCATCGTGCGATTCGCTGTAGATGACACGCTGGAATGCATCGCCGTTGTAGCGAAATTCGATGGCGCGGGCAATTTCGGCCATGGAGCGATTCTCATCGTTCACTTGCACAACGTTGGCCCGCACGGGGTGAACAAAGGCGCTGTCCCACTGGGTGGAGAAACCCGCGCCACCCTCACTGGTAGGTTTGGTCAACCACTCGTTTTGCAACAGGTCTTCGGCAACAGTGAGTCGACCGGGGAAATGGCGCGAGACTTCCTCATTGACCCATTGCAACAGCGACCAGCCGTCGGGAAGATCGGTCTCGGGATTGGAATTGTGGCCGCGCGTGTTGCGGATGAAAAGCGTGGAGTCGAATCGCAAACCATCGACCTTGAACTCCTCAAGCCAGAAAAGGACGTTGTCGCGAATGTACTGGCGCACTTCGCCTCGCCCATAGTCGGGCCGGTTTTCGCCCCATGGCGTCCAAGCGCGGTGGTCATTGTAGAAGTAAATGCCGCCCTTGCCGTTTTCATTCCAGCCGTCGAATTGCCAGAGATCGAGATCGCTGGGACCAAAGTGATTGTAGACCACATCGAGCAGAATCGCGATGCCTTCCGCATGCGCGGCGTCGATGAGCTCCTTGAGCGCGCGGGCACCGCCGTAGCTTTCCTCGACGGCGAATGGGTTGGTCAGATTGTACCCCCAGGAACGTTCCGAGGGAAAAGCGGCGAGAGGCATAAGCTCCAGCGCGTTCACGCCGAGGTGCTTGAAATAGGGAAGCCGTTTTTGCACCTGAGCAAACTGGCCAGGCGCATTGTCCGGTCCGGAGGAAAAGGTGCCGACGTGAAGCTCGTAAATGACGAGCTCATTCCACGGTGCCAGCACGGTTTGAGGATGTTGCCAGAGGTAATCGTCCTGCACGATGACCGAGACTTTCTGTTGCGGGTGAATGGCAAGCGCATAGGGATCGTTACGACGGAAGGTCTGGTCCTGATGTGTGATTTCAAATTGATATTGCTGGCCAGGATGCGCTTCGGAAATGATCGTTGTCCACAGTCCGTCCGCTTCCGCAAGGAGTGAATGTCGCGAGCCGTTCCAATCGTTGAACTCTCCCACTACAGACACTCTGTTCGCAAAGGGAGCCCAGACTCGGAAGCGGACGCCGAAAGGTTCAGATGTCGCGCCCATGAGCCGGGGATTGGAGATTGTGGTGTGCATGGAAAATTTCCGGGTTTCAAGTTTGAGGACGAAATTCCGTCTCTTTTGCATCCGGTGCAGGTCAAGTGCCAGAGGTCATCGCGCTCGCTCCTTTACTCCGCAACAAGGACTTAGAAGAGGGAAGGAACCTTTACTCTTCTCCTCGCCTTCCCATGCATCCATGCAAAATGCGATGGAGAGGATGAGCTATCGCGCAAAATGCAGGAATCTAAAAGCGAGCGCGGTGGCGGTCCAAAAATTTATTTGCACGAACTCCGGAATCTCTTCGTGCAGAACGCCGCCATCGTCGAACCAGTGCTTGTCGGTGCTATTTTTTATTAATCAATGACGCTGAGCCACAAGGAATGAAATCCTGCTTTTTGGCATTTGATCTGCAACCCCCTCTCACGTTGTTTTTCAGAAACGTAAAAAACCAGGACGTCACCATGTTGAAACTTTCCTCTTTCGAAGATTCCCCACCGCTGCTCACCGAAGATCCCGGCCAAATGCCAGTTCACCTCAAAGTTCTCGTGTTGAGTGCGGATCGGGAGTGCCTGCGGGAGTGCTGCCGGATTTTGAGCGAGTGTCAGGTGGAAGTGGATGCAGCCGTTTGCACGCTATCGGGCGGCCGGATGCTCAGCTGCAAACATTATCAGGTACTAATCATCGATCCGCAGGATATCGACTGGCACCACCTGCAAATGTGCGCCGCCATTCATGGCATTCAGGCAGGCCGCCCTATGCCGGTGGTGGCTCTGCTGGACCGGGAAGGGATCGAGTTGGAACATCGCTGGGGCGAAGGCAACGACTTTGATGAAAAGTTGTCTCTGCCGCTGGTCAAAAGTGAAGTGGCGGGCTTCCTCAAAGGATGCAGGCATTATTGCCGTTTGTCCGCCTCGTAAGTGCTCCGATCCATAGGGCGTTCGCCCTCAATGTTGTGCCGGCTCTTATCCCGGTATTTAAAACAAAAAGATAGCCTCACTATCGTTTGTTTTAAAGAGGCTCCAAAAATGAAGCCAGGCCCTGGAGGGGGAACTCAGGGCCTGGCTCGGGGGGGTGGGATGCGGGAGATACGGGAGAATTAGCGGTTGCTGTCGGGAGTGACAGCGTTCTTGATCGCCTCGCCAAAGCTGCGTACGGCTTCCTTGGCCTCATCGACCGCCGCGCGGTATTTGGCTTCGTTATAATCCTTGGCCAGCTCATCGCGTTTGCGCTGGAGCAGGACAAGCTTCTCCTCGGCGCGAGCTTTCTCGGAGCCCGAGGTCCGCTTGGTCAATTCCCGCAATTCACGGATTTCGGAATCGAGCTCGGCCATGGCAAGATCCATCTTGCGGGCGTTCTCCTCCGTGGGATTTTCTTTGTACTCGTTTTTGCGCATGTCGCCGACGAGAGTTTCCGGCGTGGTCAGTTTTTTATCCGGCGGCGGATTTTTGGCGGAGCGTTGATCGCTACAGGCAGATATAAGCAAGCCTGTGGTGAGCACTGCGCCGAGGGTGAAGACAGGCCAGTGTGGGATGGGGGAGGTTCGGTTGGTTTTCATAGTGGATTCTCCGGTGTAGGTTGAGGAGTCAAGAAAGTGGCCGTCTGCCCACGAGGAATGAGGCGAGGAACAATACGAGAAAAAGCAGGAACATAAACTTGGCGGCCGAAGCACCCGCTCCAGCTATTCCCGCAACACCCAGTACGCCGGCAATCATCGCGAGGGCGAGAAATGTGAGTGACCAGAAGAGCATTCTTTATCCTTTCATTCGATAAGCATTCATATCTCGACATTCTTTTTTGCAGCCTCCGTGCCAAGCCAAGCCGTGGGTGCTTGCTTCCATCGATCTACTCTGGAAAAGGCACTTTCGCAGGGTGAAAGCCGTCTGCCGGGTGATTGCAAAGTGCAATCGCCGGAGCCTTGTTTTCATGCGCGCTGCATGAACAGAACGCCGTGGCATTTGACATGTGCCATGGAAGGGAGATGGTATGTTCGCTGCTTAAGTAAAAGGGAACCCACGGTAAATTGATGCTACGCACACGACTTGTTCTCGGATTGCTTTGCCTGCTTTTGATTTTGTTGGCGATGGGATTGTATTCCATAGATCGCTGCAGCGATCTGGGGCGCCGCATTCAAATCATCCTGAAGGAAAACGATGTCACGCTGCACACGGTGCAGGAACTCAAGCGCAATTGCACCCAAATGACGTCGTCCCTTCTGGCCGGAACCACGGGAATATCGCCAAGCAGCCGCGCCGACTTCTCGGAAGCGTGCCGTCATTTTGAAACTGCGCTGGAAAAACAAGAGGAAATCAGCAAGTCCGGCAAGGAACGTTCGCTCACGCGGCAGTTGCGCGCGATCCATACCGAGTATCTGCTGGACGCCTGGAAATTACTCGACAAGACCCCACCCAATGCAGCGCGATTGAAAGAGCTGACAGCCCGTGTCGGGAAGCAAACGACACAGATGTTGTTGCTGGCCGATGACATCCTGGAGGCAAGCCGCGCATCCATTAATGCGCGTAACGCCGCCTCGGGCAAAGAAACGACAGATACGATCCGCCTGCTGATGTTTGCCATGACGGCTGCCGTAGCCATCGCGATTTATACCTCGATTCGTTTGAGCCGGAGTGTGCTGGCACCGATCGCGTCACTGACAGAATCGATCCGGCAACTGGGCGAAGGGAACCTGGACCAGACGGTGACGTTTCATTCCAAGGATGAACTCGGCAAGCTGGCCGCGACGTTTAACAAGATGGCCTCGCAGTTGCGCGTGTATCGCACGGCTAACTCGGAAAAATTGCAACGCCTGCATCTGACGGTGGAGAAAACGATCGCCTCCTTCCCAGATCCCATTTTCGTACTGAACGCAGCAGGCAATGTGGAATTCCGCAATCCCGCGGGCGATATGCTGGCGGTGAAATTGCTCTTTTCCGGAATGCGACGGTTACCGGAGCAGGTGGAAAAGCTCGTGGAGCAAAGCTTCACCACCGGGGAGGATTATCTTCCCACGCTCTTTAAGCAAGCGGTGATGCTGCGCTTTGACCAGAGCGACCATTACTTTTTGCCGCGTGTGGTCCTGCTGCGGGACGAGCACCAGATGCCCTTTGGCGCGGCTGTTATTCTGGAGGATATCACCCGCATGCGGCTCGTCGACCAGATCAAGGACAACCTGGTCTCGACCGTCAGCCACGAGCTTAAGACACCGCTCACCAGTGTGCGCATGGCGATCTATTTATTGCTGGAAAAGGGGCTCGGCCCCCTCACCTCGCGACAGGAGGAAATGCTGTCCACCGCGCGGGAGGATTCGGATCGCCTGTTGAACATGCTTAATGACTTGCTCGACCTGGCACGGCTGGAAGAAGGACCGCCGGAGTTGAAACTGGAACGCTACGCTCCCGCCCGCCTCTTCGAGGTTGCCCGGCGCGAGACCAGCGGCTTGGCCCAGGAAGCGAACATTACCGTGATTGACGAAACCGACGAGCATTTGCCCGATGTGGAAGTCGATGGCGAACGCATGGGTTTCGTCTTCAATAATCTGGTCTCCAACGCGATCAAGTATTCGCCACCCGGTTCCACCATCCGGCTCTACGCCACCCGGCATGAAACGGATTTCATCCGTTTCTCCGTGCGCGACCAAGGGCCGGGCATCCCGCCGGAACATCAAACCCGCATCTTCGAGAAGTTCTACCGTATCGCCGGTTCGCGCAAACGTGGTGCCGGGCTGGGGCTTTCCATCGCCCGCGAGATCGTGCGCGCCCATGGCGGCGAAATCGGCGTTCATAGCAAATCCGGAGAAGGAAGTGAGTTTTATGTGATCCTGCCCATCGCCCCCACCACATCCGATAAAACCGCTGCTTGACTGATATGTCATGATTCCACCCCGGAACACACTCCATGCCCACCCGTAAGCAAGAGTCCCTCTTTCGCCAAACCCTGGCCCGGCTGATAATTCTGCCCGGAGGCTTGATTCTCCTAGCCGCCGCATTGCTGGCCTCGCTCGTTTTCAATCTGTTGGGAGTCATCGAGTGGGGACAGCAATCGTACCAGATTCTCTCCCAAACCCGCACTTGCGAGAAGTTCATCATCGATATGGAAACCGGCCTGCGCGGTTACCTGCTGAACAAGGACGGCCTCTATCTCGCCCCGTATTATGCCGCGCTGCCCAAGGTAAAACCGGCACTCGATGAGCTGCAGGAAATGACCAAGGATCGCCCGGACCAAGTGCGCCACATCCAGGCGATTCGCGCCGACTGGGAAGAATGGACGGCCCTGGCGCAGTTGCGCATCCAGCACCTGACTGTCGCCGTCGATAAGAATGAATCCCTGGCCGGCAAGCAAATCATGGACAAGATTCGCCGCCATTTCGGGGAATTCGTGCAGGTGGAGGAAGCCTTGCGACAGCAACGGGTGCAAACGGTGACCATGATGAAAGATCGCCTCATCTATGGCGGTGGTTCCATTGCACTGATCCTTGCCGTGCTCATGACGTTTTACATCACGACGGAACTGCGCCATCTCGTGGGGGATTACAAGACGGCCCTGATGGAAGCGCACCTGCGCAACATCGAACTGACCGAGCAGAAAGAGTGGTTCCGCATTACGCTTTCCTCCATCGGCGACGCGGTGATCGTCACCGACCATCTCGGACAGATCACCTTCATGAATCCGGAAGCCCAGCGCATGACCGGCTGGAAGAACGAGGAGGCGATGTCAAAACCGCTGAAGTCCATTTTCCGGATCATTAATGAAAACACCCGCGTGATTGTCGAGGACCCCGTAGAGCGCGTTCTGCGGGAGAACAAAGTGGTGGGTCTGGCCAATCATACGGTATTGATCGCCAAGAACGGTACCGAGTGGCCCATCGAGGACAGCGCGGCGCCCATTCACGATCAATACCAGCGGATTACAGGCATTGTGCTGGTGTTTCACGACGCATCGGCATTGCGGCAGGCACATCGCACCTTGCAGGAGTATTCCAAGGATCTCGCCTCCCAAGTCGAGGAACGGACCAGTTCGTTGCGTCGGGCGATGGAAGAAATGGAGGCCTTCTCATACACCGTCTCGCACGACCTGCGCTCCCCCTTGCGGGCAATGCAGGGATACGCGCAGGCATTGTTGGAAGATTATTCCAGCAAGCTGGATGAAAGCGGCGTGCTGTATCTCAATCGCATCAACAGCGCCGCGCAACGCCTCGACAAGCTCATTCAGGATCTTCTCGCCTACACCCGCCTGTCCCGTGACCGGGACGAACTGGTATCAGTCAATCTGAATTCCCTCGTCCGGGAGATGTTGAGCCAGTACCCCCAGTTCCAGCCACCGCGCGTTTCCATCACCATCGCCGGCACCCTGCTGCCGGTTTTTGCGCGTGAGGCCACGCTCACGCAGATTCTCTCCAATCTGTTCGACAACGCCATCAAGTTCATCGATCCGGGGGTCCAGCCCCAGGTAGTCATCTCCACGGAGGAAATCAACGGCCGTATCCGCATCAAGGTCCGCGATAACGGCATTGGCATCGCTCCGGAAAATCGCGAGCGCATCTTCAAGATTTTCGAGCAAGTGCATAATCCCAAACTCTATGGCGGCACCGGCATCGGTCTTGCCATTGTCAAACGCGCCGTCGAAAATCTTGGTGGCCATATCGGTCTTGAATCGGAGCTGGGCAATGGCTCCGTTTTCTGGATCGACTTAAGAAAAGGATAGCGATCATGCCGAAGGACCCACAAATCATCCTGCTGGTGGAGGATAACGATGACGATGCCTTCATCACCAGCCGGGCGTTCAACAGCGCGCAGATTCATGTCACCATCAAACGGACGGAAGACGGCCAATCCGCCATCGATTACCTGAGTGGCGCCGGCCCCTACGCCGACCGCGCGCTCTATCCCCTGCCCGACATCATCTTGCTGGATCTCAAGCTGCCGCACAAAACCGGGCTGGATGTGCTCAAATGGGTGCGCGAACATCCAGTCCTGCACCCGATGGTCATCCTTGTTTTGACGTCATCGTCCGAGCGAGCGGACGTCGAGGCGGCGTATCAGCTGCACGTCAACGCTTATGTCGTCAAACCAACCTCGATGAATCATATGGTTGATATCGCCCGACAAATCCACAGTTTTTGGTTGAACACAGCCGTGATGTTACGCCCCACTTTTGTATTTCCCTTTATTCTAGCGGCTGCAAGATTAGCTTAAATGCCACTCTCCGCTCCTCCCGTTGCTCCTGAATTAATCCGCGTCATTGTCATCGAAGACAATGAGGATGATCGCATTTTGTTACTCCGGCAGCTGAAGAATGCGAACATGTCAGAGCAGATCAAGTTCATATCGGACGGGCAGGAAGCCATCGATTATATTCAAACCCATACGGAGGCGCTCGCGCAATCGCTCATGGTGGTTTTTCTCGATTTGAAATTACCCTCGATCAGCGGGCTGGAGGTCTTGCGCAAAATCCGCAGCGAAGCCGCGCTCGCACAAGTGCCGGTTATTGTCATGACTTCTTCCAATGACCCCAAGGATCTGGAGGCTTGTCAGACTTTGCGCGTGAACAAATGGGTGGACAAGCCGATCACCTTCGATACTTTTTCGCGCGCCATCGCCGATACCTTCCATCAGCGCTAGTAAGTGGCCAACTAGCAGTTGCCAGAGCGTTCTTACTGGCAAAAAGCCCTGCGGATTTCCGGGATCCACGCATTTTGCATCCAGCCCAAGCAAGCAGAAACGACTCTGATTGCCCGCAATCAACTGGATGGAAGCAGCTTGCACGATCGTCGCAACTTGGCACCCGCCATGCATGAAATCCAAGGTGAGAGTCAACCACTCCCAAACCGGAGATCACCATGAATCAAGATACATTCGCAGCGGGAATAGTCGCAATCATGATCGTCTGCTCGATTCTCACGCTTCAATCCATACTCTCGATCATGGATGGAGAGCGTAAATCCCCCGCCATGCTTGCCATGGCCAGCGCCGAAATCGAGCACGAGGAGAAAAGCTCTCAACTATTGCGCGTCCTGGCTCAGTCCGACTTATGAGCCGAAGGCCTGAGCTCCGCGCCCGTTTCGGCACCATTTCCCGCATGACCGGCGTCACGATCCTCGTGATCGTGGCGCTGCTGGTCGGCCTTAGAATCGCGGCCCCTTACCTCGTGCTGCATCAGGTGAACCGGATACTCGGCAGCATGAAAGATTACCACGGCCAAGCCCAGGCGGTGGATTTGAATCTGTGGCGGGGCGCGTATAAAATCTATCACCTCAAACTGGAAAAACGTGAGACCCGCGGCCAGAGCAAGACGACGCCCTTTATCGAAATGCCGTTGGTCGATTTTTCCATCGAGTGGAAAGCCTTGCTGCATGGATCCGTCGTCGGAGAAGTGGAACTGTACCGCCCCCAGCTGAATCTCGTGGACAGTTCCGTGAAGGCCGAGCGGCAGTTGATACTCGACAAAACATGGGGAGAAAAATTCAAAGCTCTTTTTCCACTTAAACTCAATCGCTTCACCGTCGTGGATGGCACCCTGACTTTTCGTAATCCCCGCTCTACTCCGACCGTCTATCTGGAACTAACCGAATTGCAAGCGGTGGGCACGAACCTGACCAATGGGGCCAACTCGCGCGAAGAACTCTCGAGCCACGTCGATGTGACGGCCCGTGTCCTGAAAACAGCCCATTTGAAGAGCCATATCGCCCTCGATCCGATAGCGAAGAATCCCAACTTCGATTTGACTATGGAATTGACCCGCATGTCCTTGCCAGAGCTCAACAACTTCCTGCGCGCCTATGCGAGCGTGGATGCGGAGAGGGGAACGTTTCAACTCTTCAGCGAAATCCGGGTGAAGAATGGCAAAATCAATGGCTACGCCAAACCCATCATCGAGGATCTTTCCCTGCTGAAACTGGAGGATTTCGCAGAGAATCCACTACGTTTTATTTGGGAGGGTATTGTCTCCACCTTCCTGTTCCTTTTCACCAACCATCTGCGCGACAGCATCGCGACGAAAATCCCGATTACGGGAACAGTCGATGGTCCGGAACCGGATATTCTAGCGTTACTCGGAGGACTCTTTGCGAACGCCTACATTGAGCACATTAAGCCCCATTTGGATTAATGTGCCAGACCATCAAGGGCCGCAGCGCAACGCCTATTGCGACAGGCGACTCAATGTAACCGGATCAATCACCTCAGACCATTTCTTGCCGAGATAGCGCGTGTCGGGCACCAGCAGGTTCAGGAAGTTGCCGATTTCATCAAGCGCGACCGCTTCGCACATCGCGACGGAAGCGGGGCAGAGTACCTTTTTGTGGCTGCCTCGTAGCCGTGGCTGTGTTTTGCGCCGGGAAGAGGCCGCTTTCTTGCGTCGCGGCTGCGCCGCGCGCAGGACCGGGATGTAGTTCGGATCGGCCATGAAGGGACCCTCATTGGTCATAGGTTCCACCCCCGCAGCAACGGCTTTCATGACGCTGAACTTCACCATTTGGACAGCTTTTTGGATTTTGTTTTTCATGGTAATCGAGAAGTTGAGGGTCCATCGGATACTCACGCAGCCAAACGACGACTGCCGAAGACAAGCACGCCAATGCCCACGACGACGCATATGCCGCCCACGATGGGAGGTAGCGGCACATGCTCGGTCTCTTCGTGCTGAATTTTGATCGGCCCAATCTGGGCGTCTTTTTCCGTGCGGGTGTAGGAGAACCCTTGGTAAACAAGGGCCAAGACTCCGAAAATGATGAGGATGATACCGGCGATTTTCATGAAGTTTTCCTGGTTTGAGGGTTGGTTGTGGACAAATTCAATCTAGCCTTGCGGACAACAGTAAAGGTGGTGCCAGCAGGTCGGTACAACCCCGCGCCCGGACCACTGGGATCATCTTCGCCCCAGTACAAGTCGATCTGGCTGCCTTGCACACCGCTGCCAACATCGCTGACCCGCCACCAGCGATTTTGCAGAGTCTGGGGCAACAGCGCGTGCACAGTTCTCACCCACGTTCCCGGTCGAATGCGTGGCGAGCGGGCGGAGACAGCGCAGGATTGGAGCGCGACGAGGGGCTGCTGCCGCGTGCCTTTTGGAACATCCGTGAATCCCCACTTGCCGTTGTAATAGATGTAGCGGAAACCCCGGTACGATTTGGCGAGACGACCGTGACCTTCCACTTGCACGGCGCGGAGAAAATCAGCGGGATAGTATTGACCGTTCAAACCCGTCCGGGTTTCGCGTCGCAGGTTGAATCCACGCCCGGCAACGAATCCGCTTTCGCGCGGCGTGTAGTAGATGGTGCAGTCCGCGAGATCTTCACTCGATCGAACCAGGGATGGCATGGACAATCCGAGAAACAGAGCGATGACATACAAGGGGATGGAAATCAGGCTCGATCTCTTCATGCTTCACCATTTGCTAGGCTCGTGCCAGCACGCCGCGGAAAACTGAAGTTACTTGCGAACAGCAGGTTATCGGATGTGCGTTTTTTAGGGGTCCGATTATCGCCGTGAGTTATGCAAAGAGGCTTAGGAGGCCTCATGCAGTTTGCATGAATAATCGGGGAGATTTAATAAACTGCCGTCGTCTCCACATCGGAAATCGGGGGAAAAAAAAGAGGCTTCGTTTGCACGAAGCCCCTTTGATCGATTCGCTGGCTTTCAAGAGAAAGCCGGGGCGAAAGGTGGTGATTACTTGTGTGCCGCTTCCTGATTGAGTCCGCTGGTGAACCAACCACCTTCCGCGATTGTGGTGAGCAACTTGTCGGCTTCACCTTCCTCGTTAAGGGTGTCCTGCAAGAGCTTGACGTGCTCATCATAGCCGAGGTGTTTCGCAAAGGTGCGAGTGGCCCCGTAGGCGGCAATCTCGTAGTGCTCCACACGCTGGGCGCAGGCTATGAGGGCCACATCGCGCACATCGGGATCACCGTAATCGTCGACCATTTCCTGACTTTCTGCGATGAGCCCCTGCATGGCTTCGCAAACTTCGCCGACAGGCGTGATTTCCAGCTGTTCGAAAATGGTTTCGAGCCGCTGGATGTGACCGTAGGTCTGATCCAGATGATCGCGAAACGCTTTTTTCAAGTCTGGATTGCGCGCGGCGACAGCCATTTGCGGCAGAGCTTCCGTGAGTTGCGTTTCCGCGCTGTAGAGATCCTGTAGTTCGTCAATATAGAGATAGCGTAGTGAGGCGAGTTTCATGAGGTTCCTTTGGTTTTGGATTGAATGATGGCCTGTCGCAAAATCGTCTCCCGATTGCGCGACCTGCCTCTTTCCTATTGCAGGAGCCGTGCTCAAGAAGTGGAGCCGTTGCATCATGCTCTCGCAGGAGAATTCAAAAAGGACCCAACAATACTTTTTACCATTCCACGGGAATAACTTAGGAGATATCGAGAAAGAGACGGGTTGTACAAGAGTATCTTACAGACTGCGCCCGGACGAATTTTCGTCATGCAAAGGGCATGGACGAAAGTGTCCGCGCCATGCAGCTTGCAGCCCAAGAGGCGCGGACTTTGGCGGCTCCGCTTAGCTCACCGGTTCGGCGGCGAGCAGGCTCATTTTTTTGCGCTTGCGGTAGAGCGTGGCGGGATCGATACCGAGGATTCGCGCTGCCATTTCCAAGCTATCCGCGCGTTCCATGATAAGACGGATATGCTCCGTCTCCAGCTCTTCCAACGTCACAGGCGCGCCCAGTGTGAGCTGGCTCTTGCTCTCGTGACTGCCGAGATGTTCCGGTAGATCGCTGAGTTGAATGGTCGTGCCTTGGGCGAGAATCACGGCGCGTTCGATGGCGTTGCGAAGCTCACGGATATTGCCGGGCCAAGAGTAGGAGAGCACCTTTTCGAGTGCTTCGGGACTGAAATCCTTCACAGGACGCCGGATCTGCTTGGCAAAAAAACGGGCGAAATTCTGACTGAGCCGCTTGAGATCGCCCACGCGTTGGCGCAAGGGTGGCGTGGTGACGGAGATCACATTCAGTCGGTAGAAGAGATCCTCGCGAAACGTTTTGTTCTTTACGCTTTCTTCGAGATTGCGATTGGTCGCTGCGATCACGCGCACATTGGCCGTGCGGGTTTTATTTTCTCCGACGCGCTCATACTGCCGCTCTTGAAGCAACCGCAGGAGCTTGGGTTGGATTTCGAGCGGCAGCTCGCCAATTTCATCGAGGAAGAGAGTTCCTCCCTTGGCAGCATCGACTTTTCCCCAGGTATCCTTGACCGCTCCGGTGAAGGAACCCTTGACGTGGCCGAAGAGTTCACTCTCTAGCAATTCGCGGGAGAGACTGGGGCAACTGACGGTGACGAAGGGCTTGTCCTTCACGTCGCTGTGGTCGTGCACGTAACGGGCCAGCACGCTTTTACCCGTACCGCTTTCGCCAAGGATCAGAACGGCTGCCGGAGTAGAAGCGGAACGGACGAGAACGTCCATGATGCGCACCATGGCGGGATCGTCTGAAGTATAATCGACCGATGGCGATTGTACGGAGACCTGTTGCTCCAGGTCGGTCACTTGCTGCTTCCACCGCTTCATGCGCTCGACCATGCCAAGGATGTGGCGGAGCTGCGCCGGGGTGAACGGCTTTTCCAGATAATCAAACGCACCGCGCCGCATGGCCTCGACCGCTGTGGCGATGGAGGCGTGGGCGGTGAACACCACTGTGGGGACATTGGGAAAAAGTTTTACAATGGAGTCGAGCACCTCAAGTCCGTCTTCATCGCCAATACGCATATCAAGAAATACGAGATCGTAGGGCTCTTCCTGCATTTTCAGCAGGGCAATGCGACCGCTATCCACGGCATCGGCTTCAAGCCCTTCACTTTGAATAGCCATGCTGATGGAGGTCCGGATGTTTTTCTCGTCGTCGATAATCAGGATTTTCATAGGCATAACGAATGGTTTTCTTAACTGCGCCCCGGGAAAGATCCGTCTCCCCCTCTATGCCACAGAATATATCGTGCCAAGGCTCTCGATCTGGCCCACGCCCTCTCTCAAAAAGAAATCGTCCAACCGTGAAATCTACACCATCTTTCATTTTTCGCATTGCATATTGCAGCGACTCGACCTGATAGATGCCGTCCATTCGTGCAATTTGCACAGAGCCAGCCATGGCGATGGCCCGGTCACCCGCGCGCTATGCCACGCCGGGTCAGTGGTTTAACTCGTGAATGGGAACGCTGGCATGGCGTGCGCGATGAGGTGGAACGGCGAGAATGACCTCGTCGAAATTATTCCGTGAAAGGACCTGCTTTTATGCTCGAAACCATCGCTATTCTTCTCGTGATTTTATGGCTGCTCGGAATGGTAAGCTCCTACACGATCGGCGGGCTTATTCATATTTTATTGGTCGTGGCGATCATCACGATTCTGATTCGCGTCATTCGGGGTGGTACTCTGTGAACCCAGCGCCCCTTTCTCTTTTCCAGCAGATGGCCGCGGCCGCCACTCTCATATACTTATGGAATACACCCCTCGCCTTGGCGGAAGGAGTATTCTCCTCAAAAGGAGTGCCGCTGCCCCGAGCCGAGGGATCGCGACATCATGTGAAAGATACTGATCCGACGGAGGTGAAAAATGGTTATGCTCTTCTATATACTCTGGCTTCTGATGAGGCGCAGGTCAATCTTGTATTTGTCATCAAGAGCGGTTCCAAAACGTTACAGGACACGATGCGGAAAATCGCGCAAGAAGCCCAGGAACTCAAAGCCGATCTGGAGTCGCTACGCCAGGACGACGGATCAACTCCCTTTGGTCCCAACGGCCTTCCTCCTATCGAAATCGCGACGCGCGCGATAATCCGGTCGGAAAAACAAAAGCGCATACTGGCCGGTGGCCCAGGCGTCTTTGAGCGGGAATTGTTGTTGAGCCAATGTGAAGCGTTGACTTATGGCATGAGTTTGTTGCAGACGGTGGCGGAGAAGGATTCCAATTCCACACGCCGGGATTTACTCAAGCGTCACGCTGAAAAATGGCGAGTCCTGCGCCGCGAAACGTCACGCTTGCTGCAAACGGCAGAGCATCCGTAACAGCCTTCTCATTCGGAGAATAAGGGAGCCATCAGGATTCGGTATTCTATTACACGGAGCTCGACTCATTTTTCAGTGGGCTCTCTACTTCCGGCTTTCATCAACTCTCATCCGGCTTAGTGAGCGCCGAGCGCACTAAATAAAGGAAACCGGACGGGGCGTTTCGGGCGAATTACTTTTCAATGCGCCCTATTATGGCCTGATGTCCGGCTTCCTCGAGAACGTCACGTCTCACGAGGAGACGCGATCTAGATCGAACGACGACGCGTGATCCAGGAGACCAGGGCGAGGGCGAGAAACACGATAAAGCAGACTTGCGCCAGCCATGCCGCGGTCCCCGCGATGCCACTGAACCCCAGGACCGCCGCGATCAAAGCAATGACCAGAAATGTCACCACATAACTTAACATAGCGGTTCCTTTCGTTGAGTGAGAATTCGCTTAGCGAACGTGGTCATCGAAATATTTCTCGATGTCTTCGCGGGCCTTGCCGGTGCGCTTTTGTATGCGGCCGATGAGTTCATCTTCCTTGCCCGCGACGTAAGTCAGATCGTCGTCGGTGAGTTCGGCAAAGGCCTGTTTGAGGCGACCCTTGACGATGTTCCAGTTTCCTTTGGCAATTTGTGTGTTCATGACATGGTTCCTTATGATTTGTTTTTCAACTGCGGTCCTTGTGAACCGCCACACACTTACTAGCGCCGGGGCCATGCCAGATGAAGGGTTGCCGGATCAAGTGGTTGATACCACAACGTTTCGAGGAAATTGAGTTCCGCAAACCGAGCGCGCGGACTCCTGCATTCCGCACTAAGGCGCGGTGAGTCCATGGCAATTTGCAGTCAGCCGAGCCGCGACTGGCGGTCTCACTCGCTGAGGGCAATCACTTCGCTCCCAGCGCATTAAAGAACACGCTGCGTATTTGGCATGGGGCAAGCCGTGAGGGAGAGAATGGTAAAACCCGCAGTGCAGTCGAAACTCAATTTGAAAGGACTCTTTTATGGCCATCTCACAATCACAAGTTCCTCCCTATCGACAAATCGGAGCGCTCTTTAAAAATCCAGACGATGCCCAGCGCGCCGTGGATGAGCTCGTGTCGGAGGGCTTTCCCCGTAATGACATCTCCCTGAGTACGGAACAGTATCTCAAGAATGTACCCGGAGTGCGGCATCAGGCGTTGCGCGAGGGCGGCTTCGTGGAGGAAGACGTGCTTTATTTCGACAAGGAATTGGCGGACGGCAAAACGCTGGTTTCCGTGGGGCATGTCCTCGAGGAGCAATGCGGCACGGTCATTCACATTCTCAACAAGAATGGTTCCCACTATGACCCGGATGGCACGCGCAATGTGCGTGATGATGTCGTGGGCATGACGACCGGAGCACTGGTCGGCGCGGCCTTGGGTGCCGTATTCGGTGGGCCCATTGGGGCGGCCGTGGGCGAGGTCGGCGGTGGGGCGATCGGCGGTACGATCGGCAAGATCAAAGAGGAATCGGAATAGTTCTCCCAATGCGATGCGTCCCGCAGACAAGGCAGGTGACTGCCTTGTGTGTACGCGGTTAGCGCACCGAGGGATTACTGAGCTTCTCGCCCAGATAATTGGCGACCTGACGCAGCTTTTCGTCGGACTTCATCTTCTCTTCAATGGTGCGGCAGGCGTGCAAAACGGTGCCGTGATCGCGACCACCAAAGGCGTCGCCGATTTCATTGAGCGAAGAACTCGTCAGCTTGCGGCTGAGGTACATGGCGAGCTGGCGCGGCAACGCGATATTGGCGGGGCGGCGTTTGCTGGTCATGTCGGCGAGACGAATATCGTAGGTCTCGGCCACCTTGCGCTGGATGCTGTCGATGTTGACAGTCTGCTGGCCTTCCTGTTGGAGAAGATCCTTCAGCAAGACTTCGGCCTGCGGAACGGTGATGCTCTTGCCGTGCAGGGAGGCGAACGCGGCCACGCGGGTCAGCGCACCTTCAAGTCGGCGGACGTTGCTCTTGACCTTTTCCGCGATGTAGCGGAGCACATCGTCGGTGAGTTTTTCCGGCATGGTGGAAAGCTTGTGGCGCAGGATCGCAATGCGGGTTTCCAAATCAGGCGGCTGCAGTTCCGCCGTCAGACCCCATTCGAAGCGCGAGATGAGTCGTTTTTCCAGGCTCGCAATTTCATTGGGAGGCGAATCGCTGGTGAGAATGATCTGCTTGCTGCCGTCGAAGAGGCAGTTGAACGTGTGGAAAAATTCCTGCTGGGTGCTGTCCTTGCCGGCAAGGAACTGAATGTCGTCAATCATGAGGACATCGACCTGGCGGTAGCTCTTGCGGAATTTGGTAAGTTCGCCGTGCTGAAGCGCCGCGATGTACTCGTTGGTGAATTGCTCGGAGGTGACGTAAAGCACGCGGAGGTGCTTTTTGTTTTGCAGGATCGAATGACCAATGGCCTGCATGAGGTGGGTCTTGCCCAGACCAACCCGGCCATGGAGAAAGAGCGGATTGTAACTGCGGGCGGGTGCCTTGGCGACCTGCTCGGCGGCGGCGTGGGCGAACTGGTTGTTGATGCCGACGACGAACGAGTCAAACGTGTTGCGCTGGTTGAGACCGTGGCGCGCCGAAGAAACGGGCGTGGGGCGGATCTTCTCCTCTTCCACAACGGGGGCAACGGCGGGGATTTCCACCGGCACGGCCGCGGCAACGGGTTTCTTCGTGTTGAAAGCAATCTTCACCGGAATCTCGAGCACACGCGAGGCAACGGCAGTGAGCTGCTGGAGGTAGTTCTCCTCGATCCAGTATTGATAGATCGTGTTCTCCGCATGAAGCGTGAGGGTGCTATTGGCAAAACTCTCGGCGCGGAGCGGGGTGAACCAACGGTTGACCGCATCGAGCGATACAACCTGTTGCAATTCAGTGCAAATACGCTGCCACGTATCGCCAAGATGAAGATTTGTTAGGGCGTTGTTCACAAGTTATTCACAGGCTGTAAAGGCTTAAGAGAGAGATCGGATGATTATCCATTTTTCCACCAGATATCTTTAAATCCGTCATAAGATATTCTCTGCGAGGACCTTGCAGTCCCATTTTTCTCTCAATTACACAAACTTGAAAATTCACGCCATTCGGAAGCGTTCCTTAAACGCTCTGAATGGCTTGAGTTGCTGCGAATTATTCACCACGCACTCCAGCAACTGGAAAGGCGTGATGAGGAATCGGCAGGGGAGGGTCAAATTAGGATTCCGATTGTTGCTTCGCAAGATAAATGCACGACTTCGATCAACTTTTTCTTTCGATTTAGAGTTGACGCGCAAAATCCAGAGGAACTGCGTGGGACTGCTTCGTTTGCAACGAAATAGAGCATGAAATTCCATCATGAGCTGGTGAGAAAAAATTGTGACGAACGTTTTGCAAAAGTTTTCCCGTGTGAATATCGGGTGAAGTATGCGCGAAAAAAGGAGCCCCGTCTCCGAACCGCTCCCAACGTCACCAGTGTTTCACTCCGCCCTCCCCCGCCACACGGAGCGGATACCCAGAGCGAAGCTCTCTAAATGCGTACTCATGCTGGGAGTAGTAAAGCACAGATCCGCCGCGAGCGTTTACGTTAGGTGAGCTACGTTGGCTACGTGCGCGAGATTTTTGCGGAGTGTGGAAGAATTTCTCGCCAAGGTACTCAAGGGAAGATGGTATTCGTGTTCAGAAAAGCCTTTGCCCCTTGCCCGATCCCTCGACTGCGCTCGGGATGACCAGCGTAACGCTGTACTCGGCAGCTGATTTGCTCCGCAAATCGCCTCCAAGACAGTCACGTTTCACACTCCGTCATCCCGAGCGTAGTCGAGGGATCGGGCAAGGGGGCGATCAAATCCGAAGAAAAGGTGACTGTCCCCTATTTCTATTTTCTATTCCGCCAATAATTTCATCGATTTCCTCTCCCTTTAATAACAAAAATGACGCCCTTAATTAACATTACAATAGCCGCGAAAATAGATAAGGCGATGATGGCGGCCGCAGGCGCGGCCTTATCTCCGTTAGGATCTGCCCTAGCAGTATAAAAAATCCACTTAAGACAGAATCCAGTTGGGATACCAAAGCAAAATATTATAAGAGGAAATAATATGCATCGTATCAAAATGGTTTTTAAAATGTCTCTATTCATCACCACCTCTTAATAATAGGGGACAGGCATATTTAATGGGGCGTTTTTAGAGTAATTTCGAGAAAAACAGTATTAAAGATGCCTGTCCCCTTTTTCTTTTTTTGCACGACATTTTTGCCACATCAGTCTTTTTGACCCAAGAAAAGATACCTGCTCTATTTCTCCGGGTTACTTTTATCGCTTTCTAATAGATGATTTATTTCTCTCAGAGCCTGTTTAAGCGCTCCTTCAGAATGTCCAAGATGCGAAACCAGAAGTATTTTATCAAAATCCGAACTTGGGTATCCCAGATCTACTTGCAATTTACATCCCAAGGCCTTTTTCAAATCGTGAAGCTGAGAGGATTTTCTATAGTCTCTTTCCGCTTGAATCATCCCTTCCCAGAAACAAACAAAATTCTCCATAAGAGGTGACCTAAAGTACATACCCGGGCGTTTTTCAATCGCTAGGAACAGCTCAATCAGTCGACTTTGCTCGATGTCTTTGCTTGCATCACGAGACAATTCTTCACAATTAACAGAGTTTTCCAGTAAGTACTCTTCTAGAGCGGATTTCCAATACGAGATTGACTCTTTTCCATCTTTGACAAGATAGGCGACACTGAATGACGTTCTCTCCAAGGTGATGTGAAATCTTCTTTCCAACCACGAAGTAAACTCAAAAGGCGGCAATACGTTTATGATTTCGCCCGCGCCTCGAAAAAGCTCATTAATATGCAGTTCGTAACCGACTAAAAATAGATTGAAGTGGTCAGCATTTTGAATCTTTCGATTTGCAAGCGCCTCATCTGCCAATTTCAATCCAAGGCGATAAGCTCGGGTATTCTTATCTTCAGACACATTTCCGTTAGGTAAAGGGGACAGGCAGCGTTTGAAGAGAACTTGGGCGGTATTCTCCGCGAGATCGCCGATGAACGATGGCGCGTGAATGTCCCCCGGTGACCATAGCTTGAGTGTGGCGGGAGTGCGGGGAATTTCAAGTCTCGCCGGGGAAAGGAAGGAACGAAGATCTCGAATGCCTGTGTTTTGTTGTAGGACTGGACCGTGTCCCGTCGCGGCTATGCCGTGTGCTAACACTTCACCGAACCGCCCTACAGGATGAGTTCTGGAGTGAAATCCCTACTCGATAGTTATCTCTTTGATAGAGGTGAACGCCTGCTTGTGAAATTCACTGTTGCCGATAGACCCCGTCCATCGGCTTGCGCCCGCCGAAGCCACCGGCTTCGGCTACAACGGAGGTCCCGATCAAGCGAAGCGTTTCAGCGCCCAGCGTCACACCTGGCAACATGACGTTGCATTCGCCATAGCGGCGCGCCTCGCGCGCCAGCTATTGCCCTTCGCTAGGAGTTAGCTCCACTGGCGGTCGTTGGCCCATTCCTTGTCCCACTGTTCGGTGGAGCCCCACGCTTCGGGGAAGTCGGGATGGATTTTCTCGGCAATGAGTTCTTCGTTGAGCGATTCGATGCCGAGGCCGGGGGCGTTGGGGACCTGGATGTAGCCCTTTTGGATGAGGGGCTTGGGCAGGCCCTTGACGAGATCTTCCCACCAGGGGACGTCGACGGAGTGGACCTCGAGGGCGAGGAAGTTGTTGGTGGCGGCGGCGACATGGACGGCGGCCATGCAGGCGATGGGACTTTCGGCCATGTGGATGGCCATGGCAACGCCGTATTCTTCGGCCATGTCGCCGATCTTCTTGGTCTCGAGGATGCCGCCGGTGCTGAGGACGTCGGGGTGGACGACGGAGATGCCGCGACTCTCGAAGAGGGGCTTGAAGCTACCCTTGAGGTACATGTCCTCACCGGTGCACATAGGAACAGTGGTGGCGTTGGCTAGGCTGACGTATTGATTCGTCATCTGCCACGGGACGGGGTCTTCCATCCACGCGAGGTTGAAGCGTTCGAGGCGCTTGGCGAGTTTGAGGCAGTCCTCGACCGGGATGTGGCCGACGTGATCGATGGCGAGGGGAATCTCGTAGCCGATGACTTCACGGACGTCGGCCATGTATTGCTCGAGAAAATCGAGTCCCTTTTCGGTGAGGTGGATGCCGGTGAAGGGATGAGCGGTGCTGAAGAGTTCGTACGCTTCGCCGCGCATGGCGCGGGGATCAATGGAGCCGTGGGGCGTGCTGAAGACGGTGCGCTTGTATTCGCGCATCTTCTCGAGGAAACCGAGCGGGGCGGAGAGGCAGCCGGGTTTGTCGATGAGGAGCTCGAGGCCGAGATCCATCTTGAGGAAGGTGAAGCCGGAGTCCATGCGTTCCTTGAGCGCCTTGCCCATGTCGCGGCCGCCGCCTTCGGAATCGGTGTCGCAGTAGATGCGGATCTGGTCGCGGAATTTGCCGCCGAGCAATTGCCAGACGGGGACGCCCCACGCCTTGCCGGCGAGATCCCAGAGCGCGACCTCGATGCCGGAGACGCCGCCGCCCTGGCGGGAGGGGCCGCCGAATTGTTTGATGCGGTTGAAAATGCGTTCCACGTTGCAGGGATTGGCGCCGATGATGCGACTCTTGAGCATGGCGGCGTAGGTGCGGCTGGAGGCGTCGCGGACTTCGCCGTAGCCGATGAGGCCCTGATTGGTGTAGAGCTTGATGAGGGTGCAACGCTTGGGGGCGCCGTCGATGTCGGCGAAGCGCATGTCGGTGATTTTGAGCGTGGAGGGATCGATTTTCGTAGTCATGGGATTGTTTCCTTTGAGGGACGGTCTGATGTTTCCACGATAGGTTTTGGCTCGGGTCGGGGCAAATCTCATTTGATTGATTCTTTATCAATAGGTATAGTAGCTCCATGGCCACCACTACGATTCCGATCCTCGAAAAAACCGTCGCGGTGCTCGAAGCGATTTCCACCGCCAAAGACGGGGCGAGCGCGAAGGCGCTGATGCTGAGCCTGAACATTCCCCCGGCGAGTTGCTACCGGATCTTGCGCACGCTGAGCCGGCACAACTGGATTCGCGAAGAAGGCGACGGCCAGTACCGGTTGGCGTTCGGGCTCGCCGCACTGACCCGGTCCTACGCGGAGACGGAGCTGCTGCTGCGTCAACTGGAGTTCCCGCTGCGGGCGCTCTCGGATGACACGGGGCTGTCGGTGAAGATCAGTCTGCGCGAGGGCGATTGCGCGGTGACGGCGCTACGGGCGGATTCGCGCCGCCAGAATGCGATCACCTCGCCGATCGGGTCGAAGACGCACCTCGCCCTCGCGGGGGCTGCCGGGGCGGTGCTGCTGGCGGGATTGCCGCGACTGGAGGCGGAGGAGATTCTCGCGAGCGCGCCGAAGGAATGCTGGGCGAGTTATTCGCGGGAGGCGTTTCGGCAGGATGTGACGCAGGCGCGCGTGCGGGGGATCAGTCGCGCGCTAGGGAAGTTCCATCCGTCGATTTACGCGCTGGCTGTGCCGCTGCGCCTGACGAAGAAGAATGTGGCCGCACTGGCGGTGGTGGGCTGGCCGGATGATTTCCAAGGGTCGCGACAAGCCGCGATGGAGAAGAAGCTGCGGGCGCATGCGGCGCGGATGCAGCCAGCGTGACGCTGGACCCAGTAACGCGTTAGACAGGACTCCAGGCTGTCTTACGGAAAGCCATCAACACATCGCGTTGCTTTTACACTGATTTGATGCCTGGTCGCTGCTTTTCATCACCTACCTAATCCATGCAAGCCATTGTTTGAGGCAACAAAAAAGGCACCCATTGCTGGGTGCCTTTTTCGTGAGCTACAGGTCGTAGCGGAGAGCTCTGCGCCGGGCGGACGCTTGCCTGAGGAAATGACTCGTGGCGAAGCGTCGCGGGGTGCAGGGCTCAGTCCTGCTAGACGTCGTAGTACATGAAGAATTCATACGGATGCGGGCGCAGGCGCAGGGCATCGTAATCCTTCTTGCGTTGTTCGATGAGGACTTCGATGAGGTCCTTGGTGAACACATCGCCCTTGAGGAGGAATTCGTAGTCCTTCTCGAGCGCTTCGGCGGCTCCGAGGAGCGAATCCGGGGCGCAAGGCACCTTGGCGAGTTCTTCGGCAGGCATCTCGTAGAGATTCTTGTCGAGGGGGTCGCCCGGATCAATGCGGTTCTGGATACCATCGAGACCGGCGAGGAGCTGAGCCGCGCAGGCGAGGTAAACGTTGGCCGCGGGATCCGGAGTGCGGAATTCCACGCGCTTGGACTTGGGGCTGTTCGAGTAGGTCGGGATACGGATCGCCGCCGAGCGGTTACGCGCGGAGTAGGCGAAGTTCACCGGGGCTTCGAAGCCGGGGACCAGACGCTTGTAGGAGTTGGTGGTGGGGTTGGTGATGGCGGTCAAGGCACGGGCGTGCTTGATGATGCCACCGATGTAGAACAAGGCCATTTCGCTCAGGCCGGCATACTTGTTGCCAGCGAAGAGGGGCTTGCCGTCTTTCCAGATGGACTGGTGGGTGTGCATGCCGGAGCCGTTGTCGCCGAAGAGGGGCTTGGGCATGAAGGTGGCAGTCTTGCCATACTTCTTGGCCACGTTCTTCACGACGTACTTGTACAACGCCATGTCGTCGCCAGTGGCCACGAGGCTGTTGAACTTGATGTCGATTTCGGCCTGACCGGCAGTCGCCACTTCATGGTGCTGACGTTCGATGTGAACGCCGAGCGCTTCGAGCTGAAGGGTGATCTCGTTGCGGAGGTCCTGCTGGGTGTCGGCGGGAGAAACGGGGAAGTAGCCTTCCTTGTGGCGGATCTTGTAGCCAAGATTCGGGAATTCTTCGCGACCGGTGTTCCAGACGGCTTCGTTGGAATCGACGGAGTAGAAGGCAGCGTTGCTCTTGGAGTCGAAACGAACATCATCAAAGATGAAGAATTCGGCTTCCGGGCCAAAGTAGGCGACGTCGCCGATGCCGGTGCTCTTGAGGTACGCTTCCGCGCGGATACCGATGGAGCGGGGATCGCGGTTGTAGGTTTCCTTCGTCATCGGATCGATGACGGTACAGACGAGGCTGAGGGTCGGCTCGATGTTGTAGGGATCGATCATGGCCGTCTTCGGGTCGGGAAGCACGAGCATGTCGGAGTTGTTGATCGCTTTCCATCCGCGGATGGAGGAGCCGTCAAAGCCAAGGCCTTCGGTGAAGGTCTCTTCTTCGAGTTCCACCATGGTGGTGGTGAAGTGTTGCCAGGTGCCAGGCAGATCGGTGAATTTGAAATCCACGAGTTTGCACCCGTTCTCCTTGGCGAATGCCAGGACCTCTTTGCCGCTTGTGCAGCGCTTGAATTTAGCAGACATGTTTTCCTTTGTTTATCGGTTTTCCCTCTACACGCGACGTGCTTCGGAACAAATTTTTAACGCAATAGGCGCCTGAGAGTGCCCGCCGTATTCCGGTCGGGCAATCTCAATTGGATGACTGATGGCAGATATTAGACCGCCTATCAGTATCGAGGCTTAGACAGCTTTTTCGCCCTTTTCCTCGGTGCGGATGCGGACGGCTTCGTCGATGTTGAGGATGAAGATCTTTCCATCGCCGATTTTGCCCGTCTTGGCCGCCTTGATGATCGTCTCGGTCGCCTTGGCGACGAGGTCTTCCTTGAGGACAACTTCAATTTTCACTTTTGGCAAAAAATCAACCGTGTATTCGCTGCCGCGATAAATTTCGGTGTGGCCCTTTTGGCGGCCAAAGCCTTTTACTTCACTGACGGTCAAGCCTTCAATGCCGAGCTCAGTCAACGCTTCTTTGACTTCTTCCAGCTTGAACGGTTTGATAATTGCCTCGAGCTTCTTTAAAGCCATCTCATCCTCCTTTAAGGTTTTTCTGTTTTTTAGTTCCCACCTCATCTGCAAGCTCGCGTGCCTCTCGGGGCAGTTGTCGGGCTGCGATTTCGGTACAGGGAAACAAGCACCCCTCATGCCAGATGGCAAGCACGAATCACTTTAAAAGTGGCTTCTCTGTGGACTGTTTTTACAAAGTGGGCGAGTGCGGGAATTGTGGTGCCATTGTGTCTAAAAAGATGCTTTTGCAATGGGAACGAATTAACGGAGCAGTGGGAGATGTGAAGTCTGGAACCGTGAGTGGTGTAGGGGAAGGCACCTCTCAAGAACTCGGATCGGTACAACAAAAAACCCCCGGGGCCGAAGCTCCGGGGGTTTTTGTTAAATTAAGCTTTCGCTTAAATTAGAACGTGTAGACAACGTTCACAGCAATCTGGTGCTGGTCGGTACCATTGATGGTATCGGCTTCCGCGAGGTCATAGCGGTATTCCAAGCGGGTCAGCAGGTTTTCCCAGATGTTGAAACCAGCGGTCGCAGTGAAGGACCAAGCGTTGGTTTGCGTTCCGGCGAGGCCGAACTTCTGGCCATCGGAGTCGTGCATGTATTCTTCACGAGCGGCGAGGCTGAACACCTTGGTGAATTGGTACTTCTGGTACAACGCGACGCCGTAGAAGGTGTCGTTGTTGGTCGCACCGTTCACGTTGGTGTAGGGGCTGCCGTTGCCGAGGTCGGTGTTAATGGCGAGCAAGAGCTTGTCATTAGCAAACTTCGGGGCCCATTGCGCCCACATGTCCCAGACGAACACTTCGCCGGAGGAACCGATTTGGGTGTCGCCGTTGGGGGAATAGATGAACGAATTCGCAATGTTGGCGTTCTTGCCGGCGAACGTGTAGTTCACGCGACCAGTAACGGCCATGCTGCTGTCGCCACCAGAAACGGTGGATTCGTCATTGTTCCAACCGTTGACAACGCCGAGTTGGGCGTCCCAGCTGTCGTTGAACTTGTACGAGGCCAGCGCACCGGTGTGGGTGAGCGGGATCGCATTCGTGAACAACAGACCGCGGCTGAAGTTGAGGTTAGCCGGGGATTCGATCACTTCGTAGCCCAACAGGGTGACGAATTTACCGAATTTGAAGTCCAGGCCATTGCCAACCGGCAGACGGAACTGGGCATAAGCCTGTTCGAGCCAGATGTCAGAGGCGCTGTTGGCGGTGTTGTTCGTGGCAGAGTTCTTCACAGTCGACGCGTCTTGGCCGAAAATGAGGTCCGCACGGAAACCGGCGGCGTATTCATTCTTGTCCGGGAGCGCTTTTTCCAAGGCGAGCTTGAACGCGTTCACGTTGAAGCTGTTGTTCTTGGTGTCGAACTGGCGCAGATTGGCTTCGCCGGGGTTCGCCGTACCATTCGCGGTGCCCTTGCTGGCGAACTGGTAGGTGTAGCTGGTGTCAACGTAGCCGCTGAGCACGATGCCCTTCTGGGCGGTCTCAACGTAGATACCTTGATCTTCGATAACTTTCTTCAAGTCCTTTTCGTCACCGGCGTACGCCACAGAAGCGGCGAGAGCGGCCACGCAAAGACCTTTAAGTAATGCTTTCATGATTCTCCTTCTCCTTTGTTTGTTATTTCCACTATCCACCTCTCCCGATGAGATAGTGGAAAAGTTTTGTCCGTGTTAAGCAGCACCCATGCCAAGGCAGAGCACTTCCCCACAAAGACGTCGCTACCTTATGAAATTCGGCCCGTAGGTCAATATCTTTTTAAAATTTTTAAAAAATCTTTTGAACGTTTCTCCGGCTTCTGTGTCCTAACCTTAGATTTTTTAGTATTCTCCTCCTAGGTTCAACCGGCGTGCTCCCCCACGCCGGTTGTTTTTTTGTACCGATGGCTAAAAAGAGGCAATTTTTGCCGGGCCAAAAATACGGCAACGGCCTCCGGCAAGTGAGCAGAAAGCCAAGGATGTGCGATTCCGGCTTTCCAGCTGATTTCTCGACACGCTCGAAATGACGGTGGGGGCGGAGAAAGTCGCGTGTGGGAGAAGAAATGGGCGGGCGTGCCGGGCCTCTGCGGGTTCGGGCTTGACCCGGTTCGGTGAAGTCTTTATCTAACTGGCTATGTTGCAGCGCGTCCATGTTGTCGTAGTCGGTCCCGTCTAGCGGGGGCGAGTGCGCGCATTGAACCGCCTGCAATCGATTGTCGCCCCGGACACGCGCCTCTTGCGATTCCGGGGCTTTTTGTTGGATCAGGATCACGAATAGAAATCAGGAATAGGAAGAGAACGAGCTATTATGAGACATACCATTTCCGTGCTGGTGGAGAATAAGTTCGGCGTGCTGACCCGGATCGCGGGCCTTTTCAGCGGCCGGGGCTTTAACATCGATACCTTGAACGTCGGTCCGACGACGGATGACAAGACCTCCCGGATGACAATTGTCGTGCGGGGCGACGACCGGGTGCTCGACCAGGTGAACCGCCAGCTCAACAAGCTGATCGATGTGATCGAGGTGCAGGATTTCCCCGAGGGTGAGTATGTGGACCGGGAACTGGTGCTGGTGAAGGTGAAGGTAAACTCCGCCGCCCGCGCCGAGGTGATGCAGATGTGCGATATCTTCCGGGCGAAGATCGTGGACGTACAGCCCCACGCGCTGACGATCGAGATCACGGGTGATGAGAGCAAGATCACGAAGTTCCTGGATCTGATGAAGAACTTCGGCATCCTCGATCTGACCCGCACGGGCAAGATCGCGCTCGCGCGTAAATAGTCCCAATAGCCCGAATCTCCGCTGACTGTCCTTTCTTCTCTTATAATAGGCAGTCAGCGGGGCAACGGTTGAACCGTGCTGCGGTGGAGTTTGACGGGACCGATCAATCCAGACTCCAACAGGGGGGCGCTCTGGCTCCAGCCGCGGTAGGTGGTGAAGGTGATGCGACCCGCTGGCCGGGGTTGTCCCTTCACGAGCCACTCGGGCCAGGCTTGCAGGCCCCATCCCACCACCCAGCCCATCGGTCGCCACTCGCCGTCGGGAGGTAATTGCTCGTCGCCGATCAGGCGGTTGACCCATAGATTGGTGATCTGGATTTCAAGGGTATTCGTTCCAACTCGCAGGGCCTCGGTGACCTCGGTGACAAAGGGCCGTTTCCAGATGATGCCAAGGTCCCGACCATTGAGCCGCACTTCGGCGAGATTCGCGACTTTGCCGAGATCCAAATAAAAGCGGTGGCCCGGCTTGAGAAAGTCCGCCGGAACATCAAACGTCTGCGAATACGTGGCGGTGCCAGAGAAATACTTCACTCCGGCGTCGGAATGCTCTGTCCACGAAGTGAGTTGGGCGAGCGCGATTTCCAGCGGAGCTCCGCGCCCTGTCTGGAACTGCACCCGCCAGCCTCTCACGAGTTCGAACGAAGCCTCCGGCGCGTCGACGGTGAAGGTCTTCTTCTGGCCGGACGCCCATTCGAGGTCATACGTCCCCGGCTGCCAGGCTTCGAGGGCCAAAGCTCCCTGCGCGTCGGGGAGCAAACGGGCGGCGGGGAAGATTGGTGAAAGCGTTCCGGCTCGCGACTGGAAAGACACAACCGGATCGATCCCTTTCGCGCGGGTCGAAAAGACAACAAAAACCGAGTCCCACGGCCCGAGTCGCAAGGGAACGCGCGTCCGCCCATCGCGCTCGCTGAAGACCGGGGCCTGCTCGATTTGCCCGGTCACCGGATTCCACAGCTCGGGAGTTTTTCCGGTAACCCGAAAGCTGGCGGTGACTTCACGCCATGTGTCGGTGGGGTTGTTGACGAAATAGAGGTCGCGGTCGGCGGCGACTCGGTGGATGGCTTGGAGCACGTCGCCTTCGCTCTGAAAATCGGGCGGGCACGATTTCGCCTCCAACGCTTTCAGAGCCGGTTGATCGGTGATTTTGCCCGACTGCCAGAGTGCCTCCGCCAGCGTCCGGACTTCCTCATCACATTGGGGATACCCGGCGAGACTGGGGGATTTCGACGGCTTGGGGCCGATGATCGTTGCTCCGGCTTCGGCCAGTTCGCCCAACTTTTTCAGCAAGGCGGGCGTCATCTCGCGACTGCTCCCCAAAACAAGCAAGCGGTACGAGGGACCATCGGGCAAGACGAGCCGCCCTTCCTTCACCGACAGCCGATTCAAAATTACATCCGCATTACAACTGTCTGCGCCGTAACCGGGCCATTGGGGAAGACCGCCGCCGTTGGGGGAATTCTCCCCGCTGAACGACAGGATGTCCGCTACGATCGTCCCCTGCTGCAGGAGATACTGACAGCGCGAGAGGTACGTAATCCAGGCGCGCGACTGTTCCCACCACGTATTCGTCCGCTCCAGATTGGTGCCCCACGGCCCCATCGTGATACCGGGCCAGCGGTCGAGCCATGGCTGGTGCGCGTAGCGGTGAAAGCTGAGCTGATTGATGCCGCAGATAAACGCATTGTCACCGAGCGCCTTGAGCTGTTCCGGGGTTTGCTGCCAGCGACTGTCCGCCGCGCGTCCAGTGAAGGCCTCCGCGCCGATCACGCGCTTCCCGTATACATGACCAATCGATGCCACGGCCCGCATGCCTTGCACATCTTCTGCGGGGTGACCCGCCAGCAAAAACTCGGCCATGGGCACGTCGCATGCGCCGCCACTGCGCAGCCCGTCAAAGGGTCCATCGCCGTACGGTTCCACCGAAAGGTAGAGGCCCGAGCGGTGCGCCAGCGTGGTCATGTAGCCGAAATAATGATCCGCCATCAGATCGGCAATCGTGCGGCGGTAATCCCAGAGGAACCGCTCGGATTCCTCCTCGCTGTCCACGATCCGCCCCGTCAGCACCGGCAGATAGCGCAACAGATCGTAGCCGCACCGTTTCCGGAATTCCTCGCGAAAGGCGGGAGTCCAATTTTGACAACCCACCTCCCAACTATCGAGATGGGCCTGATCGAACGCCTTGCCCGCGAGCGGCCCCGCGTTCGCGATCACCTTCGCCATCATTCCTTCCCAGAGCTGGTCGACCGCCGCGCGGCTCATCTTGTCGCATTCCGGTCCGCGACCCGCGCGTGGCGTGGCGCGATTTTGCATCAGGCTCGGAGTGTATCCGATCCGCAGCAGGGTCCAGTTGCCTTCGGGAACCTGCCACGTGAGGCGACCCGTCGCATCGAGTTGATTCGTGAGATCGATCATCCGGTCGCGAGCGAGGACCAACTCCGGCGTGAGGGCATCCGCCACGCGCGGCGCGGCCGCTCCTCGGATGAAATCCGCTTTGGCTAACGGTTCATTGATCGCCGGGGCGGAACGCAGTTCCAACTGGGTGATCCCGAGCTTTTCCTTTTCCCCTTTGCCGTCGCGGAACGTGATTCGGAAAAACCGTGCCGCCGTCGCCTTGATTGCATAATGCTGGGCTCCGATCACCGGCGCGCCGCCCACCGGCTGACGAAAATCAAAGGAGCGCAGTTTGCGAAACGTCACGCCATCGTCCGACGCCTCAATCTCTCCGCGGGTCTCGCCGAGTTTGGCCAGCGCCAGCGTAATCGCGCGCACCTCGAACGGCGCGGGGAATTCGAAAACAATGGACTGGGGTTTATCCTTCGTGGGCACGGCCAAATAAGCCGGAGATCGATCGGATTCCGCCCACAAACCCGCCCCGTCGAAGCCGGGATCGCTGGCCGTTATCCTCACCCCCGCGCCACGCATCGAAATCAATTCCACCGGCGGAGTCGGAAACGCCAGCACCGCAATGTCACGGTAAAATCCAAGATGTGTCTGCGGTTGGGGCAGGGCTTCTCCCGCCAGCGCGAGCGGCCCCTGCACCCGACGCTCGCTGGTGACCACAAACGACATGGCATGCTCCGGTGTGATCCACGGACCACCGCTCTGCGCCCAGCCGGGGCAATTCATCACGCCGAATTTCAGACCGAGCCGCGACGCCTCTTGCAGCGCATGCTGCATCAGTTCATACCACGCGGGCGTCAGTACAGTCACCGGCCCCGGCGGCACACAATCCTGCCCGTCAATACTGAAGACCGTGACGCCACCCAGCCCCACACGTTTCATCGCCTCCAGATCAGCAGTGATTCCCTCCCGCGTGACATTCCCGTTCATCCAATGCCACCACGCCAGCGGGGCAGACGACGCCGATGGTCGAACGAACCCTTCGCGTAGAGGATCGTCTCCCCCGAGCGCCACGACGCTCGACAGGATGACGAAACCGAATCCCAGCGCCCATCGATGGAGGGAGAATTTCACAACGCCCCCTCCGTTTACCGCGCCTTCCAGTCGTCGACGACGGCGAGCAGCGGCAGGTAATTGCCGACGGCGAATCCTTCGTAGCCGCACGCCTGCCCTTCCCAATTGCGCCAGTCGTTGGAGATGCCATTGCGGTCGAAGCCCTGATATTCGCCTGCCGCATAACCTTCGAGCATGGGGTAGAGAATCCGTCGGGCGTCGTCGACGCGACCGAGCCGGTAGAGCGCCTTGAGGGTGAAGAGGGCGTAGCGCATGGAGGCGCTGCCGTTCTCGTAATAGGGGAAGCCGTCGGTGCCGTCTTCGCGCAGGGGCACGCCGTAGATCTTGGGATTTTCGTTGGGATCATCGTGGAGAATGTAATCGCCGCGCCGGATGGGGACGAGGTTGCCGGGGAGGCCGAGACGGAAATTGCGGAAGCCGACTTCATCGAGTTTCTTCAAGCAGCGATCCATGATGTCGTTCGCGAGCGGGCCGTCGACGACTCCGTAAGCGATGGCAATGCTGTTGAGGAAGAGAAACCAGTAGTCGTGCAGAGCGCCGTCGAGACTCTTCCAACCCGCAAAGATGCCGGTTTCGGGATTGAGGAAATCCGTGTGGTAAGCGACTTTCAATTTCGCCGCCGCCTGCCGCAACCACACGACGTCATCCGCCTGGTTCAATTTTTCTGCCACATCGCCCCAAGAGACGAGAGCGCGGTAGGCCAGCGCATTGGAGTAGGCATCTTCGTGGCCGAAGTTGATGTCGTCCCACCAATTCGCGGGCCGCTGTTTCGTCGTGGGGCGGTCGTTGTAATTCCCGGTGGTGCCGTACTTGATGAGGCCGTTGCCGGTGCTGTCGGTGGCGAGCATCTGCTCGCAAAGCGCCCGCACGGCGGGGTATTGGCGGCGCGCCCAGTCCCAATCCTGCGTAGAGTGGATATACGTCCCGCAACCGAGAATGAGCGACGGGTCGACGTCAGCGAATTGATATTTTCCCGTGGCGTGCTCGTATCCGATCTGACCGTAGCCTTTCACACCGGAGAGATAACGTTCGGCGGTCATGCGAACGAGATCGGCGGTGTAGAGTCCGTCGGCCAGCTTCACACGATTCGCACCCGCCTCGGCAAACATGTAGAGGGTGAAGGGACAGATGTCGCTGGAGGCGTTCGTGCCAAGCATCTGGCGACGGGGCAAGACTTGAAAGGTGTTGAGGTAGTTGCGACGGAACGTATCGAAGCGCGGATCGTTTTCAATGCCGGGCAGCTCCGGATAAATCAGCGCGGTCTCGAGACGGTACTCGACCGCGGGTTGCTGCGCGGTGGCGGCAGGAAAAATAATGTGCACATAGCGCACCAGCGGCGGCTGGACATAACGACAGGCATCGTAGCCGAGTTGCAAGCCAGGCACGGAACCGGTGATGCGCATCGAGCCGCGATCAGGCAAATGCAGGACGCACGGCACATTCATCTTTTGCTCGCCGGGCGGCATCCACCCAAGCAGCGTGGCGTGGCACGCCTTCTGGCGGAAGGTGAGGCAGAAACCGGTGTCGGGCCAGAGACCGGGCGGCGTGGGCGGCAGCGGCGCGTAATGGCTGCGTAGAACGATTTCTTTTCCGGCGCACTCGACGGTCCACAACGGCGCGGTCGAGCTGGTTTCGAAAAGCGGGCAGTAATGGTAGATCCCCTCGCCGGCTTTCTCCAACCGGACATGGACCGGATCGGCGGGCAGCGAGAGCACGGCATTGTCCTCCACTTTTCCGCCGCCGAGCGAGTCGACCGCGAAGGCGGAAAACGCGGGCCGGGTGGGATTCAAACCGACGGCGAGATGAGCGGAGCGGAAGTCGGAACAGGATACGACAGTGGGTAATGGGGACGTTTCAGGCATGGAAAGAGGATGGGTTGATTACTGGATTAATTTACACTTCTCAGTCCAGTTTGTGAATGGACGGACTCCTTGAAAACCTCTAATATCTTCCTGTGCGCGCCCGCTCCACGATGACACCTCCCGGCTTTCAGGAACTCTTCCTGAACCGAACCCACACCGATAAACCCTTTCGCACCGTGCGCGAACCGGGACTCTCCACCTGGCTCCTCGTTTACAGTCTGAAAGGACACGCGGTCTATCGCTACCCCGGCGGCGAACTCAGCACGAATCCGGGCGATGCGGTCTTGCTGCTGCCAGGTTTTGCCCGCGACTATGGCGCGACGAAACGCGGCGATTACACGCGCTTCTTTACCGAATTCCATCCACGCCCGGAATGGCACGAGTTGTTGCATTGGCCTGAAGTCGCGCCCAGCGTGCGCCATCTCTCCATCCGCACCGACTCGGCGCGCCGCGCCATCGAAAAGACCTTCACCGAGGCGATCGCGCTGGGGCTAAGTCATCACCCCCGCCGGGAAGCCTTCGCGCGGAATGCGCTGGAGAAAATCCTGTTGTGGTGCGACACGGAAAATCCCCACGGCAAATCGGCATTGATCGACCCACGCATCCGCCGCGCGCTCGATCACCTCACGCAACATCTCGCCGAGCCGATCACGCTCGCCGCCCTGGCGAGGCATTGCGGCTTGTCCGTCTCGCGCCTGTCGTGGCTCTTCCACCACGCCACCGGGACCTCGCCGCTGCAATACCTCGAGATTTGCCGGATGAACCGGGCGCGACAGCTCCTGCGCCTGACACCCAATCCGGTTCAGCATATCGCCGCCGAAGTGGGCTACGCGGACCCGTTCTATTTTTCCATGCGGTTCAAGCGGCACACGGGGAAATGCCCGCGCGCGTTCCGGCAGGCGGCGTAACCGCTCGGGGTAAGAATTGCCAGTGAACTATCTGACACGAGTCAGAATACTTGACCGCTTCGTTTTCGAATGCAAACTGGCCCTACACACTTCTTCCCCGCTCATGAAAACCCGATCCTACTTGCGTCTCCCCCCCTTTCTTCTCGCCCTTTTCCTTCTCCTGCCTGCCGCGACGTCTCGCGCCCAAGCGCCGAAGTTTCAGGATGGGGATCGCATTTGTTTTGTGGGCGACAGCATCACGCACGCAGGCAGTTATCACACGCAGGTGCTGCTGTTTTATCTGACGCGTTTTCCGCAGATGCGACTGGAAGCGTGGAATTGCGGCATCGCGGGGGATTCCGCCGCAGGTGCAGTGCGCCGTTATGACTGGGACATTGCACCGCACAAACCGACCGTGGCAACGATCATGCTGGGTATGAATGACGTCAACCGCGGGCTCTACGCCGAAGGCAAAACCGGCGAGGCAGTCGAGGAACAACGACGCAAGGCGATCGAGGCGAACCTCACGAATATGGACAAGTTGTCCGAACGGCTCGCGCAGGATGGCGCGCGGCTGATTTACATCACACCCTCGCTCTTCGACCAGACAGGCAATCAGAAGAACGACAAGCTCACCGGGGTGAACGACGCGCTGAAAGCCTGTGCTGTGGGCGTCCGGAAACTCGCGGAAAAGTATCGCGGCGGGGTCGTCGATTTCAACGGTCCGATGGACGCGCTCAATCGCGAGGGACAGGCGAAAGATCCGGAGTTCACGATCATAGGAGCCGACCGGGTACACCCCGGTCCAGTGGGACACTTGGTCATGACTTATCTTTTTCTGAAAGCGCAAGGCATGACCCCGACCGTGGCCACGATGACCATCGATGCAGCGACGAGCGCGATTACCACCCAGGAGAACGCGGAGATCACGCAGCTCGCGGTCAAAGCCGACACCGTCACTTTCGAATGTCTCGAGAAGTCCCTCCCCTTCCCGGTTCCTGCCGCTGCGGAGAAAGCGCTGACGCTGGTTCCGTGGACGAACGATCTGAATCAGGAAATGCTGAAAGTCTCCGGACTGAAAGCAGGCGCGTACGATGTGCTGATCGATGGGCAACCGGTACTCAAGACCACGGCGGAGGCTTTGGCGCAAGGGGTGAATCTCGCCACTCTCGCGAACACGCCGCAACTCAAGCAGGCGCAGGAAGTGCAGGGTTTGCTCCAGCGCCGCGGGGCGATTGAAAACGGCAAGTTACGCACCTTCGCCCAAGTGGAAGCGGGGCTCTTCGCGTCGCTGAAAGAACGGACGCCAGAGGCGGAGCAAAAGGCCGTCGCCGACAAGCTCGCCAATCTCCGCGCCACGACGGGTCAATACAACGCCTACTACATCACGGTGTACGAAAATTATCAGGCGTCGATCGGGCAGCGGGAGAAATTCCTGCAAGAAGTGAGCGATCTGTACAAGCAGGCCGTCACGGCCGCGCAGCCGAAGCCCCACCGGTTCGAGATCCGGCCCGCGACCGCCAGCACGCCGTGAACTCCCAGATTCCAAACCTTCCCAGCTGATTTCTCGACATCCTCTCTCTTGTATTCTGTCAGTCAGCCAAAACTCTTGTACCTTCCACTGGTCTCCCGATGACAAGCGGGCAAATCCGGAGTATCCTCTCTCGCATGAGTGCCTCCAAGAAAAGCGCGACGTCCCATCCGAAGACCCGCGGGCAATTCGACTCGCATCATCGCTTCCTGATTGCCACGGCACTGGCGGTGCTGACTTTCTTTCTCGTTCCGAAGAGCCTGCCGTTGCCGACCCAATTCATTTCCGCTTGGGAGATGTTCGCGCTGACGAATATCGTGCTCGCCGCCTTTGTGCTCTCGACCAAGGACCCGTATGAAGTACGGCGCAATGCGCGTTTGCAGGACGCCAGCCGCACGTTCCTGTTTATCGTCGCAGTCGGTGCCGCCCTGGTGAGCGTGTTCGCCGTCTTTTTTGTCATGGATAACTCGCGGAGCGTGTCGCACGAACGCATGGCCGGGAAAGTGCTTTTCTCGCTGGCAGCCATCGTCCTCTCGTGGACACTGGTGCACACTTTGTTTAGCCTGCACTACGCGCATCTCTATTATTTCGACGCGCACAACATGGAGCGCGAGAAGATCAAGGGCGGTCTGATTTTCCCCGAAGATGATGCTCCGGCGTTTTCCGATTTCGTTTACTTCTCGTTCGTCATCGGCATGACCTGCCAGGTGTCCGATGTGCAGATCACGTCCAAGCGCATCCGCCGGCATGTGATCTGGCACGGCGTGATTTCCTTCATCTTCAACACCGCGATCCTCGCCATGTTCGTGAATATGGTCGCGGGGTTGGTTTGAGTCGCCCGCTTACCGCAAATTGCCACTTTCGCTATGACTCTGGCTTCTTTTTTTGCCGTTCTTCCCGCTTGCGCTTGATCTCCCTTAACTTCCATTTGGAAACGAGAATCACCGTCACAATGGTCAAGACCCAAAGCGCCACTTCCTTGATAAAGTTCTCTTTCCAATTGGGAGACTCCCAAAATTTCCACGTATAGGCTACTCCACTCCAGCGGTAACATCGATGGCAGAACCAATCGTACACCAAAATGGCTAATAGAATACAAAGGAAGACGATCTGAAGACGGGAAAGCCAACCGGCTATCCCCCTAGTCTGATCTTTATTCACCGCCACACAGGCAGATTGTAAAATCTTCCGTGAGATTTCAAGCCGTGCCTGTCATGGCGATAGCGTAGCCGGATCCAACGTCGCGCAGCCCCACCCGCTGAAGGCTTGCTTTTTTCTCCGGAACACGGCGTAATGGCCAACTTCGACATAGACCCATTAGAAAGAAATATAAAATCATGCCTGCTAAAGTTTACACGGATAAAGACGCGAACCTCAAATTCCTGAAGGGCAAGACGGTTGCCGTCATCGGCTTCGGCTCCCAGGGCCACGCTCATGCCTTGAACCTCAAGGAAAGCGGCGTCAAAGTCATCATCGGCCTCTACAAGGGCAGCAAGTCGATCCCCGTCGCGAAGCAGCGCGGCTTCAAGGTCCTCGAGACCGCCGCCGCCGTGAAGGCCGCCGATGTGATCTTCGTCGCGGTGCCGGACACGGTCATTCCCTCGGTGTACGAAAAAGACATCAAGCCGAATCTCGCGAAGGGCAAGACCCTCCTGTTCTCGCACGGCTTCGCCATTCACTTCAAGACGATCGTCCCGCCGAAGGACATCGATGTGATCATGGTCGCCCCCAAGGGACCGGGCCACATCGTTCGCCGCCAGTTCACCGAAGGCAAGGGCGTTCCCGCTCTCATCGCAATCTACCAGAATCCCTCGAAGACAGCCAAGCAGGTCGCCCTCGCGTGGGCCAAGGGCGTTGGCGGCACCCGCGCCGGTGTGATCGAAACCACCTTCAAGGAAGAAACCGAAACCGATCTGTTCGGCGAACAAGCCGTTCTTTGCGGCGGCACCAGCGCCCTCATCCAGGCCGGTTACGAGACCCTCGTCGAAGCCGGTTACCAGCCCGAGATGGCGTACTTCGAATGCTTGCATGAGCTGAAGCTCATCGTTGACCTGATCAACGAAGCGGGCATCGCGGGCATGCGTTTCTCGATCTCCGAAACCGCCAAGTACGGCGACGTGGTGAGCGGTCCGCGCGTGATCAACAAGAAGGTCAAGGCCGAGATGGGCCAGATCCTCAAGGAAATCCAGAACGGCAAGTTCGCCAAGAACTGGATCAACGAAGTAAAGACCGGCAAGAAGAACTACAACAAGCTCCTCGCCGCCGGTGCGAAGCACCCGATCGAAAAGACCGGTGCCCGCCTCCGTGGCCTGATGCCCTGGATCGGCAAGAAGAACATCAAGGGCGCGCAAGCGGCCTACTAATCTAAAAAATTAGTTCGAAGTACGAGGTTCGAAGTTCTAGTTTTAGGGCTTCGAACCTCTTCTTTTTATCAGAACCCCATGAAAAATTTATCCGCCTTGTTCTGCCTTGCTCTGGCCGCTCTGTTTCTTTCGAGCGGAACTGTCACCGTTCACGCCCAGACTGTCGATCCCGCCAAAGTGGCCGCTCTGCAAGCCCGCTTCAAGGGCGGGGTGGAACTGTTCAATGCCGGCAAGAATGATGAGGCTTTGAAGATTTTCGAGGCCATTCTCGCCGAGGAACCCAAGGCGCGCGGCTCACTATTTTTCTCCGCTTTTATTCAACTCCGCAAAGGCCAATATGAGACCGCCGCAAGCCTGATCGACCGTTTCCTGGAGCTGGAGCCCAAGGATTTCAAGGGAATCGTGCTCGCCATTCAGGCGAATCAAGCCTTGCGCCGCACGGCGAAGGTGGAATCGCTGCGCAAGACTCTCTTCGATCTGGAACGGGCAGGCAGCGTCACAGCCGTTCCGGGCCTGACGGACACGCACTCGATGTACATCCGCGAGCGAATTCTGCTGGGCGATGGCCGCAGCATTATCGTGGGGGAATATTTCGATTACAAGAAAGAGCCGTTCGTGGTCTACCTCGCGGAGCAGATCGATACCACGGGCAACCCGGTGCGCCGCCTGGTGCTGAGCTATGCGCCCGATGCGAAGGATGCGAATGCGGAGTCGTTCGCGCTGAGCGAGTATGTGATCGTCAATGGCGAGGTGAAGCAGATCAATATCTACCGCCAGGATAGCACACGCCCCGATTACGAAACGTGCCGCCGCTGGATGCTGGAGGCCATCAAGAATCCGCCGAAGCCGATCTACAGCGCCCCCATCACCGGCACTCCGGCGATTCCGAAACAGTAGGTGCAAGCGTCAGCGCATCTGGTTGCAGCGTCACGCTGCCTTAAAGACTCATCCAGGCGGTGGCAGCGAGAACATTGAAGAGTCCCGCAAAGATCATGATGAGGCCCGCAATCGCGCCTTCCTCCTGACCGAGCTCGCGGGCTTTCGCGACACCCGCGCCGTGGGCACCCATGCCGAAGAACGCGCCCCGCGCGAACGCCGTGCGGAACGGGAGGCAAGAGAGCAGTCCATCTCCAATCGCCGCACCGAACAGCGCCGTGATCGCGGTAAAGGTCGCCGTTAATTCCGGCAAGCCACCAATGCGTTGCGATTCCGCCATCGCGAAGGGAATGCTCACGGAGCGCGGCAACAGGCTGGCGCGCATTTCGGGTGAGAGTTGAAACACCCACGCGAGAATCCACGAGCTCGCAAAAGCGATCGCGCTGCCCACGACGACGCCGACTGCGATCAAGATCCAGTGCTTGCGAATCAGTACGCGCTGGGCGTGGATCGGAATCGCGAAGGCGACCGTCGCGGGACCGAGCAGCGTGACGAGCCAATGTGTGCCGCCGAGGTAGACCTTGTAGTCCGACTGCAGCCCGAGCAATAGCGCGCCGCAGAACAGCCACGTCACCAGCATGGGGGAAGTCCACCAGCGCGGCAGGCGCTGATACGCCACCCGCGCCGCCAAGTAGACGCCCACCGTCACGACCGCCCAGAAAATCGCGGCCCCATTATTTGACATAAGAGGCATACAACACTCCCGAACCTTCCCGATTCTGATTCCAACGAAAACCGAGTTCCACCACGACCGCCGTACCGATCATGACCAGCGGCGTGCCGATGAGCACCGCGAGCAGGAGCTTCACCCCGACCCAGCTCCACAACTCCGGGTGATCCACCAGCGCGAGCATGGCGGGGACAAAAAAGAGCAGAAGGTGATCGAGCAAGCCTTTGGCCCCGCGCCGAAACCACATCGGCGAGAGCACCTTGGTTTCCAGCAAGGCCCACAAGACGAACAAACCCATGACGCTGCCGGGAAGCGGCAGGCCACTCCAACGAGTCAGACGATCCGCCGCAAACCAGAGCAACGTGAGCACCGCGACCTGTAACCAACGACTGTTACAGAAGCTAATGCGGGCGATCCGGTATATATAAGCTGATCTAATTTCCTTCATAAGATCAACATATCATGTCGTTGTTCATAACGGAAATGAATTGACTGAATGCTAACTATTCCATATTGGAATAGCTAAGCGAAAGCTCTTTCCCCTCTCCTTCTCTCCCGGAATGCGACGATTGAAGAGAGCTGGCAGCCGAAAAGCTGCATCCGCACAACGCTTCGCCCCGGGTGGAACCGGGATCAGTCCACCTCCACCCGTGGCGTCAGCGTGAATGACGAAACACATGGAACTCCGCAATCTCCGCGCCTTGGTCGAAGTCTCGCGCCAAGGCGGCTTTTCGAAAGCCGCCCGGGTGCTGGGCGCGACGCAACCGACGATCACGAAAGCGGTGCAACAACTCGAACACGATTGCGGCACGCCGCTGCTCGAACGGCTCGGTCATTCGGTGCAACTCACCAGCGCGGGCGAAGTCGTCCTGCGCCGCGCGTCGGCCATGCTCGCGGAGCAGGAGCACTTGATCGCGGAGCTCGCCGACTTGCGTGGGTTGGAAAAGGGCCGACTCAAGCTCGGCCTGCCTCTCCTCGGCAGCAGCATTCTTTTCGCGCCTCTCGTCGCGGCATTTCGCAAACGCTATCCCGGCATCGAAATCGAATTGCACGAACACGGCAGCCGCCGCCTCGAGGAAGCCGTGCGCTCGGGCGAGATTGAACTGGGCGCGTCGCTCTGGCCGGTGCCGGATGATTTCGATTGGCAGGAAATCTGCGACGAGCCGATGATGGCGCTACTGCCCGCGGGTCATCCGCTCAGTGGCCGATCCTCGTTGAAGTTGAAAGAGCTCTCGTCCAGTCCGTTCGTCCTATTCGATCGCGGGTACGCGCTCAATACGATCATCGCCACGGCGTGCCGCAAACGGCACATCACGCTCACCGAGGCAGCCCGGAGCGGTCACCCGGATTTCATCATCGCACTCGTGTCGGCCGGACTCGGCGTGGCGCTTCTGCCGCGCATGGTGGTCTCCTCGCGCCGGGAAGCGCTCTCGGTCAAAACCGTGCTGGTCGATGAAAAGGATCTGCGCTGGAAACTCGGCATGATCTGGCGCCACAACGCTTCGCTCTCCCCCGCCGCCAAACGTTGGCTCGCTCTCTCGGGGGCTCTGCCCCCCATTAACTGAACCGTTGCAGACGCTGCGCGACATCGGACTTGAGGCGGTCGAGATGCGCGAGGGTGAACTGGGTGGGGTCGAGGGAATCGTCGACGAGGAGCGGGGTGAGGTCCATCGCCCAAGTGAGCGCGTTAACCGTGTCTGTCGCGTGCGATTCGGCGAAGGTCGCATTGGCGAGACGACGACCGACGGCGGCGAGATCGTACCGTTTACCACCGGCGATTTGCGATTCGAATACTTCCAGCAGGGCGGTGGCGAGTTCGGGCCGGGCGTTGACAGCGAGCGCGCGTTTATCTTCCGCGAGTAGCCAGTCGAGATCGCGCCAGACTTCGCAGCCGTAGACTTTTTCCGGTCGTTCCGCAGCAGGGAGAGAACGCAGCGCTTCGATTCCGCGGAGGAAAACGGCGACGTGGGTATCGTGCTTGTCAGCGGGGTTGTGGAGATAGACCACTTTCGGGAGCGCGATTTCGAGGATCTTGCGCAGGTCGGCGCGAACGTCGTTGCGTTGCGGGTCCTTCACCGCGCCGCTGGGATGGGCGAGTTGAAGCTGGATGGAGTATTTGCCGATGTCGGCGGCCTTGCGCTGTTCGCGGCGGCGGATGTCCTGCATCTGCTCGTCGGTGTATTGCGCAAAGGCGCCCGCGCGCGGACTGCCCGCGCCATTGGTCACAACCACGCCGCTGAACCATTTGTCCTTCGAGTCGTAGCATTCCGCGATGCCGTGGTAGGCCATGATTTCGATATCGTCCTGGTGCGCCGCAATGGCGAGGTGCGTGGTGCGGATGAGGGCGTCGCGAGGGTCGAGGCCGTCGGGGACATGAACATCGTGCCGCGGATGGCTGAATTGCATGGGAAAACCGTAACGGGCGAAATTAAGTCTGTAAATTCCGATCCTTTCGTCAAATATACGGCCATGAACCGCGCCGAATTTGCCCAATCCCTCCGCGACTGCGATTTGTCGAACTCCCCGCTCGAGCAGGAGCATCGGGTGAAGATGCTGGCGCTGCTGGAATCCACGCCGGACTGTTTCTGGCGCACCAGCTTTCCCGCGCACTTTACCGGGAGCGGATTAGTCGTCAGCCACGACGGCAAGAAGGCGCTGCTGCATCATCACGCCAACTTGAACCGCTGGCAGCAATTCGGCGGTCACTGCGACGGCGAGGAAGATGTGCTGAATGTGGCGTGCCGCGAAGCGTTGGAGGAGTCGGGCGTGGAGGGTCTCATCGTGGCGTCGCGCGCGCCGTTCGATCTGGATATTCACGAGATCCCGCCGAATGCGAAGAAGCAGGAGCCTGCCCATTTTCATTACGACGCGCGCTATGTATTGATCGCACCGGAGAACGCGGTGTTCAAGATCAGTGACGAGAGCCACGACATGAAGTGGTTCACCCCGGAAGAAATGCTGGAAATTTGCGGCGATGACGCGGGTCTCGTGCGCCTGACGCACAAGTGGATCAAGTTGCTGGAGAGACGGGGCATTCGCCTGACGTGACCGTGCGCTCTGCCTCTTACGAAAAAGATACCTTCCTATTTTCTTATTGAAAATGAAAGTCATCTATCTAGATCAATGCGCTATTTCCGGTATTGCGCTGCCATCCGAAAATCCAATCTGGTCTGATATTCGCTCACTTCTACTAGAGAATATCCAGCGTCAACATTTAGTGTGTCCTATTCCCGCTGAAAATATCGTTGAATCATGGACTCTATCAAAAAGAGACAGGATCGCAGTTCAAGATTGGAGTAACAGGTTATCTGGCGGACTGTTTTTCAAGACATATTGGGAAATCGAGCTACAAGAAACTCTAGCGCTGATTCGCCCAGAAACATCGCTATTCCCATACAAGCAAGGCCAATGGATAAACGCAGAGAATGACCTTTTGGCATCAGCACGCGCTGATTCAGTGAGCAATACAAAAAAGCAGATGGACGATAGGTATCGAGCCTTTGTTAACCCACCAGAAAGAGAAACCGTTTCATTTGAGGAATGTTGGAATGGTATCCGCCGTGAGCGAGTACAACGTTTTTACATTCAATTGAATCGAATGCTAAATAATGAGTCGATCGACCTTGAAGATCACTTCGCAGGCTCCCTTTGCCAAGGACTTAGTCATAATGGCATTACCGCTAATGAGCTTCGGGAGTTAATTGAGCGCCTAATGAACCACGAATGGGAAGCTATCCCCTTACATCACTATCACTCTCGTATTGCGGCTAAATTCGAATATGAATGCCTTCGAATAAAGCGGCAATACAATGCGAACGATGAGATTGACCGAGATCGAGCGGCTGTCGCCTTACATACTTCCGATGTCTTTGTGACTGACAAGGGAAACGCACGATTATCAAGAGAAGTTGATATCATGCCTAAGCGGTTAATATTTTCAACTGCCTTTCCTGGTAGTGAAGACGCTCCTGGTCTTGTCCAGTTTAAAGAATATCTTGAATACTTATCCAAGAGCCCAGAAGAGAATTAGAGGAATAGTCATCTTTTCTAGTCCTGTTACACACCCCATCACTTCGTACAGCACCGTAAAGCTGTATCCCGTATTTGATTGAGTCACTTCGACTGTTGAATATCGCGTTGCCGATAGCCCCTGTCGGTGTGCTTGCGCCCGCCGAAGCCACCGGCTTCGGCTACAACAGAGGTCCGGCGCGAGAGTGCAATTCGCAGGTGATGCGATGGAGATAGATCCCCTATTTCAATAGAGCTCTCGCATGAGGACAGATCCTGCGGCTTCCATGCTGATCCTTCGACAAGCGATATGCGAGACTTGAAACAAGAGCTACTTAGGTGAGTAGCGGGTCTTCGCATAGCGAAAAGCATAGCAAAGTCGAATGGATTGACTATCCGCCATTAAAGTATATGGCGACAGTCATCACGAATGGAAAACAAACGGTCAAACTCTACGAGTCAGTGAATCGCGGACGGTCGATGTTCCAGTTGGCTTATTACAACGGCGGCAAGCGGGTACAACAAAACTTTGCCGATAAGGCGCAGGCCAAGCGCGTGGCGAAGCAGGTCCTCGGAGGATTGGCAGGCGATGCGGAGCTGGTTGACGCGGTGGCGACACCGGAAATTGAAAGCCTTGTGGCGGCGAAGAAAGTGCTCGCTCCCGGCTACGCGCTGCATGTGGCGGTGGAGGAGCACGCACAGGCGATCTCCAAACTCGGGAAAAACACCTTGCACGAGGCGGTGGAATTTTTCCTGCGCCATCACCGGACAGACGTGCCCCGGCTGCCGCTGAAGGACGTCTCGGAACTCTTCGCCAAGTCGCGGGAACAGTCAGGGCTCTCTCCTCATTACGTCTACCTCTGCCGTAAATATACCCGCAAACTAGTGGAAGGGTTCCCCGGTCAATGCCTGAGTGATCTCACGACAGCGGAATTGGACAAGTGGCTGAGTGGCCTCAAGCTCGGACCCACGACCAAGAATGATATGCGCCGGGTCATGGGAACCTGCGGCAACTGGGCGGAACGGCAGGGGCATCTCATCAAGGGGATGAATCCCTTTCTCGGGATGGCTCGGTATAAGGAAGGTTGCTCGGACGTTTCGATCTTCACCCCAGAACAACTCGCCGCGCTACTCAAAAAGGCGGATGCGACACTCAGGCCGTTTATTGCGGTGGGGGCATTTGCTGGTTTGCGCATGGCTGAATTGCAGCGGCTGGACTGGAGCGAGATTAATCTCGAAAGCGGCTACATCACCGTCGCGGCAAGCAAGTCGAAAACCCGTCGTCGCCGTTTGGTGCCGATTTCGGAGAACCTCAAGTTATGGCTGACTGCCGCCAAGCGTGAGTCGGGACCGCTTTGCTTGCATCAGCAATCGCAGCGCACGGCCTCAAGACTATGCACAGGGTTCAAGTGGCCCAAGAACGGGCTGCGACATTCCTATATTTCGTACCGGCTGGCGATTCTGAACGATACGGCGCGAGTGGCCTTGGAAGCGGGAAACTCTCCACAGGTAATCTTCGGTCACTACCGGGAATTGGTGAGGCCGGAGGAGGCAACACTATGGTTTGATGTAAAACCGGAATAGGGATGGCCACGGCATGACTCCTCACGGTACAAAGTGAGGAGTGTGCCTCAGAACGCTCGGACGCTATTTTTCCCGTAACAACTCGATAATATCCGGTCTTTTATTGGAGACCGCGATGTAATTGGGACCAAAGTAGGCGTTAAACATGGCGTAATCTTCGGTGTCATACGGCGCAAATTCGACGCCTTTGGGATAAAGCTTTCCCAAGCTGAAATTCTTCGAGCCGAAAAGCTCGTAAAAATCTCTGAGGAAAAACTGAGTCCTGGAGTTCATGGTCCCATATTCAAATTGAATGATGTCGATGAATTCATCAGATAAATAATGATCGAGTCCTTTGAGGACAAGCGGCTCGGCTCCTTCGGTGTCGATTTTGAGAAAGTCGATATGTTCGACTCCATTTTCGGCAATGTAGTCACTGGCTTTTCTGACCCGGCAGGACACTTTCGTAGAGTCGCCATGCTGGGGATATTCATAGAGGGAGGAAAACCCGGTGGAAGCCGGATACACATTCACCTCAACGGTCTTTTCTTCATCGGACAGTCCGAAATTATTGCCAATGATTCGATCCCGTCCCGCCGTTACTGCGGAAAAGAGTTCAAACGTGGCGGGAACGATTTCAAACGAGTGAATCGTGGCTTCGCGAAAGAGTTTGGAGGCGATGAAAGACCAATTCCCTTCGTTGGCTCCGACATCAAAAACAATCTTGGGAGAAAGGGACGCGATTCGTTGCATGATCGGATATTCACCATTGGAGGCCGGATCATAATCCATATTGTGATACCTCTTGGCATAGGTATCGCAAAAAATCATCATGGCCTTGCTGCCCCAGTCTCCCCGGTCACAAGGAAGCGTATTGGCGGCCTTGAGAATTTCGGCTTTGGCGACAGGCTGAACCTCTCCAATCGTTCCACGGACAATGTGGTAGAGCAGCTCCTTCGGTGCGATCATAATACAAGTCTCCCTTTTTTCCTGATCTACTAACGACCCAGTAAATGAGTTTTATTAGACCTATTTTACTGCATTACATTGACTTAAGGTTCATGCGTGCGAATTAATCTCACGAAGAAACTACGTTCGCCACTGAGGAGACAAGCACACAAAACGGGCAAGCCCACCCCTACGGCAGAGATCGAAATGGACAGGCGGCGACCACCGGAAGCCGCGTCATCTCCCGCGTTTTGAAACCCCGGCCCCCCACCTCCTTCTGGGGCCGGGGCGAAACGCGGCATCTTTTGTCAGGAACAGAAGCAGCCGACGTGACACGAGCCCCAACGGGGCCGTGGCGCGACGGTTGCACCCGCCACCTGTTCTCCACGATTCTGCGAAAAGCTGGTCCACCGAAGCGAACCGACTTTCACGACTCGCGGTGGATTTCCTCAACGACACGAGAAAGCCTTATTTAAAAAACGATTTTCAAATGGCTTCCCAACAGACGCACAAAAAGCCTCTACAAGACACCCACCAAGCACCTACTACCACATTACGAACCAGAACCTAATCGGGCATGATCGAGCGTATGAACACATCACGTAACAATAGGGCTGACGTGAATCCACGGATTCCTGACAGCGCAAATTCCAAGACCGATAGCTTGGTATTATGGACAACACCGGAAGTTTCGCGCTATCTCCATGTGAGCGCCAAGACGGTGTTCAATCTGAGGCAACGCGGCTTGCCTTATCTCGCTATCGGCGGGGCGGTACGCTTCGATCCGCAGGAAATTAAAAATTATCTCACCGCCCATCGTCGACTGGCGACGCACCGGTTGCGTCAAAAAGTGAGAAAGGGGAAAACGGTATGAGCGACTCGGACCATCCCCAACAGGAGGGCTTGGCGGCAGTGCTAGGCATTGATCTGAAAGAACTCTCCGGTGAAGATGCCCTGCCATTTGCCATGGCAGGAGAAGTGATGTACCGGGCGTTTAAATGGATCATGCATGGGAGTGTGACGCAGCGTAGTCTGCGCATGCATCTGGTTGTCCTGTGCATTAGTCCCCACGTCCTTCCCTGCAAAAAACCGTCTTCAAGTTGGTGCGCGAAAATTCATGGGGTTTCGCGGCAATGGGCCCATCGCCTGTTGCAGGAATTTACGCATGAACTCGGCCTCGATGTCCGTTATCGCGGTCGACAGTTCTTTGTCTCGTAAACGATCAATTCCCGCAAGAAACCCAACGGCAAACCGTTGTCCGATTTCTTGCGGGAATAACCTGACTGGCAAGCCAGTCAGGAGTTACGCTTGTCGAGTCGACCTTTCATCCAGCCTGATGTCGATTCCAATTTAGAGTCAGCCGCACACGAGACCATGGCTTCTGCCATGTGGGTGGAGACGTCGCTAAGCATTCGAAGCTTTAGCCGATTGCTCACTGTTTTTTTTCGAAAAGTCTTTTTGCCTCTGCGTCAGCGGCCTTCTTTTCAGCCTCATCTAAGGCGAACCGTTCCAACCTTTCGAACGAAAATAGGATATAAACAAAAGAGACGGCAGAGGAAAATAGTAGAAAAAAGGCCATGCCTGCCGCATATGGAGCGATATCTGACGACTCGGGTATGATAGTAATCACAGATAAATAAACTGATGCTGAGATGAAAAGTATTACAAGGTTAGTCAACCTTATTCCACATGCTCTGGCGATAACTCCAAACTCATGAACTTTGGAAGGATTTCCCTCTATTTTCAGAACTAAATCTACGACGCGAGTGCGTAAATTATACGCAGTAACAGCGAAAGCTGCCGTTACGAAGGCAACCTTTTGAAATCCAGAAAATAGGTTCTTTATGATTTCGAGATCATCTGGAAAATAGAAAACAAGGAATCCCGAAATCAGTGCAGGCACGAGAAATGATGCTATGTAACGGCCATAACCACTCTGCATCTTCTCGCGGAAGTTCATACTATTTTTCTAGATTTAAGTTGCACTTCCAGCCATTCCGCAAGCTTCGAGACAGCATCATCAGGTGAGATGCAACCGCTAGGACAGTCGACATGTATGTCGCTCTTGATCCGTAGCTCATCTCCTTTTATAACAGTTTTGTTTGAAAGTCGAATCTCAGTTTCTAGGCTGTCATTAGAATCTATCAGAGAAGCCATCCCCATCAGGACAGAAATGGCGTCTTTTTCCGAGCGACTGTGATACGAAACATCAATCTGTACCTTGATTGAGCCAGGGTCGGTTTTCTTTCCAGAACCTTCCAAGATAGGAGCCTCGACCTTCATTGAATTAAGCACTGATAGAGGCCACGGATTTGTTTTGATGTGGTGGATTTGTTTTTTTCTTTTTCGAGGACGCTCCCCTTCTGTCGCTGGAACTGCTTCCGTCCACCTATGATATAAGTCTTCCGATAGCTTAATCCCGCGAATATTGTAATCCTTCAGTTTATCCATTGCGACTTTAGAAGGAACATTGTCCAAGGATATCGTTCCTTTAGCTATTAATTTTGCGGTGCTGATAATAAGCCAATTCAAAAAAAACGCTAAATCTTCCGACTGGAGGGCTACCGATTGGATTACAGCTACATGATTTTCTCGAATCGCAAAGTGTAACGAGTGTTCCTGAAGTTGGCGTGGCTTTCCGTCAGAGTCATTGGGAAGGGCCGTGCCAGTCCAAACCTCCCCATTTTTCGCATCAACATCTACGAGGGGAATCTTTCGTCCTTTCTCGTAGCATGTAATCTGGCCGCAGATGCAGTTCTTTTTCTCCGTCAATAAAGTCAGTACGATTCTTTTGAATCCCACCTGAAGCTCTAGTGGTGGACGACATGTTTTATGTGCTGCGGTTAGGAGATCCTGTAGTGTTTGCCCACTACTGCAGTCATTGGATCCATCTGTAATGCTGCATTTCCGATAATGCGCAGTTTTTACACGTAGGCTCATAAAGTTCCCTTACCCTTACTTAAAGAGGGTTCAGCATTTCAGCTGATATTGCAAAAGCAAGATAAACTTCGATGAGCTAAAAGAGCACGCCCTGACCGGTCTTGATTTCGACCGCGAAGGAGCGTTTTCCGGTGAGCTGGTTGTGGCGGGCGAGGCGCAGGGTTTTGACGCGGGACGCAACTCAGCGACGCCATGGCTGCGGAGGCGGGCATGAAGTCGTCGAACTCGTCGGAGGTGGCGTTGCGGACGTGCTTGTATCTAGCGTTGCTGCTGATGGCGAATTCGGAGCAGAGGCCGGGGGTAGCCGGATGGCTACCCCAAGCTAATCTTATGATGGGTGTGGATGCCGGGTCTATGGCTGCGCGCGGGCTAAGCTGTGGCTGGCCTCGGCCTCCTGCTCGCTCTCCCCACCCCGCTGGAAGGCCCTGAAATCCCCAAGAAAAGCGGTTTCAACCACTCTGCAAACCTCCTGTCCCGGCTCAGTAGGCTCGACGACTACCAAACGAATCATTGTCTTTTAGCAGCTAACCCAACTGGCTTCCGCCGGACTCGCCAGATCAGGACTGCGCTACCCAAGACCATTAAGGCCACGCTGGCCGGTTCCGGCGTCACCTGAGCTACCGCGCCATTCAGGACCAGCTCATTACCGGTCGTGTTGGTGAGTACGCGGAGATCGCAGCCATAAGAAGTCCCACCGGAGGGGCTATTCAGGCCATAAGCCCAAAAGGCAAACTCGATATTTTGGCTGACCGCCAAAGGTTGTGAAAAGCTCCACGTTGTCAGAGTCGACGGAGCCATTCGCAAGATGGAGTAAGGTGATGACTGCATGACCCATTCCCCGCCATTGATCCGATACCCCCAAATGCCCAAGCCGGGAGCCGAGCTGTCGCTGGACCATGCTTGAACGTATTGAAAGGAATTCAAGGTAAGGGCATAACCCGCGTTAACAGAGATCATGAAACTGGCATACGGAGAGGAAGTGCTAAAGGTATCGCTGCCAGCTCCCCAATTATAGGCGCGAAACTCACCATCGGAATCGCTTTGTACTCCCCATAAATGCATGGCGAGATCCGTACCGGTGAGCTGCGTGTTAAGCGTTCGAGTCGGGGCAATGCAATTGGCCGGAGTCGTCGGACTATACCGGTAACCGTCATAATCCCACCCGGCGATCACTGCCGCCGATGTCGTGAAGAGAGTGGATAAATAACTGAACGCAACAAGACTGAGTAGAAATGTGGTCGTTTTCATGAGACCACTTTATTCCCTCGTGCCCGTGTCCGTTAGCTAGTCGTACCCGTCTACTGCCTGTGTAGTAGCAGGCTTTTGACGCACTTATTAAAAGTCGCTCGTCCACCGGGGAGTATCGTCGGGGCGAATCGAGAGGGATTCGGGATGACGCGCGAAAAAGGTAGCCAATTCGACCTGTCCCGAAAATCCCAGCTTCTGATAAATGCCGCTGAGTTTATTGCGCACCGTACCATAGCTGGTCCCGAGGATCGTTGCAATTTCGGGCGGTCCCTTCCCGGTTGAAAGGAGATGCACGCAGTCGCGTTCACGGCGTGTGAGCCGCTTGATTCGCTGGAAGGTATCGGCATCTGAATGTTGGCGTGTGGCTTCCTGCCAATGAAGCCGAAAAAATCCCCGTGAAAAGGCAAAGGAGTTCGACGGCTCGTAATCAATGCGAACATAGAGCTGATGCGTCTCGCTTCCATGGGGAGCTGACAGTTCCACAGAAATGGGAAGTGACGTCGCGGCGTCCTGAATTCGAGCCTTCATTTGGCGAACCGTCAAAAGGATGTCTTCAGGAATCGTGAACACGGCAGGTGTTTTCATAAAGGCTGCGCGTGCTCCATGCCGCCACCAATGACAGATTTGAATGGCGGCAAAATTATGGAATTGGATTCTAAAATTCCAGTCCAGCACCACGAATGCGGTGGGAAGTGACCAGATGAACTTCTTGATGGAACGACGTGCGAGTTGATGCTCCTGATATTGTGCCAAGCTAAGGACTGCCTGGGTGAAGAGGGGCTGCCATCGGCGCAAGCAATCCATTTCACGGTCAGTAAAATCACCTTGTTGGCGCGTACGCAACAAACGCAACGAGGCCAGTAGTGTATTATGACTCCATGCGCCTGTGGCCGCCCCGTACTCGATGTGAGCCTGCTTGAGAATATCACGATAAAGATCCGATTTATGGAGAAGAGTCACCGGCGTATGATCGGAATAGCGAACGGCTTTGAGTCGAGGCGAGAATGGAGCGCGTTGCATCCAGAGATTGATTTTACGTCCGCCTTCAATGCACCGGTCGGCAAGCCATTGATAGCGCACGTCGGAAATCAGCGCTGAAAGCTCAAATTCCAAGGGACGCAAAACCAGTAGATCAAATCGGCTTGGCACATGCTGTTGGGCCCAATCGAAAGCGAAACGCGCCAGTCCGCGCGGAGAGCGAATCTCCCGGCTGGCGTAGCCGGTGAAAAGATTACGACTCCCGCTCACGATTCTTACAACCCCTATTAAATCATGTTCCGATGTGATTCGGCTGTTTACCGGACGTGCCTTAGCTAAAAGTGAAATTCGTGACAAATGTCACCTATTCATCGCGAGACGTCATGGCGTACGATGCAGCCCGTCATGAAGACGGGGATGTACGCGGCAGGGAAGTTTCTTTTGACTAGCTCAAGAATGGAGCGGCATTTGTCGATGCCGTTTTTTGCGAGCACACACAGTATAACGATCATTGCGATTCCGCCAGTGATTGACGATGGCATCGCAGGCCTTGGCCAACCACGCCACGTCCTCTCGCAAGCGCATCAATGTAATTGCCGAAAAGAATTTACAGCCGTTTCCGGGAGGCGATCCCAAGGGCTTCAAGAGGCGTGCGGCAACGAGAATGGTAATTTCGTGGACTCCAAATCCCAGATACCAGGCGGCTTCATCGGGAGTCAATCGGGCTGGAGGGTGTCTCAAATTCAAAAACTGGCTGCGTTCGGGATTCATGCGATTCGATCCTATTTTTTCTGTGGGCTCATTCCTTTGAGTTCGCGGAATCTAACCACAACCCACCCTCAAATGTCCGGTGTTACTTAGGACTACTTAGTAGTCCTAAGTAACACCGGACAAAACAAATTCAAAATTGATAAGGTCTCCCGCATGGTCCCCCTCATACCCAAATCCGTTAAGATGACTGCGCAAATGTTCGCCCGTATTCACGTGATTGCCGAGAAGATGGGCTATTCCGATAACCAATTCATTGTGGAAGCGATGAACGCGATTCTCAGCATGATTGAGCAAGCCCTGCTCAACTATGTTCCTAAAGTGGTGGTCCTCGCTCGAACGGCGAGTGACTATGAGAAAGCTCCCCATAAATGGGCCTGCCTTCCTCCTCCAGATTCTGTCGATGGCAGCAAGAGGAGAAAAAAATGATACCCGCTCCGCTCCTCCTTCTTCGAAGTTGGAGACAGTGGATTCGTTTCACCCGTCGATTCGCAGTATCCCATTCGAGAATTCCCTGTCAGGAGGTAATGATTATAATCCCTGAACCCCTCCTTGAGGGCATTCGCGAAACCGCTCGCATGAGCGGAGCATCCGAAAACGAGGTGATCGTGCGGTGCCTCAGTCGCCAGCTGAGGCATCCAAGCTGCAAACGATGGTAATCGCTATCGCTGTCTTGGTATGGTCGGCATAAAATCCACCGATTCTAGATCTGTATGTGCGATGAAATAGGCGTGGTCAGCGATTTCGGGCAAACTCTACCGCAGTCCCTCGGACCACACATGAGCCCAGACTAACTTTTTCTGATACTTTCATGAGTATGGTCTACGTCATGCAGTTTTTCGTATCCCGGCGGGATACTTGGTAGATTGACTTCAAGCGGTAAATGCCTAAGACCTGTAAAGGAACTTTATGGCCAAGACTCCTTCAAATCCGGTGCATGGTAAAAAGCTTACCCTTAAATCTCATCCTGAGCTGGCCGCGACTATAAAGTCTTTTGGGATGTGGTTAGAGGCTGTGAAAAAGTGGCTGACTTGGACTGAGCTGTATATTCCTGACAATCTCCACGCAAGCAGAGCAGAAGTTTTGGAGTTGCTTTCTGTGACGCCCAGCGGATTGCAGCTTCTGGAGAGCCTTAAGCTGGATATTTATCCAGAAGGGCGTATGCGCAAATCCCATACAGAGTACGACGTGAAGAAATTACTTCGAGCTGTGGTTGCGTTACCTACTATTGCCCGTCAGCGTGGTGCAAAATCAAATCGCAAAAAAAAGCCGATCAATGCCACTTTGAAAATAGTGATAGATGACATCCTAAATGGCCGTACGGATCTGGATTCGATTTCCGATTGGAAAACGGTTAAAAAGGGAAAATAGCACGGCCGGTTAATCAGGAAATGACTATGGGAGCCCGACGGATAAGCTTAGTCAACTTCAAGGGAGGCGTTGGCAAAACCTCTATCACGGTTAATTTGGCCGCCTCATTGGCTCGCGAGCTCGATCAAAAGGTGCTCGTCGTGGACATGGACCCACAGAGCAATACAAGCATCTGGCTCATGGGTGTCCCACGCTGGAATAACCTAAACGGGATGGATGAGAAGTCCGTATGGGGGCTTTTTCATCCCGATAGTACCGGGCTCAAGCAATGTATCGAAGAAGAGGTGCTGCTCAATGAGCACGGGGTCGAACTCATCCCCAATTTAGACATCATTCCGGCTACCTACAAACTCATGGATCTGGAACATGAGTATCAGGACACCGATACGACGCCTTACTTTGTTAAGTTCCGCATGCAGTTGGAAATTCTTTTCGATCAGTACGACTACATTATTTTCGATTGCCCGCCCAATGTGTTTCGCTCTACGCGATGTGCCGTTTTTAGTAGTGAGGAAATTTACATCCCGGCCAATCCTGACCTTTTGAGCTACGTGGGGCTTTCGCTACTCTCCGATAAGATTGCAAAGTTTCACTCTCTGACGGCGCTTCATCGCAAACACTTCGCTGGTTTTAGACCTGCTGAAATCAGAGGCATCATTCTTAATGCGGTCGAATCGGGAGCGGACTACGCGCAGATTCTCGACATGATGAGTGCCAAGATTATCAATTTGCGCTCACGGCAGGTTGTGAGCTATGACGCGGATATTCTACCCACCAGAATTCGCCGTACGGTGTCGGCGGCCAAAACGCAACTGGATGCGCTGCCTGCTACGCTAGGCTGTGGGAGCGCTGGCTTACGCGAAGACTACCTGAATCTTGCTCGTTACATTCATAACACTCCGCTGGGAAAGAAAGGGGCTCGATATGGCAAAAGGTAATCCAAAGAAATCGACCAAACCCAAAGTCAGCAAAGCTGAAAAAGAGGCGATCAAGGCAGAGATTGCGCAGCTTAAGAACTCCCGTGACTACGCAGAGCTGGCGGGTCTTTTGATACAGGCTCCCTACAAGAAGACGGCGACGCTGGATTGGTTTAATAAACATCTCCCCAAGAGCGAAGCTCCCATTATCAAAATCGGCGTCAAGGAGCGCGAGCGGTTTATACTGGCGCTCATTCGTGGCGATACAGCGCGAGCGGCCATCAATGAATTGCGCGATCTGCCCTCGCTACAGTGGAAGACTCTATTTGCCGAGTTGGCAGGGGCATCTACAGCGAAAGCGACGGAGAAACTCAAGGCACTCAAGCCAAAGGATTTTGCGGCGTTTTGCACCGTCAACGGCGTTACTCCTGTTACCAGCGGGGCGAAGGGGTCCATTAGCAAACCCAAGACGATTCCGTTTATTCTCAAGAAACTGGAAACGCTGGGCGAATACTTGAAGCTCTAGGCCGTGCAAGAGATCGACATTGAAGAGCTGCTATCGGCTCACCCCTACCTGATTGATCCCAAGCTTAAAGGCATCGTACCGACACGCCAGCAAAGCAAAGGATCGTATCGTTACGACTTGGGATTTGAGACGCGGGCAGGGCTCACAATCGTCGAAATCAAAAAGGTCGAACTCAAGTCTGCCGACGTGAGTCAATTGCTCGACTATTGCCGTACATGGGGGCGGAGCACCAAAAAGCCGCTAGCTAAAACCCATTACCTCATCGGCAAGAAGCCTGCCGATTGCAGCGACCTGCAAACCGCCGTCAATCGCTCCGTCCGTGACATCCGCATTCTTTTCGTCGGTGCAGATATTCCTTGGTACCTAGCTATGATTGGCCGTCAGTACCGCCCGTACATCGAAGGCTATGCCAAGAATGTCGTGCACATACGACTTTAGGCAACTCGGGCGAGATTACTTAAATCTCCTACCTCATTCCTATTGAGGAGGCTTTCGAGTACTGGCAACGCCTCCGCCTCAAGCACTACCTCAGCGTCACCATCATCGAAACCAATTCTGATGGTAGTAAGATCCGGAATCGCAAAGACAGAAAAAGATAATGTCAATCTGTGGCACACTGACACACAAAAACCTTGCATCTATTTTCCGAAGAGAACTAAGCTCATGTTTAATTATATGAAACCTGAACTTACGCCGATAATTGAACCGGAAAAAGAGCGATATTGTAGCGCTGCTTTCAACGCACATTAAAACTCTGATTTATGAACGATCAGGTGTAGTCAGTTTTTTTGATCGCAATTCGGGAGTTGTAGGTTTCGTTGTTTGGGCGATGCTCTTTTTTAGTGCTTTGGGATTAGCGTTTGTTAAAACGTACTATTTTATTCAGGCCAAAACTGAAGTAGCCAAAAATTTGGCCAAAGACAGCAGCAATTTTGAGGCTATAGGTCGAAAGGTTGATTATCTTGTTAGCTTGTCAGCATCTGGAACGTGGCTTTGGTATTTTTTTGGTCTCGCTTGCTTTATAATAGCATCCCTTATTATTTCGATAATTCTGGCCTGCATCACAGCCAATCTTGCTTCAAACAAGGCACCAAGTTTTTTAGTGTTTTCTCAGTATGCGCAGAGACAGAAAGAAATGACTCTTAAAGATGCCGAATTTTCTTTGAAGCTATTTATTGGGTCATTATTTCTTGATGTGGCCGTCAATGTGGTAGCCGCCTGCTTATTTACATATTGGATTCAAAAATGGTTCACGCCTTAGCAGAGTTATTAGTGAACCTAAAAGCGCCAGCGCTTGCCCCCACCTTCCTCATGGGCAAGCCAGCGGCGCGATTGGTACAGTTCCCGCGAGAGCGGGATGGATATTGGAGCCGTCTAACGCAGGCGGCATGACAGGCCAATCACTTAACGGCGAAACAGGGTTGGCATGACGCCTGCCGGACTTGAGTCGGTGATGGTGTGAAGGCGCAGAAGAGACGGCCTTCCAAGGTTCGACCACAGGCTCTAGATCGGATAATTGAGACATATTATTTTGGCTTAATTAGAGTTATGCACTGTAGAAACCTTTTTCTGACTTTGGTATAATCAGCGTATGGAGCAACCTGTAGAGAAAGTGATCAAACTGGCCCTTGAGCTGACGCAGCAGTACATGACGCCGTACGGGGCGGTGAGGAGTCGCAAGGACTTCACG
>JAFIGT010000030.1 GCA_017849585.1 Verrucomicrobium sp.
CCATCCAGTCGGACCTGCACATGAGCGATCGGCAGTATGGCAATGTCGTCAGTGTCTTTCTCATCGCCTACGCGGTCTCGTATTTTATTTCCGGCTGGCTGGTAGATAAGCTGGGAGCGCGTCTCGCGCTGTTTCTCTTCCTTGTTGTGTGGGCCGCGGCAGACATGCTCTCGGGACTGGCGGCATCCGTACTGATGCTCGGTGTCGCGCGCTTTTTCCTCGGGCTTGGTGAAGCAGGTGGCTACTCCACGTCGCCGAAGGTTGTCTCAGAATGGTTTCCGGCCAAGGAGCGTGGCATCGTTGTTGGTCTTTATTCCATGGGAAGCGCGATCGGCGCGACGTTGGCTCCCGTCCTGGTTTTGTGGGTAGCGAGCCGTTACAGTTGGCGTGCCGCGTTCATCTGCACAGGAGTGCTAGCGTTGACGATCGCGGTTGGATGGCTGCTTTTCTATCGTACACCCGACCAGCATCCCATGATCACGGAAAAAGAGCGCGATCATTTGAAGGATTTGGGCTCATCATCGGATGAGGAGAATACGGCCGCTTTGCGTGGAGTTGAAGTCTGGCGGATGATTGTGAGGAGTCCGGTGGTATGGACGTTATTGGCCGCGCGTATGTTGACCGATCCGGTCTGGTATTTTTTCCTCTTTTGGTTGCCGAAGTATCTGCATAGCGCGCGCGATTTTGATCAGCAGCATCTTGCGCAAACCTGGAAAATTTATCTCGCGGCGGACATTGGCTTTCTCTTCAGCGGATTTGCTTCCGCCTGGTTGATCAAGCGTCGGCTGGAGGCTCTGGCGGCACGACGGTGCGTGATGGGATTTGCGGTGATTTTCTTCCCACTCGCTCCGATAATCGCGCTGAGTAACAGCCTTTTTTGGGTCTTTGCGGTGGCGATGCTGATTGCCTTTGCGCACACGACCTGGCTGGGTAGTCTCAGTACTTATATCGTCGATCTCGTGCCGCGTCCGATTCTGGGCACGACGTTTGGATTCATCGGTGCGGGCAGTGCATTGGGTGGGCTCGCGATGAACCAGGGCGTGACATGGGCCATCAGTCATTTCTCCTATACGCCGTGCTTTTACGCGATGACGTTTCTTCATCCGCTCGCATTTGCTCTGATCTGGTTGTTAACTCGGAGATCGTGGAAAGCGGCGGCGAGTTGATTCATTCTTTATTGGAAGTAATTAGGAACGCGTAATAGTAGTCGGCCTTTTTTTGCGGGTAGAAGGATTGATCCATCGTCCCGGACGGGTAGAGGAAGATTGGTTTCGAAATCAATGACTTGGGCAGGCTTTGACAACCTGAGGGTCTCGCCTGCAAAGCTGGAGCGCTCTTCGATCATGTCGATATCGAGTGCCTTGCGTGTGGGGATGTAATGTAGCAAGGTCAGCAGCAAATCTGGCCCGCTTCGGCGTGGGATGGTGAGCATTGTGGTAGGCAAGCCCGAGCCAAAGTGGGGAGCGCCGATCAAGCGTTGCATGGCGGCGCGCCAGCCATCGCGTACGGCGATGTTTCCCGATTGCCTGTATTCGCGAAAGATGGGGTCGGCGAAATAACAGAAATTGGCTCCTCCGAGTACTGCCGCGTACTTGTCGGAGTTCGCTTGCGGCGGCGTTTGAAAATGCGAGGAGAAGGTCAGATCGGTTCGGCGGAAATAGGGCAGGACACGTTCCACCCAAACCTCCACATCGCTTCCTGCTTCGACATTGTGTCCAGAGGCATACACGACACGGTCGCTGAGGGCAAGATCTGGAGAGAAGGACTCGCAAGCGCGCCAGTATGTGGGATAAAGCGTTACCGGTCCGACACACTTAAGTTTGATGTCAGCAAGTTCACAGGTTCCTTCACGGGTGAATGCGCTGACCGAGGAGAAAATGATTTTGCCGCCCCGCGCCAGATAGAGATCCAGGCTTCGTTTTAACGCCGGCGTCACGCTCACGGAATCGGGCAGGATCAATAATCGATAATCATCAAGTGGGCTGGCATCGTCGAGCACGGCGGCGTCGTAGTGCGATTCCTCGCACATTTGCACCACTCCTTCGAGCGATTTGTCGCATGCGGCGGACTCTCCATCCGCTGCATTGGGGGTCAGAATTCCAATGTCGAAGATCGCCTTCGATCCGAGATAAAAGGACTCGGCGGCCTCGCATTGTTTATAGACGGAACCAATCAACCGATAGGCTCCGGCATCGAGTCGGCCGCGCGGCGGGAGTTGATCGCCGACGGAATTGGCTCCGCCCATAGCCTGTGTGCGGAAGCACTCGAATTCGAGGGCCGCCTGTGGCTTCAATCCGCCGAAGTCACCCCACATTTTCTGGAAGCGACCGGTCATCCCGAGCCACGGCTTACCCCAGTTGCCGAGCGAGCGGGCGAGGCGTGGGAAGTGTTGATAGCCCCAGAATCCGGAAGGCAGGGACTCCAGCTCCCAGTGTGTTTGCAGCGAATGCCGCGTCCGCACGCCTGTCGTGGCATCGATGTAGATCGGATTAGTGGAATTATAGAAAACCGTGATCGCGGAATTACGATCATGGATCAATTTTGTGAAGCGCCGGGCAAATGCCGTCTGGGCAAGGCACTCGAAACGGGCTTGGGTGGCGGAATCGTGTGCCATAAGTCCGTGTTGCTCGCGAAAGCGTAGGCTCGACTCGCTCCAGCATGACTGGGGATCGAAGAGGAGGATGTCGAAGAATAATCCATCCGCAGGGTAGTTCGAGAGGATCTCCAGCACGTGCGCTTCGATGTAATCCTGATAATCCGGATGCAGGAAGTTGTTGTAGTGCCAGCCGCCGGGATGTGGAGGTAGGGAGGGATCGGCATTGCCGCAACGGGCAAAGGTACCATCGGCGCGCATTTGTCGCCACTCGGGATGTTTGGCTGCAACATCTTCTTCCCACCCGACGGTGGTGTAGATCGGTGCCCGAATGCCGCGACGGTGCAACGCTTCGATCATCTCGCCGAGGAGATCCCGCCCCTTGAGCGCCGGGTGCTGCACTCCCGTTTTTGTTGGGTAGTAGCATTGGCCGTGGTGGCACTTGGCGAAAATGGTGACGCTGTTGACATGGGCTGATTCCATTGTCTTGGCGAAGTCTTCGGCGTCGAATTCCATGCTGACATCCGGAATGAAGGGGGATGTGTGAAAGTCCAGATGAATCTGGCGTTGGTGTGTGTAGAGGGGATGAGAATTCATAAAATGTGCTCTGAAATAAGGCCCGGTCCCCGTGGTTTCCTAGAAACGGCAAAGCAGAGTGCGGGATTTTTCCACCGCACTCTGCAGCCTGGACGAATGCTTCGTTTAAAGTTACGCCAAAGCGAGGGATCCATTCCGTCTCTTTTCCCGGCATAGAACAATGGCACCTACGAGGGAGAGAATCAGCAAGGCGACCGTGCTGGGCTCGGGGACAACGGTGACGGTAATATTGTCAAAGGTGATATCTCCGTTTGATCCGCTGGAGAACAGCCCGATGGAATCAAAGGTGGAGATGATGCTCGATGTGGTACGGGTTACTGTGTTGCCGTTGGCGATCAGGGTGATATCCATTTCGGTGGCGGAGACATATTGCAACGTCAGACTGACGGCATAAGTTGTACCCGTCGAGGTGGCTGCGCTACCCGACAACGAACCGAGGGTGGAGTAACTCGTGCCGCCAAAGAGCGAGTTCGTCAAAACGGGGGAGACGCCGTCTCGTTGGGAGATGGCAATGCCGCTCGGATCCAGCGCCGACTGGAGCGAATAGAACCCCGCATAGCCGGTGTAGTGCGTAAAGGCGCTATTGGTCAGAGTTGTTGTATCACCCGTCAAGTAGTTGCTGCCCGGGGTCACTCCATTTGAATTAAACAATCCGAAGCGCAGCCCCTGTCGTGCCGACGCGGCTCCCGGGGTAATCGTGTCGGTAACGGAGAAGGTGAGGGTGATTGAAGAGCCAATGGTCAGCGTAGTGGGCGTGAAGTAACTTACCGTGATGAAGGCATTGCCGGCAGTTGATGGGCTGATGGTGTATCCCGTGGTGGCGCTGACCGTTCCCGTGGCAGAGCCCAACTGATACCATGTGGCGGAATTGGGCAGATTTTGCGTCGACCGTTCACCGTCCGCAAAAGAATCGCTCACGACGGTCGTGGCAGCGAACCCCGGTTGAAGGACGAGACCCATCCCGAGCGTCAGACAGGCAATGAGACCCTTCAGAAAAGAAGGGTGCCGATTCGATATGACTTTTGAAGCATTCATGTATTGGCCTTTCGATGCGATTAGAATTATTGCAGTTATACTTGACTTTCTATCAATAAAAGACAATACTTTTATTATAAATCAATTTTTAATCTAAACTTTACTCATAACATGCTTATAAAAAGCAAGATAAACAAAAAATAAAAATTAACGAAAGTATTTTCCAAATATGTCAAATTTAGATCAATCAAATCAAATAATTTCGTTAGATCGCATTTCGGACATATGCGGCGTTTCGATCGGTACGGTTTCCAAGGCTCTTAGTGGCAAGCCTGGTGTGCGTAGTACCACGCGCCAACGTATCCTCAGTGTCGCCGAGCGGTACCGCTACCGCCCGAATCGCCTTGTTCACGCCATTCAGAAGGGCCGGAGCATGACGGTCGGTCTTACTTGCCGGAACTTTGGTGATGAGTTCGGTGGTCGTATCATGAGCGGCATGCTCGATGTGCTTTTCCATGCGAAATACGATCCCATCGTCATTAGTTGGGAGTTGAGCGTGAATGAGGGGGTGCGTGCGTTGCGCTCGCTGACGGAGCGGCGTGTGGACGGCATTCTCATGTTCCCGCCGGCAGAGTTGCCGACCGATCCGTACCTCGAAGAGTTGCGTATTTTCAATGGGCCGATCGTTGTTGTTGATCAGATGTGGCCCGGTTGCCGTTACGATTTCTATGGCAGTCAGGATGTGGAAGGGGCTGACGCCGTCACGGAGCATCTGATTAAGCTGGGGCACCGCAAAATCGCGCACCTTCAGCTCTCGAATGTGAGCACGGGACAGAGCCGTCTGGAAGGATTTCAGCGAGCCATGATCCGGCACGGTATTGCCATTCATGCAAAGTGGCTGCCTGGAGTTGAACACTACGGTAGCGACGAGCCCTATAAAATTGCTCGCGAATTGCTTTCTTCCTCGGAGCGACCTACGGCGATTGTGGCGTTCAATGATCCGGTTGCCATGCAGGTTCTCGCGGCCGCGCATGACTTGGGGTTGCGCGTGCCAGAGGATCTCTCGGTCACTGGTTTTGGTGATCTGGATGCGACGCGGCATTTGCGTCCCATGCTCACTACCGTGGCGCAAAATCCTATAGCCATCGGACGCAAGGCGGCCGAGCGCTTGCTGCAACGAATTGATGCGAACTCAGCGTCTCCCGGAATGGCTGCCCATGAGCCGCTGCAGGAACTTCTGCCGGTGGATGTGGTGGTGCGTCAATCAACCGGCCCTGTCAGCCGATAATGTAACCAATATATGGAGTGCTTATGGAATCTTCCCTCATAGTCTCCTCATTTCTGTGTCGCCGTACTCGCGCGGCCACGTTGATTGAAATCCTCGTAGTGGTGGCGATTATCGCCGGACTCGTCGGACTGCTTATTCCCGGGCTGGCCCGGGTGCGTGATACCATGGCGACGACGCGATGCACCTCCAATCTTCGTCAAATTTACATGTCCAGTTCTGCCTGGTCGGCGGAAAACGACGGTTGGGTCCCGCAGGCGTTGTGGTATCAGACCAATAATACCAAGCTCAATCTGCGCAATTTCGGGTTGACCGATCAGATTCTGACGTGTCGGGAGGCGCGGACCACGAACAGTTACGGTATCAATATCCGGCTTGTCACGGGAGGTTCGTCGATGTGGGGCCCCAGTGATGTGTTCTACTACAACCACGGTCGTTACAAGATCGGGGCCTTGTCGGCTGCTACCACTCTTTTCTTTACGGAGACAATCTATGGTTCCGGCAAGGGAGGGTATTACCTGGCTCATCCGAGCTATATGAATTATCCCCATCAGACCAATGCCAATGTTCTCTATATAGACGGCCATGTAGAAAAACAGTCTTCCTCTGCACTCACCAATATCACCACCTTTACCCGGGGAATTCCCGATCAGGAAACCAGCTTATGAAAAAAATCCTCCTTCTCCTTTCTCTCCTTTCACTCATCGTTCACACTCAAGGTCAGGAACTATTGGCCAAATACGATTTTGAATCTGACGCCAAGTGGTTGCCCAAATGGGGCGCAGGACTTGGCTCCAAGTATGCGCCAGCCACGGGGTGGAAAAAACCGTTTGTGGTCACGCTTGAAAAGGGGGATTCCCATTCCGGTGATGCCTGTCTCAAGATGGAGATTCTCGAATCAGTGCCGGGCGAGAAGATTCTCCATACCGATGTTTTTGCAATCCCTGCTCCCGATGAGGGCAAGAAGGTACGTGTTACCGTCTGCTTCTATGTCCGCACCCAGGGTCTTGCGGAGAAAAGCCTCCACCTGCGCGGCTTAGAGAAGGATGAATCCAATAAGACGTTGAAAATGGTCGGCGATTCCAAGTCGCTGGTCGCCATCCCGCTCAATGCAGAGTGGACCGAGGTGCGCTGGACGGGGGCACTGAATCCGAGGACGCGCGGTTTGATGATCATGCTGGCGGTTACCTCGACAGACGCACCTGCTGCCTTCTGGCTGGATGACCTGTCGGTTGAAATAGCGCCGGAGTCGGCTCCGGCCGCCGCTACAACGCCTGCGCCCACGCCGGCGCAGTGAGAATCCGGTTCAATTCTGATTTGATTTTTTCACAATGAAAGCACCTGATTTGATTTGTTGGGGCGTCCTGGGAATTTTCGGCAGTGTGAGTGGATATAGTCAGACTGTTTCGGCACCAGCTGCGTCTCCCGCTCCTGCGGCAGTAACGACCTCCACATTAAGCTCTGGCGTAAAAGGCAATATCTTTACTGCAAATGAAGGAACTCTTGCCCTGCGGCTTGCCAATCCCGAGACTGTCACCGGAGGAAAAGTCATCTTGCGTGACGAGAACGGCAAGGCCACCACGCTACCTCTTGCCGCTGGAGTGGGGGATCTCACGATTCCACTCGTGGGCAAGGGATACTATGCAATTGAAGCGGAAATCTGGCGCGAATCCGCTAAGGAAAAATTCACCACGACAGCCGCCGTTGTAGGACCATTGCTTGACGATGCAGTGCGCATGAAATCACCTCTTGGCTTATGGACCGTGCAAGGCGATCCAGATCTCGTGGTGGCGGCAGGGGCGCGTTGGAATCGCGACATGACTTCGATGAAAGACAGTCCGCAGGAATACCTGACACGGTCCATCTCCGGCCCCGTTAAGCCACAGCCCCCGCAAGCTCGCTTCACCAACGTAGGGGTCATTTCGTTTGGTCTGCCGTTATGGATTTATGATCTTCCTGCTGATTATCAGAAAAAGGGATTTGCCAATCCGTTTCAGAAGCCGCGCGATTGGGAACAGCTTCGACAACTAGTCAAAGCCTACGTCGTCGAACATCCGAAGCGGGCGGAATTCCCCAGCTATTTTGAACTTTATAACGAACCGGAATGGGCTTGGAAGGGTGTCAAGGAGGATCTCGTCAAATTCCAGCAAGTTGTCGCTGACGCTATCAAGGAAGTGCGTCCAGACGTGCAGGTTCTCGGTCCCGGCTTCTCCACCATTCGCATCAAAGACCCGGCGCGTCTTGATCTGGAAACGGTTCACCGATTAGGACTCCTTGAACATCTCGATGGACTGGTGCTGCATGCCTACGTGGATGGCAGTGAGCCGGAAGGAGAGTTCATCCGCCGTGTCATGGAATTGCAGGAATGGCTGGTTAAAGTAGGCAAGCCAAGCTTTCCGATCCATCTCACCGAGTTCGGCTGGTGTACGTTGCCCGGCACATGGCAAAAGCCGGTAAGCGAACTGACGCAAGCTCAGTATGCCGTTCGCTCGCTGACCCTGCTTGCGGCGCTGGGTATAAAAAATTCCACCTACTTCTGTCTCGCATTCAAGTCTGGTCCCAATGCCGGAGAGCGTTCCTTCTCGATTGTTCACGAGAATTCCACGCCCAAACCGGCGTATGCCTCGTACTCAAACCTCGCGCGTTGGCTGGCTGGAACAGAGCCGAAAGGACGCTGGTACACACTCAGCCCCACCACGAATCTCGTCTTGTTCAAGAAAGACGGTGGCTATATCGCGATCATCTGGGATGTGCAGCACGATCAGTCACTAGCCCTGCCATTTGCCGTCACGCGAATGGAAGATATGATGGGCCGTGCCTTGCCAAGGAATCCAAAGTTGGCCATTAACGCCAGCCCCACGTTCCTCGCGCTCAGCGGTGATGTTCCATATGATCCGACCATGCTTCCAGAAATTCGTGTCATGCGTGGCACCTCGCATACCTTGCCTCTCGATCCCAAACTTTCGTGGATTTCCAGCGGCGCACTTCAGGTGGCGGACGGAAAAATCGAAACCAAACCCGAGACCCCCAACGGCAAGTACGTTCTTCTTGCCAAGGCGGAGGCCGGGTGGAACGCGCAGCCAGTGGAAGTGGTGCCACCGCTGGAAGTGGGTACCCTCGCATTGCAGTGGCCGCTCGGTGGAGACCCATCACTTTCCATTCCCGCCAAATCGTGGGCCCCACAACCTCTGTCGGCTCGAGTAACGGCGAAACTGGAAAAATCCTCGGATTTTTTCCTGCCGGATACGCGTATTGAACCCAACCAGAAGGCCACCATGCAGGTGCCGCTCAAGGGGCTTGTGGAAGGTCGGCGCTACCAGGGAAAACTCCTCGTGGAGAGCCGGGACGGACAACATCGTGATCGAGTAACGCTGCCGCTGGATTTCACTCTCCTCTCGTCGCGACTGCTGCCCGACAGCCAGAAGCCAAACTGGAACCAAATTCCTCCGGTCGACTTCACGGCGTGGAGTCCATTTGGTCCCGCGACCGACCCGGCGCATTCCTCCGCCACGTTCCAATCGGCCTACAATCGTCAGGGACTGCATCTCCGCATACAGGTCCGCGAAGACAATCATATACAGGATAAGAGTCCCGAAGCGCTTTTCTCGCAGGATTCCATCCAACTTGGCTTCGATCCCGATGTGGAAAAGACATGGGAAGCCAATGACCTTTTCGGCCTCAAGGGACATCGCATCTTTGAATACGGCGTAGCTTGGAACGGCAAGGAGACGATGAATTGGCGTTGGATCTCCTATTTGCCGGAACTGCCGGTAGGCTGTAGCGAGCCGCGCATCGTTACCAACGTGTCGCGCACTGGAAACATCACCGACTACCAGATCTTCTTCCCCTGGGAAGTATTCGGCTTGAAAGAAATGCCCAAGCAAGGCTCCGCCTTCGGTCTTTCCATTGCCGTGACAGATGTCGATCCGTCTGTACCGCACGTCCGCAAAGGAATGAGGCTCTTCGATGGTATTGTCGACGATAAAAATCCGGAACGATTTGGTCGCCTCTGGCTACGTTAGGAAGAAATGCTCGCCTTCCTATTTTCGAAAAGAAGCGGACGAGGTAGGATTCGCTCGACCTCAATGCCTTGAGAGCGGACGAATTATATTCCTAAGGTGCTCGCCATCAAGCAGAACTTGCCAGAATCTGCGAGAACCAAGAACTACTCGATTAGTCGCATTTTTGGTAACAGTTGGTCGCAAATTTGGTCGCAGACAAGAATCCCGTAAGAGATTCAAAATTTCACTGAAACGAAGATTCAAGAATACGATTCTTTCGTGATCTTGGATATCTACAATTATTCCTCTTTGGCTATGTACTGTGGAGGCATGCCGAGCTGCGCATAAGTAAGCGGAGGTGTGTTTTTATCCCCTGAATGTATTTTTTCGAAGCAAAGAACGGCGCGCAACTCCTCTTCGCTCAAGTTGTTTTTTTGCAAAGAATTAACCTGATCTCGAAGTGTTCGAGGTTCGATCAACCTATTATAATCTCTGTCGAAATAATACTCCACGCCACCCTGACTATTCTTATGAGAAGCTGTCATCGCTATAAGGAAAAGGAGAAGTCCCGTTCTCTTTTTAACTTCAAGATCGACAAATTCCTTAGCCTCTTTTTCATTGCCCCACTCGAGCCAAGAAAGTAGGGCCGCCCTTAATGATGGATGATTAATTAGTGATCCGTCTTGAGCCATAAATTGAATTTTTTTTACGATTGCTTGTCTAATTGTTGCTAATCGATTATGCGCAAAGAGTGGCCCATATACTCGCTCTAACCATATAATATCTCTTGAGAGCGTAAGCGAAGCGCGTAATCCCTCGGATTGAGACGCGGAAATTTCAAAGGTGTCGACCCGAGAATTCATGCCCGTTATCTTGCAAAGCACCGCGTGAATAGCTCCAATCAGCACCAAATATATTTCAGGGGGAGAATGGAGTCCGCTTATAGGGTCAAGAACTTCTCCTAGATTTAGGAGAGCTCTAGTGAACATCTCTATGTTTGAAGATGGAATGCTCTTCGCATTTCCTCGTATTAAGTAAATCGCATTTTCCAACTTATTGTCGCAGCTATACTTTGTTAGCTGTTCAACTATTTCATTGTAAGATGAGAGTTGTAGAAAATACTGAATCTCGGAATCCGATATTTCATCTGGCTCTAAACCGCAATGGAAATATCTAGAAAAATGTATCTGAGAGCACACTTTCTTTTCTCTGATCCATTGCGGATTGTACAAATCATCGTTATTGTAACCAAAAAGGGATCTTAATAGAATATTTAAATAATTTCGTCTATCATGATTATGCTTTTTTTCTATTTTCAATAAATCATCTATAAATGCTGTAGCATCTTCCCGTAGCCTAGCGTTTATTCGAGAGCATGATCGCGGAATTCTGGAATACGCATCTGGCTCAAACATTTTAATCGACTCTAAAATAATGACATCGACTGGATTTGCCTCAAATGATTCCCCCTTGTGAATCGAAAGTTGGTAGTATACAACCTCTAGAAATCGAAATAATTTTCGAGGTGTAGTGAGATAGTTACTGATAACCTCATCATGCACCGAACTAAGTCTAGCCATATGGACCAGTTCGGAACAATTAAATATCTGGAAGTAGTCTTTGAGTTCTGCGAAAAAGATTCGATCTAAGTGATTTTTGCGAGCTGGAGGTAGGGTGAAGCCAAACTGAACTATTTTCTCAAGGTAGTCTTTACCGTGATCGCTAGAGACTTTATTAAGGGCAAGTTCGACTATTTCCCTATCAAAGAGAAGGAGGTAGTTGAGCTTTGGAAAATCGGCGTTGGCTTTTATTAGCTGAAAGAGCGTGCAGATCTCGTCCGTTGTGAGACGATCAATATCGTCAATAATGACTAGTAAAGGCGACTCCAAACTTTCGAAGGCTTGCTTTAGCGTTGCTTTTTGTTTGGCTATCGTGGGTTCTTCCAGAATGTTCGCCCCAAAGCCCTCTGCGATTGTTTTTACCGCTTCTACAGCCCCTCCTGCCGGAGTTGCTTTCAATATGCGTTCGGCAATTCTTCCTGCTTTCAAGCAAGATAGATAGCCATCCCAGTTAGCAATATATGCCCTTGCGTTCTCTGAGTTGGATAGGCCTTCCCGGACCGTTTTGAAAAATTCGATGGTAATTTCGTCAGAATTACCGGATTGCCAGGGATTAAACTCGACGTAGTTGACTTCAGATTGCTTTTGCTTGAGCTTTTCCAGTACAAGCGGCTTAAGAGAGGATTTCCCACTCCCCCAAGGGCCGTAGATGGCAAATACTTGGCTTTCTGTTGTTCGCGCCGCATTGATGCCGCGGGCGACCATTTCTGCAAAAGAGCCACGCCCCAACTTATCTTCTGCCGAGCTCTCTATCGGAGTATGCTTGTTCCCCATTAGGGAAGACTATCGAATTACGCGTAGGCTTGGCAACTATTCGGTAATTGCCGCATGGTTCCAGTAGTTGTATTTTTTTGCCGATTCTTCTTTTGCCAATGGTAGCTAATGTGATTAGTGACTTTTACAAGCCATTGACGATCTTGAATTAGTTCGAGAACTTCCGAAGCGGAGAAGAATTTGACCGCATTAGGCGCTGGATTGCCTAGGGGTTTAAGAAGACGGGCGGCGACGAGAATGGGGATGTCATGCGGCTGGCAGTTGAGAACCCATGCCGTTTGTTCGGCATTGAGACGTGCAGGTAATTGTCCCAGCAGGGAAAGGAACCTGTGTTGATCGTCTTTCATGGAAATTTTCCGGCTTACGGCTGGGATTCAGGCGGGACAGTTATTAGCAGTATAAACAAGGTTAAGAGGCGGGGGCCGCGCTGCGCGCGGCGTTCCCGCCTCATCTTCCTTGGGTTAGGCTGGCATCAACTGGGCCTCCTTGATGACCATGCGCTTGTCCCGTTCTTCCCAGCGAGTCACCTTGAGAGTGATTTGCTTGAATTGAGGGTACTTGGGGAAGTCGACGACTTTATCGCCCTCCAGTTTGACTTCTCTCAGCTCGGGGTACTGTTCGAGTATGGCAAGCCCCGGTTGCAGTGCCAGCTCATGCCGGATACAGACTACCTTGCCCGTGCCGTCTTTTCGATTGAATGCCTTGGCTTCGCTCGACATGACGACACCACGAACGAATAGTCCGCTTATTGCTTCTTTTCCAACAACTCCATTTGGATTTGACTCCATATGATGATTCCTTCCTCTGGTTTGATTGTAATTTCGCCTCTGCCTTTGTAGCGACCATCCAGCGCGGCGATTAAGACCAGATGATCGAAAATGTCTCGGAACGGGACGCGGAAATGAATGATCTGGGCTTTCCCTTTGTGGCGTATCACTCCCATCTGTTTCCAACGTTCCAAGCGTTCGGCGATGGTGTAGGAAGCGCGATGTTGGGCAGGACTCAGCGTTTCTTTTTTCTCCTGCTTGGGAAGTGGGGTTAAAAATCCCTTGGACGATTGGAAGACTCGCAATCTACTTTTCTTCTTCACCCATTCGGGCAAGTCATCGGCCTTGGTGATGTATTTGAGGAGATAACGAAAATCGTCGTTGTTGATGCGTTGGACTTTCACCCAACCCAAATCCCACATTGCGGCCAGCAATTCCTTGGGCAAGAAACGGCGGGTCAAAAAGATGGCGTGATAATGCACCCAGCCGCTGTCGTGAAATTCGACCTTGATGCAGTAAGGGGCATTGATCAGGTATTTTTTACCTTCATAGGAAATGCCTTTTCGGAGTCTATAGAACATTTTCCGTAGTAGATTCCGGCTATGATTGAAGGCCGTTTCCTCATTGGAGAAATAGAGCGGTGCTAGAGTGAACGTAAGAAACAGGCAGTTGCTGACATTCGGCAGACGGTGTTCAATCCGACGGAGGACCTTGAAAATCCCCACTGGATGAAACCACGAGGCAGGTACATATTCCTTAATGGTGCGTTCGTTCTGGGGATCAGCCCCCGCATCCGTCGCGCCAGTGCTTTGCCCTGTCACTCCGGAATGCGAGCCCCCCAAAGGCACCTCCCCGGAAATTTGCGCCTGAGAGGAAGTGGGGCGCAAATTTTTATGCCCCGCCACGTTGACCTCTCTTTCTATAGAGACAGATTCTGGGACGCTTCGACGGTTTTATTTCGATGAAATAGCCGCTGTCTAATTGGCTCAGATAAAGCGAATGCCCCGATCTGATACAGGTTTTTTCGGCAATCTCAAAAAAATCCCGTTCCTCGATATACCCACGAAGATAATGATAGAGCAGAAAGCAAAACTCTATCTCTAGATGGGTAACAAACTTCTGATTATTGGCGCTCATTGCAAGCGCACACTACCAATGCTTGCTCCTCTCCACAGGAGATTGGGACAAGGGACGGAGACGCTCGTCCTAAACTATTGACTATTGCTAGATATTTGAGCGAGGGCCGGGAGAGCGTTTAGTCACTAAACCGAGTCGTTCGCGACGCTTCTTGATGGCTTCTGGAGTCATTTTCTTCCCAGTAGCTTGAAATATCATTTCGGAAAGCTCCTCGGCAGTGAGAAGATTGTAACCGCGATTTAGCCAATTTAACACGATCTCATGATCGACAGGATCGAGTTCTTTTCTGGGCTTTTCAAAGACACGGGCAAATTCCTTGATCCACTCAGTCGCAATAGGGTTGGTGCGTTGCCATGCTTTAACTTCTTCGGATTTCCAGTAACGAGCCATCTCTGCGTAATAGGCTGATACTGCTTCGAATTCACAATTCTTCTGAAAGTGGGGATCATTCGTGGCGTCAGCCTCCTGAATGAAAGCAACGGTTTTGGGCTGCATTCCCGCTAAAACTTTTAATCGCGCTTGGTAAAGATCGTATTTCTCACCGGAATAAGGAGGAGGGCATTCTTCCGGAAACCTGTCGGCTATATAATTTTTATCGTCTTCAGGCACGTCGAAACATTTGGATAATGCTTCGAGTTCTTCTTTGCTCATCTTGAGGAAGCGAATATGTCTTTTGAATTCTGCGTATGCTTCTTCTTCCGTGCAGTCGGCCATACGGATCATGTTGATGCATTGTTCCGAGCCGTCCTCGAAGCGATTCCATTGTAAAACAATCCAGACATCGCTTCCTACTAGCCGCCTAAGCAAGGATGGCTTCGTACCCTCCCAGAGCACAGGAGTACTGTCTTTCGCATCCACCTTGCAGAAACCAACAAACTCCCGCTTCCACTCAATAGGCTTTAAGGCAATACGGTCATGATATTCCACCAGTTTAACACCGGAGTATGGCGGAATGATCATGAAGTATTTATGCCAAGGATTTTTTGCGAGTACAGTCCTGTGTCATTGTCTCCGGAATGGAGCTTACCTTTATTTCTCCTGAGAACTGCACCACGTTTTTCAACTTTTGCGCTTCGTAGAATTCCAAGGGCAGTACCGCGACTTGAGCCCCGCCAGCGTAGGCGGCGTGTATTGCTCGGGACTGATGCCCAAGGTGATTCATGGCTTCACGTTCCGGCATCCCGGCAGCACGCGCTCGCTGTGCCCACGCATAGCGATAGGAGTGGAGGCTTTTCCCTTTGATCTCGCAAGCGAGACAGGCTTTGCGAAAGTAGCCAGAGCGATTCTTGGATGGCTGTAGCCGGATGGTAGGGAACAGGTAGCCTTGCTGGGGAAGTTGATCCAGTAGGGTTTTAATGCGCGGCCCAATCCGTAGCAGACTGTCCCCGCCATCTTTGCCAGCAAGTTTTCGCCGAAAAAATCGAATGGTTTGATGTTCCAGATCAATTTCATTCCAACTCAAATGGGCGATGTCAGATTGCGATCCTCCAGTTTCCCAGAGCATTTCAAAGTAAAGCTTTCGCTCGGGATTCTGTTCGCGGTCGATGATGCGCTCATGTTCGTCTTGAGTAATCGCTACCATTTTCTTTTTGCGAACTTCCGGCCATGCCGCATCTGCCATAATGGGTGCCAAGAGCCAGCCGAGATGCAGTGCGTAATTGTGAAGGCGTCGCAAGTAGTGGTGTGCGGAATTTCCGGCCTGTTTGTGTTCGAGTACCGACAGTAAGTGAATCGCTTCGGTATCCATCAGCGGTAAGGTACGAAAGGCCGCAAATGGACGACTGCGAAAAGCTCGGTTTTTGCGATCACGGGTCGATTCCACACCCGAGCGGATATAGTGCTCCATGACATCCGCCCACGTTCGGGTGAGCAATTCGGGAGAAGTCGCGGAGAGATAGGCGCGCGCCATTGAGCGGTTTAACTGAGGCTGAGCGACCGATTGATTGCGGGCTGCGAGTAATTGCTTGGCGGTTATCCTGTCAGCTGTTTCGAGGCTTTCAGAACGGCCTGTGACTTTATCGCGGATATAGTAGTTTCCTCCGTCGCGGCGAAACATCCGGTATCTTTCTTGCATGGTCGAATCTCCTATGCTCATGAGCATGGAGGATCACGACGGCGACGGTTAGCGAGTAGTCGGAGAGTTACGGCGCGTAAAGCCGAATTCTGCCAGAGTCGCTAAAGTGGTCGCAAATTTGGTCGCATTGCGACCATTTTTCATACTACCGGAGTTCGCATTCCGTTGCCACGCAGCAACTTGAAAGAAAGCGGACGAGGTAGGATTCGAACCCACGTTACCCGTGAGGGTAAAGCTGATTTCAAGTCAGCCGCATTCAACCACTCTGCCACTCGTCCTGAGCTGATCGTTAACGATGGGTGAGTTTGGGGAAATTCAGGAGCCAGATCGATTTTCAATGCGGACCAAAATCGACATACTCAACTATCGTCACTTCACTGGGATGATAGTACTCGGGGACTTTCGTTGGCGGCAAGGAAATTTGGCGACGCCTCAAAAGACAAATGGCTGATGAAAATGGATTTGGAGGTTGAGTGACTCAGCGCCTAGCGTCGCACACAAATACCGCGCTCTGAAAGGTAGTCCTTTACCTGGCTGATGGTGAAGGTCCCAAAGTGGAAGACGCTGGCGGCCAGTACGGCATCGGCGTGGCCGATTTCCACGGCTTCGGCAAAGTGTTCCAGTTTACCGGCTCCGCCGCTGGCAACGAGTGGGACGGAGACGAGTTCGCTGATGGCGCGGTTGATATCATTATCGTATCCACCCTTCATACCGTCTGAGTCGATGCTATTTAGCACGATTTCCCCGGCACCGAGTTCCACTGCTTTTTGGGCCCAATCGCGTGCTTCCCAGTCAGTGGCTTTGCGACCGCCGTGAGTGAAAACAGTCCAGTGATTGGGGGCAGTGCGTTTGGCATCGATGGAAACGACTATGCACTGGCTTCCGAACGCTTCGGCTCCGGCCCGGATGAGATCGGGTGTCGCCAGGGCGGAGGAGTTCAGGCTGACTTTGTCGGCTCCGGCGCGTAACATGGTGCGGATATCATCGACTGTCCGCAGTCCGCCCCCGACGGTTAATGGCATGAAGCATTGGTCTGCGGCGCGTTCGATGACGTCTACCATCGATTTACGGCCTTCGGCGCTGGCCGTGATGTCAAAGAAAACCATTTCGTCTGCGCCTTGCTCGTTGTAGCGCAGGGCGAGTTCGACAGGGTCTCCAACGTTGCGCAAGCCGGAAGCTTCCGCGCGGCCGAATTGCAAGCCACGGGTGACTTGACCTGCGTGAACGTCGAGACAGGGAATGACACGTTTTGCCAACATAGGGCTAACGCTATCGTCTGGCGGGGCGCTGACAAGTCGCAGATATGACCGGACGAGAAATTCTTTCCAATAATGGCAGGATCTTGTAGCGTTAAATTCGTATGGAGACGTCACCGTCTTCCTTACGATTCATCATGGCTGAAGCGTCCCATTCCGGGTTATTATTTAGACAGAAGTTCTTTGCGATTCTTGAAAATCTGCGAGATCAATGCCCGATAGCGCTTTTTCCGCTCCGCCAGAATCTGAAAGGCTATAACCGCATCAAGGCTCAGGCCGATTTGCGCGCTGGCATTAATGTCGCCCTTCTTGCTTTCCCGCAGGCGATGGCTTATTCGATGATCGCCGGCTTGCCTGTGCAATACGGGGTCTATTGCGCGGCGGTGGCCCCTATCGTAGCGGCGCTCTTTGCTAGTTCTCGATTGACCATGGTGGGGCCAAGTAATGCCACCGCGATCATGGTGTTGAGTGTCTATCTCGGCAGCAACGACATGGTCAATAATCTGGCAAGCATGAGCTTGCTCGTCTGCATGGTGGGTTTGTTTCTGATCGTGGGAGCGTTCATGAAAATCGCGACGTTGACCCAGTACGTCTCCCGCAGTGTCATCATTGGCTATATCACGGCGGCAGCGCTGCTGATTGTCGTGAATCAGCTTCATCATACTCTGGGCTTTGGCGTAACCGATTCGCTCTCCGATACCAGTACTTTTTACAGTATTCTGAAGGTGACGATTCGCAAAATCGGACAGACAGACTGGTGGACACTGGGGGTATCGTCAATCTCCGCCCTAGTTTATTTCTACATTATGAGGCGATTTCCGAAATTGCCGCACGTGGCGGTGACGCTGGTGATCTGCGCGGTGGTGGGGCAGGCCATGGCCCTGTCGAACCTCGGGAATGTGGAGATGGTTCGGCCGATTCCATTCGGATCGTGGCATGTAACGCCGCCGGAGATCAATCTGACGTGGTTTCACCAATTGGCGGGCGGCGCGGCAGCACTGGCCTTTCTGGCCGCATTGGAAAACACCTTCATGGCCAAGACGCTGGCGAATCGGACAGGCGAAACGGTGGATGTGAATCAGGAAATGTTCGCACTTGGTACGGCCAACATTGCCAGTGGCTTCTTATCGGGCATGCCCGCATCGGGCTCCCCCTCGCGGTCATCCTTGAATTGGTCCAGTGGCGCGATGACTCCCATGGCGGCCATTATCAGCGGAGCTCTTTGTGCGGTGGCCGCCCCAACGATTGGATACTTGGTTCAGTATGTGCCGCAATCGGCCCTGGCTGTGGTGGTCATTATCACGGCATTTGGATTGATCGATCTCCAGACGATCAAATTTGCACTTGGCGCGACCAAATCGGATGCGGCGGTGTTGCTCACGACTTTCTTTGCGGCCTTGCTGGTACCGCTGGATTTTGCGATTTTCCTTGGCGTGGGACTTTCGATTGTCCTCTTTCTGCGCAAGGCCAGCATGCCGCATCTGGCGGAATATTCCTTTAATGACTCAGGGCAATTAACCGAGCTGGGGGAAGGATCTTCCCGAAACGATCCACAGATTTCCATCATTCACGTCGAGGGTGAGTTGTTCTTCGGTGCGGCGGATCTCTTTCGCGATCAGATTCGCCGTGTGTGCTCCGATACGAATTTGAAGGTGATCATTTTGCGGCTGAAGAATGCCCGCCATCTGGATGCAACGAGTGTGATGGCCTTGGCGGAACTGGTTAAATACCTTCGCGAGACCGACCGGCATCTGCTCATCAGCGGCGCGGAGCGCGATGTCTACCGGGTGTTGCGCAATTCGGGACTTCTTGAAATCCTTGGCAAGGACAACATCTTTCGCGTGTCGCGGGGCAATCCCAATCTTTCCACCCGCAATGCGCTACGTCGTGCGGCTGAACTCATTGGGCACCAACATGCCGGAGTACGTATTTTCTACGACAAGAAGCCGTCGACAGCCGCTCCCACCTCGGGCTGATGACTTAAATTTTCTTCTTCGTGGGGAGGGCCGCGACGATATCATGAATCGTCTTTTGCTCGTCGAACCCGTTGCGTGCTGTTTCCGCCTTGAGTAGAAAATCGCCCATCTTGTAAAAGGCGAGGGGATCCATCTTCCATCCCGCGGCAGTTTTCAGGAACGGGATGCCCCAACTGGTGGGCTCTTGCTTGACGATCAGGCCCGCGGTGGCGGTATTGCCTGTGATTGAAACGGTGCCGATCTGGATGTCCTCCAGTCCATCCAATTTAATCCAGCCCTGACGGATACCTTCCGCCGCCATTTCCGCGAGGCTTTGCTTGCTCGCCTGAGCTCCGGCGCGTTGCCGAAGGACTTCGACAATGAGACGGTCTACGGGTGGGGTGCTTGTGGGCAGGGGAGAGTTATTAGCGGAGAGAGGTTTGAGCTTGTCGTAGTAAGCGATTACGGAAGGTGCCAGAGCTTCCGAAGCTTTAACGGTGTCGCCAGATAACAGGTGGTGTTGAAAGTTCGTAAAGACGGCGCGAATGGCCTCAGCTTCGTCCGCGCGCGTCGAAACAGGGAGTGCGAGCAGCCCGAGCAAGAGGAGGGCAGAAGCAATTTTCATCATGGAATTAATTCGGTTTCTCCGTAAGATAGCATAAAACCAACCTCTGTAATGATTCAAGAAGTCGAAATCGAATGTCCCTATTGCGGTGCGGTCTACACGAGTACTGTCGATACTTCGGAGGGAGATCACTCCACTATCGAGGACTGTACGGTTTGTTGCCGTCCCATACAGCTACTGGTAACTTGTACGCCTGGACAAGTCAGTGATGTTCAGGTCAGCCGCGCTTGATTTTTTATGTCCCGCTCCACGCCTCCCACTCTTGCCGCATCCCATGATCCCTTTCTGGTCATGGACATCAGTAACTCCTACGCCAAATACGCAGTCGTCAAGCGTGGCAAGCTGGGAACTTTGCATCGACTGCCAACACGCAATGTTACCACGACGTTTCTACGGGAATTAAAACGTCTTTATCCCAAGCATAAGCTTGTACTGGGCAGCGTGGTACCTAAACGGACCCGGTTGGCGCAAAAGGTCTACGCCAAGGATTTGGGCAATGTCCACGGTACGGCCAGCATTGGTGTTCCGATCACTTACATGAAGCGCGCACAGATCGGTGCGGATCGTCTCGCCAATGCGGCGGCAGGGCGACAACTATTCGGATGGCCTGTGGTCGTGGTGGATTTCGGTACTGCGGTGACATTCGACGTGGTGGATCATCACGGCGCATACTGTGGAGGCGTGATCGCGCCGGGGCTAAACGCGATGACCGATTATCTGCATGAACGCACGGCCCTCTTGCCACGTGTTCAAGTCAAGGAGCCGCGCCGGGCGATTGGACGCAATACGGTTGAAGCCATGCAGGTCGGCGCTGTAATCGGCTATCGCGGTCTTGTGCGGGAAATCCTCTTGGCTATCAAACGCGAGATGGGTGTTTTGGGTCGGATGCGCGTGGTGGCTACGGGGGGGCAGGCTGAGATTATCGCGAAGGGCATGCCGGAAATCGTATCGGTAAATCCTTTACTCACTCTGGAAGGTCTGCGCATCATCGGTCTTTCGGGATTTTTGCAGGAATAAGCCATGGACAACCGTATTGACCGCACGTTTGCGGAGTTAAAGCAGAAGAAAAAGAAGGCGTTTGTCGCCTACATCACGGCGGGAGATCCACATCTGGATCAAACCCCCGGCCTCGTCTTAGCCTTGGAAAAAGCTGGAGTGGATATTATCGAACTCGGCGTGCCATTCTCCGATCCAGTGGCAGACGGCGTGGTGAATCAACTGGCCGCCCAGCGCGCGCTGGAATCAGGTACGACACTCGCGGGTATTTTCGCTTCGGTAAAAAAGATCCGTCAGACGTCCCAAATTCCGATCGTGCTTTTCACTTACTTAAATCCGCTGTTCCACTTCGGTCTGGATCAGTTCAAGACGGAAGCAGCGAGTGCGGGTGTTGACGGGGTCTTGATCCTTGATTTGCCTCCGGAAGAAACGAAAGCTGACTTTTTCACCCGTGACGGACTCAAGCGCATTACGTTAATTGCGCCCACGACGCCGGAAAGCCGAGTGATTTCCATTGCCGGAATCAGCTCGGGATTTATCTATTACGTCTCGCGAGAAGGCGTCACAGGCATGCAGACAAGTGTCTCGACGACCATTCAGGGGCAGGTGGATCTGATTCGTAAACATGCGGCGTTGCCCATTTGCGTGGGCTTCGGAGTCTCGACGCCGGAGCAGGCCGCGACGGTCGCGCATCTGGCGGATGGAGTGGTAATTGGCAGCGCTCTCGTCAGCAAAGTGGCAGAATGGGGAAAACTACCCGATTTGACCGCTAAACTTGAAGCCTTTGCCCGTCCCTTGGCTGAGGCCATTCACTCTGCCTAAAGTCTGCGTATTGCCATGAAAATTCTCGCCCTCGATTATGGAACCAAGCGCATTGGTGTCGCCCTGAGTGATGCGACGCGAACGCTTGCATCGCCCCAACCGTACATCCCGAATCAGGCTTTTCCGAAGATCAAGGGCATCATCAATGACTGGATCAAGCGCGAGAACGTTACGTTGATCGTGATTGGTTTGCCGCGCAATATGGACGGCTCCTACGGTCCCTCCGCGCAATTGGTCCAGGATTTCGTCGAAAAACTCAAAGCGGCGGGAGTCGCTGTGCCGATCAAGCCACTGGATGAGCGGCTGACCACCGTGCAGGCGAGCCAGCAATTGCACGATGCCGGTCGCAACACACGCCAACAACGCGAACTTGTCGACAGCGCCAGCGCGGCGGTCTTGTTGCAGTCATATCTGGATTCCATGCCACTCGATCTCCCAGGGCTTCCAGAAGAAGCCGATCCTGCGGAGTGATCGCATGAGTAAGTCTTCCCGGGGCAAGCCAGGCCACACTAAATCGTTCGAGGGATTGCAAGGACATCTCCTGATCGTCGAATATCTCGGCACTCCGTACAGTGGTTGGCAGCAACAACCCGGCAAGGTGACGGTGCAGGAAACCATCGAGAAAGTTTTGGCCAAACTCTGGAAGCGTCCCATCAGCGCACAAGCTTCCGGTCGTACTGATACCGGAGTCCACGCTCTGGGACAGCCGGTTTCTTTTCAAGCCCCGCGCTTGCACAATGCGAGCGTGCTCACGCGTGCGTTGAATGCCAATCTCCCGTTTACGATTCGCGTTCGGCGGGCACGTTTGGTGCCGCCGGAGTTTCACGCACGTTTCGATGCGTTGGGGAAAACATATCATTACCACATTTTGAACGAACCGGTGGGCAGCGCCTTTCTCATCGACCGCTGCTGGCATCTGCCGCGACCGCTCGATCTGGCGGTCATGCGCCGCGCGGCCAAGCTACTCGTTGGAAAGCATGACTTCGCCTCATTCACCAGTAATCCTGGTTATGAGCGCGAAACGACGGTGCGCACCGTAAAGAAACTAACTCTGAGCAAGCGAGGGGCCATGATTCATGTGTCGATTACAGCTGATGGATTTCTCTATCGCATGGTTCGCAACATTGTTGGAGGATTAGTCAAGGTCGGGCAGGGGCGAATCAGTGTGGAGCAATTTAAGGCAGCACGTGATGCCTGCAATCGCAGTGCGGCTCCGGCATCGGCCCCCGCCTGCGGCCTGTATCTGGCGAAAGTGTATTATCCGAAGATCCCATCATGAATGCTCCACTGCGTGTGGTACTGGTGGAGCCTGAAATTCCGCCCAATACAGGCAACATCGCTCGTCTCTGCGCGGCGACCCGTTGCGAACTGCATCTGATTGAGCCGTTAGGTTTCGAGTTAAGCGACCGAACGTTGAAGCGGGCGGGCATGGATTACTGGGAGCAATGTGTCTGGCGCGCATGGCCGTCGTTCGAAGCGCTGAGTTTGGAGCATCCCGGTGGGCGGTTCTGGTATCTCACCACCAAGACGAAGCGTACTCTCTGGGAGGCGGCTTTTCGGGAAGGGGATTTCCTTGTGTTTGGACGCGAAACCAAGGGCTTGCCCGAATCCTTGCTCGAGGCCAATGAGGCCCATTGCCTGACATTGCCGATCGCGAATCCCCAATCGCGGAGTTTGAATTTAGCCACGGCTGTGGCCGCCACGGTTTACGAAGGTTTACGGCAACTTACTTCAAGCCGAACCACCTAAAGACTTTGGCAAAACGGACGCTTCGCAACCGCAAAGCGTCCCATGAACGACGCGAATTTTATTTCCCCATCGCGCCACCGAGAGCGCCGCCACCTTCCCAACTCTGGGGGCGATTCCACGGAATCGTGGAGACAGGGCGCGTATTATCAGATGCCGTACCATCGGCCGGCTTTTCCGAAGACGCGCAGCCCGTAATCAAAACAGCCATCAAGGACAACAGGAATAGAAAACGCATAACGACGATCAGTTTAGCACATCGTCACCAGCTTGAATATCCCCTTTTGACCATTCCGGCAAAATATCGGCGACGGCAGTGTGGGCTTCCGTGGAGACCACCTTGACCTTGCCAATGTACTCATTGCCGCGATAGACGATCAGAACGCCATTGCGTACAACGTTATCTTTGTCGCCCACGTTTAGAACGACAAAATTCCATGTCTTATTGACGGTTTCGATCTTACCCGTGATGCCGGGGGGCAGGGTGCCTGTACCGACGTTGCGCAACTGCAGGGTGACGCGTTGCACTTCGGCATTGGCTGATTGCAATTGGTCTTGCAAAATACGTTGCTCGGAGCGTACAGCATTCAGCTCTTCCTGAGCTTTGAGTGCACGGGCCTTGATCGTTGCCGGATCTTCACCGCCGAGGGCTGCATTGATTTTTTGTACTTTGGCTTCCGCATCGGCCACCTTGGCCTTGGCGTCTTTCACGCTCGAGTCGAGGTCCGCTGCCTTTTTCTCGGCCGAAGCAAGGCTCGATTGCAGCGATTCCGCTTTGGACGTTGCAGCGCTTAATTGCGATTCTTTTTCAGAGAGAGCCGACTCCTTCGCCTTCAAATCGGTCTCAAACTTTTTAAGTTGAGTTTCCTTGGTTTGAAGCTTGCTCTTCACGGTATCGCGTTCTGCGGCAATATCGTTCTTTTTACCAACAATTAGGAAAGCGAATGTGGCCGAAACGATTGCTCCTGCCGCTGCGATTCCGAGTAATGCTTTTAAAGCACCAGACATTAGAAACTCCAGTATTTATCTTGATTTATAACGACTTAGCGAAATTAGATTATTTCTAAATCACCTGTCAATCTTCTTTATAATAATAAGCTTATTAAAAAAGTAAAATGAAAGTAGCGGATGCTATTAAAATAATTTATTGCGACCACTTTGCCTGACGGTGAACTTGCTGCAGGGATTGTTGCAGCGAAAGGTTTTGCGATTCCAATTCGTGCTCCAGCCATTCAGGAGAAGCGCACTCGGCCCCAAGGGATTCGACCGTATGTTGCTCGGCTGTATCGGCGGTAATGACCAGAATTTGTTCGGCCTTGCCGGAGCCACTGGTGAGTCGTTCAATGATGCTATCAGCTGTTTCATCGGCGGTGGAATAGGCTTCAACGAGGTCTCCCTGCCGACGGACAGGCGTTGTACCGAATCTTCCATCGAAGACCACGGTGACGCGCCAGTCGGAGCTATCCTGCAATTGTTGTAGGAGGGAGACCAGTTGAAGTCGCGCCTGAGCCGGTTTAGTTTGATGAAGTTGTCTCAACTCCGGCCAGGCGTAAATGACGCTATGCCCGTCGACCAGCAGATAATGGCGTGGCGCGGGCATGGCATCTATTCCATCGAGAAAAGTTTAAACCTTTGCGGCAATCTTTTTGGCTTCCTTCTTGCGCTTGATATACGATTCACGACGACGACGTTTTAGGACACGGTTGTATTGTTTACCCATACTGTTTTTGTTGCGAGATTGGCGACCCATGTCAAGCTTCTAACGTGATGAAGAAGAAATCAGAGGCCTATCGCATCGGGGTGATAGCGGATACGCATGACCGCTGGCCAGCCGCAGTGGCGGACATTTTTGCGGGTGTGGACGAAATCTGGCATCTTGGCGATGTGTGCAAGGAATCGATCTTGGACGAGCTGCGCGCGATCTCGCCGAAGCTGGAAGTAGTGCTCGGCAATAACGACTTCACGCTCGATTACCCGTATACGCGACAACTGGAGCGCTCGGGGGAGAGTTTCCATTTGGTGCACATTCAACCCGCGCGCATTCCGCCGGAAACGAATTGGCTGTTGTTTGGTCACACGCATCGGCAGTGCAACGTCATGGAGGGAGGCGTCCATCTTTTTAACCCGGGTTCGGCAGGCAAGGCCAATAAGGGAGCTCCTGCCAGTGTGGGGATCCTCACTGCCACGGCGGGGCAACCGTTTCAGGCCGAGATCATCTTGCTGTAGCCGCAGCTGCTCGCTCGATTTTGAGCACGTTGTGGCCGAGTGCATTCTTCGGACCGGGGCGGAAGTCTTCTAGTTTGCGGTGGAGCTCGTAATACGATGCGAAGGTGGAGCCTTGCTCGCCGGCCGCCTTGGTGACGACCACCCAGTTGAGGTAGTCGCTGAGCAATTCATGCTGCTTTTCGTTGCTGGCGCGAGCCTGCCTGGCAAGGGCGATCAGATCCGTGTAGTCTGCCTTGGCCGGTATGGCGTCGGCGCCAAAGTCCTTTGTTCCGCGGGAGGGCTTTGATCCGGCTGGTTTGGGTGGAGGCCGCATGTTGATCAGGGACATGAGCGCCGCGTTGTAGTAACCAAGGGTGGGTTGCCAGAAGATATTCGAACGAGCCTGCAATTCAGTCAATTCGGTGATCTTGGTCTTTACGGTTTCCACGAGTTCGGGATGTCCCTTATACGATTTAAGTTCATCGATTGTGGTGTTGATTTCCTCTTTCTTGCCGGAGGCGGGCAGGGTGATGCTCATGGCCTTGTCCAGTTCATCGGCGGTGACATCCCAGCTGAAAATGAGATCGCGGCTGCGATCAATGGAGCGTTGAAGCTGCGCGCGCCAGGCGAACTCATCTCCCATGAGCGAGGACGGCGGAATGGTGTAGTTTTTCTCCGGACTGGAGTCGGTCGTTAGCAGCCATTGTTGAAAAGCCTCCCGCGGTGCTCCCGGGCGTGTCAAAGAGGAAACAAGATAGTAACTGAAGGCTTGCTGCCAAAGACGTTCGATCGAATCCGAGCTGAGTTCATTCCAGCGCAAAACGGTTTCCAGACTAGGAGCTTTGTGATTCTTCTTGGCACGGCTGACGACGCGCTCCCAATCCCGATTTTCACCCGAGAGCAGAACCTGGAAGGTTCCCTCGCTCAACCATAGCGGTAATGCGGGCAGGCTGTCGCCTTCGTGAAAGGAGGTGTTGTTGGAAACAATCTTCTCGTAGAGGCAGACAAGGGTTACGCAACGGGCGAACTCCTCCGTCACGCGTGGACCGGGAACGCGCAACACGATAGAAAAGTCGAGCTGATCCCCGCGCAGCATGGCGGCGAGATAGGGTTGGGGCCATTCCTTGTTGGGGTCGGCCGGAATGACGCGGACATAGAAGTAGCTCGTGCCGGTTGGGGCGAGTCCAAGGATCGGCGTCAGACGTTTACGTGTATCTGCAGCCGTGGCGAGTACGGCAGCGGTCAATTGCACATCGGGCGATTCGACAATGATCTGGCCATCATCACTGCGTAGTTGCTGCGGTTTGTTTTCGGCGAGGGCAACAGGCTGAAGCATCAAGGCGCACAAGAGTGTGCCTACAACAGGCAGCCACAAAAGCCGTTGATGAGCGGAAAAGAGGGGCATGAATCTTGCAAAGACAATACCGTAATCGCTGTTAAAGCTCTAGCAGGTTGTTGAAAAACTCGTCTGGGCGATGGGCCAGACCGATTTTACCATTGGCAAGAGGCTCCCGGAAATGAACAATGGCGGACATCATGTCTGATCTTTCCTCTGGTGGAATCTTTGTCATTCAAGGCGTGCCCGGTACCGAACTGGATTCAGCCACGGCGGCCTCCATTCGCGAGAGCCAACCCGGCGGGTTCATCCTTTTTGGCCGCAATATCAAGTCGCCGGAGCAGCTCCGCAAGCTGATCGACGACCTGCGTTCCCTGGTTCACCATGAGCCGATTGTCACGATCGATCAGGAGGGGGGCCGCGTCTCCCGCCTCAAGGAAATCGGGTCCGAACCGCCCAGCGCGAAGCAACTCCGCGACAAGGGTGATCTCTCCCTGATCGCGCGGCATGGGGCGCTCACGGGCCAGCTCCTGCGTCACTTCGGTTTCAATCTGGACCTTTGTCCTGTGCTCGATATTTCCTTCGATGACGAAGCGGACAATTCGCTGAAGAACCGCACCTATGGCCGCACCCCGGAGGAAGCGATCCCCAATGTACGCGCCTTCAATGACGCCATGCGGGCGGAGGGCATCCTGAGCTGCGGCAAGCATTTTCCCGGTTATTCCGCAGCGGGGGTTGATCCGCACCATGAGCTTCCTCGAATCAATCGCACCCGGGCCGAGTTGGAGAAGACCGAGTGGCTGCCGTTCCGTGCCTTGCTACCACAGCTCGACACCATCATGATGGGCCATGCGGTCTATCCGGATCTCGACGATAGTCTGCCGCCCGCATCGCTTTCAAAACGGGTCATTACTGACTTTCTTCGCAACGAGTGGGGCTATCAAGGCTGCGTCATGACCGATGATCTCGACATGGGCGCGATGATCAACTATTGCGATTTTGCCACATCGGTGCGCCGCGCGCTCGAGGCGGGCAACGATCTGATGCTGCTTTGCCATCGGACGGAATTGATTCGCGAAGCGGCCAAGGTGCTTTCCGAGTTGCCGTCCGCCGTGACCGATCCCGCGCGCGAGCGGGTTCACGCCTTGCAGAAAAGATTGGTCCAGCCGGATGAGTTTTCGCTGACCAAATTCAAGGCGCTGGATGATCAGGTCATGCGCCTGCGCATCGACACGCTTGGGAGGGAAGCGGCCGCGCAACGCTCGACGGATGATGGCAAGCGTTCGCCAGTGGAGCTATTTTAGGGATTGCACCGTTGGCCAAAGCAAGGTAGCTCATTTGCGTCATGTCGGAATCCCCAGAAATGGAAGAGCGCGCCCAACGCGCCGCAAAAATCATCGCCAGCCCCTCCGGATACAAAGTCTGCGAGGGCTGCGAATCCATTGTGCTCAAGAAGGCCAACACCTGTCCGAATTGTCACGGCTATCGCTTTGACACCACTTCGGCCCGCGTGGTGGCGCAGGCGAAGATTCTGGGCGCTCGCGCCGCGACGTCACTTTCGCCGAAAGATTTCGAGTAGGCTTTAGTAGTTTGATGAAGAGGCTAGGGCGCCGAATTGACGCTCAGCGGTTGGCCACGTGAAGACTGGTGGATGCGGCCCCGGTGATTGCCGTCAGGATCGCGTCGCCGCGTTGGCGGCAGTCGCGCATCTTGGGGTAGCGGACTTCGCGGTAGCCGCGCGCTTCCTCGGGGAGGCGAAGGAGGGTGAGCCACTGCGGGTAGTCGGCAGGATCGTCGATGGAGAATTGTTCGGCGATGTGGAGATACCAGTCGCGGAATTGCTTTTCCTCGCGATGCCAGAGAGGGAGAAGTTTGCGGAGAATCTTGCCGCGGCGCATGAGGCGCAACATCCATGGTTGCGACTTGATGTGGAAGCGAAGTTTCCACGCGCCGAGAATGAATTCGGGGCGGTTGAGGTGACGGTAGACCACCTTGTCGCCGAGCTCGGGATCGATGTTGTAGCGCTCGCGATCGCGGGCGTATTTTTCTTCACTCGTCAAAAGATGAGCGACATAGATCTCGTCCTTGATGGCCATGACGCGGTGCAGATTCCAGAGCGCGGCCTGCGTGGCGGCATAGCCGAATTCCGCGCTGTCCTTGCGGTGCAGGCGAATGAGACGGTCCACATAATCGCGGGCGAGGACGTGGCCATCGTACTGAATCAACTCGTAAATGCGTTCGGCGAGCAGGCGTTGCTGCTCCAGGTCGTCGAGGCGAAGCTCGTTCATCGCGTGTGAAACGATGCCCCAGTAGTCGCGCGCGAGTTGTTCGCCGTGGCGACCGGTACGGCGGAGGATATCCGATTTTTCGGCGACGACACTGTGATAGGTATCCGGTTTGGCGGCCGTCTTGTTGGCGTCGAGAACGATCTTGCGACCGAGTTTGAACGCCTGCCAGTTTTCCGCGGAGGCACTGCCCATGGTTTCCTGAATGCCGTACTCGAGGCTGGAGAGGGAGAAGGGGAGTTGGCCGAGTTGATAGGCGACGCCGAGCATGATGATATTCGCGTAAATCTTGGAGCCGAAGACGCGCTCGGAGACTTCGGAAATGTCGGCGCTGAAATAATGTTTCGGGTTGGTATATTTGCGGATGTCGGCCTCGATGGAATCGACGCAGAAGTCGTCTTTGCCGAGGAGCGTGAGGATCGTCGGGGTCTTGGCCTTGTTGATGATCGCGGCGGTGCGGGCCGGACTGCCCACGCGCTGGTTCCCGGCGGGATCGAGACCGCGCGCGGCTTCCAGAATGTCGATACCGAGAATAAGATCGGCTTTGCCGTAGGGAATGAGCGGCGAGACGCGTTCCGCCTCGCCCCGCTCGAGGAAAGTAATCTGCGAGTAGACGCCGCCGTTGCGGATGGCGAGGCCGTTCTTGTCGCACATGATGACGTCGTATCCTTCGCGATGGCCGGCGCGGACGAGCGTGGCGGCGGAGACGGCGATGCCCATGCCGCCGACACCGGCCATGTAAATGTGCCAGCGATCATCGAAGCGGCGTGGTTTGGGCTCGGGCCATTCGGTTTGCTGGAGATCTTCCAATCGCGAGAGCGGTTTCTGCGAGCGGACGACGGTGATTTCCTCGAACGAAGGGCAGGCGTGGATCTTGGTGCAGGCGGTGTCGGTGACGCACCACGACAGATCGGTTTGCACCTTGCGACCGAAATTGGTATCGACAAAAGTAAGTCCGGGACAACCGGTCGCGCGGGTGCATTCGAGGCAATTCTCGCAGACATCGGTGTTGATGTTGATGTAGCTCTTGGTGCGGACGAAGCCGTTCTTTTTCGCTTCGGCCCGTTCCGCGCGATTGCGGCGGCGGTGGAACGTGATGCCGCATTCCTTGTCCGCTACGATGACCTTGACGCCGTTGCGCAGAATGGTTTCCTCGAGGAGCGAGCGGTACTGGTCGCGCTGCTCGGGGTTGGTGCGGATGACGTCGACCTGCTGCTGTTCCACCATTGCCTCGATGATCTTGTCGAGGCTCTGGACGAACGTGGGGTTGCCCATGATGTCGAGTTCCAGCCCGGGTGTGGGCTGGTGGCCGGTCATGGCAGTGGTCTTGTTGTCGAGAATGATGTAGGTGATGTCCTGCCCGTTCTTGACGGAATTCGAAATGGCGATCTGGCCGCTATGAAAAAAGGTGGAATCACCCATGAAGACGACTTGCTTGTTCGTGATGAAAGGATCGATGCCGAGGCCGGTGCCGCCGCCCAATCCCATGCCACTGTAGTTGTGCATGAGGTCCTTCGTCGGCTCGAACATGAGCATGGTGTAGCAGCCGGTATCGCCGTGAAAAACGAGGTCGACCGGTTCGCGCCGATGCTTGCGCTGCATGTAGGCGGGGTCCATGAATGACTTTTTCACCTCGATGAGCACGCTGGCGGAATCGCGGTGCGGGCAGCCGGGGCAGAAGGTGGGCGTGCGGGGAGCGAGATTGATTTCGTAGCTGGCGGTTTGCGCGATGAGATCGAGTTCGGATTGCAGCCGCTTCGCATCGACCGGCAGCGTGGGGCCCGCGAGCTTTTGCAGCAGCGGCGTGATCAGGCTGAGTACGATGGAGGGATTCATCCCGAGCGTGTCGGGGAAGCCCTTCAGGCCGAACGGAAATTGTTTGCCGTAGAGCGGCGTGTGATTGTGAAGCTTGGCGAGAATGACAGCGATCTGTTCCTCGAGAAAACCGCGGCGTTCTTCCACCACGACGAGCATTTCCACCTGCGCGGCGAAATCGGAAATCCATTTAGGATTCAGCGGAAAGGTGACGCCGAGCTTGAGCACTGGCACTTCTCCATTGAGACCGAGTTCTCCGAGTGCGTGCTCCAGATAGGAAGCGGCGAGGGCAGAGGTGACGAAGCCGACGGGATATTTCTTTCCGGCGGACAGGGGTTTGGTTGGAAGGACGGTGCGGTTGATGCCGTATTTTTCCGCGCTCTGCCAGAGAAGTTGGTAGCGGCGTTCGAAGTCCTGTTCCTTGCGCCACGTGCGGGGCGGCAGCAGAACCTTGTTTTCGAAATCGACCTTGGTCGTGTCGATGGAGAATTTGTTGTGCGTGTTGACGCGCGGAAAGTGATTGCGCCGCGCTTGCACGGAACCGCCGCCATCGGCTTGGTGGGTGGTGATGAGGTAGCCGATGTAGAGCTCCGACTCGCGCGAGAGTTTGAAGCCGAGATCAATCCAATCCTTGATTTCCTGATTCGTGCTCGGCTCCAGAATCGGCATGTAGAGATGCTTGAAAAGATAACGCGAATCGGCTGGGACCTGGGTGGAACTGCTCCACGGATCATCCCCGCTGACCACGACCACGCCACCCTCGGGATGTGCACCGCCGAGATTGCCGAGCGCGAGGGCGTCCGCCGCCACATGCAGGCCGACGCTTTTCATGACGGCGATGGCGCGCATGCCGCTCATCTGCGAGCCGTTAAGCATCGCGACGGAAAGGGCTTCGTTATTTGCCATTGTGGCCTGAATGCCGTACTGGCGGGGAATTTCCTGGATCGATTCGATACAATCGAAAAATCCGGCGACGGGAGAGCCGGGATAACCGGTCCAGAGGTGCGTGCCGCCCTCGGTCTCAAGTAGACCTTTGACCAATAGCTCGTTCCCTAGAAAAACTTCGTAGCCTTCCTCTTTGAGAAATCGCGGATCAACCTTCATGTGCCGTGTTCTCCAGTTCCCAGGATGCGTGAGCGTCCCGGTGGGTTTGTGGCGACGACATCACGGGTTTTCCATCATCGTCGCCTTGCCAAATCCCGACAACGGTAGCGGTATTTTGCGGAGGGGTCAAGGGAACCAAGATGAAATAACTCTTCATTGCAATTCGCGTGGTAACTGTCCACTTAAACGAACTGGGGAATAAAATTTGCGATTGAGCTCCGAACGTCTCCCAACGTCTACAGTCGCTCGTTCTTGTCCGGATGGCTCCAACGGGATTGCTGGACGGCGAGAGTTCGGGCATGAGGTGGATTCTACCACGAAAAGGGGCCGGACGTTAGGCTAGCGTGGGCTAGGTGAGCTACGTGTGCGATATTTTCGCGGGTGGGGAGGGGGATATTCAGTAGTCACTCGACAAAAGTAAGAGAATCCGCTTTTTTGGTGGAGAGTCATTAAGCCTACCTAATCGCAAAATCATTCTATGCTACCCACCCATCATCTCCCGTCGTTGATTCCCAATCGCGTGCAAGCCATCGTCAAGCGGCTCGGCGATTCCATCTGGACCGATATTCGTCCGCTCCGCGTCGAAGCGACCGAAGCCACGCCGCGCCCCCTGCCGCTTTCTCAGGCGCAGAAGCTTAAACGTTTTTCCGTCGGGACTGGTTCGGGCTGGGGCAAACTGTTCGATCAACGCTGGTGCCGGGTGGAATTCCCGAAGTCGACGTCCGCGCAGCCGTTGTATTTCAACTGGCGCGATCAGGCGGAAGCGACGCTCTATCTCAATGGTGTGCCGTACTTCGGCTTCGATGTGGCGCATCGTCATTGCGTGCTGCCGGCGGGCGTGCGCGAAGGTTGGATCGAATCGAATTGCGTGCAGAGCGCGATCTGGCACCCGGAAGCAACGGGACTGAGCCCCTACGGCAGTCTTTTTCACGGCGCGTATGTGTGCCATCGCGATGAGGATGTCTGGCGCGCCTATCACGATCTGAAATGTCTGCACGACGTCATGATCGATGAGCGCACGCGGGAGAATCCGATGTTGTCGCCGAACCTGAATGGCTTCGGCTTGCAAGCGCCGGTGGAAAAAGCGTCGCCGTTTTATCGCCGCTTGCTGCGCCTGCTGGATGAAGCGATCGACGCGTTTGACGTTGACGGTCCACGCGCGCTGAGTGCGAAATTGAAGGTCGCTTACGCTGAGTTGCATCAGGACAAAACCTTTCAGCGGTGCGTCCTGACGGGGCACGCGCACATCGATCTCGTCTGGCTCTGGCCGGAATACATCGGTGAACTCAAGGCGGTGCATGTCTTCGCAACGATGAATTACCTGATGGCGCAGTATCCGGAATTTAAGTTCGCGTATAGTCAACCGGCCAGCTACGAGGCGGTCGAACGCCGCTCGCCGAAACTCTATCGCACCATTCGCGACCGTATCCGCCGCAAGCAATGGCAGGCCACGGGCGCGATGTACGTCGAGTCCGATACGCTCATCGCGTGCGGCGAAGCACTGGCGCGCAGCTTCACACTGGGACAGGATGGTTTCAAGGCCATTACGGGCAATGCGTCGAAGCTGACATGGCTGCCGGATGTATTCGGTTATTCGGCCTGTTTGCCGCAGCTCATGAAGCTGACCGGTGTCGAATATTTCTTCACCACGAAGATGACGTGGAACGCGATCAACCGATTCCCGCACAGCAGCTTTGTCTGGCGCGGTTCGGACGGGTCCGAAGTCGTCTCGCATGTGAGTCAGGACGTCGGTTACGTCACGCAGATGCAACTCGTCGACATCAAGGGCGGCCTCTACGGCCATCAACAAGCCGACGTGCATCCGGAATACCTGCTGCCGACCGGTTATGGCGATGGCGGTGGCGGCACGACCGATGAAATGATCGAGCGCGCGAAGCGTCTCGGCTCATTGCCGGGCATGCCGTCGATGACGTGGGATCATCCCGAAGCGTTCTTCGACCGGCTGGGGAAAATCAAGGACCGTCTGCCGGTGCATCAGGGCGAATGTTACTTGGAATATCATCGCGGCACGTTCACCAGCCACGGCAATCTCAAGGCCCGGTTCCGCGCCTTGGAACGCGCCTTGCAGGTCCGCGAAGCGGTCGCCAGCGCGACCGGTGTTGGTTCCTCGCCGACGGAAGCGTGGAAGCGTATGGTCTTCGCCCAATTCCATGATTACATTCCCGGCAGTTCCATTCCGGAAGTTTACGCCGAGGCGTTGCCCGAATTGGAGCGACTGGAAAAAGAACAATTCGCCGCTGCGCATGCCGCGCTCGAAAAAGGCAAGGGGAAGGGGACATTGCATCTCTTTAACCCACTGCCGCAACCGGTGCGCCGCTGGATGAAACTCCCCGGCCAGCGCAAAGCCAGCTTCGTCCAACTCCCGCCTCTCGCGGGCGTTTCGGCCGAAGAGGCCGTGATTAAAGAACGCCTGCTCCCGGTCTCGGTCACGGGTCAAAGCCTGTCCAACGGACTGGTCGATCTCACCGTCGATAAGACTGGTGCGATCTCCAAGCTCCGCGTGGGTGGTCACGATCTCGCCATTGAGGAATCGCTCGGCCTGCTCGTCACTTATCCCGAACATCCCGCCAATTTCGACGCGTGGGACATCGATCGTCAATCCCTGTCGCTGGGCGAACTCTGCGCCACGCCAGCGCAGATCGAAGTGCGTCAGGAAGGAGCTCATCGCGCCAGCGTCATCGTGAGCCGCGCCATCGGCAAGCAAAGTCACGCCACGGTGAGCTTCAGCCTCGAGTCCGGAATCTCGCTCGTGAAAATCGAGGTCAAACTTGACTGGAACGAACCCGAGACCTTGTTGAAGATGCATTTCCCGACCTGTTACGCTGCTACCAACGCCCGCTTCGGTGGTCCGTTTGGCAGTATCCTTCGGCCCCAGTTGCCGAGCGGTCGCCAAGCTGAAGCGATGTGGGAGGTTCCATTCAGCCGCTACCTCGCCGTCTTCGACGAAGGCGAACGCGACGGCATGTTCCTTGTCACGCAGTCCAAATACGGCGCCACGGTCCGCTCCGGCAATGTCGGCCTCAGCCTGGTTCGCAGTCCGCGCATTACGGGATTCGACGCCCACCACTTTGTGCGGCCCGAGGTTTTGACGCGGCTCAAACCCGCATCGCGTTATGCCGACATCGGCCAGCATGTGATCAGCCTCGCTATCGGTCGCTATGACACCACCGCGCCACGCGAAGCGCAGCCCGCCGCATTGGCTGACGCGCTCTTTACCGAGCCGGTCATTTATCACGGTAAAGACCATCAGACTGCCTTTGAAGGACTCGAGGGAGGGGATTCGCTGCTGCCTTCGTGGGCACAACCGACCGGCCGCAATGGAGCGTGGATCCTGCGTCTGCACGAAATCGGCGGACGTCGCGGCGAAGCCAAGATCAAGCTCGCCACCGGTTGGACGGCTACCGCCGTTAACCTGCTTGGTGAGCCACTTGACAAGAAGGTCAGCCGTGGTCGCTTTGAGTATCGACCGCATGAGATCGTCAGCTTGAAGATCGTTAAAAATTAAGCGCAAAGGAAGCGGGCTCGCGTTCTGGTGGATTCCATAGGGAACCGCCAGAACCAAAGCCAATTCGCAAGATAACCGCTTGAACTCCAATACGCTTCATTATTTTATATAACAAATATTGTGCGAAATTGTAAGGGTGGTAGGGGCTTTGTGGCGTGGTTGTGCTGTGGTGAGAATTTTGAACCGATGTGGCTACCTTCTGGCGTATTTGAAAGCCAGTTTTTAACGTCTACCGATCAATTATAATGGATTTTGGCGGACGGTTGATTGATCGGCAGGCGCACAACGAACATTGTGCCGCGACCAACTTCGCTGAAGAATTGGATCGAGCCGCCGTGTTGTTGGACGATGCTGTTGTATGCAACGGAGAGGCCTTGTCCGGTACCGCGTCCCACTTCCTTGGTGGTAAAGAATGGTTCGAAGACATGGGGTCTGATGGCTTCTGGAATGCCCGCGCCCGTGTCGGTTACTCGAACCTCAACATAATCGCCATCGCGACGGGTTGAAACCGTGATGGACCCTTTGGCTCCGGTGTCTTTGACCACATCGCCGATGGCATGGGCGCCGTTGATGATCAGGTTCAGGATCACCTGATTGAATTCGCCAACGTAGCAGAGCACGGGTGGCAAGTTCGGATCGAGCTCGAGGGTGACGTCGGCCACATATTTCCACTCACTGCGGGCGACCGAGACCGTGCTTTCGATCGCGCTGTTTAAATTGGCGGCAGCCTTTTCCTTTCCGCCGGGGTGCGAGAATTCCTTCATCGAACGCACGATTTTGGCCACCCGCTCCACGCCTTCGAGTGTCTCGTGAATGGCTTGGGGAATTTGTTCCATGCGGTACTCGAGGTCCGCATCCTCGATTGTCTTTTCGACGGAGACCAGGAGTTCGGGCGTGATGGTGTTGCATTCGGCCGCAGTCAAAAGTTCGCGATAGGAGTGCAACACGCTGCGGATGGATTCGAAGGAATCCTGAAAGAATCGCGTGTTGTCTCCCACGTATTGCGTGGGCGTATTGATCTCGTGTGCGATACCGGCTGCGAGGTGGCCGATGGATTCCATTTTTTGCAGGTTGCGCATCTGTACTTCGATTTTCTTGCGCTCCTGTTCCGCGTTTTTACGATCCGTAATATTGCGGATGATGGCCACGACCTGGTTGTCGAGCAACGGGGTCAGGCGTATTTCATAGTGGCTCACCTGCTCTCCCAGGGTATGGCAGTACTCGAGGGTAATCACCCGCTTTTCAGTTCCCACTTTATGCAGGGTTTCGAGAAAGGAGTCGTTTATCTGGGTGATCACCGTTTCGTGAATTTTGGTACCAAGGAGCTTGTCGCTCTGCAGTAGCGTATCGGTGCCAAGGCCGGTTTTGAGGTCGAGAATGGTCCCCTGTTGGTCGAGGCGAAAGAGCAAATCGGGAATGGATTCAAACACGGCACGCATTTGCGAATTGGCCTCAAACAATTCCTGGGAGCTCAGCTCGAGCGTGCGCTCCAGCATGCTGCGCTCCATGTCTGCCTCGGTGTAGGCTTCATCTATCGCCTGCAAAAAGGAATCCAAGTCGCCCGAAGAGGCCCGCTCCTCGCTCAGATGGCGCTTGATCTGGCGCTTCAGTAAATTATGGGTGGGCTCCATGTGAGTGCTTAGTCCCCTCGCCTTACTGTTTTTGGGTCGCGGCTACTCCTCGGATAGAGTGGTGATGGTCATGGTCTGATTGTGCAGTTCGCAGCGTCCGCCCAGTTCGAATGGGGCCATCTCCCCATAGGAATAGAATCCGGTCAAAACAGCCTGTGGGCCTAGAATGTGACTGACGGCTTCCACTTCCTCTTCGGTACGCTGGGTTAGAACGAGCTTGCGTGCCACGCAACTGATGAGGATGGCCAATTCTGGTGTGGCGGTGCCACCGTTGATTGCGCATTTTTTTGCGGCGGTTGAAGCACCATCGATCAGGCTGGAGGGATTGCATTTCATGAGGCGCGCATAGGCACCCTGCGGAATATTACCGGAGAAGGTCATACTTTGCGCCTCTTCATCAAAGGTCAGAAAGGTGCGCACTACGGCGTTCACTTCGGAGGTGGACCGGATGCACAGGGGAAAGAAGAGTCCGCTGGCAGGCAGCCGGTTGGCATGCTCGCCAAGATACTGCTTGTAGAGAGAGAGGGCGGGACGTCCATCAAGCTCGTAGAGTACATTTTTTTTGGATTTGGTCACCAAGCGCTCTGGGCCAAAGGGATCCCAGCCTCCGAGAGAGCCAAAGCCCACGCGCAGTTGCGGGCCATACATTCCAACTGCGGTGACGGTGTGCTTGCTGGGGACATTGTCGGCAAAAACGAGTGTTTCCTTGAAGCTCACACCATCGCCGGCCAGACCACCAGTGACAGACAAGCCAGGCGGAAGTTGCTGTAGCATGCCGGTGATGAGGTCGCTGCCGTTGAGGTCGAGACCTTCGGTCAAGACGAGGACATGTGCCAGCTTCTCGGCTTGTCCCATCTCGTTGTTCATTGTGTGAGGCAGCGCAATGGCAAGTTGCTCTCCGGCCTGAATGCTATCAGTGGTGTGGGTGAGATTGATATGTGCGGTGCTCAGCAAGGTGCTGTCGAACTGAATGGCCGTCACGACAAATGAGTTTTCCAGTACGTGGGATCCGCAAATTTCGCCTGCGGACGAGCACCCGAGAATAATGGCCTGAGGATAGAAGCGCCGAATTTCGTCGATCAGGCCGGGATTGCGAATCAACTCCGGGGCACCAAAAGCCAACACCAATTGAGCGGTATCCGTGAAGGCACCGGACGGTTGAGGGCGCCATCCCAATGTCTGGGTCCATGTCGTTTGCTCGATCTTCATAAGTCGTTCGTCCGGTAGTGCAGAACGATTACCCTACCCCAGTATGAACTCCTGGATCCTTTCGAGTCAGACCCACCCATACCCCCTCGGATAATGGTTATCGGCAGATTTTGTAAATACTTAAGTGACCTGAGACTTCCGTCGCTTTTATTGACGGGTCGAGTTCAAAAACATCGCTTATATTGGAATGCTGTGCAAGTTGGCTAACCCGGAGGCCAGTTCAACGCCCGTCCTCCCAACAAATGAACGTGCAGATGGGGAACCGCTTCACCGCCGTTGGGACCATTATTAATAACTAAACGGAAGCCGCTTTCGGCGATTCCCATCTGTTTGGCAATGGTGGCGGCGGTGGCGAGTAAGTGTCCCAGCAAGGGGGTGTCTTCGGCCGAGGCCAAGGCAACGCGTTGGATCGGCTTTTTGGGAATAATCAGAATATGCGTGGGCGCCTGTGGGGCAATGTCCCGAAAAGCCAGACATTGGTCGTCTTCGAAAACGATGTCGGCAGGAATTTCGCGACGAATGATTTTACTGAAGATGGTATCCATACTATTTATCGGAGAACTGTAAAAACCAACTCGGGGTTTGCGCGAAAAATAAATCGTTGGCAACTACTTAACAAATAAGTAATTCCATCGATTTTGATTCGGTGCGGCTGAGGTGCGCCCGTGAAAAACTGATGATCTCGTCGCTGAGCAGATTGCAGCTCTTGCGCCAGCGGGGGGCGGCATCGAGAATCTTGATGCAGTCTCGCAATCCTTCCAATCGTACCCCCCTCACCTGATAGTGAATGGCTTGATTCAACCGGTCGGCAAGGAGTGGATAAAAGAGGAGCTCGAGTCCGGCGTTGGAGGCCAATTCGGGCAGATAAATGGAGACGCGAGGCGGGACAACATGACTCGATTGGGCGACATCGGGAAAGCCGATACCTTCGAGCGACTTTTTGATCATCGCCTGCAGTGCTTCCACACTGAGAACCTGAATTTCGCAGTCTGTTTCGAGATAGTGCACGATGGCCCGAGCCACATGAGGGCTCAAATGCCAATTGAGGTAGCCAGCGGTGCGGGCCGATTGTTCAATCGATTCCACGATCCACCCTTCCGACAGGGGCACCAGTCGCTCATTCTGCCAGATCACATTGGGGAGTTTTTGGGGTAGCGCGATCATTGGAGTGTAAGGCTCTGCACCTCGTTGACGAATTCCTTGATATCACGGAACTTCCGATAGACCGAAGCAAAACGGACGTAGGCGACTTCATCGAGTTTGCGCAGGCGGATCATGATCTTTTCGCCAATGGCCACTGTGGGGATTTCCCGATCGTAGGTTTTGACCAGCTCATCGATGATTTCCTCCACGGTTCGTTGCAAGGCTTCCGGACTGATGGGGCGTTTTTCGCAGGCTTTTTCAATACCCGATGACAGCTTCCGCTTGTCAAAGGGCTCGTAGCGTCCATCCCGTTTCAGTACCCGGATATCTTCGCGTTCGATCTCCTCGTAAGTTGTAAATCGTTGTCCACAAGCGAGGCACTCCCTTCGGCGACGAATCACGGCGCCATCTTTCCAGGCGCGCGAATCGATCACCTTATCTTCCTGTTCTCCACATTTAGGACACCTCATACAATAGGTTGTGTCAGCACTACACCTATATCACAATGCATGGTATCGTCAAGAACGGCTGTTTGAGCTCCTATATAATAGAGACAAAAGAGCGTCCCGGGAGCTGAAACGGCACTCCCGGGATGGGTGATTCTGAGGAAACCACTGGTCAGGCTTGGGCTTTATACTGGCTTCCCGTCTGATTATCGGTCGTGGCACTTCCATCGGCCAGATAGGCGATGAGTTGGCTCAACGTTGTTTCGAATGTGGTATCGGTGGTAGTGGTCGAATCAGTGGATTCGCTGCTGTCTTTGGATGAGGTGAGTTTGAGCGTGAAAGAAATCGTGTCGGTTTCTTCCGTGCTGTCGCTTTCCTCAGGTGGAGGTGGTGGACGTTGACCACCTTTGGCCATGTTGGTTTTAATGGTGTCAAACGCGCTCTTCGCGGCATCTAGATCACCCGATTCCAGCGCATCCGAAAGCGCCTGAAAATCTTTCGCCATCGGATTGTCGCTATTGGTGCTGCCACCTTCGCTCGAAGAGCTGGCGTTGGCGGATTTACTGGCCATGTCCTTCTGGATGGCGGCAAAGGCGGTTTTTGCGGCTTCCAAATCGCCTGACTCAAGTGCCTCGGTCAGATCCTCCATGTTTTGTTTGCGTTGACTGGTCTTGCTTTGGGTGAGCTCGAAGATGTAACTACTCGAGCTCGATGATGAGACTGCGGATATGCTCATGGGTGTGTCCCTTTCTCCATTGTGGAATGATTTGTTTACTCTCGAACCCGGGCGATCTCATGGGAGTCCGCTCGGCATAACGGTTGCTTATGCCGGGGTTGTCGGAGTGAGTACCACTCGCTTTAGAAGTATTTGAGGGTGACGACGGCTCACTAATCCGCGTCAAGAGAGCGGGTGCGTCTGAGCGGAAATCTTTTCCAGAGAAGAGGTGGATCAGCGAAGCAGGATCTGCTGCGCTTGCGCATCGATGGCGCGGGCTTTGTCGAGCGTATCAGCGAGGACGCAGTAGTGGCCCATCTTGCGACCGGGCCGTGCATCGCTCTTGCCGTAGAGATGGAGACGAAGTCCGGGCATGGCGAGAAGCTTCTCCCACGGCGGAGTCCCCTTCTCCCACAAATCGCCAAGCAGATTGCGCATCAGTACGGGACAAAGGAGATTCGTCTGGCCGAGCGGCAGGCCGCACACGGCGCGCAGCTGTTGTTCGAACTGGCTGGTGACGCAGGCGTCAAAGCTGTAGTGGCCGGAGTTGTGCGGGCGCGGCGCGGTCTCGTTGATCAGGAGTGTGCCGTCTGGCGTGAGGAACATTTCGACCGCGAGCAGGCCGACTAGGTCCATCTTGCGGGCGAGTTTCTCGGCAAGCTGGCAGGCCTGATCATGAATGGCCGACTCGAACGCGGCGGGCGCTTCCGAGATGGCGAGGATGTGGTGCTCGTGCTGATTGTGCGCAACGGGGAAGCAACGCACTTCGCCTTTGGTAGTGCGGGCTACGATGACGGAGAGTTCCGCGGTGAACGTGATCCACTTCTCCACGACTCCAGTGGCCGCGCCGTGCTGCTTCCATACAGCGGCGAGATCCTCGGAGCCGTTGAGCTTGATCTGGCCTTTGCCATCGTAACCGAAGTCAGCGGTCTTCAGGACGCAAGTGCCGAGTTCGTTGACGGCCTGTTGCAGAGCTTCGGCGCTTTCCACTACATGAAAGGGTGCGACGGGAAATCCGTGCTGGCGGAGATACTCCTTCTCGCGGCGGCGGTTCTGCGAAATGTGCAGGATCTCGCGTGAAGGATGAATCGCCACTTTGGAAGCGAGAAAGTCGAGCGCGGCCACGGGGATGTTTTCGAACTCGTAGCTGACGACGTCCACGCTGCGGGCGAATTCTTCCAGCGCGACGAGGTCGGTGTAGGAATTGGTGAACTGACGATCTGCCAGTTGACCTGCGGGACTGTCCTCCGCCGGTTCGTAGATGTGGACGCGATAACCGAGCTTGCGCGCCGCGATGGTGAACATGCGGCCGAGTTGACCTCCACCAAGGAGGCCGAGGGTTGCGCCGGGAAGAATCGGTTTCATGGAGACCATCTGCATAACGACCGAAACGTTACGCCTTCGGGAGTTTCTGGCGCAATACCGTATTCGTCTGTGCGGTGCGGAACTTCTTCCACTTCGTGGCGAGTTTCTCGTCGTGCAGGGCGAGGATGGAGATCGCGAGCAACGCGGCGTTCTTCGCTCCGGGTGTGCCGATGGCGAGACAGCCTACAGGAATGCCGCCGGGCATCTGCGCGATGGACAGTAAGGAGTCGAGTCCCTTGAGCGCTTTGCTTTCCACCGGAATTCCGAGAACGGGCAACGTGGTGAAAGCGGCGGCCATGCCGGGAAGATGGGCCGCGCCACCTGCGCCGGCGATGATGAGTTGCAGTCCGCGATCGGCAGCGGAGCAGGCGTAGTCGCGCAATTTATGCGGCGTGCGATGGGCCGAGACAACCTGCTTCTCGTAGGAAACGCCGAACTCTTCCAAGGTCTGCGCGGTGATCGAGAGAGTCGACCAGTCCGACGTGCTGCCCATGATGAGGCCCACGCGTGGGGCGGAAGCGGATTTCTTTTTCATAGGGCAACGAAGGGAATGATGAGTGAAAATGAGAGGGTAAAAAACGAAAATACAGAGGGAAAACGGGAAGGCTTGGGGGAAAAGAAAAAGGGAGAAACCCGGAGGCTTCTCCCTTTTTTTAAAGCACGAAGTTATTTCTTCTTCGCGGCCTTCTTTTTAGGGGCGGCCTTCTTGACAACTTTCTTGACGGCCTTCTTGGCGACTTTTTTCTTTACTGCCATGTGAACTCACCCCCTTTGGAAAATCCCTCATTTCTTTTGGGAAGTGATGAATTAATAGTAATCACTGGTGATGTGAATAACTTTTTTCTACGCATCGCGTCAAACATAATTTTAATTTTATTGCATTTTTTTTCGTGACGCATCTTCTCAACAAACGCGTGATGAATTGATTTTTGCGAAAAATTATTTGTGAAAACGCGATTCGAAAAATCAGTTTTTCCCTCGAGAATCGCGTAATTTCTCGATGATGCGCTCTGCGATTCCGATGACGGGCCAGAGTCTTCCGATGCCTTCGTAACCGCACGCGAGCAATCCGCGCTCCGGTCCGATGAATTCCACGCCGCGCGACTTCAACAGCTCCACATTTGCTTTCGTCGCGGGATGTTCCCACATCTTTCCGTTCATCGCGGGTGCGATCAAAACAGGCGCGAGCGTGGCGAGCAACACACTCGTCAGCACCTCGGGAGCGAGACCATGCGCGTATTCGGCGATGATGTTGGCCGTGGCGGGAGCGATGACGACGAGGTCGGCATCGTCGGAGAGATTGAGGTGGGAGGGCTTGCCGCCGAGTGTGCCTTCGTCGTCGTCAATCGCGACGGTGCGATGCGTGATGGCGGCGAAGGTGAGCGGTGTGACAAACTTACGCGCTTCGCGCGTGAGGACGACGTCGACGTCGATGCCGGACTTGGTGAGGATGCTGGCGATGTCGGCGGCGCGGTACGCGGCGATGGAGGCCGTGACGCCGAGGACGACGCGCGGTCGGCGGGTCGAGACCTCTTCTTCAGCCTTCGCGGGTGAGACTTTTTTCTTCGTGCTCATTGGTTTTATTCCGTTTTTGAAAATCCCTTCAGCATATCGGCGCGCTTTCGCAGGCAACTTAGAATTAAACGAGGGTGAGACGACTGCTGAGGTAGCGTTCGGCGCGCATGATGGCGCGAAACTTGGTGAGATCCTCTTCCATCGAGCCGCTGAGGATGGTGTAGCGATAGAGCCGCCAGTTGCGCATCTCTTCGCGACCGCGATCGAGGCGCATGCGGATTTGCTCTTCGCTTTCCGTGCCACGCTTGCGCAGACGGCGTTCGAGTTCATCGATGGTGGGTGGCATGATGAAGACATCGACGAGGGAGGAGCGGATGAGCGCGTCACTGCAGGAGCGGATGGCGGAGGCGCCCTGCACGTCGATGTCGAGGAGGACATCAGTCCCCTCCTCCAGCGCCTTCTTTACCGGTGCGAGCAAGGTGCCGTAGTAATTCTGGTGCACCTTGGCATATTCGAGCATTTCGCCCGCCTTGATGCGGGATTCGAACTGCTCGGTGCTGAGGAAGTGGTAATCCGCACCATCCGTCTCGCCGGGACGCGGCGAGCGCGTGGTGCAGGAGACGGAGTAGATGAAGTCGGGCGTGGCGCGGAGATTACCGCAGAGAGTGCTTTTCCCGGTGCCGGAAGGCGCGGAAATGACGAAGAGAATGCCTTGGCGGCGAAAGCTTGGAGCGGTCATTCGATATTCTGGACTTGTTCGCGGATTTTTTCCAACTCTGTTTTCAGGCTGACGACAGCTTGCGAGATGATAAGGTCGTTGGCTTTGCTGCCGATGGTGTTCACCTCGCGGTTGAGCTCCTGGATGATGAAGTCGAGCGTGCGACCAATGGCCTCGTCCTTGTCGAGGAGCGATTCCACCTGATCGAGGTGACTGCGAAAGCGGGTGAGTTCCTCGGTGATGTCGGAACGGTCCGCAAAGAATACGATCTCCTTCATCAACCGTTCATCCGTCGGGGCGATTTCCACATCGGCATTGCGAGCACGTTCAAAGAGCGCGGTGCGGTGACGCTCCATGACCAGTGGGGCCTGCTTTGTGATCGTCTGGGCGGCGGCGCGAATGAATTTGATGCGTTTCTTGAGATCTTTCGCCAGTGCGGCGCCTTCCTTGCGGCGCATCGCGAGCAGATCGTCGAGCGATTGACGCAGGGCTTTTTGCAAGCCGGGCCAGATGACTTCCGGATCAACTTCGGCACGCACGGGCTCACCGAGAACGCCGGGGCCGCGCAGGATGGTTTCGATGGAAATGGAGTCGCTGAGCTTGAGATGACGGCAGAGACGTTGTAGTTGCGAATGGTAGTCCTTCGCTGCCGCAAGGTTGATCGTCGATCCTGCGCCCAATTGCGCGCGATTGGAGGCCTCGTGGAGAACGACGGCAACGGTGAGACGTCCGCGGGAGATGCGCGCGTTGATTTCATCGCGCAGTCGCGGCTCGATTTCGCCAAGTGAACGAGGAAGGGTGAGCGCGATCTCGCTTTGCTTGCGGTTGACGCTGCTGATTTCCACGGTGATGGATTGTCCGGCAAAGGTGACTTTGCCGCGGCCGTAGCCAGTCATGCTTCTCATGGGGGGGAAAGTACGGGGTGCTAAGTTGTCGTTTTCAGTTCGAGGTTTTCAGTTTTCAGCGAGAGAAAGAGCTTTCGGACGCTCACGAGTAAATCGTTCGCGCCTACTTTTTCCGGCCTCCGGTCTCCTTTTTACGCCTTGCCGCTGAGCCCGAGGAGGCGGGCCACTTCGTAGACGTCCTTGTCGCCGCGACCGGAGAGGTTGGTGATGATCAACTGATCTTTCTTCAGTGTAGGGGCGAGCTTGATCGTATGCGCGACGGCATGGGAGCTCTCGAGCGCAGGTATGATTCCCTCGAGACGACTCAGGAGCTGGAAGGCTTCCAAGGCTTCCGTGTCGGTGGCGAAGTCGTATTCGGCGCGGCCGATCTCGCGCAGATAGGCGTGTTCGGGGCCGACTGCGGCGTAGTCGAGACCGGCAGAAACGGAATGGGTCAATTCAATCTGGCCATTCGCGTCCTGCAGAATATAAGTCTGCGCGCCTTGCAAGACGCCGACGCTGCCACCCTGGAAGCGCGCCGCGTGACGGCCGGGCTTGATCCCCTCGCCGCCGGCTTCGATGCCGATCATGCGGACCTTTTCGTCCTTGATGAAGGGATAGAAGAGACCGATGGCATTGCTGCCACCGCCCACGCAAGCGACGAGTGCATCCGGCAGGCGGCCTTCGGCTTTGAGAATCTGTTCGCGGGCTTCGTCGCCGATGATGCGCTGGAAATCGCGCACCATGGCCGGGTACGGATGCGCGCCGTAAGCGGTGCCGAGGACGTAATGGGTGGTGCGCACGTTGGTCACCCAATCGCGCATCGCTTCGTTGACTGCTTCCTTGAGCGTCTTCTGTCCGGCATGAACGCCAACCACGGTCGCGCCGAGAATGCGCATGCGGATGACGTTGAGTTCCTGGCGGCGCATGTCTTCCGCGCCCATGTAAATGACACATTCCAGTCCGAATCGGGCCGCGACGGTGGCCGTGGCGACGCCGTGTTGACCGGCACCGGTTTCCGCGATGAGTCGTTTCTTGCCCATGCGGCGGGCGAGCAAGGCTTGCGCGAGCGCGTTATTGATCTTGTGCGCACCGGTGTGGTTGAGATCTTCGCGCTTGAGGTAAATCTTAGCGCCGCCGAGATGTTGCGTGAGCCGTTCCGCGTAGTAGAGCGGCGACGGACGACCGACGAAATCGCGCATGAGGCTCTGCAATTCCTGCTGGAAGGCGGGATCCGCGCTGGCCTTTTGGTATTCTGTTGTGAGTTCTTCGAGCGGGGCGAAGAGGGTTTCCGGCACGAACATGCCACCGAATGGACCGAAGTGGCCGGTGGCGTCGGGGACGCTGGCTAACTGCTTTTGCATACGCGTATAAATTCCTTCACTTTACGATGATCTTTTTTGCCGGGCTCCGCTTCCACGCCGCTCGACACGTCGACGGCGTAAGGCTGCACGGTGCGGATGGCTTCTGCAACATTTTCGGGGGTGAGCCCACCCGAGAGAATCAGCGGCTTGGCGGTGCTTTGCTTGAACTCGACGGCGAGTTTCCAATCGAAGACCTTGCCGGTGCCGCCGTAATTGGTGGACGGCGTATCGAGCAAAAAGCCCATGACGTTGTATTCCGACACGTGATGAGAGGTGTTGGATTGCGGGGAAAGCGCCTTGATGAGCCGACGCGGATAGAGTGCGCGGCAGCGGTCGGGCAATTCGTCGCCATGCAATTGCCAGATGTCGAAGGTGGCGACGGTTTCGATATCGCGGACTTCGGGGGGAGTGGCGTTGACCGTGACGGCCACCGATTGGATGAAGGGTGGCAACTGCCGCACGATGCGACCGGCGGCGGCGGGCGTGATGTAGCGCGGACTCTTGGGATAGAGCACAAATCCGAGGGCGTCGGCACCCGCTTCGATGGCGGCGAAGGCGTCGGCGTCGTTGGTAATTCCACAAATTTTGACGCGGATCATGGTGAAGTAAAAAGCTATCAGAAAAGGGGTAACGGGAAAGGATAAAAGGCGGACGGAAGTCTCGCGGAAAAAAATGAGGAACCCGGGCTCCCAACCGCTCCGAACGTCACCAGGGATTTCTCGCTCCCCCTTCCCTTTCATGGCGCGAGCGAGGACGAAACGGAGTGGGGCCATGACGCAATCCTACACCGGATGCGGGCCGATCGTTAGGCTTAGGTTGGCTGCGTTGGCTACGTGTGCGACATTTTTGCGGGCGAAGACGCAAAGATGGGCGGGATGGAAGGCTGACGAAACGCGCTGAAAAAGGCAACGCGGGGTCCGGATTTCCAGACCCCGCATGCTGATGGACCACTGCAATTTGCTCGCGGCTAGTTCATGTCCGTGAAGCCTTCTTCCATGGGAATGACGTTGCGGGTGCCGGTTTTTTCCGTCGTGGCGAGTGGCACCGATGCGGCGGGTTCCGGGGTGGAGCTTCGTGCCGGGGTGGCTGGACGCGAAGCCGTATGCCGGGATACCGTTATGCTCTTCGGCGTCGAAGTCCGCGGGCGGGCCGTGTGCTGGGCGGCAGCGTGGTGGCCTTCCACCAATAGGAGCAGTTCTTCCACGGCGGCTTTGAGTTCCTCGGCCTGCGCGTTGAGCTCTTCCGAGGCGCTGGCGGTTTCTTCGGCGCTGGCGGCGTTGGACTGGGTGACCTTGTCCATTTGCGTGAGGGCGGTGTTCACCTGCCCGATGCCTTGGGATTGCTCCTTGGACGCGGTGGCAATTTGCCCGATGGCTTCGTCGACGCGACCGACCTTGTCGAGAATCTCCTGGAGACCGGTGTCGACCTGATGCGATTTTCCATCGATGTCGGAGAGTTTCTTCACGACGTCCTCATTGATGCGCACACCGGTTTCGCTCTTGTGGATGGAGTCTTCGATGATGGAGGCGGTTTCCTTGGCGGCGTCGGCACTGCGCTTGGCGAGGTTGCGCACTTCGTCCGCGACCACGGCGAATCCCATGCCAGCTTCCCCGGCGCGGGCGGCTTCGACGGCGGCATTGAGCGCGAGGATGTTCGTCTGGAAGGCAATCTCGTCGATGGTCTTGATGATCTTCGAAATGGAATCGCTGGATACCTTGATGGCTTCCATTGCGTCGGTGAGTTGCTTCGAGGAGGTCTGCGCTTCGTTGACGGACGCTTTCAATTCGCGAACCCGGTCGACATTCTCGGAAGTGGTCTGGCGGGTGGCGCTGGCGAGGGTCTTCGAGTCCTGCGCACTGTTTGAATTGGCCTGCACGATGCTGGCCATTTCCTCCATGGAGGACGACGTTTCCTCGATGGATGCGGCCGATTCACTCGCGCCTTGGGCGAGTTGCTGGCTGGAGGCGGAGACTTGTCCCGCCGCGGAGGCGACCTGTTCAGAGTTGTTGCCGATCACATCGGAGATGCGCTTGAGGGCGGAGTTTACATTGCGGATGCTGATCACCGAGCCGATCACGCCCGCGGCCACGCCGGCAAGCGAGACGAGCGACAGGACCCACATGGTCTGTTGCACGAGGTTGTCGAGATAGACGCCTTTTTCGTTCGAGCGTTTGAGATTGAAGGCCAGCATGTTGTCGACGACCTTGATATAAGCGTCGTAGGCGGTTTCGAGTTCTCCCTCGAATAGCTTTTCCGCTTCGGCAGGATTGGTCTCCAGCATCGCGCCATACTGTTTTCTGAGGCGGCTGTAGATTTCCCGCTTTTGCTTGGCTTCGGCGATGAGATCGCGATTGGCCTGGGAGATGACGGCGGCTTCGTAGCGTTTGAAGGCTTCCGTGTTTTCAGCAGAGATCTGGTTGATGCGCTCTTCGATCTGCTTGCGCTTTTCCGGAGTCTTGGCGTCGCCCATGCGTCCTAGGAGCACCATGATTTTGCGCGTGCCGCTGTTGAGATTGGCGGATTCGCTGAGGCAGGGGATGAAGTTTTTGACGACGAGCGTCTTGGTTTCGTTGATTTCCATTAGCGAGTAAATGGAGACCCCCGCTAGGAGCAACATCATCAGGCACAACAGGCACGCATTGACGGTCATTCGTTTTCCGATGGTCCAAACTTTCATGGTTCATTCCTTTGGTTAAAATATTGGAGTGGTACAGCTTGAGCGATGGGTAATCCGGGGGGATTCTTCCTGTCGCTTTTAGTCCCTTACACCTTCTGGCTGAATTGGTTCCTCCTTTTCTAAGTCGTTCTCTTTTATGGAAATTTAATATTCCGTTTTATCTAAAGAGCCATATCGGTCGTAATTTTAAGTTATAAATATTTTTCATAATTAGATTAATACCTGTGCCTAAAATCTAATGAGGGAATTAAGAAGTGCTTACTTCCAAAAGAAGGAAAGGCACCAAGTTCAGGCAGGTGGGAGCGGCAAAAAAAATCCCCGGATGGGGATATGAGCGCATTTACTTTTGAACCGGAACAAATCCGGAGCATACGGCGCGAACAAGCGGAAGCGGATGATCTGCTCTATTCTTTGAGCAAGAGCTCGGCGATCTTCGCGGGAATGTTGTCGGCGCGCATAAGGGTTTCGCCGACGAGAATGGCGTTGATCCCCTGCTCGCGGACGTAGCGGACGTCGGCTTCTGTCTTGATGCCGCTTTCGCTGACGGCCACGCAATCGCTGGGAATTTCCTCCGCGAGTTCTTCGGTGGTCTTGAGGTCGACCTGGAAGGTTTTCAAGTTGCGGTTGTTGATGCCGATGATGTCGGCACCGAGATCGAGGGCGCGGTCCATTTCGCGGAGGTTGTGGACTTCCACGAGGACGTCGAGGTGACAGCTCTGCGCGATGTCGAAGAGGTGTTGGAGCGGTTCGTCTTTTTCAAACGCGGCAACGATGAGGAGGATGGCATCGGCCCCGGCGACGGAGCTCTCGTAGATCTGGTATTCGTGGACGATGAAGTCTTTGCGCAGGAGCGGGAGATCGACTTGCAGGCGGATGTCTTCGAGGTAGGAGAGTTTACCTTGGAAATACTTTTCGTCGGTGAGGACGCTGAGTGCATGCGCGCCGCCACGGGCGTATTCGCGGGCTTGGGCGATGGGATTGAAATTGGGCGTGATGACGCCGACCGAGGGAGAGGCTTTTTTGACTTCGGCGATGAGGCCGACTTCTTCGCCGCGATTGATGGCGGAACGGAAGCCGCGAAAATCGGTGCGGGCCAGCGCGGTTTTCTTGAGCTGGGCTACGAGCGGTTCGAGCCGTTTCCATTCGGCTTCTTTCGAAGCGATGATTTCCGCCAACTTGTCGTTCATGGTTTTGTTAAAGTCAAATCTCAGAGGTCAAAGGTACCATTCAAAACGCAAAAGTACAGTCGTAGCGTCTTGTGGGTTTACTCCTCATCATCCTCGGTGATGTCGGTGCGCTTCTTGCCCCGCAGGAAGGCTTCGACGAAGGCTTTCAGGTCGCCATCGAGGACGCCTTGGACGTCGCTGGTTTGTTCGCCGGTGCGGAGGTCCTTCACCATCTGGTAGGGCTGCAGGACGTAGGAACGGATCTGGCGACCCCAACCGATTTCGCCCTTTTCGCTGTAGTGTCGCTCCATCTCGGCGCGCTTTTTGTCCATCTCCAGTTCGTAGAGGCGAGACTTCAAGACGCCCATGGCGGAGGCGCGATTCTTGATCTGGGAGCGTTCGTTTTGGCAGGTGACGACGAGGCCGGAGGGAATGTGGGTGATGCGGACGGCGGAGTCGGTGGTGTTGACCCCCTGCCCGCCGTGTCCACCGGCGCGGTACACGTCCACGCGGATGTCTTTTTCTTCAATCTGGATGTCGATCGTGTCGTCGATTTCGGGCAGGACGTCGAGCGAGGCGAAAGAGGTTTGGCGTTTGCCCGCCGCGTTGAACGGAGAGATGCGGACGAGACGGTGAACGCCGTGCTCGGATTTGAATTTGCCGTAGGCGTATTCGCCCGTGATTTTGAGCGTGGCCGTTTTGATGCCCGCTTCTTCCCCGCCGAGAATGTCGAGCATGGCGACGCTGAAGCCGGAGCGTTCGGCGTAGCGTTGGTACATGCGCAGCATCATGTTGGCCCAGTCGCAGGCCTCGGTGCCACCGGCTCCGGCGTGGAGACTGATGATCGCATTATTGCGGTCCATCGGCTGGCTGAGCAGGACGGTGATTTCGAACGTACCGAGTTCTTTTTCGATCTCGTCGTACTCGGTGCGGATTTCCGCGTAGCCAGCGTCGCTGGGTTCCTCGGTGACGAGTTCAGCGAGGACTTTGATGTCGGCAATGCGGGATTCCAGCTTGGCCAGCGGGCCGAGCTTGTTGCGGATGCTGTTGGTTTCGCCGATGAGTTTCTGGGCGCGCTGGGTGTCGTTCCAGAAATCACCCGCAGCCATAAGGGCTTCGAGTTCTGTTAAACGGGCATTAAGTCCGGGTAAGTCAAAGAAACCTCCGCAGTTGCGCGAGACGCGCTTCGATGACGGAGAAATCGGGGAGAAACTCGTTAGCCATAAGAACTGTCTATCAAACCCGATGCGGGGAAAAGACGAAAGGCTTTTTTGACGAAATTGATGGAATTCACTTCCACTGATAGATCTTCCACGGTTCGGCGAAGCCGAGAAAGCCGTCCTTCTGGGGCGTGTAATCCCTGGAGTTGTCGCCGTAGTGAGAGAGATACATCTTGTGCTTGAGCGAATCGGGGAAGGTCTTGATCTCGTCGTAGGTGGCGTGAACCGCGCCGTAGCCGCCAAGCTGGCAATCGTGGAATACGGCTTCGGCCTGCGAGGGATCAATGTGCTGGAAGAGGGTGGGATCGAAGCGGGTATCGGCGGTAAAGATGACGCGGCCGTCCACGCGCAGGCCCGTGGACCAGAAGGCTTGTTCCCAGCGGACGACTTCCGCCGGAACGTGGATGGTGCGGAAGATGTCGAGATGGATGCCATCGACTTCGATCCGGTAGATTTCGCGTGGCGTGGCCTGGACCCATTGCGGCCAGAGCGGGGAGATGAAGTCGGAGAAGCGGAGCAGGCCAGCTTCATTGTATTCGCAGCCACCCTTGAGCGATTTCTCCCAGAGGATGTCCTGATAGGTGGGCGTGATGATCACCTTCGGTTTCTGCTTCTTGATATAGCGGGAGCTGAGCAGGAGCTCTTCCACTCCGCCGATGTGGTCGGCATGGGAATGGGTGAAGTGGTAGTAGTCGAAGTCGGTGACCGCGATGCCCTTTTCGTAAAGGGCCTGTGGGATGTTCGAGCCGATGTCGACGAGAATGGTTTTGCCGTTCTTGGCGATAATCAAGGAGGTTTGGGCGTGCTTCTTGGCAAACGCGGAACCGACTCCCACAAAGCAGAAAACGAGCCCCGTCTCGCTGGCTTTTTTGATGACATCAAGCATGAGTTAAATATGTGAAAAATAAGCTAAGCCATTGATTGATAAGCTATATGGAAGATTGATAGCACCATTTCGGAATTTTCCAAGTGCGAAATGATCGCAATGGTGTGGGCCGGTGATTTGACGTTTGAAGATAAAGCATGCTAATGTTCGCCCTCCGATGCATCAGTTTCCCTTGTTTTTAGTCGTACGCCGATGAAAACCTCCTTCATCCGCTTCCGGCCCAGATTATTCGAGACGCTCCAGACATACGATCTTGCAACTTTTTTCAAGGATCTCATTGCCGGTCTCACCGTGGGTATCGTGGCACTGCCGTTGGCCATGGCATTTGGTATCGGTTCGGGAGTGAAACCGGAACAGGGATTATATACCGCCATTATTGCGGGTTTTCTCATTTCCTTCTTTAGCGGGTCCAAGGTGCAGATCGGGGGACCGACGGGCGCTTTCATGGTGATCCTTTATAATATCATGCAGAAGCACGGTTTCTCCGACTTGCTGCTGTGTGGGGCGATTGCGGGGGTGATCCTGATATTCATGGGCCTCTTTCGCATGGGGACGTTGATCAAGTACATCCCCTACCCGATCACGTCCGGGTTCACGAGCGGCATCGCGGTGCTGATCGGGCTGAATCAGGTGAAGGATTTCTTCGGGCTGAAAATCGAAGGCGGTATGCCAGCCGATTTCTTCGACAAGCTGGAAGTGCTGGCCCGTCACTTTTTGACGCTCGATCCTACCACGACGATCTTTTCCGCGCTCTCGCTGGCGATCATTTTACTGTGGCCACGACTGGTCACGCGTCGGCTTCCCGGCTCGATCATCGCCCTGCTGCTCGGCACGACCGTGGCCGTGCTGATCAATCTCCCGGTCGAAACCATCGGCACGAAATTTGGTGGCATCCCGAACGGATTGCCCGCCTTTCATGCGCCGGAAATCACTTTCGCCAAGATTAAGTTGTTGCTGCCCGACGCGATGACCATCGCGTTGCTCGCGGCGATTGAATCGCTGCTGTGCGCTGTGGTGGCCGACGGATTGACCGGGGATCGTCACGATTCAAACACGGAACTCGTGGCACAGGGTATCGCGAACCTCGTGGTTCCCTTTTTCGGCGGTATCGCTGCGACGGGGGCCATTGCCCGGACCGCGACGAATATCGAGAACGGCGGCAAGACGCCGATTGCGGGATTGATCCACGCGGGGACCTTGCTGGTAATTGTCCTGGTGGCTGCGCCTTTGGCCAAAAGTGTTCCGCTTGCGATTCTGAGCGCCGTCACGATCATGGTGGCGTTCAACATGGGCGAGTGGCATGAGTTCACCCGCCTGCGCAAAATGCCGCGCAGCGATGCGCTCGTGTTGGTGGCCACCTTTGGCCTGACGGTGATCATGGATCTGACCGTCGCGGTCGAGGTCGGCATGGTCATGGCGGCGTTCCTCTTCATCAAACGCGTGTCCGAGACCACGCAGATCACGAAGGTCACCCCCGAAAGCGAACCCGAGGGCGCACACCATTCGCTCATCGGCAAGGATGTACCCTCCGGCGTGATGGTTTACCGCATCTACGGCCCCTTCTTCTTTGGGGCGGCCGAGAAGATGGAAGAGGCGTTCGAAAGTATCTACGATCTGCCACGGGTGTTGATTTTGAAGATGCACACGGTCCCCGCAATGGATGCGACGGCGCTCAATGCGCTCGAGTCGCTCTACGAGAAATTGCAGAGCCGGGGGTGTCACCTCATCCTCAGCGCGCCGCATACGCAGCCGTTCTTCATGATGACCCAGGCCGGGTTCATCGACCGTCTCGGTCCGGAGAATGTCACGGCGGACCTCGACGACGCCCTCACGCGCTCGAAGTGGCTGCTGGCGGCTTCGGTGAAAAACCCACACGCGAAGTAAGCGGTGAGAACTGGAATGTGTTCCCCAACGCATTCCGGGTCGTTGATAGCAAAAAGTTTGCATAAGTTCGCGCCCCATTCGGGTCGATAGAGAGCTAACGACCCATTCTCGGAATGGATCGGCAAAGATTTCCGCTTTCCAAGGCGAATGACTTGCACTAGGAAAAGAGCTGAAACAAACCTGTATGCCGGAATTTCGCAAAGATCCGCTGGTTGGACGCTGGGTGGTATTCGCCCCCGAGCGCAAGCAACGTCCCCAGGAATATGGCAAATTGGATCTGCCAGTGCCCGCCACCGATGCCTTCGCCGAAGGCAATGAATCCCTGACTCCGCCCGAGGTGTTCGCGGTGCGTCCGCAAGGTTCGCCCGCCAACGGCCCCGGCTGGCGCGTGCGCGTGGTGCCGAACCGTTATCCCGCGCTGCGCATCGAAGGCTCGCTCGATCCGGAAGCGGTCGGCTTCTACGACCGGATGAACGGCATCGGCGCGCACGAAGTCATCATCGAAACGCCGGATTCGCACAAGGCGCTGGAGGAATTGCCCATTGAAGGCGTCGCGGATGTGCTGACAGCTTACAAGGTGCGCATCGCGGACCTGATGAAGGACCCGCGCTTTCGCTATCTGCTGGTTTTCAAAAATGTCGGCCCCATGGCCGGAGCGTCGCTCGGTCACGCGCATTCGCAGCTCATCGCCATGCCGGTGACGCCGCAGGCGGTTAAAGAAAAGCTGGATGCGGCGAAGAATTACTACGACCTAAAAGAGCGCAATATCTTTCAGGACATTCTGCAGAACGAACTGCGCACGGGCGAGCGGGTGGTGTACCAGAACCACGGCTTCGTCGTGTTCTGTCCGTTCGCGAGCCGGTTTCCGTTCGAGCTGAGTGTGCTACCGCGCCGTCAGTCGCCAGACTTCCACACGATCGACGAACACGAGCTCGTCTTGCTCGCTGATGCATTGAAGACCGCGCTGCAGCGGTTGAACGTCGCGCTGGGCAATCCGAACTACAACCTCATTCTCCACACCGCGCCGGTGCGGCGTCCGCGCAAGAATTACTGGACCAGTATCGAGGCCGATTACCGCTGGCATATCGAAATTCTTCCGCGCCTGACCGGCGTGGCGGGATTTGAATTCGGCACCGGGTTCTTCATCAATACGACTCTCCCGGAAGAGGCGGCTCAATTCTTGCGTCACGTCAGCCATTACTAATTTTAACCCGGAACCAGAATAGAATCATGAACGTCATTCTCCTCTGGCACATGCACCAGCCGTACTACGTCAATCCGTTGACGAAGACGGCAATGATGCCGTGGGTGCGGCTGCACTCGGTCAAGGGTTACCTCGACATGATCGACCTGCTGGAGCGGGTGCCAAACGTGTTGGTGAATTTCAATTTCACTCCTGTGCTGGTGAAGCAGATCGAAGAGCTCGCCAATGGCGAGGTGACCGATCTGTGGGAAAGCTGGTCGCGCAAGCCGGTGGAGGAATTGCACGTCGACGAAAAGAAGCGCATCCTGGAGGATTTCTTCAAGCTGAACTGGGATACGATGGTCAAGCCGTACCCGCGCTATCTCGAACTGCTCCATCGCCGCGGCATGACGTGGAGCGAGCAGACGATGGATGAGGCGGTTTCGCTTTTCTCCGCCGAGGATTTCCGGGACTTGCAGGTCTGGTACAACCTCGCCTGGTGCGGTCACTCCGCCGTGCGCCGCTATCCGGTGCTGGACGAACTCAAGAAGCAGGGGCGCGACTTCACCGAGGAGCAGAAGAACACGGTCCTCGATATTCACCGCGAGATTCTCAAGCTCGTACTCTCGCTCTATCGCGATGCCGTGGCACGCGGACAGGTGGAAATCACGACCACCCCATATTTCCATCCCATCATGCCGCTGGTGTACGACACCGATTTCGCCCGCCGTTGCATGCCGCACGCGACGTTGCCGCTGCGGTTCTCCGCGCCCGAAGATGTGCGCGCGCAGCTTCGTCTCGCGCAGGAACAACACGAACGCGTGTTCGGCCAGAAGGCGCGCGGCTTGTGGCCTTCGGAAGGGTCCATCGCACCTGAACTGATTCCACTGTTTCAGGATGCGGGCATTGAATATTTCTGCACCGACGAGGGCAATCTCTTCCACAGTCTCGAGCATGATCCCGCGTGGGCGGGCAAGCACGTTGACCATCTGGAACTCTTTCAGGGCTGGCGCATCCGCCACGATGACGCGCAGGTGCAGGCGCTCTTCCGCGAGCGTCCCCTCTCCGACTTCATCGGGTTCAACGCCGCGCGCAACGAAGCCTCGCGTTCGGTCGATTACCTGATGCATCACCTCGATCATCTTGCTTCCATTTTGACGCATCCGCATCAGGCTGTGTTGCTCGCGCTCGACGGCGAAAATGCGTGGGAAGCGTTCGCGGATGGTGGCGAGAAATTCCTCACGCTGTTCTATCAAGCCCTCGCTGAACGGCAGAATTTCCGCACGCGACGCCTCGGCGGTTACTTCACCGAATTCCCCGCGAACGCCGAATGCACGCAGTTGCACACCGGTTCGTGGATCAATAGCGATTTCGATATCTGGATCGGTGACCCGGAGGAAAACAAGGGCTGGGAATGGATCGGTCAGACGCGGCAGTTCCTCGTCGATCGGCTGGCCCACAACGACGTCCCCGCCGAGACCGCGATGAAAGCATGGTGGGCGATCTACGCGGCCGAGGGCAGCGACTGGTTCTGGTGGTACGGGCCCGATTTCAACACCGACTGCGATTTCCTCTTCGACGAATTGTTCCGCACGCATCTGCAGAACGTGTACCGATTGCTCGGCGTCACGCCGCCGGCTTACCTCGATGTGCCGATTTGTCTGCCGTCGCAAGCGGTACCCTACACGCTGCCGCACCGTTATGTGCAGGTGGGGCGCAAGGGGCAGGTCGAAAATTATTTCGAATGGGTCGGCGCGGGACAGTTCGACATCGAACAGCAGCAGACCGCGATGTACCAGTCCGACCGGATCGGACGTCAGCTTTACTTCGGCTTCAACCACGAACACTTCGTTTTGCGGCTCGATGCGAGTCACCGCCCGGAAATGCTCGTCGTCCAATTCACGACCCCCTCGCCTTGCCGCCTCACCATCGAGCGCGGCGCGCGCACGGCTTATCACGCGCATCTCGAGCAGAGCGAGGATCAAGTCACCTACCACCCGGTCGATACGGCGATTCATGCTGCGTGGGGGGAATTTCTCGTTGTGCTCGTACCGAAGTCGGCCCTGGGCTGGGACAAGGGCGGGCAGATCAGTTTCTTTGTCCAGCTCATGGAAAAGGGACTGCAAAAGGAACGCTATCCCGAACGCGGCGCGATCGAGTTCCCCGTGCCGAACGCGCAGTTCGAAGCGAGCCAGTGGTTTGTGTAGAGCCGGTTCGCTTCCAAACTGATTTCTCGACAAGCTCGAAATGACGCTTGGGCGGGTAAACTTGTCGAGAAATCAGTTCAGAACTCGGAAAGATATATCTCTGGCTTTCTGTTGGCCAGCCAAGAGCTTCCTCCATGAACCCCGACGACAAAGGGGTTGACCGTCGGGGAAGTGGCAGTACGTTCGGTAGAATACAGCCTTCCACAACCTTCAACGGAGATTCTTCCTATGGAATACAGACTGCTTGGTGGATCGGGATTCAAGGTGCCGGTGTTGACGCTGGGAACCGGAACTTTTGGCGGTAGTGGTGAATTTTTCAAGGCGTGGGGCGAGACCGATGTTCAGTCCGCCCGTCGTTTGATCGATATTTGCCTCGAGTCCGGGCTCAACATGTTCGACACCGCCGATGTCTATTCGTATGGCGCGGCCGAGGAAATTCTCGGGCAGGCCATCGCCGGTCGCCGCGACAAGGTGTTGATTTCCACGAAGGCGACGTTTCGTTTCAGCGATGAACCGAATGATGTCGGCTCGTCGCGCCATCATTTGATCCGCTCCGTGGAGAACTCGCTGCGGCGGCTCGGGACGGACTACATCGACCTGTTTCATCTTCATGCCTTTGACGCGCTGACGCCAATAGAGGAAGTGCTCAGTACGCTCGATGCCCTCGTGCGCTCGGGTAAGATTCGTTATGTCGGCTGTTCGAATTTCTCCGGCTGGCACTTGATGAAGTCGCTCGCCGTGGCGGAGAAGTACGGCTATCCGCGTTATGTTTCCCACCAAGCTTATTATTCGCTCGTCGGACGCAGTTTCGAATGGGAACTGTTGCCCCTCGGCGTGGATCAAAAAGTCGGCACGATGGTGTGGAGCCCGCTGGGCTGGGCGCGATTGACCGGCAAGATCCGACGCGGTCAACCGATTCCCCCTGACAGCCGTTTGAACACGAAGGTGGTCGTGGATCTTGGTCCGCCCATTGACGATGAGTATCTCTATCGCATCGTCGATGTCTTGGACGAGATTGCCGCCGAGACGGGAAAGAGCGTCCCGCAGATTGCGTTGAACTGGCTCCTGCAGCGTCCCACCATTTCGACCCTGATCATCGGCGCGCGAAATGAAGAGCAGTTGCGGCAGAATCTGGGAGCGGTGGGTTGGAGTCTGACACCTGAGCAAGTCGCGCGCTTGGAAAAGGCCAGCGCCACGCCGCTCGCCTACCCGTATTTCCATCAACGTCTCCACTTCGACGAACGCAATCCTTTCCCGGTGGCAGTCACAAGCTGATGTTCGGGTCGCAGAAGGGCTCTCAATTTGCGATGGTGGCCGGTCGATTATTAGTTATACGCGCTTCCTTATAGATTTTCTAATGATTATAAATTCCTTGAATGAGGTGGCGTTGATGTCGTAAGTTTATCTTATAGCTTAGTACCGTCACCTTCATGAAACCCTCCCTCTGGAATGATCGTCCTTTTGTCGTAATTTGGGAAGCGACTCGATGCTGCGATCTGGCCTGTCGCCATTGCCGTGCCACGGCCAATCGGCGCCATCATCCAGAAGAGTTGAAAACCGCTGAATCCAAGCGACTTATCGATCAAATTGTGCGTTGTAATCCCGGTATTTTCATCATCACTGGCGGCGACCCGATGCAACGGGAAGATTTGCTGGAATTGGTGCAGTATGCCACTGCCAAGGGACTGCGCGTGGCACTAAGCCCAAGCGCCACCCCCAAATTCCTCAGCACCGACATGAAGCCTTTCCATCAGGCCGGGGTACGGCGCATGTCTTTCAGCCTGGACGGGGCCGAACCGATGACTCACGACGCCTTTCGCGGGGTCGACGGCACGGCGGAATGGACCATGCAGGCCATCCAGTCCGCCCAACAAGTGGGGATCGACATCCAGATCAACACCACGATGACGCGCCAGAACATTGGCGAATTCGACGATTTCAAGCATGTCGTCACGATGCTCAAGCCGGCGGTCTGGACCGTTTTCATGCTCGTTCCCACGGGCCGGGGCAAGTCCAAGGACATGCTCAACGGGCTCGAAGTGGAAACCCTATTCCAAGGTCTAGCTGACTGGGAGCAGGAAGCGCCCTACGAAATCAAGACGACGGAGGGACAGCATTTCCGCCGCGTCTCGCTGCAACGCTGGAAAGCGCGTGGGGGCCGTCGCGAACCAAAGATTGCGGCGATCAACGACGGCAAAGGCTTTGTCTTCATCTCTCACACGGGCGAAATTTGTCCGAGTGGATTCCTGCCGCTCGTAGGTGGCAACGTGCGGAAGGACGAGCTCATCGACGTTTACCGCAACTCACCGATTTTCCAGCAACTGCGCAATCCCGACGCGCTCAAAGGCAAGTGCGGCCGTTGCGAATACCGTGCCCTGTGCGGCGGTTCCCGCGCCCGTGCCTATGCGACGACTGGCGACTTCCTCGCGCCGGAGCCCCTCTGTATTTATCAACCCCACAGCAGCGAACTCCATCACACCACCGCCCAATGATTAATCTGACTACCCTTCTGAGCGGCGAATCGCAACCCGCTGATTACCTCCGTTATGGCCGGGGCCATGGTGCCCCCAAGACCGCCGGCGAACGTCGGCCCATCGTGGTGTGGAACATCACCCGCAGTTGCAATCTGAAGTGCCTGCATTGTTATTCCGATTCGGATGCGAAAAGCTACGCAGGCGAACTCGATTGGGACCAATGCAAGGCAGTGGTCGACGATCTCGCGGCCTACGGCGTTCCCGGTCTGCTGCTTTCCGGCGGCGAACCGCTGGCGCATCCTCAGGTTTTCAAGTTGGCCGATTACGCGAAGAGCAAGGGCCTTCGCCTGACGCTTTCGACCAACGGCACATTGATCACGCCCGACAAGGCGGTGTTGATCAAGCAGATTGGCTTTGCCTACGTCGGCATCTCGCTTGATGGCATCGGATCGACGCACGATCATTTCCGGGGCCGCAAGGGCTCGTTTGAGCTCGCGGTGAACGCGTTTCGTCACTGCCGCGCGGCAGGACAGCGGGTCGGCTTGCGCCTGACGTTGACCAAGCACACGATTGGCGACATCGAAGGCATTCTCGAGTTCATCGAAAAGGAAAACATCGACCGGGTATGCTTCTACCATCTCGTCAACAGCGGACGCGGTGCCGATCTGGCAGCCGTCACACACGACGACACACGCCACGCCATCGACACGATCATGGCCAAGGTGAAGTACTGGCATCAGACCGGGCAGAAGCGTGAAGTTTTGACCGTCGCGCAACCGGCAGACGGTCCCTATCTGTTGCTCAAACTGGCGGAGGAAAACTCTCCACGCCTGAACGACGTACGCCAGTTACTCCAGTGGAACGGCGGCGGCAACAACGGTCCCGGTATTGGCATCGCGAACATCGATTCTCAGGGCAATGTACACCCGGATCAATTTTGGCAGGGATTAACCCTTGGCAACGTCAAGGAAAAGCCCTTTAGTGAGATCTGGGGTCAGTCCACGGATCCGGTTTTGCTTGGATTGCGGAATCGGCGTGCAAAACTCAAAGGACGCTGCCAACGTTGCACTTGGCAGGAAATTTGTGGTGGCGGTTTTCGCGTGCGTGCCTGGCAGCACCATGGCGATCCGTGGCAGGAAGATCCTGGATGCTACTTAAACGAGGAAGAAATCGCACAGGCGTCGGCAGAAGTCAGCTCCTGAGCCAACATTTATCAGTATGGTGTTACCAGTAATTATTCAGGGCGGAATGGGCATCGGCGTCTCCAATTGGGTGCTGGCCCACGCCGTTTCAGAGTGCGGACATCTCGGCGTCGTCTCCGGCACGTCGATTGACTGCGTCTTCACCCGTAGACTGCAAATGGGCGATCCGGGCGGTCACATGCGCCGCGCACTGGCAGCGTTCCCGATCAAGGACATGGCCCAGCGAGTGCTCGACCGCTATTTCGTGCCCGACGGCAAGAAGGACGAAGCCTCTTTCCGTGCCGTACCGATGCAGACGATCGACTCCAGCGCGGCGCTGACCGAGCTGACGGTAATTGCGAACTTCGCGGAAGTTTATCTCGCAAAGGAAGGTCATGATGGCGTGATCGGTGTGAATTTTCTGGAGAAAATTCAGCTTCCCACCCTGCCCTCGCTGTTCGGCGTGATGCTGGCGGGAATCGACTATGTGCTCATGGGAGCGGGCATTCCGCGCGCCATCCCGGGCATTCTCGACCGCCTGTCGGTCGGAGATTCGGCCGAGATGAAGCTCGATGTGGAAGACGCGTCGTCCCACACGGAATTCGTCACCCGCTTCGACCCGAAGACATTTTGTGGCAACGACTGGAAGCCTTTGAAGCGTCCGGAGTTCCTCGCGATCATTTCCTCTTCGACTCTCGCCATGTCCTTGGCCAAGAAAGCCAGCGGCAAGGTGAACGGGTTCATCGTCGAGGGCGCCTGCGCCGGTGGTCACAACGCTCCCCCGCGCGGCCAGTTGCAACTCAACGAGCGTGGCGAGCCGGTCTATGGCCCGCGCGATGAAGTGGATCTCGTGAAGATCCGCGAACTCGGCCTGCCGTTTTGGCTGGCCGGGGCGTATGCTGAACCGGAAAAACTGAAAGAAGCCATGGCGACCGGCGCGGTCGGCGTCCAGGTGGGCACTGCCTTCGCTTTCTGCGAAGAGTCGGGCATCACTCCGGAAATCAAGCATTGCATCCTGAATAAGAGCAAGGCTGGCACGGCCGAGATCTTCACCGATCCCGTGGCATCGCCGACGGGGTTTCCGTTCAAGGTCACGCAGATGGAAGGCACGCTCTCGGAACAGGACGTTTACGCCCAGCGCGAGCGTCTCTGCGACGTCGGCCTGCTGCGCCACTACTACGAAAAAGCGGACGGCGCGCTCGGCTATCGTTGCCCGGCGGAACCGATCGAAGATTACACCCGCAAGGGTGGCAAGGTCGCGGACACCGTGGGCCGCAAATGCATTTGCAACGGACTTTTGGCGACCATCGGCCTCGGCCAGGTGCGCTCGGATGGCAGCTCGGAAGCGCCGATCATCACGGCTGGTGACGACGTGACTCACATCGCCCGTTTCCTCAAGCCCGGTCAGGACACCTACACGGCCAAGGACGTCATCGATTACATCATGGCGCCGGTGCCAGTAGCTGTCGGATAGTGGTCCGCTCTCCGTGATCAGCGGTCAGTTACGTTCAGTAATGGAAAAATCTCGTTTCCAGCTGAAAGCTGACTGCTGAATTCCCTTAGCTATGCCCACCTTCAAAGCCATCGCCGCCATGGCACAGAACCGGGTGATCGGTCATGGGAACAAAATTCCGTGGCATCTGCCCGAGGATTTCAAGTGGTTCAAGCAAACCACAATGGGCCATACGCTCTTGATGGGGCGTAAAACGTTTGAGTCGATTGGTCGTCCCCTGCCCGGCCGCACCACGCTCGTTTTGAGTCGTCAATCGGTGAGCTATCCCGGCACCACCACCATTACCGAATGGCAACACGTTCCCACCGAGTTGATTCAGGGTGATGTCTTCGTCGCAGGGGGCGCGGAAATTTACGCGCAACTACTTCCCCATTGCCGTGAGCTTTTTCTGACACTGGTGAAACAGGCTCCTGAGGGAGATGTTTTATTTCCACCGTTCGAACATTTGTTTTCGACCAAGACGGTCGTGCGCGACACGCCGGAGTTCACGATTTTTCACTACGTGAAGTGAGGTCAATTTCACACGATCCGGTAGACCTGTACCGGGCCGGAGCGACCGCGCACAAACATGTGTTGCATCAGTTCCGCCTCGCGGGCGATTTCACCGGTCTTGCGTTTGACAGCTTCGGAGATGAGGAGCTGGGAGTCGAACTCCTTGTTCAGTTGCTCGATGCGGAACGCGACGTTGACGGTGTCGCCGATAACGGTGTATTCCCGACGGTCTTCCGCTCCGACAATGCCCAGCAGCGCGGGCCCCGTGTGAATGCCGATGCCGAGCCGGGTCTCGGGAATGGAGGTGGAAGCATGGAGAGCGGTCATTTCGCCGAGCAGATTAAGCGCTGACCAGACCGCCTTTTCTGCATGCTGCGGATCTTCAGCTGGAGCGCCGAACACCGCCATGAATCCGTCACCGAGGAACTTGTTAATCACGCCGCCGTGGTTGTGCACTACACGAATGCCAGCCCCCCAGATGGTGTTCAGGTAGTCGACGAGGTCGTCCGGCGGGGTGATCTCGGCCAGCGCGGTGAAGTTGCGGATATCAACCACAAGGATGGTCACTTCCCGGATCTCCGAATTCATGCCATCCGGACGATTGAGAATTTCGTGCGCCACCTGATGGCTGACCAATTGAGAGAAGATGCCCACGACCTCGCGCTTTTCTTCCACGGCCGCCATGGTGTTGAGCATGTTCTCGCGGACATGACGGGCGACGAGACCGGAAAGAACGCCACAGGCTAGGAGAAAGATATCCTTCAAGCCCACGCTCATCACGATCGAGGTATCAAGCGCAGTTCCGTGATGATGTTGGACGAAAAAAAAGAGCGCGCCGTATCCCACCGCCGCGACGAGTCCGGTAAATAGGCAGATCCAGAAATCCAAGCGTAGCGCCGCAAGCAGGATGAAGAAATAATAAGTGCTCGCCACTGGACTGGAGAGCGCATGCGCCGCATCCACCATCTGCGCGACGGCAAACAGGCCGAGTGTCGGAAAGCTGGTTTCGATGAGGGCGTTGAGATAGCGCAAACTCACCGGAGGCAAACGATTCTCCCGGATGAAACGCCCGCAAACCCAATAACAGTAGAGTTCGAAGAAGGCGGCGGCAGCGATCAGCAGGGCGCCCACCTGATAGAGCGGATGAGATTCTTCGCGTAGCAGCTGCGCCACCGGGCCAATGCCCGGCAGGATGAGATGCAAAACGAGAATTACCACCAGCAGGGAAAACAGAATCTTGGCCCGCCATTGTTCCGTGGACAAGATACGGTGAGCAAACTCCGATTCCAGATCGGCAACTTCTCCCGCCGACAATGGCGGCGCGTATTCCCGATTGACTTCGTGCACGGCAGAATTCCTCGTGGATCTATTAGTTATTTTGGATGAAATGAGGGCTGGCTTATCCAGCGGCACGGTAGTATCTTCCCTTCACCCCTCTATGCGCACGTTGCAAAAGCCTACTCTATTGTTCGGCATAATCGGAGCTTTACTCATGAGTATTTTCAGCTTTTTAAACATCAGCCAAGCTGCTGAACCCCTGAATGTTGGCGATGCCGCTCCGGCGGTTTCCGCGCCGGATCAGGATGGTAAAATGATCGCCCTGTCCGATGCCTATGCGAAGGGACTCACCTTGGTCTATTTTTACCCGAAATCAGACACTCCCGGGTGCACCGCGCAGGCTTGCAGTCTTCGTGACGCCTTTGCCGACTTGCAAAAGGAGGGCGTCCAGGTTTTTGGCGTCAGCACGGATGGGGTCGAAGCGCAGAAAAAGTTTAAGGATAAGTATAATCTGCCGTTCACCATCTTGTCCGATAAGGAGAAGCAGGTCACCGCGGCTTTTGGCGTACCGACCACGGTCGGCTTTGCCAGTCGTCAGTCTTTCCTGATCAAGGATGGCAAGATCGTATGGCGTGACCTGAAGGCATCCACCGCCAAGCAAGCTGCAGATGTTTTGACTGCGATTCGTTCGTTGCCTGTTTCCAAGTAAGCGGAAAATGGCCGTAAAAACGGCTTGTCAGCCGGTTGCGGGATGACATTTTCGACAGCTTACGAAAATGTCCACTGCAGCATCTGAACCGAAGGAGATGTGGTTAAATTGGCTCGCGATAACCACAATCATCATGTCCGCGAGCGCAACCCTGGGTAGTTCCAAAAGCGCCGGTTTCACCTCGGGCGCGATGATGGCGCAAAATAAGGCGTCGGATCAATGGGCCTATTATCAAGCCAAGAGCATCAAGCAGCATAGCTTCGAATTGCAAAAGGATTTGCTGCAGGCGCAGCTCGCGCAGGCTCCGGCTTCGACGGCGGCAAAATTCGCAGAAAAGCTGAGCGCGTATGATGCCAACATTGAGCGCTACACGAAGGAGCGCAAGGAGGTAAAGACCGACGCGGAACGATTCGAACACGAGCGAGATCTCTCCCAGAAGAATGGCAAACTGTTTGGCACGTCGATCATATACTTGCAAATTGGCATCACCCTTTCCGCTCTGGCCGCCTTGCTGAAGAAGAAGCCGGTATGGTGGTTGAGTCTGGTGGTGGGGGCTGCGGGAATGCTTTATTTCCTCAACGGCTTTTATTATGCCTACAAAGGCGCGACGATTCTGATCGGAATGCCGTAGGGCTTGACGGCAGATGGTGGGAGAGTCGAGTTAGATTTGACAGCGACCTCCCAACATCCTAAAACACATCATGCTGCGGAACTCGTTCGCATTGATCATCATCGCTTTTTTTCTCGCGTTGGCTCAGGCCGAGGAAAAAATCGCCAGCGCCACCTCGGTTGAAACCAAGGAGGAAGCGCGCCCCGCGGTGGAGACCGATTTCAAAAAGGCGCCGTCCATCGATCCGAATATCAAGATCACCAAGATTCATGAGTTCCGCAACGATGAGCACTACAATCCCGGAGGCAATCCGGCGCTCGAATTTGAACAGCTTTACTGGAACCACGGAGCCATTCTGGGTGACGAAATTGAAAGTCGCCGCGGTCATTATTTCGTGATCTCTTGGGCGAATAAGGGCCCGGCAGCCAATTTCACCACCCGCTTTGAATACCGACAGGTCAAGACAAAGGATGTCGTGCGCGTCCTGACCATGGATCACTCCAATGTAAAGGGAGCCTCCCGCTCTACATTTGCAGTGCTGGGCGATGCCTACCGCGCCTACGGGCCGGTGGTTTCCTGGCGCTTCACGGTGCTACAGGGGGGCAAGGTCGTCGGAGAAGAAAAATCCTTTATCTGGTAACTCCCATGTATTCCCTTCTGGCACAGCTCCCCACTCCCCCCCTGCAAGAAAGCGTCGGCCTGTTCGACGTCATGCAAAAGGGCGGGTTGATGATGTGGTTCATCTTTGCGGCGAGCATTGTCGCCGCGGGCGTTTTTGTGGAGCGGCTTTTGTTTTTTCATCGGTGCCGGTTGCAGGTCGGGGAATTTCTCACAGGCATCAAAAGTCTTGTTCGGAGACGTCAATTCGTCGAAGCGCTCGAACGCTGCGATGATGGCTATGGACCGGTTGTTAATGTGGTGCGCGCTGCGATTAGCAAGCGCAATTACAATCCGTCCGAACTGCGGGAGATCATCAAGGAAAGCGCCCAGCTCGAGATGCCTGCACTCGAGGCGAATTTACCCCTTTTAGCCACGGTTGGTTATGTGGCTCCACTGTTCGGTCTGCTTGGAACGGTGCTGGGGATGATCGACGCTTTTATTCAAATCAGCCGATCCAGCGGAGCTGCTCCGGTGGGCGATCTTGCGGGCGGCATCTGGATGGCTCTCGTGGCAACTGCGGCGGGTCTTTCGGTTTCGATTCCGGCTTACGTGGCGTACAATTATCTGGTCTCACGCTTGAACCATCTCATTTTTGACATGGAGCGGGCTGGAATTGAAATGGTGCATGTGCTGACCGAACCGGCTCAACCGGATATTATCGCGATGCCAGCCAGCGAGTCACCGGTGGCCAGCAAACAGGCCTGATCTTCTCCCCTTGCATCGCTTTCTCTTGCTGCCATTCCTGCTTCTCCTGGCTTGGTTGGGAGGAACTACGAATGTCGTGCGGGCCCAGACGCCGGATGATCCCGCCGCGAAACCGGCATGGACCAAGGGAGGTGAGTCACTGCCGCCGTTTCCGAAGAACGAGCCGGAAAAGTTTCTGGCCGATTTGAAGCTCCTCCGAAGCGACGGTAAGCGTAACCAAACCGCGCGTGAAGATTGGGACGGGGCGCGGTCGCGTGTCGCCGATTCGTCCGAGTGGAAAGACTGGCTGGCAAAACGACGCGCGGCGGTGGATCAATGGATGGCCAAACACCAGGATCGCGCCGGATGGAAAGCGGGCTGGCATCATGATTTCGTGAGTCCGAAGGATGGTTCTTTCCTGGTCTGGACAGAAGCCATTCCGGGCGAGGAAGTGAAGACCTTCACCGACAAATCAGGCGCATCGGTGGAGATTACGCCGAAGCTCATGGACGCATGGGTGTATCGTTTTCGGGGCAGGCATCTGGAACAGATGATTGAAGCGGCCCGGCTTTATCGCCTGACAGGCGAAACGCGCTATGCCGAATGGGCGGCGAGTCAGCTGGACTTCTACGCCACGAATCTCACGCAATGGCCGATCACCAAGGCCAAGGGGAATTATGCCCGTCTTGGCTGCCAGAGTCTGGATGACGCCATGATGTTGACCAAGTTGACCGAGACAACGCGACTGCTTTTCGACTGGGCGGGACCGGAGCGACGGCAAATGTGGTTCGACCAGTTGCTCAAGCCCGAGGTGGAGCTTCTTGATCGCTCGTTTCAAACCATTCACAACATCGCGACGTGGCATCGCTCGGCGCAGGCGAGCGTGGCGTTGCTGTACAAGGATGAAGAAATGTGGCGGCGCGTGGTCGACGGAAAGTATGGCTTGCGGGCGCAGATCCGACATGGCGTGACGAGTGATTATTTCTGGTACGAGCAATCGATGGGTTACAATTCGTTCGTCGTACTGGCCACGCTGCCACTTTTTGAATTGGCTGATTTACTGGGAGAACAGGGCCGCGTGTGTGAAGAGTCGGCCATTATCGAAAACATGATGCTGGCTCCGTTCACGATTCGCTTTCCTGACGGCACCCTGCCCAATCCGGCGGACCAGACCGGACTGCCACGCATCCCCTACTCGCTCCTGCAGCAAGCCTCTCGCGTGTGGCCTACTACGATTGGACTCAAGCAAGCGCAAGCCGCCAAGACCTGGGATGCGCTACTCGATCCCCGGTCTTCACCTCTGGGTGACGACAGCTTGCCCAAGGTGGCCTCGTCGCATCTGGAATCGACCCGCTTTGCGCAACTCGTCAGTGGTCCCTGGCAGGTGTTCTTTCACTACGGCCAACTCGCCCGTTCTCACGCACAGGACGAGGCGCTCAATTGGTCCGCCTCCTATAATGGCATCGATGTCAGCCACGATGCGGGCACGGTCGGCTACGGTTCGCCTCTCTCCAGCGGCTACTATCGGCGTGGACTCACCCATAATGTGCCGCTGATGAATGGCGAGGGCGAGGAATCATGGCATCGTGGAGCGATGGTGCGCTTTGATGCCGAGGCGGCGGTCATGTCTGCCGAGCAACCACAGTATCGACCGAATGCCAGCGCGCGGCGGACCTTGCGCATTGAAGGCGACACGCTGATTGATGAAGCCACCATTGTCTCCACGTCGGAAACTCCCGCCAAACTCGGACTGGCGCTGCATCTTCAGGGCAAGGCGCAACTTGGCGAGGCATTTCAACCTGTGGCCAATTTTGCGGAGGGGCGTCCGGAGGCTTTCAACTATTGGAAAGAGGTTCGATCTGCGACATTCAAGGATGGCGCGACCCTGGATGTGACCTTCCCGAAAAATCTCGTACTGCGTGTGGAGTTTTCCGTGCCCGGCACATTCACGCTTTACACTGGTTCCTCTCCCGATCAACCACCCGCGCGACGCACGGGGTTTTATCTGGAGATCCCCGGACGCGAAGCGACATTCGTCACGCGCTTGAGGCCGATCAAATCTTCGCCGTAATTCTCGCATTGAGTGTGGCTTAAGCAGCCCCCATTTCGATCGCTTCATTTTCCCTCTAGCCATCTCAAAATCCTTTTGGTATATCCAACTATGGGTCAATTAACGTCACCACAGTCTCCGCTTTTTCCCCTGCGGACAAGTCATCGAGGTGACCGGTCATGATCAAACTGCCCCGCCACTTTCAACCGCTCCGTGGTCCCATCGATATGGCTCCGCTCATCGGAGTGGTACTGCTTCTGCTGCTCTTTTTCATGCTTGGCTCCACGTTTGTCCTGCAGCCCGGCATCCGGGTGGACCCGCCGCGCAGTCTTTATGGCGCGGGCGCTCCGTCGAATACCTTCATTGTCACTGTCATGCTCGAAGCCGAACGGCGCGATCCCACCACGGGCGTTGCGATGCCCCGGCAACCCGTCATCTTCTTCAACGACCAGATTCTGGCCTTGCCGGATCTGCAGAAGGCCTTGCAGCAATTGAATAAAAAGCGGACCAATACGCCGCTCGTGCTCAAGGCGGACAAGGATGTCCCCTTGGGACTGCTCACCGATATTATGAATGCGGCCATGGCAAACGGTCTTTCCGTTGTCATTGCCACGCAGCAAGCCGATGGACCCAATCAATAAGCTCCCGCAACTGGCCAAGGCACTGACGATCGAACCGCTCTTCGATGTCGTCCCGCCGGAAAAGCGCCGACTTGGGCTTTTCTTGTTGATGGTGGGGTTGGTGCACGTGGCGGCCTTTTCGTTCATCCAGATCACCTATCCGCAACCACCGATCCGGACGGCTTCGCGTGTGCATGTGACATTGACAGAAACACTCAGTCAGGCGCCATTGAACCGCGCCAGCCTCCGATTCTGGTACGCGCTGGAAGATCCCAGCCTGTTGATTCGTCCGCGCGATCCGGTCATCGATACGGCCAAGGTTGAAATCACCCCAATCAAGATTGAAACCATCCCCGCAGTTCAACCTGTGACGTTGCCCCTGCGGGATGACAAAATCAGCTTTCTGCCGGATGGATTACCATCGCTCACCGAACGGGTTGTGACAATGATGGAGCCACCGCGCCAGGTGTTTTCCTACGCTGATACCAAGGCGGTTGTCGCAAAACCGACAACCACACTTTCGCTCGATCCCAGCCTCGCCGCGCGAGCCATCACGCCGCTGCCGACTCTACCCAAGCAGGCATCGAGCCTCCTCACCGAGGCTGGGGCGACAATCCTCCGTGTGGGTGTGAATCCCGATGGTCGCGTCGCGCATGTATTGGTCGAGCAAAGCTGCGGCAAGGCCGCCGTCGATACCGTGGCGCTGCAGGCGCTACGCAAGACCCGCTTCCAACCAGCCACCGGAGCCAATCCGGGACTGATGTGGGGGCAAGTGACTGTCTATTGGCAATTTGAACCCGAATCGACTCCCGCCGCAACCCCAACCGCCGCTCCGGCTACTGCCCAATGAAACACACGCTGAGCGGAATTTTTTGCTTTTACCTAGCGGTTTTTCTTGCGGTTGTCTTTGGCTCGTGGTTTCTTTTTTTACGGCGACGCCGCCGGCTTGAACTGAGTGAGCGTCGCATTTTTATTTGCGGGTTCTGTGATTCGGAAATACCGGACGCAAGCCTACGCCAACGACTGCGCTGTCCCGAATGTGGGGCAGTCCAGGAACGGCAACAACTAAAGGAGAAATAAAAAGCATATGGGAATGTGGATTGGTAGAAATCGTAAAGCCCGTGTTACCTACGGATTTGATGAAATTGCGCTCGTGCCCGGTGAGGTGACCATTAACCCGAACGAAGTCGATACCTCGTTCGAAATCCCGACCCCGTCTGGTGAGCCGATCAAGTTGAAGATCCCGATCATCGCCAGCGCGATGGACGGCGTCACCGATGTTCGTTTTTGCATCGAAATGGGAAAACTCGGCGGCCTCGGGGTGATCAACCTCGAAGGCATTCAGACCCGCTACGAGAACCCGCGCGAAGTGTTGGAGAAAATCCTGACTGCCGACAAGGCGCATGTCACGGAGCTGATCCAGAAGATGTACCTCGAGCCGATCAAGGAGGAATTGATCAGCAAGCGCATCCGTGAATTGAAGGACGCCGGTGTCGTGGCCGCCGTTTCCTCGATCCCGCAGAAGGCCGACCGTTATGGTGCCATCGCGGCCGAAGCCGGTGTGGATGTGTTCGTCGTGCAGTCGACCGTTTCGACGGTTCGCCATATCGCGACGGAATACAAGTCCCTCGACCTCGCGGCGTTTTGCAAAAAGATGAAAGCCCCCGTCATGGTGGGTAACGCGGTGACTTACAATGTCGTGCTCGAACTGATGGAATGTGGCGTGGCCGGCGTTCTCATCGGTGTCGGCCCCGGCGCCGCTTGTACGTCCCGTGGCGTGCTCGGCCTCGGAGTACCCCAGGTCACAGCGACGGTCGATTCCGCCGCGGCCCGCGACGCCTACTTCAAGAAGACCGGCCGTTATGTGCCGATCATCACCGATGGCGGTATGTCCAAGGGCGGAGACGTTTGCAAGGCGCTTGCCGCTGGTTCCGATGCAGTCATGGTTGGTTCTGCGTTTGCCCGAGCGGAAGAATCTCCGGGACATGGTTTCCATTGGGGCATGGCCACGCCTCACGCCAACCTGCCGCGCGGTACGCGCATTCAGGTGGGCGTCACCGGCTCGCTCAAGCAAGTCTTGTTCGGCCCAGCCACCGTCGATGACGGCTCCCAGAATCTCGTCGGCGCCATTGCGACCTGCATGGGCTGCGTGGGCGCTTCGACGATTCGCGAGTTCCAGGAAACCGAAATCATCATTGCCCCGTCCATCAAGACGGAAGGCAAGCTCTTCCAGATGGTGCAAGCCGTCGGGATGGGTACGAAATAACGGCAAACTCGTTTGACGAAATTACCCCCGATACCTAGTGTCGGGGGTAATTCATTTTAAAGCAGAAACCCATATAACTTGTGACGACAAAAAGCGGCGAGCGTAGCAAGCCAGCCAATGCCGTCCGCTAGGACCCATGAGCAACCGCATCTTCATTCTCGACTTCGGATCGCAATACACGCAGGTCATCGCGCGTCGCATCCGCGAACTCAACGTCTATTCCGAAATCCTGCGGTACGACACCCCCGCCACCGTGATCGGCTCTCTTCGCGGCGCAGGCATCATTCTCTCTGGCGGTCCGTCGAGCGTTTACTCGTCGAAGGCTCCCCTGCCCGATCCCCGCATTTTTGATCTGGGTCTGCCGATCCTCGGTATTTGTTACGGCATGCAGCTCATGGGGCATCTGCTGGAAGGCGGCAAGGTGCAGAAGAGCGAACGCCGCGAGTACGGCTATGGCGAGCTCAAGCTCGTCGGCAAGTCTCCTCTTTTTAAGAAACTCCCAAAGACGCTCGACATCTGGAACAGTCACGGCGATCACCTGACCAAGATGCCGAAGGGTTTCGTGGCCATCGGTAAAACCCTGAATGCGCCGCACGCCGCGATTGAGCATCCCTCCAAGAAATTCTTTGGTCTCCAGTTTCACCCCGAAGTGGCGCACACGCCGCGCGGCAAGGAAGTCATAGCCAATTTCGTGCTCGGAGTTTGCAAGGCGGAACAGACATGGACGATGAAGTCGTTCATCAAGTCCACCTGCGAAGAAATCAAGCGCCAGGTTGGCAAGGACAAGGTCATCCTCGGCCTCAGCGGCGGGGTGGACTCCAGCGTCGCGGCCGCGCTCCTGCACAAGGCGATCGGCAAGCAGCTCGAGTGTATCTTCGTCGACAACGGACTGCTCCGTCACGACGAACGCGCGAAGGTGGAAGAACTCTTCGGCAAGCACATGAAGCTGAATCTCTACACCGCCGATGCGGAGAACATTTTCCTGCGGAAGTTGAAAGGCGTCACAGACCCCGAGACGAAGCGCAAGATCATCGGCAATGAGTTCGTTTACGAATTCCAGCGCGCCACGAAGAAGGTCGGCAAGGCGAAGTTCCTCGCGCAAGGCACGCTATACCCGGACGTGATCGAGAGTGTCGCCATTGGCGATAATCCCGCCGCCGTCATCAAGAGCCACCACAATGTCGGCGGTCTCCCGAAGAACATGAAGTTCGCCCTCGTCGAACCGCTCCGCCAGCTTTTCAAGGATGAGGTCCGTCTCGTGGGCGAAGAACTCGGCCTGCCGAAAGAAATGGTCTGGCGTCACCCCTTCCCCGGCCCCGGCCTCGCCGTGCGTTGCCTCGGTGACATCACGAAGGAAAAGCTGCGCATCCTGCGCGATGCGGACCGCGTCGTGATCGAAGAAATGAAGAAGTCGGGCTGGTACTACAAGGTCTGGCAATCGTTTGCCGTTCTCTTGCCGGTTCGCAGCGTCGGCGTCATGGGCGACGAGCGTACCTACGATTACACCATCGCAATCCGCATCGTTCAAAGCCAGGACGGCATGACGGCCAACTGGGTGAAGATCGATCAGGATGTCCTTGGCAACATGTCGAGCCGCATCATCAACGAGGTTAAGGGTGTGAACCGCGTGGTGTATGATATTTCCTCGAAGCCGCCCGCCACGATTGAGTGGGAATAAAATAATTTGAAATCTCAAATTTCAAATTTGAGATCCTGAGTATGAGCCTGAACATTTCCGAACGCATCGTCCGCTATACGGACAAAAACTATGCCGCGACCCTTGCGGCGTTGAATCGTGCCGCGCAGCCTGAAGAAAGCGTGGTGGAAGCGGTGCGCGCCATTGTGAACGAAGTGCGCGCCAATGGTGACAAAGCCTTGGAAGCGTTCACGGCCAAGTTCGACAAGAAGAACATCAAGGCGAAGGATTTCCTCGTCACACGCAAATCGATCATACCCGAGGCCAAAGCCAAGGGGGCGCTGAATCATTCCCTCGCGAATGTCACCGCTTTCGCGAAGGCGAATCTGCCGAAGGCGTGGAACCGCAAGAATCGCGAAGGCGCGACGGTGGGCGAGATTTATCACCCGTTCCAGCGCGTCGGCGTAAATGTCCCCGGCTTTTCCGCGCCGCTTGTGTCGACCGCGATCATGACGGTCGCCATCGCCAAGGCGGCGGGCGTGCCGGAGATTGTCGTGGCGACTCCTCCTCCGGTGAATGATCTGATGCTCTACACGCTGCGCCTCGCGGGCGCGACGGAGATTTATCAGGTCGGTGGCGCGCATGCCATGGCGGCCCTCGCCTATGGCACAAAGACGATCAAGCGCGTGAACAAGATTTTTGGTCCCGGCAACAAGTACGTTGTCGAAGCCAAGCGCCAAGTCCTCGGCGCGGTCGCGATCGATCAACTGCCCGGCCCAAGCGAAATCGCCGTGGTCGCCGATGACTCCGCGCGTCCCGACTTCATTGCCTCCGATTTGCTCGCGCAAGCGGAGCACGGTCCCGGCAGCCAGATTCTCTTTGTCACTGCCTCCAAGAAACTGCTGGCCGCCGTGGTCGCTGCTCTCGAAGCGCAGCTTCCGCAATTAGAGCGTCAGGAATATCTCGCGCAGACGCTAAAAAACTCGCGACTGCTTCTTGCCCGCAATCTCAAGGAGGCCGTTCAGATCGTGGAGGATTTTGCTCCGGAGCACACCAGTCTGGTCGTGAAGAATGGTCGCGCTCTCGCGAAAACCATGCGCAATTCCGGTGCGATTTTTGTCGGAAATTACTCTCCCGTGGCTGCTGGCGATTACATCGCGGGACCGAGTCATACCCTGCCCACTGGCGGCGCGGCCAAGTCGTTCCCCGGCCTCACCGTCGACCAGTTCTACAAGCGCACCAGCATCGTGGAATACTCGAAGGAATCCATCCGCAAAGCCGCGCCGAATATCGCGATTCTGGCCGGGCTCGAAAAGCTTGATGCTCATGCCAAGTCGGCGAGCATCCGGGTGGATTAAAAAGTCCGCAGATTACGCCGATTTACACAGATTTTAGGAGGGCCTAACTTCTGAATAAATTGCATTTTATAATCTGCGGCAATCTGCGTAATCTGTGGACTCTCTCTTATGAAATCACGTACGGCTACTATTTCCCGCAAGACCGGCGAGACCGACATCACGCTCAAGCTCAATGTCGACGGCTCCGGCAAGTCCACGATCAAGACCGGGATTCCTTTCTTTGACCACATGCTGACGTTGCTGACCAAGCACGCGCTCTTTGATCTCGAACTCAAAGTCAAGGGCGACATCGACGTCGATTTTCACCACACCGTTGAAGATACTGGCATTGCCCTCGGTCAAGCGCTGCACAAGGCGCTCGGCGACAAGAAGGGCATCCGCCGCTATGGATTCTTTTACCTGCCGATGGACGAAACGCTCGTGCGCGTCGCGCTCGATTTCAGCGGTCGTCCGCTTGTGGTCTTTCGCGTGCCGCCGGGACTGGAAATGATTCGCCTCCGCGCCGGGGAGTTCCCCGCGCAGTTGACGGAGGAATTTCTCCGCGGTCTGGCGCAGCATGCCGGAATGACCCTCCATGCCGAAGTGCTCTACACGAGCGAAACCCATCACCTGATCGAAGGCGTCTTCAAGGGACTCGCCAAGGCGCTTGATATTGCCGTGCAACGCGATCCGCGTGTGAAGGGCATTCCGAGCACCAAGGGCCTGCTTTAGTGCTATATTGCCAGAGCCATGAGCACTATCGGCATCATTAATTACGAGATCGGCAATCTGCGCAGCGTCGAGAAGGCGTTTCAGGCCAGCGGCACGAAAACGCGCTGGGTGCGTTCACCACAGGATATGACGGACCTCTCGGGCCTCGTGCTTCCCGGCGTGGGCGCGTTCGGAGACTGCATCAAGGGACTGCGCGCCATTGGCATGTGGGACGCGGTGAAGGAATGGGTCGCGGCGGACAAGCCGTTCTTCGGCATTTGCGTCGGCTACCAGATGCTTTTTGAATCGAGCGAAGAAACACCTGGCATCGAAGGTCTTGGTATTTTCAAGGGCCGCGTGGTGAAATTTACCGATCCGAAATTGAAAGTGCCGCAGATCGGCTGGAACACGGTCGCGGTCAAACAGAAGTCCCCTTTCCTGAACGAAATCAGCGACGGCACGTTTTTCTATTTTGTGCACAGTTACTATCCGCAGGGAGTGGACCACTCCATTGCCGCGCTCGAAACCGAGTACGGTGTCACTTTCACTGCGGCTGTGACCAAGGGAAACCTCGTCGCCACGCAGTTTCACCCCGAAAAAAGTCAGAAAGCCGGACTGCAATTAGTTAAAAACTTCGTCAATCTGACTCAAAAATCCTAACCTCCTTTTTACGTACTATGAAGATTCTTCCCGCCATCGACCTCCGTGGAGGCAAAGTGGTCCGCCTGCAACAAGGCAAAGCCGACCAGCAAACCACCTACAGCGATGACCCCATCGCCGTAGCGAAAGGCTGGGAACAGCAAGGAGCCGAGGAATTGCACATCGTCGATCTCGACGGCGCATTCACCGGCCATCCGCAGAATCTTCACATCGTCGAGCAGATCGCCAAGGCCATCAATATCCCCATCGAACTCGGTGGTGGAATGCGCAATGAGGAAGCCATTGACGCGGCCCTCGCGGCAGGCGTGGCGCGGGTCGTGATCGGCACCAAAGCGTGCGACTCGCTCGATTTTGTCCGTTCCGTGGTCGACAAGTTTGGTGGCGAGTCGATCGCCGTGGGCATCGACGCAAAGAACGGCATCGTGGCCGTCAAAGGCTGGACTGAAGCCAGCAAGTGGACGGCGGTTCAGCTCGCGCAGGCGGTTTCCGTCACCGGTGCCGGCACGATTATCTATACCGATATTTCCACGGATGGCATGTTCACGGGCCCCAATATTCCCGCGCTCAAGGAAGTGCTCGAATCGGTGGATCTTCAGGTGATCGCTTCCGGTGGCGTGGCCACGGTCGAACACATCAATGTCCTGCGCCAGATTCCGAATCTCTACGGAGCCATCGTTGGCAAGGCGCTCTACGACAAAAAAGTCACACTCGCCGAAATTCTCTAATCCAATGGGCACCGAATACGTTCTCCAACCCACCGGCGGACGTCCCTCCTCTGCCCACATCGATTACGCCGCCGCGCTCAATGAAGAGCAGTATAGCGCCGTCACGGCCACGCCCGGACCGATCCTCGTCATCGCCGGCGCGGGCAGCGGCAAGACGCGCACGCTCACTTACCGCGTCGCCTATCTCGTCGAGAACGGGGTCGAGCCGGAGAACATTCTGCTCCTCACTTTCACCAACAAGGCGGCCAAGGAGATGCTCCATCGGGTGGCGTCCCTGCTGCCGTACGATATCTCGCGGCTTTGGGGCGGAACGTTCCATCACGTCGGCCATCGCATCCTGCGGCGTCACGCCAACCTGATCGGGTACGGCAACGACTTCACGATTCTCGATGCGGACGATTCCGCCGATCTCGCAGCGACGTGCCTCGCGGAAAGTGGACTTCCCACCGATGACAAGCGCCTGCCCAAGGGCGATGTGCTCACGAGTGTGTTCGGCCTGGCTGTGAACAAGGAAGAGGCGGTCGAAAAGATCATTGAGACGCAATTCCCCTATTTCAGCCAGTTCACCGAAGGTCTCGTCGTCAGCAAGCGACTCTATCAGGAGCGCAAGCGCCGCAACAACGTCATGGACTATGACGACTTGCTCGAACTCAGCGTGCGCTTGCTCACCGAGCATGAAAACATCCGGCTCTATTATCAGCAGCAATTCCAGCATGTGCTGGTCGATGAATATCAGGACACCAGCAGCGTGCAGGCCAATCTGACCAATACGCTGGCGGCGGTGCATCGGCAAATCATGGCCGTGGGTGATGATGCCCAGAGCATCTATTCGTGGCGCGGGGCAAACTTCAAAAATATCCTTTCGTTTCCGGAGCGCTATCCCGATGCGCGCGTGATTCGCATCGAGACGAATTACCGCAGCAGCCCGGAGATTCTTAATCTCGCCAATGTGGCCATCGCGGCCAATACCCAGCAATTCAAAAAGGAGCTTCGTTCCACGCGGCCCGCCAATCGCGCTCCGAAACCTGCGCTCGTCTGCCTCGGGAATGGAAACCAACAGGCACAATTTATCGCCCAACGCATTGGCGAACTTTACGAGGAAGGCGTGGAGCTCAACGAAATAGCGGTACTTTACCGCTCTCACTTCCACTCTCTCGAAGTGCAGATGGAACTCACGCGCCGGAACATCCCGTTCGAACTCACCAGCGGATTGCGGTTCTTCGAGCAGGCACACGTGAAGGACGTCAGCTCCTACATCAAGCTCGCTCTCAATCCCAAGGATGAACTCGCGTTCAAGCGCATCGCCTCCATGCTGCCCGGTGTCGGCGCCAAGACCGCGGACAAACTCTGGCTCAAGATGCAGGACGGTGCCACGCTCGACCAGATCAAGCCGCCCCTCAAGGCCACGACGACGTGGAAACAATGGGCCGATACGCAAAAGCAGATCGCGGCACCCGAACTGAAGAACAAAACGTCCGAGCAAATCCAGATCGTCATCGACGCCATGTATCAGGATTACATGCAGGCTAAGTACACGAACTGGCAATCGCGTTTGGAGGATCTGAATCAGCTTCGCGCGTTCTCCGAGACATTCGAAACGACAGAGGATTTCCTCGCGCAACTGGCCTTGCTTACCAATGTCGACGTCGGGCCCAAGGCTGAGAATTCCCGAGCTAGCCAGGCCAATTCCGAACCCAAAATTCGCCTCAGTACCGTCCACCAGGCCAAGGGGCTCGAATGGAAGGCTGTCTTTGTCATCATGCTCTGCGATGGCATGTTCCCCTCCTCCCGATCCGCTGAAACCGAGGAAGGCGTGGAGGAGGAACGCCGACTGTTTTACGTTGCGGTCACCCGCGCGAAGGATGAACTCTACCTCACTTACCCCGTGTTGCGCAGTATTGCCGGATCTGAAGAGCGCTGGCAGGAGCCGTCGCGATTCCTTGGGGAGCTGCCTCGCGATTTGACCAATCAATGGAAGATCGTCGCCCCGTCGGCCTTCCAATAAGAATCATGAGCACGAGTGGCCCGGAGATCGTTTTTGTCGTTGGCCCCACCGGAGTCGGCAAAAGCGACATCGCGCTGCAATTGGCCCGCCGCTTGAACGCTGCCATTCTCGTGATGGACTCAATGCAGGTCTATCGCGGGGCGAATATCGGTACGAGCAAACCTTCCCGAGCCGAACAACAGGAAATCGCCCACGGTGGTCTCGATCTCGTGGACATCGGCGAATCGTTCGATGTTGGCGGATACCTCAAGCACGCTGATTTCTTTCTCGACCGTTGCAGCCGGATTGGCCAATCGGTGGTGATCGTTGGGGGCACCGGCCTCTATTATCGCGCGCTCACTCAGGGATTGTGCGAAGCCCCTTCGGCCGCGAACGAGTTGCGGGAATTACTGGCGCAAATGACGTTGGAGGAATTACAAAAGCGTCTGGCCGAGACCGATCCCGAGATTGTGCCACATCTTGACCTCAAAAATCCCCGTCGCATCGCGCGAGCGATTGAGGTGATGGAGACGACGGGAATCTCTTTGCGAAAATGGCAACAGGACACCAAGCCACCCCTCGTTAAGAGCTTTCGCACTTTTTACATCGAACGCGACAAGAGCGATCTTCACGCCCGCATCAATCAGCGCGTTGACCACATGTTCGAGGCTGGTTGGGTGGAGGAAGTCCGGACCTTGGTTGAGCGCCATGGGCTCGACGCCTTACTGAATTTTCCCGCCATCGGCTACCCGGAAATTGCCGCCTGGTTACAATCTGGTGGCGACTTGCATCCGGTCAAGGAAGCAATCGCCTTGGCCACCCGCCAGTACGCCAAGCGCCAGTTGACATGGTTCCGGCGGGAAAGTAAGCTAATATCCGTACCGATGGCCCCCAACGAACTTTCCACCGCCTCCGCGGAACGTCTCCTTTGAAGACGCTACACCGCACAGCCCCCGAGCAGACGAAGGAGCGCGCGCTTCTTGTCGGTCTCGAACGCGCCAGCCTCGACCATTGGGAGCAAGCTGAATCATTGACGGAACTGGGTGAACTCGTCAAAAGCGCCGGAGGCGAAGTCGCCCACACGGCCATCCAGAAACTCGAACGGCCTACCGCCTCGTGCTACATTGGCAGCGGCAAGGCGGAGGAACTGGCCGGGTATTGCGGCAAAAACAACATCCAGTCCGTTGTGTTTGACGACGAACTCAGCCCCGCCCAAAGCCGCAATCTCGAGCGCATCATTGGCCGCAAGGTCATTGACCGTACCCAGCTTATTCTCGATATTTTCGCCCAACGCGCCAAATCGCGCGAAGGAAAGCTGCAGATCGAGCTCGCGCAATTGCAATATCTGCTCCCGCGCCTGACGCGCATGTGGACCCACCTGTCGCGTCAAAGCGGCGGAATTGGTACCCGTGGCCCCGGTGAAACGCAGTTGGAAGTCGACCGTCGTCGCGTCATGGAAAAGATCGCCCGGCTTGAACGCGAGCTCGAGGAAGTGCGCCAGCATCGTAGCGTGCAGCGCGCTGGCCGCCTGCGCCAGCACTGGCCAATCGTATCGCTCGTGGGCTACACGAACGCGGGTAAATCAACCCTGCTCAACCGCCTCACCGACGCCGAGGTTTACGCGGCGGATAAGCTTTTCGCTACGCTCGATCCCACCACGCGCCAGTTCACCCTGCCGAACAAGCAGAAGATCCTGCTCTCCGATACGGTCGGATTTCTCAAGAAACTGCCGCACCATCTGATCGAATCGTTCAAGGCCACACTCGAGGAAGTGGCCGAGGCTGACTTGTTGCTGCACGTCGTGGACCTCAGTCATGATCTCTACGAAACGCAGATCACAGCCGTGAATACGGTACTCGAGGAGATCAACGCCTTCGGCAAGCAAACCGTTCTCATTTTCAATAAGATCGATCAGGTGGAAAATCCCGCGCTGGTCGAGCACGTCCTGCGCACGCATCAGCACTCCGTAGCCATCTCCGCCCAGACGGGCGAGGGCTTGGAGCAACTGCTCCATGAAATCGAACATCAGGTCCGCTCATGGCGCTTGCGGGTCAAACTCATCATTCCCAATAACGAAACCGCCTTGCTCGCAGAGCTCCACCGTACCGGCCGCGTCATCGACAAGAGCTACATCGACGACACGGTCCATGTCACCGCCCACATACCGCCACAGTTGCAGGGACGCGTGAAAAACTATATGGTCGAGGATCATGACGACTCAGCTCATTCGGGAAATGGACCCGCAGGAAAGGCCTCGGGAAAGACTGCTTAAGCAGGGCGCCGAAAGCCTCAAGACATCCGAGTTGATCGCCATTCTCCTGCGCACTGGCATGAAGGGCGCTTCCGCACTCGATGTCGCGGAAAAAATGCTTAGCCAATACGGCCACTCCCTCGAAGCGCTCAGCCGCGCTTCGGTCAACGAACTCGCCAGGATCAAGGCCGTTGGCCAGACCAAGGCGATCCAACTTAAGGCTGCCTTTACGCTCGGCGCCCGGTTAAGCCGTTCCGCCGCTGAATCCCGCACCGTGGAAACCCCGGAGGATGTCTATGCTCTGCTCGGCGAGGAAATGCGCCTGCTTGATTACGAGAGCGTACGCGTCATCTCGGTGAATACACGCTACAAATTTCTCGCTGTCGATGAGATCTCCAATGGAACGCTCAACTCCAGCGTCTTCCACCCCCGCGAAGCATTTCGTCACGCCATCGGACGCCAAGCGTACGGCGTGATTCTCGTGCACAATCATCCCTCCGGTGATCCCTCCCCATCGAAGGCGGATCGCGAGGTCACCCGCCAGTTGAAAGCTGCCGGTGACGTCTTGCAGATTGAGGTTCTGGACCACATTATTCTCGGAGCCCCACGAGCGAATCAGCCCCAGGCATGGTTCAGCTTCCGACAACAAGGCTTGCTTTAAAAATTTATGAACTCGACTCTTATTCATCCCAGCGCCGTCATTGATCCCACGGCGCAACTCGGCCGCAATGTGCGAGTCGGTCCCGGTGCGGTCATCGAAGCTGGTTGCGTGATCGGCGACGACTGCGAAATCCGCGCGCATGCCATCATCACCGGCGGTGCTCAGCTCGGTGTGGGCAACCAGATCGGCTATAGTGCCGTAGTCGGTGCGGAACCGCAGGATCTCGGTTACAAGGGCGCTCCGACACGCGTTGTGATCGGCGACCGCAACATCCTGCGTGAACTGGTGACCATTCATCGCGGCACGAAGGAAGGAACCGAGACCGTACTCGGTAACGATAATTTCCTGATGGCAGGAGCGCATGTGGCGCACAATTGCCGTGTTGGCAACCATGTCATCATTGTGAATAACGTCCTGCTTGCCGGTCACGTGGAAGTCCACGACCGCGCATTCCTTGGCGGCGGTTCGGTAGTGCACCAATTCACCCGCATTGGCGAACTCGCCATCATGCGCGGCCTCACGCGCATCGGCAAGGATCTGCCCCCCTATTTCATGGCGGTTACAACCAATCGCGTCTCCGGCCTGAACCGGGTCGGCCTCAAGCGATCAGGCCATGCCCCCGATGTCCGCCGCAGTATCCAAGAGGCCTACAATACCCTCTATCGTTCCGGCCTCAACATCTCGCAGGCCGTGGAAAAGCTCGAGAAGGAATCCACCGTTCCGGAAGTGCAAAAGATCCTCGCCTTCATCCGCTCCTCCAAACGCGGCATCTGCACCGCCACCCATCGCGATGACGAGGAAGATTAAACCCCGATACCCCCCTTTATGTTAAAAGCCGTTATTCTTGCTGCCGGTAAAGGTACCCGCATGAACACCCTCACCGCTGAACTGCCCAAGCCCATGCTCGCAGTTCAGGGAAAACCGATCCTGCAGCACATCATTGAAGGACTTCGCGATCACGCCCACGTCCGCCATTTTTTCATCATCATCGGTTATCAGGGAGATGTGATCAAAAAACATTTCGGCGATGGCAGCCAGTGGAAAGTCTCCATCACCTACGGCGTGCAGGAAGTGCAGAACGGCACCGGCAAAGCTCCCGAACTGGCAGCTTCCTGGATTGGCCGGGAGCGGTTTCTCCTCACCTATGGCGACATCCTAATCGATCCGAGCGACTACGGCTATCTGCACGACCAGTTTGCCGGCGACGGCGTGATTGCGCTCAAGGCGGGCGAGGATCTATCCAAGGGCGGCGCTGTCGTGCTCGATACGGAAGACTGGATGATTGATCTGGTCGAAAAATCGACGCAACCACCGCCCAATTCCTATTACAACGCGGGTATCTACCTTTTCACTCCGGGTATTTTCGAATACACTGCCCGGCTGGAGAAATCGCCCCGCGGAGAATACGAACTGACAGATGCCCTTAAGGCGTTGACCAGTTCGGGTGGTCGCATTCGCGGCGTGCAACTGCGCAAGCGTTGGGTTGATGTGCGCGATCCGGAAGTTTTGGCTTCATTGAATCAAAAAACGGATTTCGCCCCGTAAGGAATGACCGCCCCTGACTCCCAGCCCGCTCCACTGCTCTGGGGCGACGAGATTGAGGACTGTCTCGCTACCCTCGCCACGGAGAAGAGTCACGCGGTCAATACCCAACTCATCAACCGCATCGCCCTGGAGAGTTTCAGCGCGTGGTGCGAAAAGGGTGGCCTTCGAGACCTAGCTGCCCTGCAGCTCACGGATGTGCAAACCTTCCTGCGTGAGCGCCGACGGGAGCGAGATCTTGCTCCAGCCTCATTGAAGGTTCTAGTGGTCGCACTCAAACATTTCTTCGGCCATCTCTATCGTGAGAAACGACTTGAGACAAACCTCACGGAGACGCTTGATATACCGAAGCTGCCGCAGCATTTGCCGGAAACATTGAGCGAGGAAGAAGTCGACCAACTGCTGGGTGTCAACTTTCCAGAGACACCCCTCGGCCTCCGAGACCATGCGATCATCGAGCTACTCTACTCCAGTGGATTGCGCGCTTCCGAAATGGTCAATATCCGGCTGGAGAATTATTTGCCCACCGAGAAATTCATCCGCGTTATCGGCAAGGGCAACAAGGAACGATTGGTCCCAGTCGGCACCAAGGCGGCGGAAGCCATCGACCACTATCTGGATCAAGGCCGTCCCCGGCTCGTTGGCCCGCGCACTGGAGGAGAAATATTCCTCGGTCAGCATGGCCGCAAGCTGACAACTGCTCGATTGTGGCAGATCGTAAAGGATATTTTCCAGCTCTCCGGACTACAAAAGAATGTTTATCCCCACGCCCTGCGCCATTCTTTTGCCACACATTTGCTATCGCATGGCGCGGATTTGCGCGCTATTCAGGAAATGCTCGGTCATGCGAGCCTGGCCACCACACAAATCTACACCCATGTCGATCAGATCCGATTGCGCCAAATTCATCAGCAATTTCATCCCCGCGCCAAGTTAACGTCATGAGCCTCGAACTAATTCAATCCCGCCTCGAATATACCTTCAAACATCCCGAGCTTCTGCAGGAGGCACTAACCCATCCGTCTTACGGTCACGAATTGCGGCAACAAGCGCCGGACAATCAGAGGCTTGAATTTCTCGGCGATGCCGTACTGCAGTTGGCTATCACACAACGCCTTTTCGATCTTTTTCCCAATTTGCCGGAGGGCCAGCTCACCATGTTGCGTGCCCGGTTGGTCAACCGCGTTCAGTTGCAGACACTCGCGGAGTCGTTGGAATTGGGAGCTTCGCTTGTTCTGGGCAAGGGCGAGGAAATGAATGCGGGGCGTACCCGCAGTTCCAATCTAGCTGATGCCATGGAAGCGGTCTTCGGCGCGGTTTTTCAGGATGCCGGATGGGAAATTGCCCGCGATGTGGTTTTACGGCTATTGAATCCCGCCATTGCGGCCATTGACCGAAAAAACACCTCGGAAAATCCAAAGGGCGATCTGCAAGAATTTCTGCAAACGACCGGCGGCGAACCGCCCGAGTACCGTTGCGAATCCGAACAAGGTCCGGCCCATGCCCGCCAGTTCGAAGTCTCCGTGCACTGGAAGGGAAGCGAACTCGGCCGTGGTGTCGGCCAGAGCAAGAAGGAGGCGGAAATCAGCGCGGCACGGGCGGCATTAGCGTCTCGTAGCCGGCTCGAATCCGTGCGCGAGTCTGATCATAAAACTCCTTGAACGCGGCGGCATCGACAAAACCCATTCGTTGGGCCAGCCGGGTAAATTCCTTTTCGTCCTTCGGTAGTTTGGAAACACCACTGTTTTGATCGCAACGCAGAATCGATTCAATCTTGCGCAAAAAGAGATAATCAGTTCGCCATGATTCCGCCAGTTCCGGCATGTCCTCGCTGAGCCACGACAAGGCACTCCACGTACGTGGCTCGCGCAGATGACGCTTCATCAAATAAGCTTGAAGCCCGAACTCAACGTCGATCATTCCTCCCACGCCCGTCTTGAATTCCAAATCCTTGTGCGCCGCGTCGACACGTTCCGTCTCAATGCGATAGCGCATCTTGGCCACATCCATTGTCAAATCGGTATTCCTGACCTTCTCCTGCCAGATCGGATCGATGGCATCCATGAAAGCATCACCCAATGCCTTGTCACCCGCCACGACTCGCGCACGAGTGAAGGCTTGAATCTCCCAGGAGTGCGCCTTGTTTTGGTAATAATCGCGGTAGGCTTCGAGCGGCACGCAGATTGGTCCCTCGCCATTGGGGCGCAACCGGAAATCAACCGGGAAGAGAATACCCGTTGGAAGAATTTCCGCCATGAACTTGCTGATTTCCCGGCCTGCGTTTTCATCTTCCCCGACCATGAGGCAATCCAGATCCGAGCCGTAGCTGAGTTCCGCGCCGCCGAATTTGCCCATGCCGATGATCACGATCGGACTACAAGGCTTTACCTGCTTCACAGCGTAGTCGAGGCAGGCGCGGGCGAGAGCGCTGTATTCGCGTTGAATGATGTGCAGCTCATCCAAGGCCAGGATATCGCGCAGGAAGATCCGCAGCAATTCGGCCCTCCGATAGCGTCGCGATTCCAAGGCAGGATCGCCTTTCAGGTTCCCCAGTTCGCGGATGTACTCCTCGGATTTCTTACGGAAATCGAGTGTGCCGGATCGCGCTGCCTCCTCGAAAAGTTCGGGTCGGGCCAGCAACAGTTCCGTGTAAAATTGGCTCCGGTCAAAAATTTTCAGCAGCAATTCGAGTGCCTTCGGATTGTTTGCCAAGCTCTCGTAGAGCAGGCTGTGCGCGCCGTAGACATCGACAAAGCGGACCAACCGGGTGAGACTTAAATCCGGGTCAACACACCGGCGCAGGCTGTTCTCCAGCTCATTGCAAAAACGCTGGAACGAGCGACGCGTCCGCGGTGAGACATGCCGCTCGCTCTTGCCGGAAGGTTCCAGCGCATCCATGTCCTTGCGCGCATGCTCGGGATCAGTAAAGAAATCGGTGGCAATCATTTCCCCGCTGCCCGCCACGACGGTTTTGTGCTCAGAAAAGACTTCGTCGAAAATATCCCGTACATTGCGCCGGTGGTGCGCGATTAATTCCTCAAACTCCGACAGGCCGAGCCCCAGTGTTTCCGCCACTTGCGCGCGTCGGGCCGGATCACGTGGCAGCGAATGCGTTTGCAGATCGGCGACCATTTGCAGGCGATGCTCCACCGTGCGCCACCACAGGTAGGCTTCCTTCAAAACCTTGACCTTGGCGGCGGGAAGAATATCGAGCGTCACGGCGGCCGCGAGCGCGGGAAGAGTGGAGCGATGCTGGAAATAGGGCAGGCGCGCACCGTTCAAAACCTGAAGCGCCTGCACGATGAATTCGATCTCGCGAATGCCCCCCGTGCCGAGTTTGACGTGCAGATCGAGATTCTCCACGCCAACCACTTCGCGTTCGATGCGTTCCTTGATGGCGGCAATTTCTTCGATGATTTCCAGAGAAAGACTGCGGGGGTAGCAAAATGCCGTGCGCATCTGCTCGAATTCGTAACCGAGTCCTTTGTCGCCCGCCGAGGGACGCGCTTTCAATAGCGCCATGCGCTCCCACGTTTCGCCATAGGCGGCATAATAATTCTCACAGGCCTCCAGAGAACTCGCCAACGCACCCGAGTCTCCTTCGGGTCGCAACCGCAGGTCGATGCGGAAAAGATTGCCGTCGCCGGTTTGCGTGCTGAACGCGCCAATGATCTTTTGCGCAAGACGAATGAAATACTCGCTATAGGTGAATTGCCGGTTGAGTTGGCCTTCCGCACCAAAGAGAAAGATGACGTCGATGTCCGAACTGTAATTCAGCTCCTGCCCGCCCAGCTTGCCCATGCCGAGCACGGTGAATTCAGTTTCCGGCTTCCCCCAGCGCTCGATTAACGGTTGCTGTGCCACATCGAGAACCACCTGCAAGCAGAAGTCGGCGAGGTCGGATACCTGCCGCATGGTATCCTCCACCGTGATGTAACCCGAAAAATCGTGAAGGCCGATGCGCAGATATTCGCGCTGCTTCAATTGCCGCAATGCCCGCACTGCAGCTTCGAACGAATTGGCCCCATCACCGGCCAACGTCAACCAGTCCTGCTTCCACTTGCCGGGCCCGCGTAATTGACGTGGATCGCTGATCTCTGGACTCAGCAGCCATTCGCGCCATTCGGGATGTGCATCGACCTTGGTTCGGGCTTGTGAGGCATAAGCGATAAAATCAGCATACGCATCGACCGGTTTGGAGTAAGACTTGGCATAAGGCATAAGCAACAGAGGGGCAAGAGATTACCGAGTGAGGCGCAGTCTACGAAATTTTTTGCTACGACGCACTCATATTCGCACACTTGATTGCACTCCGCTTATGCTCCAGATTGAACGTTCATGTTTGTGCAACTTCTTTTGGCGTTTGTCCTGTTGACCTGCTCCAACGCGTTTATGACTTACGCGTGGTATGGACATCTCCGCATGAATCAATTCGTAATGTGGCAGGCGGTGCTTTTCAGTTGGGGCATTGCGTTTTTCGAATATTGTCTGCAGGTGCCCGCCAATCGCCTTGCCTATGGGACGTTCAGCGGGTACCAGTTGAAAATCATGCAGGAAGCCATCTCGCTTTCGGTTTTCATGATCTTCGCGTTTTATTATCTCGGTGAACCGCTCAAATGGAAGTATGCGATCTCGCTGAGCTTGATTGCTCTTGCGGTGGGCATTGCCTTCAGCGACCTTGGGGGAAAATGACGCCGGATCAATCCGACCCCATTCCCTCCATGGCGGCCTGGCATTGGGAGCAGATGTACCCGCCTTACCGGCGCTACAACGCCCCAGCCACCATCGTCATCGTCGCCACCACGATTGCTGTCTTTTTTGTTCAGCTCTACTTCCATTACTTCCACCACTCCGAATGGGTGGCGAACCTGCTGGCATTTAGTCCGGAGACTTTTGAGGAAGGTGACTATTGGCGAATCGTTACTTACGCGTGGATTCACTCCGAGGAACTCCCCATTCACATCCTCTTCAACATGCTAATGGTCTGGGCTCTGGGTGGCGAAATCGAACGCATTCTGGGCAGTCTTCGCTTTCTCATCCTCTATTTTGGCGGGGTTATTGCGGCTGCTCTCGTTTTTTGGATGTGGTCGCCGTTCGATTCCGAAGCGGTCGCCGGGGCCAGCGGTGCGGCCTTTGCCCTATTGACCTCCCTCGCCGTGCTTTGCCCGACGCGAAGGTTGAATGTCCTGTTGCTCCTCGTAATTCCGATGCGGATGAAGGTGGTGACGCTCGCGTGGGTCACCTGCGCCGTCGAACTGATCTGTCAGATCTTCGGCTTTCTGGATTTTATCAGTCATACAGCCCATCTCGGCGGAGCGCTTTTTGGAGTCATACTCACGTTTCTGCTGAAACCCAAGCGGCCCAAACCGATGGTTTTTCCGATTTAGGCATTGGCCTTTTCTCTTCGACTTGATACTCTCTATCGCATGGTAACTCAGCGGATGATCGCTTTGATCGGAGTTCTGCTTCTGGCCGGATGCGCGGCCGATCCCCAACGTCAAAAGGACATGGCCGTTGTTTCCTCCAGCGGTGTACCGACGATTACGTCGGCCAAGATGGAGTATAATCAGCCCCTCGATCTGGACGACATCATCGCGCTTTCTAAGCAAAAAGTTAGCGATGAGATCATCATCCGGTACCTGAAAGCCCGCCGGACCATTTATTCACCCGATCCCCAGGCACTCGAACGACTGCGCGCCGCCGGTGTCAGCCAGGGAGTCATCAATTATATCCTCTCCACCCCCTCCCTGTACGCCATGGACCGTGACCGGCAGATTCACATAAACCAATCCACGGAGCCGGTTCGTGACCCTCTCCTGAACGGACAGGTCGCCCCACGAGGGCACTGAAAATTGGCAGCCACTATTTCCCTGCATCCGTTCATGCCGTTTTTTTCCACTCATTTGGCGCCGCCATCGTCGCCTCACGTGGTTGCTGCGACGGAAGATTTTGCGGTGATCGCCAAGCCGGCCCACCTGCTGATTCACCCCACACGACCCGATGGCCAGTTCACTCTCCTCGAGTGGTTGCGCAAGCATTATCCCGATCGCGAGGTCTCTCTGGTCAACCGACTCGATCGCGAGACGACCGGCCTTGTCCTTGCGGCGTTGAATCCGGCAGCTGCCTCCGCATTGGGGCAGATGACGATGCGCCGGGAGATTCACAAGGAATACCTGGCCCTAGTCAAGGGTTGCCCCGAGATGGCGGAAGCGATCATCGACATGCCCATCGGCCGGATGGGGTTGGACGAAACCAACCCCGTGCACGTGCGCCAATGCGTCCGCGATGACGGTGCTCCGGCGCAAACCGAATACCGGGTACTTTCGTCCAGTGGGGGGTACAGCCTTCTCCGGGTCAAGACCATGACGGGGCGCCTGCACCAGATTCGCGTCCATCTTGCCTCGATCGGGACACCCGTGGTGGGCGATAAAATTTACGGCCCCGATCCCACGCTTTATCTGAAATTCATTGCTGAGGGTTGGACGCCCGAACTCGAACAGGTGCTCAGCCTGAATCATCACGCCCTGCACGCCTATTCCATGAGCTTTAGCTGGCAGGGGGAAACCCTCCGTTGGAGCTATCCCCTGCCCGACGATCTGGCTGACTTCATTATTGCCCGCATGAGTTCGGCCGAATCACTGCTGCTGGGCTGAAGATTGCTGCGACAGCATCGCATCCAGCGGATGCACCGATACACCGACGCGCAGACTGTGCTGGCCGCCACCTAAAATAACACCTCGAAGCGGACTCACATCGCCATAATCGCGCCCCCAAGCCACGGTGATGTGGCGGTCGGAAACCATCAGGTTGTTTGTCGGATCCATATCGATCCAGCCCTGACCGGGAACGAAGACTGAAATCCAGGCGTGGGAGGCGTCCGTGCCGTGCAATTTTTCCTGTCCCGGCGGCGGATCAGTTTCGATGTAACCGCTGACATAACGCGCCGCCAACCCCATCGAACGCAGACAGCCAATTTGCAGATGAGCGAAGTCCTGACAGACGCCCCGGCGCGAAGTAAGCACCGTCCGCAACGGCGTGCTGACTGTCGTCGCAGTGGGATCAAAAGTGAAATCCTCGTAGATACGGCGCGTTAAATCGAGCGCACCCTCCAGCAGAGGGCGGTCCTTTGGAAACGACGGGCGGGCGTAGTCCTCCAGTTCACGGGAGCATTTCACGAGCATGGAATCGAACAGGAGCTGATAGATATCCAGCCCCTCTGCACTCAGATCATTCGGTAACGATTCCCGAACGGTTTCCCATGGCGGTGTCTGCGCCGGAACCAACGGCAGCCGCGTCAGCACCTCCACATCGCTCGTGGCTTCCACCTGAAAATATTGATGCGTTTCCTGCAGGATAAAGATAGCCGTCGTATTACCGAAGGAATCGACACGGTCATGCAGTACCGCCGGTTGCGGACTCACCCGGAGCGAGTGCCGTCGCGTCCGCTGGCTCGGAGTCGAACGCGGCGACAAATGGGCCAGGTGATGCGCCAGCGTGACCGGTGCGCTGTAATGATATTCCGTTAGGTGCGAAATGCGGTAAATCATTGGCTCTGGATTTGCATACCGAGGGCGTTCAGTTCGCGCGCCGTCGCGGCGTGACTGAAATAGCGCAGGGTCAATTGATCCGAAAATTGCGGCAGACTGCGCCCGATCGAATCGAGTAATTGAGAGAGATTGGTTCGGTGATTCTCATTGTGGGAATTCGCATGCGAAAGCGAGTCCAGATCAGCGAGCCGCACATTAGCCAGCGCGCCAAGCACGATCTTTTTCGCCTGACTCGGTAGCACATCTTCTGGTTCATGCGGCAGGTAATCCATATGATGTAAAATCTCCGCCAATTGAAAAGCCAGCGACCGGGGATTATCCTCGTCGGTCAGCAATAAATCGAGCACGCCCGTCAGGTGTGCGGTGCCAAAATAACGCGAACGATACGTCATCGTGCTATCGCCGATGTCCAGTAAGGCTTCATGCAGCGATGACTCTTCGTCCTGTGCCTTGGTGACGGTAGCCTGCAGCAGGCGCACCAGGAAAAGCGAGCGTTCCAGCCGGCGTCCAATATCCAGGAAACGCCACCCGGGCCCGCGCACCATGTTCTCCATTTCCATTCCGCCGAAGGCGGCGAGAATCGTGACGATATTATTGAGCAGCACGATGCCTTCGCCTGGTTGGAAAGAGGCGGACGCACCCGCAGGCAACGCCTCGTGCACAAGGTAGTTGAGAATGCGCCACACATCGGGCGAAATACGATCCCGCAACGACGAGGCAATCCAATGCACTCGCCCGATCATGTCGCGCAAGCCTCCGGGATTATCCTTCGCGAACACGGAGGACATCACATCCTGTTGCAACCGCGCCAGCTCATCAGGATCAGACAAATCGCGCGGAGGTGTCGCAATCAGGCCCATCATTTGTGGCGCGGAGATCAGTTGCCCCAGGCAGGGAGACGAACGCAAGGCGGATTCATCGGAAAGATTTTGCAGTACCGTGCGCAACAGGCGGACGGAGGCGTCGCACCGTTCCGTATAACGCCCTAGCCAGAAGAGATTGTCCGCTACGCGGCTGGCCAGATCGTTGCCACCCCGGCGCAATTCCAACCGCGCCAACTGGGCGCGAGCCACGGCCGTTTCTTCCTCCGAGCAACCACCGAGAATCCAGGTGTCCTTGCTGCCATCGCCTCGCTGCATGGAAACCATGCCTTGATCGGGCGAGGCGGCCACGCGGGTGAGCCCTCCGGGCAATACGTGATAACTGCCGTTGCGGGCGACGAGGAAAACGCGCACGACGACCGGACGCGATTCCAGCTTGCCGTTGACGAGGGCCGGAGCGCTCGACATGGCGATTTGTTCGTGGCCCGTGAAATCGTGCGGCCGGAACCGCATGCGCTGGATGAGTTCGTTTTTTTCCTCCCGCGATAGCGTCGAGCGAATGAACGGGCCCGCCCGTTCCGGACCGAAGGTGGGACGCACCGTGAGGTCGTCCAAATGATCGCAAACATACTCGAACGCTTTTTTATGGCCACACCACCACGTTGCCACGGAGGGCATTTTCAGATCCTCACCCAACAAGTGACGGCAGAGTGGATTCAGGAACGCGCGTAACGCGGGAATTTCAATCAGCCCGCTCCCCAGCGCGTTGACAACCGCCACATGCCCTGCGGCAACTGCCTGCAGCAGTCCCGCCACGCCAAGCGTGGAATCACTTCGCAGTTCGAGCGGATCGCAAAAGTCTTCATCGAGTCGGCGCAGAATGACGTCGACCTGCTGTAGCCCGCCGAGCGCCTTCAGATAAACCCGGTTGTCGCGTACAGTGAGATCTCCTCCTTCAACCAGTGTATAACCGAGGTACCGCGCCAGGTAGACATGCTCGTAATAGGTTTCATTGTAGGGGCCGGGGGTAAGCAACACCACGCGGGGGTTGTCTTTTCCGTGGGGGGCCTGCCGCTCAATGGTCTCGCGCAGCATGACGAAGAAACTGTGCAATCGCTTTACATCGCAATCACGAAAGGCTTCCGAAAGCATGCGCAGAACGACCATACGATTCTCCAGCGCGTAGCCTGCGCCGGAAGGCGATTGTGTACGGTCATTCACCACCCACCATTGACCATCCGGGGAGCGAGCCAGATCGGCGGCATAGAGATGCAAATAGGTATCCTCGGCCACCGGTACCCCGACACAGGGGCGCAAAAAATTGGGGTGCCCGAGGACGAGTGCCGGAGGAAAAAAGCCTTCGCGCAGTAATCTCTGAGGACCATACAAATCCCGCAAAATCAGGTTTAACAACGTTGCTCGCTGAATCAGCGCCTCGCCAATCCGTTTCCACTCCTCACCGTCAATGATAAACGGAATTGGATCCAACTGCCAGGGCCTCTCCATGCCTTGCGGATCGCCGTAGACATTATAGGTCATGCCCTGCTGCTGCATCAGTCGCGCGGCAGATTCCCAGCGTCGTGTGATTTCCGGCAATCCGATTGACTGCAGATCCTTCATGAATGTCATCCATTGCGGACGCATTGCTCCAGAGCCATCCATCAATTCATCAAACGACGACGAAGACGCTGCGTAGCTTTCGGAGAGCGACGACAGGTTCTCGGTGGAATCGGCAACGGCGGAATCGGACATGATACAAAGACCAAAAGGCTTTGATTTCTCTTCTACTCCGGTAGCTTGCGGAAATCCAGTGTCATCGGGTAATCCAGATTCTGCTCTTCTTTTGGTGTCGGATAATTGCCCGGAGTGTGGCCAAACGCATAGAATCGCGCCAGACGACGACTCTCCGCCTCGTAAGCGTTCACCGGAAACCGCGTCAAATTCATGCCGCCGGGATGCGAGACATGGTAGGTGCAACCGCCCAAGGCCCGTTCGGACCATGTATCGAGCAGATCAAACACCAGCGGGGCATCCACCGTGATCGTTGGATGCAAGCATTGCGGTGGCTGCCAGGCGCGGTAACGCACTCCCGCCACGTATTCTCCAACCTTGCCAGTGGGATGCAGCGGCACGCGGCGACCGTTGCAGGTGACGACATGCCGCGAGTCGATGAGCCCCTGCACTTTCACCTGCAGGCGTTCGACGGATGAATCGACATAGCGGACCGTGCCGCCGGAAGAACCTTCCTCACCGAGCACGTTCCAAGGTTCCAGCGCCTGACGCAATTCCATGTGAATACCGCGCCCGGTGATTTCGCCGTAGTACGGGAATTTGAATTCGAAATGCGGCGCGAACCATTCATTGCGTACCGGGTAACCCGACTCCTGCAAGTCCCGCGTCACATCCTCGAAGTCCTGCTGCACGAAGTGCGGCAGCATGAACCGGTCGTGCAATTCCGTACCCCACCGCACCAACTTTTGCTTATAGGGCTGCTCCCAGAAACGGGACAGCAACGAGCGCAGCAGTAATTGCTGCGTCAAGCTCATGCGCTCATGAGGAGGCATTTCAAACGAACGCATTTCAAGCAAACCGAGCCGACCTGAGCTGGAATCGGGATTGTACAACTTATCAATGCAGAACTCGGCGCGATGGGTATTGCCGGTCACATCGATGAGCAGATTGCGGTAAATGCGGTCCACGAGCCACGGCGGACAATGACCCGCGAGCGGGGTACGCTTGAATGCGATTTCCAGCTCGTAAAGCGAATCGTTGCGGGCTTCGTCCACACGTGGCGCCTGGCTGGTCGGTCCAATAAACATTCCCGAAAAGAGGTACGAAAGCGACGGGTGATTATGCCAGTAGTTGAGCAGGCTTCGCAGCAAGTCGGGACGGCGCAGGATGGGGCTGTCCGCTGGCGTGGCTCCGCCTACGATGATGTGATTACCCCCACCCGTGCCAGTGTGGCGACCGTCGATCATGAATTTTTCGGCACCAAGCTTGATCTGCCGGGCCTCGTCGTAAAGCGTCGTCGTATTCTTGACCAATTCGTCCCAGCTATGTGCGGGGTGCAGGTTAACCTCGATGACGCCGGGGTCAGGAGTCACCTTGAAGACATTCACACGCGGATCGTGCGGCGGGGTATACCCTTCCAGCATCACCGGCATGTCGAGTTCGGCCGCAGTTGCCTCAACGTTTTCGACGAGATCAAGATAATCCTCCATCGAATGCGTGGGCGGCATGAAGACAAAGAGCTTGCCATCGCGCGGCTCGACGCAAAGCGCGGTGCGGATCAGGAAATTCGTCGAATAGCCGGGCGGCGGCCAGACTTCTCCTTCGAGAGGCGCTTCCGGTGGACGCGGTGGCAGAGTCTGCGCGCGGGAGCGGCGTTGCATCGGTCCGCCCTCGCCCCAACCTTCCTGTCCGGGCTCCAGCCCTTCGCCACCGTACACGGAACGGAACGCCTGCCCGGGGCGCTTGCGACGGTCGGGGAGCGACTCGCGTTTCTCCATCGGGTCCTGCTCGAAAATTTCTGGGCGGTCTCCCGCCGCGGCCCAAGGAAGTGAATCCAGCGGCAGACGGAAGCCCACCGGCGAATCACCAGGAATCAAATACATGCGCTCCGGCCGTACAAACCACGGACCGGTCGCCCAATAGGGACCTTGCGCGCCAATCCAACGTTGCACCGGCAGCACGCTGCCAACGACCTTGTCGAGTCCCTGCTCAAAAATCCGCGCCAGCCGGGCGCGTTCTTCCTTATCTCGCAATTTCGAGTCGAAAGGATCAACATTGACCGGCAGGCGGCGTTCCTTCCACAAATAATAGAACGCATCCTCGTAGGCCTGAATGACGAATTTCGGATCGAGCCCCAATCGAAGTGCCAGTTCAGTCGAAAACGCCTGCGCATCGGCATCGGTGTACCCGTAATTCTTATGCTCGTCGGCGATGAGATCGTGATTCTCCCAGATCGGCACGCCGTCCTTGCGCCAGTAACAGCCAAAGGCCCAGCGCGGGAGCGATTCGCCCGGATACCATTTGCCCTGTCCAAAATGCAACATGCCTCCGGGGGCGTAACGCTTCTGGAGACGCTTGAGCAACTGCGAGCCAAGCTCACGCTTTTTCGGACTCAGTGCGGTAAAGTTCCACTCTTCGCCGTCCATGTCGACACTCGACACGAACGTCGGCTCGCCGCCCATGGTGAGCCGGACATCGTTGGCCTTGAGCTTCTCGTCCACCTTGTGGCCGAGCGCCTCGATTTCAGCCCACTGCTCTTCGGTGTATGGCTTGGTCGTGCGTGGACTCTCGTGTACCCGCTGCACACTCATTTCGAAGGAGAAATCGCATTTGCACTCCTCCACCCCGCCGGAAATAGGCGCCGCACTGGTCGGATCCGGTGTGGCCGCCAAGGGAATATGTCCCTCGCCCGCCATCAGGCCCGAGGTCGGATCGAGGCCGATCCAGCCCGCACCGGGAAGATACACTTCCGTCCAGGCGTGCAAATCGGTAAAATCCTTTTCCGGACCACTGGGGCCATCAATCGCCCGCACATCGGGAGCAAGCTGAATCAGATAACCCGACACAAAGCGCGATGCTAATCCAAGATGTCGCAGCAATTGCGCCAGCAACCACGCCGAGTCGCGGCACGAACCGGAACGCAATTGCAAGGTCTCCTCGCAGGTTTGCACACCCGGCTCCATGCGGATCGTGTAGCGGATCATCTCCTGCAATTTTCGATTCAGGTCGACCAGAAAATCGACCGTACGCATTTTCGAGCGATCAATCGATTTCACCCACTCCGCGAACAGCGGTCCCGGCTTTTGCTTCAAGAGGAACGGGGCAAGCTCGTGATCCAACTTGGCGTCGTAGACAAAAGGATATTCCTTGGCATCGTCCTCCAGGAAGAAATCGAACGGATTGATCACCGACATCTCGGCCACCACATCGACCTCGATTTTAAACTCCATCGTCTTCTCAGGGAAAAAGAGGCGCGCCTGATAATTACTTTGTGGGTCCTGCTGCCAATTGATGAAGTAATCCTTCGGCGTCACGCGCATGCCATAGCTCACGATCGGCGTGCGGCAATGCGGGGCCGGGCGCAGGCGAACTATCTGAGGCGAGAGCGAGACCGGGCGATCGTATTGGAATGCGTGACGTGAGTAAGTGCGACATGAATAGACATAATGGAGAAGTTTCAGGCACCTCCACGGCAGTTTCCATGCCAAGCCGGACCTTGTCACGCGGAATAGATTATTCAAACGTCTACAAATTGGGCTTTCCCATTTACCCCCTTCAGCCGTAAAGTATTAGAAAGCTTATGTCCCACACCACCCTTCCCCTCTCCGACAGGCTTTACGAATACTACCAAGCCGTGGCTACCCGCGAGACCGAACTGCTCGCCGCCCTGCGTGAAGAGACTGCCAAGCGCCCCGACGGGACGATCCAGATTTCGCCAGAAGTTGGCCAGTTTTTCGGCCTTCTCATTGAACTCATGGGCGCCCAAAAAGCGCTCGAAATCGGAGTCTTCACCGGTTACAGCGGCCTCTGCATTGCCCAAGCCCTACCCTTTGATGGCAAACTCATCGCCTGTGAAATCAATCAGGACCATGCCAAAACCGCACTGCGCTACTGGCGGGAAGCCGGGCTCGAACGCAAAATCGAGATTCACATCGCTCCCGCTTGGGAAACCCTCGATACCTTGCTCGAAAACGGCCACGCCAATACCTTCGACTTCCTTTTCATCGATGCCGACAAGGAGAACCTCGACCGTTACTACGAACGCTGCCTCCTCCTCGCCCGTCCAGGCGGCCTTATCGCCATCGACAACGTCCTCTGGAAAGGTCGCGTTGCCGACCCTGAGGATGTCGACCTCGATACCCAGGCCATCCGCGCCCTCAACGAGAAAATCCACGAGGACGCCCGCGTCTCCCTCTCCATGATCCCCATCGGAGACGGACTCACCCTCGCCCGCAAGCGATAAGACAGACTCAGCTGATTATGATTCGATCTTTAATTCGAGATTTAGTTCGTGGTTGTCTCTCTCCTTTTGGAATCGAGATCTTTCTTAGACAAACCATGTCCCGTGAGATGGCGCTCTCTGTTGACCTTCCGCGAATTTTCGCCGGGAGAGAACTCCGAACGATTCTTGATGTTGGAGCTAATTTCGGGCAAACGGCGGAGAGATTTCACCGCATTTTCCCCAAGGCATCCATCCATTCTTTTGAGCCCATCACCACAACTTTCAACGCCCTTGTTGCCAATACTAAGTCACTTACGAATGTACATTGCCACAAAATAGCCATTGGCGACCGTGACGGCAGTGCTACAATGGTTCTTTTTGAAGATTCCGCGTGGAATAAAATTTCTGTAGGCGGAGAGCCGACTTCCGGTCGTAACGAGATTGTACCACTCAAAACCCTTGACACTTTTTGCAGTGAGCAACATATCGAGCGGATTGATTTATTGAAGACAGATTGCGAAGGCTTCGATTTCGAGGTGCTTTTAGGAGCGGAGAAGCTTTTTCAATCTGGTCGGATAGGAGCCATTTACTGCGAAATTGAATTACTGCGGAGTCAGGCTCACGCCGACTTTTTTGCGATTGAGAATTTTTTACGTGACCGCGGGTACCTTTTCTATGGATTCTATGATTATTCACCTTGGAATGAGCATCTTCCCACTAAAGCATACGCCAACGCACTCTTCGTACCCGTTTCATTTTGGCCAGAGAGTTCCTAATACTAAGTAGCTGCTAGTCTCCGCCGTATCAATTTTACGTCCTATGCCTCAAACCGTCTGTGTCGCCATCATCACCTACGAACGCAAGCAGCTCCTGCGCGAAGCGCTTCGCTCCGTCCAAGCCCAAACACGTCGCCCCGACGTGGTATTCATCAGTGATAACTCCAAAGAGCCGGACTACGAGGTGGTAAAGGAGTTTCCCGATCTTCCTATTCAGTATCACTTCCATGACCGTCGACTGACTATCGGCGAGCACTGGGTCTGGTGTCTGACTCAACCGCAAACCGACCTCATCGCCCTGCTGGAAGATGATAATCTTTTTCGCCCTCGACATATCGAGGTCCTTGCCAAGGCCATGGAGGAACATCCTGAAGCCGCCCTAGCCGGGTCCAGTACGATTATTTTTTACGACAATCTGCAGGCCCCTCATCCTCATGACATCTTTTGTCCACCTTGGCCATGCGACTTGATGAATCTCACTCCCGTCGTTCAGAGTGCGGAGGTTGGTCTGGCCACCTACTTGTTCGGTTCTCCCTTTGCCTCTTCAGCCATGATGGTCAGACGTAATGCGTTTCCCAAAGAAGGCTTCGTCCAAAGCGGACTTCGCATTTCACACGATCGCTGGATGTGGGCGCAAATCGCCGCTAATGGAAGCGCTATTTTCTGCCCGGAAACTACCATGCTTTATCGCGATCATGCCGTGCAGGTGGTCAAGAATTTCAACCGATCCTTTCATCGTAACGATACCGCGCGTTGCAATCGTCTCATATGGGATCTCACGCTTCAGATGGGCTACGATCCCGAAAAAGCGGTGGCCGCTCTCGCGGCTCAACTGACTCCCTCAACCAGGCGCTGCTATTCCTTTCTGACCTTCCGATCGCGAACCTTTGAAATCTGGCGCAAGATCATCCCCGTGCTACGACCAGAGGTTTCCACCTGCAAAGCCGCGTTTCAAGCTCTCCTCGATATTGTCATGCGACGCTTACTCGCCCGCTGGCGTTAGTCGGAAACCGATTTACACTATACCCACGATAAGTTCTGCTTCTCCAAGGCATCGTTCAGGGGATACAGCTGTGGGTGGCGGCGCAGGGCTACTAGCTTTGTCAGAACACGTAGGAAAATACCGGCGAGAAAAAAAACAGTCGGCAATTTCATGGCCGCGATGAGTCTTCGCTGTCGATCACTCATCTTTTTGTCGGATTGTAGAATCGCCGCCGTGGCGCACTCCAAGTCCCGATTCCCCGTCGCCACTACTTTGAGGTAGGAACGAAATCGACTACGCACCACCTGATCTGCTAGTTGTTGCCGACGCGACGCTTTTTCCGCATCACCCACTCCCTCCACCGTCTCCAACCATTCCAGCTCCATCACGGAAGGATTCTTCTGCTCGAAATACCGGCGCAGATACCGCGCTGAACCGACGGTGTTCTGCGGATGCATGCAATAGGTATGCAGCAAACGCGTGGAACAGGCCGTCCGTCCGAGTTGTGCCAGCCGCATGAGCCATTCGAAATCAAATTGTTCGTAGTCGGGATTGAACGCCCCGGCCTTGCGCGCGGCTTCGCGGGTGGCGAGATACCCATTCGTGGCAAAGTGGCGCCCGTCGAAAAGACACAGTCGCTTGAGGTCGTTCCCGGTATAAAGACCATCCGGAATCTGGTCGGCGCGCTTGTAGTATTGAGGTTCCCCGCGACGGGCATCGATCACGACTGTCCCGACTTGCGCCATGACGATCGGCGTCCCATCGGGTGTGGGCTGCAGCATCATCCCCACCAGCGTTTCGAGCCATTCCGGCGCGTAGACCTCGTCGTCGTGCGCGAGGGCAATCCAATCCTCGGTCGCCTCAGCATAAAGCGCGCTGAAGTGTTCGGCGATGCCGGAAAATTTTTCGGTACGCCGAATCCAGTGGATTTTTAGGCTGGGAAATGAACTTGCGTCGTGATCCTTCGTTTCGTCTGTGGAAAGATCGTCCGACACATAGACCGTGAAGTCCTTGTAGGTTTGCTGCTCCAGCGAGCGCAAGGTTCGTTTCAGCAGTGCGAAACGATTACAGGTCGGGAGAATGACGGCTAGAGAAGAAGCCACAGCAACCAGTATCTTACTGGAAGCGTCGCCTGCTTGGCACGTCCTAAATGAAGATCAGGTGACTTTGAGCGTAAAATCTCCGCTAGCTGCTTTACCCAGATGGATCGCGTGCGTTTTTACAATACCTTTGTATTCGGTCGTGATCTCGTATCGTCCGTAGAACCCATGGAACCGGGCCTCCCGGTCAGCCTCCATTTCAAATCGAGTCCCCCATTCCTCTTGAATCAGTTGTTTCAAGACGAGGTAAGAGAGTTTCGGTTTCAATTCGGCATCGAGTAAACCACCCAGAAGCTTACCTTCGTCTCCGTGCGCCCCACCGTCCGCGAAATTCCACCAATAGATTGCCTCCATTTGGGGATGGCTAAACCAGAGCCGATACAACTCGCGAAGCAAGTCCGCCTGGAATTGCTCGCCACCGGCCACTTCTTGATACGTCGGCAGCGTGATTTCGGAAATATTCAGCGGCAAGCCAAAGCGCCCGTACAAATCCATCACCGCCAGCAACCGCTTCGGGTCCAATAACAAATTTTTCTCTCGGGAGAGGGGCTGTACCGAATTCGAAAAAATTCCATTTTCATAGAAAAACAAATGGTATTGGAACCCTAATCCTCGAGGCGACATGCCGCGCAGCACCAAATTCTGCACAAGTAGATAAAAGTTCGACAGTTCGCCATAGTACTCGCGCCAAACACCGGTTTGCGCTTCGTTCAGAATCAAGCGGGACTCGGCCGGAAAGAGAGCCTTCGCTTCATTGAATGCCCAGTAGACACAATCTTCCGGCAAATTTTGCACGTGTGCCATAAACCGCTTCTCCATCGGTTCATTGAACACATCCCAGTACTTGATGCGTCGCCCGTAACGTTCCGCTATTTGCTGGAAGCGACGCCGTAGATACGGCAGCGCTTCTGTCCGATTTTGGGGCAACCACTCCGGCAAATGGGAATGCCAGAAAAGACAATGTCCTTTCGGAGTAAGATCGTATTTATCGCAAAAATCGAGAACGCGGTCCGGTGCGGGACGGCGGTACATTTTGGGACTGTCTGCCGCAAAGCGCAACTTGCCCGGTTCCGGTTCCAGCCCGGACCAGAAAAAGGGAACCACCGCGCTATTCAACACCCCGCCAAAAGCCTGTTCGTACGCCTCGTTTTTCTCAGGCGTGTCATATCCATCGAGCATGAAGGCATTCGCACCGAAAAGAAAATCATGCCGCACCAATCGGCCCGATACTCTCGCGCCGCGCACAGCCTTGCCTTCCGAGTCCACGCACTGCAACCGCGCCCAACCCTGCCGGTGCTGATGAATTCCGGACGTAATCCGGTCCTCGACTTCGGGGTCGCGGCATTCGAAGGAGGAAAGCAGTTCTCGGTAAGTCTCGTGCATATGTCGTCCGGTCATGTATTCAGCTTGGAGTTGCTTCTGATCCCTCTCAATGGTAGGGTTATCGAATCTATTCGATGAAAAGAGCCACACCCTGCACCCTTGCCGATGTGGCCCGACATGCCGGGGTGGCAATTTCCACCGCTTCGATTGCCTTGCGCAATGATCTCCGGCTACCGATCGAAACCCGGCAACGAATCAAGAAAGCCGCCCGGCAGCTCAAATATCGCCCCGATCCTGTACTCGCCGCACTCGTCACCCGTCGACTTCATCGCTCAGGACGTCAATCCTTCGCCAATGTCGCCGCCGTGATTGATGACCGCTGGCGACAGATTGCACGACGGGAATGGATGGAGAAGTTTCTGAACGGTATGCGCCGGATCTGCGGCGAGCTTGGCTATCATCTGGATGAGCTGTACATGCAATCCGATCTCGGCGGCAGTCATGGTGCGAACCGCGTGTTGCATACCCGTGGCATTCGCGGTCTGGCCCTCTTGCCCATGCCGGCGCATCCATTCGATTTGACACTCGATTGGAATGAATTTGCCGTGGTGGCGGTGGGCAATCTGCAAACTCCACACCGTTTTCACCGCGTGGGCAGCGACGCCTTTGCCTCGATGCAGATTGCGTGCGATCAACTCGTCGCCCATGGATATCGCCGGATCGGGCTGGTTCACACGCTCGAAATCGAGCGTCGGTTGCGCTACGAATGGCTCGGGGCGATGGCCAAGGAGGCTTATCTGGAGGATAAACGGTTCGAGGTCATTCCGCCGCATCTACCGGAAGTATTGGAAGAAAAAGCGTTCCGGCGTTGGGTCGAAAAATATCGGCCTGAGGCCCTGATTTCCAACGACGACCGCCCCTATCACTGGCTCGCAGCCATCGGCGCGCGCATTCCCCGAGACATGGGGTATGTATCGCTCAATCGCGAAGTGACACCCCGCCCTGACACCAGCGGCATCGCCCAGCATCTCGACATCATGGGCGAGAACGCGGCGGAACTGCTCCACACAATGCTCTCGCGCGGCGAGACGGGCATTCCCCGTCATGCCAAGGAAGTGCTCGTGTATCCCCACTGGGTGGATGGCAAGACGATCCGTCGGCAGAAGTCCGTCGCTATGCCTTGACCATCGGAATGACGTACGGCCCCTCGGGAATCACCGCCACCTCGGTGGCTGATCCGACGACCGTTTGCACGGCTTCCTCCCACGACGCATGGCAATGCAGTCCCGTGGCGTGCTGCTCTTTGCCATTCAACCTCGGGGAGTAGAGATGGATCTCGCCCCGGCGCAACGCCTCCGCCAGTTTCACCGTCTGCCATTCGTCAATGTTTGCCAGCGGCCGTTGTCGCGCCTCGTCCATGAATTTTTCCACGCCGAGCCGCACGAGCGTTTCCTGCGCCTCCATGAACTCCTCGGAACCGAGTCCCTCGGAACATGCTGAGGCGATGAGCAGCCGCCCGCCCGGTTGCAACGCGTTCAGCGCCCCGACAATGCCCTTGATCGTCTGGTAATAAGTCTTATCGAGTGGATACCCGGCGCAACTGGTAATCACTACGGGATATTGCTTCGGAATGGGCGCTTCGGCGTAGCGACGGACGAAGGAAACCGCCGATTCGTGACTGGCGAGGATGTCGCCAAAATTGACATGAGCGAGACGGCGTTCGTCGTCGAGCACGGTATTCACCGCGTAGATCTGGCCGAGTTTGCGCACGATTTCGAGTTGCTCGTCATGAAGTGGGTTTCCCTCGAGATTACAATTGCGCGCGAGTGGATTCTCCATGAAGACGGTGTTATGAAAGGTGCGGATTGTGTCGGCGTGCGCAATGCCGGGGGAGATCACCTTGCGGCCGCCGGAGTAACCCGCCATGAAGTGCGGCTCGACCAAGCCCGTCACGATTTTCAAATCCGCTTCCACGAAACGGCGGTCAATGCCCACCCGCGTGCCGCGCGGCGTGGTGCCGAGAAAAGCGTGTTCCTCGTCGCGACGCGCGTAGTGATTCTCCACCGCAACCGTCTCCAGCACCCAATCGCTGCCCACGAGTTCGCGGAGTTCCTCGCCGAGATTGGGCCGGTGCAGACCCGTGGCAACCAACACATTGATCTTTTCCTTCGGAATTCCCGCATCGAGTAATGTGCGGATCATCGGCGGCAAAAGGAGGCCATTTGGCACGGGTCGGGTGATGTCGCAAATCACGATGGACGCCGATTTTGCCGACTGCACCAACTCCCGGAGCGACGGAGATTTCACCGGCTGCGCCAGGGCTTTACCTACTGCCGCTTTGGGATCGGACTCAACTGGCATGGAGGGTTTGCGAATGACCAGCGGCTTCACCGTCGCGGGAAGCGAAACCGGCAGTGTGGTCTTGCCAAAAAGGACATCAACAGAAGACATAGGCACAGTCTACGCCTATAAGCGATGGTTGCCAATCCCGGGAATTCCATAAAGCATTGCTCATTACGCACCGCCAGCCGCAATAATTTCTTGTCGTATTCGAGGCATCCTGTGTTAAGTTCTCCCCCTTAATTATGGACTACGATCTCATCGTGATTGGCGGCGGCCCGGCGGGTTATGTCGGGGCGATTCGTGCAGCCCAACTTGGCAAGAAAGTCGCCTGCGTGGAAATGGAACGCGCCGGAGGCACCTGCTTGAATTGGGGCTGTATTCCCACCAAGGCGTTGCTCAAGAATGCCGAAGTTTACCGCAGCATTCAGGATGCCGCCGACTTCGGTCTCACTGTGGGCGATGTGAAGGTCGATTTCCCCAAGGTCATTGCCCGCAGCCGCGGCGTCTCCGACCGCATGGCCAAGGGCATCGAGTTCCTTTTTAAATCCAAAAAGGTGGATTATATCATTGGCCAAGGCCAGATCACGAAGGACAAGAAAGTCCTCGTCACCAAGGCCGACGGCACCAAAGAAACCCATGGTGCCAAGAACATTCTTGTCACCACCGGCGCGAAAGCGCGTCCCCTGCCCGGACTCGAAGTCGATGGCAAGCGCGTCCACACCAGTCGCACGATTCTCGAAGTCAAGGAACAGCCCAAGTCGCTCATCGTCATCGGCGCGGGTGCCATTGGCGTCGAGTTCTCCTATTTCTTCAACGCCTTCGGCACCAAGGTCACCCTCGTGGAAATGCTCCCGCAGATTCTTCCGGTGGAAGACACCGAAGCGGCCGAGTTGCTGAAAAAGCAATTCATCAAGGACGGCATCGACGTCCACACCGACACAAAAGTCGAATCGCCGGAAGTCACCCCCAAGGGCGTTAAGGTCACCCTCGTTGGCAAGGAAAAGAAAGTCCTCGAAGCCGATGCACTCCTCGTCTCAATTGGCGTCCAGCCGAACCTCGACGGTCTACTCGCGGACGGCGTGAAGCTCGATCTCGATCGTGGCTACATCAAGACGAATGACCGTTACGAGACCAGCCTGCCGGGCGTCCTCGCCGCGGGCGATATCATTGGACCGCCCTGGCTGGCGCACGTCGCGTCACACGAAGCCATCGAGGCCGTGGAAGGTCTTTACGTCAAGGGCAAGAAACCGCACAAGGTCACCCTCTTCCCCGGTTGCACCTATTGCCAACCGCAAGTCGCCAGTATCGGCGTCACGGAAAAGAAGGCAGCTGAACTCAAATTGAAGTATAAGGTCGTCAAGTTCCCCTACCGCGCCGTCGGCAAGGCCGTCGCAGCGGCGGAGCCGGAAGGCTTCCTCAAGCTCATCGTAGGTCAGCCGCATGGGGAAATCCTCGGCGCCCACATCATCGGCTTGGAAGCGACGGAACTCATCGCGGAACTTGGTCTCGCCATGAATTTGGAAGCGACTCTCGACGAATTGATCGCCACGATCCACGCGCATCCGACCCTCTCGGAGATTATCCACGAGGCAGCTCTCGCGGGTCTGGATCGTCCGATCCACATGTAATCCGCCCAACCGGAAGATCAAAGTCCCCCTTTGATCTTCCGGAGTTCCGGTTCTTTTGCGGACAAATTTTCTCAAAAAATTTCTGGTATCCGCAATGCCGACGTAGTCTGATAGTAGCGTATGGCTTTAAACCTCAACGAATGGAACATCCAGTCCCGCGCGACCCATTGCGCCACGACAGGGCGCTCCTTTGTCGAGGGGGAAACCGTTCACACCGCGCTCTACTGGAAAGCGGGCGCGTATCAACGGCTCGACGTGTGCGAAGATGCCTGGGCTCAACGCAACGAAAACATAGCCCCCCTTTCCTCGTGGAAATTCGCCTACGAACCGCCCCCCCCGCCGCCACCCGAAGCGCTGAAGAAGGACGATGCAGAAAGCCTCCTGCGCCACCTGATGCAGGAGAATGATCCCGCCAAACGCAACGCCCGCTACATTCTCACGCTCATGCTCGAGCGCAAAAAGATCCTGAAGATGCTCGACCGCCAGAAGAATGGCGACGCAACCATCCTGATCTACGAACATCTCCCCACCGGCGAAACGTGGTTCATTGAAGATCCCCATCTTCGACTCGCTGAACTCGAACCGGTGCAGATGGAAGTCGCAGCGCTCCTGCACTCTGGTGGACTTGGCGCTTCAACATCGACTACCTCAGAGGAACCTACCTTGACGGCGGTCGCATCTGAAACTCCCGAGGCCTCTACCGACAGCGCACCAGAAACCTCTACCGAACCAGTCGAGGAAGATCCAGCTCCCGAGAACACTGAAGAAACGACGGAAGAAGAACGCCAGTCGTAGGGCGGCCTCCAAATTCCAATCTCGATTGGCAATTTGACAATCCCTACACCCCGATATCCTCGTTCCACAGCTCCGGCCTGTCGCGGATAAAGTCTTCCATCAGTTTCACGCATTCCGGGTGATTCACCACCTCATACTGCACACCCTGACCACGCACATACGCTTCCGGTCCTTGGAACGTCTTGTTCTCACCAACCACGACACGAGGAATGCCGTACAAGAGAATCGCGCCACTGCACATCGGGCACGGTGAAAGCGTGGAATAGATCGTGCATTTTTGATAAACGGACGCCTTCTGCCGACCGGCATTTTCCAAGCAATTCATCTCGGCATGATGAATCACGCTCCCATGCTGCACCCGTTGATTGTGCCCTCGGCCGATGATCTTTCCATCGCACACCAGCACCGAACCGATCGGAATGCCTCCTTCGGCCAAACCTTTCTTTGCTTCCTCGATTGCCGCTTCCATAAAGGGATCTGTTGCGCTCATGCGACTGCTATAACCGACTTCCCATTCGCTTTCGACCTTTTTTCGTGTATGTTGAAATTCCGTTGGCCGTCGCATTTCGAAAATCCACACCGCCTATGCCCGACCGCTCCCCCTACTCCCTGCCTGCGTCGATGATCACGCCGGAATCGGTCTTTAAAAATCGGCGTCAATTCCTCCGCCAACTGGGATTTCTCGGGGCTGCCGCCATGATCGGCGGGTGTGACTCCCGCACGACCGCCAGCGCCGCACCGGGTGGGGCTGCTTCCGGCTTCAACCTCCCCCCGCGACCCTCGGACAAGTTTTACCCCGCCAAGCGCAATCCCATTTACCAAGTCGCCGACCGCCCCGAAACCCCGCTCAAGATCGCCGGAAATTACAACAATTACTACGAGTTTTCCACCGACAAGGAAGCGGTCAATCCACTCAGTGCGCGGTTGACGATTGATCCATGGACCCTTGAAGTCGGCGGTCTGGTGGCCAAGCCGTTCAAGATCGGCTTTGAGGATCTCGTCGCGAAATTTCCCCTGCAGGAACGCGTCTACCGCATGCGCTGCGTGGAAGCTTGGTCGATGGTTGTCCCATGGATCGGATTTCCCATGCGAGACTTCATCGATTTCTGCCAGCCACTCGGCTCGGCCCGTTACGTCCGTTTTCTTTCGTTTATGAAGCCCGCCGAAGCACAGGGTCAGGAGACAAATCAATTCTCCTGGCCGTATTTCGAAGGTTTGCGTCTGGACGAAGCCCGCCACGAACTCAGCCTCTTCGTGACGGGAATTTACGGCAAGCCGCTCCCGAAACAAATGGGCGCACCCCTGCGGGCCGTTGTGCCGTGGAAATATGGTTACAAGGGCGCCAAAGGCATTGTCAAAATCGAGTTTGTCGAGAAACAACCACCTACGTTCTGGAATGAACTTGCCCCGGACGAGTACGGCTTCTACTCCAACGTTAACCCCGACCGCCCGCACCCGCGCTGGTCGCAGGCCACCGAACGCGACATCACCAATGGCGACCGCATTGCCACGCTGCCTTACAACGGCTATGCCTCGCTGGTCGCGTCGATGTACAAGGGCGATGAATTTTAGCCGTGTGAACTGCATCTCCAGCCCATGAAAAAACTGCTCCGCCGCCTCCATCTTTACCTTGGCGTTTTCTTCGCCCCGCTCCTGCTTCTCTTCGTCATCACCGGCTGGTGGCAGACGGTCACCATCAACCGCAACAAGGGACTCGGCTTCGGTCAAACCGTCATCGAGAAGCTCTCCACTGTCCATATCGACCAATATTATCCCGTCCCCGGCACCAAGAAATACCGGACCGACGCCTTCAAAATCCTCACGGTCGCCCTCTGTATTGGACTGATCCTCGCCATCGTGCTCGGCATCTGGATGGGGTTCCAGACACCCGGCCATCGTCTGGGCAGTCTCATCGCGCTCCTGCTCGGTATTGCCGTACCGATAGCCATCCTCGCGCTTGCACCCCATCGTGGCCCGCCCAGTCCGGCTCCTACGGCGGTTTCCACATCCCCTTAAAGTATCTGGAAATAAGCCTCTTAACACTCGACAGCGCACTGGAATTTGCGTTAATTCCCTCTCATGCTCTTTTCATTGGGTAAGAAGAAGAATCCCCGTCTGGCGCAACTCAAGGGCGTCTCGCTCTTCAATGACCTGAAGCTGAGCCAGCTTCGCATCGTGAACAGCCTTCTGCATGAGCGGAACTACCTCGAAAGCGAGCTCATCTTCGACCAGGGCGACGAGGGACAGGCGCTCTATATCGTCGCCAGCGGCAAGGTCCGCACCCATCGCGATAATCAGCCGGAAGACAAGTTCGTCGAGTTCGGTCCTGGCGACTTCTTCGGTGAACTCGCCCTCCTCGAGGACGCCCCGCGCTCAACCTCAGCCCGGGCGGTGGAGGACACGGTGCTGCTCGCGCTCTTTCGCACGGAATTCCTCGCCTTGCTGGAACTCCATTCCTCCATCGGTTCGATGATCTCATACGCACTGGCTCGCGACCTGTCGCGCAAGCTGCGCAAGGCCATCGTCTCCAATGAGAATCCGACCAACCTATGAGCGATAACCAGTCATCTGGTCCCTTGGTCTGGCTTGGCACCGTTTTGGCGACCTGCATCACGCTCTATTTGTTTCAAGGCATCCTCTGGCTGGTCGTCCCGATTCTGCTTTCGATCATTCTCTATTATGTGACCGAGCCACTCGTCTATCGCCTCACCCATCACGGCTGGAGCCGGGAAAGCGCCGCCGGGTTGGTCATGGGTGGTCTCGTCCTGCTTCTCCTCGCCATCACCGCCGTTACCCTTCCCCGCTTCGCCAGCAAAGTAACCACTTGGAACGAGCAAAAAATCATCTCCAACTACGTCCAGCATGGGGCGGACTTCGTTGAAAGCACCCTCCGCACCGTGGAGAAATATGTTCCCTTTATCGATGAATACATGATGAGCAAGGCGCGCGACAATGCCAACTGGGACGAGCAACTCGCCAAGTGGGCCGCGGACAACAGCAGCCACACCATCATGGGACTGCTCCACTGGATTCCCTCACTACTGCTGATTCCCTACCTCACCTATTTCATCCTCGTCGATGGTAGCCAGTTCAAACGCTTCCTCGTTCGCGCCATTCCCAATGCCTACTTCGAGAAATCCCTCCTCCTCCTCCATCGCATCGATGATCAGGTGCGCCGCTATTTTCAGGGATTGATGGCACTCACCGTCATCGACGCCGCCTGCCTCGGCATCGGCTTGAAGCTCATGGGCATCTCCGGCGCGTTCGTTCTCGGCTTGGTCATTGCCGTGTTGTCGTGGATTCCCTATGTCGGCTCCATTGTAGGCTGTCTGCTGGTCGTGCTCGTGGCCGCAACCGATTATGCATCGCAAACGTGGATGACCTACGGCGCAGTCGCCCTCTTCCTCGGAGTACGCCTGCTCGACGATTTCGTCTTCATGCCGATGACCATTGGCCGCAGCCTGCAAATCCATCCAGTAGTGACCGTTCTCATGATCTTCGTCGGCGGAGCCGTATCGGGGATCAGCGGTCTCCTCCTCGTCATGCCGGTGCTGGGCGTGATGATGGTCCTCGGCCAGATTCTCGGTCAGCTCGCCACCAACGATCGTCTCACCGCCCGCTATCAATTCCGCAAAGCCCTCCTTCGCGCTCGCGCCCAGAAAGGCTTGGAAGCGTAATCCGATGAACAAAGGCGACATTGCTGAAATTCTGAACGAGATCGCCGTCCTCCTCGAATTAAAGGGCGAGAACATCTTCAAGACGCGCGCCTACACCAGTGCCGCGCGAACGCTCGACTTGCTCGATGAAGACCTCGGCGTGATCATCGCGGAGAATCGCCTCGGTTCGATCAAGGGCATTGGCACGGCTTTGCAGGAAAAAATCGCTGAGCTCTACACCACTGGAAAACTCGCTTATTACGACGAACTCAAGAAATCGCTGCCTCCTGTCCTGCTGGAATTGTTGAACATCCCCGGCGTCGGCCCGAAGAAAGCCAAGGCGCTCCACGACCAACTCCAAATCCAGAGCCTCGCCGATCTGGAAACTGCCTGCAAAGATGGGCGCGTGGCCGCACTCACCGGTTTTGGCGAGAAGACCGCCACCCGTATTCTCGAAGGCATCACCCAGTATCACTCCTACCAATCACAGCATCTCTACGCCGACGTCATTCTGATCGCGACCGAACTCGTCGACACACTGCGCACGCACCCCGAGGTCACCCGCTGCAGCATCGCGGGCAGCCTTCGACGCGGAAAGGAAGTCGTCAAAGACATCGATCTCCTCGTCTCGTCGAAAGCGCCGGAGCAAGTCATGCGAGACTTCATCACGCTGCCGGAGATCGAGCGTGTCGTGGGCCAAGGCCCGACCAAGGCGAGCGTCGTGCTCAAAGGCGGCTTGCCGTGCGATCTACGCGTCGTCAGCGACAAGGAATTCGCCACCGCACTGCACCACTTCACCGGCAGCAAGGAGCACAATGTCGCGATGCGCCAGCGCGCCATTGCGGAAGGCAAGAAGCTCAGCGAGTGGGGACTTTTTCTTACCAGCAACAAAAGCGAAAGTGCCGACGGCGAAAAAGAGTCCGCCAAACCGCAGGGCGAACTGATTCCGTGCCGCACGGAGGAAGAACTCTTCGAGAAGCTCGGCCTGCAATACATCCCGCCGGAACTTCGCGAGAACATGGGAGAGATCGAAGCCGCTGCAGAGTGCAAAATCCCGCGACTCCTCGAGTGGAGCGATCTCCGCGGCACATTCCACAATCACACCACATGGAGCGACGGCAAAAACACGCTCCAGGAGATGGCCGAAGCCGCGCAAACTCTCGGGCTCGAATACCTCGGCATCGCGGATCACTCCAAGTCCTCCTTTCAGGCCAACGGCCTCAGCGAGGCCCGTCTGCTCGCGCAGATCGAGGAGATTGCAAAGCTGAATCACACTCTCGAAGACATCCATCTCTTCAGCGGTTGCGAAGTCGATATTCTCAAGGACGGCCAGCTTGATTTCGGCGATGAGATTCTGCAGCAGCTCGACTACGTCGTCGCCAGCGTGCACAACGCCATGCAGCAACCGGAAGACGAGATCACCCGCCGCGTTATCCGCGCGATGGAAAATCCTTACGTCACCATGCTCGGGCATCCCACCGGGCGCCTGCTTCTCTCCCGCGCTCCCAGCGCGATCAATCTCGGCAAGATCATCGATTGCGCGGCGGAGACCGGCACGTGGATTGAACTCAACGCCAGCCCCTACCGCCTCGATCTCGACTGGCGCTGGTGGCATCGAGCCCGAGACAAAGGCGTCAAATGTTCAATCAATCCCGATGCCCATCGCGTCGGCCAGCTTGGTTATCTCCGGCTTGGAGCTACCGCCGCCCGCAAGGGCTGGCTCCGCAAGGAAGACGTGGTCAATACCTTGAAGCTCGATAAAATCCGTCAGTTACTCGATCTTTAACCGATAAAGACATTGCTGATCATGATGTCGCTGCCGCACCGCCTGCTTCCGCTTCTGGTCTGGAGCGCGATCCTCGCCGTGTCGCGCGCCAGTGATCCCAAGCTTGTGGACAAGGCCTGGGATGATGCCTCCATGCTTCTCGTGCAGGAGTCGTACACCAAATTCACCACGGCTCAAGAGGTGAAAGGGGGGGGCGCCCGCGAGATTGAATACGGTATCGGCGTAAACCTCCTCAACCTGCAACCCAAGACAGTCCGGAATATTAATCGAGCCGAAGCCATCTTCACCCGTCTCATCGCCTCCAATCCGAATGACGAAGTCGGCATTGCCTCCCTCTATTACCTCGCCCGGCTTGAGCAGATTCACCGCAACGATCCCAACGTGCCCAAGGCCTTGCAACTTTACGCGCAGCTGATTGCCGAGCATCCCGATCATTTCTACGCCCAGAGCGCAATAGCAAAGGTCGCCATCCTGAAACTTTGCGCCACACCCACTACGGCCGATAAAAGGCAAGCGCTGGCCGAAGTTGAAAAATTGGCTCATCTGCTCAATGAACCCGCCGCGCGCTGCAATTTCAATCTCGTCGTGAGCACCGCCTGCATCCAGTACAACCTCGGTGACGAAAAAGCGCTCCGCTACCTGATCGAAGCCGATACCATCGGTATTCCGATCCAGTTTTCCGAGGCCAACGTTCTCATCCGCATTGGCAACCTCGCCCTGCGTCTCGGCAAGCGCGACATCGCCATCACCTACTTTGAACGCTTTCTCAAGGAATTTCCCCGCAGCACGCGCGCCTTCACGGTTCAACAAAAGGTCAAGGAACTGAAAGGGGCCAAATCGTGAAACGCGAGACCATTTTCCAGTTCATCGGTTTTGGCCTCGTGGCCATTGGGTATCTCGCCTCCACTTTCTTCGTGCTCCAACGCAAGACCGCCAATCTCGAGAAGCCGAACCAGATCACGCTTCGCATCGCCCACTGGCAATTGGAGCAGGGACTACATCATGCCTTCGACGAGCTTGCCGCCGAATTCACTCGTCAGCACCCCGATATCCGGGTCGAACAACTCCTCGTCCCGGAACGCATCTTCCCCAACTGGCTCGTCACGCAGCTCATCGGCGGCACCGCGCCCGATCTCATCGAAGTCGGCTACGGCATCGATGACGAACGTCTCGCCCGCTATTTCGTTCCGCTCAGCCTCTGGGTCGAGCGGCCTAATCCCTACAACCGGGGCACGACCCTCGAAAAAATCCCCTGGCGCGACACGTTCCTCGACGGCATGTACAGCAGCTACAGTTCTACGCTGCAGGATTACTACTCCGCCGGCCTCAACATGCACACGGTCCGGCTCTATTATAACCGCGGCCTCTATGAAAAGATCATGGGCCTGGGGGCTCCGGCGCCGAAAAACTTCCGGGAATTCGAAGCCGTCTTCCGCAAGCTGGCCGACTACAACCGCACGCGCGTCAACAAAGTCGTGGCCATTGCCGGGTCCGATTACAACGGCCCGCTTCTGCTCGATCAATTCCTCAGTAACCAGACCCAAAAGCTGCTCCTGCGGCTCAATGACCTCCTCGACTTCACCGTCAGCAAGCCGGACACGCAACTGGCCTATCTTGCGGGCCGATGGAACTTCACCTCACCCGAAGTACGCAGCGGACTTGAGCTACAGCATGAAGTCGGTCGCAATCTCCCCCCCGGTTTCCAATCCCTGCGCCGCGAAGACGCCACCTTCTATTTTCTTCAGGAACGCGCACTCATGATCGTCAGCGGTAGTTGGGACGTCCGCACCCTCAAGGCTCAAGCCCCCTTTCCCATCGACATCGTTTCGATCCCGCTGCCCACCCCGGAGAATCCCGAATACGGCAAATACGTCCTTGGCGCTTTCGCGGAGAACAACGACGTCGCCACCCGCTTTGGCATCACACGCCTTTCCAAGCACCCCAAGGCCGCGCTCGCGTTCCTCCAGTTCATGACCTCGCAACGTGGCAATCAGATGTTCGTCGACACCAGCTATTGGCTGCCCTCCATCATCGGCGTCACCATTCCTGAACCAATCCGCGCCTTTCAACCCATTACGGAAGGCTACACCCAGGGCCTTGCCTTCAACTCCTTCGGAGCCGACGGACGCCTCGTGATCAATCAAAACCTCTATCAGCTCTACAGCGATCACGAACCGGTCAGCACCTTCACCCGCTCCCTCGAAGAGGATTTGCGCCCCGCCGTTCGGCGTGATTTGTTACAGGAAATCAAAACCCGCCGCCACGCCATCGCCCACGACGACACCACGCTCGCCGCACTCCAGTGGAAACAATACCGCGGCAAAACTTCCAGCGAAACGCTGCGTAAAATTTCCGCCACCCGCTTGAATCAGGACCTGATGGAATGCGGCGCATACACGCTCGAAACCTCGCTCGATTCCATCCAGAAATAATATGGCCGCCTTCATTCCAACCAAAAAAGCCCTGCACGAATGGCGACTCTACTTGTTCGTTATTCCCTCCCTCGTGCTCATTGCAGTCTTTGCCTATTTTCCCGCCATCAGCGCCGTCTACCACAGCTTCTTCGACTGGCAGGGCGGCAACTACAAGGAATTCATCGGCTGGGATAATTTCATCCAGGCCTGGACCGACGACGTCCTCTGGCAATCCTTCGGCACCGTCTTTATTCTCATTGTCGCCAATCTCTTCAAGATGATCCCCTCCATCGCCGTCGCGGTGGTGATTCACCGTCTCGTCAGCGACCGCTGGCAATACTGGTATCGCGTTCTCGTCGTCGTGCCGATGATCGTCCCGGAACTCGTCCGCCTCTTCATCTGGAAATTTTTCTACGACCCCACCTTTGGCCTGCTCAACAAAATCCTCGACTGGATCGAGCTCAAGCCGATTCTCGTCTCGCTCGATACCTACGTGCTCCACTGGAATGTCTTTCGCGAAGGTTTCCCCATCCCCTGGCTGAGCGAACCGCATCTCATTGTCCCCTCGCTCATCTTCTGGGGTTTTCCATGGATTGGTGCGGTCGGCGTGCTCATTTTCCTCGCCGGACTCGAATCGATTGGTCGTGAAGTTTATGAAACCGCCGAGCTCGATGGCGCGAACGGCTTTCAGAAATTCCTCTACATTGAATTTCCCCTTATCCTCACCCAGATCCGCCTCATGCTCATCCTCATGGTCATTGGCACCATTCAGGGCTATGGACTGCAACTCCTGCTGCTCGGTCAGGACGGTGGCGCGGGCGGGGCCGGCATGGTTCCCGGACTCTGGATGTTCAACCGCGCTTTCTCTGCCGGGCAATTCGGCTACGCCTGCGCCATTGGCATGGTTCTTTTCGTCTTCATTCTCGTGCTGACCCTGATCAACAACAAATACATCCGGATTCAGCGATGAGACTGACTACTCCCACCACTGTCACCGTCAAAGCCGTGGGCCGCGAGAAACTCGAGTTGCCCAAGCACCTCTTCGTTCTCGCCGTGCTGGCCATTGAACTCCTGCCGTTCTACATGATGCTGCAAATCAGCTTCAAAAATAACGTCATGTTCAACGCCAACCCGTGGCTTCCCATCCTTCCCGGTGCCACGTTGGTCGAAAACTTCCGCTTCGCTTATCACCTTATTCTCCCCTACGCGGCCAACACCATTTTTGTTTCCGTCACCGCCGCCACGGCCAATCTCTTCTTCGCCATTCTCGCCGCCTACTTTTTCGCCCGCTACAAAATGCCGTTCAGCAACGTCCTCTGGTCCGCGTTCCTCACGCTCATGCTGATTCCGAGCGTCACCAACATCGTTCCCCTCTTCACGCTCCTCAAAAAACTCAACCTCCTTAACTCGCTCTGGGGTCTCATCGCCGTCGCGGTCGCCAGCGGACAGGTGTTCAACATCTTTGTCCTGCGCAATTTCATTGAGGACCTTCCGCGCGATTTATTTGAAGCGGCCGAGATGGACGGGGCCGGTCACTGGAAACAAATCATCCACATCGTCATTCCGCTCAGCGGCCCCATCATCGGCACGCTTTTCATTCTCTCGTTTCTCGGTTGCTGGAATGACTTCCTCATGCCGCTCATCATTCTTCGTGACCCACAGCTTTTCACCCTCGGCGTCGGTTTGATCTACCTCGACGGCGACTACGCCAAGGACTGGGGCCATATCATGGCCGCGTTCTTCATGGCCAGCCTCCCGCTCCTCATCATGTTCCTCTTCACAATGAAACTCTTCATCCGGGGACTGAGCGCGGGGGCGCTGAAGGGCTAGCAGGACTGAACCCTGCTAGTGTAAAATCACACCGCCTTTTTCGCTTTCTTCCCGCCCTTACGATAACTGATGGGCTTGGTCGACGCCGACTTCGGTTCGATCTTGTCAATACCCGCGCGTTGCTTCAGCTCCAGCATTTGATCCCGCAACAACGCCGCCTTCTCGAACTCCAGCGAATTACTCGCCGCGATCATCTCCTCTTCCAATTCCCGCAGCACGTCGAGCGTATCCAGATCGCCGCCAGACTCCCGCACGACGCTCGCCTCGATTTCCTTGCCCTTCAATAAATTCGCCAAGCTCTCCTGTACGGCACGTTGCACCGTCTTCGGCGTGATCTTGTGTTCGACATTATAAGCGAGCTGTTTTTCACGCCGCTTCTTCGTCACCTCGATCAGTTTCTTGATCGATTGCGTCAGCGTGTCGGCATAGAGAATCACCTTGCCGTTCACGTGACGCGCCGCGCGGCCCGCCGTCTGGATCAGCGATGTCTCCGAGCGGAGGAAACCCTCCTTGTCCGCGTCCAGAATGGCCACCAGCGACACCTCGGGCAGATCGAGACCTTCGCGGAGCAGATTGATCCCCACCAATACATCGCATTTGCCTTGGCGCAATTCGCGCAGAATCTCCACCCGCTCGATCGTGTCGATTTCGGAATGCAGATAGCGCACGTTGATTTTCAAATCGCGCAGATAATCGGTCAGATCCTCCGCCGTGCGCTTCGTCAAGGTGGTCACCAGAACGCGCTCCTGTTTCTCCACCCGCAACCGAATCTGCTCGATCAGATCATCGATCTGGCCATTGAGCGGCTTCATCTCGATCTCCGGATCGATCAGGCCCGTGGGCCGGATCACCTGTTCGATCACCACTCCGCCCGCCGCCTTCACTTCATACGGTGCCGGTGTGGCGGACACATAAATACGCTGCCCCACGAGTTCGTCGAACTCCGGGTATTTCAGTGGCCGATTATCCAGCGCCGACGGCAGCCGGAACCCGTGTTCCACCAGCACTGTTTTGCGCGAACGATCCCCCTCGTACATGCCGCCGATCTGCGGCACGGTCACATGCGACTCGTCGAGCACGGTCAGAAAGTCATCCGGGAAAAAGTCGATCAACGTGAACGGCCGCGAGCCGGGTGGGCGACCGCTCAGATGGCGCGAATAATTCTCGATGCCATTGCAAAATCCCATCTCCTCCATCATCTCCAGATCATACGTCGTGCGCATCTTCAACCGTTGCGCCTCCAACAATTTTCCGGTCTTCTCCAATTCCTGAATGCGCTCATCGAGTTCCTGGCGGATCGAGATTTGCGCCAGCTTCATCTTTTCGTGCGGTGTCACGTAATGCTTTGCCGGGAAGAGAATCAGCTCCTCCATGTGCGCCTCCACCTCACCTGTGAGTGGATCAAACCGGCTCATCCGCTCGACCTCATCACCGAAAAATTCCACGCGAATCGCATCCTCCGTATAGGCCGGGCAGATCTCCACCACGTCGCCCCGCACGCGGAATTGACCCCGCTGCAGCGCCACGTCGTTGCGCGAATACTGCATCTCCACGAGCTTCGCGAGCAATTGCTCCCGCGTCAGGAATTCGCCCTTCGTCACGCGGAACATCATGTTCTCGTAATCCTCCGGTGAACCCAAGCCGTAGATGCACGACACGCTCGCCACGACAATCACATCCCGACGCGATAGCAGTGAACTCGTCGCCGCCAGCCGCAAACGCTCAATCTCCTCGTTCACACTCGAATCCTTCTCAATGTACGTATCGCTGCGCGGAATGTACGCCTCGGGCTGATAGTAATCGAAGTAGGAGACAAAATATTCCACCGCGTTCTCGGGAAAGAACTGCTTGAACTCGCTGTAGAGCTGAGCTGCGAGGGTCTTGTTGTGGGATAAAACCAGAGTGGGCCGCCCCAGGTTCTTAATCACGTTGGCAATCGTGAAGGTCTTGCCCGAGCCGGTCACACCGAGCAGCACATTGTGCTTGTCACCGGTCTTCAACCGCTCCGTCAGCGCCTGGATCGCGGTCGGTTGATCGCCTTGCGGCGGATAGGGGCTATTCAGTCGGAAATCCATAGAACTTATCTCGATACGAAAAAAACGTTTCTTGGTTTTGCCAAGAGGCCGATTATTGATAAACCTATAGCACACATTTTGCCATGGACATCCTCTTTCTCTTTATCGGTTTGATTCTCGGTGCCGCCGCCGCGTGGATGATCCAATCCTACCGCCTCTCCTCCCTGCGCGTCCGGGCCGAGGAACGCGCCATCCTGCTGGAATCTGCCCGGCTGAAGAGCGAAGACACCCTGCTCACCGAGCGCAACCAGGTGCTCGAACTCAGCAAGCAACTTGCCAGCGCCCAAGTCTCACTGGCCGCCGCGCAGGAACAACTCAAGCTCCGCAACACCGAGATCGCCGAAACGCAGACCCGCCTCAAGACCGAGTTCGAAAACCTCGCCAACCGCATTTTCGAGGAAAAGAGCAACACCCTTGCCAGCCAGAATCAGAGCAAGCTCGGCTCACTCCTCGCTCCGTTCCAGCAGCAGATCGCCGACTTCCGCCAGCGCATCGACACCATCTACGCGCAGGATTCCGCCGACCGCGTTGCGCTGAAGACGCAGATCGAAACCCTCACCCTCCTCAACCAGCAGGTCACGCAGGAAGCCAACAACCTCACCCTCGCGCTCAAAGGCCAATCCAAGACCCAGGGCAACTGGGGCGAACTCATCCTCGAGACAATTCTCGAGCGCTCCGGCCTGACCAAGGGCTCCGAGTACGTCGTTCAGGCCAGCATGACCACCCCCGACGGTCGCCGCCTGCAACCCGACATCGTCATCAACCTCCCCGAGGGCAAGCACCTCATCATCGATTCCAAAGTCTCGCTCACTTCCTACGAACGTTTCTGCTCTAGCGAGAATCCCGCCGAGCAAACCGCGGCCCTCGCCGCGCACATCGCCTCGATCCGCGGACACATCGAGGAACTCAGCGCCAAGGATTATCCCTCGCTCTACCAGATCGACAGCCCCGACTTCGTCCTCATGTTCGTGCCGGTGGAGCCCGCCTTCAGCGTCGCCTTGCAGAATGCTCACGACCTCTACAACGAGGCGTTCGAGCGCAAGATCATCCTCGTTACCGCCTCCACCCTGCTTGCCACGCTTCGCACCGTCGCCCAGATCTGGAAGCAGGAAAAGCAAACCCGCAACGCCCTCGAAATCGCCCGCAAGAGCGGCGATTTGTACGACCAATTCGTCCGCTTCTACGAAAGTCTGGAAGAGATTGGTGGCTGTTTAGGTAAGACGACGCGCGCGTATGATGACGCCATGGGTCGGCTCAAAACCGGTCGAGGCAACCTCGTCAAACGGGTGGAAGATCTCCGCAAACTTGGCGCCAAAGCCTCCAAAAATCTCCCCACCGCACTCACGGAAGAAGCCGAATCGGAAGAATCCACTCCCGCTGCGCTTCCCCTCGAGACCACGTCACCGCCCGCCAGCGATAAGACGTCATCGCCCTAATTGGCGCGCATCCCCTTGTATTACAATAGGTAAAGCGTAGATGAGGTCCACTTACAATGGAGCCCCATCCTGATTTTAAGCCTTGACCCGAGCCGCCATTGGAGTAAGGCTTGACCCAATTTTATTTCATCTGCTTAACGCTTTTCCGCTTTAAAATACCCATGTTCACGGCTTTCTGGTTTGTTGCATACGCTTTGGTTGTTCTCGGTCTCTCCATTTATGGAGCCCACCGCTATGTGATGGTCTATCTCTACTACCGTCACAAAAAGCAACTTTCCGTCGTTCCTCCCGCCCCCGCTGTCTGGCCCGTCGTCACGGTTCAGTTGCCGATTTATAATGAATTCCACGTGGTCGAACGCCTTATCCGCTCCGTCGCGGCTTTGGATTACCCGATGGACAAAATGGAGATTCAGGTCCTCGACGATTCAACGGACGAAACCGCGGAGATTGCCGCGCGCGTCACCGCCGAACTGGCCGCCAAAGGCTACCAGATTGAACACCTTCGCCGCCCGAACCGTCACGGTTTCAAGGCCGGAGCGCTCGCCTACGGCATGGAACGCGCCCACGGCGAATTCTTCGCCATCTTTGATGCCGACTTCCTGCCGTCGCCCGAGATTCTCCGCCAGACCATCCCCTATTTCCTTGCGGACAAAAAAATCGGCCTGATCCAAACCCGCTGGGGCCATCTCAACTCCCGCTCCAGCCTCCTCACCCGCTTGCAAGGGCTCTTCCTCGACGGCCACCTTCTCATCGAACAAACCGCCCGTTGCCGCAGCGGCCGCTTCCTCAATTTCAACGGCACCGCCGGAATCTGGCGCAAGGAAACCATCCTCAGCGCCGGCAACTGGCAGCACGACACGCTTACCGAGGATCTCGACCTCAGCTACCGCGCCCAGATGAAGGGCTGGCAATTCCTCTTCCTCCCGAATCTCGTCACACCCGCGGAACTCCCCATCGACATGAACGCCTTCAAGACCCAGCAGCACCGCTGGGCCAAGGGCTCCATCCAGACCTGCAAAAAGCTCCTCCCCCGCATCTTGCGCAGCAACCTTCCGTTCAAGGTCAAAGTCGAAGCCATCTTCCACCTCACCTCCAACTTCGCCTACCTGCTGCTCGCCTTCCTGATCTTCCTGCTGCAACCGATGCTCAGCGCGCCGCACCACGCCCCGAATTACTTCTGGCTCATCGACGTTCCGATCTTCGGACTCACCTCACTCTCGGTCATCCTCTTCTACGCCACCGCCATTCGCGAGCAGAAGGAAAACAAGCTCAAGGACCTACTCTACCTCCCCGGCCTTCTCGCCCTCGGCGTCGGCATGTCGATCAACAACGGCAAAGCCGTGCTCGAAGCCGTCTTCAACCACGAATCCGAATTCACCCGCACACCGAAATACGGCGTCATCGGCAAGCAACAAGCCAAGCGCCAGTTCAAGTACATCTCCCTCAAATCGATCCTCCCTTGGTTCGAGGGTGCGCTCGCGTTCTACTTCCTCTACTTCATCTCCATGGCCTGCACCAAGGGACAATGGAGCTCCATCCCGTTCCTCGTCCTCTTCCTCATGGGCTTCGCCTACGTCGCCGTGCTCTCCATCTGGCCCCAGGCCGCCATGAGCAACGCCAAAGCCGAGCAGGATTGAGCTCGGAGAGTGAAAAGCTTCCCCATCTGCAAAAAATATCGCACACGCAGCTCACGTAGCGAACCTAACGCAAACGGTCCCGCGTGGTTTCTGCTATAACTTACGGCATGCAAGGCATTCCCGTATTTGAAAGCTCAAGTCCGAAATTTCTCGTCGACACTCACGCGACACCCAACAGAGGCGGTCGATTCTTGTAGCGCTTTGTCGACGATATTTTTTCTCGCGCCGCCACAGAGCTGGCATCTCGAAGGCTAGGCCGAGAGTTTGCTTTTCATTTGCCGCGACGTACCGTAACTTTAACCCTTTCCCGCTGTAAAACCATGAAGCTTGCATTCACCAAAATGACCGGAGCCGGCAACGACTTTGTCGTGGTCGACAATCGCCACAAGACCCTCAACCTCAGCCGCGAGCAGATTGAGAAACTGTGTGATCGTCATTTTGGCATTGGCGCGGACGGACTCCTCGCGGTCGAACCCGGCGAAAACGGGGCCGACTTCCGCATGCGCTACTACAACTCCGACGGCGGCGAAGCCGAAATGTGCGGCAACGGCGCGCGCTGCTTTGCCCGCTACGCCCGCTCCTTCAAGGCCAATGCGGACGCCCTCAGCTTTGACACCCCCGCCGGTCGCATACACGCCCGCTTCATCGACAACGATGTGGAGATCAACCTCACCGCGCCGCAGGGATTGGATCTCGGCCGCAAGGTGAAGACCGCCCATGGCGTCGTCTCCGTCGACAGCGTCAATACCGGCGTCCCGCATGCCGTCCTCTTCGTCGACAATGCCGCCGAAGTTCCGATCGTGGAATGGGGCCGCGAACTGCGCCGACACGAAGCCTTCGCGCCGAAGGGAACGAACGTCAATTTCGCCCAGCTCACGCCCAGCGGCGAAATCCTCGTCCGCACCTACGAGCGTGGCGTCGAAGACGAAACCCTCGCGTGCGGCACTGGTGTCACCGCCGTCGGTATCATCTCCCACCTCGCTCACAACGCGCCACTGCCCGTTCGCATCAAGGTCAAGGGCGGCGACACGCTGCAGGTGAATTTCAAACGCGAGGGTGACACCCTCCGCGACGTCACCTTGCGCGGACCGGCCACCATCGTTTTCCAAGGTGAAATCGACCTCGCCTAAAACCCAACTTACCCCCTCTTTATTCCATGAGCACTTATCCCCGTTTCCACGGCGCCTACACCGCGCTGGTCACCCCGTTTCGCAATGATCAAGTTGATGACGCTGCGCTCGTCAAGCTGATCGAGCATCAGATCAAGGGCGGCATCGACGGTCTCATCCCCGTCGGCACCACCGGCGAATCGCCCACCCTCTCGACGGAAGAACACATCGGCGTCATCGCCCGCACCGTTGAAGTCTCCAACAAGCGCGTCCCCGTCATCGCCGGGACCGGCTCCAACTCCACATGCGAAGCTGTCCACCTCACGCAGGAAGCGGAAAAGGTTGGAGCGGATGCCGTGCTCCTCGTTGCCCCGTACTACAACAAGCCGAGCCAGACCGGACTCATCGCCCACTTCTCCAAGATCGCCGATGCCACCAAGCTCCCGATCATTCTCTACAGCATCCCTGGTCGCTGCGGCATCGAGATCAGCGTCGACACCGTAGCCGCGCTCGCCGCCAGCAAGCCGAACATCGTCGCCATCAAGGAAGCGGGCGGTTCCTCCGAACGCGTGAATCAACTGCGGCAGGTCTTGCCAGACACATTCACCATTCTCAGCGGTGACGACTCGCTCACGATTCCATTCATGAGCCTCGGCGCGAAGGGCGTCATCAGCGTCGCCTCCAACCTCCTGCCCGCCGAAGTCTCCGCCATGGTGCACGCCGCCAATGAAGGTCACTTCGCCAAGGCCGAAGCCATTCACCACAAGTTTTATCCGCTCTATCGCGACCTCTTCATCGAGCCGAATCCCGTGCCGATCAAGATGGCCCTCGCCCGCGCTGGCTTCATGACCGAGGACGTCCGACTGCCGCTCGTCGGCATGCAACCCGCCACCCGCGCCAAGCTCGAGAAGACTCTCGCGTCCTTGAATCTCTAGACTCCATTCCGTCACCTTTCACACACATATGACCAAGGTTATCATCGTCGGCGCCAAGGGGCGCATGGGGCAGGCTCTCATCAGGCTCGCCCAACCCGAAGCTGGTTACACGCTCGTGCGCGGCATTGATGTCGGCGACAACATCGCCACCGATCTGCCCGCCACTGATGCCATCATCGAGTTCAGCCACCACAGCGTCACCGTCCCGCTCGCACAGCAGATCGCCGCGCAAAAGAAGGCGCTCGTCATTGGCACCACCGGCCATTCCGAAGCCGACAAGGCGACGATCACAGAACTCTCGAAGACCATTCCCATCGTTTTCGCTCCCAATTTCTCCATTGGAGTGAATCTCCTCTTCTTCCTCACCCGCAAGACCGCCGAAATTCTCGGCCCGGAATACGATCAGGAAGTCGTCGAAATGCACCACCGCCTCAAGCTCGATGCTCCCAGCGGCACCGCGCGTCGTCTCGGTGAAATTCTCGCCGAAGTGCAGGACGCTCCCTACGACGAACTCATCCGCAACGGTCGCGTTGGCGAAGTCGGCAAGCGCACCAAGCGCGAGATCGGCATGCACGCGCTGCGCGGCGGCGATGTCGTCGGCGACCACACCGTCCACTTCGCCACCATCGGCGAACGCGTGGAACTCACACACCGCGCCTCCAGCCGCGACACCTTTGCCTCGGGAGCACTCCGCGCTGCCGCTTGGGCGACCAAGCAGTCCCCCGGCCTCTACGACATGCAGGATGTTCTCGGCTTGCGCTAGGGCCTGTTAACACTAAAGGGAAACTATGAAAACCGGCATTGCTCTCGGCTCGAATCTCGGAGACCGCGCCGCCAGTATGGACGCCGGTTTCGCCTTCCTGCGTTCCCTCTCGCAGAATGGCTACCTGTTGCAGTCCTCGGTCATTGAAACCGATCCCGTCGATTGTCCACCCGGTTCCGGGGCGTTTTTTAACGCCGTCGCGGAAATTGATTACGAAGGCTCGCCACTACAACTCCTCGGCCAGCTCCAAAACTTCGAGCACACTATGGGCCGCCAGCCCAATCGCGCGATCAACGCCCCGCGCCCGCTCGATCTCGATATTCTTTATTTCGGCGACACCAAGCTCAATACACCCGATCTCATCATTCCTCACCCCCGCATTGCTCAACGCGAATTCGTCCTCAAGCCCCTGGCCGAAATTTACCCGGACCTCATTCTCCCCGGTCAAACGCACAGCGTGCAAAATCTCCTCAATCATTTGACCTCGAAATGAACGCCCCCACCAAAATCACTCCCCAGTGGATTCGCGATGCGAAAAAACGCGGCGAACGGCTGCCCACGCTCACGGCCTACGATTATCCGACCGCAAAGTTGCTCGATGAAAGCGGCATCCCACTCCTCCTCGTTGGCGATTCCCTCGGCATGGTCATGCTCGGCTATCCCGACACCACGGAAGTCACGATGGAGGACATCCTTCACCACACCCGCGCCGTGGCCCGCGCCAAGACGAACGCACTCGTGGTCTCCGATCTGCCAATCCATTCCTACGACACCCCCGAGCTTGCCGTCGCGAATGCCAAGCGGCTCGTCGCTGCCGGAGCGGAAGCAGTCAAACTCGAAGGCGGCGCGCAACGTATCGCCCAGGTCAACGCCATCATCGCGGCAGGCATTCCCATGTTCGGCCATCTCGGCATGCTGCCGCAGGCCGTGCGCGAAGAAGGCGGTTACAAGATCAAGGGACGAGTCGCGGAAGAACGCGAGCGACTGCTCTCTGATGCCAAGGCGTTGGAAAAAGCTGGTGCCTTCGCCATCGTCTTGGAACTCGTCCTGCCGGAAGTCGCCGCTGAAATCTCCCGCTCCATTTCCATCCCCACCATCGGCATTGGTTCCGGTCCCGACTGCGACGGCGAAATCATGGTCGTCCACGATCTCCTCGGCACATTCCCCTGGTTCCGCCCCAAGTTCGTGAAGGAAAAGAACGAACTCGGCGAAGCCATCCGCACTGCCGCGCGTGCTTACGCCAGCCGCGTCAAGCAGAGCTAGCCCAGCTTACGCCGGGAACCACTTCGTCCACGTCTCGGGCGAAATCGCATCGAGCCGATCCACTATCAGATCCGCCTCCTGCAATTTTTCCGGCGGATTTGTCGTCGTCACCGCGACGACGCGCATCCCGGCGGCTTTGCCCGCCTGCACGCCAACAACGGCATCTTCAAACACGACACAACGTTGCGGCGGCACCTTGATCTTGGAGGCTGCTACCAGAAATACCTGCGGGTCGGGTTTGCCTTTGGTCACATCCTCCGACGTCGCCATGTCCGCAAAGAAATGCCCGATCCCCAGTCGCTTGAACGCACTCGTGATATTCAATTTTTGCGTGGATGACCCGATCACGCACGGCACGCCGGACCGTTGCAAAAACTCCAGAAAATTCACAACACCAGGAATGGGCTCCAGTCCTTTCTCCTCCACGACAATGCGGTAGAGTTCCTCCTTGCGAAGGGAAAGGCGTTCGATTTCCACCGGATCATGCGACCAATCCAGTAGGTTGGGAATGATGTGCGCATTCTTCATTCCGAAGCTGCGTTCAAAGTGATCCGGCGGCAGCGGCTTGCCAATTTCAGCCGCGAGCCGTTCCCAGCTCTCTTCGTGTTGCGCGGCGGAATTGATAATGACGCCGTCGAAATCAAAAACAGCGCCCCATGCAGCATGAGTCATGTCATCCAAACTAGCCCGGCACAATGCGGATGCAAGCCAGCTCTCAATATCGCGTTCTGATGGGATACCCTTGCGGCATGGGTTTGGCCGGTTCTCGCAACATTTTTTAATAATCTCCGTCAGCCTATCACTGTTTATGCCGATCATTTCCCCAGCAAGCCCATTGCTGCTGTGGTACGCACGATATTCCGCTTCATACCAAGAAAAATACCTTGCTCTATTTAAACTAACTTAGTTATAATAGATATGATGCGCGTTACCACCCTATCTAAAAAAGGATTTTCGCTCATTGAGTTGCTTGTGGTTATAGCCGTAGTCGCTCTTTTAACCTCAGTCAGCATGGTGGCCGTCGGGGGCAATCAAGCGCGTAAGTTGGCGTCGAACGGTAACCTGATCGCTGACCTGTCTAAGCAAGCGCGGCAAAACTCAATTAGTAAGGGAGTATTGACAGCGCTGGTCCTATGCAAGACCTATCCAAATAATCAGGAATTGAATAATCGCCTACTAGTTCTCATGGAGTTGTCACCCGATAGCACGACTTGGAGGCAACTCACCAAATGGCAAATTCTGCCCCAGGGAGGTGTTGTTGATTCCAGCCAAAGCGACAGCTTTATTTCTCAAGTGCCGAATGTAGAAACCCCCATCAGCAATCTCAAATATTTGGGTGCTACCGTCACGGATATTGCGTTTCAGGTTTTTTTGCCGGATGGCAGTTTGGCCACTAAAAAGCAGTCATCCAGCGGATCAGTAATCATGCAGCCTCCGGTATTGAGTTTGTCCCAGGGAAATATTAATTCGCGCGGAGATTTGGTCAAAACATCCTCCGTCAATTATTATAAAATAACGTTTAACTTGCACACCGGAATGACGAAAATCGAGTGTCCATGAGCCTTTGGTCCAATCAAAAACTAGGGTTTAGTTTGGTCGAAATCGTCATGGCGTTGGGTCTTGTCAGCTTTTGTCTTGTGGCTCTTCTGGGTTTATTCAGCCTCGGGATTAAAACAAGCAAACAATCGGCCGAGGAAACAAATTTGGCAGCCATGTCATCGGAAATTATAACCGAATTGAGAGCCAGGACATCCAGTACGACGATTGCACTGAACCAAAAGTATTATTTCGACAATCAGGGCGAACGCACCAACGCCATCGGTGCGTATTATGAATGTCATTTAATCACCCAGACAGATACCTCATTTAGCGCAAATCTGATTCGCGGAACATTGACCTTTACCTGGCCGGCCCATCTCGCAGCAGGCAAACGCCCAAATACCAATACGTTTTATTCCACATTTCCACATCGTTAGCGTGCTCGCCATCAGGATATGAAAACGCCACAGACGCGCACCTTTGAGTCGGCATTTAGTTTGGTGGAAATGCTTGTAGCCACTGCCATTTTATCTTTCTTACTTCTAATCCTGATCAGTCTCACCAGCCAGTCCAGTCAAGTGTGGTCAACGGGAACGAAGCAAGGTGAACACCGTCAGAAAGCGCGATCGACGCTTGATTTCATCGGGCGGGAAATGCGATTGGCCACCGTGGCAGTGGACGGTGGTGGTTCACTTCGATTTGTTATCTATAACCAGACAAATCCGGGCATTAGCACGCTCAACCCCCACGCCGTTTTTTGGCTGGCACCAGTGGCGACGGAAACGTCCATGGGCGATTTGGCGGAAGTCGGCTATTTCATCCGCTGGGACACCGAACTGAAGCAATCCAATTTGTGCCGGATGCTCGTCAATCCCAGTGACACCGCTCACTATCTTATCTACACCTCACCTGAAAATTGGATTACAGATGCACTCTTGCTGCAAGTGGCTCCAGGAACCAAGGCCAGTGGTTATCAAGGTCTCTTTTTGGAAAACGTGCTTGGATTATGGGTGAAAGCTTATCGAGCTGATGGAACGGATTATGGAACCGACTCCAGTAGCTCCTCCAACCGAAACAAGCTGCCAGCCTATGTCGATATTTCTCTCGTATTTCTGGATTCGATGACAGCGAAGCGGCTACAAAATCCAATCCCTCCTAAAGAAAGCCAGTCACCGGAAGATTATATCGCCGCCCTGCCAATCAGCCTCAAATCTGGAGCCACCCGGGCAAGCCTTCGAGTGATTCTCGACAATAATCGGTAAACATGAAACATGCATTACTTAAGCGTACCGAGGCGCGTGGCGCAGCGCTGATCATGGCTCTCTCCTTGATCTCGCTCATGACCATTCTATTAGTCGGTTTCCTAGCCAGCATGCAGATCGACCGGGCCGCATCCCGATCCCATATGGACGGCCAGCAGGCGCAGTGGTATGCACAGGTTGGCGTTGATCTTTCCATCGCAAAACTAAAGAGCCTCAGCTCATCCACCGCTGTGTGGGCCAGCATGCCGGGCCGGATAACCGTGGTTGGTACCGGTGGAAATCCCTCCACCAATATCGATCTTTCCTCAGGGTCCGCGCGAGGTGAAACAGACTCGAAGGTGGTGGTCAACTTGAATCCGAGGACATTGCTTTTTTCCTCAAAGGGTCTGATCGCCAAATCTGGAGAAAACATTTCGGTGCGGTGGATTTATCTCAGACGCGACGGTTCCTTTGAAGCCAATACTCCGCCCACCTACAACCAAGCCAATCCCGTAGTGGGTCGTTTTGCCTTTTGGGCGGACGATGCGAGCACTCGGGTCAATATAAACACCGCCGCAAGTCGAATCGGAAATACCAATGCTCTTTCTCATCCCTCGCGGGTGGATATGACGGCATTTCTAGGTACCCCAGCCATTGAGAGCATTCAGGTCGCCCGCAATGTTCGTCCATTCAATTCCTTGTTTGAGGCGAGACGAATAGTTAACACCGACGCCTTTAACACTAATCAATTTGCTCTCACCCACTTCAATCACTCTCCGCTGCCATCAGTGAATATGTTCGGCGAGCCTCGCATACTCTTGACTACTCAAAAAGGTGTAGCCGAAAAAATCTATGGCACCGGAACCACCAACTACCTCGATATTCTCACCGTGCCCGATACAGATCCAGGTTCGCCGAGTAATCTGGATTCAGTCAAAGTGGAAAAAATTGTCAATCGAATTGCCAATTATCTGCGCCGGACCGACTGGCCGATTTTGCCTGGGAAAAGTTTCGCATCCAAGTATACGCCATTCACGACAAGCCCAACCTATAATAATAATTATGTGGCACAGATCGCCATCAACATTCTCGATTATGTGCGGTGCGCAGAATCTACTCTGAGTGCCGTAGCGGCCACCAAAGGTCGATTGGATCCCGTGTCCGGCAATTTTGTCTACGGAACCACTGGACTAGCGGTGAATCCCGGAGCTTCCGGTGTGTCTCCAGCTCCATGGTGGAATAGCAATTTCCCCTCGACTATGATGGGACTGTCCCGTGGCCCAAGGATCACGGAATTTCGCTGTACGATTACCAGTACAAATCCATGGGCTGATGGCAGTAAATGGGATTGGACAGCCAAGTATGAAGTGGAGGTTACGTTGCCGGAGAATAGCGGCCTCTCTTCAATCGACTTATCCACCCTTACCATTTCAGCCGAGAGCATGGACCCTACTGGCATGGTGCAGGGCTGGAGCAATCGTAAAACCATTCCAATAACCGGCGCCATGTGCTCAGGCGGTGGCTCTACGCTTGCCGCAGGCAATTACAAAACGATTACGGTCACTGGTATCCTTCCCACGAATCAGAAAACGCCCACTCCCACAACTGTCTATGCCATGGCCTCACTCGAACCCACGATTGATACAACCGCCGTGATCTCGGGTTTTGGCAATAATACAGCCCCCATTTACTGGCAAACATTCACCCTAGTGGCAGGAAATACAGTCAATTCCTGCGCCCGAAAATATACTGATGTAATGCTCCCAAGTTATCCCGAAGCTTGGACGACTCAAGGGCCAAGCTCATTCGATGCTACAAATCCCGGAGCCATTACCTCGGTTTCCGCGACACCCTCTCAAGATAAGGATGGCAGCGGAAATGTAACATCGGTGAGCACACGACTCCCTGCCCCCAAAGGCAGCGCATCCAATTTACTGGGTATCGTAAAGTCGGTTGGGGAATTGGGATTCATCCACACGGGTAGCGTTGTAGCGCATATGCATTCGACTTCCACAAGCGGCATTCTCTATGGCACGATTGTGCCTTACCGCACCTTACGATTGCGCCCTCAAGATGCTACTTCAGGGGAATTGCCTGACTGGGCCATTCTTGATCTATTTGACGCCCCTGGCCTCCCCCAATCATCTACCTCCACTGTCCTACGACCTGGCAATGCCAGTGTAGGCGGGCAGATCAATGTTAATGGCGGGCTGGTGACATTTATCGACCAGAATGGAAACCCTACCCTCACGCGCTCGCTACCAATGCAATGCGCCCTGACTGGTGCTGGAAATAAAACCGCAACGGTCAGCAGCGTGATCCCTTCCACATCCGTCTCTACTCTCGCCAATGCCATCAATAGCTATGCCTTTACCAATGATAGTCTAGCTACCAATGGAAAACGCTATGGAACCGGGGTCCTCACGAATGTATTCATCTCACCCTGGCAAATCTGCGAGATCAAAGGCGTGGCAGACTCTGGCGAAGAGAGCGAAGAGGTTGTGCGGCACGTCGGCAGCGTAGGTACTGTTCGAGGCAACGTCTTTAGCATCTATAGCATTGGCCAGTCCATCAAGCAGGATAGCAATGGTGGAGTCTCTATACTCGGAGAACGGCGCATGGAAACTATCGTTGAACGCTATCAAGACACTCCTAACAGTTCCGCCACCTTCCGCACCATTTTTTCACGCGACTTAAAATCACTATAGATCGGAGAATGGAAAACCCTAGGAGGTGGCTCTGCCTATCGCCATCTTCAGGCCACACGCGCCCGAACGATATTCCCTATTTCAGGACTGTTAAGGCTCTGCCCATAAATATGCATCGCTCTATTCTCCAGCAGAGCGAACTACTAACTCAAAATATGAAGCTGGCCCCGCTTTCAACGCACCCGTATCAACACTCACTTCAATGGCCTCGCTTCCCCGATGGAGGTCCAGTTCTTCCAGGCGCTTCCCATTGGCAGACAAGGCAAAGAGTCGAAGAGTTGATGCATGCTGTGTTTGCAATTGCAATTTAGCTTTCACTACACGCGCCAAAACCTCCGGACCTCCGAGACTAACCAGTTTACGACGGGTATCGTCTTCAAAAGTCATATTTTCATTCAGCGCATCACTCACAAGAATCAGCAATAAACGTGTACTTTCATGAATAGATTCCTTGGTCAGTGAACCGACAAAGCAAGTCAAAGAAGAAGATCCGAGATTTTCCACTTGCAATCGACTTAAATTAACCGGCTTGGAACAGGCCGGCAAAGATACTCCCTCACTATATTTCGTGACGACGCGCAGCTGACTCTCCTTTTTGCTCAATATTAGCTCGCCGGTATCACTCTGATAAACCCCTCTTTCCTGATCGGTCTGATTGTTCTCAGGAATAATTTTCTTTTTTTTGAGATCGTCTACCAAACCGCCAAAAGACTGGCGCGCGTTTGCTTCATCACTTACCTCCTGCGCGCCCTGTCCCGTGGAAACAGAGGATCCTGTCTCAGGTTTGACAACATAATCTATCACCTGGGGAGCGCGTGGTGCAGCTCCATCGCGACTTGGCAATTTCACCCCAATCCCCGCAATCAGCGCCAATTCAGTTATCGATCCGGGCAGGGCATTCTGTGGCCTGAGTTTATCGAAAACGGTCTGTGGATCTAGTTCTACAGCGATGGCATGTGGAGATGCCGTTACATCCCCACGGCGATATAGCATTACTGACATGTACTCCGCTGCTCGTAGTGGTGGATCACGCAAAATTCGGAATGGTACGATCGGTTCGCTCGGTTTGATTCCTATGGGATTGGAGAATTGCGCAATCATCTGCCACCCCTGCAATGCCGCATAAGCCGGAATGGAAAGACCAGCCTCATGTCGCCATGGCTGCCAGAAGCTGTGCCCCCATTCTGAGCATACGAAAGGAGCTCCCCAGTGCCGCAAGCCAGCCATGCTGCGAAAGTAACTCAATCCGGTCTTTGTCGCGCTGTCGCCTCGAATTCTGGATCCAGCTCGGGTAAAATCCGTCGGATGATCGTGATAGGCGTGTGAGTCGATCAGCGGAAGCACATCCCTGGTGAGAGTGGATTGCATCGAGTACTCGTTATTGTAGTCCAGAATGAGAGATTTCACGCCAATCTCGCGCAAATGGCTTGAGAGCAGCAGAAAGGTCTCTTGTTCAAGATCGACAAAAAATCGCTGTAAGTCCCTCGCCGCTGGCGTAGCCTCGCTCACTGCAGGAAGTGCGACGAGATCAAAGCCTTCTCCGCCTTGCTTGCCCTCATCTGCAGAGACAAACCCAGCCCCAGCTCCCCATGCCTTGCGCAATGCTTCCATGCTTCCATAACGTGACCTCAGCCATTTGCGAAATGGAATCACAAGATCAGGATCCCGGCTGTTCGGCAGGTACATCAAAAAATTCAAGCCGGACTCATTACGCGTCTGGACGATGGCAACCTGCGGATCATCTTTAAGTGCCATACCGGTGTAGGGATTGACGTGTTCGAAGAGTTGGGTCACAGCTTTCTTCCAGTGCTCTTGTGCCTTTGTGTCATAATAGATACGTGACTTGAGCTTTAGCGCGCGCGCTTTGGCCGACCAGGGTTCCGGCACGGCATAGTAGGCCGCCCATGATGTCGAGGCATCTATGTAAAGATAGATTCCGTTTTTTTTCAGTTCCGCCGCAAATCGATCCCATTGATCGAGGCGTTCCGGATTGATCGCGAGATCCTGTACACTTCCCACCATCAAAAAATGATCCAGAAAATGGCACCGAAGCATATTATAGCCTGCCCTCTTGATTTGCTGCGCATACGAGGCAACCACTTCCGGCGCTTGCAACTTGGTGGTCATCACCTCGGAGTAACAGAGAAAGCGAACGGGCATGGCTGGATTGCCTTGAAAGGCAAGCTTACCTTGCTCATTGACGATCACCGGTCCACTAGAGCCTGCCTCTTTGCCCGGCTCAAAGAGCGCAGACATATCTAGCGCACTCCCTTCAACCACCGTCCGGTCTGTAAGGTCGACAAGTCTCCAGTCCGCGCTGACCTGAGCCTTCCACTTTTCTGGACTCGGTAGCGGAACGTCATGATCGGAAATTGTCGCCGCAACAATGATCCAACTAGCATTTTCCGCTCGTGCAAAGCGAATTGAAACGGGATGCCCCATAAATTTAGGCAATGAGAACTTTGAAAAATAAAGGCCTACGGTATGGAATCCATACGTGATTTTGTACGCAATGGCTCCGTTTTCCTTGGCGGAAAGACTCCTCCAGTCGGCCAGTTCCCGACCATTCATGATCGAGTAATCCATCTTCTTTCCTGAGTCAAAATCAACCATGATCTGACCGATTTTTTGATGTTCATCCACTCCGTCTAACGGGGCAGTATGCAACAGATAGAGCGTACTGCCGCGTTCAAGCTTTTTAGCATCTACGAAAAGACACGCTTCGCGCAGTGTTGTCGAACTGGTGGAGTCAAAAACCAGGAGTTGGCCCTCTCCTTTGACATTTCCATCCAGAATTCGAAAGCCGATTCCGGCAAAGCGAAACTCTCCGGTTACGAGATCCTTTAGGTCGATAGGCGCTGTATCGACCAACAGTTCAGCAAAAGACCTATTCGCTCTCCCCTCAAAGTTGAGACATACCTCCGCCCCCTCAAGCGCCCCCGAGATAAAGAGAAACTGCAACAGAATCACACAGCATCGCGCCCGCCGCAATACACTCATCTACTCCGTCCTCACACTTAGGACAGTTTCAAAAACCACTTTCTGACCAGCAGAAATAGCCCTGGATTTCACATAAGGCATCTGCCTGGAAGCATCAACTCTTATAAAGTTCGCTCCAAATCCACGCCCATCAATAATCGAAAGCTGGGCTTCAGTTGCAGCTTCGATACTGATGGACTCCTTCCCCTTTTTAAGCGTGCATTTTTTAAGACCATAGCCCTTCAATTCTCTGGAGCCATGATCGATAACATGCGTTTTCTCACTGGTGGCCGATTGAATGACGCACTCTCCACCTTGGAACATCGCGAGAGGAAACTTGAACGAAAAGGAAATAGGCTCACTCCAATTGGCATCCGTCAAATGTGTCACCTCGATATGTATGCGAATGGAGTCTTTTTCCTCCTTGGTATATGTAATATTGAATTCAGCAATCCCGGCTGGGTCTCCTTTGGATTGAGGTGAGATCAAGACACCTGTAACGAACACGCTGCTTTCACCCCCCTTAACTTCAGCCTTGTTTCCCATCACTCCGCCTGAAGCTTGGTAGAGAGTCTGACTATCGCATTTCCCTGCCAGCTTGGACTCCAACATCAGCTGTCTCCCGCTACATTCAAGGTCTCGAATCGCACCCTGCACGTTAATCGAAAGCGTGGCATCACGGGCAAAATTTAAAACAGGTCCAGAAGCTGATGCGTTTTTCCCACTCAAAATGAAAAAAACGAGCATCGCCACAGATGCCATGAGCAGGTAGGAACGAGAGACAATGCGAATGTTAGTCAGCATAGCTACCTATACTAGCTTTTGAATTTTCCCATTCGCAACAAAGACAACGTGTTCACATTAACAGAAAATCACATTCATGGAATCATGATGATTTTCACCCACTATTGACCGCTCCAGAAGCTGGCACTGGCCTGACTGACTGGTGGAATATCGGTATACGGCATCAAGGAAACATGCCCATCAAAGAATAAGATGTTGCACTTCTTGCTATGCGGCAGAAGCCCGTAGAAGTTGTGGAAAAGAAAACGGTTGCTTGGATTCTCATTCTGCTCCAGCACCATCGCCGTCGCCGAGGAGTTAGCGATTTGCATGGAACGAATCGCCGTTATGGCACTGTTATTGACCGGACCAGTATTTAGCGCGTAAGAAAAGCGATTGCCGGCTGATGAGTTCGCATTAGGCGTTTGTATCTCCTGAAACTTCCTGACTGATTGACGTTTTGTTGCCGGGCAGTGAAACATATTTCGATCCTCCCCGCTGTTACCTTGCAGATCGTTGTCAGGATATCTGAAGGACGAAGCGGAATAGCCGACATAAGTCCAAATCGTATAGCTCCAATGCTTGCATTGGGTGCCTGCATATTTGGGATCTGTATTCTCCGATGCTGGGAAAACACCCCCGTTTTCAGCAGCGTAGGTTAATAAAGCCACTCCAATTTTCCGGAGATTCGAGGTACAGATTGCCATATCAGACTGCGCTTGAGCATTCCGCAACGCAGGAAACAAGAGAGCCGTAATTACAGCCATGATCATGATCGTTACGCTCAGCTCGATTACAGTAAATGCGCGCTCTTGGAGTCTCCATTTTGACAGAGGATCGCAACCACAATCATGATTACAACTCCATGAATCCCTGTAGATGTCTGGTAGTATCATATGCGCAAATGACCTCATCATTATCACATCCCAGTTGACCGGCCATAATTCAGCTAAAAATCAACCATTCATTTCTCCGCTGATTCATATAGATGAACAAGCGATCTGGTTTTGTGGGTGACGCTCAGATGCATTTGCATTGACGGCCGACGGCGGAGGTGAACAGTAGAAGATGCGCCTGAACGAATCCATATCGCCTCCACGCTCCTCCCAATGGCGCCACCATTCGGAACGCTCGAGATCTTCGAGTTGAACACGTGCATCAGCACCCAAAGGCTCGTTCTTGATTACCTTATCAAATTCTCTCTTGAGTTGATCGATGTGAGTTGAAGAGTAGGAGCCCGGAAACGCCGGCCACTGCGATAGAGACCATCTCGGCACGACCATTCGATGTGCCTCGATATTTGTACGAAAGGGGATGGCAATAAATTCTCCATTGCAGACAGCTCCTTTCAATCCCCAAACAAGCTCATATTGTAGAGCGTGTTCACGCAATTTCCGATATGCGTGTTGAACTTCCTCGGCGGGATTATTGATCAAGTTGCACAATTCATAAGGATCATGGCTTAAATCAAATAATGAATCCAGGCCACCACCAAACCAATGGATGTACTTCCATTGGTCGTTGCGAATCATGATCCAACGAGGTGCTTGCGACTCGGTAAGATCGCCAAATTCGCAGTACTGAATAGAACGATCCTTAAGACTGTGGAGCCTGAGCAGCGAATCCCCGGGAAATCCATGCTCGAGATTATGCCGGCACGCCACCTCCGAAACATTAATGTCCGCCGCATCAAGAGCCGTCGGCAGGATATCATTAAGATCGGCAAATGCGTCTCGATTTGTTCCCGGTTGAATCCGTCCAGGAAAACGGACAATCAAAGGCACTCGCACGGAGCCTTCGTAAGGAAGTTGTTTTTGCATGAGGCCAAGATCGCCAAGCATCTCTCCGTGATCACTGCAATAAATGACAAGTGTATTGTCCGCCAATCCTAGCTGGTCCAGTTTATCGAGCACCATCCCAATACCTTTGTCCACCAAACTGATGGCGGCATAGTAAAGCTCGCGAAAGCGACGCGCCTCCGGACGCTCCTCACCTTCGAGCCCGCGTATTTCAGGCAGTGCAACGCCGGAATAGAGATCAGCAAATGTATCAGGAACGTTGGCGGGTGGATGAGGCGCAATCCATCTGGCCCATGCAAACCAGGGTCGGTTCTGATTGGACTCGATGAAGCGGCATGTTTCACGAGCCACCCAGGTCGATCCATGATGCTTCTCCGGCATGATGCTGCGTTGAGGCAGTTGATAGCCAAGCACGCGAGATCCATGTATTTGCAATAACTGATCCAACCCGACGGAACGTAAATACTGCAGGTACTCATCATCTTCAACATGCGTTGGAATTTCTTCCATTAGTCTCATCGTATTGAACCCGTGATGAGCGCGTACGGGGTAGAAATGCATTTTTCCGATGGCCGCAGTAGTATAGCCATTCGCCCCCAAAATCCGAGGTAAAGTAGGCACGGTAAGCGGTAAAGGGCGGTGCGCGTTATGGGGCATGCCATGGTAGCGCGCAGGAAGGCCCGTCAGAATATTATGCCGCGCCGAGACACAGATCGGATTGGGTGTGTAAGCTCGACGCCACACGCACCCCTCGTTCACGAGGCGGTCTAAATTCGGAGTCAGCATAAAAGGGGCATTGACCGCTCCTATAGTGTCGTAGCGCTGCTGATCCGCTGTCAGCAAAAGAATATTGGGACGAGATGGGGTCGAAATTTTCATAAAAAGAGCTCTGGTACAACACTCATTGGAGTACTCTCGCAATAAGCTGCCTCTATTGAAATCAGACCGTTCTGATTTGCAGAAGAAGCATCGACCAACCAAAATAAATCACAAGACGTCCCAATTGTTCACATTAACACGCCATTGACCCCGCCATCCCGGCGTGTTATTAAGTCTCGAGATGGCCCAAGCTGGTTCCCAACGCCCTACCCTAATCGATGTGGCCCGAGCGGCTGGAGTCAGCCACATGACCGTATCTCGCGTCGTGCGCGGTCTACACGCTGTATCCCCGCAAACAGTAGAACGCGTGAAGCTCGCCATTAATCAATTGGGCTATCGGCCTGATCCCGCACTCTCTGCCCTTGCTTCGTACCGCACCAATGGGAAGGCACACAATCATAGCAGTACGCTGGCCTTTCTGGACTGCGATGGAAGTGAGCACTCCCAGAAAATATACATGGCCGCACAGCGGGAAGGTCAATTACTCGGATATGCTGTCGAACGCTTTTCTATAGTTCCCGAATACCAGAAACAACAACGCGTGAGCCGGGTCTTGTTCAATCGGGGAATTCAAGGTTTGTTGTTTGGTCCCACCATCTTGCCTTGGAAAGGTCTGGATGCTTGGGATTGGACTCACTTTGCCCCTGTCTCTTTGGGGGCAATCGCTCACAATCCGCATATGCCCAATGTCGCGATGGATCACTTTCACGGCGCCATGACCGGCTGCCATTATTTGCGGGAATTAGGCTGTCGCCGAATAGGGCTCGTACTGGCAGACTGGTTGATGCCGCGAACAGAGTATCGGTGGCTTGGCGGATACATTGCTGGACTGCGAGGGAAAGGTAAACTTCGCCTCCACACGCCAGACGATCTCAAAGCGCTGAAGCGTTGGGTCATCCAAGAAAAGATTGATGGAGTCCTGACCATCCATCCAGAAATATATCCCCTCCTGCGCCCATTGGGAGTCCAAGTTGGATTTCTAAACAGCGTGAGCGCTGTTCCCGGCGCTCCCCACCTGCACTTTGACCCTAGCTGGATTGGCGAAGAAGCCGTTCGATTGGTTCACCACCTGCTACTACGTCGCGAATTTGGCCTCGATCAAAAATCCAAAATGATGGCGTTGCAAGGTACGTGGAATTCTCGTTCCGCAGATCTGGCTGACCGTTAAGACACGCCTCAGAGCGACTCTTTTCAATCAGCGCAGGCCAGCCCCCTACCCCTTGCAAATCCTTCGGCCTAATGATCAGGCGCCCACATCGGCTCTACGCACCCGCCCCAGCCAGAGCAAAAAGACCAAGCCAGACAACAGCGCCGACCAAATGGTCGGCTCGGGAACTGCGGTGACCGTAATCACTGAGTTCAACCCAGTTCCGTAATCGATCGAGTAGTCCGATGGCAACCCATTGATCGTCGCAAAGGTGCCGCTGAGCGCACCCGTGTAGCTGGCTATTGTAAAGGTGGTGGTCGTTGGCGTGGTATTCAACAGATTTAATGCCAAAGTCACGGCTCCATTCAAAGTCAGATCTCCAGTAATGGAAAGCAAATCGCAGGTGCCGCCGATCTCATCAAGATCGACAGCGAAAATACTGCCACTATTAAACGTCACATTACTATTAAGAGTCAGCGTTCCGGTTCCAGATTCACCGGGAGTCACCATACCATCCACCGTCAGGGGACCACTAATAATGCCCGAGCCCCCCAAGGCACCGGCCAGCCCCACACTCACCGCTCCTGTACCAGTCGCGCTCCCCGAGAGATTGCCGATGATCAAGGTGCCGTTGGAAACCGTCGTACCTCCCGCATAGGTACTACCGATCGAACTCAACAGCTTTACCTTACCTCCACCGTTGATAGTGATCTTGCTATTGGTTGAACTACCGCTGATTGTGTTTGTAAAAACCGTTGTTCCCCCCGCATTGGCCGTAAGTTCCAAACCGTTGGCCACTCCCTGTAGATCTCCAACAATGATCGCCCCGGAGTAAGTTGCCGCACCACTGGTAATAGTGGACCCCACAACACGCACGTCTCCAGTATCTGTTGCGGTAGTGGCATTCACCGTTATCTTACGGTCCATCACCACATCAGCCGTGCCAATCAGTAGCTTGGAAGTATCACCCGTGCCAGATGTCGTCGTCGCATTGCCAAAGACCACTCCCAGGCTGGTTCCCAAGGCATTGCTGTTATTCAGTAATAGGGTGCCGCGATTCATCGTCACCGTGTTCGTGACGCCTGTATTATTTCCGTCCAGACGAACCACCGCCGCATTCCCCACCACCGATGCCACGCCCGTATCGCCCACGGTGACGCCAATTCCACCTGTACTCGATTTTGTCATATCGCCTGTGACCGTAGTGCCCAGTCCATTGTACGTCACAAACATGAGTGTGGTGGAGGAGGCAGCTGAATTATTAATCCCACCAGCCAAGGTCAGCAGCCCATTCGTAGAACTTCCCAATTGAAACCAAACCGTGGAGCCACCCGCCGAGGTAAGATCAATCTGGCTACTGATCGTGGCTGACGTATTCACATTATTCAACGTGACCGCAGAACCAAATCCACTCACGGACAAATGAATTACTTGTCCCGTTGAACCCACTGTATAACCATTTGTATTAAACTGCAGATCGTGCGCATAGACATCCGAAGTTAATGCCACCGAGCCCCCTTGAGTTGTCGAAGACACCCCGAACGCCGCACGATCATTCGCCGTCGCCGTACCGGTATCCGGCCACGCCGTCAAAATTCCGGTTCCATTGCTAGCCGTATTCCAGAACATTGAACTGGTATCCCATGTACCACTACCCCCATACGCAGTCGCACCTGTGTTCGCCGCATTCCCATCCACATCCCAATAGTAGATGTTCGTTGGAGTATTTGTACCCGCCCCTGCTGCGGCAGCCTGCGGAGAGCTCATTATAAATGAGATTCCTGCCATGCAAACCAACAGTAAGCCGATTGAGGGCCGGAGCATTCGAGTATCCAAGACTGATATTTTTAGTTTCATAGGGATGGTAGTTGATTGGTCCTGATCTATTCCCGATTATCAAATACACGCGCGCCGCATCACAAACTGGAAATAATGTTCACATTAACACCATCGAGCGTCTGCCACTTACCTTCTCCCAACAATACCCATTCCAAACCACCACCATTCAAACTACTTATTATAAACAAATTAAGAGGCCATCTATTACTTTATCTTAAAGAGTCGAGGTATTTTCTTGAGCACGCGCTCACGAATGAAGAGCGCATGTTAAAGTGAACAGTCTCTTTCCATTGCCCCCTTTCCCTGGCTCTTTTATGAAAACACATCGCTAGGATCACCAGTACCAAGAGCTTCTTATCGGCTAGTAATCATAGGAGAAATGGAACGTAACGAGTCCTGTTATCTGGATAGCCAATTCTTTATACTAGAAGTCATCAGAATATGATCAACTGCTACTACTACGCGCCTCATAATCACACGTTGCTCTCGTCGCACATCCGGGAAGATTTCGCCAGAATGCGAGACCTCGGCACCGAGATCGTTTCATTCTGCGTCCAGGAAGAGCAAATGACCAACTGGCATCAAAAACGCCTGCATAATACGGTGGATCTCGCGCATGAAGCCGGACTCGCTGTGCATGCCGTGCCCAATCGCTGGGCTGGATTGGTAGCGGGATGGCTGGACGGATTTGGCCGATTTACGCTGGACAACTACGACACGCTGATCCGCGATAAACAGGGAAAAATCCGCACCACACAGGAGGGAAACTACGAAATGACCTCCTGCACGCAAAATCCCAAAGTTCGGGAGCATATGAAGCAATCCATCATCACCCTGATGAATCATTACGCATTTGACGGCGTCATTTGGGATGAACCCCATTCCGATGTCTGCTATTGCGAACACTGCCTAAAAGCAGCAGACGGAGAACCAACCCCCATTTGGCAGTATGCCCAAACGGCGCGCTTCTTCGATGAACTAAGCGCACAAATTCTCGTGATCAAGCCCCAAACCGCAATCAGCTGCTTCACGATGCCTGAAAGCGAAGGGCTATTCCATGCGCTCACCAAAACCGAACACATTGAATACCTCGGCAGCGATGGACATGTCCGCAGTCAAGACCACGTCATGCATCGCATGAAAACATCGATTTTTGAAGCCTACGAAAAATTCGCCCCACAAGTACACGCGGCCAAGAAAAAGACTTTTTTCCTACTCGAAGCACAACGGCATCGGGATGAAGACCTCGAAGACTATTGCATTAATATTGAAAAAGCCTTCCAGCTCCCGATTGATCATCTCATGTATTACTACTCCGCTCATGAAATGTCCTTGAAAAACGAAAGCGCATTTAATGACGCCACATGGAGAGCGCTGCTAAACCGCAGCAAGCGGCCTAAGCGCTAGGCTCCAGGATGAATGATCCAGTCACTAGACGCGGACACACCACTCCACAGTTGCTTTTGACTATAGGACCTCAGGGGCTGAGGTGCCTAGGTAACGGCGCCTCATAGTGATCCGGGCCGCCGTGGTTCTTCCATGCGCGATAGAGTGCCAACATGGGAATGGTCGCCAGCATGTAAAAAAAGGCGCTCCAGAGGAAGACCATTCGATAATTACTGTGATTTAAATCCATAAAGACGCCAATCAGATAATTTCCCACAAATAGACCGCCACACCCGAAGACATTCACCCCGGCAGAAAACTGACCGAAATATTTTTGCGGAAAAAGCTGCATGGTAACCGTCATTGATCCGAGCCCCCATCCAACAAATGGGATGGAAATCAAAAGGGAATAAATCATCCAAGTCAGTTTATCGTGGACGAGAAAATAGGCGCAAAGCGCTCCGAACAACAAAAGGCCAATACTGCAGAACACGACGCGCATCGGAGTAAACCGCTCGCAAAGCCAACCAACCGGTGCGAAGAGAAAAGCGCTCGCGATTTGAGCGTAGGCCCAAAGATGCCCCATGTCCGCCATCGATAAACCCAGGGTCTTACTCGCATAGAGAGTCGAAAAGGAAGTCGCGCTCATCCCGGCCATCAGGACAAGCAGATAGACGATAAAATAATTGCGGTAAAGTGGTACCGATAGACAATCTCGGAAATAAGTGCCAAATCGGCTAAGAAAATTGTCCCGCGCATTTCCTGTCTCTGGATCAGGATACTGCCCCTCCCTCACCTTCCAACACATTGTCATGAAGACCACCATATAGAACCCACCCATCAGCAGGAATGTAGTCCGGCGATAGCTCATTATAACCGGAAACACATAAAACAAAAAAATCACCGAAGCCACCGTTCCCACGACTCGAAACCAGGAAAGAAATCGAGCCATAAAAACCTGCGGTACGACGTCCCGCAACAGCCAGTTATACGCCCCCACCAGCACCATGTTGAAAAAGTGAAAGGAAACGGCAAAAACACAAATCAGCGACAGCAGAAGCGTCGACTGAGTAAGCCATGGAGCGATTTCTGCCGTGACATAGCGATGACACCAAGCAGCAATCTCTGGAGAAAAACCCACAGCCATCAGAGACAGCGTTGTTAATGGAGTAACCACAAGCAAAAATGGGATGCGCCGCCCCAGTTTGCTCCGAAAGCGATCGCTCCATTGGCTAATATTCGGCAGAAAAAGCACATTGACCAACCCGGCGAGACCACCAGTCACGATGCCGATTAGCGTATTGGACGCATGCAAACTTTCGAGATAGATCGGCATGAATCTTCCGTAAATAGCCTCAAAAAAAGTGAAAGCAAAATCACCCCACAAAAGCCATCCAAAGAGGATATACAACGACCGTTGGTCGTACCTCAACGTGCCTATCGTATAGAATTTTGAAACGGAGGACTCGGATGGAATAGAAATGGTTGCAACTTGATTGGCATTCATAATGCATCGAATCCTCAAATGCGAATACTCCTCGCTCGCCGGGGCCCGCCATTAACTTGATACGCTACCCAACGTCAATTTCAGCAGGTCTCTATCTTGGAGCGATTTTTCAAGCATTCGTAGACACAGATACTGACCCCTTGGCGAAATGGCACAATTCTCAGATTGTGTTCACATTAACAATTCATCCCAATCTCCTTATCGACTCAGCATTATCAAATGCAATGAGACCAAAGCATGAGCCTGATTTTACGAGAGGCGAATTGTCCATCTGGCGGATTACCGCCGTGGTATTGGTCGTGCTTTCTCTATTAGCCTTTTGGCCTGGTTGTCACGTACGCTGACCGACCGCCAATTGCTGCTGTAGTCGGAACTGTCGCGGTGTATGGCCATAGCGTTTTTTGAATAAGAGATAAAAATGGCCCAGATTATTATATCCCACCTCAAGACCAATATCGACAATCTTGCGATCCGTGAGCCGCAGTTGACGCGCCGCATGGCGCAAACGCGCCTCGGTGACGATTTCCCCAGCAGGTAAAGCCCGATGCTTTTTGAGTAATCTATTAAGATGTTGCAGCGAACATCCAGCGAGTTTGGCCAGCCGATGGACTCCTCCTGAGAAATGCTGCGGTTCGCGAATCTGTCGCAGGGCTAGCGTCAGCCTCTCCGGCATTTGGGCATCCTCCTTTCCAAAGATTTTGTTAGGCTGAAGTGAGTGGAAGAGATCGAGCAGAAACCAGTCAAAGTGCAGTGGAGCATTGGGACAAGTAGAAAGATGATCAGTCCACTTTTGCAAACGCTGCATTTGCGCAGAATCCAAAATCTGACTGTACGGCAGGTCTTCACGACTCCAGAAAAAAAGCGGCTGGTCGGAAAAATAACGCCGGTGCCAACCCGCCACGGATGTGCGTGGAAAAGACAGATTCACAACCGTCAGTGTTTCTCCGGCTTCGGTCGTATAGCCATGCACATCCCGCACGCGCACCATCACTAACATGCCCGCCTCCAGCCGCTGCTTTTGTCCATTCACCTGATGCCAGCCTGAGCCACTCTCGACCCAGAATAAGTCCATGAAATCCTTGTGACCGTGCAGATAAAAGCCGGTGCGTGGTTTAAACTTATGTCGCACCAAATTAAAGTGAGAGTCTATCGGCGAAGTCTCTCGAAAGGTCAAATAGGGTATTTCACCCATAAAAGTAATGTTCTTATACCGTAATAAGTGATTCGGAATCCAGAAGATATTTATTTGAGAATTGATTATAAAAGTGCTCAGAACATCAGAAATTACTCTTTTATGCTTAACAAACTTGATCTCAATGGAACGTGGAATCTTCGCTGGACTGATACGGAGCGCGGAGGAAGGCGCTGGTACGCTCTCCATGAAGAGATTGATCCATTGCGCTACATTCCAGCACAAGTTCCCGGCGAGGTTCACCTTGATGCGCTAAAGGCCGGCTTGATTGCAGATCCCTATCTTGGCGCAAACTGCCTCGCCGCCCGCTGGACCGAGCAATGTTTCTGGAGTTATCGCCGGGAATTCGATGCCTCGACAGAAATTGTGGAAAGTCCCCACATATGGTTGAACTTTGAAGGCCTCGATTATTTCGCGGAAATCTTCCTAAATGGCGTTCTGGTCGGACGCCATGAAAACACCTTTTATCCGTGCCGCGTAGAAATCACGGGCAAACTTCGTTCTGGGAAGAATCTCCTGGTCGTCCATCTGGATGGAGGCCTCTTCGGCACAGCAGATAAACCTTCCTACGGCTATACTCCAGAGTCGGTCAATGATCGCGAGAAAATCACAAAACGCCATTGGCTGCGCAAACCGCAGAGTCAATTCAACTGGGACTGGTCGACCCGCCTGATCAACGTAGGTATCTTCAAACCGGTCACGCTGGAATGGAGCCGGGACGCAGCACGCCTCGATCAGCTCGTACCGTTGGCCACACTGAGCCCTGATTTGCAGGAAGGACTATTGAAAGTGCGCTGGTTTGCTGAAGGACTGCGTCCGGGCGAAACTCCGGCCACGCTCATTGTGGAGATCCCCGAAGCGGGGGTCAGTACACGCGCCTCTGTTACCATCAAGCCGGGACTCCATCCGCTCGAAGCGCAGGTGACCGTCCCCCACCCGAAACTCTGGTGGCCGGTGGGTCATGGAGCCCCGGACCGTTACAAGGTGAAAGTGGCGCTCGAAATCGACGGTACGGTGATCGGAGCGCGAAGCGTGCATGTCGGATTCCGCCGCGTGGTGATCAATCAGGACACACATCCACAGAGCGGACGCTATTTCATCGTGGAGATCAACAATCGCAAGATTTTCGCGAAGGGGGGCAACTTTGTTCCGGCCGATATGATTTTCACCCGAATCGATCGAGCACGTTATGAGACGTTAATTGATCGTGCGCTGGAGGCCAATTACAACCTGCTGCGCATCTGGGGAGGAGGCTTGTACGAGTCGGACGATTTCTACGATCTCTGCGACGAACGAGGCCTCCTCGTCTGGCAGGAATTCATTTTCGCCTGCTCCAAATATCCAATACAAGATGCTGCCTTTTTCGATAATGTGAAGAAGGAGGCCGTTTACAATATCCGCCGACTCGCTTCGCACCCAAGCCTGATCATTTGGTGTGGCAACAATGAAATGGAGTGGGGTGCTTGGCACTGGGGTTACGATCAGGGTGTGATTCACCCCGATCATGCTCTGTTTCACATTACTTTGCCACGCATGCTCTCCGAAGAAGACGGCACACGCTACTATCAACCAAGCTCCCCATTTTCGCCGGACGGCAAAGATCCCGTCGCGGACGACGCAGGAGATCAGCATCCATGGAGCATTGGATTCAGTGATACCGATTTCCGTAATTATCGGAAGATGATCTGTCGGTTTCCGAACGAGGGTGGCATTTTGGGTTCGACCGCCCTGCCCACGATGCAAGCATGCCTGATAGACGGACAACGTTTCCCGGGCTCGTTCTCGTGGCAGTTACACGACAATTCTATAGATTGCTGGCAGGAACCCAGCCCTCCCGACCAGATGATCCGTTTCTGGCTCGCAGTGGAACCGCGGCAACTATCCATCGAAGCCTTCACCTACTGGGCTGGTTTAATTCAGGGCGAAGGATTGCGCGAGTACTGCGAGAATTTCCGCCGCCGGATGTTTGACAGCGCGGCGGCGATCTTCTGGATGTTCAACGATTGCTGGCCCGCCACGCGCTCGTGGACCATCGTCGATTATTACCTGCGCCGCACGCCGAGTTTCCACCCCGTGCGCCGAGCCATGGCACCGGTCCACGTGGTCGTGGTGGAAGACGGCGATAACGTGATTTTCTGCGGCGTGAACGACACGCAGGAAACGATTCGTGGCGAACTGCGCCATGGTATTTTCACACTGGCTGGCACCTATGTGAAGGACGCGACCGTGACGGTGGAATTGCAGCCGAATGCGTCAACGCGGCTGGCGACAATTCCTGCCTCCGCATGGACCGACCGCATGCAGACCATGCCGTTCGCGATGTTGAGCCAGAACGGAGAATTGATCGCCCGCAGCCGGACCTTTGGCCCACTCTTTCACGAGATCGCATGGCCCGAGACGCGCGTGCAGGTGGAAGTGCGCGATGGACAAGCCATTTTCACGAGCGACGCCTTCGCGTGGAATGTCTGTATCGATCTCGACGGCGAAAAGAAACTCGCGGACAACTTCTTCGATCTCTACCCCGGCATCCCCTACTCCATGCCATGGACGGAACCGGAGCCGCCGCGCGTTCTGTTCGTGGGAAACCAGTTGCCAGAGCTGATGCGACAAAACCCGGGCAAACCGTTACCCCCAGCGAAGCCTCAAACGTAATCAGCGATGGCCGCCCCCGTGGTGGCCTTCGGGTGCAGAGGGTTGACCACCTCCGCGCTGCGCCGGAGCTCCGCCGCCTTGCCAGGGATTACCCAGATTGGGCGCTGGAGCTTGGGAACGCTGGGGTTGGGGTTGAAATTGCGGTTGAGTCTGTGCTTGAGGTTGGGGCCTAGGCTGTGACTGGGGCTGACTCTGCACCGGACCAATTCGGCTGGGCTGCGGTTGCGGCACCGGTTCGTGTTTGTACACCGAGGCATTCGCGGCGCGGTTTTGCTGCGGTACAGCAGAGGGAACAGCATAGGGTCCCACGGCCGGAGGACGATAGGCGTTGCGACCATCATTGACCACGGGCGTCTTCACCTGAGCCGAAGGATACGGACGAGGCGTGGGTGAATTCTCGCGGCGAACCGGAGGCGCATAGACGACGATTTTGCCGCCGTTGGGTTGCGGGCGGAAATTGTCGTAGCGATCGCGGACGACGACGTTGCGTTCGAGCATATAGCGCGGCACGGGACGGCGGACGGCATAGCGATTGATCTCCACAATGGGCGGTCCGGAATAAATCCGCGTGTTGCCGATGGAGATGTACGCATTGATCACGTTCGTGCGGCGGACATATTGGTAATTGTAGTTGCGGTTGATGATGACCACGCGCAGGGACGATTCGCCCATCGCGCTGGCGGGACAAAAGTTGTACCAACCTGGACCGACCTCGCCGACAAAGCGCGGCGGCGGCATCGGGGCCCAACCGCAATAGCCGTCGCCATAGCGCCAGCTCACCCACGCGGGAGCCCATTCATATCCCGGCACCCAGCACCAGCCTCGACCTTCGAGATTGATCCAGCGTCCATAGTGGTACGTGGCCCAGCCAAACGGCTCGTCCGAAACCCAGAGCCAGCCTTGATCCGTATACGCCCAATTCCCGAGCGTGTAGGGACTCCAGTCGGGATCGTCGACATAGGGTTGCCAACAATCGCCGTAATCGGCCACGCGAATCCACGTGCCGTAGGGACTGAGCGAGTCCTGAAAATATTCCATCGATATTTCCTGAGCCGAAACGGTCTTCGGGAGGAACCAGCAGGAGAGGAGCACCAGTAACAGCAAACCCTTTTTCATAATGTTGTCAGCCTGTATGGCTGTAATGACTTCGACGCCACGGAGGCGGGAAAGCTTCAACATTAGGCCACGCGAGCGTGGCAGGAAAATTAATAAGCGCTTCTCTGTAAGCACTCAATAAAGGCAGTGGGATCGGCGGGAGAAACGACGTAAAGACGTTTGCCTGTTCGAAAGGTGACGGTCTTTTTCGAATCCGTGACATAGGCGCGATAGAGTCCGAACTCCTTCTTGTAGAACCAGCCAGCCCACGCAAAGAAACCACCATTACCGCAGATGCGAAGCGACGGGGTCATCGCCTCCGGTTGAACTCTCGCCTCGCTCATCGAATCGCGCGGGATCGAAATCGGCAGGAGGAATCGATCAATGATCAGGCGATCCCGAGTGAGGATCAGTTTGCGGGGATTCATCAGCCATGCGATGAGGAGAATTCCTGCAATGAAAGCAAAGAAGACGGTACTATTCGTCGCCGGCATGCGAACCGCACGCGACAGCCAGATCAAGACGGCGAGAATAAAGAGAATGGTGGCCCAGCCAATGATCTGAAGCCGCCCCGATATGGGAGCCGTGGGGAAAACCGTACGATCGTCGGGATTGGTTGCCATAAATGAACCTACGGCGGTATGTCGTATAAAAGCGGGAGAAAGCTCCCGCACTCCAACTCATCGCCCGACCAACCAAGGGTCAGATCGGGCGTCAGCCTAACGGCGGCACAATGTGCCGCCAGTTACTGGGTGCAGGGCTCAGCCCTGCTCAATCGCCGTAGCCGTTCGGGAACTTCTTATGCCAGGCCCAAGCGTCTTCCATGATTGCCTGCAGGCGCGCATGCTTCGGTTTCCAACCGAGTTCGGCAGTCACCTTGTGCGAGCTTGCCACGAGACGGGGCGGATCGCCCGCGCGGGCTTCCTTGACGACGACCGGAATTTCATGACCGGTCACCTTGCGAGCCACGTCGATGACCTGACGCACGGAGTAGCCTTCGCCACTGCCAAGATTGTACGCGGCGCTGGTCGTACGACCCATGGCCAGCATGTGCGCCGCGGCGAGATCCTTGATGTGGATGTAGTCGCGGATGCAAGTGCCGTCCGGGGTGGCATATTGTTCGCCGAAGATCTGGACGTTTTCCTTCTGGCCGAGAGCGACCTTGAGGACGTTCGGGATCAGATGGGTTTCGATGCGGTGATCTTCACCGAATTTTTCCGACGCGCCCGCCGCATTGAAGTAGCGGAGGTTGACGTGGACGAGACCGTGGATCTGGTCGTACCAGCGGAGAATCTGCTCGAACATGAGCTTCGACTGGCCGTAGGGATTGATCGGCTTTTGCGGGAGACGTTCATCCATCGGGATGCGCTCGGGCGTGCCGTAGGTGGCGCAGGTGGAGGAGAAGATGAACTTGAGGCAATTCGCGGCGACGGCGGCGTCGATCAGGTTGATCGCAGAGCAGACGTTATTGCGAAAATACTTTGAAGGATTCGTCATCGACTCGCCCACGAGAGCGTTCGCGGCGAAGTGCATGATCGCGTCCGGCTTGATATCGGCGATGGTCTTATGGATGAATTCGCGGTCCGCGAGATCACCCTTGATGAACTTGGCGCGCTTGTCGACGGCCAGCAAATGTCCCTCGGTAAGGTTGTCAAACACGGCCACATCGTAGCCGGCGTTCAGTAGTTCTTCCGTACAAATGCTGCCAATGTAGCCAGCGCCCCCGGTCACCAATACTTTCATCTCTCTCCTTGTATGATTTTACGTTGTTAAAACAATTACTTGTCCAAATTCATTGCGAGCAGGAATTCGATATTGTTCTGCGTTTTCTTCAAACGGTCCAGCAACAATTCCATCGCCTCGATCGGCGGCAGCGAACTGAGCGCGCGACGCAACACGTGGATGCGCGGGAGTTCGTCCGGGTGATAGAGGAGTTCTTCCTTGCGGGTGCCCGACTTGGGAATATTGATGGCGGGGTAAACACGGCGGTCGACCAGCGAGCGGTCGAGATTGATTTCCATGTTCCCGGTGCCCTTGAATTCCTCGAAAATGACTTCATCCATGCGACTGCCCGTTTCGATCAACGCAGTGGCGATGATGGTCAAGCTGCCGCCCTCCTCGATGTTACGGGCCGCACCGAAGAAACGCTTCGGTTTTTGCAGCGCGTTGGAATCCACACCGCCCGACATGATCTTCCCGCTGTGCGGCTGCAAGCTGTTGTAAGCCCGAGCCAGACGGGTGATACTGTCGAGCAGGATGATGACATCCACCTTGCCCTCGGCGATGCGCTTGGCGCGCTCAATGACCATCTCAGCCACTTGCACGTGGCGATCCGGCGGTTCGTCGAAGGTGGAACTGATCACCTCGCCCTTCACGGAACGCTCCATGTCGGTCACTTCCTCGGGACGTTCGTCGATGAGGAGAACGATGAGGTAGGCGTTGGGGTGATTCCGCGTGATCGCGTTGGCGATCTTTTGCATGATGATCGTCTTGCCGGTACGCGGCGGCGCGACGATGAGTCCGCGATTGCCGAAACCGATCGGGCAGATCAGATCGAGCGCGCGCGTGGACAATTCCTTGCTGTCGCCCTCGAGGATGATGCGGCGATCCGGAAACAGCGGCGTCAGGTTGTCGAACAACACCTTGCCCCGGGAAAGTTCTGGGTCCTTGTTCTCGATCTTGTCGACCTTGATGAGCGCGAAATAGCGTTCCTTATCCTTCGGCGCGCGGAGCGGACCGGAGATGAGATCGCCCTTCTTCAAACCGAAGCGGCGAATCTGCGACGGGGAGACGTAAATGTCTTCCGGGCAGGGCAAATAATTGTAGCAGGAGGAGCGCAGGAAACCGTAGCCATCAGGCAGGACTTCGAGGACGCCGTCGCCGGTCATCGTGCCGTTACGGTCGGCATTACGCTTGAGAATTTCGCAGATGAGCTCGTGCTTCTTGAGCAAGTTCGCGTTCTCAATCGGATACTCCGCGGCCATCTCATTGAGTTCGAGAATGGTCTTGGACTGGAGATCGCCGAGATTGAGCTCGGGTCCCGGCGGCAGGGCCGGAGCGGGCGGCAGAACCGGAGCCGCCGGTACGGCGGGATTCACCGGGTTGTCGGAAGACTGCGCGATCGTCGGAGCCGCCGGATCGCTCGGGCTCATGCCGGGCAGATTTGGGTCACCCGCGCTGGGAGTCCAATCGCCAGGAGCAGGGGCCGGGGCAGACGGATCGGAAGCGGCTTTAGCCGCCGCCGCAGCTGCTGCTTTCGCGGCCGCTTCAGCTTTTTGCTGTTCTTCACGCTCAACGTCTTCGATATCGCGGGGGAGAAACTCGGGCGGAATGGAAGGCTGCTTGCCGTTGCCGGTTTTTTTCGGGCCGTAAGGACGGCGGCCACGGGACTGTTGCCGGTTATTGGAACGGCGGGGAGGCCGGGGTTGACGAGGTTGTCTCATAGGTACAAATAAAGGTTAAGGGACTTGGGTTCGATCAAGCGCGAGTCAATTCCTGAAATTGACGGCAAAGGCAATCCAGGGAGCCTTCGTTCCAGATCACGCTCTGGCTGTGGTTCATCTTCTCCAGCAAGGGCCACTGACTGGCCAGCCGTTGCCGGGTTTGCTCTTCGCTCAGGCCGCGGGCCAGCAGACGACGCCATTGCGTCGCGGCGGAACAGGCGACGCAGATAACCGCGTCGAATTCCTTCTGCAGGCTGCATTCGAATAGAAGTGGGATGATGACAACCATGGGTTGTTGGGGATGACTATCGGGGAACCGGTTCATCTCGCCCTGCCAGACTTCACGAATGGCGGGATGAGTCAGAGTGTTGAGCTGTTGTCTTAGTGCGGGTTGACTGAAAACAAGGTCGCCCAAGGCACGCCGGTTGATCGTGCGGTCTGAATTAAGGATCTTATCGCCGAAGGCGTCAACCACTTTTTTCCAGTTCACTTCCCCGGGTTCCATCAATTTATGCGCGATGGCGTCGCTGTCAACAAGGGTCCAGCCCTGCGCCCGCATCATTTCCCCAAGGGTGGTTTTGCCGCAGGCGATGCCTCCGGTGAGTCCGTAGATCGTCATGCGCCGCTAGGTTATACGGAAGATCGAGCGAAAGGGAATGCGGAAATGGGAGGAAAAGTTTTCGATTCGAAGTTTTCAGATTTCCGTCTTGTTCGGACCAAATTCCGGCACGATCTCCATGCTGCGCAAAACCATCTCTCCAATCGCTTCCATGCCAGCCATCGTACCGTAGCACTTGTCATGGATGAAAATCCGGTCGAGACAGATGCAAAGAACCTTTCCACTGGGCAGCCCAATGTAATAGGAAACAAGATCGGCCTGATGGTTCAGCAACCGCTCCGGGCCAAAATACGCTTTGACCCCATACAAACCAGACCGCGTACGAAACGGTTCGGAATGGAGTAAAACGGGAATCCCGCGCTGGTTGTTGGCGACAGCGGTCTCTTCTTTAATCTTGCGACGGAGGGCCGCCGATAATTCGACCGCTTCCTCGGGAGTCCTGGCCTTCGGATTCGCGCGATGGATACGCAAACGGACATCCAGCCCGCAGACCTCATAGTAGTACCCATGAAAGCCGGTCCAGCGAAAATCAGGGGGGAGCGTCATCTTACATCCCCATTCTGGAACGGAAATGGCTACAGGCTTCTGGAGTGAAGCCCCTGCGAAGGCGCGCTCCCAAGACACCCAGAAAGGAATCGCCACTCCCAGCAAAATCAACCACCCGATTTTCCCCACCCTCATTTCTTCAGTGTAACGGCTCAATCACGAGCGTGTAAAGACACCTTGCCAAACGGCAAGGGGTACGCTAGCAACGGGAATGAGTGTTACTTTTCGTCATCTGGCATTGCCGTTGAGTCTCGTGGCCGTTTTGGCCCTGGCGGCTTGTGGTGTTTCGGATCCTAAAAATCCCCGTTTCGTCGTTGCGAAAGGCAAAGGCGTCGAGGTGACCCGCGGTGAATTGGATGAGGCCATCAATCAAATCCTCTCCCAACGCGGCATGAACATCAGCATGCTCCCTCCCGAGCGCCTGCCGGAGATCGAGCGCAATATCATCGATCAACTCGCGATCGAGAAACTCCTCCTCAACACCTCGAAGTCGGTAACGTTGAAAGACGTCGACAAGAAGACGGAAGAAAAGTTCAAGGAAATCACCAGCAGCGTTCCCTCCCCCGAAGTGCTCAAGCAGCAGCTCGAAAAGCGCGGCTTGACCCTCGAAAAGCTGAAGGCCGAAATCAAGAAGCAGATCATCCTGCAGGAAACCGTCGAAGCGAAGGTGCCGGAACCGAAGGCCCCGAGCGAAGCCGAAATCGAAAAATTCTACACGGATAATCCCGCCCGCTTCAACCGCGATGCGATGGTCCGCGCCAGCCACGTGCTGATCATGTTCAAGGCCGACGCCCCCGCCGCCGAAAAGGCCGCGAAGAAGAAAGCCGCCGAAGCCGCCCGCGTCCGCGTGACCAAGGGTGAAGCGTTCGCCAAGGTCGCCCAGGAAGTTTCCGAAGACAAGGGCAGCGCCGCCAACGGTGGTGACCTAGACTACTTCCGCAAGGGCATGATGGTGCCGGAATTCGAAAAGGTCGCTTTCAACGCCAAGGTCGGCGAAGTCAGCCAAGTGTTCGAAACCCCCTTCGGCTACCACTTCCTCGTCGTGACCGACACCAAGCCCGCTGGCAAGATCCCGCTGGCCGAAGTGCATGACCGCATCGCCATGGTGATCAAAAACACTCAGCGCAGCGAATCGCTCCGCGCCTATGTGCAGAAGCTGAAGGAAGACGCGAAGATCAAGATCCTCCTTCCCGAGCCGCCGAAGGTTTCCCCCGAAGCCGCCGCCAAGGCCCCGGGTGCCGCCCCTAGCGCCGCTCCGGCCCCCGCCGCCCCTGCGCCCGCTCCAGCAGCTCCCGCCCCGGCTCCGGCCCCCGCGCCAGCCAAGAAATAAGCGATCGTCGCTCAACAAAAGACCCGCAGGGTAATTCCTGCGGGTCTTTTTTTCGCCCTCATACCACAAAAATATCGCACACGCAGCTCATATAGCTCACCTAACGCAAACGCCCTTCGTGTTTCCGTGCTATAACTCGTGGTATGTCCAGCCCCTGTTCCGCTGAGATCTCAAATCTCCGATTTGAACTGAGACGACACTCCCCGCGACACCCAACAGAAGCGGTCGATTCTTGTCGCCGTTTGTCGACGCTGTTTTTTTAGCTCCTCCTATTCGATGAAAGAGCGATACGTAATAATGATTTAGTCCGCTCCAAAGGCCATCTCCCCCTGTCCTTTTGTCAATTTAATACTCAATAATAGATCGTTCGTTTATTTAAAATAAACGATCGCACTTTTCAAAAAGTCTTCTTGATATTACGTATAATATCCTTATTTTCAATGAAAGCTTGGTTGCAAGCATTTCAACTTAGCTTGGATAAACGCCAAATAATAGATTATCGTTCTTTTATTATAAACATAAAGAATCCCTATGATGACTCCCCGTTCTTCCTCCCGATTCGCTTGGTTGGTTTGCTTATCGCTCCTGATTCTGCCATGGCATCTACAGGCCCAAGGCATGACAAATTTCATACTTGGCGAGAATGCGGAAACTGGCCTGACTTTGCAGGTTGATCCGCTTGGCGTGATTCGCACGCTTGGCGATGTGACAATGGCAGCGGATTATCGGGTGGAAAATACCAATACCGTACAAAACCGAGCTGGCGTGGTTGTGGCAGAATCGGGCTTCCCCAAGCGCGAAGGCACACAATCGTGGACCTTGCAGGGCCAGTACAAGCCGATCTCCGGCGGTCAGCCGTTGCACTTCGAGGAAGCCATCGCTCGCACTTCCGCCTCGGCGCTTAAATTCTCCATCGGGGTAAGCCGGCCCGACAAATCTGAACCGGTGTATAAGCTCCGTTGGAGCATTCTTTTGCCAGTCGAGGTGTATGCCAACCGGGTGATCGTCACGGACAAGCAGAATTACCCCCTCCCCAAAGACCTGAAGGAATACCCTATTGGCGGCGGTCCGGTGAAATTCATCGAAATTCCAACCGACACCGGGACGTTGCGCATTACCGGTGCACTCAAAGTTCTCGTGGCCGACGCGCGCGCATTCAAGGGCAATAACTACCAGCTCATCATCGAACCGGAAGCCGCTCCGGCCGATCCATTCGTGCGCAAGATCGCCGTGGATCTCTCCTTTCAGCCACATCGCTTCGACACGGTGAGTCTCGCCCCTTCGGCAAACATGGGATTTGCGGATGAAGTCGCCGGTGATGGTCGCGGCGGTTGGACCGACCAAGGCAAAGACCACGATTTGAGCGCACTGGAACCGGGCCGCCGTCTCTTTGGCAACGTTCTTTTCGACGTGACAGATCCCAAGCAAAACAACGGGCGCTCCTGTCTCGTTTTCGCGGGACCGCAACTCATCGCTGGAATCAAGGAAGCCACCTTCGATTTGAAGTCGGCTCCCTATCGCACTTTTTTCATCATGCACGCCTTTGCGTGGGATCAGAAAGACAAGGCAGAACTGGGTCGCCTGATCTTCACATTCACCGATGGCACCACGACAGAATTCCCCGTACGCGCCGCGGAGGAAGCCACCAACTGGACCGTAGGCTCTGACACGCCGAATGGCCCGATCGTCTGGAAAGGCAAGACCCCCTCGGGCGATCGCATCGGATTGAATATGTCGCGCTTTATCCTGCCGGGAAAACCCCTCAAGAACGTGCAGATCAAAGGCTCCGGCTCGGCGGTCTGGCTGGTCGTCGGCGCAACCGGAAGCCTCGACGCTGTCCCGATGGCAGCGAATCTCGTGACGAAACCCTTGGTGTATGAGGAAGACAAGGTCTGGAAGATCTTCTCGTTCGAAAAAGATGTCGAGCCGGGATCAATTCTCGACTTTAGCGGCAACCTCGATGCACCCGCAGGCAAATACGGTTTTCTCCAATCCCGCAACGGCCGTCTCTACTTCGAGAAGAAACCCGAAAAGCGGGTGCGACTCCTCGGCACCAACCTTGTTTTTGCCGCCAACTTCGTGGACAAAGCGCTCGCCGACCGGCTGGCCAAGCGGCTTGCGGCGCAAGGCTACAACACCGTTCGCATCCATCACTATGACGGGCTGCTGCTCAACAAGAATCCGAAGAACAGCTACGATATTAATTTGGAGCAACTGGATAAACTCGACTACCTGATCGCCGCCTGCAAGAAGGAAGGCCTCTACATCAGCATCGACTTGTATACCACCCGCCCCTTTCCCGCGGGCGAGCTTGCGGAGATCAAGGAGCAAATCACCCAGGGAGTAAAAGCCGCCATTGCGATTTCCCCTTCCGCCATGAAATCGTGGCAGGAATTCGCCACGCTCTTCCTCAAGCACAAGAATCCCTACACCGGACTGACTCTGGGTGAAGACCCGGCGCTGGTTGGGATCAATCCACTCAATGAAAATGTCCACTCGGTCTTTTGGAACAACGACCCCAACGTGGCCGCGTATTTTCAGGAGAAGTTCACGGAACATCTGAAAAAAATCGGCAAGGAGAACGTGAACGCCGATGAGCGCTCCCTGCTCTTTGCCCGTTTCCTGTCGGACTTGCAGATCAAAACCCAAGCAGAGATCCGCGATTTTCTCCGCAAGAATATCGGCACGAAGTCCATTCTCACCGATGTAAGCCATCGCGAATACAAGCCGCTGACCATTGCTCGGGAACCGCTCGACTACGTTGATGTGCATCGCTATTGGGATCACCCTAAATTTGTCGGTGCGCAATGGCGACTCCCCTACCTGTACGAGTGCGAATCGGCACTAACGCAGTTGGTGAAGACACCGCGAGAAGTGTTCCCAGCCCGGTTGCCGAATCATCCGTTCATGATGACCGAGTTCCAGTTCGTCTACCCGAATCCGTATCGCGCCGAAGCCGGTCCGATCATGGGTGCCTATGCCGCCTTTCAGGATTGGGACGGCTTGATGCGGTTTGATTACGCTGGCGACGCCGCCTCGATCACGGATACAGCGCCCATTCGCGGATTCTCCACGGTGAATGATCCGCTTCACATCTTGGGAGAACGACTCGTCTCATTGCTATTCGTCCGCGAAGATGTGAAGCCCACGCAGAATCTGGTGCTCTATCACATCGATCCGGAGAAGACCTTTGCCAATGCCGACGGCATCGGATCATTCTCGCAGGATTACTCCAAGATCGGGCTGGTCACCGGTCTCGGCTCCACCTCGCTGACGAAGCCGGTCGCGACCGGGAAGACGATTCTCGCCACGGTCGAACCCAAGGGCTCGACGGAGGATAATAAAACCGTATTTGCGGAAAGCGCCGATCTGCTCGACCGGCTCGTGAAGGCGGGACGCATTCCGGCCTCGTGCGTCGAGGGGAAAATTCTTCACTCGGATACGGGCGAGATCACGCTCGATACGGAAAAGGCTTCGCTGTCAGTCGTCACGCCGAATACGGAAGCCTACGTTCTGCGGCAAACCGGTTCTCTTTCCGGTGCCGTTGCGACCGTCCAAGCCAACGGTCAGGTCGTGATTTCGATCTCCGCCATGGACGGTCAACCGCTCGCAAAGAGTCAGAGGATGCTCATCCTGCACCTCACCGACATCAAAAATACCGGTACCACCTTCCGCAATCAGGATGGCCGCATTCTGGAAGCTTGGGGCAAAGCACCGCTTTTGATCCGCTCGCAAAGCGATACGCTTTCGCTCAAGCTCAAAGCCCCGGCTGGAAAATCCTACACCTTGTGGGCGGTCGGCATTAACGGAAAACGGCTCTGGAAAGTTCCCGTGCAAAGCAGCGGAGAAGGACTCACCTGCAAGCTGGAGACCGTCTCGAAAGACGGCCCGGCAATGGCCTACGAGTTGATCGCGGATACCACGACGCCCTGAGCTTTTCTTCCACCAGACGGCATGCTATCTTTCAGCATGCCGTCGTCCACGTTTGTCAGTGAAGCGCTCACCCCCCTGAATGCGAGTTTCGACACACATCGCATGGCGCAAGGCGAGCCGGGCATGCCTCACCAATTTCGCTGGCGCAAGCAGGAGTGGGAAGTGGCGGAAGTGCTCGAGACGTGGCGCGAGCATGGAGATTGCACGCATGGCAGCGGCGAACGTTATGTGCGCAAGCACGGTTACCGGATTCGTACGACGACGGGCCTCGTGCTCAAGATCTATTTCCAACGCAAGTACGGCAAAACCCAGCGTAAGGAAGTTTCGCGCTGGTGGGTCTTTTCAATCGAATCCGAAAGCTAACGAAGATCCCTCAACGCGATACCGCGAATCCCCTGCACTTTCAGATGGCGCATCATTTTCTCGAACACGGCAGGCGGCGTATCGACCCACGGATGATTGATATCCGGCACACCGTGGAAAGTATAGACGATCACCTCACCGGGCTGGCGTTGTTCGAGGGCCTGATAAAAGAGCGCTTCCTTTTCGCCGGTGATGACAAAACTCGGAACACTCAGGCGTGAATCGGTCGCAGGCCGGTAGGGACGGTCGCCGCAAATTCGGGCGAACGTGTAATTCATTCTTGCGAGCACCTGATGCGCCTCATTGGATTCGTTTCCGCACGGATAGGCAAATGTGGTGGGCCAGGCGATGCCATGCGCCACACACCGCTGCTCGATGGCCTCGATTTCATCCGTCAGAACCTCTTCGCTGACCCGGTCCGCCAGAACATGGTGAAGGGTATGATTTCCGACTTCAAATCCCACCGCATGCAAGCCAGCGATTTGCTCCCATGTCATGTACTGCCGCTTATCCGTGACAAAGTGATCCGTCCCCTCACCGTCATATTCAGCAATGTAAAAGCTCGCACCAAAACCAAGTTCCTGCAGCAAGGGTGCCACAAAGGTGGCGTGATTACTCACCGCGTCGTCAAAGGTCAGAACCACTACGGAATCGGTATTCATTGCGGGATTGCGGTGGGCGCGGGCAAGACGCGTTTGATTTGATCGTAGAAGCGTTGAATCGCGCGCGAACGATTGGCGTCATCCGCGGTCAGGGTGACCGTGATTACTCGCACCGCACCGCCCGCTTTCACGGCCAGTCCGGAGAACCAATAAGTTTTCTCATAGGAACCGGTCTTGCCGTAGACATTCACTCCGGCTTCGACCGCAGGCCATGCCATGACGGCCATTAATTGCTTCTGGCTCTCCACAGACACCGGCAACTTACCCCGGATCAACTTGCGCAGGAACCGATGCTCCTGCAAGGGGGTCACGCGAATGCCGCCACCATGACTCCAATCCTTGCGGTCCTTGGGCACTACGGCCGGAATCGTTCCGAACTCGCACCGCCTGGCCATCTCGATCAATTGCTCGTCCGTGAGCTTATCGACGAGTTGGCGGAAGAAGTCATTGCTCGAATCTTGCATCGCCTTCTGGAATTTCAACACCTGCGGCTTGGGCGACAGATGCGCGTCCTGACAGGTAAGTTCGGTTTCCGGCGTGGCGATCTTTTGCTCGAAAACCGTCAGCGCGATGATCATCTTGAAAGTCGACGCCGGACTGAACGCCTTCTCGGCTTCGGTCTCATCGCCGCTGATGTAGGGCACCTCCGCTCCGGGGATGTCCGAAAGCAACGTCACATCCGCACGCAGGGTTCCCTGCCCGAGGCCCCAAGCCAACAGCAATGTCGCCAGATAAAAGCCAGTCTTGCACATGTCGGGAGCATTGAATAAACAGGGACATGCTGCAAGCGCGCTTTTTGCGGATTTTCTCGCTCCTGCTGGTACTCACCGGCAGTCTCTCAGCCCTCACTGGCCAGGAAACCTCCAAACCGTTGCCGGTTATAGAAATCAAGGCCGGAGCGGCCACGATACGCGCAGAAGTGGCGCGCACGCCGGAGGAAAAAGCACTCGGCCTGATGCACCGCACGCGAATGTCTGACAATGCCGGAATGATCTTCATTCTCGATGGCAAAAGCCGCGCCTCGTTCTGGATGAAGGATACCTCCCTGCCCCTCTCCATCGCCTTTCTGGATGCGCAAGGTACGATCCTGCAAATCGTGGATTTGCAGCCGTTCGATCAAACCGCCGTGCGCAGTGAAAGCGACCGCGTGGCTTTTGCACTGGAGATGAACCAGCACTGGTTCTCGCTCAATCGCGTAAAAGCCGGAGACAAGCTCACCCTTGTCGGAAGTAATTGGTCCAAGCTCGCAAATCTGGGACGTTAAGTCTGGGCCTTCGCGAACCGCTGCTGCAATTTTCGCGTAATGGTGCCGGTCTTGATCTTGTGCCGTCCCAATTGCCCGACCGGTCGAATACCGATCCAGCTATTGGTCAGAAACACCTCGTCGGCCTCTTCGAGATCGCGCAGATCAAACAAACCTTCCTGCACCTTGAGCTGACCGAGAACCCAGGCGCGCACCACGCCTTCGCGGCAACCCGCTTCGTCCGAGGGCGTATACACTTTCCCATCGGTCACCCAAAAGACATTGCTCATCGCACCGGACGCGATTTCCCCATACTCATTCAGCAGCAACGCCTCGTCGGCTTTCACCGATTGCCGCGCCTGCCAGTGCGTGAGATAACTCAAGGTCTTGTAGCGCGCGTCCCAGTTCTCGCTGCCCACGCGTTGCGGTGCGAGCGTGAGAGAGTAGGCCGCTTTTACCGTGAGCGATTCCGGGTGGAACATCACGTAGCTTTGGTCCGCCTCCACCACCCAGCGCAGGCGGCCCGATTGCCGTGGCAGTTCACGGCCAGTTTCGCGCAAATCGCCCGACACTTTCAGCCCGAGGGCCTTGGCGGCGACGCGAAGACTCTTCCAATGTTCCTCAACGAATTCGGCGCGCCCGTTTTTCACCCGAAGCGTTTCAAACACGCCACGCCAGGGAGTAAACCCTGTCGGTAAATTTTCTTTTTTTGTGCTCATGAAAATGTCTTTTCCGATTCCGTCTTGCTTTCGCCTGCGCCACGGCGGTACTCCTCCAGCGCGAGCTGCATGCCTGCAGCTTTGTGCAGTGTCTCCTCGTATTCACGCGCGGGGATGGAGTCGGCGGTAATGCCCCCGCCCACATGAAAATGCAGTTCGTTCCTTTCCTGGATCAACGTGCGAATGGCGATGGAAAACGCCGCGTCACCATTGAACCCGAAATAGCCGATTGCCCCGGTATAAATGCCACGCGGACATGGCTCCAATTCCGCAATGATCTCGCAAGCCCGTTTCTTCGGAGCGCCGGAAATCGAACCGCCGGGGAAACACTCGCGCAGCGCGGCCAGAGGACTGATGCCCGGTCGCAGCATGCCTTCCACAGTCGAGACGAGATGAAAGACCTGCGCGTAACGCTCCAGCTTGATCAACTCCGTCACCGCCACGGAGCCGTACTCGCAAACGCGACCGAGGTCATTGCGCTCCAGATCGGTGATCATCACCAGCTCCGCGAGCTCCTTCGGGTCGGTCATTAATTCGTACGCGAGCTGCTCGTCGCGGAGCGGATCGCGGCTGCGTGGACGCGTTCCCTTGATCGGACGCGTTACGATGTGTTGCCCGCGTATGCAAAGAAAAAGTTCCGGCGAGGAGGAGAGAATCTGCCGTTCACCCGTGTCGAGAAACGCGCCGCCGGGCGCGGGACTGCGCCAGAGCAATTGCTCAAAGAGCACATAGGGATTCACCTCCATCGGAGCGGAAAACCGTTGTGCGAGATTCACCTGATAGATGTCGCCCGCCGTGATGTACTCCTGCGCGCGACACACCATGCGTTCGAATTCTGCGCGGGTGAAATTGCTGCGCCATGCGGCACTCTCGTTACACGGCAGCTCCCGCTCCGCTTGCTGACGCCGCTGCAACCAGAGGTCGTTCGGTTTTTCTCCGGCAGCCGCGATCATCTCAGGAAAAAAACCAAACCAGTAATCTCCCTCGTAGGTGAAGTAGCCGACCGCCGCGCCACGCGGATGCGTGGAATCAAGCGACGGCTGACGATAACGCGCCAGCGCCGCTTCCAGTCGGTCCCACTCCTGCCACGTGCCCGTGACAATCTCCACGGGATCGGACGCCTGCAGAATGCGTCCGGGTTCGTCCCAGGAGTTAAGTGATATGAATGGATTCACAACAGGTCTAATGCGGGGCGCTAGAAATGTGTCAAGGCACGGATCGATTCGGTTTCCGCGACGGGACTGACCACCGCCACGTTCAGTCGGGAATCCTGCACCAGCACCTGTGCAATGGCTTTGATTTGAGTCGCCGTCACGCTTTCAATCTTTTCCGCCACCTTGGACGGATCGATTACCTTGCCATGAGAGATGGCGTGTTCGCCCATCCACATCATTTGATTCGTCGTGCTTTCGAGACTGAGCGCCATCTGGCCGAGCGTGTATTCCTTGGCGCGCGTGAGTTCCTCGGCAGTCGGGCCTTTCGCGGCAAATTGCTTCACCGATTTCAGCGCGAGAGTCAGCGCCTTCGAGAGTTTGCCGTTTTCGACCCCAGCGGAAATGCCGAAACAGCCCGTATCGTGTAGGTAGGAAACCGTCGACTGAATGGAATACGCCAACCCATGTTTCTCGCGGATTTCCTGAAAGAGACGCGAACTCATGTTCTCACCGAGAATCACGCTCATCAGTCGCACCGCGAAACGTTGCGGATCGTGACGCGAAACACTGCGCAAACCGATGGCGATATGCGATTGCTCAATGGGCTTGCGCACCACCTCCACCCGAGGCGCGCGTTGCTTGGTCAGCACCGGCGAGGCCTTGGCGGGGCGACCGGCCTGCAGTCGCTTAAGCAACGGTCCAAGCACGGCTTTCGCTTGCGCGGGGCTGACCTTGCCCGCAATGGAAATCCAGAGATTGCCCGCATGATAATGTTTCTGCCGGTAATCCATCAGATCGGCGCGGCTCATGCGTTCAACGTGCTTGACCGTGCCCGCAAGCGGACGGCCGAGCGGATGTCCGGCCCAAAGCAAGGCGTTGAGTTTTTCCTGCGCCACTTGCTGCGGCTGATCCTCATACATGCGGATCTCCTCGCAAATCACGCCGCGCTCGCGCTCGATTTCCTCCGGCGGGAATGTCGAATTTACCAGCATGTCGAGCAAGACGTCGCATAAGCGCGGGAAATGACGTGCCGCAGCTTTGGCGAAATAACAGGTCATTTCCTCGGCCGTAAAAGCATTCAGGTAACCTCCCACCCCTTCGACCGCTTCCGAAATTTCGCGAGCGGAACGGCGGCGCGTGCCCTTAAAGATCATGTGCTCAATGAAATGGGAAACCCCGCTGAGTCGCTCGGGCTCGTGGCGGCCACCCACCCCAAACCAAAGCCCCACCGACACACTCTCGACCTGCGGCATCTCCGCAACGGCCAACCCGGCGCCGCACGGCAACTTTTCAACGGAAAACATCATGACGCATTGTCGTTTGACGTTTGCCCCATGTCAAACTTGCAGACTTTCAACCATGTCCAGCGATCGGATAAATTTTTTACGAGAGAAGTGCATTTCGGTTCTTGCGCTGCGCGATGAACGTGACATTTTGAAGCTCTATGATGCGTTCGCGGGATGAACAGGAACAGGCGGAGAGCACGATACTGGCGCCATATGCCCAGAGTAGTGCGGCTTCGCGGGGACGGCTCCATGAAGAGGAACCGCATCTGCATCGTACCGAGTACCAGCGCGACCGTGACCGGATCGTCCACAGCCGGGCTTTTCGCCGTCTGGAATACAAATCGCAGGTCTTCCTGAACGGCAGCGGCGACCACTACCGTACCCGCCTGACGCACTCCATCGAGGTCGCCTCCATCGCCCGAAGCATGGCCCGCTCGCTGGGACTGAACGAGTCGCTCGCGGAAGCCATCGCCCTCGCCCACGATCTCGGCCATCCGCCGTTCGGCCATCCCGGCGAATCGACTCTCGACCGCCTCATGAAAGAGCACGGTGGGTTCGAACACAACCAGCAAAGCCTGCGCGTGGTCGAAGATCTCGAGCTGAAATATCCCGAGTTCAACGGTATCAACCTCACTTGGGAAGTGCTGGAAGGTCTCGCCAAACCGTTTTCACCGAACCGCATTCCTACCGCGGCGAATCGCCGTTGGGCCGACTTCCCCCAGCCGTCCCTCGAGGCGCAAGTGGCCGACGCGGCGGATGAGATCGCCTATGTCTGTCATGACGTTGATGATGGACTCGAAGCCGGCCTGCTACAGGAATCGGACTTGAACAACCTCTGGCTCTGGAGTCTCGTGAAGGAGAAAGCGCTCCAGCCCTATCCCAACATCGAGCCCGAGCGCGGCCGCAGCTACGTGCTCCGCTGCATGCTGGATCATCTCGTCGAGGACGCCATCGGCGCATCCACCGCCTCGCTAATGAAACATCATCCCGCTAGCGCAGACGACGCCCGCCGTCACCCGGAAAAACTGATCGTCAGCTCCCCTCGCATCGCGGAAGGCGTGCGCGAACAGCGCCAGTTCCTCCTGCAGAATCTGTACAATCATCCAGCGGTCAGTTCCGTAAACCAGAAAGCCTGCCGCTGTCTGGAACAACTATTCGAACTGCTCGTCAGCCACCCGCACCTGCTCACGCCGCCCTTTGCCGTGCGCATCAAGAAGGAAGGCGTACACCGCGCCACGTGCAACTATCTCGCCGCGATGACAGATCGTTCCGCCTTGATGCTGCACCAGAAACTCATCGGCGGGGAGAATTCGCTCACCGATCCCGACATGCGACAACCCGCGCTGCTTTAGGCGTTTCGAGCAACTCGCTGGACATATCCCTCCGGGACTCGCTACTCTTCGTCACTTTCCGATGCGCATTATTTACACCTACCTGTTCAAGGAGATCGCCATTGTGGCCGTGGCCACGACGGCCGTCCTGACGTTTCTCCTGGTACTAGTCAATGCCTTCAAGGATATCTTCGACCTTCTGCTGCACGATGAAGTCTCTCTCTGGGTCATCGTCCAGTTAGTCTCCCTGCTCGTGCCCTTCGTTCTGACCTTCACTCTACCATGGGGCATCCTGCTAGCCGTGCTGATGGTCTTTGGCCGGTTTTCACAGGAAAAGGAGTTGCTCACGCTCAAGGCCAGCGGCGTCGGCCTGCTCCCCATCATCGCTCCGGCCATCTGGCTCGGAGTCATCTTCAGCGTCATCAGCCTGTTTAATAATTCCACAGTTGCCCCTCAATGCCGCCGCGCGTTCAAGCGCATTTCCATCGACCTGATCACTAACAATCCGATGGCGTTCTTCACGCCTCAAACCACCATCGATAAATTTCCCGGCATGCGCATCTGGGTGGGATCGAAACAAGGCACCACGCTGGAGGATGTCCACATCTGGAAGCTCAATGGCGACATGGTCCCGGTCAACTCCCTGCGCGCCGATCGCGCAATTCTCAAGCTCGACATCCCCAACGAACGACTGGTCCTCACTCTCTTCAACGCGCGACAGGAGGAACGCAGCGGCGGTGCGCCTGAGGACGTCAGCACCGTGCGCCCCGGCGCACACGCCAGTGAATTGCCTCTGCCTATTTCGATTGCCGACTTTTTCCGTCGCGACCAGAAACCGCGCAGCGACCGCTTGACCCTCGGCGAACTGCGTCTGCTGATCATCAATCCGATTCAATTGGCCGGCGACAACCCCATTCCCTTCCTGTTGGAGTTCCAAAAAAAAATCGCCCTTTCCATTTCCTGCCTGACCTTCGTCCTGGTCGGCATTCCCCTCGCCATCCAAACCCAGCGCAAGGAAACCTCCGTGGGCGTGGCCATGAGTTTGCTGATCGTGCTTGGCTATTACTTCATTACTGTTCTGGCAGAGGTCTTCAAGCGCAACGCAGGACTCTACCCGGAATTTTTGATCTGGGTACCAAACATCATTTTCCAGACGCTGGGCGTGATCCTGATCGCCCGCGCAAATTACCGCTAGGTGCCTACTTCAAGCCGCTGGTCCACGTTACGAAGGTGCAATACCAGCCCCCTCAGACAGGCATCGGGCGAGCCTTCCTCCGACTTTTATCTTTCCCATGTAGTCCGCTTGCCTAATAGTAGACGGCTATAAGCAACTGCCGAATCATGCCGTCCCTGCGCCTGACTGTTTTGAATTCCCTGTTCCGTGGAGTGGCCATTACGCTGGCCGCGTTGCTGATTCCCGCGTGTTCACCCCGGCAGAAATTGAAGCGGGAGTTTCCGCCACTGCCGAAGGATGTGGATATTATCACGAAGCCGCCGGGTCGCTATGGCGGGATTTACATCAATGTCGATCCGGGCGGCGGGCCGAACACGTTCAATTATCTGGTGGCAGAGGATGCGACGTCCATGGGTGCCATCGGCACGGTGCTGGAGGGGCTGGTGCGAAGAAATTCCCTGACTGAGGAGATCATTCCCGGCTTGGCAAAGTCGTGGGAAGTGAGCCCGGACAACAAGACCTATACTTTCCACCTGCGTGAAGGAGTCAAGTGGAGCGATGGCGCGCCGTTCTCGGCCGATGATGTAGTGTTCACCTTTGCCTGCATTTACGACGAGCGTTTTCCAAATCGTCACGCGAGCGATTATTCGATCGACGGGAAGCCGTTCAAAGTGGAGAAGATGGATAATCTGACGGTGCGTTTCATAACACCGGACATTTACGCCCCATTCCTCGAAATGGTCGGAGGCGGTCCGATCCTACCGAAACATGCTCTGCAAAAGTTCGCCGATAACGGCACGCTAATGAAGGCATGGAATATCGGAACCCACCCGCGTGAGATCGTGAGCACGGGAATGTTCCGCATTGCGTCTTTCAAGCCGGGCGAACGTCTCGTTTACGAACCGAACCCGCATTATTGGCGCGCGGACAACACCGGACAGAGACTCCCCTATTTAGATCTCTACATCACGAAGTTCGTGCGTGATCAGAATGCGAGTCTGGCGGCTTTCGCGACCGGACAAAGTGACTCGGAAGGGATTACACCCGACAATGTGGAGTGGGTGCGCCGCGGCGAGAAGGCGCACAACTATACGGTGCATGAGCGCGGTCCGTCGACCGTCTGCAATTTCCTCTGGTTCAACCAAAATCCGGAAAAGGACAAAAGCGGCAAGCCGTTCGTGGAGCCGTACAAGTTGAAGTGGTTTCAGGATGTCCGCTTCCGGCAGGCGGTCTCGCACGGGATCAATCGCGAGGGCATCATCAAGGGCGTATTATTCGGTCGCGGCACGCCGTTGTGGGGACCAGAGACACCCGCGAATACGAAGTGGTTCAACCCGGATTTGCAAAAATATCCGTACAGCCCGGAAAAAGCGCGTGAACTGTTGAAGCTGGCGGGATTTCGGTGGAATGAGGCCGGAGAATTGTTCGATAGTGCTGAGAATCGCGTATCGTTCACGCTAAATACGAATCAGGAAAATCCGATCCGCCAGCATATGGCGACGGTGTTCAAAGAGAACATGAAAGACCTCGGTATCGAGGTGAAGTTGCAACTCCTCGATTTTGGCACGTTCGTGAAGAAGATCGGCGAATCGTATGATTACGAGTGTGGCATGCTGGGGCTGACAGGTGGCGGCGACCCTGTGGGCGGCATGTCAGTCTATCTGAGCTCGGGTCGTATGCATGAGTGGTACCCAAACCAGAAAAAACCCGCCACCGCCTGGGAAGCGCGTATCGATGAACTGATGATGAAGCAGCTCAAGACGCTCAATCTGGCGGAGCGGAAAAAGTATTGGTTCGAGGTGCAGCGGATAATGAGCGAGCAACTCCCCTTCATCTACCTGATCACGCCGAATTCATACGAGGGCGTAAAGAATCGTTGGGAGAATGTGGAAATTCCCAAGTCCGGTGGTATTACCTGGAATCTGGATGAGTACTATCTGAAGTAAGCGACCGCATGAAAACCTACATCCTCCGCCGCCTGCTGCTGATGATTCCAATGCTCCTCGGTGTGTCGCTACTGGTCTTTGTACTGGTATACATCTCGCCGGGCAATTATCTGGATGCGCTCAAGGCGCAACGTGACATTCCTGCGGAGTTCATCGCGAAGAAGGAACGCGAACTGGGGCTGGACCGCCCGTGGTACGTGCAATATGTGAGCTGGCTGGGACGCACGGTACGGGGGGACTTCGGCGAATCGTGGTCGTATCGTATTCCCGTCGCCGAACTACTCGCCCAACGCGCTCCGGCAACGCTCGCCCTGTCGCTGACCTCGCTGGTCTTCGCGTGGGCCATCGCGGTGCCGCTGGGCGTCTTCGCGGCGGTGTATCGCAATTCGATTTTCGACAAGCTGAGCGCGTTGAGCGCCTATGCGGCGCTTTCGATTCCCGAGTTTTTCCTCGCGCTGCTGGCCGTAATCTTCGCCTCGCAATGGGGAGTATTCCCGACCGGCGGCCTAAGCTCCATCGATCACGATTATCTCTCGCCCGTGGGTCAACTCTGGGATTATGTGCATCACCTGATCCTGCCGACGATCGTGCTCGGCATCGGTGGCGCAGCGGGTTTGATGCGCGTGATGCGAACGAACATGCTCGATGTGATCCAATCGGAGTATGTGATGACGGCGCGCGCGAAGGGCGTGCCGGAAAATGTGATCATGTTCCGGCACGTGTTGCGCAACGCGATCAATCCGCTCGTGACGAGTCTGGGCTTCGCCTTCTCCGGCCTGCTGAGCGGCGCGGTGCTGGTAGAGAATGTGATGAATTATCCCGGACTGGGGCAGCTCATCTTTCAAGCCTTCATGCGCAAGGACCGCGATGTGGTGATGGCGGCGGTGATCATCGGCAGTTCGATGTTGATCATCGGCAATTTGATCGCGGATATTTTGCTGGCATGGGTCGATCCGAGGATTCGCTATGACAAGTGATCTCCTCCATCAAATTCTGCGCCGCCGCGCGGGGGCTTTCTGCCTCGTGGTGCTGATTCTCTTCTACGTCGCCGCCTTTTTCGCGCCGCTACTCGCGCCCTACGCGACGAGCGATCAGGACCTGACGAAGACGTATCATCCGCCCACCGGAGTGGTGTGGCAGGAGGGACGGCTCGCGGTGCGGCTCTACAAACTCGTCGATCCGACCTGCGCCAAGTACGAAGCGGAGCCGGGACAATTCGCGCCGATTCATTTCTGGGTGAAGGCCCCGACGTATCATTTCCTCGGGTTCATCCCGGTGTCGCACCGGCTGTTCGGAGTCGAAGCTCCAGCCCGGCTCTATCTCCTCGGCAGTGACGAGACGGGCCGCGATGTCTTTTCGCGATTGCTCTACGGCAGCCGGGTGTCGCTGACGATTGGCTTGATCGGCATTCTGATTACCACGGTGATCGGGTTGACGGTGGGCGGACTGGCGGGGTACTTCGGCGGCGTGTTCGACAGCGTGGCAATGCGCGGTACGGAGTTGATCATGGCGATTCCGGGCCTGTACCTGATCATCGCGTTGCGGGCCGCGCTGGCGAAATACTTTGACGACTCGGACCAGATTTTCATCCTGATCGTGGTCATCCTGAGCTTCATCGGCTGGGCCGGAACAGCGCGGGTGATTCGCGGTCTGACCCTCTCCCTGCGCAACCGTCCGTTTATCTACGCCGCCGAGGCGTTGGGTCAGGGACCGGTGACGATTCTGTGGAAGCATCTCTTCCCCAATTTGTTCAGCTATTTGATCGTCACATCGATGCTGAGCATTCCCGGTTATATCCTGGGCGAAGCGGCGCTGAGCTTCCTCGGCATCGGCATTCAGGAGCCGTCCACGTCGTGGGGGCTAATGCTGTCGCAAGTGCAGGACTTGAAGGTATTCATGCTCAATTTTTGGTGGTTATTGACGCCCGGTCTGGCCATCTTTATCACCGTGATTCTGTTCAACGTCCTCGGTGATGTCGTCCGCGACATCGTCGATCCGAAACTGAAAACGCAGGTTTAATCCATCCCACAGCGTGAAAGAAATCATCCTATGACATCCGTATCCGGCCCGCTCCTGAAGGTGAACAATCTGCAAGTCGATTTCGGCAGCGGCGACACCGTCACCCACGCCGTCAATGATATCTCGTTCCAGATCCGCGACGGGGAGACCGTTGCCATCGTGGGAGAGAGCGGCAGCGGCAAGAGCGTGACCGCGCTCAGCCTGACGCGTCTGTTGCCGACGCCTCCCGCGCACTACGTCGGCGGCGAAATTCTTTTCAACGGCCGCAATACGCTGGCGCTTTCCGAAAATGATCTGCGCAAGGTGCGCGGCAAGCAGATCGCCTATATTTTCCAGGAGCCCGGCACGTCGCTGAATCCGGTGTTCACGATCGAATACCAGATTGCCGAAGCGATCCAGTTGCACCGTCCAGACGTCACCGATGTGCGAGCAGAAGCGATTCGCGCGCTCGATCTCGTGGGTATCCGCAATCCAGCGCAGCGGCTGGGTGATTATCCCCATCAACTCAGCGGTGGCATGCAGCAACGGGTGATGATCGCGATGGCCCTCGCCTGCCAGCCAAAACTACTGGTGGCCGACGAGCCGACCACCGCGCTCGATGTGACGATTCAAAAACAGATCATGGATCTACTGCGCGACATCAAGGTGAAAACCGGCATGTCGATCATGTTGATCACGCATAATTTCGGCATCATCGCCGACATCGCGGATCGCGTCGTGGTGATGTTCCGCGGCAAGATCGTGGAGGATGGCCCGACCGGCGAAGTCCTGCGTCATCCGAAACATCCGTACACCCGCGCCCTGATCGATTGCGTGCCGAAGCTCGGGGCGAAGCAACGCCGCCTGCGCGCCATTGATCACGCTGAAATCGAGGCTTCCGCCTAACATGAACGCTCCAGCCACTCCCCTCCTCCAGGTCGAGAATCTCAAGGTCCACTTCCCCATTACGGCGGGATTGCTCCAGCGTCGCATCGGCGAAGTGAAAGCCGTGGATGATGTGTCGTTCACGATCGAGCGCGGCACGACAGTCGGACTCGTTGGTGAGAGCGGCAGCGGCAAGACCACCATTGGCCGCGCGTTGATCCGACTGGTGAATCCGACTGGCGGAACGATCCGTTACAACGGCAAAGACATCACTTTTCTCCGCGAGAGCCAATTCCGTCCCTACCGCAAAAAGATCCAGATCATTTTCCAAGATCCGTACAACTCACTGAACCCGCGCCTGACGATTTTTAAGATCATCAGCGAAGCTCTGGAGATCCACTTCCCGGCGCTGGGACTGGAACAACGTCGCGCCCGCGTGGCGGAATTGCTCGGCAAGGTGGGACTCAAACCGGAACATATGGACCGATATCCGCACGAGTTCAGCGGCGGCCAACGCCAGCGCATCGGCATTGCCCGCGCCCTCGCGGTGGAACCGGAATTCATCGTGTGCGACGAACCGGTGAGCGCGCTCGATGTCTCGGTGCAGGCGCAGATCGTAAATCTGTTGCAGGATTTGCAGGAGGAGCTTGGACTAACCTATCTCTTCATCGCGCACGACCTGGCCGTGGTGGAGCACATCAGCGATTTCGTCCTCGTCATGAATCAAGGTAAGATCGTCGAAGCGGCCACGGCCGAAGCAATTTATCAGAATCCGCAGGACCCGTATACGAAGCGCCTGCTGGATGCCGTGCCGAAGATTTAGCGGAAAACGGTCCGCCTAATTCGCCTCGATCACGAGTTCGTTCTTTTCCACACGGATGGCTTTGATTCCGGAGAAGAGCTCTTCCGTCTTGGGATTGGGAATGAAGATATTGCTCCACGAGAACGCTTGTAGCGCCTTGATTACGCCCATGGGTGCTTCGCGGTTGCCAGCCTGTATAAGAATGGGAACGAGGCTGAGGTGACCATTCTCCATCTTCGGCTGGAACGTGATTTTCCCATTGAACCAGCGTCCCTGCAAGCCACGCATCTGGTCGAGCGGAACGCTCATCTGCGCAGTCAGACAATCTTTCTCGATGCCGAAATAGACCCGATTCTTGAGCAGGCTGAAAGCAGGATCAAATAATACCAGCGCATTCATATCGTCCACATCGAGACGAAGCGTGGCCGACTTTTTCGCCTCGAGCGCCTCAGCGAAGGCATTCAGCCGCGACTGAACCGCTGGGCCTGCCGTTCCCTCGTAGACCGGAATGCCCACCGATCCGTCCGAGGTGAGTGCGTAGAGATTCTTGTAGGTGGAGTAAGCACCCCAACCGCAAAATCCGACGAAAACAAACAGGACCACACTAAAAAACAAGCAGCCACGAATGAGGCAACCACCACTTTCCTTCGGCTCGGTTTCTTCGATGCTCATAGCAGAACTCCTTGCTTCGCGACACGGACTTTGGGCCAGGCGGGATGTGCGGCGATTAATTTCAACGCTTTGCGCAGGAGCGAACGGCCCGGCTCCATGCGGTGCCAGGGCGAAGCCCCGGACGGATGCGGTAGCGGGACGATGTCAAAGGTGTGTCCCCAGCGTTCGAGACGATAGCTCTTGCCGATGACTTCATCCAGGCGCGGAATTTCCATGAACTGCTGGATGGCCAGTTTGCCGACGGGAATGACAAGCTCGGGTTGCAGGAGCGCAAACTCCGCTTTCATCCAGTTCGCGCAGGTCTCGATCTCGGTCTCGTCCGGCACGCGATCCCCGCCACCTTCCTTCTTACCCGGAAAACAACGGCAGACCGCCGCCATGTAGACGAGCTTGCGGAAATTTTCCTCGTCGAGATTGGCCTGTTCGTAAAACCATTTGAACATCGTCTTGCCCGCGGTCCATGCGAACGGCTTGCCCACGATGGGTTCCTTCGTGCCGGGGGCCTGACCGACGAGAAATACTTTACTGAGCACGGGACCGCCGCTGACAGCCGGGCGGTGCATCTTCGGGCACAGCTCGCAGGCATGGAGCGTCTTCACGAGTTTTTCGAGTTCAACTTGGCGTGAGTTCATTGATTCAAATGGAGTTCAGCCTGGGTGAGCGCTTCGCGCACAGCCTCCACTTTTTCCCGCAGCGGTTCCAAGGCCGGTTCCAGATAAGCAATCTTCCCATACCGCAGCAAGGCGTATTCACGCGCAAAACGCAAAATCGGCTTGGAAGCCGCGGGCAGGATGCGAGCCGCTCGCTGCGCATACTCCGTACTTCCCTCCCAATGGTAGCGCGGAACTCCGGAATTTTTCAGAGTGACGCAAAATTCAGCATAGATCGCAAGCAAGGCTTCCTCGCTAGTGCGCCGCCGTTGGAACGAGCGCGAAACCAGCAAAATGGTCAGGAAAAGAACAAAGATGGTCGCCAGTAAAAAGAACTCCCATGAAAAACGTTCCAAATGCCAGTCCTTTAAAATATCCGTCTGCAACTCGGGCGTGTACGAGAGCACCCATTGATCCCATTTTTCCTCGACCAACTGCCAGCGGAAACGGCCTTCCATCGCGAGCGGCGGCAGCCAATCCGGCGTCCATTTGCGCTCCAACGCTTCACTTATCCGCCGGGTGGGTTCGACCTGACGCGCCGTCGGTGTGATGGGCGCAGCAAGATGCGTTACCGTTGCCATCACCGTGGGATCGACGCGAGTCCAGCCTTTGCCTTTAATGAAGACCTCACTCCAGGCGTGGGCGTTGAGTTGACGCACGATGATAAAATTCCCGTACGGATTGTACTCCCCGCCGTGATAACCAGCCACGACTCGCGCGGGCACGCCCGCCAGCCGCATAAGCACGGTGAAGGATGACGCGAAGTGCTCACAAAAACCGCGTCGTTTCACGAAGAGAAACTCATAAAGCGGATCGTCGCCGTAATTCTCCGCCTTGGTCGTGTACTCGAATCCGTTCTTGTGATAATAGGCGAGCATGTTGGCGACAACTTTTTCGTCCGAATCACCGGGTCCGCGCAATTCCTTGGCCAGTTGCCGTACCTCGGGCCGGATCAAATCCGCCGCGATCCGCAAAGAAGCGCGCTGCATCGTCGGCGATTGAACCAGCGGGTGAGAATCCACTTGGGAAGTGACCAAGTACTGGATTTTGCGGTGAAGTTCGCGATTGATCTGCAACACGTACCCGGTGCCGAGTTCCCCCTGCCCGTTCCATGCCGAGCCCGCAGGATAATCAAGCGCGAAGAGCCAGCGTTGCGAGTGGGCGCGCAATGTAATGCGCTGCAGCAGCCGCTTGCCGCCGACGAGATTGGCGGGCGTATCAGTGAGGTCGCGCCATTCCTGCGCGGGACTGGTGCCCTGCCATTCGTTCGTTGAGGCATTGTAATCCCAAAGCACAAACCCACGCCAGTACAGTGATGTGGCCGGAGGTATTTCGCCACCGGGAAAATCGGCGCGGAACGCCATGCTGCTATCCTCTGTCAGCGACTCGAAGGAGCTGGCACGAATTTTCTCCGGCAGGCCCGACGTTGACGACCCGAGGTTAAACCCGTACCGGGCATTGATGCGGGGATAAAACAGAAACAACACCAGCGCCAGCGGCAATCCCTGGACAATCAGTCGGAGCGCCAGTTGGGCCGCGCTGCGTGACGGGGAATTATCGGGGCCTGGGCTGTGCAGCGTGATCAGATTCACCGTAAGGCATCCGCAGCAGATCACCACATAGACAAAAACAAGAATGCTTTGCTCGAACAGCAGTGCTGTCACGCTCATGAAATAAATGACGAACGTGAGCACCATGTAGTCGCGGCGATTGCGCAACTCGAGGAACTTCACAGCAATCAACCCCACCATGAGGGCTGTGCCGGAATCACGCCCGGTGAGCGTGCCTTTGTCGACATAGACGCCCAGCAGGAAGCCGATGCCGAGTAAAAGTTTTACCACGCTTGAAGGCGGCTCACTCTCGCGCCGCTCCTGTTGGATGCGCCAAAGAACGAGTCCGCCCGTGGCCAGCAGCAGCCACAGCGGGATATTGCCGATTTGCGGCATGACGCTGATGATAAAACACCCAAGCAGCCGATAGACCTGCTCGCGGCTGAGAGAAACCGCGTGATCGCCATGCCTGTCCCGCAACCAACTCACAAGCGACCTCCCCCGTTCGTGTGATGCAGAGCGAGAGCGGTCAGGCATTGCTGTAAGTGACCAGGCCCAATGGCGGGTTGGAAAACCTGCATCGGGAGCTTGAGTCCGTAAGGACCGCCTGCGCGATCTCCCTGCACCACCCAGACGGCCAATTGCGATAGACGGGATTCCGTATCGAGGTCGGATAATTGCACCCAGTCGAACCAAAGCCGGCCCGTGCCGCCGCTGGCAAATTCCTTGACCATGAGCGGACGCCCCCGCGCGACCGCTTTCCAGTCGATATGCCGCTGCGATTCGCCGGGACGATAATTACGCAAGCCATAGAAACTCTCCCCGCCGCGATAATGACCGTCGTCCTGCGTGCGCACATCCGGTTCGATGTCTGGCCAAGGTCGGTCGCCCCACAGCCGGGGATACACCACGTAGTCCCACTCCAATGGCACTTCAAAGCGGGCACGAATCAGGCCCATGGGATAGAGCGTGGCCACTTCCATGACATGAATGCAAAAGCGTCCACGACGGTCGACCGACTCAATCAACTCCACCATCTGGCTCGCTCCGGGTGCGAGATAGGGGCAGAACGCACGAAAAGTCGCGTCGCTGTCCTGCCTGCGAAAGGTGACACTATGCACCGGGTGATCGCCACGATTGATCACCTGCAGGGTGTAGCGCAGCGTGCCCCCGGCGAAGACGGGCCATATGTTGCCCGGCTTCACTTCGATCGACGTGAGATTGCGGTAGGTGTAGAGTCCGGAAACGACAAGGACGCCGATCAGCAGAAAGAGAATCGAGTAGACCAGATTGTTGTCGTAATTAATCGCCGCCAACAGCATGGCCAGCAACACCGGGATGAGTACCATCCCGTACCGGCTGAGTTCGAGGCGCACCGTCATGGTCGGCATCCCTCCGGAAGGCTTCACCGTACCGGCACCGAGCGAATCAAACGTTCTGCCGCGGTCATTCCCTCATCACCCGCCTCACTCCACGAGCGGCCGAGGCGATGCGACATCACGCTCGACGCGACAGCCTGGATATCCTCCGGATACACCATCTGGCGACCTTCCATTAACGCCCACGCTTGCGCGCAACGTTGCAGGGCCATGCCCGCACGTGGAGAAAGTCCCCCGCCTGCCGGTTGATTGCGGCGGCTGGCTTCAAGCAGGTCGAGCACATACTCCAGAATCGGTTCGGAGACATGCACCTGCCGGACCTGTTCCTGCCACTTGATCAAATTTTCCATCGCAAGAATGGGGCTCAACTCCCGCACGAGGTCATGACGGTCGCCCCCCAGCAACATGCCGCGCTCCGCGTCACGGTCGGGAAAGCCGAGTTCCACGCGCATGAGAAAGCGGTCGAGCTGCGATTCCGGCAGTGGATAGGTGCCGATCTGGTGCAACGGATTCTGCGTGGCGATAACGAAGAACGGTTGCGGTAGCGGATGGGTGATGCCGTCAATGGTGACCTGACGCTCTTCCATCGCCTCAAGCAGCGCGCTCTGCGCTTTTGGCGAGGCGCGATTGACTTCATCCGCGAGCACCATCTGCGCGAAGAGAGGACCGGGATGAAAGACAAACTTCTGCTCGTTGCGATCGAAAATGGAATTACCGATGATGTCCGCCGGAAGCAAATCGCTCGTGAACTGGATGCGGCGCATGCTCAAACCCAAGCTCTTCGCCAGAGCATGCGCAAGAGTTGTCTTGCCCACACCGGGAACGTCCTCGATGAGCAAATGCCCCCGCGCCAGCAGGCAGCAGAGCGTCAAGCGCACGGTGTGACGCTTGCCGAGAATGACCGAGTTGACCTGGTCAAGAGTTTGCTCCAAGAGGCTTTTCATGATGTAGAATTGAGGTTAGGCAAAGGCTCGGGACACGCGTAGAATTTGATTATTGAATCGGCGTTTGGTTGACCCGAAGTTAATCTTTATTCAGTTTGTAGGGGAAGCCATGCGATTAGACAAGATTTTGGCTTGGCAATGTACCCTCATTGCCTGTTAGCTTACACCATCGTGGCTGACTCGACTCTATGAATTTTCGTGACGTCCCCAATTTGCTCAAGTTTGAGGAACATGCGCGGGCCAATTCCACTTGTACCATCACGATGGATGCCTATCGCCGTGTACGGGACATCATTGCCCTCGCCCCACGCCCTGCCCACATCGTGGATTTCAATAATCAGGTACCATTGGAAGACCTGAAAGCCAGTTGCGCCGCCATCGAAAAGGCCACCCGCATCCTCTGGGCCTGCGCCACCGCCACGGACCACGTCCTGCCGCCTCTGTGGAATTACCTGCCAGACTATGACTCATCTCTTGAGTATTTTACATCATTAAACGATCTGGAGTTAATGGCCGTCACCAAAGAACACCGCATCGACTGGAATCAACAAGGTCGCGTGGTAACCTGATCGTCAGCCCATGCCCATCGGTTCCTTTTGACATTTTCACCCTGACACCCACGGAGTAAATTGAAGTTATGAGCGACCTAATTGCCTCTCTGCTGATCCTGCAAGACAGGGACCAGCGCGTGACCCGCCTGACCGCCGACCTCGAACACATCCCAGTGGATGAAGCGGCCCTAACCAAAAAACTGGCCACCCAGACCGCTCGCTACGAGCAACTCAAGACCGAGACCCGCAAGCTGGAAACCGACCGCAAAAAGCTTGAGCTCGAGGTGCAAACCAAGCAGGCGCTCATCGCCAAATACAAGGGCCAGCAGCAACAAACCCGCAAGAACGAAGAATTCGCCGCGCTCAACCATGAAATCGAACGCGCCGAGCAGGAAATCGTAACGTTGGAAGATCAGGAACTCGACCTGATGGCCCGCTACGATCAGGGGCTCAAGGTCACCGCCACTGAGGAAGCGGCGCTCAAGGAATTTCAAACCAAAGTCACCCACGCCCAAGCCGAACTCACGAAGAAACGCGCAACACTGGAAAAGGAATTGGAACAATCGCTGGTGGCCCGAACGGAAGCCGAAGGCAAGGTCGACGAGCTGGCCCTGCGCCGTTACCGCCGCATTCTTGCCAGTAAAAAGGACGCCGCAATCGTGCCGATCGTTCACGGCACCTGCACCGGCTGCCATTTCAAGCTGACCTCGACCGCGATCAATAACGCCAAGTCTTCCCCGGAACTCGTGGCGTGCGATAATTGCGGCCGGATCATCTATTGCCCCGACAGCCAAGGCTGAGCCACGCCACTGCGACTGGTTTGGCTTGGCCAGCAAAAAGCAAGAGACAGATTATTTCGGGTTCTACACTGACCGCTCTCCGATGACAGACTATCGGCGTTCGCCATCGACTACTTCTCCGTGATGATCACCACGCCGTTCCAGTTTTCCTCCGGGGGATGCGCGATATATTCCTTGCAACGGCCAATGTAGAGCTTCGCCAGATAATCGTCGGGTCGATACGGCAGGAGGCTCTCGAACATTTCCAGTGCCTCGATGAAATTCTTGATCCGGAACAACCGAATCCCCTCCTCGTAGCACTCGAGGTACGAAAGCCATTCCTTCGAGAGCGGCTGAGCCTTGTCGCCGAGGACGGTGTAGAGATCGAGCGCGTTGCTCTTTCCCTTCGCCGCCGCGCGATCGACGCTCTGCAGGTAGAAATGATCCTTCACCTGCGCCGCGACGGTGGGACCGATCAGGAGCGGTACGTGATATTTTTTCGTGAGACCTTCCAATCGCGACGCCGTATTGACCGCATCGCCGATGACGGTGAGATCCATCTTCTCGTTCGAACCGATATTGCCCGCGATCGCCTCGCCCTGATTGATACCAACGCCGATCACCCATTGCGGCAACCCGCGCGTCTGCCAGTGTTCATTCAGCTTGCGCAAACTCTCCAGCATCGCCAAGGCCGTGCGCACCGCCTGCTCGGCGTCCTGCGCCGTTCCGACCGTGCGGATATTGCCCCACACCGCCATGACCGCATCGCCCACGAACTTGTCGAGCGTGCCGCCGTATTGGAAGACGAGTCGAGTCATCTCCTGCAAATATTCGTTGAGCTGCGTCACCATCTGCGTCGGGTCCGCGCGCTCGGTCATCGTCGTGAAATCGCGCACGTCGCTGAACAGGGCAGTCACCGGCAAACGCACCCCGCCGACCTTGTCGTAAAACGTGGCGGGATTATCGAGGATTTCGCGCACGAGATTTTTCGAGACGTAACGCTCCAGCGTCGCGCGCGTGCGGCGGCGTTCGATCTGTTCCGCGACAAATTCATTGGTGAAACCGAGAAGACCGCCCCCTAGAAAACAAAGCAGCGGATACGATATCAAGATGTAACGATCCGCCATGTTGTAGAAAAGAAAACCAACCGCAACGTAGAATAGGCTGATTCCGATCAGATAGGTAAAGAGACGTCCGGGAGATTTTTCACGATAGAGCAGCAGACACGCAAATATTCCCCCGCCGACGATCGCGCAAAGATCCAGCCATGGCAGGGTATCGTAAATAAAGGCGCCGTGAATAAGTGAGTTGATCGCATTGAGGTGAATCTCCGGGCCGGGCATGACGCCCATTGGCGTCACGAGTTCATCCTTAAGGAAGTTGCCCTTCGGCCCGATCATCACCACTTTGTCGCGGAAAAACTCACCGTTCTGGAAGTTTTGCTTCCATAGCTTCGGCACGAAAATTTCCCACAACGAGTACGAGACGAATCCGGACTCGGAATAAAACGTGGAATTGGGAACGCCCTGCCAGCGAAGGTAGCGGGGGCGGGTATCCTTGGGGATGCGCTCGGCCATACCCAATTTCTCCACGACCCGCGCAGAAAGGGATTCATAGATTTCTGGGAAAGGCTCCATCTGCACACGATATTGCATCCGGCGAACCGTGCCGTCCTCATCGGTGGGCACATTCACCAACCCCAACCGGCTATCCACTACGTCCCCTTCTTGTGGAATCAAGGTGACTGTTGGTGTCTGCAACGTTTTATAGGTTTTGCCCCGTTCGCCACCGGCGATAACGTAGTTCCAACCCACCACCACGCGATCACGGTACTTATCCAAAGCCGCCTTGAACTGAACATCCTCCGGCTTTGGCGTGATGAACATCAGATCGAAAATCACGAGTCGCGCGCCGGCTCTCATCAATCGATCCAGAGCGTGGGCGTACACGGTACGCGGGAACGGCCAACCCTGTTGCATCTGGGTCAGCGCCGGAGACGCTTGAATCTCCTCCGGAGAGGCCGCGGTGAGCTTGATCGAAAGATCGTCGATCGCGAGGTAAGTCAATTGCGGATAACGCGGTGCATGGGAGCCGTACAGCGCGCGTCTATCCTTAAACCATTGTTCAGGAGCTTGGAGGACGTCGTACCCATAACGAATGGCCACCCAATACAGGAGGCACATGAGAAACGTACAGCCCGCGCAGATGATGGCCGGGGCGTACTTGCGATAACGGGCGTTCCACAACACGGCGGCACGTTAGCGCGGATGGCTGCGTGCGAACAAGCGGGAAATGGCACGCGCCGCCCTTACCACAGCGTTGACATGAGTGACCCCGCGACCGCTCCTGTTCAAAGCGGCGGCACCCTGTGCCGCCAGCTACTGGGTGCAGGGCTCAGCCCTGCTAGGCCCAGCTCACCTGACCTTTTGGGTCGCGCATGATGATGTTCTGCAGGAAGCTGACGCCCTTCTTGAGCCCTTCGCTCGGGGTCATGAGACTGTCCTCGTGCTCCATCGACAGGACGCCGTCGTAACCGATCAGGCGCAGCGTGGAGACGAAGTTACGCCAGAAATCCTCGCTGTGGCCGTAACCGACTGTGCGGAAGATCCACGAGCGGTTCAATTCGTCCGAGTACGGCTTCGTGTCGAGCACACCATTGACGAGCGTGTTCGTCTCGTTGACGCGGTTGTCCTTCGCGTGGACGTGATAGACCGCACCCTTGAGCGCGCGGAGCGCTTCGCACGGTTCAATGCCCTGCCAGAAGAGATGGCTCGGGTCGAAGTTCGCGCCGAGCACGGGGCTGACCGCGTTGCGGAGCTTGAGCATGGTCTCGGGATTATAGACCACGAAGCCGGGGTGCATCTCGAAGCAGATTTGTTTGATGCCATGGGCTTCGGCGTTCTTGACCTCCCCTTCCCAATACGGGATGACTTTTTCTTTCCACTGCCAGTCGAGGATCTTCAGGTAGTCATCAGGCCACGCACAGGTTGCCCAGTTCGGGTACTTCGCATTCTCGTGATCGCCGGGGCAGCCGGAGAAAGTGGTGACGCGCGGCACGCCGAGGATCTTGGCGAGTTCGACTGTCTTGCGAAAAACGTCGTGGTGCGCCTTGGCAAATGCCTTGTCGGGATGGAGCGGGTTGCCGTGACAGCTCAGGGAGGAAATTTCAAGACCTCGACGGGTAATCTGCTTCAGGAATGCTTCGGCCTTCTTGTGATCGGCGAGCAGTTCATCGGTCGGGCAATGGGCATTGCCGGGGTAAGCGCCCGTGCCAAGTTCAACGGCTTCCACGCCAATCGAGACGAGAAAATCGAGGGCTTTTTCCAGGGGTTCGCTGCCGAGAATGACGGTAAAGACGCCTACTTTCATGGTGATACATTCCTTGAGAGGTTGATTGATATCGATCCGAAAACTCGGATTAATTCTCCGAAAACTATCGGCCTTTTACTCTGGAAACACGCAAAATCGATATCCGAATTATCGGAAAAATTGCAAGATTCTCGTACCGAACGACGGAGCTGCCCCCTCCAACTCCACGATTGCCGCGATCAATACGGCACCTTGTCCGGCTTGGCCTGATACTTCTTCCACACTTCCACCGCTTCTTCCTGCAAAATCTGGGTCATCTGAATGGAGCGCTGTTCCTTCGGCAAGGCCAGCTGCTCGTAGATGGGGCGATCATCGAAATTCCCATACTGAAAGGCATCTTCCACCGTCGCCCCGTAAAATACCTGCTTGATGCCCGCCCAGTAACAGGTCGCCAGACACATTGGGCACGGCTCGGCGGAACTGTAGAGCGTGCAGTCGGGCAGCTTGAACGTTTTCAGGGTTACGCACGCCAGCCGGATCGCCTCCATTTCCCCATGCCATGTGGGATCATGGCTCGCCACCACACGGTTCATTCCTTCCGAAATGATTTTCCCGTCCCTCACAATCACCGCGCCAAAGGCGCCTCCCGTGCTGTATTCGATGGATGCCTTTTCGGATAGCTCGATGGCGCGACGGATGAATTTTTCGTGTTCGGCGTGGGATGTGGTCATGTTTGTTTTGGGTGAGGTCGAGTTGACTGAGAAAACTATTCGAAAATTACCAAGGAAGCAAATTCCAGAGCAGGAGAACTTCGAGGGTAAAAAGAACGCCAAGAAAACCGATGCCGCGGAGCGAGATCGCATTCGTCCCGCTTTTCGGATAAAGCCACCAGCCGAACCAGCGCACGAAAAGCGGCATCGTGAGGAAACTTGTCAGCGCCACGCTCACCACGTTGCCCAGAAACATGGCGGGTGAAGAGCGCAGCCCCCAAGCGCCCAGCATCGGACTCAGAAATCGCATCTCCAGCATCACGATGGGAAAGAGTCCCAGCAACACCAACAGCGCTGTTTTCCAATCCGGAGGTGCCTTTCCGGTCCGTGGATCGACCGGCACCCATCCCGGAAACGATGTACCCAGCCGCAGGAGTTCCTCGCTCTGAATAAACTCCTTCGATTCGGCCAACAACGTCCGCCGCTCCGGTGCCCGCATCCATGCCTCCAGATGCTCCGCACTGTCGTAGCGCAGAATGGATGTCCAATGCCCCGCTCCGCCACTCGCGGGAGATTGCAGGTACATACCGCGATAGCCGGGATATTGTGCCTGCGCGGCCTGCATGCGCGACGCCCACTCGCAATAGCGATTCTCCATGCCGGGTCTCACCCTCGAGAAAATGACTTCGGTCACTTCGCTGCCGGGCGATGCGCTTCCCATCGCATTGAGGCTCTCCGCAAAATCACCCGCCAATATGGGGGCGATCTCTTCCACCAGGGCCCGTCGCTTTGGCGATTGCTGCCAGGCGATCACCGACGCTTCGGACTCGAAGTTCATGAAGATCGACCACGCCTCACCCACCACGACGTCCAAAGGAATCACATCACGACTGATAAAACCGGGAAATTGGGAGAGCGCCTTCAGATGATGCGCCTGCCATGCTGTAAAGAGCCGTTCGGACCCAGGACTGATTTCGACATTAGCAACGAGGACAAATGACATTACTATCGCTAATCCTTAGCGGTGGAATCCCCTGACACCAGATAAAACCGAATCCATTACCCCTCGCTCGCGATTGAGGGATGAACGTCCTGACATAAATGCATTAAATTGGAGTACGCTTCAATTGATACAACAAGCAAAGAGATTACTCTGGAAAACGTATCACAATGACTCCCATTTGGACTTATTTTCCGCTCGTTCCTGACGGCAAATTATTCAACCGCACTACTTCAGTATCAACAACTTCAATGCTTGTATTGACGAGCGCTTGTCTTTTTGCTTTGTCAGACAACTTTTTCTAATTTTCTGCTCAAGACGGGACGATTGCCTTGTTGGGCGACTTGGGGGTGAAAGCACCCAGTCAGAAGGACCTGAAGATGTACGATAACCTCAAACCGTGGACCGACCGCTTTGATTAAACCTCTGCCAACGACCCCGAATCCGCCCGAAGTAAACGGCCACGACATCAGTCCAGAGCCGTCTACAAAGGCTTTGAAGACGTGCCGGATTCTGCTCGTCGAGGATAATCCCCTCGAGGCGCGACTCTTTCAACGCGCCCTGACCGATGCCTGGGCCCGCAGCCGGGTGCAACTGAAGTTCGAAATCGTCCATGCCGAGCGCCTCGCACGCGCCTGTCAGCTACTTGAAACCCACTCGATCGATATTATTCTCCTGGATGCCACCCTTCCCGACGCCACGGGGCCGGAAAACATCGACCTCATTCGTCAGGAGGCCGCTAATATTCCCGTCATTCTCATGACCGGCCTCGACGATGCCGCTGTGGTGGCAGAAGCCATCCGACGCGGAGCCCACGATTGCCTCGTCAAAAGCCGGTACGACGGCGTTCATATTGCCCGCACCATCGGCCATGCCGTCGAACGGCATCAACTCCAGTCCCAGATCGAACGTCAGGCGGGAGAGATCAACCGCCACGAAAGCAATTTTCAGAACATCGTCGCCGTCGCACGCGATGGCATGGTCATTCTCAACGAAGAAGAAGCCGTCTGCTTCCTCAACCCGATGGCCGAAATGCTCCTCGGCAAATCCGAGAGCGAACTCCTCGCGCAGCCCTTCGATTACTCCGTCAATCTCGATCAACCTGTCGAGATCGACCTTGTGCGCAACGGCCAGGAACGCACCCTCGAAATGAGCGCCGTGGAGATCGACTGGATGGGCAAGCCCTGCCGCCTGATCACCCTGCGCGATGTGACCGAACACAAGCGTCTCGTCCAGGAGAAGGCGCTGCTGGAGCGACGCCTGCTCGAAAGCCAGCGTCTCGAAAGTCTCGGCATCATGGCCAGCAGCATCGTCCATGATTTCAACAATCTCCTCACCGCCATCATGGGCAGCGCTGGAGCTGCCCGCATCGAAATACCCGAAAGCTCACCCTTGCAGGAAGACCTCCAGGAAATTGAAAACTCCTGCCAGCGCGCCGCGGACATCTGCAAGCAAATGCTCGCCTATTCCGGCAGCAAGAGCGCCGCGGCCGTACAACCCATCGACCTCAACGCCCTCGTGCGCGAGACCAGTTCGCTCCTTCAACACTCCGTCTCCAAACGCGCGACCATCGATCACAAGTTTATCAAGGACCTGCCCGCGGTTCTCGGAGACCAGACCCAGCTCCGCCAGATCATCATGAATCTGGTTATCAACGCTTCCGAAGCCATTGGCAAAAAAAACGGGGCCATCCGCATCGCCACCACTCAATCCAATCTCACCGATGATCTCCTCCGCACGGAAGGCCGCGGCCATCCCCACCTCAAGGCCGGACAATACGTCTGCCTCGAGGTTTCCGACAACGGCTGCGGCATGCCTCCTGATGTGATGAAGAAGATATTCGATCCCTTCTTCAGCACCAAAAACACCGGTCGCGGCGTCGGCCTCTGCGCCGTCGCCCAGATCGTCAAGCAACACAACGGTCTCATCACCGTCTCCAGCCAGCCCAATCAGGGCACCACGTTCCGCCTCCACCTGCCCTGCGCCGGCGAACGCAAACCCAATCTTCCGGCGACCACTCCAGCTCCGGCCAAAGCATGGAAAGGCCACGGCACGGTTCTGGTCGTAGATGACGAACTCGGGGTACGCACGGCGATCGCCCGCATTCTCAAACATCTCGGTTTCGACACCATCGTCGCCTGCGACGGACGCGACGGACTTGCCAAGTTCCGCACTCACATGGAAAAAATCGATTGCGTCCTCATGGATCTCACCATGCCGCAACTCGACGGCAAGGAAGCGTGCTCGGAGATTCTCAAGATCAAACCCAAGATACCGATTCTGCTCATGAGCGGCTTCAGCGCCGAGGAAGCCTGCCAGCGCTTCGCCGATACCGGCATCTCCGGCTTCCTGCAAAAACCCTTTGACCATGCCAAGCTCACCAAGGCTTTCCGCTCCATCCTCGAAGGCAAAGTTGAACCAGCACCCAGTAGCTGATTGGCTCCGCAAATCGCTTCAAGACTTTCGCAGTCATCTCGTGTATCCAGATCAGATTAAGGAGCGGCGTTTCTCATCCTCCTTTAATCTACGTCAGTCAGCGTAATCAGCAGACTTCCCCTTCACACCTTCCTCATTTCGCGGTTGGAAATTGGTATTCGCGTCTTATCCTCTTCCCATGCCCGAACTCGCCGAGGTCGACTACTTCCGCAAGCAATGGAACCCCGCCCTCGGGCATTGCATCGACAACGTCATCCTTCACCCCAAGAGCCGCGTCTTTCGCGGCGTCGACACATCCCGACTGATCCACGCGCTCACCGGCTCCACGCTTGAAACCTCGCATGCCCATGGCAAGCAAATGCTCTTCGAATTCCGTGGCGGTCACTGGCTCGGACTCCATCTTGGTATGACCGGAAAGCTCCGCCTCGAACCGAGAGGACTCCCGCCCCAAAAACACGATCGTCTCATTCTCGTTCAGGCCAAACATGCCTGCGTCTTTTCCGACCCGCGCCACTTCGGCCGCGTGCGATTCGACGAGGGTACCGAGCCGCCTGCATGGTGGCGCAACCTTCCTCCGGCAGTGACCTCAAAGGACTTTACCCATGATCTTCTCGCCGCGTTTTTCAAACGGCGCGCCAAGACCCCGCTCAAAGCCGCCCTCCTCATGCAGGAACGATTCCCGGGCATTGGCAACTGGATGGCCGACGAAATCCTCTGGCGTACGAAAATTCACCCGAGCCGCTCCGCCGGTTCACTCGACACCGCCGAAACCAAGCTTCTCTGGAAAAACCTCCGCGATATTTCCCGCCAGGCTCTCCGGCTCATCGGTACCGACTGGTCCGATCCGCCCAACACATGGCTCTTCAATCACCGCTGGAAAAACGACAACCATTGTCCCCGCTGCGGCACCAAGCTCACCCGCCGCGAAATCGGCGGTCGCACCACATGCTTCTGTACGAAATGCCAAGCGGCGTGACGATAACGCCCGCCATTGGTCAAGAAGAGCACGAGAAGCCTAGCCGCCTGCTAAATCGTCCGCCCGGCTTGGCGCACCAGATCCTTGAACCACTTCAGGCAGGAACCCGTTTCGGGATGGGTCAGATAATCGTTCAACGGCATGTCGAGCCGCTTGCTCCAGTTCGACTCATTGCATGAGCCGGGCAGATTGAACCGCTGTGCTGTACCCAGAATGTCAGTCACCATGAAGATTGTCATGCAGCTCGGGGATTCGAGCAGCGCGCGGACAAAGGCCGCATGCAATACTTCGTTCCAGACCTTCGGCGGATTCTTGTCGTCCAAGCCCAACCAACGCATCAGGCGCTGCACGTCCAGCCACGCCTCATGGCCATCGCGACCGTGCCAGCGTTTGACCAGATCTTCAAAGTACGAGACCAGCGGCGCGTGATCGTGCGTGCCATAAGTGGCCAGAGAAAGCGCCGGGTACGTCTCGCGTGGTTTGAACTCCCGATCCTCGTCACTGATGCGCTCGAAAATGGGAATGACAAAACCGGGAATGCCCAGCTTTTGCAGCAAGGGCCGGACATACTTCGGCACCACGCCGAGATCTTCCGCCACCACGCCAACCGATCCCGCCGCGTCGAGTACCATGCGCAGGAGTTCCTCGCCTTGGGCCTCGTTGATCTTGGCAAACGACTCCGGTTCATCCGGTCCCGGCAGAAATTGCGGCAGCCGGCCTTCGGTCATCGCTTTCACCTGTTCCGGCTGCAGATCGACGAATACGCCGTTATCTTTCGGCAACCAAGGAAAGGAATAAATGCGGAAAAAGCCCAGTACGTGATCAATGCGGAAATCGTGGAAACAGGCGGAAATCAACCGCACGCGCTGACGCCACCAGGCAAAGTTTTCATTTCGGTGCGCATCCCAATAGTACAGCGGAATGCCCCAGTTCTGTCCCCATTTCTTGGTGAATTGATCGGTCTCAAAAAATGGCTCGGGCGGTGCGCCTCCCGACCAAGTCAGGTCAAACAAACCTCGATATGCCCACACGTCCGCACCGTAACGGCTCACACCAAAAGGCATGTCGCCCATGAGGCGCACGCCCTTCGTGTCGGCATAGGCGCGGACAGCCGCCCATTGCCGGTACGCCACCCATTGGGTATAGGCAAAAAAGTCACGAATGCGTTCCAACTCATCCCGCTGTTCGTTCGCGTCCAGCCAGGCCAGCGCGGCGGCATAATCCCGGTGCTCCGGCTTCCACTCGATCCAGCAGGCGTTGCCTTCGTACTCGTTGACCAGCGCGCGAAACAGCGTGTAGGCGGGCAACCACAATTCATTGGCCGCGATGAACGCGATGAATTCCTCCGCGAGAGGCGTATTGGCTTCCAATTCGCGACTTTCAAACTCCGAAAATGCCGCCGCAAGCAAATCGAGCTTTAATGATTTCACCCGCGGATAATCGACCGCTCCCTGGCGCAATTCATTCGTCAGTGCCTCGGGGGCCATTTGGGCTAGGATCTCCGGCGTCAGTCCCGGAACTTCCTCCGGTGTCATCGTGAGCAATTCCGGCGCGAGCGCCACAGAACTGATCGCATTGTACGGGCTGTTGTCGCCGCCGGTCTCGTTGATCGGCAAAACCTGCAAAATCCCCAATCCCTGATTAGCGCAAAAATCGATGGCCTCGCGCATGGCGAGCGTGTCACCAATTCCGAGATCACTCGGGTGACGCAAAGCAAAGACGGGGACGAGTAATCCAGCAACTCGGCGCGTGGCATCGATGGGCATACCCCTGTTCTACAGAGAGATAGGGCGTGTGCAATACCAGAGTCACCCAATGAATCACTTTCTGCGCGGAAGGAATAGGTACCGCCGACCTATGACCGCCACCGGGCCAAAGACTCCTCATGCAGGTGCTTCGGCTTGAGAAGACGGATCAAAATCCCGTACCGGGGTGAAAAAAGATAGCTCGCCAGCAACAGAAGCCCCAGTACCAACACAATGGCCGGCCCTGACCCGATGTTGGTCCAATATGAAATGAGCAGTCCCGCGCAACTCCCGATCATGCCGATCACGCCGCCCCCCCACGCCATCGCATCGAAAGAATCGCACCACAGATAAACCGTTGCTCCCGGCAACACGAGCAGCCCCAACGAGAGCACGACGCCAACCGCTTGCAGCGAGGAAATCATCGCCAGCACCATCAGGATCATCAAGAGATACAACAAACGAGTCACCGGTACGCCCTGCGATTTTGCCACCGTGGCATCGAAAAGCGTGAGCAGCAAGGCCCGCTGTTGGCTGATCAACACCAGCAACGTCAACGCGCTGATCCCATAGCTGATCCATAAGTCGAGATCGGTCAGTCCCAGAATATTCCCAAAGAGAAAGTGATGCAGATCAACCCGCACCCGGGAGTAATTCAACAGCAGGATGCCAAGCGCGAAGGCAATGGTGTAGAGCGCCGCAATCGCCGTGTCGTCCTTCAGACGCGAACTGCGGGAAAGAAGCTGACCGCCCAGCGCGACCATCGCCGCCGCACTCACCGCGCCAAAAAACAAGCCCATCGGCGCGAGCCCAAAAAAGATTGCCCCGATGGCCAGCCCCGGCAGCAGGGAATGCGACAGCGCATCCGCCAGCAGCGCCATGCGCCTCAGTACAATGAACGCGCTGAGAAAGCCGTTGGTGAAGCCGATCAGGAGGCAACCGAGCAACGCCCGCTGCATGAATTCAAAATGGAAGGGGTCAAGAATCCAGCGCATGGGAATGGGGAGGTTGATGAGGGCCGGTGAAAATTTCCGTGGCAAACGCCTTGTCGATCCACTCGGGTTTGAACACCGCGTCGACCGAACCTTCGACGACCAGTTCGCCGTTGAGCAAAATCACGTGACTGAACAATTCCGCCACGTTGCCGAGATTATGGTGCGAGACGATCACGAGCTTGCCCTCGCGACTGAGCTGGCGCAACGCCTCCGCCAGATCACGCTGGGCGTTCTTGTCGAGCCCCTCGAAGGGTTCATCGAGCAAATAAACATGCGCTTGCTGCGCCCACGAACGGGCCAGAAACGCGCGCTGTTGTTGACCACCACTCAGTGCCTTGATCTGGCGTCCGGCGAGATCGGTCAGGTGCAACGTCGCCAGCGCTTGATCCACAATCTCCGCGTCGCGCTTGGAAAACGGTTTCCAGTTGCCGAGATGCGCATAGCGTCCCATCTCCACCAGTCCGCGTACGGTGATGGGAAAATCCCAGTCGACCTGCTCGCGTTGCGGCAGATAACTGATCTCGCGTGGAATCGCCTGCGGACTCTGGCCATGCAGCCGGATCGTCCCGGTTTCGATGGGAACCAAACCCGCCACGGCCTTGAGGAAAGTTGTTTTGCCCGCGCCGTTCGGCCCCAGCAACGCCACGCAATCGCCGCAGTGCAGATTGAGGCTGATATGATGCAATACCGGCACGCGATCATAACTGACCGTGAGGTTGCTGATTTCGAGTGAATGGGTGGGAGCGCTCATTTTACCCCCACCGTATCTTCCACATCGCCCTGCCCCCAGAACGTGCTTTCGGCCAGCTTTTGACCCGACTCCACATCCCGGCACACCACCCGCACCGCCGTGGGAGCGCCCTTGGCTTTCCAGTGAACGCGCACAATCCAGTCCTCGCCAGCGGCGGGTAAATTCAAACCAATTTCACACTTGGCATCACTCCCGCGCACAATCCCCTTTATCGACGGCCCCGAGCCGGTCACAATCTCGTAATCCGCCGTAGCCGGGCTCACGGTCAATTCCACCTGCACCTTGCGCAAGGTCGCTGCCGGTACAGGAGGCAAGGCTTCATCGGGCGTTACTTCCGCCACCGCTTGCACCGGATGTGTGACGTTCCACACCCCAATCGCGGCAATGGCCAACGCGGCGCTCATGATGAGAAGTCGGATAACAGGAATGCTTTGCATGAATCGGAAACGGTAGCCTACAACCCGCCGCCTTTATTTCAAGGCATTCACAATTGTCGTGATATTATGCCGGATCATTCCCTCGTAAGTCCCCATCGCGCCCGTCCCCAGCCCGTCCGCGCACAATTCCCCGCCCACCTTCGCGCCGGTTTCGCGGGTGATCTCTGAGATCACCTTCGGATTCTCCGTGGTCTCGAAGAAAATTGCTTTGACCTTCTGCACTTTCACTGTCTTGATCAGGTCGGCTATCTTTTTCGACGACGGCTGATCCTGCGAGCTGATGCCCGCGATGCTGTAAATCGTGAATCCGAATTCGTGAGCCAAATACTGAAAGGCATCGTGCGATGTCACCAGTTTGCGCTGATCGCGCGGTAGCGACGCCACCTGTAGCTTGGCCCACTTGGCCAGCGCCTCCAGCCGCACCTGATAGTCCGCCGCCCGCTTGGCGAAATAGGCCTTGTCTGCCGGGGAAAGCTCGCTCAACGCTTTTTCCACCACCGTCACGGCCTGACTCACGTTGGCGATGCTGTGAAACCAGTGCGGGTCCTGCTCCGATTCCCCATCGTGATGATGGTGATCGTGCCCCTTTTCCCCACCTTCTTCCTCATGCGCCAACTTCAACGGCGGAAGTTTTAGGCGGTTACCCACCTCGATCCACTTCGCCTTGCCACCGGAACTCGTTTCCAACTTCGACAAATAGCCCTCCATGCCCAACCCGCTCGCCAAAACAAGATCCGCCTCCGCAATCTTCTTCAGATCGGCCGGACTCGGCTGAAAATCGTGCGGGTCCACTCCCGGCTTCACCAGCCCGGTCACCGTCACCTTGTCACCACCCACCTCACGAACCACATCCGTCAAAATCGTCGACAGCGACGCGACCTTCACCGGAGCCGCCCACATCGTGGAAATCAGGGACAACAGCACCGAAAATGCAATGAGAATTGATTTCATGGAAGCCTATATAGAGTAGCCTCTTATTAAATGCAAGCAACTTGCAAATAATAAAATTCCCCTCTCTCATTCACCCCTCCCGTGCACGTTTATCCTTGCCCTTGCCTCCCGCTTTTTAGACACTAAACAAACCATGGATTCTACTCTCAAAATTTTCTCCGGCTCCGCCAATCGCCCGTTGGCTGAAGCCATTGCCAAGTATCTCGGCACGAGCGTGAGCGACGCGACTGTCACCACCTTCCCAGACGGGGAAACCTTCGTGAAGATCAACGAGAATATTCGTGGCCGTGACATCTTCATCGTCCAGCCCACCGCGCCTCCCACCAATCACAATCTGATGGAACTCCTCATCATGATTGATGCCGCCCGCCGCGCCAGCGCCAAACGCATTACCGCCGTGGTTCCCTTCTACGGCTACGCTCGTCAGGATCGCAAGGATCAACCCCGCGTACCGATCACCGCCAAGCTCGTGGCCAATCTCCTCGTCGCCAGCGGTGCCAACCGCGTGCTCTGCATGGATCTGCACGCCCAGCAGATTCAGGGATTCTTCGACATCCCCGTCGATCACCTTTACGCCGCGCCGGTGCTCTATCGCTATCTCGCGACTAAAAATCTGAGCAACCTCGTCGTCGTCTCTCCAGACGTCGGCGGCATGAAGATGGCCTCGGCCTATTCCCAGCTCCTCGGAGCGGGACTCGCCATCGTGGCCAAGCGCCGCGTCAGCGCCACCAAGACGGAAGCCCTCTACGTCGTCGGCGACGTCAAGGATAAGGACGTTCTCCTCGTCGATGACTTGACCGAGACCGCCGGCACCCTCACCTCCGCCGCGCGTATCGTCAAGGCGCACGGCGCCAAGACAGTCATCGCCGGTGTCTCGCACGCCATTCTGAGCGATCTCGCCGCAGAACGCCTCAAGGGCTGCCCCGAACTGGACGAACTCATCACTACCAACAGCACCCCGGTCCGCGAAATTCCCGGCGTCAAGATCACCGTCCTGAGCGTCGCCGACATGCTGGGCGAAGCGATCAAGCGCATTTACTACAGTGAATCGGTGAGCTCGCTGTTCGAGATCAACGGTAACCAGATCAAAAACTAGCAGGATCAATCCCTGCCCTCCTGTATCCGTGCGTGCGGTTAGCGAAGCCCGCCCTCGCCCCGCACGCCGGATCAGTGACAGCCTCCGGTATTTGTCATCGTGAAAATTTGCGACCTCACCCAATTCTATTCGCCGGTCAGCGGCGGGGTGAAACGCTATATCACGGAAAAGCGCCGTTACATTGAGCGCCACACCACGGACGAGCACTACCTCATCGTACCCGGCGAAACCACCCGCCATTCCACCGAGGGCCGTCTCCACACGCTCACGGTCCAATCTCCACGCCTCGACCGCACGTCACGCTATCGGCTGCTGCTCAACACCCGGCTGGTACGCGATTTCCTCGACGACATCCGTCCCGACGTCATCGAATCCGGCGATCCCTACCATCTCGCGTGGTCCGCGCAACGGGCGGGGCGCGAACTGCACATTCCCGTCTTCGGCTTCTATCACTCCCACTTTCCCGAAGCCTACCTCCGCACCGTCCTCAAATACGGCGGTTCGTGGTTGCGCGACGCCGTCATGGCCTACGCGCAGGATTACATCGTCAAACTCTACAGCCAGTTTCACCACACCCTCGTCCCGTCCGATCACTTGCGCGATCTCTTGATCCGCTGGGGTGTTGATAATGCGGTGACACTCAAGCTCGGCGTCGACATCGAGAAGTTCTGCCCCGGTCCCTCCGACACCGAACTCCGCAAGCAGCTCGGCATTCCCGCCGACGCCTTTGTCCTGCTCTACGTGGGCCGCCTCTCCGGCGAGAAGAACATTCCCGTTTTGCTGAATGCGTTTCGGCACCTGAACGAAAAGCATCCCGGCAAGTTCCACCTCGTCATCATTGGCGACGGCCCGCTGCGCCGGCTCCTGCCCGACGTTCGCCACGAAACCAACGCGCTTACCTGGCGTCACTACCTCAACGACAACGCCGCTCTCGCCCGCTACTACCGCATGGCCAATCTCTTCGTCCATCCCGGCGTCTGCGAAACGTTCGGCCTCGTCGTGCTCGAAGCCCAGGCCTGCGGCTGCCCCGCGGTTGGCATACGCGGCAGCTACATGGATGCCAACGTCATGATTGGCCTCGATCAATGGGCCGACAAAAACGAACCCATTGCGCTTGCCGATGCCATCGTGCGCATGAGCCGCCTGGATCTCCCCACGCTCGGCAAACAGGCTTCTGTCGCCGTGCACGACAAGTTCAGCTGGACCCGCGTCTTCCGCGAACAATGGGCCTACTACACCGCCGCGCACGAACAGGACGCCCATCCCGTCTACTACGGCAAATCGTTCACCCTCTCCGCCCCCCGCTAAACTTCCATGAGCGAACGAGCCCCCTTCACTGTACGCTTCTACGAACCCCGCGACCGCGCTGCCGTCCGCCGCATCTGCTGTCAGACCGGTTATCTCGGCACACCGATCGACCCTGTTTTCGAAGACTACGAACTCTTCGCCGATTACCTCACCAGCTACTACACAGACATCGAGCCCGAGCACACCGTCGTTCTTGAAATCGACGGCGAGATCAAAGGCTACGTCATGGGCTGCCTCTACCCCGGCAAACACAGCCGCTACGAAGCGTGGCATAACGTCGTCCTCGCCCTCACCGGCGCGTGGCGATACTTCACCCGCCCCTACAACGCCGCCACCCGCCGCTACGTGAACTGGATCATCCGGAACAGCCGCAAGGAAATGCCAGTCACGCCCAAGAACACACCGCACTTCCATTTCAACGTCCTTCCCGAAGCACGCAAAGTCGCCCACACCGCCGCCGCGTTGCAAAAACTCCTCGAACGTTTCCACGAAAAAGGAGCAAAGGCGATCTACGCGCAAATGGTGCAGTATGAGGACCGCCGCAGTTCGCGCATGTTCGAGCACTACGGCTTCCAATCGCTCGGCTGTGTGGAAGTCACCAAATTCCGCGAAGTCTATCCCAAGAAGATTTTCCTCCATACGATCCTCAAGGATCTCACCCAGAACCCGAATCTCTACGGACTCGACCTCGCCCGCGAACGCAAGAAGCAGGCACGGGCAGCCTCATCCACAACGGAATCTTCCGCGACCTAAAATCGCGCGCCTTTTCCCTTGATCGGCGGGCGATAAAAGCGGTTAATGAATAACCTGCCATGTCGCACCATGCCCGCCACCTCATCGTCTCCCTGCACGACGTGCATCCCGGATCGTGGAATGACATCGAGGCGCAACTCCAATTCCTCGCCGAGCTGGGTGTCAACCGCTGCAGCCTTCTCCTCGTTCCGGAATTTCACCATCAGCAGCAAGCCGCGAAATGGACCGACTCCATCGCCGCCTCGCTCCGCGAACGTCAAGCCGCCGGTCACGATCTAGTCCTGCACGGGTACTATCACGATCGAGAGGGACAGGCTGACACGCTCTCGAATGTCTTCTGGACCCGACTCTACACCAACCATGAAGCCGAATTCCTCGATCTTCCCGACATCGAGGCCAAGCTTCGCCTCCACCGCGGACTCGAACTCTTTCAACAATTCGGCTGGCACGCCAATGGTTTCATCGCGCCCGCCTGGCTCATGTCACCCACCCTGCCATCGCTGTTACGCCGCATGGGATTTCGTTATACGAATCGCCTGACAGAAATACTGCCCTTTGGTGACAGCCCCGCGACCTCCGCACCGGTCCCCTCCCAATCGCTTTGTTACAGCACCCGCGCGGCGTGGCGTCGTTTCGCCTCCTTCCGCTGGAACCAGTATCTCTTTGGCAAATTGCGACAGACACCGCTCATGCGACTCAGCCTGCACCCGCACGATCTCCACTTCGCGCCAATCCGGCAACAAATCGCGGGGTTCGTGAAAACAGCCTTGCAAGAGGGCTTTCAACCGACTACTTACGCCCAATATGTTGCGCGTTGACCTTCACCTCCACTCCCTTTATTCGGATCGCCCCTCGGAGTGGATCCTGCGCAAACTCGGCATGCCGCAGAGCTACAGCAAGCCTGAGGCGCTTTACCAGAAACTGCATCAGGCAGGAATGGCGTTCAAAACCATCACCGACCACAACCGCATCGACGGCGCGCTCTCCATCGCGCACCACCCTGACGTCTTCCTCAGCGAGGAAGTCACCACCTATTTCCCCGACGGCTGCAAGATTCATCTCCTCGTCTGGAACATCACCGAGGCGCAACACGAGGAAATCCAGAAAATCCGTCCCAGCATCTACGATCTCAGCAACTATCTGCTCCAGCAAAAGATCCCGCATGCCGTCGCACACGGACTTGTTGCGATCAACCAGCAACTCACCGTCGATCATTTCGAAAAACTCATCCTGCTCTTCCGCTGCTTCGAAGGCAGCAACGGCAACCGCGAACCGCTCGCGCAGGAAATGGCCAACTACTGCCTTGCGTCGCTCTCGCCCACGAAGATCGAAGAGTTGGCCAATCGTCACAACCTCGCGCCGACGCACGAGAACGCCCACCTCAAGATCCTCACCGGCGGCTCCGACGATCACAGCGGACTCAACCCCGGTCGCACCTACACCGAGACGGCCACGGGCAGCACTCTTGCCGATTTCTTTGCCGCGCTCGAACGCGGCGAAGTCGCCCCGCGTGGCCCCTACGGCAATCCGCTCGAATTCTCCAGCAGCCTCTACACCACCGTCTTCAACTACGCGCAGGACCGGCTCAAATCCACCGCCCCACTCGGCGCCTCGCTGCTCAATAAAATGGCCGAGCGTTTCATCGCGGGACAAAATCCCGCAGCGTTCTCGCTCGGGGAAAAAATCGGCCACATCACCGAGGCTGTCCGCACCGGGCAAGCTTTCGACTTCGTCAAGCCGGGCGAGGCCTCCCTCGCACGCGAAATCGGCGGCTTTTTCACCGACCCCAAAGTGAAATCTGCGCTCGACGGCATCATCGCGGCGGAACCCAACGCCTCGCGCCGTTCCTTCCGCATGGCGTCGTACCTGACCAATCAACTCTCCTACCGCCTCTGCCAGCAATTTCAGGCCCGCCTCCAGCGGGGCAACGCCCTCGACGCGCTCCAGTCCCTCACCGGACTCCTCCCCGTTGCGAGCGCCATCCTGCCGTACCTCGTCGCCTTTCGTCAGCAAGCGCCCGACCGTCCGCTGCTGCGCACCGCCACGCAACGCCTCACCGGTTCCATGCCGCCACCGTTGCAGAACCGCAAACGCGCCTGGTTCACCGACACGCTTGAGGACGTCAACGGCGTAGCGCGCACCATCCACACCATGAGCCAGTCCGCACTCAAGGCCGGGGCGGAACTCGTCGTTGTCACCTCGCGCCCGGCGATTTCGATCACCGACATTCCGATCAAGAACTTCCCGCCAGTCGGTGAATTCGAGATTCCTGAATACGAACTGCAGAAGCTCAGCTTCCCGCCCGTGCTCGACATCATCGACTACATCCAGCGCGAAGGCTTCACCGAGCTGATCATCAGCACGCCCGGTCCTGTTGGTCTCAGCGCCCTAGCGGCAGGCAAACTCCTCGGGTTGCCGATGAGCGGCATCTACCACACCGATTTCCCGCAGTACGCCCGCTTCCTCAGCGACGACGCCTTCATGGAAACGATGGTCTGGAACTACATGCAGTGGTTCTACAGTCAGTTTGATCTCATCTACTCCAACTCCGATTTCTATCGTCAACGCTGGATCGAGCGCGGCATCGCGGCACACAAGCTGCGCATCCTCCCGCGCGGCCTCGACGTGGACCTCTTCAACATCAAGCATCACCAGCCTGAGTTCTGGAAAAAGCGCGGCGCGCGCGGTCCCGTCATGCTCTACGTCGGCCGCATCTCCAAGGAAAAGGAACTCGCCTTCCTAGCCGAGATCATTCCCGCACTAAAAAAACGCGGACTCGAATTCACACCCGCCTTCGTCGGCGAAGGCCCCTATCGCGCCGAACTCGAGGCGTTGCTCCCCGGAGCCATTTTCACCGGCGTCCTGCGCGGGCAGGAACTCGCCACCGCCTACGCTTCGGCCGATCTCTTTGTCTTCCCCAGTACCACCGATACCTTCGGCAATGTCGTCATCGAAGCCATGGCCGCCGGACTTCCCGTGGCAGTCTCCGACGTGGGGGGGCCCAAGGAACTCGTCCGCTCCGCGCATCATGGCCGCGTCCTCCCGGCGCGACAGACCGCCGCTTGGGTCGACGGCCTCGCCGCCATGCTGCAAAAACTCCCCACCCGCGACGAACGGGATCAACTCTCCCGTGAGATTCGCGACGAACGCAGCTGGGACCACGCCTTTCGCGAATTTTGGGGAGCAACGTAGGACCGCAGTCCAATGAAAATCTTCGCCCTCTGCGTCGTCAAAAACGAAGGCGACATTATTGAAGAATGTCTTCGGTCCACCTCCCTCTGGGCCGACCGCATTTTCGTCTACGACGGCCAAAGCATCGATGGCACCTGGGAAAAAGTCATCGCCATGCAGAACGAGAAGATTGTTCCCTGGCGTCAGGATGGCAAGGTCTTCCAGGAATCATTGCGCGCAGAAATTTTCAACGCCCACCGTCATGAAGCCGCCGAGGGCGATTGGTGGTGCCACCTTGATGCCGATGAATTCTACGTTGAAGATCCCCGCCGTTTTCTCGCCCGCGTGCCACGCCGGGAGCATGTCGTCTGGGGAATAGCCGTCGAATACTACCTCACGCAACACGACCTCCAACACATCGACTTCCATTCCCCAACCGCCGAAATCCTCAAATCCCTGCGCTACTACCGCGCTGAAAATTCCGAACCCCGTTTCTTCAAGCACCGCTCCAAACTCGTCTGGAACGAAAACGAAGGTCGTCCCCGGCACATGGGAATCGCCACAGCGGAGCGGCCACTCTACCGTCACTACAAGTACCGCTCTCCGCAGCAAATCCAGCTTCGCATCGATACCCGCCTCGATAACCAGAGACGTGGATTTGTCGTGCGCGATCAATACCGCGACACGGACTGGAAGCAAGCCATCGCCCAACTAATCGATCTCGATTTCGATCAAAAAGACGGCCAATATATCCTGCGCAAGGATCGCCTGCCAAATCATCTCTCCCCGTGGTACCAAGCTATTCTCAAACGCACCATGCATGGACTTGGCCTCTGGCCCTGACTGAACCGCAGACACACCCTAGCATGAAAATCTTTGCTCTCTGCGTCGTCAAAAATGAAGGCGACATCATTGAAGAATGTCTCCGATCCGCGTCCCTCTGGGCCGACCGCATTTTCGTCTACGATGGTCAAAGCACCGACGACACCTGGGAAAAAGTCGTCGCCATGCAAAACGAGAAAATCGTGCCATGGCGTCAAAATGGCAAGGTCTTCCAGGAATCACTCCGTGCGGAAATCTTCAACGCCTATCGCCACGAAGCCGCGGAGGGCGACTGGTGGTGCTCTCTCGATGCCGACGAGTTTTATATTCATGATCCCCGCGCATTTCTCACCGCCATCCCGGCGTGGCAGCACGTGGTGTGGGGCGTCGCGGTCGAATATTACCTCACCCATGGGGACATCGCCCAACTCGACTTCACCCTCCCCATGCGCGAATTGCTGAACTCCATTCGCTACTATCGCGCCGAAAATGCCGAGCCCCGCTTCTTCCGCTATCGCCCCGATATGATCTGGAGTGAAAACGACGGCTGGCCTCGTCACATGGGCATCCCCGCGAAAGAACGCATCCTTTTCAAGCACTACAAATACCGCTCCCCGACACAAGTCCAGCTCCGCATCGACACCCGGCTCAGTAGCCAGAAACGTGGTTACGTCGTACGTCCCCAGTATACGTCCACCCATTGGGAACAGGAAATCACCGACACCGCAGACCTTGATTTTGATGCGCAAGATGGTCACTACCGCTTGCGCGAAGACCGGTTGCCGCAGCATCTTCAGCCCTTGGCCCACACCCTGATCAAGCGATTCCTGCACGGCACCGGTATCTGGCCCGCCCTCGCGCTGAATTTGACCATGGACAGCTCGCTTTCCTTGTTCTTAACTTGAAGGATGTTTAGCGGAATTGTCGAAGGAACGGGCAGCGTCATCCAACGCGAACCCACCGAACAATCGGTTCGGTTTGTCATCGATGCAGGCGCGATTGCGCAAGGCATCAAACTCGGCGACAGCGTGGCCAATAACGGCTGCTGCCTCACCGTGGTCGATATTCAGGGCTCCCTCCTCTCGTTCGACCTGCTCAACGAAACGCTCGAGTGCACCAACCTCAAGCATCTCCAGCCCGGCAGCATCGTCAACCTCGAGCGCTCCCTCTGCGTCGGCGACCGCATCGGCGGCCACTTCGTCACCGGGCATATCGATTGCACCGGCCGCGTCCTGCGCTTTGACCAGATCGGCAAGGACTACGAAATCGAAGTGATGATTGATCCGCGCCAAGCCATCTATCTTGTGCCGAAAGGCTCCATCGCCCTCGACGGCATCAGCCTCACCGTCGGCAAAGTCACCAAAACCTCCCTCACCGTCTGGATCATTCCGCACACGCGCGACGTCACCAATCTCCACACCCGCGCCCCCGGCAGCGAAGTGAACCTCGAGTTCGACATGCTCGCCAAGTACACCGAGAAAATCCTCACTTACAAGCGCGACTAGCGCCCAGCGGTGCGGCGAACATCACTCCCGCACCGCCACCGCATACGCATTCCACGTCTTCCGCGTTGGTTTCCGGCCCGTCATCCACTCGCCGAATTCCACCACGCGGAATCCATGGGCCGCGCTCAGCGCTTCGATTTCCACCCGGAATAAATACCGCATCCAGTGATCTTCCGTCGTGTGCGTCACCCGGCCCGGGCCCTTCGGTTGGAATCGAAAATCATAATGCACGCGTACCAGATTGCGCTTCGGGAAGACCGCCGGAGTCGCCTCGCGCACCAATTCTCCCGCCTCCATCGCGCAACGCTTCACGCGCGGGCCGGGCGGGTCCTGCTGCACGCCGGGGCCATACCAGAAATCAAAGACGAAATGGCCTCCGGGCCTCACCTGTTGCGCGGCGGTTCGAAATGCCGCCTGCAGATCACGCATCCGCGTTTGATAACTCAGTACATGAAACAGCATCGCCACCACGTCGAACCGACGCTTCAGGCGCAAGGTCCGCAAGTCCGATCTCCGAAACGTCACGCGTGATGCGAGCTCCGGTTTCCACTCTCTCTTTTTGATCCGGGCCCGACGCAACATCGCCGCACTGAAATCCACACCGACGACACGTTGGCAGTGCCGCGCCAACTCTTTCGTATACGCGCCCGTGCCGCAGCCCAGCTCCAGAATCGATTCGAAATTCGCCCCGTGTTTCTTCAACCGCTGCAGGACAAACTCCGCCTCCCGGCCATACGCTTTATTCCGGTACAGCGCGTCGTAATAGTCCGCGCTATGAGTGAAAACTTTCAGGCCCATAGAGAGCGCACCGCGTCGGCGGTGATCAGCAATTGCTCCTCGGTCAGCGCCAAGCCGCTCGGGAGATAAAATCCCCGCCGCGCGAGCAATTCCGCGTTGGGATGACTTTCTCCGTGAAACAACCCCCGCTTGGTGAACGCCGGTTGTTGGTGCATCGGCCAGAAAAAGGGACGCGTGCCGACTCCCTTTGCCGCCAGTTTTTGCATCGCCTCTTCCGCCGTCAATCCGGCGCTCTCCGTCAGCACCAATCCATAAACCCAATAAAGATTCTCCGCCGTGGCGGTGCGCTCGAGCGGCAACTGAACCTGGGGCAATCCCGCCAGCAATTCGGTGTAGCGGCGGCCGATCTGCCGCTTCTTCGCGATCGATTCCTCCCAACGCTCGCTCTGGGCCAGACCGACTGCGGCATTCAGATTGGAAAGTCGAAAGTTCCAGCCCAACTCCTCATGCATGAAACGTTGCGTCTTCCCAAAGCAAAGATTGCGCAAACTCCGCGCCCGCTCGGCCAGCCGATCATCATCCGTCAGCACCATTCCGCCTTCGCCGGCGGTAATCAATTTGTTCGGATAAAAACTCAAGGTACTGATTTCGCCAAAGCTGCCGCACGGTTTTCCGGATTCCGTTTGTCCCAGCGCCTCGGCCGCATCCTCGATAATCTTCAGACCGTATTTCCGCGCCAGCGCGAGCACCGGATTCATCTCCACCGGAAGCCCGTAAAGGTGCACCACCAGAATGGCTCGCGTGCGGCTGGTGATCCGGGATTCGATCTCGTCCACGCGCAAATTCCACGTGCTCAAATCGGAATCGATCAGGACCGGAGTCGCTCCCGCCCGCACAATGGCCGCCGCGCAGGAGATAATGGTAAACGTGGGCAGAATGACTTCATCGCCTGGACCGAGGTCGAGACAAGCGATCGCGACCTCCAATGCGGCCGATCCATTGCAAACGGCGATGCCGTGGCGTCGTCCCGTTTTCCGTGCCATCGCCTCCTCAAACTTGGAAACAAACGGGCCTTCCGAGGAAATCCACCCACTCTCGATGCACTCGCGTAAATACGCTTTTTCGTTTCCAGTCAGACGCGGCTCGTTTACCGGAATGAAGGGCGTGCTCATGAAACTCTTAGTGGACCGGGCCGGGAATGCGTGAACCGCACCTTTTCTTCCTCCCCAGTGTAAGGCCCCTGCTTCACTTCCACCATCTCCAGATCCTCCAACACCTCAAACCCGTGCGCACCCTGCGCCAGGAGAATGATATCGCCATCGGCAAGAATCCGGCTCTCCAGATAACTCTGGTCGTCCCGATAGAAATCCACCCGCAGCTTACCGCGCTTGATAATCAACACTTCCTGCGTCAACTCCACGTGGCATTTCCTCGGAACGTGATAATGAGCATCGATCACCTTTCCGGGAGGATGCTTGATGTACGCCAGTTGCTGGGAGAAATCGGGTGTCGTGAAAAAATGAATGCCCGGTGCATTGAACTGCGAGCGGACGATGATGGCCAGCACCTTGTCTTGATGCCGAATCTCTTCCACAAACTTTGAATTGTCAGGCGGGATGTCACTCATCTATTGGTACTTCATTGAAAAGGTCAGTGAGTTTACTTCCTTTGCAATTAGACACTAGACTGAAGTGCTTTTGCAAGGTTTGTCATCAGCCGACGCCTCACCATGTACACACCAGTGCGCTTCCAGCAGGATGTGTTCAGGAGGAAATCGATTGCCGCTTGCAAATCTCCGTGCATTGGCCGCATTGCACGCATTGGTAGGAAGAGAGTCGCAATGTTTTGGCTGTGTCCGATGGCTCGATCGCCTGCACGGGACAATGCTTCACACAACGCTCGCACTGGACGCAGGTCTCCGCATTAATCTCCCGGCGCCAGAAACCCACTGCGGCCAGTGCCCCCAATAAAACTCCGTAAGGGCAGACGTAGCGGCAAAACACGCGCGGGATAAACCAACCGGCAATCAACGACGCCACCAGGATCGACCACGCCAGACCACTCCCGGCCAGAATCCACTTGGGTTCGGCATAGCCGCCCGTCACGAGCGCGATCACTTTCTGCGTCCAGGCGTGTCCCTGAAAATAGAGCGGCTTGTACGGGTCCAGTTGACACGGCAGAAAGCCGAACCCGAACCAGACCACGCCGACTGTCGCCACCAGCAACAGCACTGGCAGTACAAGCAACGTCCGGTGCAGCCACGATGGCAGTGGCCTAACCTCCCGGCGCGACAACAACTGCTGCACCGCGCCCAACGGACAAACCGTTCCACAGAAAATGCGTCCGCTCGCCAGCGCCATCACCAGCGGCACGAGAAAAAGCACCAACGTCGCCAGTCCGACCAATTCCGGATGCGCGACGCCCAGCAGCACATTCGCCGTCGCACCCACAGGACAAATGCAACCACCCCGGATAAAACCCAAATAGAGCAGCGCCAACGCCAGTTGCGCGGTGATCCAGCGCGCCGGGCGATGAGTACGCACCAGCCAAACACCGCTCACGAGCAACGCGGCCACTACCGCCACATCGGCATAGAACCAGGTCCGCGCGGGAGAGGGATATTCCTGCGGGATGTATTGATCCCGGTGCGCCTGGATTTCCGGCCCGGTCGCTTTTCCGGGGTCGAATGCCTCGCCGTCGGATGCCATCATCCCGGTTCCCATCAAGCCCCATAAAAGCAGCACCACCAGAATCCACGGCTTGGCCGCAAAGTCGGACAACGTCACGTCACCTCCGGCATGTATTCGCCGCGAAAATCGTCGATCGGATACAACGGAACCCGCTCCACCGCATGACTCGGGCACGCACGCGCGATGGCGCATTCATTGCAGCCCAGACAAAGGTCTGGCCGGATAACGAGGAACATCGACTGGCTGCCATGCGCATTGCATTGCTTCGCACACTGGGCACAGCCGGTGCAACGGTCGGCATCGATGGAGTAAAGATACGCCCCGTCGAGTCCACCGAAGAAGTGGTTGCGCTGCACCGCCCCGTGCGGACAGATCAGTTTGGTCGTCGTGGCGATGAGCGCGCTTGGCGTTTTCAAGTCGCACAGATGTCCGTAGCAGGCCACGCAATTGGAACATTTTTTCTGATCGTTGACCGCCTTCACGGCCGACGGTCCACGCACGCACGCCGTTTCGCACAGACCGCAGTAGGTGCACGCTTCCGGATTGATCTGCCACCCGTAACGATGCGGTGGCTGAATGAATTCCGCATCGGCGCGGCCACCCAGACAAACCCGGGCCGCCACTCCGGCCAGCGCCGTGATGCCGAGCACGCGGCCCAGCGTCATAAGGAATTGGCGGCGTGTCGGGCTTGGTTTCATGGTGTGGCTCGCGGGATTTTCCATGAAACTGCTTCAACGAAGCCACCGCCGCACATCGACTTCGGCAGCGATTGGGTAGAAAGCTCAATGAGCGCGCGTTGCAACCGCCAGGCGTCGTCGCGCGTGACGCGCTTGAGATCGACCATAAAACTGGTGAGCGGAATTTTCTCCGTCTGCCCGATCACACGCCACGCCTCCGGGGTGGTCACATCAACCGCGCAATCGGCCGTCAGCGCGTAGTTACTGATCACCGCCACATCCGCTTCGCCCTTCATCAACAAGTCGAGACATTCGAGACAGCTCGCCCTTTCGATCCACTTGTCCGCCGCGATCTTGAGCCCTTCGCGCTGAAAGAGGGCGAGCGCACCCTGATGTTTTTCGTAGGCATCCGTCTGGCCATAGGCCACGCGGCGACCGGAAATATCGGCCATCTTTTTGATCGGTGAATTCTTCGGCACGATCACAACTCCCCAGAGGCTGGTGTTGCGCTCGAAATCCTGCAAATCCGCCACGCGCACCATCTGCGTGCTGCGCCCTTCGGGTCGGTGAAAGACGAGCCATGGCTTGGTAAGCACCGCATCGTATTTTCCGGCCACGAACGCCTTGTCCAGATCGTAAGGCTCAATCATGTAAACGAATTGCAGCTCGATGTTGTACCGCTCCTTCAACGCGCGGAGGAACTCGGCATACTGCCGCGTGGCGATGTGCTCAATGCACTTGCAGGAACTGTCCTTGCAGTAGATGTCGTTGACCCCGACGACCAGCTTCAGCGGAGCCTTGCCGATCTTCGGTTGCTCGCCGCCCTGCAGGCGCAGCGCCGTTTCCTTTTCAGTCAGCGAAGCCGCCAGCATGGTGCCGCCAGCCAGCAATCCGGCGACCCAATACAAAATGGCGGCTTTAATCCGGTTCATGCTTCAACTAGGTTTTCGGCACGTATTGCAACACGAAGCGCTCGCTGGAATTCACGCCGAGGTAAACCCGCCCCTGCGTATCCACCACGACCGAAACCTGATTGCACCCCTTCACCAATTCCTGCAGATCCTTGAAGGCAAAAAGCATCTTGCCGGTGGGCGAGTAGATCTTTACCCGCGACGGATCTTTTTCCACCACGACGAGATTGCTATCCGGCAGGACGGCGGCGCTGACCGGATTACAGCAGCCCTGAAAATCTTCCAGATCGCTTCCCCGCTTGCCAAAGGAACCACGCAGATTGCCCTGCGCGCTGTAGCGCTCGAGCTTGAACGCCCCGAGGTTGGCGATCAGCACTTCGCCCGTCTTCGGGTCGATGGCGAAATCGAGGATGCCACAACACAGACGCAAATCCTTGCCGATGGTGTCGATCCCCTTGCCGGTCTTCGCATCGAACACGCGAACTAGATGGGTGCCACCAAAGTCGGAGACATAGATTTTTCCATCCACCACCTTGGCGTTGATGACGTCCTTGAGATTATCCAGCTCCAGATCGCCGATCAACGTACCGTCCCACGAATACGTCTTGCAGAGCGCGCCAATGGGAATCTCGCGCTTGTACTTGCGCCCATTATATTCCATGTCCTTCGTTTCGACCTTGCGTGAAAAGACGTAAATCGTCTCGCCCTCCACCGCCACAGCGGTGACGCGATCGAAACCGGAATCAAAACTGCGCTCGCTCTGCTCCTTGGCCGGATCGTAGATAAAGATTTTGTTGCCCGCCGCGACAACGAGAAAATCGTCCTTGCCCACGGCCAGCGACGAGACTTTCGGCAGTCGATCCGTCTTGCCGAAAGACAAGCCCGGCGCATATTCCGGCGCATCGGCCGCATGGGTGACCGTCGCTTGAACGAGGCAGGCCGCAAAGGCCGCCAGACACAGAATCCGTTTCATCTCTTCCCCTCCCCTTGTAGATGTAAATGTGTGCTAAGCCGTGACTGAAAATCCACCCACCAGCCACGGAATGGCTACTGATTGATTAGTTATGAGCCTGATTAAGAAGCCTCAAGTTGTCAATTTCTAATGATCCTCACCGCGTCTGGGTGTCCCTTTTCTCATAAAAGCCGAAAAATATCGCACACGTAGCTCATATAGCTCACCTAACGCAAACGCTCTCGGCCATTCTGTGCTTAAATACCCGCATGCCCACATCGTGCGAATATGACGACTTCCGCACCAAGCCCTGCACAGGACTTGCCGCCCGACTTGGGCGGATCAAGGACTTACAGAAAGTGAAGCCGTTGGGAGCGGTTGGGAGCCACATCACAAATTCTCCCGTCAGAGTCTTTACCCCGCCCTTGACATTCGACAGGGGCATGGTGAGGTGGTCGATACAACAAATCGCGGAATTTCCTCCCGTTGATTCGTTGTATCGAGAGAAACAAACCGAAAAACGTCTCCCCCGCGCAATGACTGTTGGCAACCGATCGGATTTCCCCGAGGAATCCCAGGATAACCTCTCCGGCGAGTGGACCGATCCCCAATGGGTCGGCGCGCATCCCGCAGCTTTTGGCCAATTGGCCCCCGAAGATGTCGTCGGCCGCTGCAAGGTCGTCCGCGAACTCGGCACCGGTGGCATGGGAGCCGTTTACCTCGCCACCCATACCACCCTCCAGATCGACGTCGCGCTCAAGATTCTGCCCCCCGCCATGGCTCGTGAACGCGTCGAAATCGCCCAGCGCTTCATCCGCGAAGCCCAGCTCGCCGCCCGGATCCGCCACCCCAATGTCGTCTCCGTCATGGATGCCGACTTCGACCAGTCCACCGGTCTCTACTACATCGTCTTCGAATACATCTCCGGCGGCTCCCTCGCGCAACGCCTGCGTCAGGGCCCCCTGCCCGAATCCGAAGCACTTCGCATCATCCTCGACATCGCCCAGGCTCTCGTCGTCGCCGCCGAGCACAAGATCGTCCATCGCGACATCAAGCCCGACAACATCATGCTCGATCACCGCGGCAACGCCAAGCTGGCCGACCTCGGCCTCGCCAAGCAGGATTTCGCCGCCGCCCAAGTCCAGCTCACCCAGACCGGTGCCTCCGTCGGCACGCCGTCCTACATGAGCCCGGAACAAATTCGCGACGCGCAAAACGTGGATGCGCAGGACGACATCTACAGTCTCGGCGCGACTCTCTACGAATGCCTCACCGGCACCCCGCCCTATGCCGCCGCCAATCCCTACAACGCCGTCGGCCAGATCCTCTTTTCCCCCACTCCTGATCCACGCGCGATCCGTTCCGACATCTCCCCAGAACTGGCCGAAGTCTGCAAAAAGATGATGGCCAAAAAAAAGGAGGATCGCTATCGCGACGCCCTCTCCCTCGTCGATGACCTTCAGGCGCTCAAACACAGCAGCACCTTTGGTGGCCTCATCCCCGAATGGGCGCGACGCCTCCCCCAAGCCGCCGTGAATCCCCAGCACACGTGGCTCGCCAACGAAATCAGCAAGAGCCGCCGCAAACTCAAATTCAGCGACCTCCTCCTCTTTGCCATCGTCCTCGCCGTCACCGTCTGGGTTGTTCGCGCCATGCTCATTCACGAAGAACCGCCCGTCACATCCACCCCGGCCTCACAACCTCCCACCGCCAGCGCCTCAGCCACATCCGCTCCCAGCGATCCCGTTCTCCAAGCCCCGCGCGCCCTCCCCGTTGAAGGAGAATCCGCCGCCCACACCCCCGAACCCACACCCCTGCCTTTCCCAGCCCAACCGACTCCCATCGCCCTGCCACCACCCGAACCGATCGCCGGTGAAGAACCACCCGCCGCGCCAGCTCCAGACATCCACCCCCAAATCAGCGCTTTCCAGGCCAAGGCCCTCGCGGAACAAATGATTCCCGAAGCCGTGCGCGGCAACCTCATGCAAATCACCGGTCCGCGCCGTCCCGGCAGCCCCACCCCCGCCTCCTGGCGCTTCCTCTACTGGGACCCCACCGCCGACCAACACGTCCGCGCCGTCACCGTCACCGATGGCGTCGCCGCCCCGGCCAAAGAAGGCTTCGTCGAACTCGGCAAACTCCGCGTCGTCTCCTACAAGAAAAACGAAATCGTCGCCCCCGCGCGACTCCTCATCGACTCCACCAAAGCCCTCGAAATTCTTCAAGCAACTCCCCAACTCCAGAACGTCCCCATCACCAGCGCCAATTACTTCCTCGACAAAGGCAAAGGCGACCTCCCTCCCGTCTGGCGCCTCACCCTCTTCACCAAGCGCAACAACGACGAGATCCAGCTCGGAGAAGTCCGCGTCCTCGCCGACACCGGACTCATCCTCGAATTCGGCATCAAACTCAACCGCCTCCCCGCCCAACCCTGAGCAAATGCCTCCTCCATTTCCCACCTATTTTTGCGCCAACGATTTCTCCTGTAAAATCTTCTTCCCACCCAAGGGCAATTCCGATTAAAGTAACCGCCCTTTGTCAGTCTTTTAATGGACGGGTCGCATAGTGGTTTAGTGCGGTCGCCTGGAAAGCGGCTGTGGTGTTAAAGCCACCGAGGGTTCGAATCCCTCCCCGTCCGCCCTCTCAAACGCCTAAAATCTTGCGTTTTTGTGACAGAGTTGTGACACTCCAATCCATGGCAGTCACCTTCCCTGTGAGAATTAAAGCGGGAGCAACCACAGTCACCATCTTTCGTTCTCCGGTCAAGAAGCACTCGAAGACCTACAATTCCTACGTCCTCAGCTACTACGAAGGACTCACACGAATCCGGCGGCGCTTCAATGATTACGAGACCGCCCGAGCTGAAGCTGGTCGCGTCGTCGCTAACCTGATTAACACCGACACCCGAGCTCTGGAACTCACAGGCGAGGACGCTCGCATTGTCTCCCGAGCTAAAGAGGCGTTGGCTCATTTGAATCTCCCCCTCGATCTTGTGGCGGTCGAATACGCCGAGGCATGCAAGATTCTCGGCGGAAAGCGCATCTTGGAAGCCTCGAAGTTTTACGCCGCCCACGCCGGTAAAACCACCAAGACAAAACCTATTCCCGAATTGATCGATGAGTACCTTAAGCAAGTCGCGGCTGATGGGAGATCCGGCTATCACTTGCGCGACCTTCGTCTTCGCCTAGGTAAATTCTCCAAAGCGTTCAGCAAAGAAATCAGCGCGCTCACCTCGGAAGAAATCAATCAATGGCTTCAGGAATTAGGTACTTCGCTGCGCACCCGCAAAAACTACCGGGAAACAGTTCGTAGTTTCTTCCATCATCTGCAACGCAAAGGCTATCTGGCGCGAGGACTTCCCACCGCTGCAGACGATACCTCGCAAGTTAACGTTCCCGACTCTGATATTCTTATCCTCACCGTGCCAGAGCTGAGAACCGTACTCGCCGCAGCCCCGGAATGGATGTTACCTACTCTGGTACTCAAAGTATTCAGTGGAATCCGAACCGAGGAACTATGGCGGATGCATTGGGAGAATATCGATTTTACCCACGGGTACATCCGACTCACCGGAGCCATCACTAAAACCAAGCAGAAGCGACTCGTCCCCATCCTTCCAAACCTAAAAGCATGGCTTCATCCCTATCGAAAGATGAAGGGGCGCATCTGCGCGAGGTGGAAGAACTCACATACCCTCACGGACTCCTGGTCGGTATTCGGACAGAAACTTGGGGTGGCGATGGGCGAAAATAAACTGCGACATAGCTACATCAGCTACCGCGTAGCCCAGACAGCTGATATTCCCAAGGTGGCAGGCGAAGCCGGGAACAGCGTCCGCGTCATCCAAAAAAACTACCTCGAACTTGTCACCCCTGAACAAGGTAACGAATGGTTTTCAATCGTGCCGACTCAGTCTTAGGCCATCCGAAAAGTCGGTATTAAAGATGACTTTGTCTCGGGATTGCCTTTTATATGAGTCGATTTATAACGACTAAATGGCCATTCGAGCTCTGCTCTCATTTCTTTCGGAAAAGGAAAGAACACGTCTAATAAGCGGCCTAGATGTTCACGCTGGCGAAGATGAACAAGATGAGGCGGAGAAAATTCTTGATAAACTGGTCAATTTTCGAGGAGTTCGCAAAAACCCACCCAAACGCAGGCACGGTCCGAAGCCAGCTAAGTCCACAAATTCGACGGAAGAGACTCTGAGGTTCCATTTAAACGAAATCAGAAAGTTTCTCGAATATGGGCGACGGGAAAAGCCTACGCTTGAAATGAAGTGGAAACCATCTGCGGAATACAAGAGGTTATCCGATCTCGAAGTGCTTCAGTTTTCGCTCAAAATATTTGAAACCTTTCACACCACCTGTCGCGACGAGCTGTACCTGACACGCCAAGAACGACGGACCCTAGCTCATGCCTGCCTGCAAGGGAGCAAGCGCCAGAACGGTTGGCTATCACGGCTAAATCGAGCAAGCGGCCCTTTCGCCCTATCCTCCATCCCGTCACGGCATGAGCTTTGCACATGGCTATGGGCCCCTCTTAGCAACTGCACCATGTTCCACCTCGGAGGATGGGTGATTACCCACTGCAAGACCCATACCCCCTGTGGATCTGACATTCAGATCCCTACCTTCGGTTGCCGCATGACCCACGTGGAAACCGGAATCGTAGTCACAGCTAAGCAATCTCTAATCACATCCGTGCAAGCCTCGCTACCCCGTGTGCTCTACGGGAGCAACGGTATTTGCCTGAGCTCGGATGAGGAGATCCAGAAAGCCCTGACCATAATCAGCCAACGCGTAGACGAGGTTGCTACGGAACCACAAAGACGCCCCCTATTCAAGAGCGTCCATTTTACGCTCAACCTTCCATGTGATCCCCGCAAAGTCATCCAAGCTCATAGCCACGCCAAGTTTATCTTCGTACATAGTGATGCCGAAAGTTATTCCAGTGATCTGGACCGCTATCATCACCGCAACCTCCGCTGGAAGGGGGCGAACGTCGTTTTGACAATGTACAACAAGGCGCTTGAGATGACGCGCCGCAATCCCGGTCACATCAAGCAGTGCAAGGATTGTCTACGTATTGAGCTCCAAGTGAAAGCCACTAAACTATTGAACTTTTTGATCAACGACAACAAGGACATTCCGGTCGATGCTCTGAGCGCTGCTAAATCTTATGCCGTTCTCCGCGCGGCACTGTGTACATTCACAAAGATCACACCGTCTAGCAACTTCAAGATCAGTACGATTAACCTATTGGCATTGGCCATAGCCAACGGGCTAAAGGGACCTGCTGGCGAAGACCTTCTCGAACTTTACCGCCCAACGGTGGAGTCAGAGACGTTTCGCAAAAATCGGAAACTCATTCTACAAACCGCTCATAAGTATACTCAATTTGATTGGAACAAGGAATTGCCGGAACGTCTCACGAGGTTCGTGAACGTCCACCCCGACGGTCGTGAAGAGTTGATCACCCTGCCCGTGCCGCTCCCGGCCGATCCGGGACCAAATCTATCTCAGTACGGACGGAAAAAGGAGCCAGTGGTTCCGCTGCCTGCGCCGCCAACCATGGTACCGCAATAGTCTGTCCCAATCCCCAGGTCGGCCTTTCGACCTGGGGTTGCCTAGTCCGTGAGAAGCAGTCCGTTCTCGCCTCGTGTAAGAGGGTGGCGGGAGTTCCGAAGCGCAGCGGAAGGAACCCCGCTCGTCCTCAAACGAGCCGTAGGGCCGGTAGGCGCGAGAACGAGACAGCATCCATCGACCGACACGGAAACTCTAAACCGATATGGCTCATGACGTCTCATCGCACCGGAAGCAGCGTTTGCCCATCATGCCACTCACTGGAAAGACTTAGGAGTAGGTTAGTGCCCGTGGGATCGGAAGTGAGTGGCGTGCCGTGCTCTAGGATGGAGATCAACTGATTCGCGGCCATTCTTCCCATGTTTAGATAGTTTGTCTGTAGTCCGCTTTCCCGGCATCCGGTTTGGCAGTCGATGCGGCATACGCCGAGATCTTGTGGCACGCGGATTTGAATTTCGTTAAGCCAGTCGAGAACTCCGGGGCCATTGACGACGACAACGTCCGGTTTGCGCTTTCGCAGCCAGCGGCGAAAGGCCGAGGCAGTGAACTCTTTTTCGTCCTGGAAAAGCACCGAAATCTCAACTTTCGGGTGAAAAGTCTGAAAGAGAAGCAATGCGGAGAGGACGGCCCATCGCCGCGTTTCTTCTCCGTGTCGGCTGACGGCCAACCCGATACGACGATAACCGAGCCGATGGAGGTGATCAAACATGGTTGAGAGATCATCGGGCAGATTGCGGGTGATGGCTGGCAGGGTCGGGTAAATTAAGGCGTGGCCGATTTGAATGCCTGTCATGTGATCCCAATCGAAATTGAGTGAAATGGACGTCCACTCGGTCTGCGGACTGACCGGGCAAACAATGCATCCCCGAATGCCACGCGCCCTCAGTTGTCGACTCAGCGCCCTTTGATCGGACGTTCCGCTAGGCAAGCGATGGCATTCCACAGCATACCCCAGCTCCTTGGCGCGATTGAGTCCACCACGGTACATCTGCGTGAGCCAGGGAAGCTCTTTGAAGGCGCTCGGTTCGGCGAAGGCCAAGAAAGCAAGCGTTTCCCGGTACACAGGTTTGTCCGAGCGACGGGCAAAAGCGAGTGCATTGGATAACATCGGATCTCGAATATACCCGAGTTTTTGCGCCAGTTGGGTAATGCGTTCCCGAGTGGAAGGATCCACGCAGTGCAGCCCTCGCAGGGCACGGGAAACGGTGGCGGGGTTGACTCCGGCTTGTTCGGCAATCAGACGAAGGCTCACTCTCATGCAAGTGTTGCATTAGGCTGGAATTGCAGATGAGGCAAGGATGAAGTTGAGTGTAATGACATTCTAAATGTATTCACCAACTTACGACAACTTGGAACCACCTATGACTCCTCCCCTCCGCCTCAATCGGACCGAATGCTGCCTGTGGATTTGGGCAATCACGCTTTGGATGGCTTGCCTGAGCCTCCACGCCAGCGTCATCTATTCAGAAACTTTTGATAGCTCTAGTAACACCAACCTTTCCGCAATGGGATGGAAGGCTTATGGTGGCGCCACTGCGGTCGATATCAGTAGCGTGGCGGCTTCCAATACGCTCTTTGTTTCCGGCGCTGCCGGGAATCCCGGACCAGCCACCGGCTATCTCGCGGCCATTATCGGCAACAACAGCACATCGAATCCCAACGAATACACCAGTTACGCCACGATTGAAACTGGTTTAAACCTTGATTTGACTGGATCAACCATTAGTTGGACGATGAACGGAAGTACGGGCGCAACGGTGCGGTTGCGGCTACTGGTGCAAGTCAACGGGTCGTGGTATGCCAGCAATGTCAGCGATACGAGCTACGGATACTACACGCCCAGCCAGTATGGGACGGGAACTGATTTCACCAATGCCGTCACATCGGACATTACCAAGACCTTCACATTTACGACCAACTCCTCGGCCTGGAGCAGTTTCACCCTGGACTCAGGTAACTCCCTCTCCCTCGGAAGCGCGCTGACGCAGTCTCTGGAGTCCTCGGTCATTACGGGCATTGGTTTTTACATCATGGGTGGAGGGACTGGACGCCTGGATACATTGGAAATTTCCTCGGTGCCAGAACCGGGTCTCGTTACGCTAATGGCGAGTTCAGCCTTTTTTGCCATAGTCCTGTATCGTCAGCGAAAAGGTGTGAAAATAACGGTTTGAACCGTTGGGAGAAATCAAGAGATGTACAAAAAGCTCATCGTCCTCGTCAGTACGCTTCTATCGATGTCCATCGCGCCACTGGTGGCCGATCCCAGTCCCATTGACTCCGCCCGTCTTCGATTGACGACATCCAGACCAGCCAATATTTTTACGGAATCTGCGTCAGTCGTATTCAATCTGACCGAACCGGCGGGGCAAACCTACTCCTGGCGGGTACACGATTGGCAAGGCAACCTCTGCGCGGAAGGCGTCCTGAGTGAAGGAGAGACGGCGCTGCCCATCAAAAAGCTACCTCGCGGTTATTTTGAGCTGGAGGTAAAAAGTGAGACGGCTGTCCGGTGGGAACCGCCTATTCCCTTTGCCTTGGTGTCTGATCCGGCAACGCGCACGTTGAATGCCGATAGCCCTTTTGCCGTGGACTCGGCGCTGAGTTGGACTGCCAGCAAGGGAGTCAAGGGCACCAAGCTCGACCCGGAAAAACCGTATGAGGTTATTGCCGACATCGCCCAACTCAGCGGCGTCAGCATGATCCGCGACCGACTTGGCTGGTTCGAAACAACCAATCCCAAACCGGGCGTTTACGAGTGGGGTTCGTATGAAACCACGGCCGCCTTGCTCGCACAACGTGGGATCAAGATTCTCAGTCTGTATGAAAGTTTTCCCGAGACCAAACCTTCTCCATCCTGGACCAAGGACGGGCTCTACGACTTGACAGCGGTATACCAATTTTCGCAGGCGGCTGCGCGGCAATTTAAGGGACGGACAGTGGCATGGGAATTTTGGAATGAGCCGGATCTGAAAAGGAAAATTCCGGCGTGGGATTTCGCCGCTTCGCAAAAAGCCGCTTATCTCGGATTCAAGAAGGGCAACCCGGACGTTAATGTGCTCAATGGTTCCATTTCGAACATTCATCGCGCTGCAGGCATGTTGCGACTGCTGCTCGACAATGGCATGGGAGATTACTATGACACCTTTAATCTCCATACCTATCTGCTCCCGAAATACCATTCGCGCGTGATGCGTGAAACGCAGTCGCTCCTGACTGCATATAGTCTGGAAAAGAAACCGCTTTGGGTAACGGAAGTGGGCTTGGCCTACGAAGGAAATGGCGATGTGGCGCCGCTACAGGCCGGGTCGGATCGGCGCGAACATGGACCGGATCAAGCGAGAGCCCAAGCCGAGCGCGTCGTGACAACAGAAGTCACGCTACACGCCTTGGGTGCCCAACGGGTTTTCTTCTTCGTTCTGCCCGCCTTCAACGAGGCGAATGGAAACAAGGCATGGGGGCTGTTGCGTTGGGACTGGATGGTAAAACCTGGATTCGTCGCTTTGTCTAATCTGACGCATCAACTGGGTGATGCCCAATTATTGGGAGATTACACGCTCGGGACTGGTGTGCAGGCTTACTTGTTTACGCAATGCGGTACGGGCAAAAACGCTCCGCGCAAAGGCACGCAGACGCTGGTCATTTGGTCCAATGTGGACCGAACCATTTCCCTTCCGTACGCGGGAGAGCGTTTGGAATTGGTAGACCTGATGGGCAAGGTGTCTTCGCTTACTCCGGTAGAAAAAGGACAGTATAGCCTGCGGGTGGGACCATCGGCAGTGTATCTCAACGGGCTGTCTGGACTGACTCCCGCGACAGCCTTCGCGCTGGAGTTAAAAAACGAAAGGAAATCGTCGCTTACCGAGCTCTCGACCATCCTTCGCATTAAGCTGGGCCCGGCCTTCAAAACCCAAGCACAAACCTACGCTTCATTTCCTTCATCTCCTGCCGAGGCCGCAGTGGAAGTCTACAACTTCAGCGATGAAGCGATCACCGGTGCCGTCAAAAATCTTGGCAGTGGCTATGAACTTCAGGGCTTGCCCGAGAGGGTTTCCGTTCCCGCCCAAGGCACCATCTCCCTGCCCGTGAAGCTGGTTTTCCCAAAGGTGGCACCGATTGGCGCCACGATGGTGAAGTTGGGAGCGGAATTTCCCGGACGCAAGGTTGCCCCTGCGATCATACCCGTTCTGGCCGATCTTGCGACGGTCGCAGCACAATGCGAGGAGCGCACCATTCCGGCGATGGACGTTGGCTCCTGGATCAAAAACAGCTCCGGAAAAATGGATATTCAAATCAATGCGGCATCGGGAGAAATTACTTTTCCCGTGTCATTCACTGACAATGTAGACCGCTGGATTCATCCAGCCCTCAAGATTCCCAAGGACGCCCTCAACGGCGCTCTCGCCTTGAGCTTTGAAATCAGAGCGGCGCCCAAGTCTACAGAGTGCAGCGGCATGCTCGTACTTTCGGATGCGCGGGATTCCTCCCAGATCGTATACGGGGAGCAACCGGAAACATCGTTCAAGGTCAACGATCAATGGCAAACGATAACGATTGATTTTCGCAGCCACCCCATGGCCCTTCTTCCGGAACAGATCCGGCTGCTGCGAGTGGGATGTAATCCAAAGCAAAACAGCTATGCCTTCAGCCTTCGCAATCTGAAGTTTTACGTGGAAAAGAAACCGTGACGCATCCTTCATCCATTTGGGATTGGCGCGTATTTAGGAGCCATTCCCTCGGTGGCTTCACCTTGACGGAATTGCTGGTAACGATCGGTATCGTGGGAGTGCTGAGTGTGTTGCTCTTACCTGCGCTGGGAACTGTTTGGGCCAAGATTCAATTGGTGGCTTGTTCCTCAAACCTCCGACAAATCGGCACAGCCATGAACCTGTACGCCAACGAGCATGGTAATTATTTCCCGGAGGTTTATCCCGCCGAAGACACGACCTGGCGCTGGAAGCTGAAATCTTATCTGGGAATGCCGGAGAGCTCCATGGGCAAGTCGCCCCTTCCGAACGAGGCGGGTGTATTTGTGTGCCCCTCATTTAATAAACGCACAGCGCCCAATCGGGCGTATTCCTATGTCCTAAATGCCAAAATGACCAAGCTGCAAACCTATTGGCAATACAATCGCGGTAAAGTATCCGCCGCGAATACGATCATGGTGGTTGAGTTCAACGAAAACACCGAACAGTTCATCCAATGGGATGCGTCTATGGCCGCCAAGGGAATCTCCCGGCGTCATGTCGGAACGAATGCCAACTATCTGTTCGTTGACGGTCATGTCGAAGCACTCTCCGAAACTCTGACCGCATCGGACCCGCGCTGGTATAGCGCGCCGTGAATTTATGAAAATCATGCCAATCCATATCTGCCTGGGGCTCCTGCTTCTTTTCTCGTCCTCACTTCTCGCAGAGACACTTTTCGAAGAGTCGTTTAACAATACGGCCACACAGGCGGCCAATCACAACTTGAAGTCCATTGGCTGGTGCGGCTATGGCGGCGCGCAGGCTAAAGACCTCACCGAAGTTTCAGGTGCGGAACTGAATTCGCTGCTGATCGCATGGGGACGCGGCAACCCCGCCGATAGTCGTGGTTTTCTCGGTTGCATCATGAGCCGGAAGGAGCCCAATTTTGAAAACTATACGGCCATTAAAACGGGACTGGCCCTAAAAGCACCTCACACGATCTCGTGGCGCATGCACGCCGGAAAGGGACAGACCCTGCACGTCCGGGTCTTGATTCAGGTGGAAGGGAAATGGTACGCCAGCGCGGAAGTTTTTCAGGCAACCAGTTTCGGACTGGCGGAGGATTTTGCCATCGCTGATACGGCAGTCGTCGAAAAGAAACTCACCTACACGACGGACGTATTCGACTGGCTTGAATTTGCTCTCACGCCGGGGCAATCCATTGCGGTGGGAGGAGCTCCCTCCAAAGCCTTGCCTAAGTCTCCCATGACGGGAGTCGGTTTCTATCTCTATGGAGGAGGAACCGGACGCATCGATTCACTCCGCATTACGAACGAACTCTAACAAACTATCACCCCCTCTTATGTCAACTCATCCTGTTAGTGCACCGCTTCATCGCGGCATGACTTTTGGTTTTTACGCCCGCAACGGTTACTACGGCTCTCCAACGGCACGACTGGAAGTAGATCGCATGGCTTCACTGAACATCCAATGGATTTGCCTCGTGGTGATTGTCCTGCAAGACACCTTTGCCAGCACGCGCCAATACCGGGATTTCCGGCAAACGCCCGCCGATGACGAATTGCGCGAGATCATCGACTACATCCACTCCAAGGGAATGCGCGTCCAGCTTCGTCCCATGCTGGAATGTTGGGACGGGGCCCAGCGTATTCAGGTCTCCTTCCCCAATGAAGTGGAGATCATTCCAGGCAAGCCCATGAATCATTGGACTCGCTGGTTTGACAGCATGGTGGAGCGCACGCTTCATTATGCTTCTTTGGCTCAACGCTCCGGTTGTGAGGCGTACGGCTTGGACAGTGAACTCGATTTTACCGTGCATCAGCAACAGCATTGGCTGCGCGTGGTGTCCGCGGCTCGCAGTGTCTATCACGGGCACTTGACCACTGGCCATACACGGCATGTGGATTTCGTGAAAGTATTGCGAGATCAACCCGATCACTGGTTCCGGCAGCTCGACTCGCTTGGATCGAGCTTTTACACCCCGCTCGCGGACGGCCCCGGCGCTTCGCAGGAGCAAATGCTGGCCCGGATCGCGCCCGACGTAGACTATTACCGCGAAGCGGCCCGCCTTCTCGGAAAACCGTTTTACTTTGCCGAATGTGGCTGTTGTTCAACGGCTGGCGCCACCGCCAAGCCCTACGGGTGGGATAATCCCGGCGGCTACAATGGTGACGAGCAAGCGCTCTTCCTCGATACCGTACTCAAAGCCTTCTGGAATGAACCGTGGTGGATGGGCCTCTACTGGTGGAAGTGGGAAGAGCAGAATGACCGGCCATGGCTGCGCGATGATCCGCGCGGAGACAAGGGCTTCCCGGTCTGGAACAAGCCGGCGGCCGAGGTCATGAAACGCTGGTACGGCAGTCAGCCCGGTCGATAACCTTTCACCGATTCGGAGTTCAATGCCGGGATTGGGGAGAATCTTCAAAATTCCGGCCCATTGGCTGACCGCTGAGTCGCGAGTCGACCGGAAGGCTCGATCCGAGGGTCTGCACGTTTACGTACAAGCGCAGGTAATTGATAGAGAATGAATTGGCTTCAAAAGTGAGTTTTCACGAATTATAATTAGAAATCTACGCAAGTGGGAAGGTGTAACGATAAGCAGAGAATTGAGGCCTCAAATACTGTATTGATCGGGCCCCCTGAACCTGGTCCAGATTGAGTGAGAGGATTTAACCTGATTGACCTGCTCCCATTTTTTAGGCCAGGGGCAGAGTTATTTTCGGCGGGGTGGTACGGTTCGTTGGGTTGTTGGCCACAGTGCGTTTGGC